>CALFMO010000062.1 GCA_937879855.1 uncultured Acidobacteriaceae bacterium | reverse complement strand
AAGAATCAACCGAGAACTCACATTGCGATTGGTCCAGCAAACGGGGGCACTTCAAGGTCAGGTCAGGTGCAGGGCCTTTAGCTTCTGGTAAAGAGTGCTCTTGGCGATACCGAGACGTTTCGCTGTCTTTTCGACGTTCTGATTCTCACCGGAAAAAACTGCCGAAATGTGAAAGCGCTCCAGTTCCTCAAGGGTCCAGTGGGGTTTGTAGGATTCCCCCCGCGTCTCCGGATGAGGTTCGAACGCCAAGTCCCCCGCTTCGAGGACGTTGCGATCGGAAAACAAGAGGGCGCGTTCCAACACGTTGCGCAATTCTCGAATATTCCCCGGCCAATAATACGACCGCAGGCGTTCCACGGCTTTCGTGGAAAGCTCCGCTGGAGGACGCGCCATGTCGGAGCAGATCCGCAGCAGCAGGGACTGAGCAATCGCGGGAATGTCACCTTGCCGTTCACGCAAGGGCGGAATCGCGAGGGGCAAGGTGCTGATGCGAAAGTAAAGATCGCTGCGAAACAGTTTCGTCTCGATCAACTGCCGGAGGTCCTGGTGGGTGGCGGCGATCAGCCGGATGTCGACAAAGTGATCGCGAACGTCTCCCATTCGGCGAAACCGTTTCTCCTCGACCACCTTCAACAACTTTGGCTGCACGTTGGGATCGATGTCGCCGATTTCGTCCAGGAAAATGGTGCCCCGGTGACCGACCTCGAGCAGACCGGGCTTGGCACTGACGGCGCCAGTGAACGCGCCTTTTTCGTGACCAAATAACTCCGACTCGAGAAATTCGCGGGTGAGGCCCGCGCAATTCAGGTCAACAAAGGGCTCATCCGAACGTGGCCCGTTCTCGTGAAGCCAACTTGCCAGCACTCCCTTTCCGCACCCGGTTTCCCCTTGAATGAGGACAGGGCTTTGGCTATTCGCCACTATGGCTGCAGTCTCGGCCAGGCGCCGAATAACGGGACTCTCTCCCAAGAAGGGATCGAGCACTACTCGACGGCGACGGGTACTATTTGCCAGTTGTTTCTGGTGATTCCGGGAATTCTCCAGGAGTTTGAAGACGATCATGAGCAGGGCGGAGGGTTCGACTGGCTTCGCGAGGCATTGCTCGGCGCCACTCTTAATTAACGACACGCCTAGCTCCATTGAACCAAAACCTGTCAGAACAATAATGGGGACCGCAGACTCCAGTTGCTTGAATTTAGGAAGCAGATCAAGTGCGGTGCCATCGGGCAGGCGAAAATCAAGGACTGCGATGTCGGGCCGCGTAGCCGCAAATTCTTTCCATGCCGCAGCCAGATCTCCGGCCTCTTCGACCTGAAAGCCGTTTGCGGTTAGGTGAGCGGCGTAAGCGTAACGAAGTTCATCGTCATCCTCCACCAGTAGAATCCGGCGGCTCACAAACGTGGCAGACATACTTCGCTCTTCGACGAGAGAACATTATACGGGGAAGGCAGGGTGGGTTGTCAGAAGCTGTGCGATCGAACCCTGGCGTCGACGCAGCCACTTGATAACAAATGAGATGGTGCGAAGCCAAAGTCGTGAAGAAACGTTATCCCAGAGTTATTTGGTTAGGATTGCTCTGGTTTTGAACATTGTCCTTTGTCTACAGCATGCGCAGGCTTCCATCCAAGCCGCGAAACTATCGAGCGTAACTAGAGTTATTTGAGCATTACATTAACATCGTATATGTTTGAGAGTGAATGAGCGAACTTTCTCTCGCACCGTGGGCAACATTTGCGTCCAATCTGACGGAACAGCAGTTTCGATTCGAGAATCGGACGGAGGATCTGAGAACGGTCAAATTCCTATCTCTGGCTATTTCTTGTCTGGTTGTGTCATTCGCGCTCATTGATTTGATGTTCCAAGGCGTCACCCCAGTCTTCCTCGCACTTTTGCTGGCGCGCTTTGTGATTCTCGTATCGACTGCAATGCTTCTACTTCGTTTGCGTGGGCCTATCGCCCCGCAGTCATTCGACCGATGGCTGTTAGGTTGGATCACAGTCGTCGTTTGCCTTGCGTTCTATTCACTCTCCATGCGTCCTCCGCAACAGGCAGTCCCGATGGGCATCCTCACGCTCTTAATAATTTCTTTGGTGGTCCCAATGCGATTCACATTTCAGGCGGGGACTGGGACAGCGACGTGTCTTGCGCTCATGGCTCTGGTCGTGAGCAAGAAACCGACGAATTTCGCAATTGCGGCTGGGCTGACTGCACTCGTGGCGACGCTCGGAGTGGGCCTGGTGTCTTCGAGGGCGCTGCATCGCACCCGCCGGGAATCGTTTGCTGCACTCTTGATCGAACAGAAAACTGTCAGCAGGTTGGAAGCGGCTCTGGCAGCCGTCAAGCAGTTAGAAGGGATCCTCCCGATCTGTTCGGCGTGCAAGAAGATTCGACAGGAAGATAGCACCTGGATGGTTTTGGAGGAGTGCATCTCCGCGCGTTCCGAGGCTCGCTTTTCCCACGGCCTCTGCCCCGAATGCTTGCCTAAGTTTCGTTAGCGGACCAGCTCCATTCGAAACCGCAACCCGAAGGACTCCGCCGATTGCAGGCACATGTTTCAACGCAAGTCGAACAGTTTTCACATGAGCCGCGTACGTCAGCTTCTTTAGCTTCTGCCCGTGCGTTCTGTATCGAGGACTTCTCGTACGGTTGTGGTAAGAACAACCGGCGTGAAAGGCTTTTGCAGAAAGGAAAGTCCATCTTCAAGAAGAACGTGGCGGAGGACCCCGTTCCTGGCGTAGCCAGAAATATACAGCACCTTGATCTTGGGCCAGCGCGACATCACTCGTTGTGCAACCTCCGGCCCACTCATCTTCGGCATCACTACGTCTGTCAATAACAGGTCGAACATTTCATTCTCTCGCAGAAGTGCTTCGATTTCTTCGGGTTTATCGATCGCCCGAACTGTATATCCTTGTGCCTTGAGGACATCTATCGTCAAACCTCTTACAAGGGGGTCATCCTCGACAAGAAGAATTCTCTCTGAACCTCGCTTGCTGCTGGACTGCTTGGTCGGTAATGGGACTTTCTCTGCAGTCGCTTCTACCCGGGGCAAGTAGATCTTGATTGTCGTGCCGTGATCCGGTTCGCTATAGACTTCGATGGAGCCACCGCTCTGCTTCACGATGCCATAGACGGTTGATAGACCAAGACCTGTGCCTTTCCCCGCTTCCTTCGTCGTGAAAAACGGTTCGAAAATTCGTGATCGCGTTTCGGGGGTCATGCCAATCCCAGTGTCCGTAACCGAAAGCATCACGTAGTCCCCCGCGGCAATATCGGTCGCATCCATGCTGGCGTCCTCCTCAAAAACAACGTTGGCAGTTTGAATCGTAAGCGCACCGCCTTTGGGCATAGCATCACGCGCGTTTACGGCCAGATTGACAATGACTTGCACCATTTGGTTGGGATCTGCTCTGGTTTTCCAAAGTGATGGATCGAGTACGAAGTTCTGTTCTAGGTTCTCTGGCATGATATGATGAAACATCCTCTCTGTCTCCCGGAGCAGAGAGTTGAGGTTGATAACTGAGGGCTGGAGCACTTGCCTGCGGCTAAAAGCAAGGAGTTGACTTGTCAAAGATGCCGCGCGCTCTCCTGCTCGTTTGATCGTCTCAAGCTGATTTTTCGCCGTACCTTCCAGAGCGGGATCGGCAGAGAGGATCTCACTGTAGCCGATGATGACACTCAGAAGATTATTGAAATCATGCGCAATGCTGCCCGAAAGTTGGCCGAGAGCTTCGAGCTTCTGGGCATGACGCAACTGACCTTCGAGAGCTCGTCGTTCAGTGACATCAACCACTGTCCCTTCCAACAATTCTGTACCAGGGGACTGATTATCGACGTTGGAATTCAATACAGCCCACAGAGTTGTTCCATCCTTGCGCCGGAAGCAGTGCTCTCGAGGTACGCTCCCGCTTTCTTTTCGAAGTGAAGCAACCCACTTGCTACGCTCCTCTTTCCCCCCGAAATAGAGTTCGTGCAAAGGGATGCCCATCAACTCCTCGCGTGAATATCCGAACATGTTGACAAAGGCGGGATTGCAATCCACAAGTTTCCCGTCGAGCGTGCTGCGAAAGACCCCGGCCATGTTGCGCTCGAAAAGGGAGCGATACTGGTATTCACTGGCGCGAAGTGCTTCCAGCGTCAGCCGCTGGCGCCGCTGGGTCAACATCAATCGAACGTTAAAAAGGATCATCGAGAAAATCAAACCAAAGAGGCCAAGAAAGAGTTGTTTACGAAGCAGAGTGGGGTACTCAACCAATAACATTAGGGGGAGAATCAGCGATGGCAGAAAAACTAGAATGACGCGGGAGATGCTAGGAAGCTTTAAGGGCGCACTGGTTCTACCTGGCGAATGCTGCCAGAAGCTGCCATGCAGTGCGATGAGGCAGAACGGAATTGACCATGCAAGGTCATACCACGCTGTGTCCGATGCCTTGGAGGCTTCCTGTGCGCGGTTCGCGATCCACGTTGAAACAGTGAAAATGCCTATGATTCCCGCCATTGGCAAATATAGCCGCCGAATATCGGTTGACCTGGAAGAGAGACCGCGTGCTAGCAGTCCTGCCGTTAGCAGACTATTGCGCCACAAAAGAAGTCGATCTTCTATGGGGCTCACGAACCGTTCCCCGTAAGCCACAAGAGGGATGTAAATCAGGAAAAGGTAGATGATAAAGATCAACCCGAAGATCTGCGACGCATCCAAGAGCCATTCCCAGTTAATTCCGCCGGCGAAGTCGTCATCAGAAATGAACACCGCTACGAACAGTGGGGTGGCACAGAGAAAATACAGAAGGACTGGAGTGAATCCGAGTGCTGTCTGCCCTAGATAATCGCGGTGAGAAAGGGCGAGGCATTTACCCAGAGACCACGTTCCAAGAGTGGCTGCTGTGAGATACCAAAACGGCCGGGCGAACCCGGTAGAGCGGCGGGCGGTATGGAAACAGGTGACCGATGCAAAAACCACTAAAGCGAGCTGCACATCGTCCGACCATGCGCCGATTGAAATCGAGTGACCAAAAACAGTGAGAAGGGTTACGTGCGCAAGAAGCAACAGCACAGCCGCGAGGGCTAACCGTGGAACTCGAAAGGTCGCTGGAACTCGTTTTAATGCCCGAGAATCGAGATCCATCTTAAGGCCCCAAGGTTCGGACCGGAATATTAACACCGATTGGGGAAGAGGGGAAAAGCACAAATTTATTGAGCCCAAATTTCGCGCTCAGCAAGCCTTTACGGCTATTTTTTCGTTTTCCATCGCCATCGGTTACCATTTCTGGAGGTCAGATCAATCACGTCCGACTTGCGGATTGCCAACAAAGCGTCGACCGACTAAAGAAACCGAATCTCTAAAGTTTAACCGTACCCGGTGTCAAAATGTTCGGCGGGATGACCGGCACTGGCGACGCTTGCAATCGCACGCTGAGTATCCATTTAGTTGAATCCCAGTTCCGTCGTCCAGCACTCTTCTGGCCACTCCGTCGTCATTTCTTCTTCTCAGCGGTAGTGGTGAGAATGTCGAATTCGATTGTCAACTGGTCTTTTACCTTCACGGTTCCGCCGGCAATGCTCACCGGAGTAATACCGAAATCGCGTTGCTTTAACGAAAACCTGCCGGTATACCGTCCATTCTCCATCTTCGCGAGGACGGAGACGCGCTTTCTAACTCCATGCAACGAGAGCATTCCGTCAACCCTAACCCTCCCTTCAAGCTCCTGTTCTGCGTGCGTGGATTCAAACGTGATTTCTGGAAAACGAATGGAATCCAAGACTTCAGGTCCCAACATGCGCTCTTGGACCTGTTGTCGTTTATCCGCTGATAACTGAGGATCGAGAACGCGCATCTGGCGGGAATCAACGGATAATCTTAGTTGCCCAGCTTTAGTGTCCAAGCTTCCCTTCGCAATGCGTGCCTCGACTTCGTGATTGTCAGCAAAACCAGAGAAGACGCCTGATTTAGACACATGGATCAAAAGTTTTGAATGGGTGGTGTCGATTGATGTGTCCTGCCCGGTGGCACTTCCGACACACGAAATTAAAGCGACCACTGGAAGAAGCGATCGCACCACATAGGAGATTGCGGTCTTTTTCAGAATCATGACATACCTGTCACCAACTTTGGCGTTGACGGGAACAACCACTCGAATGGCCTGTGACCTCCTTCGCAAAGTCACTCTATCTTCACGGCTTTTGAATCCGGCTCCGGCGCAGCCAATTCGATGTGCCACACTGGGTTGTCCTGAGACAGCGGTCCTTCGAATTCAACAAACGTGGGCGCCTCACTCTTTATAAGCCACACATGAATGTCGGGAGGCTGCTTGCCCACGAGCGGAGCTACGACGCCTGCCGGTCCTTGAATTTTTGTTTTCACAACGTAGTGCTGAGCCTTCTGCGTCGTCCAGCCAATTTTGATGGTCTTTTCTGGGTCAGGCGAAATATTCCACTTTACAACCCGCGGCTTTGAGGATGCTGCCACAAACGAAACGGTGGTCTCGGCCGCGGGGTCCACATTCTTTAAGAGTACAAAGAGCAATCCGTTCGAGACATCATCGGGCAAGTCGAGGTGATTAGTCGTCGTCTTTTCTTTACCCTTCTCATTCGTGCGGACCGTGATCTTGCCCGTCTCTACGTCAATCCAGCTCTCGCTTTGTTGCCTGAACGACGGTCCTTTCTGTACCACCTGATCGCTTACCAGCCGAAACTTGCCGCGTTGGGTAAACTTCGTGATCTCCTCGTAAAGCGATCCGTCTTTGAACTGAAATCGCAAGTCATCCACCACGAGACCATCGGGCTTCACAACTTGTTTCCACTCGCCATACGCCAACGCTTCTCCCTTTGTATTCCGCAGCACCAGGAATCCAAGCGTCACGCCTTCGATGTGACGCACTGGAATCTGCTCAGCAGTCAATCCGCTCGCCTGAATGATTACAATCCAGATCGCAATCAGCGGGAAGAGCTTAGACCGGAAAGCAACCATAGATTCGGGTCCGAAACACAATTCATCACACTATCGAACCAAATCCGTCGGCAATGAAGATGCATTTGCCCGGCAGACGGTCCACAACGGTGGCGGCGAAATTACAGTTTCTTGACATTTCCGAGGCGGAACGTCATCGAGTCCTGGGTGTAAGAGTCTTTGGAGAAAGAGGTTCGCGATGAGAGCCAAGAGCACTGCTTGACACGGGTTGCAATAGCAAGCGTCGTCGCAACTCACCCGCGATGGCGGCGGCGATGGCATGGGCGGCACGGGCGTTGGGATGCCGGTCCCAAGGCAGACGCCACGCCGAATCAATTTCCACCAAGACATAAGGTATGCTCGCGGTGTCGAGAATCCGGCGACGCAACGCCTGTTCAGCCCACTCTTCACGGCCAAATTGCAGTACCACGAGGAGCGGAATTGCCCCGCGCGATCGCGCTAGCTCGCTGGTAGCACGAAATACCTCGCGGGTCACAGTTACACCGCGGTCGACCGTCGCGTCTTCGCGGTACGGGACGATCAACTTCGCGAGCGAGGAGAGACGAGGGCGCTGTTCCGCCGGTAACCAGATAAGACCTGGACCAAGGTGCGGCCGATCCTGATCCAGATTCCGCCCGAAGAGTGCCGTCATGAACAGCGACACTACGGCCACCGGTTGGTGAAAACGAGGCAGTTCCGCCTGCAACCTCAAATACGCTTGATCGTTGCCATAACCATGGACCGCCAGATTGGCCGTCTGTATTCCCACCATCGTGCCAACCTGGGCAGGGATGCTTTCTTCCCAAGTCAGTCCCTCGCCGAACATCACGGATTCGCCGGTGAACAATATGGTGGGGCGCTCAAAAACGACAGGTTCATCGACGTGGCTGACTCGATATCCTGTCGTATCGATCGAGTAGTCGATGGTGCGCCCGCCCACGGTCTTGTGCCCGGTACGCCCCGGCACCCACGTCCAGCCCAGTCGGAGATCGAGTTGACGGCGCGGCTCATCATTGGGGGATAGCCACTCGTACGGACGGAGGTGTACACGCCGCAGCATCAGGTTGCTTGCACCGAGTGCCAGGATCGTAGCGACAACGATGTGCAGTGCGCGGGCCGGTGCCCGGGAGGCGAAGCGTCCAGCGCGGGATCGGCCCAGGGTCACGAGCCATGCACCCATCGCGACCATAAACAATCGACAGAAAGTTTCTATTACCACGTACCAATGCCGAGGCAGGAAAAAGGACGGCACGAAATGTCTATCCAGAAAGCGCTGATTAGCGATGATTGCGCAGACGAGGAAAGCGCCGCCGACGGATGCGACAACGATCTCAGCAATCGCACGCGCCGCGAAATGTCTGAATGCTTGGGTCTCGCGAACTGGAGGCATGTTTCCCAAGGCTAACCCCTACGACTTGATGCGCGCACGACCAAACTGAGAGTCGTTTCAAGTCAAAATAATTGTCACAATCTTGCAGGGGTTAGGCAAAGATTCATGTGGACTTCTTTTGAGCATACCCAAAGAAGTTGGAGTGAACCTAAACTATCGCAAATTAAGAACAAAATGTTGACAAAGCTTTGACATTTTCAGGCTCCGGATCTCACATCTTAGGCTCATGATGGATTCGCCTCGGCCCCACGAGCGGCCCACAGCGTTTGATCGAATGCTGACGCCTGTGCATCGGTGGATCTGGAGCGATACGAATCGGCGTGTACAGAAACTCCTTCGCTTCGGCGAAACCGAAACGGACGGAGGCCGCGATATCCTGCGCGCGGCCGAAGTTACTTCCGACCCTCTTTTACGACGCCTATATCTAGAGCATGCAATTGACGAATTTCGTCATGGCATTCTGTTTCGTCATCGCGCAGCCGAGCTTTTGAGAGTTTCTCGGTCCCACTCCAATATCGGGTTCCAAGGTGATTGGCTTGCGCCTGGCGGGCACGGTCTTGACGATTTGCAGGTAGACGGCGAATCGGATCAAACGATGCTCGCGTTTCTGCATTTATCAGAGAAAGCAGCAGCGAGCCGCTTCTGCATCTATCGTGACGTCATGCAGCACGACCCACCGACGCGCGCAATTTTTGAAGAGATTCTGCACGATGAAACATTTCACATGAACTACACACTTACGCAACTCGCCCGGGTCGAACCTCAGCAGCACAAGCGTCACTTGTGGCGTGCGCGCCTCAGTCGACTGTGGAAGGCCTACCTGCGCCTTGCGACCAGCCTTGCGGCAATATTGGGTTCAATACTGCTGACCATTCAGTACTTCGTCCTATTGCCGCCATTTGCCTGGATGGCAAAGCGCGCCGCGCATCGGGAAAGTGCCGGATGGACCGCGGTCTCTCCGACATCCAGCGATTCACTCAACAGGCAATATTGACATGAATATTCTTGGCATTTCGGCGCATTACCACGATTCTGCGGCAGCCCTCGTTGTTGATGGTGTGCCCATCTGCGCTGTCCAGGAGGAACGACTGTCGCGCCACAAAGGCGATGCTGCCTTTCCGCTCTTGGCGATCGAATGGTGTCTTCAGAATGCCCGGATCGAGCCCGACGATCTAGACGCCGTTGTCTTCTACGAGCGGCCGATGCTGAAGTTCGATCGCGTACTTACCTGCGCATTGCGCGCGTTCCCACAGTCTTGGCGGGCATTTCCCAAAGCAATGAAGAATTTGCTCGGCGAGAAGGTGTGGATGCGTGGGATTATCTCATCGCAGTTAGGCGTACCCGGACGCAAGGTTCTGTTTACCGAGCACCATCAGGCTCACGCCGCGGCCGCGTTCCTCACGGCGCCCACACGCCGCGCCGCCATCATGACAGCTGACGCGGTCGGTGAGTGGGCAACGCTTTCCGTCGGCGACGGCGAGCGAGGCTCGAACGGTACCACAAAAATCAGGCGCTTTCGTGAAATCAGGTTTCCCCATTCTCTGGGGATGCTGTATTCGACATTCACTGCATATCTCGGTTTCAAGGTGAATGAGGACGAATACAAGGTCATGGGCCTCGCTGCCTACGGCAAGCCCACTATGGTCGAGCAAGTCCGTAAGCTTATATGCCGCACACCCGATGGCGCATTTGCGCTTGATCTGAGTTACTTTGAATTTCATACCACCGCCAAACGGTCCTATTCGCCACGCTTCGCCGAGCTTTTTGGGCCGCCACGAAATCCGTACGAGCCGATCGATTTGGACACAGCGGAGGGTCAGAGGTTCGCCGATTGCGCTGCCAGCGTTCAGCGGGTCCTCGAAGACACACTCGTGGAACTTGCCCGCACACTCCATCAGGAAACCGGCTTGGCGGATTTGTGCTTTGGAGGGGGCGTAGCCCTTAACGGCGTCGCTAACGCACGCCTTCTCGCAGAATCAGGCTTTGAACGCATATTTGTGCCGCCTGCGCCCGGCGATGCTGGGTGCGCAATGGGTGCGGCGCTCTATTGCGATCGCATTCACTTTGGAAATCCGGATCGTGATCTACCCGATCATCCTTTTTGGGGACCTTCGGTTGATGGATCGGAGTTGGCTCGGATTGCGCAAGAAGACGGCCACCACGTCGAGACGCTTCGAGATAGCGCACTCATCGAACAGACTGCTGACGATTTGGCGGCCAACCGCATCGTTGGGTGGATGGAGGGCGCTCTTGAGTTCGGGCCGCGCGCGCTTGGTCATCGCAGTATCCTCACAGCGCCCCGTACGACCGAAATGCGAGATCGGCTCAACCGCGAAATCAAATACCGTGAGCCATTTCGTCCGTTCGCACCGGTTGTGCCAACCGACGTTGCTGGCCGCTATTTCGATATTCCCCGAGGGGGAACCCGCTTAGCGCGCTTTATGTCTGGGGTGTTTCCGGTTCGACCCGAATGGAAGTCGCAACTCCAGGCGATCACACATGTCGATGGGACCGCGCGAGTACAGGTACTGGATCCTGCGATGGCACCACGCCTTCATGCATTGCTGGAAGCATACGGGCAGCGCACCGGAATTCCGGTGCTGCTCAACACATCCTTTAATTTGGCGGGAGAACCGATCGTCAATCGCGCAGTCGAAGGGTATTCGACATTCTTGCGCTCGAAGATCGATGTTCTGGTCGCCGGCGGGACTCGAGTTACGAAGCGTTCGTCTGCAGTGGGAAGCACAGAAGCAGAAAGAATTAGAGAGGAGGTTGCGTGATCAAGACGCGTGGCAAGACTCGACGAGGGCTCATCGTGTTTGGTAGCACGTTCGGATCGATGGCACAATTGGCGCGCGGACTATGGCAAAGCGATTCTGATAAACGCTGGCTCACGCCGCTTGCCGTCTTTCTGTGTGTGACGGGGCTGTTGCTCATCCTCGGTACAGCCGTTGAAGCACTGGCTCCCTTCATCTACTCAATCTGGTAATCCGTGGATCCCTTCGTAGAGCTATTGGCCTGTCTAAAGTGCGGAGGTCGGCTAAGAAGCGATTTGTCCTGTGGCGACTGCGGTATGTGCTACGAGGCGCCCCATGGAATCCCCAAGTTGCGACTGCCGGGCGACGGACGAACGGAAATGGTTCGTGAATTCTATGAAGAGGTACCTTTTCCTGACTATCCGCCAGGTGCCAGCCTGGGTTGGTTGCGAGCACGCGCCGAGCGCAGTGAGTTCGCGAGATTGATCGACCAAGCGATTCCCGGCGACGCGCGCATCTTAGAGATGGGATGTGGCACCGGCCAGATGAGCTTGTATCTGGCACGTGCCCATCGGATTGTGATTGGCGCGGATCTCACCCGTGCATCGCTTAAGCTGGGTGCTGACGCGGCACGACGTTTCCACATCGGTCAGGTACAGTTCATCGAAACCGACTTGCATCATCCCGGCTTGCGAGCGGGTGCTTTCGATGTGGTCTACGCGTCAGGGGTTTTGCACCACACTCCGGAGCCAAGTGCAGCATTCGCGAGCATCGTGCGACTAGCACGCCCGGGCGGCATGATCGTTGTCGGAGTCTACAACGCATTCGCACGCATGCCTCTCCGCGCGCGGCGCTTCCTCGCGCGGCTATCTGGATACCGATTCATCCCCTGCGATCCCGTGCTACGTGACCGATGGAGCGAGCCAGCACGGCGCAAGGCATGGCTGCGAGACCAATATCGGCATCCCGAAGAGCATCGTCATACTTTGGCTGAGGTCCAGAGCTGGTTTGCCGCAAATGACGTGGAATACGTGCGTGCTTATCCGAGTGCAGTGCTAGGCGAGGAGTCGGAGGAGTTGTTCGCAAGCGCTGCAGATAACTGGCGCATTGAGGGATGGCTGGCGCAAATCGGGTGGATTGGGACTCTCGGGCATGAGGGAGGCCTTTTCGTTACGGTCGGTCGCCGCGCTTAGAATTTGAGGATTTGCAGCGTTGTGCGCAGTGTTTTCGCGAACGAGCAAATTCTGCGCGCCCTTCTGGCTGAGGATTCAGAACCCCTCGCACCTTGCTGGAGGTCGCCTTGATGAACAAACTGGTGTTCGAGAACCTGCGCCACCGCCCAGTCCGGACATGCTGAGCGTGCTCGCATCGACGTTGAAGTCACAATGATCCTCATTGGAAGCACAATCACGTTGGCAAATCACACCTGGCGAGGTGTCGGGGATCTTCGAGTCTGGCAAGCTGTCCCACAGCTGTGCGCGGCTTAATGTCCTTCAGGCTCTCACCGGAAATCCTGGGAGGCTGAGCCAGATTTACCTGAAAGTGGATGACCGGCTCGTGCCCGGTTCATCGTTGATCAACATTCTCCGACGTTCAGGCAACATTCACTTTCATCGGGTACGATTGGAGGTCTAGGAATCGACTCGGGTATGAGAGGAGCGTGGGTCGTGCGAACAGCGCATCTGCTCCCGTTTATCGCAATAATGCTGGCGTTCGCCCCTACATCCCAAGCTCAAACACCTCGTCCAGTTTTGAGGAAAGTTACAGAATTCGACGTGCCGGGGCCGCCCGGAAAGCGTTTTGACTATCTGGCGATTGATCCTGACGATCACTATTTGATCTCGGCGCACCTCGCCGCAGGCCAGACCTACGTGATCGATTTGCATACGAATAAAGTTCTTGCGACGGTCGCGGATACTCCGGGAGCAGAAGGTGTGGAGTACGTGTCTGAATTGAAGAAGTTTTATACGTCGAACGCAGGCGACAACACAATTGGTATCGTGGACTTGCGACAAATGAAGGTAGTCAAAAAGCTGCCGACCGAACGCAAGCCTGATGGAAGCGCCTACGCAGCGCCCTTCCACAAACTGTACGTTTCTGACGAACGAGGCAAAGCCGAGGCCATCGTGGACGTGACCAAGGACGAGATTGTGAAGACCTTGCACTTCAACAGCGAGACGGGCATGCCGCAGTATGATCCGGTGGCTCGCAAGGTGTACGTGAATTTACAGGACGCTAATATTTTCGCTGTGATTGATCCCGCGACGGACGAGGTGATCGGCCGCTACCCAGTCGGACGTTGCAAGGGGAACCATGGCATGACGCTCGATCCGGAACATCATCGTGCATTTCTGTCTTGCGAGGAAAACAATCTAATGACGGTGTTCGATCTTGATAAGCACGAGCCTATCGCATATCTCGACATGGCGGGCGGCCCCGATGTGATCAAATTCGATCCGGGACTGGGCCGCATTTACGCCGCTTGTTACAGCGGAGCCATCTCCGTCTTTCAGCAGGATGACCTGCAGCACTATCGAAAGCTTGAGGATTTCAAGGTTCAACATGCCGTACACAGCCTCGCCGTGGACCCCGAAACTCACCGCGTCTACACGCCAGAGCAGGAGGAGAACGGAAAGCCCGTGGCTCGCATGATTGTGTATGAGGCTGTGACCGGTAAGTAGGGGACGCTTTAGCGTCTCGTCCCCTACGGGTAATGCCTTCCTATGCGAATCCTTATCGTTGAAGACGAGAAGAAGATGGCGGCCGTTCTCAAGAAGGGCCTCGAGGCAGACAATCATCGAGTCACTCTCGCCTTCGATGGCCGCACGGGACTGGAGTTGGGGTCCACGGACTTCGATGTCATTGTGCTTGATCTAATGCTCCCTTTGATCGACGGCTTCGAGGTGGCACGCCGGCTGCGGAAAAATGGAAACCAGACACCGATTCTGATGCTCACCGCACGCGATGCTGTCCCGGACATCGTCAAGGGCCTGGATGTCGGCGCCGACGACTATCTAACTAAACCATTTGCTTTCGAAGTTTTCCTGGCACGCTTGCGTTCCGTCGCGCGCCGCGGCTCAACACCACGACCAACCGTCCTTCAAGTTGACGATCTGGTGTTGAATCCTGCAAGCCACATAGTTACGCGTGGGGAACGCGAAATTCATCTGAGTCCGACGGAGTTCCGCTTATTAGAGCTACTGATGCGGAGATCGGGGAGGGTCGTGCCCAGAGACGCGATTGTGGAAGCTGTTTGGGACTTTGATCACGAGGTTGAAGAGAACACTCTCGATACATTCATTCGATTGCTGCGAAGCAAAATAGACCGCGAACACGATCGTAAGCTCATCCAGACGGTGCGGGGCATTGGCTACACGATCCGAGAGAGTCCGAGGACATGAAGCGACTTTCAATTCGATTAAAGCTGACCGCATGGTATGTCGCCATCCTTCTTGCAAGTCTCAGCCTCTTTGGCATTGCCGCTTTTGTCGCCATGAGGAAAGGGATTGAGAAAAGTGTCGACGAAAACCTCGAAGGGCAAGCCGATGGGGTCGCAGAAGTTATGGGGCGTGTAATACAGCGAGAACCAGGGGAATTGCAGGACGAATTGAGGGAACACCAGGAACTACGAGAGCAAGCCGATTTCTTGCAAGTGTGCGATCAAAATGGTCGTTGGATCTATCGCTCTCGTTTGATAACACATTACGGAGTACCCATGCCCCTCAAGGCAAGTTATTCGGCCTACAACGTTATATCCGCGGATCTCCCTCTCCGCGTTCTGGTACGTGAAATAAATGCCGGCGGGCAGACGTATCGTATTCAAGTGGCGTCCCCGATGGACGATTTCTACGATGCCGTCGATCAATTCAAGTGGATGATTCTGCTGCTCAGTCCTTTGGTTCTTGTTCTCGCATCGGCGGGCGGATACTGGTTGAGCAGGCGGGCCCTCGCGCCAGTGGATCAAATTACGCGTGCATCTCAGGAAATCAACTCCAGTAACCTAGGGAAACGGCTTGAAGTTCCCCAGAGTGGCGACGAGTTGCAACGCCTATCTGAAACGCTTAACAGCATGCTCGGACGGCTGGAATCTTCCTTTAACCGGATCACGCAATTCACAGCTGATGCCTCGCACGAACTGCGGACCCCCCTTGCTCTAATGCGGACAACGACGGAGGTGTCTCTGCGCACCTCCCAAACCGCCGCCGAGTATCGGGAAGCGCAGGAAGAAATCCTTGCCGAATTGGAAAAAACTTCATCCTTAGTGGAGAAGTTGATGCTCCTGGCGCGTGCCGATGCTGGAGTCGAGACCCTGCAGCACACGCCGGTGAATCTGGCCGAGTGTCTCAGAGATGCGTGCAAGGACGGCAGGATATTAGCGGATGCAAAACAACTGGTACTTACCGAGGATGTCGAATCGACAGAGCTACTGGTCGAAGGCGATTCGCACGCCCTGCGTCGGCTTTTTCTGATTCTCATCGACAATGCCGTCAAGTACACCCCATCGGGAGGATCCATTACTGTCGGGTTGAAGCGCAGCAATCATTCCGCGGTGGCAGAGTGCAGAGATACGGGAATCGGTATTAGCCCCGACGATCTAGCGAACATTTTTGAGCGCTTCTATCGTGCCGACAAAGCCCGGTCGCGCGAGATTGAAGGCGTTGGATTGGGCCTCTCTATCGCCCGCTGGGTTGCGGAAGCGCATAAAGGCTCCATCGAAGTACAGAGCACTCCAGGCACTGGGTCGGTTTTTCGTATCAGCATGCCTCTTCTTCAAAGCTAAGCTCTTCCGACAGGCATTGCTTCTTTCCGCTTTGATTGGCATACATGGGACATTCAGGTTGCTGTGCCATCCTTACCGGTGACGTGTTGGGGAACGCAGCCGGCCTCTGGAGTGCTGCCGACAGGTCTGTTGAGCAGACATCCAGCTCTTGACTACCATCCCTGCTGGATGAGGTGAAAAGCGTTGAAACTCTCGCAAGAAATGTCCGTCGCGAATCTTGCCGTCGTATGGCTGGGGATCGTTCTATTAGGTGAGGCAGTTGGATTGGGGCAAGGTTCGGTCAAAGCGCCTCAGAGTCCATTAACCCTGGATCAGGCCGTGGATTTTGCGCTTGCCAACTACCCGGCAGTACGAGCATCCATGGAGAATGCGCTGGCTTCGAAGGAAGGTGTAGGCCTTTCTCGAACTACCTATCTGCCGCGTACCGACCTGCTCTGGCAGTCGAATCGCGCTACGCGAAATAACATCTTTGGCCTTTATTTCCCTCAAGGCGTCGTCCCTCCCATCTCTGGCCCTGTTCTCTCGAGTACTTCTGACCGGGGTGTTTGGGGGAGCATGGCGGGAATCCTGCTCTCCTGGGAGCCATTTGATTTTGGATATCGCGGAGCAAATGTGGATGTCGCTAAGGCGACAGAAAATCGCGCCAATGCCGAACTCTCCTTGACCAAGCTCGATGTCGCCGGAGCAATCGGGGATGCTTTCCTGCGACTCGCTGCCGCACAACTGCAAGTCAAGGCTGCCGAGGCTGACGTTGATCGGAGGCAAGTCCTCGCCACTTCCGTCCATGCGCTCGTCAAGGAAGAACTGCGGCCGGGGGCCGATGCCTCGCGGGCGGATGCTGAGTTGGCAGCCGCTAAGATCCAATTGATTCGCTCACAGCAAGTCGAACGAGAGAGCGAAGCAACATTCGCAGAATTGCTGGGCATCGCGGGGAGTAAGGTTGCGATTAATGCCGATTCGCTCCTCGCGGCACCCGCAACGTCGTACGCTTCACAATCGACACTCACAAATCATCCCGCGGCGTTGATCGCTGATTCGACCCTGTTTGAAACCAAGGCAAGGGAGAAGGTGCTCCGCAAGTCGTACTATCCGCGCTTTAACCTCCAGGGCTCGTTCTCCGGTCGCGGAAGTGGGGCGAACACGGACGGTACTTTTGGGACAGGCACGGATGGGCTCGATCTGATGAGACATAACTGGGCGGTGGGTCTAACCGCGACGTTCTCAGTCCTTGACTTTCCGTCGCTGCATTTCAAAAAACAAATCGAACAATCCAACGAACGGGCGCAGCGGGCCGACTATGACAAGACAATTCAAACGTTGACTGCGCAGGCGGAACGGGCCAAAGCGGCGTACGACAGCGCGGTGTTGATCAGTCAAAACACACCCGTCGAGTTGGAAGCCGCACGATTAGGCGAGCAGCAGGCGACGGCTCGATATCAGGCTGCACTGGCTCCCATCGTCGAAGTGGCGGAAGCCCAGCGCCTTCTCCTGCAGGCCGAGACCGAAGACAACATTGCTCGTCTCACAGTCTGGCGATCGATGCTAGGTGAAGCACTTGCTCAAGGCGATCTCCAACCCTTCCTCGAACTGGCACGCAAGCGTGCGGCGGGAGGCCAGTGAGATGTGGCTGATCCGGATCGCTCTTCGCCGCCCTCTGACCATTGTGGTAGCGGTAATCACGGTGGGTCTGTTGTCGGTTCTGGCTCTCCTGCGGATGCCAATCGACATCTTTCCTAACCTGAATCTGCCTGTCATCTACGTTGCGCAACCCTATGGAGGCATGTCACCAGCGCAGATGGAAGGCTATCTCGTTTACTACTACGAATATCACTTCCTCTACATCACGGGCATCGAGAGCGTCGAATCGAAGTCGATTCAGAACGTCGGGCTGCTCAAGCTCACGTTCCATCCTGGCACGGACATGAGCGAGGCTCTCGCTCAAACGATCTCCTATGTGGATCGGGCACGAGCATTCATGCCAGCGGGAACGGTTCCGCCGTTTGTGATGCGGTTCGACGCGGGTAGCGTGCCGGTCGGGTTTCTTGTGTTTTCGAGTCAGACGCGAGGTCTGGGAGAAATTCAGGACCTTGCATTGAATCGCGTGCGTCCGCTGTTTGCCACTCTTCCTGGTGTTTCGGCGCCACCACCATTCGGAGGAAATGCCAGAACGATCGTAGTCTCGGTAGACCCAGACCGCTTGCGCGCATACCACATGGCTCCGGAAGAAGTGGTGAGAGCGGTCAGCGCAGGCAATATCATCATGCCGGCCGGAAATATTCGTACTGGAGACCTGCAGCCGATGGTACCGATTAACTCGGTGGTCTCCAACGTTCAGGAACTGCGAGACCTTCCAATTCGCGTTGGTTCCGGACCTACGGTCTTCCTGCATGACATCGGCTCGATCGCCGACTCGAGTGACGTCCTGGCTGGATATGCGTTGGTCAATGGTAAGCGCGCTGTTTATCTTTCTGTAACCAAACGTGCCGATGCTTCCACACTCGCTGTGGTAAATGCCGTGAAGGACAGCATTCCGAGGTTCCGTTCTCTCATCCCAGACGATATCAAACTGAGCTATGAATTTGACCAATCGACCTACGTCAAGAATGCGCTCTCATCTTTGGTCAGGGAAGGCGCTCTCGGTGCGTTGTTGACGGGTCTCATGGTATTGCTCTTCCTGCGGGACCTGCGAAGTTCCGCGATTGTCGTGACGACCATCCCGTTCGCATTGCTCACGGCAGTCGTGGCGCTGTGGGGCGCTGGACAGACCATCAACACCATGACCCTTGGCGGTCTGGCGCTCGGGGTTGGAATTCTGGTGGATGAGGCTACCGTCGCGATCGAGAATATCCACACACATCTCGGTCAGGGAGTTCCGCACGCCAGGGCAGTTCTGGACGCCAGCCGTGAAGTGGTCATTCCGCGTTTGCTCGCGATGCTTTGTGTTCTATCCGTATTTGTCCCGTCATTCTTCATGACGGGCATCGCCAGGAGTCTGTTCGTTCCGCTGTCGCTCTCCGTGGGATTCGCGATGGCTGCATCTTATTTCCTATCCAGTTCGCTCGTGCCAGTCATGTCCACGTGGATTCTACGAGAACCGGCTCATCCGGAAGGCGAGGGCAAGTCACGGATGGCCGACTGGCGCGACCGGCTCGGCCGGGCCCTCGAGAAGCTGATGGGACACCGTAAGACGGTATTGGCGGTGTATTTGGGAATCACGTTTGCGGTAATTCTTCTGCTGGGACCGCTGATGGGGCGAGAGATCTTTCCCAGGGTCAACGCTGGACAGTTACAGCTCCGGTTTCGCGCACCAATCGGCACACGGGTTGGCGCCACCGAGGTCATGGCGCTTCGGGTTCTCGACGAAATTCATCAAGTTGCCGGGGCAAACAATGTTGCAGTGACGCTCGGCTATGTTGGAACTCAACCTCCGGCGTATCCGATCAACACCATTTTCCTTTGGACGAGTGGACCCCAGGAGGCAGTGTTGCGAGTCGCCCTTAATCCCGATGCTCGGGTCTCCGTAGCCCACCTTGAGCAACAGCTCAGAGAGAAACTGACTGCCATGTTCCCCGGAAGCGAGTTCTCTTTTGAAGCCGGAGACATCGTAAGCCAAACGATGAACTTTGGCGCACCTACTCCGGTGGAGGTCGCCGTCAACGGTCCGAACCTTCAAGACGATCGCGCCTATGCCGAGAAGCTTCGGGCTGAGCTTGGCAGGATCCCGGCCTTGCGCGATCTTCAGTTTGAGCAGCCTCTTGATTACCCAAGCGTCGAAGTGAACGTCAACCGAGAGCTTGCAGGCCAGCTCGGCGTGAGCGTCGAGCAAATCGGGCGATCGCTGGTAGCCGCGACCTCTTCCAGTCGTTTCGTCACCCCGAACTACTGGGCAGATCCTCGGTCAGGAATCGGTTATCAGGTGCAAGTGGAATTGCCACAACCGCAAGTCGCGTCGGTCCAGGACATTGCCAATATCCCAATTACCCGAAGCGACGCACTGCATCCGCTGGTCGGGGACGTTGCTCAAGTTCGAAATAGCACCATGGTCGGAGAATATGACCGGCTGAACGGTCAAAGAATGATCACGATTTCTGCGAACGTCGTTGGCGAAGACCTGGGAAGGGTCGCGAACCGAGTCAATAAGGCCATCGAGCGCGTTGCTACTCCGCCTCGGGGAGTGACAGTAAGAATCAGAGGGCAGATCGCCCCAATGCAGGAAACACTCACGAATCTTGCCATCGGGCTTGGGCTGGCAATTCTCGTGATCTTTCTTCTACTGTCGGCGAACTTCCAGTCGATGCGGCTTTCTCTGGCCGTACTCTCCACGATTCCAGCTGTGATCTCGGGCGTAATCATCATGTTGCTGATTACTGGCACCACATTGAATATCCAATCTTTCATGGGAGCAATCATGGCCATCGGCGTCGCTGTCGCTAACGCAATCCTTCTGGTTACGTTCGCGGAGCAATCCCGTCGTAGGGGCGTTCCAGCGATCGACGCCGCCATTCATGGTGCTCAAAGCCGTATGCGGCCGATCCTTATGACCAGCTTGGCCATGATCGTTGGGATGATTCCAATGGCGGTCGCTTTCGGAACCGGTGCAGAACAAACGGCCCCGCTTGGGCGGGCCGTGATCGGAGGACTGTTGGCTGCAACCATCACGAGTCTGCTGATCCTGCCTTCCGTATTCTCTTTGGTTCAGCAGCGTGCCGGTACTCATTCGCCTTCGCTCGATCCCGAGGATCCGGATAGCCGCTATGCTACTGATGCAAAACCGGGCGAGACCGCGAGCGGAGGTGAACAATGAAGGTGGCGAGGACCGTCGCGATCTGTGCAGGTCTCTGGCTCCTGACTTCTTGCGGGAAGCAGGATGCGTCGTCCGCGAAAGCTGCCCCCCCGGACCCAAGTCCGAAAGTTCAGGTGACGAACGTGGTCGCACAGAAACTCTCGATCACGGTTCACCTGCCGGGCGAGATTGAACCCTACGAAGTCGTGGCCGTTTTCCCAAAGGTAACCGGGTTTGTGAAGTCCATTGCAGTAGACCGAGGATCGCGCGTTAAAGCAGGCGAGCGTATCGCTCAACTCGAAGCCCCTGAGTTGATCGCTCAACGTTCTGAATCGCAATCGAAGCTCCAGGCTGCCCAGGCCCAGCTTGCGGCAGCCGAGGCAAAGGTCGCGTCGGATGAGGGTACATACGAGCACCTCAAAGCCGCAGCGGCGACTCCCGGTGTGGTCGCGGGCAACGATTTATTCGTGGCACAAAAAGCCTTGGACGCAGACCGTGCGCAGTTAAAGGCCCAACAAGACAACGTAGGCGCCGCGCAGCAGGCGCTCCAGGCGATTGCACAAATGGAGGACTACCTGCAAATAAGGGCGCCATTTGACGGGATCGTGACCGAGCGAAATGTGCATCCGGGAGCGCTCGTGGGACCGGCTGGAGCCTCTGGCGCCGCGACTCCGATGTTGCGGATTGAAACGCTATCCCGGCTGCGTGTGGTGGTGGCCGTTCCTGAAATCTACGCTGCAGGGGTGCCCGAGGGAACCAAAGTTGACTTCACTGTCCCTACTTTTCCCGGTCGCAGCTTTAGCGGCAAGATTGCCCGCATCGCACATTCCGTTGATATTAAAACCCGCACTATGCCGGTCGAACTGGAGGTTGCAAACACAAAGGGAGACCTGTCACCCGGTACGTTTTCCGATGTTCTTTGGCCCGTGCGTAGGTCTTATCCGACGCTTTTCGTTCCAACGTCCTCTGTCGCCAACACGCTCGAACGAGTGTTTGTCGTCCGCATTCGCGACGGAAAATCAGAATGGGTTGATGTGAAGACTGGCGCCGCGGCGGAGAAGATGACCGAGGTATTCGGCGAGCTGCACGAGGGCGATGTCGTGGCGGTTCGGGGAACCGATGAACTGCGGCCAGGCACTTCGGTTTCGGCTCAGCAAAGCTCAGGAAAATAGCCATCGTTACTAACTGGAGACAATGGATAACGAACGACAACGCAGATTTTTCCATCCTCTCCGGTGATGGAATAATCGCCAGCCTCATGAGTAAAACCTGTATTCCCGAAAAGCGGCATTCCCGGCTCTCAGGCGCGCCATTAGCCCTGTTGACGTGAAAGTGGGTGGGCTTACAGGGGGCATTCAGGTTCGTTTGGCATGCTATTTGGGAAACGAGTTCATTCCGAGTTAAGGAGACGCCATGAGACTACTCAGAATAACGACAGCAATTCGAATACTCCTGTCCGCAATTTTTATCGCGGCATTCGCCCACTTCTCAGCTGCCCAGGAAATCCCGAGTGACTATCAGCAGGTGCTCAAGATCGTCGGTAAGCAAGGTGACTACAAGTCGAATGTATTGAAAGTGAACATTCCTCGGAATGACCTGCACGTGAAGATTGCCGGTTATGCGGTTCCGACTCCATTTGGATTCGGGGGCTGGTTTGCGATGGAAAAAGGAGATGGAGCTCAAGACGTTGTCATGGGCGATCTCGTCCTCACCGAAGGAGAGGTAAATGAAGTCATGTCGGCGCTTCTCGAACACGGCATCGAGGTAACCGCTCTGCACAATCACTTCTTCTCGGATGATCCGCGCCTCTTCTTCATGCATATCCATGGACATGGCAAAGCAGTCGAGCTAGCGAATCAGCTAAAGCCAGCTCTTGATTTAATTGGTCTGGCGAAAGAGGGCGAAGAGGATGCTGCTTCGAAAACTGCCCCGAAGCAAGGAACAGCTATCGACACGGAACGCATTGCGAAAATTGTTGGCCATACTGGTGAACAGAATGGTCCTGTTTACAAGATCACACTCGGCCGTGATGACCTAAACATAAAAGATAAGGGAGCCACTATTAACGCACGCATGGGTCTCAATACGTGGGCTGCATTTGTCGGAACGAATGACGATGCTGCCGTGGCCGGCGATATTGCAATGTTGCAGAACGAAGTGAATCCCGTCCTGAAAGCACTCCGTTCAAACGGTTTGGACGTGGTTGCAATCCATCACCACATGATTAATACGCAGCCGATGATCATTTTCCTTCATTACTGGGGCCGCGGACCCGCGGACAAGCTGGCCACGGGCTTCAAGGCTGCCGTAGATCAGTTAGGCAAGAAATAGGATCACCATGAGCCAGGAAGTGGACGCCCAAGCGCTGTCACTGGCAACCCCAACGGCAGGTTTCCAATTGTCCGATCTTGTCGTTTACTTCCTCCGCCTTGGAACGTTTGGTTTTGGCGGCCCGATCGCGCTAGCTGCCCACATGCAGAAGGACTTGGTCGAGGTGCGCCATTGATTTTCTGGAGACGACTACCTCGAAGGGCTCGCGTTTTCTCAACTGTCGCCGGGTCGGTTAGCCGCACAACTGGCTATGTATCTGGGTGGGGTCAGGAGAAAGCGAGTTCGCGCGTCAACCAACGTATTGCCGTCCAAGTGACGGTAAACGACAACGGCTACCGGAGTCCGACAACGGCAAAATACCCACCCTGTTCCGCCGCAGCTGTAGTCCCCCGCTCCCTCACAGCTTCGATACGTCGAGAGGTGGCCCCAGCCACTTCATGCCGTGTGCCTCTGCAATTTTCGCATCCACTGGCTGCTTGCCAGAAAGGGTAAAGAAATCTTCCATCTGGCCTGCCGGCGTGAACCCCATCAGCATCCGTCCCGGCTTCTCACCGATGTAGGCCCATACATGGGGCACATTTCGTGGCGCAAGTATGGAATCGCCGGGCCGAAGCATGAAGCGCTCGTCGCCTACCTCGATCAGCACCTTGTTGCCCTCAATGAGGTAAAACCATTCTTCTTGTGCATAGTGCAGATGGCGCACCGGTCCGCCTTGCGGAACATTGCGATGTTCTATCAAAAAGAAACCGGCTTGGGTGTCTTTGGTAAGTACCTTGAAATCTAGGTGCGTGCCTGCGCGCGGCCCATGATGCTCTGTCCCCGTCGCGTCCGCGTCCGCGGCGACAAACACTGGTTTTCCCAATGGGCTTGCAACTTCAGCGAACGATCTCAACGGCGGGCCAAAAGGCAGCGCCATCGCTACCTTTAGGAAATTACGGCGTTCGACGCTTCTCATGGCAGAAATATGCTACTCCTTGACCGCGAGACCTGCACGCGTACCGCGTACAATTCGACGCACTGGTGGCCAGCGCAGAGTAACGACAATAAGCACGCTCTTTTTCATCTGGGAAAGATTTGGGAGAGGAATCAGTTTTCCCATCTTCTTTTTCTGCTTCCAGCCAACACACGGCTACCGCAGCGCAGGCGGCATAACGATGAGAATAGAACTATTTGAATCATCTCCCGTTGCAAGCGTCTGTCCATCTTGCAAACGCAGGACCAGGAATCTGGCTCATTGTCGTCCAGATTTCACCAGCTTTCTCGCCTGATCCGGTCCTTTCAGACCTACTACACGGTATTGCTTGCCCGTCAGCTTATGGTAGTTGACGAAGAATTCTTCCAGTTCTCGGCAAAAGTGCTTGCCCAAGTCGTCAATCGTCCTAATGTCGGCCCAACTGTGTGCGTCTTGTTCGATGGCGATGATCCTGTCATTTCGCTCTTTTTCCTTCGGGTCGCCTTGCTCACCTTCGATTACCCCTATTGGACGGCAAGTGAGGGCGCAACCCGGAAAAGCAGGCTCGTCCATCAGAACCAATACGTCAATAGGGTCGCCGTCGTCCGCTTCAGTCGAGGGAACGAATCCGAAGTCATAGGGAAATGTCATCCCGGCTGGCAGAACCTTCTTCAGTTCAAAAATGTGCTGCTTCGGATCGAATGCGAACTTGTTGCGACTACCCTTTGGCGTCTCGATCACGACCCGCAAGGTTTGCTTGTCGCTGGAATCAAAAGGCTTTAGCTGGGTTGGGTCTGCAAGCCCATTTTTCTTGCTCATTTTCTCTCCTTTAATGGATGAATTGATGCTCGGACAAGCATTGAGGTTTGTTTTCGCGTCCGCCGGCTGACGGCAGTGGGAGGGATCGCGGTTGGCATGACCGCTCATTAATCCAAGGCGCGGAATGATCGAAGGCCTTAGCGGCAAGTGTTCTTCCATGAAGTGGAAGAGGACGTGAAGTGCTAAAAACGGTAGCAGAGAAAACTGGCTGTGGAGCCGAAAGTGTCAAGAAAGCCGATCTGGCTCGCCTAATGCGCCGATTGAAGCGGAGACACGAATCAACCCATTCAGCCGCCACTTTCGAAGCACTGCAATTTCTCGAAATCGGCATCCACGGCAAGTGGCCACTGTGGGACGCGCTCGAGGTCGTCGCGCGTCCGATGCGCGCCTGCGAGGTTTCCGTTTTCAAAGCCTCGTCAGAAACAGCAGAGGAACAGCGTGTTCTCCTAAACCGTCGCCGGCTTGAGATCGCTGTTCCTGTGCTTTCCGGAAATTCCAACTAGTGAGCAGCTGGAACCCTGCAGTTACTGCTGAAATCAACGATCTATGCCGCTTTGTCTGCACGAACATTGGCCGAATCGGAGATTTGCGTCAGAACCCGGTCGGCGTGCTTTTCCTCATCGAGCGTCTTGTTCAAAACCTCAGCGTCCCGATTCTCGCCCAGGAGCTGCGCAAAAGTTCGCACCGTTCCATAGGAGGCCATTTCGTAGTGTTCGACGCGCTGCACTGCTGCGATAATTCCGGCATCACGCACCGACTCGTCGTTGGCATCTCGAATGAGATCTTCTCCTTCGGTGATCAGGCCGGCAATTCCCTTATTCTTCTTGGAATCAACTTTTCCTGCGCGTTCCTGGAGGATCTGTTCAAGTCGAGTTACGTGTCCTCTAGTCTCTTGCAAATGCGTTTCCAAGGCCTGTTTGAGCTGAGGATCAGTGGCTTTTTCAATCATCTTCGGCAGCGCTTTCGTTATCTGTGTCTCGGCGGAGTGAAGATGTTCGAGTTGGTCGAGATAAAGCTGTTTCAAACTTTCGAGGTTTGCCGATATGAATTTCATACTTGACTCCTTTTGATTGTTATTTTGCGAAATCGCATAGTTATGGGTTCCCTCGCTCGGAAAATCGGCTCAGGACTTTTTCTTCGGAACTTTGGCACCCTTGTTCCGCGCCTCGGAAAGGCCGATCGCTAGGACCTGTTTCGACTCTTCACTTTTCCGTCTTCGTCGCCTTTTCCAGAGCGGAACGTGCTGTGCTTCTTGCGACGCATCGCGCTTGCGACCCGCGTTCCCGCGCTCTTCCTCTACTTGCGATGTCCCGATTTCTTGTTACCTGGCTTACGTTTTCCTGAATGTGGATTTGGGATGAACCCCGAACAGCCAAGGTTGCCTTCCATAATTGGCCGCCTTACGAAGTAATCGCCCGCATTCGCAGCCATAGGTAGGAGTAGAGTTTCGTCCAGACTAAAGCCGATGGCCACCCGAAATCAGGTGCGACGATCGAACCCCCAGCGCCTTTAGCACTTAAGCGGTGAGTGAGCATCTAGGGGTTGAGGTCGGCCCAAAAACCTTAAGCTTTGAACAGAAGAGGCCTGTATCGGCCACGACGATTAGGCGGTCGTTGGGGTTGGTGCTGCGAGCCTTTTCCGTTTGCTCGGGCCTGTCGGCGCAACTCGTTGAAATTGCGTTTTCTGTTTCTTCACAACCCAAAGGTCGGTGGTTCAAATCCACCCCTTCGCAACCATCCGAACGGGCCCGTCTGCGGGAACACCAAATATCTGCATTGCCGCTTCTTCATGAACTTTTTATGTTCTCTTTACGAGATCTTTGTACGCGTAGGTGTTCAATGGGAATCGTTTTCTGCCTTAAAGCAGCACGAGAAAATGAGAGCACCGACGGAAGACGTGGACCGATGTCCGACAAGCCAAGCCCTGTCTTACAGCGCATGCAGCGCTTATTCGTCATAGCTTCTGGCGAATAAGTTATCGTTCGACAAACAATTATCTATTGGACGCTGGGAAGCAATGCCAATTCGTTTACCAGCACTCCGCCGCTGACCCTGTGAGTATGACAGCGGGAAAACAAACGGCACCCGAACAAGGAATGAGCAATGAACATTTATTCAACCACCAGATGGGCATGCGGCGAATCACAGTTTGATATCGAAGGGGAAAAGGAGGAAGACGTGAAAACACAAACTCTTCCGCGCACAACGATACTAGCCGCAAAGTTCCTGGCGATGTCCGTTTTATGCCTGGTAATTCTACAGTCCTCACCATGCCGCGCGCAGGCTCTAGCTCAGACGAAGCTGGCGAAGTTGGATGAACCGGGCAAGCCATCATCGGAGAGCCCTGCCGAGGCGGGGTCGAAGAATGCCGAGACTGCGCCCGCGACGCCTGCGCCGGACCAGGAAATATCGCCGTCTGATATCGCCAAGGAACTCGCCGTCATGAAGGCGCGCATCGAGCAACTCGAAGCAGCATTGAAGAATCGTGCGGCCAGCGCATCGGCATCTTCGACAATTGTCGCAGAACCAAAATCCGCGCCAGTCAATGGAACAGAACCTCAAGCAAGAGAGTCCGCGGCAACCGTGGCGAGTGTTGATACCGCTTCTGCGCAAGCGCGTAGCGGCTTGCCCGAAAAGCCGAAGCCCGCCGATCCCTTTGCCTATGCCGACTGGACCTGGTTGAACGGCAATCCGCGCAACAAAGATGTTGTCTGGGATTCAAAGTTCTTCACTCCTGAAATCCGTATGGACATTCATTACATTCAGGATCTAAACCATCCCAGAGACGACACCATGGGTGGTTCGACAGAGATCTTCCGTTCCAACGAAATTCAGGTCGAACAAATCAGCTTTGGCGGCAACTTCCATTGGCAAAACGTGAATGCAAGAATCCTGACTATGAACGGCATGTTTGGTGTCACCACGCCGCGGAATGACGCCAGCGCGGGACGCGGTCAGTGGGATCTTCGTGGGGCATACAAGTATGTTTCGGAAGCCAACGCCGGTTATCACTTTGACGTAAATCACGGACTCAACATCGATGCAGGAATTTTCGTTTCCTACATTGGTCTTTTCAGTTACTACAATTTCGATAACTGGACTTATCAGCCCTCCTATGTTTCTTCGAACACACCGTGGTTCTTCAACGGATTGCGCATCCAGTGGTTCCCGACCGACAAATTGAAAATTGAGCCATGGATTATTAATGGATGGCAATCCTACGGCAGATTGGGCAGCAAGCCTGGCCTGGGCGGGCAGATCTTGTATCGGCCGAAGCCATGGCTTTCTCTTGTTTTCAACAACTACGGCATGGGCGAAGACACTCTGGGCAACGGCGACGGCCAGTTCGGCCGCTCACGAATTCACACCGACGACAGTGTTGAGGTCAAGTATTACGACCAACCGCAAAACTTTCTCGACAAGATGGCCTTCTCTTTTACCGCTGACTTGGGCTGCGAGTATGGCGGCCATGGAAACTTTGTTAGTGCGCAAGGCCGCGTAATTAATAACAACGTAAATTGCCACCACAACACTGCCACAAGCAGCAAGCAGACATTCGCCGGCTGGATGCTCTACAACCGCTGGTGGTTCAAAAAGGACTTGTATGGCATTACCCTCGGCGGCGGCGCGATGGACAATCCGGGGCGCTATTTGACGCTGCTTCCACCGATCAATGGAGCTGATGCAATCTCGGGCTCGCCCTATTTCACGCAGAATCCCGGCGATCCATACAGAGCCTGGGATGCTTCGCTCACTTTCGATTGGATGCCCAAACAGTACATCACCTTCCGCGCAGAGTATGGGTATCGCCATGCCAATGTGCCTTACTGGACCGGTCGCGGTGGGATTACACCGAGCGTGAATGGGGCTCCCAGCACGATTCCCAATCCAGCTGCCGGATCTCCGGTGGGGACGACTACGTTCATTCCGGGTCCATTCCTCTCTGCGACACCGGGTTTCACTTGCGTGGCCGGAGCCGCGGGTTTGTGTCCCGATCTTCGGAAAGATGAGCCCAGTTTCAGATACGCGATTATGGTGAAGTTCTAGCCTGACGATAACGCAGGTGACAGGACAGCATGCGCGGAGCGACTGCTAGAAACAGATGGTATTATCGGCGGGAGTCAAACCAATGGAAGCGACAAAACCCAACCTTCCGCGTGAAGCCATCGAGCTCTACAACGATTTCATTCATGGTGAGATTAGTCGCCGCGCCTTCATCGACGGCGTGCAGCGCCTGGCGGGCGGTCTGGCGGCAGCCACAGTTATCAATGCATTGATGCCGAATTATGCGCAGGGCCAGCAGGTTTCCCGCACCGATGACCGAATCAAGGCCACGTACGAGACCGTTCCCTCCCCCAACGGCAACGGAACCATCAAGGGATATCTCGTGCGCCCGATCAGTGCCGACACCCGCTCCGAAGCGGTAGCGAAGTTGCCGGGCATAATTGTGATCCATGAAAATCGGGGCCTAAACCCGCACATCGAGGACATCGCCCGGCGGTTTGCCCTAGCCAACTTTATGGCATTTGCGCCGGACGGCCTCACATCACTGGGCGGATATCCCGGCGACGACTACAAGGGCGGCCAGATGTTCAACAAGATCGACAAGGAAAAGATGTCGCAGGATATGGTGGCTGCGGCTTTGTGGTTGAAGTCGCGCCCTGACTGCACGGGAAAAATCGGCGCTACCGGCTTTTGCTATGGAGGCTCGACCGCAAATATGCTGGCGGTGCGACTGGGAGCCGACCTGGCCGCAGCGGTGCCGTTTTATGGCGGTCCTCCCGCTCCAGAGGACATCCCGAAAATTAAGGCGGCGGTTCTGGTGCATCATGGAGAACTCGACACTCGGCTGGCAGCTACGTGGCCGGCATACGACAAGGCGCTGAGCGCGGCGAATGTTCCGCACGAAGGCCACATTTATCCAGGCGCAGGACATGGCTTCAATTGCGACGCGACGCCAGAACGGTACAACAAAGCCGCGGCCGATCTGGCCTGGCAACGCACGATCGACTGGTTCAACAAATACGTGCGGGGCTGATTCTGTCCTCGCGCGGGTGGAATTTGCCGCGCTGGACGCGCCCGCCCGAGCACTCGTGGGGGAATTTCGAACGCTGTCCGAACCCATACTGATCGCGATAAGCAATTGACCACGCCATGAAGCAGAAACCGAACTTGAAGCTTTGGTTTCGCTCCTGCCTGCTGAGAAATCTCGACAACTCGCAGAGTTCCAGTAAAGTGTTCGGTTTTCAATCCTTACCGCTCGGATCGCGTGACCCCCAAGGCTCCCTCGCGCTCGCCATCCCGTTCGTTGTCGCTCGTGGAAACACAAACGTGTGCGGGTATCTCCGTTGCGCTGCGCGGCAAATGCATGGAACATCCCGTCGATGGATGATCGAATTTAGTTACGTGACCCGGCCGAGGACGACCGGGTAGCTCGGGTCACCGCGTTCGAACGCAACGATTACAGCCGTACCCACTGGAATCTGGGTGCCTGTAGTGACGACCAGCGCCCACGCCTGTCTGCCTTCCACTTCAACTTTTGCGCGCCCAGAACGCTGAGGATCGGTGCTGTCCAGGATCCTGCCTCTGTAGACCCCATACAATGACATAGCTTTTTCCTTTCTTGTGTGCTGTGAAGGTGTACAAAATTGTTCGGTTCCTCGTGCCGTGGCCAAAATCAAAACGCCCCTAAAATCGCGGTGCTTTTTTTATCTCATGAACCCCGCCGCAGATTGTACATCGTTCCCGCGCCGCTCCCGATTCGCTTCACCCTAACAACCGTCTCGCGGGCTCGTGCCACCCGGTGCGGCAACGAAAGCAAACCTTTTTGCGCTTGCGCATTTGACACATGCCCGTCGGCGTCATTGCAGGCTCATGGGACTAGCTCCATGAGACTCCGTTTGGAGTACAATTCGCGTGTCCAGGAGGTGGTGCATGCGTTTGCAGATATGGAGTGCGGCGTTGATAGTTGCGCTCGGATTGACCTGCCACGATGTGCCGCGCGCTGTGGCGCAGGACCTCGACTCCGTCAAGGCCGATGCCTCGCACCACAAAGTGGAGTTTGAGAACGACCAGGTACGAGTTGTCCGCTACAAAATTGCGCCTGGCGATAAAACGGCCAACCACAGCCATCCCAACAATGTGAACATCGCCCTGACGGATGTGAATGCTAAATTCACTACGCCCGATGGCAAGACGACCGAGGTACACGGCAAAGCCGGAGCAGTCGCATGGCGCGGCGCCACAACGCACATGGTGGAGAATACCGGAGACACGCCGATTGAAGGCATCCTGGTGGAACCGAAGAAGCCATCATCTGCGCTCCCCGCCGGTGCGATCGAAGAATCAACAGCGGATCCGAAGCATGCCAAAGTGGAGTTTGAGAACGACCAAGTGAAGGTCGTGCGCTATCACTACGAGGCAGGAGAAAAATCTGCCGTGCACGGACATCCGGACAACGTGCAGATATTTCTCACCGATAGCAAGGCAAATGTCACTACTCCGGACAGTAAGTCTGCAGCAAGCAGTGGGAAAGCCGGAGAAACGCGCTGGAGACAGGCGACTCAGCATTCTGTGCAGAACACCGGTGACAAAGCCTTCGAGGGTATTTTGGTGGAGATGAAGGGCGGCGCGCCCGGCGCCAAAAGAACGGGGGAGTAAAGACACTCTTCAGCGGGAAAATCCGCGAGAGCATCTTAAGCCAGCATACCTGCTGGCTTTCTTATTGCGGAAGCAAGCCACATCTCCCAACGCCGTCTGTAGTTTGATCGCTCCCAAGAGCCCTTAGAAGCGGCTTGCAGAAGAAGGGTTGGCTCTGGTGCCGTGTCCAGCGGTCTCTCAGTCATGCGGCACCCTTCCGAGCGGTTGACGCATCATAATTTTGGCGCTTATCATCTTCGTTTGGCCTTAAGACCACGGACGCCTCTGATATGGGGCGTCCTCGGAATTTGAGGAAGTGAAAGCAATTTTTAGGATTAATCGGGCAGATGTGACCTATGGATAAGAAGAAGCTGGAAGCATTCAAAAAACGTTTAGAGACGCGGCAGCAGGAACTGCGCCGCACCGTGAATCGGACCCAGGCCGACGGCCGCTCCGCCGACGAGGATACTGCTCAGGATATCGCCGACCGCGCTGCCAGTTCCTACACTAAAGAATTTTTGTTCAGCCAGAGCAATAACGACCGCCAGACTTTGCAGATGGTCGAAAAGGCTCTTGTCCGCATCCGCGAAGGCAGCTTCGGGGAATGCATCCACTGCGGCAAAGAAATCAACGCCAAGCGCCTGGAAGCTGTTCCCTGGACACGTCATTGCATCGAATGTCAGGAGAAGCTGGAACAAGGAATGCTGGAAGAAGCTCCGCGCTAACCCCGGCGTTAAGTGTGAAGCGCGGACTCATAGAGTGAACGCTGCCCGGTGGCGTTTGCGAGTATTGTGTGGGGACAGCCGCCCTCGGCTGTCCGCCGGGCGCAGCCCGGCTTTTTGTTTTCTCCGCGATCCCTCCGCGCCCTCCGCGGTCAAAAGCTTTTAATCGCAAAGCCCGCGGAGAACATCTCATCAAAGAAATTCCCTCACGCTGCCTTCATTTGAAGCGGCAACCGCCGCAGCCGCTGCCCTGAAGCCGCAAATATCGCATTCGCTACTGCCGGCGCAATCGGCGGCAGCCCCGGTTCCCCCATTCCCCCGGGATCTTCTTTACTAGTGAGCAAGTGCACTTCGATCGGCGGCGCCTCATTGATCCGTAACGGATCGTACCCATCAAAATTAGTTTGTTCCACCGCGCCATTCTTGATCGTGATTTCATTTTTCAGCGCGGCGCTTAGCCCGTAAATGATCGCGCCCTCCGTCTGCGAGCGCACTGACTCCGGATTCACGACCTGCCCGCAATCCACCGCCGCCACAATGCGATCGATCGTGAATTTCTCGCCCTTCACTGTCACTTCGGCCACTTCCGCAAAGTAGCTTCCGAAGGAATGATACGCAGCCACGCCTCTACCCTTGCCTTTGGGCAAAGGCTTCGCCCATTCCGATTTTTCCGCAACCAGGTTCAACACGCCCAACAGACGCGCCGGATCGGGATCATCTTCGAACCTCGGCTTCCAGTCCGGCGCTTTCACCAGAAGACTTTTGCGGAATTGCACCGGATCCTGTCCGGCCGCCGCTGCCAACTCATCGATGAAACTCTCTACCGCAAAACCGTTGAAAGAATGCTCCACCGACCGCCACCACGCCCGCGGCACCGCACTGGTCACACCGTTAAACTCCATTCGCATATTCGGAATTGCGTACGGCATTTGCCTCGCCCCGCCCGATTCATCCTCTGCCGGATCGCCCTTCGGATCCCAATAGCCCTTAATCGAAGCCGAAGCCAGCGTGTGAAACCACGCCACCGGTCTCCCATTCCCATCCACCGCGCCGCGCATGCGATGGCACGTCGCCGGACGGTAGAAGTCATGCGTCATATCATCTTCACGCGTCCACACCAACTGCACCGGCTTGCCCACCGCCTTCGCGATCTGCGCCACTTCCGCCGGATAGTCGGCCATATACCGTCGCCCGAATCCGCCGCCCATCAGGGTGGTATGCACCACAACTTTGTCGGGTTTGAGTCCCAGCACTTCCGCCACCGTTCCTTGCACCCAATCCGGCGATTGCGTTGGCGCCCACACCTCCGCCCCGCTGCCACGCACCTGTGCGGTAATGTTCATCGGCTCCATGGTCGCGTGCGCCAAGAGCGGCAATTCGTACAACGCCTCCACTTTTTTCACTCCATTCGAAAGCGCTGCATCTACATCGCCGTCGTTACGCAGTCGCGTTCCGGGTTTTCCAGCCGCGCTGCGCAACGCCCCCCGCATCCCCTCGCTCGATTCCGAAGCCGCCGAACCGCGGTCCCAGGTGATCTCAAGCGCGTCCCGCCCTTTCATCGCAGCCCACGTAGAATCGGCCACCACGACGACTCCGCCGGCTGTGAACATCCTCGCGCCCGTCGCCGGAATTTCAAAAACATTGAGCACTCCCGGCACTGCCTTCGTCTTGCCCGCATCGAAATGCGCCGCCTTGCCCCCAAACGTCGGACACCGCGCCACCACCGCAAACACCATCTCCGGAACCCGCACATCAATTCCAAACTGCGCCGTGCCATCCACCTTCGACAGCACATCCACTCTCGGCGTCACATGCCCGATCAATTGGAAATCAGCCTCATCTTTGACTTCCACCTTCTCCGGATCCGGCAGCGGCAATTTTCGCGCCGCCTCTATCAATTCTCCGTAGCTCGCCTTGCGATCGGATTTTTCGTGTAGCACCATTCCCTTCTGCGCTTCGCATTCCGCTGGCGGCACGTTCCATTTCGCCGCCGCCGCCGTAATCATCAACAGGCGTACGGTTGCTCCCGCCCGCCGCAGCGGCGTGAAATTCTGCCGCGTGCTCCCGCTTCCGCCCGTTCCCATGTGCGTATAAATATCTGGCCGCGTCTCCGCCTGCTCCACGCTCACCGAACTGAAATCGACTTCCGCCTCTTCCGCCAGAATCATCGCCAATCCGGTCTTGATTCCCTGCCCCATCTCTGACTTCGCCACGATCAGCGTGATATGCCCGTCCGGCTTCACATGCACGTACGCGTCAAACGGATTCGGCGCAGCCTTCTTCGCTCCCGGAGCGGATTCCTGCGCCTGCAGCAACGATCCCGGGAGGCGCACGCCAATCACTAAGCCCGCACCCGCAACCGCTCCTCCCACCACGAACTGTCGGCGACTGATGTCCATCGTTATGCTCCTTTCTCAGCGCTGGCACGATGAATTGCCCGCCGAATCCGTTGATACATCCCGCAGCGGCACAAGTTCCCTACCATTGCAGAATCGATTTGATCGTCCGTTGGCTTGGGAGTCTTCGCCAGCAGCGCCGCTGCCGACATGATCTGACCCGTCTGGCAGTATCCGCACTGCGGTACCTGCTCCGCGATCCATGCCCGCTGCACTGGATGCGTGTTATCCGCCGACAACCCCTCGATAGTCGTCACTTTTTTCGCCCCCACCGACGAGATCGGGGTCTGGCACGCGCGCACCGCCTCGCCATCCAGATGCACCGTGCATGCTCCGCACAGGCCCATCCCGCATCCATACTTCGTGCCGGTCAAATTGAGTTTGTCGCGCAGAACCCACAACAGAGGCGTGTCGGAAGCGACCTCCACCTCATGCGCACGGTTATTGATCACCAAATGAATCGCAGCCATGGGAGACTCCCAGACAGGAAGATATCGGGTTAGACGAGGCTACGCCAAGAAGGTTTGCGTTTACAGGATTTGTAGAGACGTGCCTCAGCACACGTGGCCCCGGACGCATTCGTCCGGGGGCAGACTAGGGCGAGGTCTAGGCGCTTCTACCCTATTTCTCCCCCTCCTTCATTTCCTCGGACCCCGGCATCACGTTCTTCAACGGAGCCTTGCGCTGCTCTTCCAGTTCCGGATGCGGCAACGGCTTCCGCGGCAGCATCTGGTCCCGCATCGCCGTGTTGTAAACAAAAATCGCCTCCACCACCGCCGCCTGCGCCAGATCATCCGGTTGCAAGCGTTCGTATGTATCCATGTTGGAATGATGCGTGCGCGATCCGTAATCGAGCCCATCCTGAATGAATTGGAACCCCGGTACGCCCACCGAGTCGAAGGCTTCGTGATCGGTTCCGCCCGTGTTCCGCATGGTTAGCGTGCTCACGCCCAGATCCTGCAAGGGCGCGATCCATTGCTGAAAAATAGGCGCCACCGCGGCATTCTCCTGCAGGAAGACGCCGCGAATTTTTCCCGAACCATTATCCACGTTGAAATATCCCGAAATTTTCTGCTGCTCGGGTTTCAATTGCACCGGCCCGGCAGGCTTTCGCAAAAAGTCCGGCAACTTCAACTGCTCCACCTCGGTCGACAGCGGCACAAACCCAAAATGCTGCTTCACGTATCCGTACGATCCAAATTCACCCTGCTCTTCCCCCGTCCACAGTCCCACGCGAATCGTCCGCCGCGGCTGCACATGCAAGGCATTCAGAATGCGCATCACTTCCAACGCCACCACGGTGCCCGCTCCGTTGTCAGTCGCTCCCGTAGCGGACGCCCACGAATCCAAATGTCCACCGACCATCACCACTTCTTCTTTCAGCTTAGGATCGGTGCCCGGGATTTCCGCAATCGTATCGAAGCCGTGTTCGTGGTCGCCGCTAAACTCCGTCTCCACATCCATCTCGACTGTGACCGGAACGTTCGCCTTCAGCAACCGGTACACGCGTCCGTAGTTCTCAATTGCCATCACCACGATCGGCAGCGGCTCGGCGTGCTCCCGCTGATACGCGAACCAACCCATCCCCCCGCCGCCGTCGTCAAAAATCGTTCCCCCGGATCCGCCGTTGTTTCGCCCATCGCGGCTCGGAACCACAATCCCAACGGCATGCTCGGCGGCAAAAAACTGTCCCGACCTCTCACGGAATTCCAGCCGCTTGATGAACTCCTGGAACTGTCGCTCCGGCTCTCCCACGCGCACCGGATACTCAGCCAGTTGTTTGAGATTGGCCTCGTCTCTACGCTCAAACAACGGTTTGTCCACCGGCTTCACATCGCGCATCTCGCCGAAGAAGACGACTTTCCCAGCCAGCTTGCCCTTGTATTGCTCCAACTCCTTCTCGTCTTTCGCATTCACCCAAACCGCTTGCCCGTTGATCGGCCCTTTACTCGACGGCGACCAGGGCGACGCCTGCGCGATGAACACCGCCGTGTCCGGCGCCGACATCCGCACCCAGGTATTCAGCTGCCGCCAGCCCATGCCAAACTCGCCCCAATCCTCGAGATGCGCATTGCTGCATCCCATCGCGGCCAACTGGTCGCGGGTCCACTCATTGGCCCGCTTCAGGTTCGGAGATCCGGTCAACCGCGGCCCAATACCATCCATCAGCCCGGACGCATACTCCATCACGTGCGAGTGCGAGAGCCCCTCATCGCGAATGCGCTGGTACATGGTGTAATCCAGATTCTCGGTCGCAGGCTGCGGCAATTCGTACGATGGCTTGCTAGCCTCATCGCCCTTCGCATCTTTTGACTTCTTCTCCGCCGCGGATACCGAAAAGCTGAGGCACAGCACCATTGCAACCGTGGAATACGAAACTTTCTGCCATGACATTTTTCTGTTTTCCTCCCGGGAACGGAAAGCGCAGCCTACCAGATACACAAGCCTTTGCGGAAGACGCGGTTCGATCAAGACCACTTATTCCGAGTGTCATCCTGAGGCTCGCGCTCTTTGCGGACCGGAAGACCCCTGCAATCTTCTGGCAAGTCTGGATTACGAAGAACGGGCGAAAGGCTCGCCGAAAAGTAATTGGACAAAAGAGCTTTTTGGGGTTCACCTCGTTTAACGTTCCTGATATCATGGTCCACATTGGCACTGTCGGCTTTTTTGCAGTTCGCCCTTCTGCCATGGGCTCGAACTTGGGGCTGTGATTATGGGGACCAGATCTTCTTTGGCTGCGCGAATCTCAGGAAGCGCTCCGCTCCGTTACGCCCTCGCGACGGCTGCGGTCCTGCTTGCACTTCTGCTTAGTACCGGCCTGAACCCGTTCGTCGGCGACCGCGCCGTCTTTCTGCTGCTTTTACCCGCCGTAGCCTTCGCAGCCTGGTACTGCGGCATCGGGCCATGCCTGCTTGCGATTGGGCTGGGCCTCGCGGGTGCAACGTATGGCGCTCTTACGACCCTTCATGCCTTCCGTGTTCCGACCCTTCCGGAGTCGATTCTTCTTCTGGCATTTCTGTGTTCCTCGATCATTGTCGTGGCCTTGGCGGAAACGCGTCGCCGCCACAATGAAACGCTGGTTAAAGCACAAGGAGAACTTGAAAGCCGCGTTCAGGAACGCACCGCCGACCTCGACTGCGCCAATCAGAATCTGCGCAAACTCTCTGCCCGGCTGCTCCAGTTGCAGGATGATGAGCGTCGCCGCATTGCTCGCGAACTACACGACAGCGTGGGACAGATGCTGGCAGCTCTGAACATGAACCTGTCCGCGGTGCGCGCCGACATTGAGCGTCTGTCCAAAACCGCCAATGCCCTCGCCGACAGCGAAAATCTGGTTCACGAGATGACCAGCGAAGTCCGCACCATTTCCCACCTGCTGCATCCGCCTCTGCTCGACGAAGCAGGCCTGTCGTCGGCCCTTCGCTGGTATGTAGATGGATTCTCTCTGCGCAGCAAAATCAATGTTGATCTCGATCTCCCCGACGATTTCGTGCGCCTGACCCGCGAGTCGGAGACTGCTATCTTTCGCGTGATCCAGGAATGCCTCACCAACATTCACCGCCATTCCGGCAGCCCCATCGCCAAGATTCGCCTCCGCCAGCGCGACCACCAGGTGTTCGTCGAGGTCGCCGACAAGGGCAAAGGCATCCCCGCTGAAAAGCAGCAAGAAATGGCCACCACCGGCACTCCTGGAGTCGGGATCCGAGGCATGAGAGAACGCCTCCGCCAACTAGGCGGTACGCTCGAAATCGATTCCGACGGCAGCGGCACCGTAGTCATGGTCCGGCTCCCGGTGGACGCGATTCCCTCGCAATCCAATCCGGTAGAGGTAACCGACCCCTCTCCCGCCGCAGCATAGCCCCTTGTCAGAAGCCGCTGGTCATCGGCAACCTTCGCCGTCGACAACATAAATGACGATTGTCATCCTGAGGCCCGCGCCTTTTAAGGGCCTGAAGGACCTATGCAATCAGTCAGGAAACAGCTAGCTCGCTTGTTTTCCACACCCCCACGGGACATCCAACCTTGCCACGCCTTCCGAAAGAGCAGATCATATTCAAGCCGAGGGCGCCTCCCGCCGGTGCTTGAAAAAGCTCGCAAGTCTTTTGCTATCAAGATTTTGACCTCTAACCCCTTGAGGCTCAAGATTTTTCGAAGCATTTTGCAAAGCCCGCGCCAGTTGCGGCATTCAGAGGTGGTCCAGAGAGGGGGTGCCTTCGAAAACTTCAGAATTTCCAAAATTAGATTCCTCAAGATCGCTCTATCCAAGCTCCATTTCCAAATTTTTTTCGCAACCCACTCAGAAACATCCGGCAGTTTTTGACGCACACTTTTGCCCCTGTTAAACTCGTAGTTTGTCATCCTATTTATCCAGCCCACCGTTCTAACCAGAAGGGAAGTCCGTGCGCGCAGAAACCCGCCATCAACTGAAACAAGACGCCTTCAGCCGTGTCACCTTCGACGCCGCCGAGAAAACCGCCGATTGGACCGTCGCTCACCGCACCACATTGATCGTCTCAGCGGTCGCCATCGCCATCGTTCTCGCCGCCGTGATCGGTGGATGGTATTACCTCAGCGCACAAGACGAAAAGGCCAGCTTCGACCTTTCGCAAGCGGTTCGCACCATGGACACGCAGCTGCGCCCCGAGGGAACGCCCGCGCAGCCTGACGTCCCAAGTTTCACTTCCGCCAAAGAACGCGCGCAAACCGCCCAGAAACAGTCTCAGGCAATCGTCGACAAGTATCCCCACACCCGCACCGCCGACATGGCCCATTACTTTCTCGGCGTGACCGCGGCGAACTTAGGCGACAACGCCACCGCCGAGCGCAACTTCAAACTGGTGGCTTCGGGCGGCAACCGCGAGGTCGCTGCGGTTGCCAAGTCCGCTCTCGCCTCGCTTTACGGACAAATGCATCGCACGAAAGATGCCGTCGCGCTTTACCAGGAGCTGATCAACAAGCCCACCGGGTCCGTCAGCAAAGTCACCGCGCAACTGCAGTTGGCCGAACTCTACCAGAGCTCGAACCAGCCTGGTGAAGCCAAGAAAATCTACGAGCAGATCAAGAAAGAAAATCCTGGCGCCGAAGCGGGACAACTAGCGACGCAGAAACTAACCGAACTGAAGTAGCGATTCCTACGCAAGCCCGCGTGTTTCGTGTTGTTTTGTCTTCAAATTCATTACCTTCGTAAGCCTGCATGCCAGTTTTACCGTGAGTCTCCCACCCCACTCAGAGAAAATTTAGACGCGTGCATTCTTCGTTCCTGAGTGAGGCCAAATGATCTGCTGCCGGAACTCGCGTCGTTTTTTCGTGATCTCTTTTCTTGGGTTACTGCCAGTGCTTGCCCTCTCCCAGGACAATTCCTCCTCGCAAAGCCTAGGCGATGTTGCCCGCAAGCTGCATAAGGACGCCTCGGAAGAAGTTCGCATGACCGCCGCAGACACGAAAAGACTCTTCGAGTCGGTAGACACGATCTTCGCATTCGCTTCTGAAGATTCTGGCATGCCCAAACACGCGGCGGTGAAGCGCCGCCTGGTTGGCAAGGCCGACGTGGAAAAGTACATGAGCGGCGCGCTCGCCAAGGAAGAATACACGCAACGTTTTGCTCAGGAAGAGTTGAGCATGAAGAAATTCGGCTACCTGCCGCGCAACTTCAACCTGCGGGAATATCTTGTGAAATCCACTGGCCAGCAGATTGCCGGTTACTACGACGACGAAACCAAGACGATCTCAATGCTGAACTGGGTTCCGCCTGACCAACAGGAACCAATTCTGGCTCACGAACTCACGCACGCCTTGCAGGACCAGAACTACGATCTGCGCAAGTGGATGAAGGCTGCTCTCGACGCAGCAAGAAACGGTTCCAAGCCGACCGAAGGCGGTAACGACGAAGCTCCAACGGCCCGCAAGGCCGTGGTTGAGGGCCAAGCCATGGTGGTCTACACCGACTATCTCCTTGCTCCCTCGGGACGCAATCTGGTGAAGAAACCGGAGCTGATTTATCAGTTGGAGGATCCTCCGGTGAAGGCGGTCGCAGACTCTCAGATGTTGCACGACGCACCCATGATTATGCGCGAGTCGGGAAGCTTCTCCTATGATGAAGGCTTAATCTTCGAAGGCGAGTTGCTCCACAAGGGTGGAAGGGAAATGGCGTTCGCCGGCGTCTTCGCACACCCGCCCAAGAACTCGCATGAAATCCTGCAGCCCCAGGCTTATATAAAAGGGGAAAAGCTGCCTCCGTTGGGCATGCCCGACCTGAAGCAGTTACTGGGTGAGCAGTACGACGTATACGACTCGGGAGGCATTGGGCAACTGGATGTCCGGGCTCTACTGAAGCAATACGGCGCGCGCAGAGTTGCGGACGACATTTCCTCCGCATGGCAAGGCGGCGCGTACGTAACTCTGCGCCGCAAGGACAAAGCCGCAAGCACAGCAACCACCACGGCCGACCTCGCGCTTCTCTATGTTTCGCGCTGGACCACGCCCCAGGCCGCCGAACGTTTCGCACGCTTTTACACTTCGGCAGTCGCCCAGCGGTATCAAACCGCAACGCCGCAACCTGCCGCCGCCTGCAGCGGAACGAACTGCCCCGTTTCGCGGACACAAATCATGACCGAAGAAGGACCGGTGCTCGTGGAACATTGGGGAGACAACAGTGTGATTGTCTCTGAAAGTTTCGACACGACCACCGCCGCCAAAGTGCACACCGCCGTGCGCGATCAAGCTTCCAACGTGCACGCCGGAAATTTCCCGCAACAAGAAATTGCTCTGCGACTCTACGAGATTCCTGCCTTTCGGAAGATCGTCGAGCAGATCGGAATGCAGGTCGCGATGGAGATCGCGCTGAGCGCCAGCCACTAGAAATCAGGTTAGTCCCGGAGACTAGAACTATTACCACGAAGGATACGAAGGTTCGCGAAGGAACCCGTGGAATTAGGTTTCCTTCGTGAACCTTCGTGAACCTTCGTGTCCTTCGTGGTTTCCCTTTTTCTGCATTTCCCCTTTCTGCTTAGGTTAGCTACCATGTTGGGCAGCCTCCCCAACTCTACATGGCAGATATTGCGCTCCGCGTTAACGGCAGTGAAAAGAAAGTCAGCGTCGCCCCGGAGACGCCTCTCCTCTGGGTTCTCCGCGATACCCTCGAACTCACCGGAACGAAATTCGGATGCGGCGCAGGCCTATGCGGCGCTTGCACGGTGCATGTTGAGGGCAATCCGATTCGCTCCTGCTCGACTCCCATCTCCCAAGTCGCAGGCAAGAGCGTAATTACAATCGAAGGACTTTCCGCCAACGGCCTCCACGTGCTGCAGCAAGCCTGGATCGCGGAAGAAGTTCCGCAATGCGGCTACTGCCAGACGGGGCAAATCATGTCCGCCGCAGGGTTACTGGCAAGGACTCCGCATCCTTCGGATGAGCAAATCACACAAGCGATGAATGGCAATCTCTGCCGCTGCGGAACCTATGAACGGATTCGCAAAGCGATCCATCGCGCCGCCGGAAGCGGGGTCGCACGATGAGTCCGCTTTCGCGCCGCGAATTCGTAACCGCTGGTGTCGCCGCGGGCGCTGGCCTGGTAATCGGCTTTTACCTGCCTCACAAATCCGGCTCGCATCAGGAGTCATTCTCGCCCAACGCCTACCTGCGTATCACGCCCGACAACAAAATTACGATCGTGGTCGCCCGCTCAGAGATGGGACAAGGCGTGCGCACCGCGCTTCCCATGATCCTCGCCGAGGAACTCGAAGCCGACTGGCAGCAGATCACAATCGAGCAGGCAGGAGCCAGCACGCTCTTCGGCGACCAGACCACGGGGGGAAGCGCCAGCGTTCGCACCACCTGGGATCCAATGCGCAAAGCCGGCGCCGCGGCGCGCGAGATGCTGATCTCCGCCGCGGCCTTAACCTGGAACGTTCCACGATCCTCGTGCACTGCGGAGAATAGCCGCATCAAGCACGCCACCACTAATCGCAGTTTGAGTTATGGCGAACTTTCCAGCAAGGCTGCGACGCTGCCAATCCCGACCGACGTGACTCTCAAGCAAAGCAAAGATTACAAAATCGTCGGGCAACGCTTGCCGCGCCTCGACTCACCCGCCAAGGTAAAGGGCGAAGCGGTTTTCGGAATCGACTTCCGTGTGCCGGGAATGAAGTTCGCTGTGCTCGCGCGTTGTCCTACGATCGGCGGAAAAGTGTCAAGCTTCGACGACAAGGAATCGAAGAAAATCTCGGCCGTAAATTATGCGGGCAAGATTGGCGACTCGGCAGTCGCCGTGGTTGGCGACAGCGTCTGGGCAGCGATGGAAGGCCGCCGCCTGCTCAACATCACGTGGGATGACGGCCCGAATAAAGATCTGAACACTGCCGCGGTCATGGCATCGCTGAAACAAGCTGCGTCGACAAAAGGCGTGAATCTCTATTTGGCCGGAGATCCGGCGAAAATTAACGGACGCCACCTCTCCGCCGAATATGAACTGCCTTTCATGGCACACGCGACCATGGAGCCGGGCAATTGCACTGCGCATTATCAGCGAACGAAGTGCGAGTTGTGCGCGCCCACACAGGTTCCGCAAGATTGCCGCGACTCCGTGGCGCAGGCCATCGGACTCGATCCCGATCAAGTCAAGGTAAACGTAACACTCATGGGCGGAGGATTCGGGCGGCGACTGGATCACGACTATGCGGTCGAAGCCGCACAGGTCTCAAAGGCGATCAACGCGCCAGTGCAGGTGATCTGGACGCGCGAAGATGACATGCGTTTTTCCACCTACCGTCCCGCGAGCCTGCATCGCCTCAGCGCCGCACTTGATGGATCGGGATTTCCGGTCGCCCTAACGCACCGCATCATCTCGCCATCGATCGCCGCGCAAAAGGGACAAGCGGTTCCGAACGGAGTGGATCCCGATCTGCCCGACGAAGCCGGACCGGTATATGGATTGCCCAACTACTTGATCGAATATGTGTCTCCCAAAACGCCAGTGCCGCTGGGTTGGATGCGTTCGGTCTACGCGCTGCAGGCGGCGTTTGCGCTGGAGAGTTTCATCGACGAACTCGCGGTGGCCGCCGGCAAAGACCCGCTGCAGTATCGACTACATCTGCTCGCGAAGGATCAAGACCTGCCTTACTTCACGACGACCTGGCGCACTGCCCGCATGCGCGGCGTGCTGCAACTGGCCGCCGAAAAAGCAGCTTGGGACAAACCGCTTCCCGCGGGCCACTATCGCGGCGTGGCGTGCTTCGGCTGCTTCGCCTCTTACGTGGCTGAGATCGTCGAGATCACCATGGAGAACGACCAGCCCCGCGTGCATCGCGTGGTCGCGGCGGTCGATTGCGGGCAAGTCGTGAACCCGAGCATTCTGGAGCAGCAGATTCAAGGCGGAGTCGTGTACGCGTTGAGCAATGCGCTGCGCGCGAGGATCACGATTGAAAAAGGCCGCGTGGTTCAGGGCAATTTTGACGATTACGCGCCGCTGCGAATGGAAGAAACGCCTGTGGTCGAGGTCTACGCTGTCCCGAGCGCGGAGGCGCCCACGGGAATTGGCGAACCGCCAGTGCCGCCGCTCGCTCCGGCGTTGTGCAACGCAATCTACGCCGCGACGAAGAAAAGAATTCGAACGCTGCCAATTCTCAGCTAACGTCGTCGCAGGTGCTCGCTCCACAAATGCGTTGTCATCCTGAGCGAAGCGAAGGACCTATGCACTCTCCGGCGAGTTGCATAGGTCCTTCGCGGCCAAAAACGCCGCTCAGGATGACAGCGATATTAGTTCGAATCTTCATGGGAGTAATCGATGATCCGCAAGTCTGTCACTGTGTTTTTAATTCTCGCTTCAGTGTCGTTAGCGCAGGTAAAACCCGCAACGCAATCCTCAGTTCCAGCCTCACGCCTGGCCCATCTTCGTCACGGCATCAATCTGAGCGAATGGTTCGCGCAAGTCTACGATCCCAAGGGATACACCAAAGAACACTTTGAAACGTGGACCACGACATCCGATATTGCGCTGATCAAGTCCGCCGGCTTCGACCACGTGCGCCTCAGCGTGAACCCACAGCCGATGATGGATGCCGCGCGCCGCCCCAACGGCAGTACCGAATATTTTGGTTATCTCGACGCAGCGGTCAAAATGATTCTCGATGCGGGCCTCGCAGTCGAGATCGACATGCATCCTGATTCCGACTTTAAAACCCGCCTGGCTAAAGAAGATGACTTCGTAGAACGCTTCGCCGACTTCTGGGGCACGGTAGCGCAGCACTACGCTTCGTGGGATCAGGACCGCGTGTTCTTCGAAATTCTGAACGAGCCGGAAATGCACGATGCATACCGATGGTATGGAGTGGAAGCCAAGCTGGCCGCGGCAATTCGGCGGGCCGCACCGGCAAACACGATTCTCGCAACCGGCGCGAACTGGGACAACGATGACGACCTGGTTTTTCTGGAGCCGCTGCCCGATCCCAATGTGATTTACGTCTTCCACTTCTACGAGCCGCACATTTTCACGCATCAAGGCGCTACCTGGGGCGCGTATTACTGGCATTGGCTGAAAGGGCTGCACTATCCGTCGTCGCCGGAGAACGCCGCACAGGTTGCCGCACTCGTGCCCGAGGCGCGCGAACGTTTGCAGGTGATCCGTTACGGACAGGATCACTGGGACGCGATGCGCATCGAAGCCGAAATCAATCAGGCCGCCGACTGGGCCGGCCAACGCGGCGTGCCACTGATCTGCAATGAGTTCGGCGTGTTCCGCAAGTTCGCCGATCCGCAAGACCGCGCAACGTGGATTAAAGATGTCCGCACCTCGCTCGAGCGCCATAACATCGGCTGGGACATGTGGGATTATTCCGGCAGCTTCGGCGTGGTCACGAACCGCGAAACAAAAGCCAAGCTGGATGAAGTCACGATGAGAGCACTGGGGTTGAAGATGCCAGGGCAGTGATTATTTCATGGAACTGGTGGCGCGCCGCCGGTGTCTAAAACTCCATCCCTGGGTCTCTTTCTCCGCCTGAAGTCCTCGTCTCCTGAGGTGATGCATGCTCGAAGCCGTGCACCTGACGAAGCGCTACGCCTCGTTGCCCGCAGTGCAGGATTTGTCGTTCTCGCTGCGGCCGGGCCAAGTATTAGGATGTCTTGGCCCAAACGGTTCCGGTAAGAGCACGACGGTAAAGATGCTTACCGGATTGTTGCAGCCGACGCAAGGTGTGGTGCAATTCGATGGACACAACATTCAAGACAACCTCGCCGATTACCGGAAGAGCCTGGGATACGTTCCCGAGGAGCCGAACCTTTATCCCTATTTGACTGGCTGGGAATATCTAGAGCTGATTGGAACTCTGCGCGCAATGGCCTATTGGAACATGCAGAGAAAAATCGATTCCCTGCTGGAATTGTTCTCTCTGCATTCACAGCGGCACGCCAGCATTGGTTCTTACTCGAAGGGCATGCGGCAGCGCATTCTGCTGATCGCCGCAATCATGGACGATCCTGCGATCTTCATCTTTGATGAACCGCTCTCGGGATTGGACGTGACTTCCGCATTGATCTTCAAGAATCTGGTGCAAGCGCTCGGCCAGCAGGGCAAACTGGTGTTCTATTGCTCGCACGTGCTGGAGGTAGTGGAAAAGGTTTGCACCGACGTGTTGATCCTGCGCAAAGGCGTCGTGATTGCGCAGGACTCTGTAGCGAACATTGGCCAGATTCTGGGCCAGTCGCTTGAGAGTACGTTCCTGCATCTGGTTGACGACGTGGACACGATGAGCGTGGCGCGCGACATCGTCACCGTAATGAAGATGAAGGCTGCATGATTGCAGAATTGGTGGACGAGATCTTCCGCCGGTGGGAGGAGCACAGCCAACGTCCGGACTGGCGGATGGTTGGCCTCTTCGTGGCTCGAGTTTTTCGCGGCGGTGGCGACGCGGATGCGGAAGGGCTCGATCTGGGCATCGGACTTGTGCTCACCCTGCTGGCGCTCCCCGGTGGATTTGTATCGATTCTCTTGTTCGAGAAGTACGGCACGCTGCTGCAATGGATGCGGGGAGCCACCAACATCGATCCTTTCGCGAGCGCCGTTCCCGATGAGTATTTTTTTATAACGCTTTCCATGGCGGTGACCGGCGCAGTGGCCGTGTGGCGATGGGACGCCATTTTCCCCGATCGCCGCGATTATATGAATCTGGTTCCGTTGCCCATCTCGACGCGGACCATCTTCTTCGCCAATCTGGTCGCGGTGCTATTTCTGGTGGGGCTGATCGCAATCGACGTCAATTTGGCGTCGTCCCTGTTGTTCCCCTTGGTGGTTGGAGCTACGCAGAACTCATTTTTCTTCTTCTTGCGATTCGCCGCCGTTCATACGTTGGGTGTCGTGCTGGCGAGCGTCTTCTCGTTCTTCGCCGTATTTTCGGCACTGGGTCTCGGGATGGCGGTGTTGCCGCCAGGCATATTCAAGAAGCTCTCGCCTTATGTGCGGGCGCTGGTTGTGTTTTATCTCGTGACTCTGTTGTGCACCAGTTTCGCTTTGCCGGATTTCTTGCGCAGGCTGCCCGGGTCTGCGCCAACATGGACGCGTCTGCTGCCGTCGTGCTAGAGTCTGGGATTCTGTCAGTCGTTGCGGGGTCATGCGGATCCGGCGCTGGCTGCACTCGGGCGACTGGCTCTGCCGGGATTCGCTGCAGTGATCGTAACTTCTTTTTGCGTCTACACCGTCGGATACCAGCGACATTTCATTCGCATTGCGGAAATGATTGAGGGCGTCTCCAGCGAACGCGCGGCGGACAAATCGCGGCTGGGCTTGTGGTTCGATAGCTGGGTGCTTCGAACTCCGTTCCAAAGAGGATGTTTTCATTTTGTGTGGAAGACATTGTTCCGCAGTGAGTCTCATCGCCTGGTGCTGGCAGGAATCGGCGGCCTGGGCTTGGTCCTCGCCTCCCAGGCTCTGCTAAGCGCCTTCGAAAATGGAGAGCCGGCAGGAAAGGCAATGATGTCTGCCGAAGGACTGTCGATTCCACTCGTGCTTGCATTCGTCATTATTCTTGGCCTGCGCATTGTGTTCGAAATTCCCGTCGAGTTGCGATCAAACTGGATTTTCCGGCTGATGCTCAATACAGAGAAACATGAGTGCGAACCGCTGGCGCGAAAAGTGATGCTGGTGGCGGTAATACCGTGGGTGCTGCTGGTTTTTCTTCCGCTCTATGCGTACCTCGAAGGCTGGACTGTCGCCTGCCTGCACATACTCATCGTTGTGACTTGGTCGCTCCTGCTCACGGATGCGGTCTTGATTCGTTTCCGCAAACTTCCTTTCACCTGTTCGTTTCCGGTCTTCCAGCAACACTCGATCGTGACGCTGCTGGGATGCGTCTTCGGATTTTTCCTGTTTGCCGTGATAACCCCGCAGTTGGAGTCGTGGGCCATCGTCGAACCCGTGCGAATGATTGTCTTTGTCCCTTTAGCTGCCGTGGGCTGGTACGTGCCTCACTACATCCGGCAAAACGCCGTCGATGTCGAAAGAGAACTGATTTTTGAGGAAGGTCCGACCCGAGCCGTCGAGGTACTGCAACTTGGAGATTAAGTGTTGCAGGCTCGACTACGCGATCGGGTAGGGACCGTCGGAAAACGTTTTAGAGTGATATCCCTTGGAGCCGACGATCTGCGCAAGAGGGCTTCTCAGGTCATCGCCTGCTTTGAGACGATCGATGACATGGCGGAAGTCGTAGCGCGGCTTCCAGCCGAGTTCCCTTCCCGCGCGCGCGTTCACATACACTCGGTCGATGGATGGAAACATTTTCCACCCTCTGCGGTGGTACTCGGCTTCGTAGTCCGGAACGCGCTGTCGAACTACCTGCGGCGCGTCGATCCGCAACTCTGCCAGGTCGCCCGGCAGAAAGGGCGTGGTTGCGCTGATGATGTATTTGCGAAATCCGATCGCCGGCGCGCGCTCGATCGCCAGCAGATGCGCGCTCACGACGTCTTCGATCTCCACGCGGCGATGGAGAAATTCATTCGCCTTGGCGTTCGCATCGGAGTAGGCTGCGCGCACTTTGGGATTGTCGTCCTCTTCCGGGAAGAAGCGCGAGGTTCGCAGCACAATACACGGCAGCCGCTGGTTTCGATGAAACAACTGGCAGAGATCCTCGGCCGCCGCTTTGGTCACGCCATAAATGTTCTTGGGACCGGGCGCGACGTCCTCGGTGATCCAAGCGGCCGGGGCACCCTGTGGCGGAATGAGTGCGTCTCCAAATACGCTGGTCGTACTGGTGTAGACGAACGACTCGACGCCTGCAGTCACAGACTCTTCCAGCAGATTCAACGTTCCGGTCACGTTGACGTCGACAAATTCCTGGCGGCTGTGCGTACCAACGTGCGGTTTGTGCAGCGTGGCCGCATGCAGGATAGTCTGCATGCCGTTCATGCAACGCCGCACGCAAGCCCGGTCCGTGATCGAACCGACGTAAGTCGTGAATGGAGATTCGAGAATGTCGAGGCCGACGACGTCATGATTCAAATCCCTTAAAGTGCGGACCAACGCCTCTCCCAAGTGGCCCGCGCTTCCTGTGACCAACACTCTCATGCTCGCCCTTCCGGCTGTAGGGTCGAAATCGCAACTCTACAGCCGATTATGGCATGAGCGATTTCCACAGAACCGCCACGTAGTCAGGATGGAGTCACAATCGATCCGCTCAATATGCGCCTAGCCATTTGACCGGCAGATGCGCTGCGAGAGCGTTAGCCAATCGCTCATCGGCGGTGATCAGTTGCGTCCTTGATTGGACTGCCAACGCTACATACAGAGAGTCGTAAACCGAGCGGTCGTACGAGAAAGCGATTCTTAATGCCTCCGGCATCAGAATGAGGGACGATACGGTCGCAAAGTCGCGGGCCCTTATGTCGGCAGCGACCACTTCTGCCTCGTCACGGCGCCATCTGCGCTGCCTGGCACCTTTCCACAGAACATTCGCGATATCTGCCCAGAACACATCAGGGACAATGAACTCGACTTCGGCGTCGATATAACGCTTCAGCAATTGCATGGACTCATCAGTGAGCGGCTCTCGCGCCGACGGCATCGCCCACTTTATGGCAACGCTGGCGTCAAGAACCAATTGGTTCAACGTTCTCGGTCCTCGCGAATCATTTCTTCGGCCGAGGGAAATGGACCAGGAGTTAACGGAGGTTTCGCCCGGAGTTCCGCCATGCGCTCATAAAATTCACGGCGGCGTTTCAATTCGGCCTCAGTCGGAACGAATTGCTGCAAAAGCGAAATGACCTCGGCCGCGATCGATGTGCGGTTGGCGCGGGCGCGCTTTCGCAAGGCCTTGTAAATATCCTCAGGAACATTCTCGACATAAAGCGTTGCCATAGGGGACTCCTAGGGATAGTATAGCACTGTCCAAGGTATTTGATAGCCTGCTTTTCTTGACACCCCGGCGCCTTCCCCGTTATCCTAAGTCTTGCTCCTTGCGGTACTTACGCCCTCTTGGCGTGCTTCCGCGGGCCTGTAGACCGGCACATTGCCGCGGAGATTCGCGATGTTCCTCGACATCCATGAATTGGAACGCCAGCCTCTCGACTTTGAGGAGGAGTTCCAGCCCGGGGTCATCGACTTGGGAGGGGAAGCCCGGCAGCGCACTCCGCTAAGAGCTTCAGGGCACGCCGAAGTCGTCGAAGAGCATCACGGCAAGCATCAGATTATTAAGGACATCCGGCTGCGCGGGCGGTTAGCGACGGGACTCGAACTGGAATGTGCGCGCTGCGTGGAGCCGGTCGCCCAGGATATAACTCGGGAGTTCGAGTTGCTCTACCGTCCGCTGGGCGCAGACGCGGGCCGAGACGAGCTTTCGGTGACCGCCGCGGAAGCCGAAATCGGCTATTATCAAGGCGACGGAATTCTGCTCGAGGATGTTTTGCGCGAGCAAGTACTGCTGGCGTTGCCCCTGAAAGTGACGTGCCGCGAAGATTGCAAGGGCTTGTGCGTGCACTGCGGCAAGAACTTGAATGAAGGACCGTGTTCCTGCACTACGGTGATCGAAGATCCACGGTGGACGGCGCTGCGAGAGATTCGCAGCAAGCTGGAGCACTAGAAAGCTGTCAGCTATCAGCCGTCAGCTTTCAGCCACGGACGCTCGGTTCATAAGTTGGTGCGTTCGCGTCGATTTCATATCTGCTGCCGGCGGTTCTTGTTAGCATTCAATTTTGAACAGCTGAAAGCTGACGGCTGAGAGCTGACAGCTTTTTCAGCGAAAGGAATTTTAGCCATGCCTAATCCAAAACGGCGACACTCCCAGAAGCGCACCTCTACCCGGCGCGCCCACGACGCACTCAAAGGCCATAGCCTTTCCGAGTGCCCCAACTGTCACGAGAAAAAAATGCCGCATCGTGCCTGCCCCAAGTGCGGTTACTATAAGGGACGCGAAGTTCTGGACATTAAAGAAGCCAGCTAGCTCAAAACCATGCCTAGCGTGATCGCGCTGGATGCGATGGGTTCGGACCGCGCTCCCAAGCCTGAGATTGAAGGCGCCATACATGCGGCGCGCCAATACGGGTTGCGGGTGCTGCTGGTGGGCCCGGAAACTGTGATCAAGGCGGAACTGGATCGCCACCGGACGGCCGCGCACCTGCCGATCGAAGTCGTCCACGCCAGCGAATTCATCACCATGGAAGATAAAGTTGAGGCGATTCGCGCCAAGCGCGATTCTTCCATGCGGGTCGGCTTGCGCATGGTGCGCGAGGGAAAGGCAGCCGGCTTCGTTACTGCCGGCAACACGGGCGCGGCCATGGCTACGGCAAAAGTCGTGCTGGGCGCGGTTCCGGGCGTCGATCGTCCCGCGCTAGCGGCGGTTTTTCCAACAGCCCCGGGAAGTGCGGCCATGTTGCTCGATGTCGGAGCGAACGTCGATTGCACGCCACAGAATCTGGAACAGTTTGCGGTCATGGGCGATATCTATTTTCGCGCGATGTTTGGGAAGAAAGCTGGGACCTCGGGGCCACGAGTGGGACTGCTTTCCATTGGTGAAGAAGAGAGCAAGGGGAACGAACTCACGCGCCAATCCTTTCAGTTGCTCAAACAACTTCCGCTGAACTTTGTAGGAAATGTGGAAGGGCGCGATCTCTATAACGGTCAGGTCGACGTCATCGTCGCCGACGGATTTGTGGGCAACGTCGCGCTGAAAATTTCCGAGGGCGTGGCCAACCTGGTGCGCACTGCGTTGAAGGAATCGCTGAAGGCAACCATCACGCGGCAGGTCGGTGCGTTGCTCTCGCGCAGCGCCTTCACCGATTTCAAAAAGCGGCTCGACCATACCGAATACGGCGGGGCACCGTTGCTGGGCGTGAAGGGGGCATGCATCATTACCCACGGTTCGTCGAACGCCAACGCGATCAAGAATGCGGTGCGCGTGGCGGCGGAATTTTCCGAACGTGGGATTAACGGATCGATCGAGCGCGGACTTGCCGCGGTACGGCCTGCGCCCGTGGGCACTGCGTGACTTCATCCGTTGTTCTCGGTGTGTCATGGTTGACGCTGTCATCCTGAGCGTGTTGTGTTGTCATCCTTCGCGAAGCGAAGAGCTGTGCAGTCTCCCGCGAGTTGCAGAGATCCTTCGCGCAAAGACCGCGCTCAGGATGACAAGGTACTTTCACCGACTTCATGACTGAAAACACGATTGCATTGTTGTTCCCAGGACAGGGCTCGCAGGCGGTCGGAATGGGCAAAGACTTGGTTGAGAGGTATCCTGTCGCCCGCCGCACCTTCGAAGAAGCTGACGACGCACTCGGCTACAAGCTCTCCACAGTATGCTTCGAAGGGCCCGAAGAGCAGCTCCGTTTGACGGAGATCACGCAGCCGGCGATTCTGACCGCCTCCATTGCAGCGCTACGAGTTTTGGAGACGCGAGTTCCCAAGCCCAGCTACGTCGCGGGTCACAGTCTCGGAGAATATTCGGCGCACGTAGCGGCAGGGACGTTCAGCTTCGTTGAGGCCGTACGCACGGTGCGCAATCGCGGAAAATATATGCAGGAAGCTGTTCCTGTGGGCGTGGGCGCCATGGCCGCCATCCTCGGAATGGAACCGGCAAAAGTCGCTGCCGTGTGCCACGACGCTGCCCAGGGAGAAGTCTGCGATCCCGCCAATATCAATTCACCAGAACAGATCGTCATCTCGGGCAACACGGCGGCGGTGGAGCGCGCCACCAAAATGGCGGACGAACGTGGCGCCAAGCGCGCCAAGCTGCTGCCCGTCAGCGCCCCCTTTCATTGTTCGCTGATGAAGCCGGCGCAAGATCGGCTGGAAAACGATCTCAATGCCTTGAAGATGCAAAAGCCGGTCTACCCGGTCGCCTGCAACGTGGAAGCCGATCTGGTGACCGACGATCTGCGCGCTCGCGATACGCTTCTCCGGCAGGTCACCGGGTCGGTGAAGTGGGATCCGTGCATTCGTCTACTGATCGCGCAAGGCGTGCAGACATTTGTCGAAGTTGGACCAGGAAAAGTGCTGTGCGGCCTGATGCGGCAGATCGACCGCTCGAAGACTTGCCTGAATGTGAGTGATGACGCGAGCCTAACGAAAACTCTGGGAACGTTGACCCAAGCCCACGCATAAATGCGCGCAACTCGCCTAGCGAAAAATCAACTCGCACGGCGGATAACTTAGCGTGTGATCCGATTTCTCCACCCACACCTGCGCATGTTCGGTGCGCCCGTTCACGATCACATCCACCACCACGCCGCTGCCGCCGCCGGGGCAACTGCTCGCGCCATAGACTTTATAGGTCTTGATCAGTCCCCACTCACCCCCAGGGCCCCAGTCGCGATAAAAATCGTTGAACGGATATTTGGGATGCTGGTCGGGATGCTGTTGCCACTGCGGATCGTGCATCCAGATGCCGTAGGCTGTCTTGTAATCCTGCTTTTGTAGCGCCTCGAAAAAATGGCCGACCTTGTGTTCGTCGAGTAGGTAGCGATTAAACCAAACAACGCCGAGAATAATCACCAGGATCGCAATCACCGAAATGATTCGCATCCTGAGTTTCCGCGCTTTTTCTGGGTCGTACTGTTGGGCGTCCAGCAGCGTCATGCCCCTCTAGCATAACGGAGGCGCTAAAAATTTGGTAATTGGGGAATTGAGCAAATTGGTAATTAACGACACTGCGCGCGCAAGTCTGGAGGACGCTCGCTTCTCCGTTCGTAAATTACTCAATTACCAAGTTACAAAATTACTAAATTGGCTACAGTGTCCGTTTGAACAACGGGATCGCGATGCCCAGTGTGAGTGCAGCGAAAATGGAGAGAAAGAGCATGTCTCCCCAAACTGCCGAGAGCGTGGTTTCTTTCAGCAGTAGACATTTGAAACCGTCCACCGCATAAGTGAACGGGTCGACCTTCGCGATCGCGCGGAGCCACGGAGGGAACGCCTGGATGGGATAAACCGAGCCGCTGGGAAAAAACAGCAGCGTGTTGAGAATGCCAAACATCGCCCGCGGCACCAGCGGATCTTCGATGCGCACCATCAGCAGAAACATCATGGTGTTGAAGGCCAGCGAGGTCAGCACGATCATGATCAGCAAGCCGAGGACCGTCACAGGATTGAAAATTGTGCCGACCCCGGCCAGCATCGAACCGATGGCCACGATGATCACGCCCGTCATCACCGCCTTAATCGCGCCCGCGAGGTTCAATCCCAATACGAGTTCCAGTTTTGTGATGGGCGTAACCAAGTAGCCCTCGTGGACGCCGCGCGCCTTGTCATCGATGTAAAGCATGCCGCCGCCAATCATGACAGAGACGAACATGGCCAGCGCCAGCGAACCCGGCAGCAGGAATTTCATGTATTCGATGTATGGATAAAGTTCGACAATGTCGAGCGCGGTTTGCTGCAGGATGCGGGGGGAAACCGTCGGTTGGTTGAGCGCGTTGGTCAAGTCCGACAATTCCGCTTCGACCGCCGAGCTCATAAAGTTATCGCTGTTGTCGACCACCAGCGCAATGCGCGGATGGTTTTCTTCGTAGACGCGCCGCGAAAACTGCGGCGGAATAATGACCGCGCCTTCCAGTTTGCCGTTGCGTACATCCTCCATCGCTTGTTTGTCGCTGTTGTAATAGATGGGAACGAAGGTGCGAATGTTGGAGCGGACGGAGTCGAAGGCTTCGCGCACGCGCAGGGCTTGCGGGCCGCCGTCCTGATCGACGATGGCGACCCGGGCATCATGAATTTTTCCTCCAAAGGCGTTGCCCAGAATGATCAACTGCACCAGCGGAAAAATCATCGACGCCAGCATCAGCGCCGGCGAGCGGAAAAATTTCCGCATTTCACGTTCGACAATCGCCATCATCCGATTCATAAGATCTCCGTAGCGGCGCCGTCTCGGCGGCTGCCGTGGTGGCGTCTCGCCGCCACTGCGCGGGCGGGACGCCCCCGCGACAGCCGGCAGGATGCCGGCGTTACCAACTTCGTCATGGCTGCAGCCCCGGACGCTGCGGCATCACGAAGGCATAGGCCTTCTGCAGTTCGTCGCGCAACTGCCTTCCCGTGTAATGCACGAATACGTCGTCCAGCGTCGTGTTCTGCACCGAGAGCGACTTCACCGGCACTTTGCTCTTTACCGCCATCTCGACTAATTCCGTCGTGGTGCGCGATCCGTTCCCGGTAAGCACGCGGTACATGCCCGCGCCTTCATGCTGCACGGAAGTGACTTCGTCGAGCCCACGCAGGCGCTGCTCCCAGTCGGCCGGGGGATTCTCGAACTGCACCTCGATCACATTCGATCCCGGCACGCTCGCTTTCAAAGCCATGGGCGCATCGAGCGCCACCAGTTTTCCGTGATCGACGATGGCGATGCGATCGCACAAGCGGTCAGCCTCGTCCATGTAGTGGGTGGTGATCAGAATCGTCAGCCGCCGGTGTTCTTTGATATTTCCCAGCATCTCCCACACAGCGACGCGGGAAACCGGGTCCAGTCCGGTCGTCGGCTCGTCCAGAAAAAAGATTCGAGGATGGTGCACCAGGCCGCGGGCAATCTCGAGCCGCCGCCGCATGCCGCCGGAAAGCGTTTTGGTCTGCGCGTCGCGCCATTTCGTAAGGTCCACCAACTCCAGCAGCTCGTCGATCGACTTCTGCCGCTCCTTTGCTGGCACGTCGTAGAGCTTGGCATAAATATTCATATTCTCTGCGACGGTCAGGTCGAGATCGCTGGTCAGCGCCTGCGGAATCACGCCAATCATGCGGCGCGCCGCGTTTGGCTCCTTGGCAACGTCGTGTCCGGCGATGAGCGCGCGACCCGAGGTAATCGGAATCAGCGTAGTCATCATGCGGATGAGAGTCGACTTCCCTGCTCCATTAGGGCCGAGCAGACCGAAGATTTCTCCTTCCGTCACGCCGAATGAAACGTCGTCGACAGCGGTAAAGTCTCCGTACTTCTTGACAATGTGCTGAACTTCGATGGCTGAGGGGGCCGAGGGATCATAGACCGGCTTCTCCAGGCCCAAGCCATTCGTAGGCGGGACCGCTGCTTCGCGCGCGTTTGGATTCACTTCGGCCGTCATCGTTGTTCCGCCTTCGCAGCGTTCTGCGTACTGCCGCCCTTGAGTTGCTCCGGTGAGACCAGCACTTCGGCGGTCATGCCCGGCACAAACGCGCCCTTGGGATTATCCATGCGCACCTTCAACACGATAGTTTTGATATCGCGCTTGCGGCGGCTTACATCGCGTTGGGTGGCGAAGTCTCCTTCCACGCCCTTAAAGAACACTTTGCCGCTCAAAACTGTTCCGCCGGGCAGGCGTACGCGCAGCACATCACCATAGCCAATGTGATCGGCATACGTTTCCGGAATCGCGACTCGCGCCCAGGTATCGTTCAGATCGACGATGGTGACGATCGGAGCGCCAATATTCACCACTTCTCCCTGCCGCGCCGCCCGCACCGAAACCGTCCCGCTCACCGGCGCGTAGACGTTGGTATAACCCAACCGCACTGCGGCCTGATTCTTCATTGCCATTGCATTCTTCAGGTCCGCCTGCGTAGAGGCCACGGTGCTCTTCGCGGCATTCGCCTGATGAGTGCGTGCCTCCGCGGCGTTCAGGTCGGCTTGCGCAGCCCGAACCAGTTCCTGTTGCGCCTGCACCGTCGCCTGCGCAGCCTGCAAATTGGTCTCGGCCTGTACGCGCTCCTGGTCCGAGGCAATTCCCGCCTTCGCCAATTCGATGGCGCGACGACTGTCGCTTTCGGTGCGATCAAGCGCGGCTTTTGCCTGCATCAACTGCGCCTTGGCGGTGGCCAGCTTCGCTTGCGCATTCGCTACGTCGCTGGTAGTGGAACCCGAAGTCGATTGTTCCGTATCCCGCATTTCAGCGACTTTATGCTGCAGACTGTCGATCGTCGCGGTCGCCGCCGCCTCTTGCGCCTGCAATTCCGATGGGTCGAGGACAGCGATCAAATCTCCTGCCTTCACCGGCGTGCCTTCATCGACCAGCAACTTTTGAATGCGGCCTCCTACTTGCGCGCTCACGATGACCTGGTTGGCATCGACGGTCCCGATCAGCACCAGGTCGCGTGAGTGATCGGTGGAGAGAAAATAGTAGGTCGCAGCAATCACGAAGATGATTCCGAGAAGGATAAAAAAACGGTTACGCGCGCTCATGAGCGTGCTCCTTGCGTGACATAGCATTCCGTTCCGGGCGGAACAACGCGGCGGAGATGAAATCCAGCACCGCGGCCCGCCGCTCGGCGATCCGCTCCGCCGTCAGCGGGTTAAATCCCACAATCTTCTGCATCATGGGGGCGCTGCTGAAATAAAAAACGATCATGGCGACCATGGACGGCACAAAGTGGGCTGGATTCACGGCACGGAATTCGCCGTCAGCAATTCCCTTGCGCATGAGATCGCCTACGCGATGGAAAATCGGCTGAATGTAGCTCTTGATCACTTTGTCGATGTGCGGCGACTGGCCCTCGCGGGCCCGCATCATCTCGCGCTGCATTAGCCGCGGGTAGATCTGGTTCGAAGCAATGAAATCGAAATAGGCACCCGCATAGGCCAGCATCTTTTCCCGCGGCGGCAAGTTGCCGTCAAGCGCATGGAAAACCGTATTCTTCAGCCCTGAAAACGCATCATCGAGCACGGCGCCATAAAGAGTTTCCTTGTCCTGAAAGTAGTAATACAGGAGCGCTTTATTAACTCCTGCTTCGCGAGCGATGGCGTCGGTGCGGGCGCCGGCAATCCCGTGTTCGGCGAATTCCTTCGCCGCAGCGTGCAGAATGGCGGCACGGCTCTCGACGGGTTGGCCGCGGGAGCCCATGCGGCGGGTAAGAGCGGCACGGTGGTTGAAGAGCTTTGCCATTAATTAACCAGTTAGTTAGATTATATCCTCGAAGTCGGCTATGCACAAACACTTTCTTCCGAGCCGCTTGGCTGTTGAGGCGTTCACTGTTGCGATGTTTTTGAACTTTGCGAAAAATTGATCGATGAGAGTTGTGGCGTCGGAACAAACGCAAATAAAAAGGCCACCGAGTTGGCAGCCTGGAAATGATTGATGTTCTGTTGCTCTGGATCCGGTTCTACATCGAGCCGCCCGCGATCGATGGCACGAGCAAGACTTCATCGCCTTCCTGGAAGGCATACATCTGTCCGCCGAGGAAGCGAATGTCTTCCTCATTCACGTAGATGTTGAGAAAGCGTCGCACTTGTCCCTTGTCATCGCGCAGGTGCGGCTTCAGTTCGGGAAATTTCTCGTCGAGCACCGAGAACAATTCTCCAAGATTCGATGCGGCGCAGGTGATCGAACCTACGCCTGAAGTGTGGCGGCGAAGCGCGGTCGGAATTTGTACGGTGATCGCCATGTCTACGCCTCCACCGTTTCTGCCTCGGCGATCAGGCCGGGCACCTCGGAAGGACTCAGCGTCTGCTGCAGATACTGTTCGAACTCCGTCAACTTCGGAGCGATCGGGCGTTCGGTCTGGTAGACGCCGGCCAGCACATCGGTCGTCTTCAGGCCGTTGCCCGTGATACACAACACAGTGGTTTCTTCCGGCAGGATGCGGTCCTGGCGATACAGTTTGCCGGCCGTCCCAACGGTTACGCCCCCGGCGGTTTCGGTGAAGACGCCTTCGGTTTCCGCCAGTAGTTTGATCGAATCGATCACTTGCGGATCGCTGACATCTTCGCTCCATCCGCCGCTGCCCTTGATCACTTTGATTGCATAGTGTCCGTCCGCGGGGTTGCCGATGGCGAGCGAGCGGGCGATGGTCGACGGCTTCTGCGGTTCGATCTCAGAGCTGCCGGTCTTGACGGCGGTTGAAATCGGAGAGCAGCCGGTGGCTTGCGCTCCGAAGAATTTCACTTCTTTGCCCTCGACTAGTCCCAGTTTGACCAGTTCATCGAACGCTTTCTTGATCTTCACGATCAGCGAGCCCCCCGCCATGGGACAAACCACGTTATCGGGCAAGCGCCAGCCCAACTGCTCGGCGATTTCGAATCCCACGGTCTTCGATCCCTCAGCATAGTAGGGCCGCAAGTTTACGTTGACGAAGCCCCAGCGATGCTCGTCGGCAATCTGCGAACAGAGGCGGTTGACCTGATCGTAGTTGCCGGCGATGCGCACCACTTTCGCGCCGAAGACGTTGGTGCCCAGAATTTTGGCGGGCTCCAGGTCGGAAGGAATAAAGATCCAGGCCTTGAGTCCTTCGCGGGCGGCGTGGGCGGCGACGGCATTGGCCAGATTTCCGGTGGAAGAGCATGATACGGTGTCGAACCCGAACGCCTTCGCCTGCGACAGAGCGACTGCCACGACGCGGTCTTTGAAGCTCAACGTCGGCAGGCAGACTGCGTCGTTCTTAATGTAGAGATTTTTCGCGGCGGCGGTCGTTCCACTTAACTGCTCAGCAAGACGTGGAGCCTGAAACAGCGGAGTGAACCCGACCGGCAGCCGCGGTTCATAGCCCTGGGGGAGGGGCAAAAGCTCGGAGTAGCGCCACATGTTCGGCGGCCTCTGGGAAATGCTCTCGCGGCTAATAGACCCGCGCAGGGCGTCATAGTCGTAGGCAATTTCCAGAGGAGAGAAACAGTCGTCGCAGATCGATCGGGGCTGGTTTCCCCATGTCCGTCCGCATTCCCGGCACCGCAGTTCGTAGTGAGACATATGGCTACTCGCTTTCGTTTTTCAAAAAACTGCAGCGAATAGCTGAGGACGAGCCTGAAAAAGCGGCCTAAAAAGCAAAGGCCTCTTTTTCCAGGAAAAGGAAAAGAGGCTATCGGAATGCCAATACAGCGCGCATGCCGAATCCCATGTTCCCTGTTTCCAGGAGAGAGTTGGCACCAAGCACCCGGGATATATGATCCCGGATCGGTTGCCGTGGCGTCACAGGGCTCGTCCCTCAGCCACTCTGCATGAAATTCAGGTCCGCTCCGCAACCAAGTTGAAGAACGGACTTGTTCTGATGATGCTACAAAAAGCGGGCGGCGACGTCAAGGACAAATTCACTCATTAACCCCTGGTGGGATCTCGGCGACGTTTTTCGCAAAACTTTACCGACTCGTCGACAGATTCCTATATTGGGTGTGGGAATTGGGGTGCATCTCGCCTGTCGAAGTTACTCCCCAAAGTCAGATCGGCGCAGTGATCTCGTCCAAGACGGCAGCAGCGCCCCTCATCGCCATAGGTCCCATTTTGCGACGTGCTTCGTCGAGGTGGTCACGAACCCTTCTGCGTATGACGCCTTCGGGGAGTGCTTTCATCTCACGGCGTATTTCAGAAGCCTCCTTGATGAGGTCGCGCGTTAGGAAGCTAACGAGCCGCGGCTCCAATGTGACGGCCAATTTGCGGGCTGAGGCCTTTGGGATACGTGCGCGTATCGGTCCGAGGGTCAGGTACTGGCCCAGAAAATCGAGACTCATCACTGGGGCAGGCGGCGCGTCGATGCCAAACTCCTCCTTGAGGAGCTTCGGAATTGATAGAGCGCGACGGTCCAAAGTGAGCCACCAGGAACGGTAGCCTAAAGCCGTGGCGGTTTCTTGACTACGCCTCTGCGTGACTCCCACGTAGTTCTCACTATCATGCTTGCCCAAGCGATTGACGGCGATTAGATCGACAGATTTCCCAGACCTTTCACGACGGGTGCTGTGTATACGATACCAAGATTCCTGAACGGCTAGCCGAAACTCTTCGGGCGCCTTCGCGGCCGATTCTTCCAAGTCGTGCCGTCGGATTCCGAATCGCTCCTGCAAAAACTCAAAAATGTCGTCAAGCGGACGATTGTTCCCTCTGAACACCTCGGTCCAAGCCTCAAACTCGCTGAGCGCCCGGCCGGTTTGTAAGAACGCTTCTAAAAGGAAAGGCAGCGGCCCGTCCCACGTAGAAAGCTGTCGGGTGCACAAAAGACAGAGATTGATGTGGCGATCGACTTCCTCCACAACTCCTCCCGTGACGAAGAATTCGATCCCGGCCTCGCTAGCAATCCGAATCATCTGCTGGAAGCGTCCTTTGCCGTCGTCTAGCAGTTCCTCTGCGAGCACCGGAAGAATTATTGATGTATCCAACCATATTTGGCCGTGCGAGAAAATCTTCTTGACTGCTCCCTGGACGTCCGGAGTCTGCCTTAGAAACACCAATAGGGTATAAGCATCCGCTAGATCACGGAGGTGGTGCTGGATCGGCTCACGGAGAGTGGCCAGCATCTCGCGGACGACGGCTCCTAGCCAGTGGGGATTCCCTTCCGTATCACCCTTTTTTGCAGGGTTGTTCTTGAGTCTTCAACGATAACGCTTTGGACGTGATCGGTGGTAAAACTGGACGTGTTCTCCGCCAAAACCGCGCTGGCAAAGGCCTCCGCGCGTTCGTACAGACAACGTTCTAAGATGCGTCGCACGCGCACTCCAACCTCCGGAATATTTGCGGCGGACTTGCTCCCACTCGGTGGTGCGACGCTTCCGACGACTGCCTCGATTTCGGCGCGCAGTTCGGCCTCGCGGAGCTCCTGCGTGGCAAGATATTCGGCCAGGCGCTGGCCCTCTTCGTAGCTGAGACAGAACTGATCCTCCTTTGGGTAGTGTCGAATCGCCTGCTTCGTCAGCCGGGCGAGGGCACTGTCGGTCAGTTGATCTACTTGCTCAACTGCGTCGTGCGGCAGCAATTGGTGAATTCGAGCTCGAATCTCGACACGAGACATTCGTTTCTCAGGCTTTGTTCCAATCAGCACAGACCGAATGAGAGCATCGAATGAGAGTTTCGTCAGGCCTTTTTCTTGGGCCTCGTCGCGCAGCTGAAGCGAAAGGTAGACATGCGCCGCCTTCGCTTCATCACTTCCTAAGACCGCTGGCCGCCCGGCTAGGATACCCTTTGAGGAAAGGTATGGATCGACAATGTCTTTTGCTAATGATTCAGCCGCTGCCTCGGTGGTCGCGTCTTTAAAAACTCTGTCCAGGAAATAACTTCGGTCTCGCACGTCGAGATGCAGGCGGTGTGCTTTTCGGAGTTCCTTTTTCAACCCGTCAGCATCAGCACCGATTGAACGGTTGGTTACATATGTCAATAGCTGCGCTGTTGGAATTGTTTCACTGATGCGTTTCGCGGTCTGCTTGATCTTGCCGGCCCAGTCCTCGGTAATCGAGTATTGAAGCACATGCGTGTCATCGCCCTTGGGGGAGAACAACTCGGCGTCACGGCCGCCGTCTCCCGAAGCAGCTGCCACCGTGCGCAACTCAGGGAGTTCGCTGATAAGAAACTGCGATGCAAAGCGCTCGAATCGCTCCCATTGAGCGGCTTTGAGCGTATCGAGCGCCAATTCCAATCGATTGCTGCCCATTAAATCGCTCCCTGACGGACGAATTATACGGCGATGCAACAGGTTAAGCCCGTCACCACGGGATAAAATCAGCCCGACAGGTAGAGACGGGACGCCTCCTTGGCCCTCCAACGACTATTTCCACAGGCCTCCACAACAAGAATTCCAGTTCTTGTGACGAACAACCTTTACTGAAGACTTAAGAACGAGCAAGCTCCTTATATGCGCGACGGCTGTGTTAACGATTTTTCCACCGACGATCGCAAGCGGGGATCGCAACCCGACGCTAAGTCTTTATTCCGGAATATTTTAGCCGCAACTCCTTCCGGATCAAGATTTTGCCCAGACCCCGCCGCACCCCCAACCCACAAGCCATTAAGAATGAATAATTTAGTCGATCAGGAGAAAAAATATTGCATATCGATCCGCTCCACCGAGGCCTTGGGAATTGGGTCTCTTGGCGTCGGCCCAAGTCCCCACTTCTCGCAAAGGACGCGAGAAATGGGGCACCCGGGGTCCTTTTTCACCTCATTTCGTGGCTTCCGCCCACTCCTGCTCGCCGCGATGAATCAGAGCGTCCCGGTCTTCTGGCAAAATCCAGCGCTGCTTCACCAATTCGTCGACTGCATTTTTGTAGCGGGCCATGTAGTCATCTCGATCCGCGTAACGTTCTGCGATGGACTTGCGCGGGTCGCCAGTCTTCTGTCGTTCAGCCGCAGTCTTGGGAAATGGCAGGTAGGACGCTTCGAAGGAAACGCGCTGATCGGGCGCGCCAATCGACGGGTCACGAAGATTCCAACTGGTATAAGTCGCCAGCGGAACGGTGACCTCGGGCAAGCGAACACCGTCGCGCTCGTTGGCATCGGTATCGACCTGCGGCACGAGCACGGGGAACGGTTCGCCCACTTTCGGCGGCTGAATGCTGAGTATTCCCTGCCGCCAATTCGGACCGAAGTCCAGATGCCAGGCCTCATTCGCCTCATGCGGCCGGTTGACGCCGGGGATCGCGGGCAGCGCGTATTCGCGCAGCGGCACCAGCGTCCCGTCCGCAATCTTCGGATAGTTGCTGGCTGGAGGAAGCGTGTTGCCGCGCACCCAGGCGTCCATGTTGGCGATCATGGCGCGCCAGAAATATTTCACCGGCAGCGGCGATTGCGGCTCCTGTCCGAGCAGGTCGCCTTTTCCCTTCTCTGGCGGGAAAGGGCCGGAGAAGTGCTGCAATCCGGTGAAGTGATAGATGCGGACGTTGTCGGAGATCGGCGCGTCCTGTTTGCCGTCGGCGGTGGTGTGAATCAGCGCGGCAGCACGACCCCAATATTCGTAAGAACTGTTGGAGAAGAAAATCTTGGGCACAACTTTCTCCGCCACCGCGCGCTCGAGCAGGCCACCTGCCTCTCCGGTGATGGGATCTTTCTCGGGTTGATCAGTAAAAGGGAAAATGTCGGTCGGAAAGAAAACCGAAGACGTGGGCTGCGCGTCGCGCGACGGTTGTGCAAAGCGGTAATTGAAACTGCCGCGGCCCGCTCCCGCAACGTGCGCCAGAACGCCGTCGAGGGCGATTCGTCCTTCTTCGTCGGCGTTGAAGCCTTGATAGAGGAAGTCGCGCAGAAAGCGCCCGTTCTGCGAAATGCCTTCGCCGTAGACGCGCGCGGCGGGCGTCACCGCATCGGGGGCGTGCTTGGCATAGGACGCAAAGTCGCGGATCGCAGCGAAACCACCGCCGGCCACGACCGGGTCGGCCACAACATAAATATATTCGTAAATCTTTCCTGGCTGAAAGCCGCCGTTCAGGTGGATGTGCCGGTCGCTCGAAACAAGTTTGCCGTCGACCGTCTGCGCGAACCGCCATTCCCCGCGCGGAATCACGGTGCGTTGTCCATCGCGAGAGTCGCGCATCGACAACACATTCCGCGGATCGTCGGGTGCGGCAACAGGGTATTCCGTTCCGCCGATATTGCCCAAGATCAGATGCCCGAGCGGGATTTCCGGCATCACCTTCGAGGGCATCAGATCGCCGCGCAGCAAACCCGTAATGGTCTTTCCATTGTTTTTCGCAACCGGCGCGAAGAAGCGCAGAGCGTCTGCCCCGGCCGCATCCCATTGCCAGCCAAGGCTCACGATGGTGAAGCCATTGCGCAGTAGCCAAGCGTCTCCGGAGTCCGTCGCGACATCCCAGTCACCGCCGTCGACGAGGCCGATGATGCGACTGCGCCCGCGGTTGGGGACTTCCAGCAGCAAAGATCCGTTACCCTTATGCGCGTCTTTCGGACGCACAGAAATGAAGTCGGATGAGAATTCGACCTCGCCATTTTTAAAGTTCACCGCTTTGTCCAAATCGACAATCCGCAGATTGTGCGGATTCGCCACAGGAAGCGAAAAGTAAACGCGTCCCGTGATGCGTTCATACGCTCCCGCGTCGCCGAACGGCTTGCCACCGAGGACATCCGTGCGGGTAGCAACTTCCACGCGAACGACGCGCGCATTGAGTGGTACGACGGAAAGAACCAGAGAGAGAAGTAAAGAACACAACCGGAGACGCAGTCGCATGCGCGGAAGCATAGCATTTCCGCCGCTCCATTCCTGTTCCCGGTCCGGTGTACAATTCCTCCCACTCACCCTGTCCAGGAAATCTGGTCTCGAAAGACCTCGCTTAGGATGGAACGATGAGAAGATTTTCCCGGATGTTCGCTGGTGTTTGCTTCGCCTTAATATTCGCGACCTCGTTCAATTCGACGTCGCTCGCACAAACCCAAGAGCCCTCCAAGTCCGCTGCCTCCAAAAAACAAGCACCAGCACAGGCCTCGGAAAAGCCGGTGGAGAGCGCCATCAAGCCCGAGCCGGCCGAGCGCAGACCCGCGGCCCGCGAGGCCACCTCCGACAAAGACAAAGAAAAAGACAAAGAAAAAGACAAAGAAAAAGACAAAGAAGAGCACTACGACGTGAGCGAGACCGCCCCGGTGGTGACCCATCACCAGATTACCGTCGACGGCAAATTATTGAAGTACAGCGCCACGGCGGGACGCCTCCCCATCAAGCGCGGCGATGGCCGCATCGAAGCCGAAATGTTTTACGTTGCTTACACGCTCGACGGGCAAGAGGCCGCGAGGCGTCCGCTCACCTTCGCTTTCAACGGCGGCCCGGGATCGGCATCGATCTGGCTGCACATGGGCGCGCTCGGACCGCGCCGGGTCGTCCTGCAACAGGATGGCTTCATGCCGCCCGCGCCCTACCGCATGGAAGACAACCCCTACACGTTGCTCGATAAAAGCGACCTGGTGCTGGTCGACGCGATCGGCACGGGGTTCAGCCGCGCCGCCGACGGCGAACTGATGAAGAAATTCTGGGGAGTGAAGGGCGACATCGAGGCGTTCAGCGAATTCATCCGGCTCTACATCACGCGCAACGAGCGGTGGTCATCGCCGCTCTTCCTTTTCGGAGAGAGCTACGGAACCACGCGTTCCGCCGGAATTGCCGGATACCTTGCCGACCGCGGGATCTCATTCAACGGCATCACGTTGCTCTCGACTGTGCTGAACTTCGAAACTCTCGAGGACAACCCCACCAACGATCAGCCCTACATTTTTCTGATTCCGTCGTTCACCATGATCGCGGGCTATCATCACAAACTGCCGCCCGATCTCGCGCAGGACATGAACCGCGCCCGCCAGGAATCGGAGCAATGGGCGTCGACGGACTACACGCAAGCGCTGGCCAAGGGCGACGCGCTCACCCAGCAGGAGCGCCAGAAAGTGATCGATCAACTGGCGCGCTTCACTGGCCTCAGCAAGGAAGTGATCGACGAAGCCAACCTCCGCATCAATGTTCGCAAGTTCACGCACTATCTGCTGATCGACCAGAAGTTGCGCATCGGACGTCTCGACGCGCGCTACACTGGCCCCGATCCCAATGGACTGCTCGACACTCCGATGTACGATCCCACTGGAGCGGCCACGATGCCGCCGTTTACTTCGGTATTCAACAACTACATTCGCACCGAGTTGGGATACAAGACCGACATGCCGTACTATGTGCGCGCGCAGGACATTGGCTTTGATAAGTGGGATTGGGGGTCGGCGATTCAGGGATTTCCCGATACAGCCTCGGCGATGCGCCAGGCGACAGTGAAAAATCCTTATCTGAAGATACTTGTGATGGAGGGTTATTACGATCTGGCGACACCCTATTATGCCGCCAATTACACGGTCGACCATCTCAACCTGCCGCAGAAATATCGCGACAACGTTTCTTTTACCACCTACGAGGCAGGGCACATGGTGTACTTGCCGATGGACGGCCTGAAAAAGATGAAGGCGGACCAGGCGGCCTTCATGGCAAAGGCCATCCCTTAATCGATTATGGTGCAGATTCTTAACACGCAGGCACTAGGTCTCGGACTTTCTTGATTTTCTCTGTGTAACTCTATGTCCTCTGTGGTTTAACGTTCGGGAGCTCTTATGAATCGGACAATGCCCTTCATCGTGTTTGCTTTGGCTGCGAGCGCAGTCGCGTTCGCGGATGATTCGTGCGAGAAACTGGCCGCAACAAAGATTCCGGGCGCCACGATCACGCTCGCCCAAACCGTTGCCGCCGGCACATTCGTCGGGCCGCCCATGGTCTTCACTGGACAAGACCTGACCGAGTTCTACAAGAGTCTTCCGGCATTCTGCCGCGTGGTGGCGGAGGCCAAGCCGACGGCCGACTCCGACATCAAGATCGAGGTTTGGATGCCGGTCTCGGGATGGAACGGCAAGCTGCAAGGCATCGGCAACGGCGGATTCGCCGGGTTGATTGATGACCACCAACTCGGGACTGCGATAAGCAAGGGTTACGCGGCAACCGCGACGGACGCGGGCCACACCGGAACGCCGGTTGACGCGAGATGGGCGTTGGGGCATCCCGAGAAGGTCGTCGACTTCGGCCACCGCGGAATCCACGAGATGACGCGCGTCGCAAAGGAAGCGGTGCACGCATTTTACGGAAAGACTCCGCAGCGTTCGTACTTTGCGGGATGCTCCGATGGCGGCCGCGAGGCCCTGATGGAGGCGCAGCGTTATCCCGCGGATTATGACGGCATTCTGGCGGGAGCTCCGGCCAACTACTGGACTGCCCTGCTCTCAACAGCGGCGTGGGACACGCAGGCGTTGACGCTTGATCCTGCGAGCTTCATCCCTCCGCCGAAGATTCCCATGATCGCCGGCGCCGTGCTCGCCGCATGCGACGAACTCGACGGCCTGCGCGACGGAATTTTGAACGATCCCCGGCAATGTCACTTCGATCCGGCAACCGTCGAGTGCAAAGCGGGCGAGGATACCGACAAGTGTCTGACCCCGCCCCAGGCCACCGCCCTGAAGAAAATCTATGCCGGCCCGCATGACGCGCACGGACGCGAAGTCTTCCCCGGCTTTTTGCCTGGCGCGGAAGAGGGCCAGGGTGGATGGGCAACGTGGATTACCGGCCCCACTCCATTGAAGAGCCTAATGGCGTTCTTCGGCATCGGATATTTTGCGAACATGGTGTACGAAAAAGCCGACTGGGACTACAAGACATTTACGCTCGAAGACGGGCTGAGATCTGCCGACGAGAAAACCGCAAGCGCCCTCAACGCGACCGACTCCAACCTGAAAACATTCAAGAACAGGGGCGGGAAGCTGATTCTGTATCACGGCTGGGACGATCCGGCGATTTCGGCGATCAACACAGTCAACTACTATCAGAGCGTCATCGCGAAAATGGGCCAGCGGGACGTCGATTCTTTTGTGCGCGTCTACATGGTGCCGGGAATGCAGCACTGCGCCGACGGCCCCGGCGCGGACTACTTCGGGCAAGTTGGCCGCCTAATCTTTGATGATCCGCAAAACAGCGTGGACGCGGCCCTCGAACAGTGGGTGGAAAAGGGCTCGGCGCCGTCGACGATTATCGCATCGAAGTTCGCCGCTGATGAGAAGACGCATCCGACGATGACACGACCACTATGCGCGTATCCGCAATCCGCGAAATACAAGGGCAGCGGCGACACCAATGATGCGGCGAGCTTTGTGTGCGAGGCGGAAAGGAAGTAGCGACGGTGCCGCAGTCGTCAATCGTCAATCAAAAATCAACAATCATCAATCCGCTTCACCGGCTGTACTGATTCTTCTTCTTGTCCTCGTGCCGCTCGATGCCAAGCTGAATCAAGCGATCAATCAGGTCGGCATACTCCAAACCCGACGCGGCCCACAGCTTGGGGTACATGCTGATCGAAGTGAATCCGGGCATGGTGTTGATCTCGTTCAAATAAATCTTTCGCGTCTTCGGATCCATCAAGAAATCCACGCGCGCCAGCCCGGAACAATCCACGGCCTTGAACGCAGCTACCGCCAGGTTCTGAACTTTTTTCGTTTCCGTCTTGGTGAGTTTCGCCGGAATAATTAGCTGCGAACCTTCATCCACGTACTTTGCGGTGTAATCGTAGAACTCTTTGCCGGGAACGATCTCTCCCGGCACTGATGCGACCGGCTCGTCATTGCCCAGCACCGAGCACTCGATCTCGCGGGCTTTTTCTTTTTTGCCGCCCACGCCTTGCTCAATCACAATCTTGCGATCGAACTTCGCCGCCTCCTCGATCGCGGGCCCGAGTTCTTTGCGATTGTGCGCCTTGCTGATGCCCACCGACGATCCCAAATTCGCGGGCTTCACGAACACCGGGTAGGTCAGCTTGCTCTCCACGCGTTTCTGAACTTGCTTAGGATCGCTCTCCCACGCGCTGCGCAGAATGGTCACATGCTTCACGATGGGAATTCCGGCGGCGATGAACAGCGACTTCATGACGTCCTTGTCCATGCCCGCAGCGGAACCGAGCACGCCCGCACCTACGTAAGGAATGTCGGCGAGTTCGAGCAGGCCCTGGATCGTGCCATCCTCGCCAAAGGTGCCATGCAGCACGGGAAAGATCACATCCACGTTGATGGCGCGATCGCTGGCGCGGCGCATCATGGCGGCATCGGTCTGAAAAGGCACCAGTCCACTTTGCCGGTGCACCGGCTCGGGCGGCACGACGACCGCCTCGCCGCGCGCCAGCACGGCCGCCGACGGCGTCATATCTGGATCGCCGGCGCGTAGGTTTCGCGGTTCAAGCATGAGTTTGCCGGTCAGCAGATTCTCGGCGTGCTCGGCCGTCAGCCAGCGTCCATCTTTGGTGATGCCGATGGGAACGACCTCGTACTTGTCTTTATCAATTGCGTTGAGAACCGATGCGGCCGAAAGCAGCGAAACCTCGTGCTCTCCGCTGCGCCCGCCGAATAAGATGCCGACCCGAAGTTTTTCCATAATCTTTTAGTGTGTCGCGGGCAAAGTCTTCCGTCAATCGCAGGAATGGTACGGCGAACAAATCCGCCACGGATTCACACGGATTTTCACGGATCATTCCTTTCTTTCCTGATCTGTGTGAATCCGTGAAAATCCGTGGCTAAAGAATCTTCTTGCCGAACGCCGACAGCGCCAGTTCCACCGCCAGATCGGCCGTGCGGTTGTGCTCGTCGATCACCGGATTTACTTCGACAATTTCGAAGCTCAACATGCGGCCGTGATCGGCAATGATCTCCATGGCGAGATGAGCCTCGCGATAGGTCGCGCCGCCGCGCACGGGAGTGCCCACACCCGGCGCGTCTTCCGGATCCACCCAATCCATGTCGAGCGAAATGTGATAGCCTGCGGTGCCTCGAGCTGCCATGCGCAGCGCTTCTTCCATCACCGTGCGCATGCCGCGCTCATCAATGTCGCGCATGGTGAAGACGCCGATGCCCGCCCGCACCACATTTTCTTTTTCCACCGCGTCGATATCGCGCACACCGACCAGCACGCAGTTCTGCGGTTTCACCTTGGGTGAAAAGTCGAAGATGTTCGACAGTTCCGAAGGCCACAGCCCCATCAGCGCCGCCAGCGGCATCCCATGCACGTTCCCGCTTGGAGAGGATTCGGGAGTGTTGATGTCGGTATGCGCGTCGATCCAGATCAAGCCGACTTGCTGATTCTGGCGGCGGTGAAATTCAGCGACGCCCGAGACGGTGCCCACCGCCATGGAATGATCGCCCCCCAGGGCCAGAGGAACTTTCCCAGCCTCGAGCGTCTTGATCACCAACTCCGCATGCTTGGTGCAGGTCGCCGTGATCTCCTTCAAATATTTGGCGTGCGCGTCTCCTTCTTTTTTCTGTTCCGGAATCGCGACCGGAACGTTGCCGCCGTCTTCCACCTGGTGACCGAGCGCCTCAAGGCGCGCTTCAAGGCCCGCGACGCGCACAGCCGACGGCCCCATGTCGACGCCGCGCCGCGACTGGCCCAGATCAAGGGGAACGCCGATAACGCGAATTTTTCGGGGAGTGATACTGGTCGAGGGAGCGGATGTAGTCGTCATGAAAGATTTTGTAATTTCGTAATTGAGTAATTTGGCAATTGGAAACAAGGAGTCGACTGATTTTCAAATTACCCAATTACCAAATTACCCGATTACTAAATTGTCTACGGGTAGAGCCGGTACAACATCCTGGGAAACGGAATCGTCTCGCGCACATGTTCGAGGCCGCAGATCCAGGCTACGGCGCGCTCAATGCCCATGCCAAACCCGCCGTGCGGCACGCTGCCAAACTTACGCAAGTCGAGATACCACTTGAAGGCTTCCTCCGGCAGGCCGTGCTCATGGATGCGTTGTAGCAGCAGTTCGTGCGACGCCATACGCTGCGAGCCGCCGATAATTTCCCCGTAGCCTTCCGGCGCCAGCACATCAACGCACAAGGCCAGATCCGGCCGCTGAGGGTCTGGCTCCATGTAAAACGCCTTCACCTTCGCCGGATAACGATGCACCATCACCGGCTTGTCGAATTGCGCAGACAAGTAAGTCTCGTCGGGCGAACCGAGGTCTCCGCCCCATTCGAATTTCGTTTCCAGCTTGCCCTGCGTGTGGCCTTCCTGCAAGTTCTTCACCGCATCGTCGTAGCTGATGCGGCGGAACGGCGCCTCAATTTTTTCCAGCTTGGAAATGTCGCGGCCGATGGTCTGCAAATCGACGCGCCGCTTCTCCAGGCAACGCTTCACTATGAATGAGATGAGGCCCTCTGCCAGTTCCATCACGTCGTCGAGCGTGGCGTAGGCGACCTCCGGTTCGACCATCCAGAATTCCGTGAGATGCCGGCGCGTCTTCGATTTTTCGGCGCGAAACGTGGGACCGAACGAATACACTTTGCCCAACGCCATGGCAGTCGCTTCCACATAAAGCTGGCCGGACTGCGTGAGAAACGCCTGCTCGTCGAAATAATCCACGGGGAACAGCGTGGTCGTGCCTTCACACGCGGCCGGAGTAATGATGGGCGGATCGGTCAGCGTGAAGCCGCGTTCGTCGAAGAAGTCGCGCGCCGCTTTGATGATCTCCGCCCGCACGCGCAGAATCGCCGCCTGCCGCTGCGAACGCACCCACAAATGTCGGTGCTCCATCAGAAAGTCGGTGCCGTGTTCCTTGGGAGTAATCGGATACGGCGTGGATTCGGGCACGCGCTGCACGACCTGCACGTTTGCGACGTCAAGTTCGTAGCCACCGTGAGCGCGCTTGTCGGCGCGAACCTTGCCTTCGACAATCACGCTGGACTCCTGGGTCAACGTCTTGATCGCATCGAACACTTCCGGCGAGACGGCGTTCTTCGGCACCACTCCTTGAATGATTCCCGAGCCGTCGCGAAACTGCGGGAATAACAACTTCCCACTCTCGCGCAGGTTATAGAGCCAGCCGCGAATGGTGACGGTCTGGCCTTCATGCTTGCCGATTTCTGCGATGGTGGTGACGGGTGAGGACATAAATTAGAAATTCGTTTACCGCGGAGTTCGCAGCACGCGCCGCGTAACTCAAATCTTCTACTCTTGATTCCCTTGCTCACCGCCGATGAAAGTCGTAAGCCGTATCTTTCCATTCAGCCACAGCGCAGCCCTCAAAGGAGCAGCTCAAACCGACCGTGTAGCACGTCACTTAACGCTGTTAAGCCCGAATTCTCCTATTCCCGATCAAACACAAGCAGGCTCTGGGGCCTGGTTTGACCTTCCAGCCGCACGGTCATCGTCAAGGTCTTGAGATCAGGAGAAAGCTCGATCTGCCGGGTGCCCGTAGTTTTGCCTTTGAATTTGTCGATAATTTCCAGGCTACGCTCGTTCACTCGGCGGCCCGAAGATGCGGAGCCTGGAGCCGCATTTGGACCTTCGTCCGGATAATCGTGCCCATCGAACTTGATTCTCTTAGCCATTTCTTCATCGGAACGTTTAAATGAAAGGCCGTCACCCTCGTAAGGCTGGATCTGGAGCTCGATCCCCGCTTTCACTTTCGCACTCTCGCTGTCCCATGTGCCTGGGAAACCTGAATCTCCCGCCGTCCGGTCGTACACGTAGGGCAAGAACAATCTCGAGCCGTTGGGCAGGGGTGTCGAGAACAATGTCAAACCGTCGCGCAAATATTGGGTGAAGGCGTCGTTCAGCGTTTTGCCGTCTTCGGAAAGCGTCCAATCCGCCGTGAGAAGTGTGCGGCCCTTCATCTTGCGGACGATCTGCCATTTGTTGGGTCCTTTCACCGTGATGGACAGGGTGGTTCCGCTCAGAGCTGGCTGGTCGCTCCCATCGGCCACGACTATGTCCACTTGGTCCGGACCAAAGGTAAGGGCGTATCTGTTTGCTCCTGCGACCTCAACCTTCATTTCGTCGTTGAGCTTGCTTTTGGACGGGTTCACCTTCCATTTGCCTACGAAGGGATCGTTCGCTGCCCATACCGAGCTCGTAGACAGACAAGCAACCAGCAGCAATCGAAGAGTACGACTTAACATTTAGTCCTCCTTACTTAAGCCGTATCAAGCTTCTCGAAGGCTCCCCCCAGCTTTTCCAGCGCGTTCACTTTTTCATCCTCTCCGATTTCCAGCAGCAGCGGCGGAGTCTGCGGGGCCGAACGCAGCAGTTCCATAGCCTCTTTCCAGTCGATCGTTCCCTGCCCCGGCCATAGATGCGAATCTTTATCCTTCGCATTGTCGTGAACGTGGGTCGAGCGAATGTGATTCCGCAAAATCTCAAATCCCTCGCTGACCGAGCCCGCCATGTGCGCGTGTCCGAAGTCGAAACAAACTCCAACGTCGTCAAAGTGCGCGCCCTTGATCAATTCCACCAGCCGGTCAGGCGTCGAGAGTTCGTTAGGAATGTTTTCCAGCAGAATGCGCACGCCCAGCGGTTTGGCAAAAGCCCGCAGATGTTCGATGGAGGTCATTGCCGCCTCAAACTTCTTGTCGCTGAAACTTTCATTCGGCGTGCCCAGATGCTGCACCAGGAAGCGGAAGGGAATCTGCTCGGCAATCTCGAGCGCTCGCTTGATCTCATCCATCGCCTCGATCCGCGCCGCCCGGTCGGTGGAAGCCACGTTGACCGGCGGAGCCCCGGCTCGTCCCCACTCGTAGTCGGAGTACAGAGGAGAGTGCACCGAATTGAGCGGAATGCCGCTGCCCCGGAACCATTCGGCAATTTCTTTGACGTGCGCCTTGCGGTTGGCGTAGTCGATGTGCTGGCGCGCGGCAAAAATCTCGACCGCCTGCACTCCGCTACGCGCCAGCCCATCCAGAATGCCGGGATGCAGCCGTTCTTTCACCAATAGATAAGTGGAAACCGCTTTCTGCATGTTCGTCCCTTGGGAGATTGTTGATTGATGATTTTTGATTGTTGATTGAAACCCAAAAAATCTTGCGAAGCCTCAAGGTTTTCAATCAACAATCAAAAATCCCCAATCTGCAATCGTATCTAGTATCCCACTGCCTTTCCGCCGTCCCGCACATCGCTGGCGCCCAGCCGTTCGCCTGTTTTTACATCCACCGCGATGCATTCCGCGTCACTCCAATAGGGCTCTATATTCGCCCCGTAATGGAGTCCGATCTCGACCTTGTATCCCATATGCTCTAGCAGGTTAACGGTGTCGGGCGAGAACCATTTTTCTACGTTCACCACGTCGGGCAGCCATTGATTGTGAAAGCGCGGAGCATCCACCGCCTCTTGAATATCCATTCCGTAATCCACCACGCCCATCAGCACGTTGGCCACGGTCGTGATGATTTTGGAACTGCCTGGCGAACCCAGCACCATCACCGTCTTGCCATCGCGCACCACGATTGTCGGAGTCATCGACGACAACGGGCGCTTGCCCGGCCCAATCGCGTTAAAGTCGCTTTGAATCAAGCCATCGGCGTTGGGCACGCCCGGCTTCGACGAAAAATCGTCCATCTCATCGTTCAGCAAAAAGCCCAGGCCGTCCGCCGTCACTCGTGATCCGAACCAGTCGTTGATGGTTGTGGTCACGGCGACTGCATTGCCATCCGCGTCCATCACGGAATAGTGTGTCGTGTGGTTGGACTCATGCAGCGTAGCCGGTGAATGTCCCGCGGCAAACTGTTCCAGTTCGCTGAAAATCGCCGGCCGTTTCAGCTCTTTGCTGGGAGTCGCATGCGCGGGGTCGATGGTCTCCTCCCAGGCGGCCGCGTATCGCTTGTCAATCAGCTGTGCCACGGGGATCTTCGCGAAGTCGGGATCGCCCATAAACTCCGCGCGATCGAAAAAAGCCCGCCGGAATGCCTCGAGGGTGTAATGCATCGACTGCGCCGACCGGTCCCCCATCTTGCCCAGATCGTAGCCTTCCAGAATATTCAGGCTCTCGATCAGCACCGCTCCTCCCGATGACGGCGGAGGAGCGCTGATCACTTCATACCCGCGATAGGTACCGTGCACTGGCTCGCGCTCTTTCACTTCATAGTGCGCCAGATCGTCGGCGGTAATCAGGCCTCCGCCCTTCTGCATCGCCGCCGCCAGTTCCCGTGCCAGCGCTCCGTGATAGAAATCGTCCGGCTTCTCTGCAATCCGCTCCAGCGTGCGCGCCAGGTCGGGCTGGCGGAAAATCTCTCCCGGCTTGTAGTAGTCGCCGTTGCGTTGAAAGACGCGGCGCGATTCGGCGAAATCTGCCAGATGCCGGTCATGCATATCCCTGGCCTCGTTCCATGTCAGCACATATCCGTGGCGTGCCAGTTGGATCGCGGGGGCCATCACTTGCTTGAGTGTCAGCTTGCCATATTTCTGTTCGGCATAAACCATGCCGGCCACCGACCCGGGCACGCCGATCGCCCGATAGCCATATTCGCTGGAGCCCGGAATCACGTTGCCCTGCGCGTCCAGATACATGTCGCGGGTCGCCGCCGCGGGAGCTTTTTCGCGATAGTCGATAAAGTGCGTCCTGCCATCGGCCATGCGAATGAGCATGAAACCGCCGCCGCCAATATTTCCGGCCGGAGGGTGGACCACAGCCAGCGCGAATCCCGTGGCTACTGCGGCGTCGATGGCGTTGCCGCCGCTTTGCATAATTTCCACCCCGGCACGCGATGCCAGTTCGTGCACGCTCACCACAATCGCGTGTGCGGCATGAACCGGATGCACCGACGCCGCGACGGGCACTGGCAGCAGCGCCAGAAACAACAAAATCAATGATTTATGTGGAGATCGCATTCCGGTTGCAGATTCAACGATTAAGGGCGAACTCTGAGGCTAGCCGACGGCGGCAAGCCGAGTCAAATCAGGGACGCGAGTGGTGGCTCCATTTGACGGCCATTACCACCAAGGTCACGAAGTCAGACGAAGGAAGCACTTCCAAATCATCGCTTCTTATTCCGACGTAGCGACCTCGTAGACTTCTTCTTCGCCGCTTTATTGGCCGCCGGTTTTGGCGCCTTCGCCACAACCATCTCGTACGACTGCCGGATCGCATCCCGCAACTCCTCCGGCGGCAGAGCATCCAGCCGATCCAGCCTGACCCAGTTGCGATGTCCAAGATACGGGGCCGGCCGAATGTCTTCGCGCTCAATCAACTCCGCAAAACTCTCGGCCGTACACTTAAACGTCAGCCGCACTCGATCCAACCCCATCACCGCGAACATCTTCGTCCTGACCTTGAAGCACAGCGCGTCGCCCCATTGTAGCTTTTCCGTCGCATCGGGGAAGGACAGGCAGTAAGCGCGAATCGACTCCACATTCATGAAAGTCTCTCTATGAATCGAACCACTTTCTCACGATTTTCAACTTTAAGCAGATTGCCGTTCGCTTTTTTCCTCAGCCGGTGCTTTCAATCATAATCCGTGCGCGCGGGCGGCTTGTGTGGTGCGGGCGCATTCACGGCCGATCCAGGAACTGTAGCAGCCGTTCCTTCACCACTGGCCACTCCGCGGCCACGATCGAGAACCGTACCGAATCGCGAGGAATGGAGTCGGCTGCCATTCGATGAGCTCGGAGAATTCCTTCGAATTGCCCGCCGATGCGTTCCAGCGCCGCCCGCGAGCGCTGGTTGCGCGCGTCCGTGTGAAAGCAGACCCGCAGCACTCGCCAAATCTCGAAGGCGTGAGTGAGCATCAGCAGCTTGGCCTCGGTGTTGGCAGCCGTCCGAATGGCCGAGCGCGTCAGCCACGTGTATCCAATCTCGCAGGCGTCCGGAACGCCGCGCCCGTGCGAAGAATGGCTTGGCGGCCACGACCATCGTTCCAGATTAAAGAAACGAGTTGAGCCGAGCACAATGTCGCCGTCAACGCGCACGATGGCAAACGGCACAGCGCTTCCGGCGTTCCTCCACTCCAGAGCAGTTTCAACATAGCTCGTGGCCTCGGCCTTTCCGCTTGGCACCGGACTCCACTGGTAGAGCGAGCCATCATCCCCCGAGGCAGCAACCAGCCCGTCGATATGCCGGTGCTCCAGTGGCTCCAGCCGAATGTGCTTCCCCTCGAGAATCAGATGCTCCGTGGACATCGCTTCCATAGTAGCGCCGCCGTCCCGGCGGCTGGGAGGTTGGCCTGAGTGAAGCTGAAGGGGAGAGGCGTCCTGACCGCATTGCGAGGCCGAGACGGCCTCGCGACAGCCGGCAAGATGCCGGCGCTACGGCGCTACGTCTCTAATTGCTTGATCACGGTGACCTTGCTATACGCCACGCGAAAGCCCAACCGCTCCGCATTGCGCTGCGAGGTTGTTCCGCCCTGCGTGACCACGACCGCATACTCGCATCCGGCCTTGGCTGCGGCCGCCATGCGCGCCCGCAGGAGGGCCGTCTGCAGGCCGCGTCCGCGAAACTCCGCCAGCGTGCCCGCTCCGCATAAGGCAAAAACTCTGTGCTCCGGAATAACCAACGCCGTGCCGCAGGCCACCAGCCTGCCTTCGACACTCGCCACAAACGGCTGCGCTCCCTCTATCTGATAGAGCGGCTCGATCAGACCGCGAAACGCCTCCGGCGCGCCATCTCGAAAAAATGCACTCTCTACGATTGTCCCGGCGGCTTCGGCTTCCTCCAACCGGCTGGGGCGAATCTCGCAACCCGCCGGAGCCGGAGGAAATTTTTCCTTCGCATCCAGCTTCCGGTACAACACATTATTCAACTCCGCGATCCCATACCCGCGATGCTTGAACATCTCGAACACTACCGCCTCGTGCATGGGACACAAATCCACTTGTGATGGAGCCTTGTGCGCGCGGTAAAACTGCTCCACGCGATTCAGATCCTCGGGTGTGAACGGACGGTCGAGCCCTACTCCAGTAGCACGTCCAATCGGCGAACCCAATCCGGCGAAGATCATGTGGCCGCCGCAAACTTCTTGTTCCGCCGCCCCGATTTCCGGCCGCGTCTTCTGAAAAATCCGCGCGTACAGCACCTGTGGCATCTCTTCGCACGACTCCAGACGGCGAGCGAACGCCTTATCCACGAATTGCATTGCAGAAACCCTTTCTGGCTTGAAACAGCAGACGTTAAACAACACACAAAGTGAGCGCCGAGCATACTACCCAGTGCGCCGGTCAACCTTGTCACTCGCAGAATTAAAGGACGGCAGTCATATGCAGGAGGACAGATTACCCGCCATGTTCATTCAATTCAACCGGAATTGTAAGGAACGCAATAGTTGGTGGTCCTCGGACTGACGCGGGCGCGGCTCCAATCGCTTCTCGAACAACTGTTCTTCCTATTTCGGAACGGACGATGTCCTAAAGTAAGCCCCCGCCGTGACAGCCATCACAAAGCTTTTCCCCCTCCACTTCCGATAATCACTCCATCTTCACGTGTTGCAAAAAGGGCTCCAGAAGAAAGCGGGAGGGAGCAGTGAATATGAAAAAGGTTAAAAGATTTACATTCGCGGCCTGGCTGACCATCGCCGTCGCATTGTTGCTGGGCGCGCAGGGTTTAGCCACCAGCGAAAAAGCAGCCAAAGGCAAGCCGCCGGAGGCCGTTGCTGTTGCCGACCCTTCTCAGTACGTCGGGTCTGAAACCTGTAAGACCTGTCACGAAGACATTTACAAGACATTCGAGACTTCGCCGCACTGGAAGACAACGCTCAAGCGCGGCGCGTCCGTGGGCTGCGAGGCCTGTCACGGACCGGGCAAGGAACACGTTGAGGGCGGCGGCGACAAGAGCAAGATCTTCACCTTCGCCGGCGCGCCTCCTGACCAGGCCAGCAAGCGCTGCATGTCCTGTCACCAGTATGGCGAGGAGCATGCCAACTTCGACCGCTCCCAGCACAACGTCAACAGCGTGAGTTGCGTGGCGTGCCACTCTGCCCACCACCCCAAGGCGGCGCAATATCTACTGGTCCAGAAACAGCCGGAACTCTGCTATAGCTGCCACACCGAAGTCAAACAGGATTTCTCGCGGCCCTTCCGCCATCGCGTCGACCAGGGACTGGTGCAGTGCACCGACTGCCATAACCAGCATGGCGGATTCCTCACCGTCCAACTGCGGTCGACGGCCGCGCAGGATCAGGTTTGCTTCAAGTGTCACGCCGACAAGGCGGGCCCGTTCAGCTTCGAGCATGAACCGGTCAAGACCGAGGGCTGCCAGGCTTGCCATTCGCCGCACGGATCGACCAACCCGCGATTGCTGAAGCGGGCGCAGGTCAACCTTTTGTGCCTGGAGTGCCACACCTTGACGCAAGATACCGGCCCCGCTGCCCTTCCCTCGTTCCACAACCAGAGCCAGAAATATTCGGCGTGCACCCTGTGCCACCCCACGATTCATGGCTCGAACTTTGACCGCTTTTTCATGAAGTAGGAGGAGACCATGAGCAACTGTTTTGACACGAATGTGAAGCACGAAAGCCGCAGCGGTCTTCCTCTCCGGATGAGACAGTCCTGCCTGGCGATCTGTGTCTTTTTTGCCTTTGCGCTGGGCGGCGCTTTTGCCCAGGAGGCCGTCGAGGGCATTGACAATGGCAACTATCACTATCAAGGCTCGTTCGAACTAGGTTACCGCTTTGTTAACACCAACGGCAGCCCTGCGATCTACGACACCTTCATTAACCTGCAGCAAGGCCCGCGCATGCTCGAGCAGACGCTGAACCTTCGCTCGCTCAACCACCAGGGCGAAGTGTTCGATGATCTATTCGTTTCGAGTTTCGGATGGGGCGGCGATCCCGAAAATGCCGCCCACATGCGACTGTCGAAGAACCGCCGGTACAACTTCAAAGCCAACTTCCGCCGGGACCGGAATTTCTTCGACTATAACAACCTGGCCAATCCCTTGAATCCCGCCAATCCCTATGTTCAGGTCAACTACTCCCCCCACCAGTTCCAGACCGTGCGCCGCATGGACGACTACAACCTTACCCTCTTGCCCCAGTCGGCGGTGCGCATTCGACTCGGCTACACTCGTAACAACTCGCTTGGGCCCGCCTTCAGTACCAATCACCAGGGAACCGAGGCGCTGTTGCTCCAGAACACGCGCAACCTGCTAAACGCTTATCAACTGGGCGTGGATTTCAGGGTCCTTCCCCGCACCAGCATCAGCTACGACCAGTTTCTGCAGTATTACCAAGGCGACAGCAGCTGGAACGATCAGACTTTCATCTTTCAACTTGCCAACGCAACGCCGGTCGATCTCGGCATCAGCTACAACACTCCCGCCGGACAGCCTTGCGCCCTGCCGGTTCTCAACGTGGCGACAACGCCGCCGACCATAAACCCAACCTGCAACGCATTCCAGTCCTACAGCCGCTGGGCCCCACTACGCGTTTCCTATCCCACGGAACAGTTGACTGTACAGTCGCACTATTTCCGCAACCTCGATCTATCGGCGCGCGTTTCCTATAATTCGTCCGACAGCACGATTTCGAACTGGTACGAAGATTTTACCGGCCTGTCATCGCGCACGCGTGAACGCGCAGGCCTGATGAGTGGGCCTTCGAGTGCAAAGCGTGTAGTGGGCAGCTCCGACCTGGGAGTCACCTACCACCTTAGCGAAAAACTACGCCTGGTCGACAGCTTCCGCTTCTCCAACTTCCGCATTCCCGCGACTTGGGACCTGAACACCATCCAACTTTTTGGCGCGACTCTTCTTTCCACGCCAAACGTGTTCAGCCCGGCGACTTGTCCGCCCCCGTTCACCGCGGCCACCTGCCCGCAACACAGCGCCAGCTCGAGCGCCGACGTCACGCAGGATCAGCGCTGGGACTTTCTCGGACAGAATTCCAAGCTCAACACGTTCGAACTGGAATATGACTTCACCCACCGCATCACGGGACATCTCGGCTACCGCTACGAAGATCGGACAATCACCAACAATCAGGTCGACTTCTCCAATCTAACCTGGTATCCCTCACTTGCCCGGCGCGGAGGCTGCACCGTGATGCAGTCCGATGGCAGTTGCCAGACCACAACCACGCTCACTACAAACGAAGTCATCAAAGTGCACGCTCACTCCCTGCTTGCGGGCCTTTCGGCGCGGCCCACCGACCAGATTCGCACATCATTCGATCTGGAGCTTTTCTCCGCTGACAACGCCCCCACCCGCATCTCGCCCAGAAACCTGCAACATTACAAAGGCCGTGCCAGTTACAAGCCAAAACCCTGGCTCGACCTCTCCGGCACCGTCAATGTGCTCGAAAGTCGTGACAACGTACCCGAGGTCCTGCATCGCGAACACAACCGCAACTACGGATTCACCACCGCCCTGAATCCCCGGCCACGCTTTGGCTTCGAGTTCGGCTACAACTACGACGACGTCTATTCCACCACCAACATCTGTTACGTCACCTCCCCGGTTCCGACGAACTCAACCTTGTGCAGCTCTGGAGCACCCTACTTGTCGGAGGTGTCGTTCTACACCAACAAGGTCCACTTCGGGTACGCGAACTTCATCTTCAAGCCTATGCCGCGGGTGACAACGATCGTCGGCTACAACCTGACCAGCACCAGCGGCTTCACTCCAACGCTGGCGGACCCCGCGATCCTCACCTCCCTCGGCTTCAACTATCACAAGCCAACGGCCGAACTCGATGTGAATCTGGTGAAGGGCCTTACGTGGAAAACTGCGTGGGGATATTACGATTACAACGAGAAGTTCTCGCCTGCGCCGCTAACCGCACGCGACTTGCAGGCCAACAACGCAACGTTGTCCTTGCGCTACGAATTCTGAAAACACTCACGGAAGGACAGCCGCCTCGGCTGTCCTTCGTAGGGTCGCTCCTGATGTCGAGGGTTCTTATCTGATGGCTGATGGCTGATGGCTGATGGCTGAGAGCTGACAGCTGTCTTTCTCACACCTGCTGCCGCGCCTCTCCCAGCGATACTCTCACATCCATCTTCCTCTTGTTCCGGTAAATGGTGATCTTGACCGTATCCCCGGCGCGATGATTGTTCATCATCTGAGCAAGGTCCTGCTCGTCCTCGACTTTCTGGTCGTCGATCGCAACGATCAGGTCGCCACCCAGCATGATCTGCGTGTTGCCGAGGTAAGCGCGCTCGGTCCCGGCCCGAAGTCCCGCCTGATCCGCCGATCCCCCCGGAGTGACCTGGACGATCAACAATCCGTAGTCGACCGGCAAGCCAATTTCATTCGCCAGTTCGCCATCGATTGGAATCGTGCGAACGCCCAGTGCCGGACGCCGCACCCGTCCCAGCGTCATCAAGTCATTCAGCACGGCCTTGGCCGTGTTAATCGGAATCGCAAAGCCGATCCCCGCATTCTGCCCTACGCTGGAAAGAATCATGGTATTGATGCCGATCACTTCGCCGCGCCAGTTCATCAGCGGCCCGCCGGAGTTGCCGGGATTGATTGCCGCGTCGGTCTGAATAGCCTCATCGATCATCGCGCCGTTCGGTTCGCGCACCGGACGAATGGAGCTCACGATGCCGCGCGTCATCGTTCCCGCCAGGCCAAACGGATTGCCAATGGCATATACCTTCTGCCCCACCTGCAGATTGCGCGAATCGCCCAGCACGGCGGGAGTCAGGTCCGAAGCCTTGATCTGGATTACCGCCAGATCATGAGGCGGGTCCGTGCCCACCACCGTCGCTTTATATTTCTTGCGGTTGTGCAACGTAACTTCCACCTGACGCGCGTCGGCGATCACGTGATAGTTGGTAAGAATGTGCCCGTCTTTATCGATGACGAATCCCGAACCTTGCCCCTCTTGCGGCACCAGGCCGTAGAAAAAATCAAATGCCATGGCGCGCGAGGTGACGTTCACCACCGACGGAATATTTCTTTTGTAGACGGAAATATTGTTCTGTTCTTCGCCGTCGAGCGTCTCGTTGGGTGCGGCCTCGGTGATTTCCACCTGCGAGGGATGGCTCAGCCAGTTCGAGGGATGCAATCCGCTCTCGGAGTTCGAACGCCAGGTTGTGAAATAGAAAAATGCGCTGGCCAGCGCGACTGCGAAGATCAAGGGCCGCATGAGTCTCATAATCTCAACCGTCCAAAGCTAAATACGATGTCGAAGGATAAAAAGGTCCCTGAATTGATTCTAAACAATGCCACGCAGACAGAATAGTGCGGTCGCTTCGCGGCTCTCTAATTTGGGGTTCTCTGTGGCTTCGTGTGTCCGTGGCTAGAAAGTAAAGGAGAAAACTATCGCGCTTCCACCCGCAGTTTCTCCCACACCTGGCGCACTTGCTCGCGGGTGTGGTTGAGCGAACCGGAGTTGTCGATCACGTAATCCGCAGCTTTGATCTTCTCTTCGTCGGGCAACTGGGCAGCCATGCGGCGTACAACTTCCTTGCGTGCAGCCTCAAGATCGATCTTCTGCCGCGCCGCAAAGCGTGCTACGCGCTGCTCCTCATTGCAGGTCACGACCACCAGTCGGTCAAAACGCTTGCCGGCGCCTGCTTCCAGAATCAGCGCCGCCTCGACGATCGCTACTACATGCGGATCCTGTCTGCCCATCTCCTCCATCCATGCCTCCTGGCTGCGAATGACTGCAGGATGCACGATCCGGTTCAGTTCCTCGATGCGCGACGCCCGCTTGCCTTCTGAGTCGGAAGTCTGGCCAAATGCCGCTTCTGCCAGCTTTTCCCGATTGATGCTGCCATCGCGGTTGAGAATCTCGCGGCCGAAGTGGCGCACCACTTCGTTGTAGACGGCTTCGCCTGGCTGCATCAGCGAGTGCGCGATGCGGTCCGCTTGCACTAGCCGCGCGCCCTGCGCCACAAACATTTCTCCCACCACCGACTTCCCTGCAGCAATGCCCCCGGTAAGTCCAACTTTCAGCATGCTTAGGCCCGCGACAATTCCGGCACGCGCTTGCCTCGCCGCATCTTGGCCGCCTTGACGGTATTGAACATCAGCATCGCAATCGTCAGCGGGCCCACGCCGCCGGGCACGGGCGTCAGCGCTCCTGCAATCTCCGCCACTTCCGGATGCACGTCGCCCATCAGCGTCGATCCCTTTTTGTGAAAGCCCTCTTCCCTCTTCAAGTTTCCCGCAAAAAACTTCTGAAATTCCGCCGGATTGGTGACCGTATTCATCCCCACGTCGATCACGGTGGCGCCCGGCTTCACGAAATCCCGTGTAATCATCCCGGCGCGTCCAATCGCCGCCACCAGGATGTCTGCCCGCCGACACACTCCCGGCAGGTCGTGCGTCTTCGAATGGCATACCGTCACCGTAGCGTTGGCGTTCAGCAGCAGCATGGCGACCGGCTTGCCTACAATGTCGCTGCGTCCAACTACCACTGCCTCGCGACCCGCAATCGCAATGTTGCTGCGCCTCAGGATCTCCATCACGCCCGCCGGCGTGCACGGCACCAACCCAGGACGCTGGGTCGATAGAAACCCGACGTTCACCGGATGGAATCCGTCGACATCTTTGGCTGGATCGACCGCCATCAACACTTTCTTGGCGTCGACCTGCGCAGGCAGCGGCAACTGCACCAGAATCCCGTCGATATCATCGCGCCGGTTCAGATCTTCGATCAACTCCAGCAACTCAGCAGTCGTCGCCGATTCAGGCGGGGTAAGCTTTTCGCTGTAAATACCCACCTCTTCGCTGGCTTTGACCTTGCCGCGCACATAGATTTCCGACGCCGGATTGTGCCCCACGAGCACGACCGCCAGCCCGGGACGCACTCCCACCGCGGCCATGGTTTTCACTTCCGCGGCAACTTCGCTGCGGATGTCTTTCGCGATCTTGCTTCCGTCGAGAATCGTGGCAGGCATTCGGGCTCCGAGGAAATTCTATCGCACCTCCCAGACCTGGCATCACCACGGAGCCACGGAAACACGAAGAAAAGCATGAACAGCCGGAATCAAGCCAGTCCGGGACTAGAGCACGTTCCGGCGAATTGCCCTTCCGTTTAGCTGCGTGACTCAGTGTCTCCGGGCGCAAAGATGTGCGCCCTATCACTGTGCTATTGCAGCTATGTCGTAGAATGTCTCGGTTATGCTTTCTAAAGAACTTCTGGAAATTCTAGTCTGTCCGGCGTGCAAACAGGAACTCGAGTACCGCACGAACCCAGAAAGCTTGAAGTGCAAGCAGTGCCACCGGGTTTACGCGGTCAAAGACAACATCCCCATCATGCTGATCGATGAGGCCACGGTCGAGCCCTGACGAGCAATTGATGATTGTCGATTGCTGATTGCTGATTGAAAAATCGCACCGGGCTCGACACCGCCGGATTTTCAATCAGCAATCAAAAATCAACAATCAACAATTTCTTCCTCCCTACCGCCGCCACGGGGACATCTCCGGCCACCGGCTCATAGCTGCTTCCGCCCACGCCGTAGACTTTGGGCCGGATTCACGATGTTCCCGCGAGCAGCATGCGCCACGTGGTCGCTCCCCTCCTCTCAGGAGAGCGGTTCCTTCGCCTTAGCAGGTCAAAGGAGTTTCTCTAAGAAGTGAGGTAACGCCTGCTAATCGTACACGCAGAAGAACTTGTAGTTGTTCTGGATCTTGTGTTCCCCTAACGCAGGCAGGATTTGGCGGGCATACTCGGCAAACTTTGTGTCCGGCGCCCCCTCCTCGACTTGCTCGAAATAGCCAATGGCCTTGACGCGGGCCGGTTCTGCACCATCGTTGTATCGCTTGGGATCGACATAATCCCCCATGCCGCTGTCTGCCGTCTCATTGCCCAGCGACCACCACGTCGCGTACGCCTGACCGACCAGAAACAGGACGACTGCGCGTTGTCGACTTGCGGGGTGTTGGCGCAAAAAGGATTCGCCCTGGCCAATCACCTCGCGAAACTGGTCGCTGCCTTTGGCGCATACAGTGCTGGTGTCCCAGCCCGACTCGAGAAGAAGAACGAAGGCCCGCTCCCCCCAGTCGGTCTCGGGATCTTGTTGCCAAACGCGCCAAAGAAGGTCGCGCTGATAATAAAATCCCCCGCCCAATTCGGAATATGCCAGGGTCAATTTGTGCTCGGCAAAGTCGCTGCGAAGCTGGTTGCATGGCTCCTTATTCTCGACGGGGCATGTAACCGTGTTTGCGACAAGATCCGCCGCTAACAGCCTTGCCGGGCGTTGGTCCGCCGGTCTATTCTCCGCCGCGTCCAGCAGTTGAAATACAAGGCGCTCGTAAGCGGGGTCAGGGCCTCTCGACGGCGGCTCGCGTAGGAATTTCGGAAGGTCTGGAAACGCAGGCGCCAACTCCTGGAGAAGACTTTCACGAAGGTCGTCCTGGTAGCTGTCCATCGGATCCAATGAGATTTCAAAGCGAGAGGCAGCCGGCTGTTGTGCTGCGGCATTTGTGGCACTCGAGTCGGCAGCCTTGCCAACTTGGGAATCAGCCGCAACGGGTGCACCGGGTTGAACCACTAACCGAGCCCGTGGCACAGGCGGCGGCATATTGGCGACCTGTCGATCGCGATAGGCCTTTCCAGCAACACCGATTCCTACCGTCAACAACACGACGGCCCCGATCGCGAACGCGGCTTTCTGAAAGTCTTTTGACGGGCGCATAGTTGGCTGACCCAACCAGACTTCGGGTTGTGTTCCGTTCTCGCATTATCGAATGTCTCGTTGAGGTTTATGGTGCGAAAACCGCGATCGAAAGTTACCTAAGGTTTCCACTTGAAAAGCGATTTTGGCTTCCCGCACCCCTCCATTGGCGACAGCCGTCCAGTTTCTTCGGTCGACAACTCCTGTCCTCCCCGTCCGAAATCGACACATTGTGTCAGTTTTGAGATTACCCGTGGGTACGAAAGGAACGCCATCAGGCCCCGCCTACCAAACCAGGCTGACCGCAACTTTCGAAATTTACACGGGTTATAGCTATTAATAGGGGTTTTGGCACCGTACAGGGAAAACAGCATAACTACGGCAAAAGAATTGCATGCAACTTTCACAAGTGCCGATGAGTCTAAGTAGGCAAGAAAGTAAAAGGTCGGAGTCGGAGGTGATGACGGCCATGGAAAAAGCGACGAACGATAAAGATAGATTCACGATGACCGAGCTGGCGGCACTCAGGAACGATCTGCTTCAGGGTGGCATGATCGACTCCTACGAGGCGGCTGAACTGCTCCAGGTATTCTTGATGGGCCGTGGATATGGGGTTTCGCCCAAGGCAGCGCTCGACGCTGCGGGCCGGGTGGAGATGGCGGGATGCGCACTGCCAGTCCTGATGTATGAACTCGAGAACCTGGCAATGGTGATGTAGAAACCCGCGAAGCGGGACGGTGACCCCGCGACGCAATCGAGTGCGGAAAAACGCGCACCAGTTGGTGAGAAGACGTGAGACTCACAAGAGTTCAATGATTTCGAGATGCTGGTTCGGTCGATCGAAAGATAGATCAACCGAACCGGTTCCAAAACGGTAAGCCGGGTCAACCAGCCCGGCTTTGCTGTTTTTGGGAAGGTGTACCTGTTAGACGAGAGTGGCAGCTCTCTTCGTGATGTCGTTTCAGCCGTTTTTTGTCGTGCCTTCATGTTTCGAATGTACCCGCCTTTTTTCCCGCGAGCGAAGTAACCCGGCGTCTCCAACGCTGGGAACATGAACAGAAATAGGACCGCGTCCCAGCAGGACGCCCGACTGTGTAGAATGACGCCATGAAACGGGGCACCTTCCTGTTGCTCTTCATCGCGGCCTTCGCCTCAGCTCAATCCTCGATTCACCAGCAGATTCAGGAGACCTATAACTTCCAGCCGCATCTTTTGAGCAAACAGGAAATCAACGACAAATCCGGCGTCCTCGACCGCTTCTGGACGACGGCCAAGTCCAACCCAACCGTCTACACTCCCGGCCTCCGCCAGGAACTGGGTAATTTCCACAACCCACCCTTCTTCCTTTATGACGGCAGCATGCTCCTGCTGAGCCTTTCCGACACCCCGCCCGACCGTAAGATCGCGCTGGCTGCCATGGCGAAATGTAATCTGCTCGACGTCCAAGTGAGGGATTACTTCCTGCAGGTTCACCGCATGGCGACGTTCAATCAGGACACCACGGCGGCCGCCTTTCACATCCTCGATCAGCCCAAATTCAGTGTGTTTATTTCGCAGCATGTCCTCACGCTCGGCCAAGATTACTGTCTGATTTACATGTTGCTCCCAACCGATCAGGACTATTGGCTGCAGCCTGCGCTCGATCGCCTGAAGACTGAGCATGATACAACCGCACAAAAGAGCTTGCTTCTGTTGCTCTGGTATTCACAGACCGAGGCTGCTGACCACGCAATCGCATCTTTTGCCGGCGACGCCAATCAACCGTCCGGATCCCGCACGTACGCGCGGGAACTGGCAAGCCGTGAAGACAAAGCAAAGATTGGCGTGAAAGAACGTACCGAAGCGTCGCTTTCAACCGAAGAATCCCTCCGGCAAAAACGACGCGAACGTATGCGCGCAGTAAGTGATGAAGCCCTGATCGATCTCGACAAATACACTGTGATGCTGATGTCCAAGCGCAAGTGAAAAGGCGGATGGTAATTCAATGTTTGAGGAGATTTTTCCGAGTCGTCCGGCGGCCCGTTACCACGACGCCGCCATCGAGGCTGGATTCCGCGCCGTCCCCGGAGATGTCGCGTCTGATCCCGATGCGTCGAACCTCGTTTCAGTTCACGGGGACATTTTCAATTGCATGGTTAGCACATTGGGAGGACGACGGGGCGCCGTCTTCGAGAACATCTTTGGAGGTCGTCACCAGGCCCGCATATGGAACATCGCCTTTGAGATTGGCAAGAGTGACTTCCGCGAAACCACCAGCATGGGCTCCTACTGGAATATCCGACGGACGGAGGGCTGGGTTTATTTCGAGGCGCCTATCGAGTTCAACCAATACCCCAACTTCAAAGACTTTCTCCACGAAACGAGCGAAATTCTCGACCTTTATTTGATGTGAAGCTTTTGGCGTCGAGTCGTGAGATCGAGCGGCATTATCAAAGCCGCGGGACCCAGCGGCCGCACTTCGCATTTGTAAAATCGCCTGATACCATCACACACGCCGCCACTTCGAAAAGCGCGAACAGCGGCCCAGCCCATGGAAACATCGCCAGGATTTGCTTCTTACCCCAGCCTTCGCGATCGCGTCGTCGTCGTGACCGGCGGCGCCTCTGGCATCGGCGAGGCGATCGTCGAAGCCTTCGCGATGCAACACGCGCAAGTCGCCTTCCTCGATATTCAGGATGACGCCGCGAACCAACTCTCAAAGCGCCTGAACGGCGCGACTGCCCCCGTCTACTACCACTGCGATCTAACTGACATTGTCGACGTACAACGGACCGTACAAACCATTCTCGACAGATTTCACACAGTCGATGTTCTCGTGAACAATGCCGCCAACGACACCCGCCACAAGCTCGCCGAGGTCACGCCGGCCTACTGGGACCAGTCAATCGCCGTCAACCTGAAACACCAGTTCTTCGTGACGCAAGCGGTGATTCCCGCGATGCAGAGAGCGCAGCGCGGTTCGATCATCAATATGAGTTCGATTGGATGGGTAATTCCCTCCATCAACCAGGTTGTCTACGTTGCGGCCAAGGCCGCGATTGTGGGACTCACGCGCACCCTTTCCCACGAACTCGGAGCCGACAATATTCGCGTCAACTGCATTATGCCGGGAGCGATCCTTACAGAGCGGCAGCAGCGTTTGTGGCTCACCGAAGAATACAAAGCGCAGATACTCGCCAATCAGGCGCTAAAGAGAATGATCCTGCCGGAAGAAGTAGCGCGCCTGATTCTGTTTCTGGCCTCAGACGACAGTTCGGCAATCACCAATCAGAGCTATGTCATCGACGCCGGTTGGATATAGCTCCTGCCCCGATTGACGTTCGCAGTTATTCGTCGTGCGAAAGGAAAATCAAATGGCAAACTCCACGCGTCGTACGCTGCTGCGAGATGGCGGCCTTGCCGTCGGAGCGGCAGTTGTTGCCTCTCTCAATTTGCCGGAAGTGGCGAGAGCGGAAGGCGAGTCGGCGAACGTTTTTCACGTATTCGTATTTCAATGGAAGCCTGGAACATCGGAAGCTCAAAAGGACAGAGCGGCGAAAGAGATTGCCGCCTTCCAAGGGCTAATCCCTGGACTTCTTCAGACCCATGTGGGACCAAATATTTCGCCGCGAGGAAAAGGCTATACATTCGGCGGCATCATGCAATTCAAGGACAAAGCATCCCTCGACGCCTATGTTCAACATCCGGCACATCAGGCGTTGCTGGCATGGCTCGTTCCGCTGATCGACGCGATAGAACTGGACCTTCGCGCCTGAGTGGTTTACGAAAGCTTCGGCGCGTGCCACCTCTTGGTTCTGCTGGGCCAAAAATACTGCGGCTGCGACCCGACCCGACTCACCTCACCTGCAAACTATCAAGCATCCTCTGATACGTTGGCTGCAGTTGCCCAAACTGCCTCTCAGGCGCAATGAACACTATGTGCAGCAATCCACCTTCCGGTCGTGCCATCGTGACCAGCCAATCGCGCTCAGGCAGCGGGCGACCGTCCTGCTGGATAGGCGAATTCCCCGTCAGCATGGTGCTGAGCGCCTCGCCACCATTCACCTGGATCCTGCGCGGGCTTTCATAAACGCGCAGACCAGGATTCGTTTCCTGCAAGTTCTGGATCAGCCCCTGCGTAGCGTCGTTCAAGGACGACGCGTCCACATTTTGCGCACTCGCCACGATCACGCCATAGGCGATCGCGTTTTGCCCAACCCCGGCGGTCGGAGCCAACGTCGCCGAATTCTGCCCCGCCATGGCCTGCCAATTCGCCGGATACGAAATGCTGAAATCATTTCCCTGAAAAGTTTTGAATTCGCCGCTCGGCTCCACTTGCTGATAGCTGACGTTCGTGATGGTTTCGGCGCCTGCGGAGCCGGCCGCGGTATCCGCCATTTCTATATCGTGCGGCACCGACCCGCTTTGACGATTTTGTTGCGCCCACAGTCCGCTCTTGGCGCCGTCAGCAATCTGCTGCGCATTGAAGGCTTTTATCTCCTTGGCCGCCTGCTGGGCCCGTACGAACTCAGGGCTGGTCGAGACATATGGTTTCGGCGTCCAGTTGGCGATTTCCCGCTCCACTGCCAGCACACGATTGCCGGGATTGGGGTGATCGCTTAGAAACTGAGTCCCGCCGTTGCCCACTAATTTCTCGAGCCTCTGAAAAAACTCTGCCATTGCCCGCGGGTTGTACCCCGCTTTGTACATGATGATCGCGCCCACCGCGTCGGCCTGCGCTTCATCGGCTCGCGAATATTTCATCAACAACGTGCCTGCCCCGAACTGAATTCCCATCTTCGCGAGGCTACCCGCTGCACCTCCCAGCAAACCTCCAAGGGCACCAAGAATGTTCGCCCACTCCTGCTTCGGAGCCTGTTTCGCCGAATGCTGCATGTAGACGTGCGACATCTCGTGCGCCAGCACCCCGGCCAGTTCGGCCTCGTTGCCGGCGGCATTGATTGTGCCGATATTTACGAAGATCGGACCTCCCGGCAGCGCGAAGGCATTGATGTCGCTCTGCTGGATCACGTGGAACTGATACGGCCATGAGCGTTCAGCAGGAATGACTCCTACCAATCTTCTTCCCAGGCTCTGCACGTACTGCGTAACAGGATTCGAATCGGGCAGCACCGGCATTTGTTTGTAAACTTCGGCCGCTGTCTGCAATCCTAACTGCTGCTGCTGTTGCCGGCTCATACCGGGGTGGCCCGGATCAGGCAACTCGGGAACCACGGTTGACCCAACCGGCCACGCAGGCAGCGCAATCAGCAACGCCAGACATAGCCCCAATAGTCGTCTTGAAGTTCGGTAGTTCATCCCAATATTGTCTTTCGAATCCCCAAGCCCGTACAAGAGGAGAACCCCTGATCTTCACGGTGGAAACACGGGCCTAGGAAAAACACGAACAAGAAGGAACGTTCCCCGTTTTAAATGGGGATGAAAACGCTGAACCGCCGGTGTGCCTAAGTCTTCCAGGGATTAGACTCTATCCTCTATGCAGTGGTACGAGAACGAAGACTTCTGGCGCGATCTCTCTTCTTATGTTTTCTCAGCAGAGCGCTTTTCCGCCTCGAAGGAAGAGGTCAGCCAAATCATTGCATTGACTCAGTGCACAGGAGGCAGCCTGCTCGATCTCTGCTGCGGCCCCGGACGCCACGCGCTGGAGTTCGCGCAACGCGGCTTCCAGGTCACGGGCGTCGACAAATCCGAATTCCTTCTAGGCCAGGCGCGCGAGCGAGCGTCCCAAGCCACCATCTCTGTGGAGTGGGTGCAACAGGACATGCGACTTTTCCTACGCCCTGCAGCATTCGACCTCGTCTGCAATCTCTATACGTCCTTTGGATACTTCGAAGATGAGCGGGATAATTTTCAGGTGCTGCAGAATATCTACGAGAACCTTAAAGAGAACGGCGTGCTCATCATCGAAGTGATGGGCAAAGAACGCCTCGCCAGAACGTGGCAAAACTCAATCTGCACCGAACTGGCGGATGGCTCGCTTCTCGTGCAGCGTCCTCAACTCCTCGACGACTGGTGCCGCGTTTCTTCCGAATGGACCCTGGTAAAAGACGGCCGTGCCCAAAGCTTCACTTTTGAACACAGCATCTATTCGGGCCGTGAGCTGAAAGATCTCCTCTTCCGGGCCGGCTTCAAACACGTGCAGCTATTCGGAACCCTGCAAGGTTCCCCGTATGATCTGAACGCGGCGCGACTCGTAGCAGTCGCTCGAAAAGTTGGACGGTCGACCCCCTAGATTTGAAAAGGAAGGAGCGCCGGGCCGCCACAAAATTGAGGACGGAGTACACCCGCAAGGCGCGTGCCCCATCTTTGTGCGTCGCATTCCAACAGCGGGTGCCCCATCCTTGCGTTTTTTGCAAGGGTGGGTGGGCGATGCTGCATACGCTATTTGGTTGATGTTTCGTCCTGAAATGGCCTGGATCCTAGCGTGGGCGAATAGAGAACGAAACTGATCTTGCTCTCTTAGCTTGCCTTACGCTCGGCTCGCTTTTGGCGAAGCATCTCGACCCGCTTCAGCGTGAATTTCAGACGTTCGCGGCCGAACTTGGAACGCGTGATCACGTTCTCGATATTGGCGAACAGGTGCGGGTCTCCCATCTTTTCCCGCAGGTCCTTGAGGAAAGGATGCACCTTCGCCAGCAGAAAATACATCTCACCGCTGACCGAGGGCTGGAGGAACATTTCTTCGTTCAATACTCCCTGGAGCGCGAAAGACGCGGCCATGCTCCAGTAGCCACCCACTTGGCGGAGCCAATTGTTCTCCTGCCCGCCCAAGTTGCCGGCAATTTTCATGAAGTCTTCGGCACTCTCGGGCCAGAACTCGGCGAGCCACCAGTGGCGCGCTTTGCGCATTTCCGCTTCGCGGCGGAGATCGTAGAGTTTAAGAATCAGTTCGGCATCAGCAGTGGTCGGCTTTTTGGCCATCGGTCAACCTCAAGGTGAATTTTGAATTTAGGTAATTTGGTAAATTGGTAATTGAGTAAGTGGGCAATTGTAATTGGAGACGAGTCGCCGGTGCTCGGCTCTTCAAATTACTCAATTACAAAATCACCAATTACAAGTTTTAAGCGGTGGTTGTCGCGGCCGCTTCCGCCGCTGGATTTGGGCGCTCGTAATCGCATTCTTTGTTCGGGCACGCGATGACCGGGCCGGCTTTCAGGAATTTCTCCACCAGATACTCGTTGCCGCAACTTGGACATTTCTCGGGAATCGGCTTGTGGGCGGAAGTAAACTTGCAGTTGGGATAGTTTCCGCAACCGTAAAAAGTGTTCCCCTTCCGGGCGCGCTTCTCCACCAGTTCGCCATCTTTGCATTCGGGACACTTCACGCCGATGAAATTCTGCTTCACGTACTTGCAGTCGGGATAGCCGCTGCAGGTGGTGAACTCGCCGTAGCGTCCGTGGCGGATCATCATGTTGCGTCCGCACTTGGGGCAAAGCTCGTCGAGCGGAATGTCGGGAACTTTCTTGCCTTGATCTAAACGGCGCGTGGTCTTGCAGTCGGGATACCCCGTGCAGGCCATGAACTGGCCGAAGCGCCCGCGCTTCAGCACCATCACTCGGCCGCAGTTTTCGCAATATTCCTCTGCGCCTCCCGTTTCCTGCACGTCGGCGGAATCGAGGTCGGGCAGATTGATGGGATTTTCTTTGGTAAAGGTACAGGTGTTCGGATCGTCCTTATCGTAAGTGCTGCAGGCGTAGAACGAGCCGTGCTTGCCCCATTTGATCACCAGCGGCGCGCCACACTTTTCGCACTTCTCGTCGGTGGGCTTCTCCATCCGCTTGATGTTTTCCATGTGCTTTTCGGCGTACTTGAGATCTTTCTGGAATTTTTTGTAGAAATCGCCGAGAGTGTCGGTCCAGGTCTCCTTGCCCTCCTCGATCTCGTCGAGTTCTTCTTCCAGGTGCGCCGTGTATTGCACATCGAAAATATCGCGGAAATTCTCGACCAGCAGATCAGTGACGACCAGGCCGATCTCGGTCGGGGAAAACTTTCCGCCAATTTTTTGCACATACTGCCGCTCTTGAATAGTCGACAGAATTGCCGCGTAGGTTGAAGGGCGGCCGATGCCGCGCTCTTCGAGTTCCTTCACCAACGAAGCCTCGTTATAGCGCGGAGGAGGCTCGGTGAAATGCTGCTCGGGCTTCAGTTCCTTGAGCGTGAGCTTTTGTCCAGCTTCGAGCGCCGGCAATTTGTGTTTGAGCTCCTCGTCTTCCTCGTCTTTGCCTTCCTTGGATTCTTCGTAGACTCTGAGGAAGCCGTCGAACTTCAGGACGGATCCGGTCACGCGGAACCAGAAAACATCGTTGCCATTCTTCGCATCGATGTCAACCGTGGTCTGATCGAAGACCGCGGGCGTGATTTGCGACGCGACGAAACGCTGCCAGATCAGTTTGTAGACCTTGAACTCATCTTCTTTTAAGTACTGCTTGACCTGATCGGGATGGCGCATGGCCGAAGTCGGACGAATCGCTTCGTGCGCGCCCTGCGTGTCCTTCTTCTCTTTAAAAGTGTTGGGGGCTTCGGGCAGGTACGTTGGACCGTATTCCTTGCCCACGTATTCACGCACCTCGGCAATCGCCTCGGGCGCGACGCGCGTGGAATCGGTACGCATGTAGGTGATCAGACCGACCAGGCCTTCTTCGCCGAGTTCGACGCCTTCATAAAGGCGCTGCGCGATCATCATGGTGCGCTTCACGCTGAAACGCAGTTTGCGTGACGAGTCCTGTTGCAGCTTGCTGGTAGTGAAGGGAGGCGCGGCGTTGCGGCGGCGTTCTTTCTTGTCGACCGAACGGACGACCCAATCGGCCTTTTCCAGCGCGGCGCGAATCTTCTCGGCGTCCTCGCCGTTGGTGACTTCGACTTTCTCTTCACCTTTGCCGACAAAACGCGCGTCGAAGGCGGGAGGCTTGCTGGCGGCAAGGCTTGCGTCGATGGTCCAGTATTCTTTCTTCTCGAACGCCTTGATCTCACGTTCGCGTTCGACAATCAGGCGCAGCGCGACGGTCTGCACCCGCCCTGCGGAAAGACCCCGGCGAACTTTATCCCACAATAATGGCGAGACCTGGTAGCCGACTAGGCGGTCGAGCACACGACGCGCCTGCTGCGCGTCCACCAAATTTTGGTCGATCGCGCGCGGATGTTCGAAGGCGGCCTGCACTGCACGCTTGGTAATTTCGTTGAAGGTCACGCGCTGAATCCGCGGCGGCGGTTCCGGCTCACCTTTCTTGGCCTTGGGCTTCTTGGCTTTTTTCGCTTTGCCGTTGCCGTCGAGTTCGCCCGCGAGGTGGAAGGCAATGGCCTCGCCCTCGCGGTCCGGGTCAGGAGCCAGATAGATCGCATCCGCCGAGGCCGCGAGCTTTTTCAGCTTGGCCACAACTTTTTCTTTACCGGGGATGACGACGTAATCAGTTTCGAAGTCGTTCTTGATATCCACACCCAGAGTGCTCTTGGGCAGATCCTTCACGTGGCCGAGGGAAGCCTCGACGGTGAAGCCCTTACCCAGATATTTCTGGATGGTCTTCGCCTTGGCCGGCGATTCGACAATGACTAAACCTTTTGACAATGGAACCTCAATTTCCTTGGAGTTCTGTTTTCGAAGCTAGCACGAAAGTCAAGGGGGCAACAAGTTACGGGTGAGAAGCTCTTGGCTTTTGGCCTTTGGCTTTTGGCGCAGACCTCTACGCTGCCGGGGGATTTCTGACCTTCGAGGAAAGCGCTGAAAGCATTCTCATAACTCGCCCAAGACTTGCGTTTAGTTCGCCGTACTCTTCGTTTCTCAGAAATACCAGATCTCTTGCCAGCAGCAAGTGATAAGAAAGTTCGGAACCTGAACCCATCGCGATTTGAATAAAGCGGGCCATTTCCCCGTCAGATCTCCGACCGCAGCCTTCCGCTAGATTTGCTGCAATCGAGGAAGATGCTCGTCGAATCTGACTGGTCAATCCGAATCGCTCCTCTTTCGGAAAAGTCTGCGTAATCTTGTAGAGAGAGAGCGTCAACCTGTGGGCCTCGTCCCAAACGCGCAGGTCCTTGTAGTTCCTCATCGAGTACCTCCAGTACTACGCGATTCCAGCCAAAAGCAAAAGGCTAAAAGCCAAAAGCTAGAAGCTTTTCACAAAATTCTTCCCCGGCATTTGCCTTACCTTGCCGCCTAGTTCCAGTTCGAACAGAGCGGCGAAGATTTCGGAGGAGGACATTTCGTTTTCCAGGCGCTCGACCAGTTCGTCGATGTGCGTGGCCTCGTCGGCTTTCAGCAGGGACAGGATTCGCTTCTCGTGAGGAGGGAGCCCTTCGTCTGGGAATAGAGATGCGGTGGAGGCGCCTGCGGATTCAGGCGAGGCGGGCGGAGTCAATGCAAGTCGTACTTCTGTCGGGAGATCCTCCCACACGTCTTCCCAAGTCGCCACCAGCTTGGCTCCCTGTTTAATGAGCGTGTTCGGACCCCAGGAATTTTTGTTGGTGACGTTGCCGGGCACAGCGAAGACGTCGCGATTCTGCTCCAGGGCGCAGCGCGCAGTGATGCGTGTGCCGGAGTATTCCGCAGCTTCGACGACGAGCACGCCGCACGACATTCCGCTAATGATGCGGTTGCGGATGGGAAAGTTTTGCGGGGCGGCAAACGTTCCCAGTGGAAACTCGGAGATGAGCGCGCCGCCAAGGGCCAGAATCTGTTCCGAGAGCCGCGAATTCTCTTTGGGATAGATGACATCGACGCCTGTGCCAAACACCGCGGTGGTCTTGCCTTTGGCGGAGATCGCGCCTCGATGGCTGGCGGTGTCGACGCCGCGGGCCATGCCACTAATAATGACCAACCCCTGGGCCGCGAGGTCGCACGCCAGACGCTCAGCCATGCCAGAACCATAGGGCGTGGGATGGCGCGTGCCTACCATGGCGATGCCGGGCCTGGTCAGCACGTCGGCGTTGCCGCGTACGCGAAGGATCAGTGGAGGATCATAGATTTCCTTCAGGCGCGGGGGATAGAAGGGATCGTCCATCGAGAGCATGGTGACGTCGGCAGCGGCGGCGCGGGCAATCTCTTCGCGCGCCAACTCCGCAGACTTGCCGGTGGCCAGCGATTGCGCAGAAACGGCTTGAATTCCGGTGCTCTCGAGTTCGGTCAATGAGGCGCGGAAAACGGCTTCGGCAGAACCGAAATGTTCGACGAGCTTTCGCGCCTTGGTGGGTCCGAGCGCGGGGGTCAGCGAGATGGCCAGCCACTCCAGAAGGTGAGTCGCGGCCGTTAATACAGCGGCGTTGGACAAAAGAGACTCCGAGCGGACTGTAACTATTGGCGCGGAATCATGTCAAGGTCATGCGTCACAATGGGTTTGTTAAAATTGTGGAAAGCATGCGACGGCTACGAATTTCCGCCATTTCCTACCTTAATACTGCCCCTCTGATGTGGGATTTCGAGCATGGCGAAGCCGGCAAATTTTTTGATATCTCCTATACCCTGCCCTCGGCTTGCGCCCGATCACTAGCTGATGGGACGGCCGACATCGGCATTATTCCGGCAGCGGCGTATGCGGAGATTCCCGGGTTACAGATACTGCCTGAAGTCGCGATTGCCTCGCGGCGGGCGGTGCGGTCGATTCTGTTGGTCAGCAAGGTTCCGATCGAGCAGGTGCGTACGGTTGCGCTCGATACTTCGTCGATGACGTCTGTAGCGCTGATGAAGATTCTGTTTGAGAAGTGGCTGGGCGGTGGAAGGACGTACAGTTCGATGGCGCCCGACGTTGACCAGATGCTGGCCGAGAACGATGCGGGTTTGCTCATCGGAGATCCGGCGTTGATGGTGGACCGCGGCCGCTATCATACGTTCGACCTGGCGGAAGAATGGATTCGCCATACCGGCAAGCCTTTTGTTTTTGCGTTTTGGGCGGTGCGCAAGGATGCGTTGCCGGAAGCTGCGCCATCGCTGGATTTGCCGGCGGTGTTTCAGAATTCGCGCGATCACGGGCTGGAGGCTTCCAATCTCAACCAGATTGCGCGCGAATGGGCGCCGCGAGTCAGAATCAGTGGGGCGGAAGTGCGGGCGTATTTGACTCGGAATATTCACTACCAGCTCGACTCCGGATGCCTGGAAGGATTGCAGTTGTTCTATCGGTACGCGGCGGAGATTGGTGCTCTGCCGGCTGCACCGGAACTGCAATTTGTGGATACAACGAAGGCAGTCGCGTTGTAGGCCATGTATGTACAGTTTTGTATGGCTACCGATGCGTAAGGGTGCTGCGCCATTCGCCGACTGCCTTTAACGATCTAATTGCTCATTACGATGCCTTTTCCCGAGCCGCAAAGGCCTCTGGCAGCGACGATCGCCGGCGGGATGCGGGAAAGGTACCACCGTCGCAGGAATTGCTCTCGCTGCGACCACGCAGCTTTCCGACTTTTCAATCACTTCCACGCAGGGTCAACAACTTGCCGACAATCAGGAACAAGCGTTGTCATTCTTCTCGCAAAACGAACAGCAAAATTGACAGCTGAGTACATGGGTCCTTCGCTTTGCTCAGGATGACAACCTGCGGGACGATGAGAACTCCTGGGAATTAGGATGAGTTAAGCTGAAGATTGCGAGTTTTGCGTAAAGGCTGCCGTGAGTCTCTTCCAGCCCATTCCGAATGCGGGTAGCGGCGCCGATGCTCCTCGCCCGCTCGCCGACCGCATGCGCCCGCGTACGCTCGACGAGTTCGTCGGGCAGGAGCACTTGATTGGTCCGGGCAAGCCGCTGCGGACGCAGGTCGACCGCGACGACACGGGCTCACTCATCTTCTGGGGACCTCCGGGGACTGGGAAAACAACGCTCGCCAAGATCATCGCAAACATGACCAAGGCGGAGTTTATCGAGTTCTCGGCTGTACTGGCGGGAATCAAGGAGATCAAGCAGGTCATGGCCGACGCCGAGCGGGCTCGGCAGTACGGCACACGCACTATCGTTTTCATCGACGAGATTCATCGCTTCAACAAGGCGCAGCAGGACGCTTTTCTGCCGCACGTGGAGAAGGGCAATATTCGTTTGATCGGAGCCACCACGGAAAATCCGTCGTTCGAGATCAACTCAGCCTTGCTCTCGCGCTGCCGGGTTTATGTTTTGAAGCCGCTTACCGAAGACCAGATCGTGCTGCTGCTGCGGCGGGCGCTTGCGGATCGCGAGCGCGGGGTCGGTGAGAAGAATCTGACGGCGTCTGACGACGTGCTCAGGAAAATCGCCAGCTATACCAGCGGCGATGCGCGCAGCGCTTACAACGTTTTGGAAGTTGCTGCTGGGCTGGCGCAGAAAAATGCGCAGGGTGCGCTGGAGATTACCGACGAGATCGTCCGCGACGCACTGCAGAAACGTATTCTGCTCTACGACAAGTCGGGCGAAGAGCACTACAACCTGATCTCCGCCCTGCACAAATCGGTGCGCAACAGCGATCCGGATGCGGCGCTGTACTGGTTGGGCCGCATGCTCGAAGCGGGAGAGGATCCCCTCTATGTTGCGCGCCGCGTGGTGCGGATGGCGGTGGAAGATATTGGGCTGGCAGATCCGAATGCGCTTGCCCTGTGCATGGCAGCGCGCGACGCGGTGGACTTCATCGGCATGCCGGAAGGCAATCTGGCGCTAGCGCAGGCCGTCGTTTATCTTTCGGTCGCGCCCAAGTCGAATGCGCTTTATACGGCCTACGGAGAGGTGCAGCAGGACGTAGAGCAAACCGCCGCAGACCTGGTTCCTCTACACTTGCGCAACGCTCCTACTGGCCTGATGAAAGGACTCGGCTACGGGCGGGGCTATCAGTACGCGCACGACTTGGAAGGCAAAGTCGCCGACATGCAGTGCCTGCCCGACAATTTACGCGATCGCGTATATTACCGGCCGACCGGTGAAGGCATTGAGAAACGAATCAGGGAGCGAATGGAAGAGATAAAACGGCAACGTTCGCGAGGCAGCGAGATCGGCCCTGAGCGAGCAAAGAAAGAATCGTAGCGACTGCTCGCGACATCTTATTTTGCATTAGGATTGTGCTCAGACCTCCTTCAGGCGGAAGGATTGGTGTCATGTCAACGGTTCCGAACGTTCCCTACAACGAGATTGTGTCCGGCCGCGTCGCGCCGGGCGACCTCATCGAAGACTTGCAGCGGGTGCAGAAAGCGGCGCAGCGAATCACCTCGATTCTCGACCTCGACCAGCTCATCGACAGCGTCGTCAACGAAGTAATACTCGGCTTTGGCTGTCTGGAAGCGAGCATCTATCTGCACGACGAAACGCGCAGCGAGATGGTGCTGAGCGGGGTGCGGGGATGCAGCGTGAATGGCAAAGGCCATCGCCTGAAAATTGGCTGTGAGGGGATGGTGGGCTACGTCGCGGCGAACGGCCAGATGCGTTATGCCCCGGACGTGCGCGAGGACGAATATTACATTGGGTGTGAGGAATCGACGCTCTCGGAGGTGGCGATTCCGCTGCGTGTGGGCGAGCGACTGGTGGGCGTATTCACAGCGTCGCATCCCGAAGTGGACGGTTTCCCGCGACAGCAGTTGAGAATTCTGCAGGCCTTGTGCGATCACGTCGCCGTGGCCGTGGACAATGCGCGGCGCCTTCAGTCGGAACGCGCAGAACGGGCCGCACTCGACCGCGAGGCGCAAGAAGCGCGCGCGATGCAGCAGGCGTTGCTGCCCAAGAGTTCTCCGTACATTCCAGGATTCGTCGTTTCCGGACTCAGCGTGCCCGCGCGGGCCGTGGGCGGCGACTGGTACGACTTCATTCCCTTTCCCGACGGGCGTTGGGGACTTGTTCTGGCAGATGTGTCCGGCAAAGGTACCGCCGCTGCGCTGTTGATGTCGGCTACACGCGGCGTCTTACGCTCGCTGGCAGAGGCGTGCTGCACCCCGGCTGAGGTCTTGAATCGGCTGAACCAGTTGCTGGTAGACGATTTCCCTGCGGGAAAATTCGTGACCATGGTCTATGCCGTGCTCGAACCTGCAAATCGCTCGCTGACTTTCGCCAATGCCGGACATTTGCGGCCTCTATTGATCGACAAGCAGGGCGAGCGGTTTCTGGATACGGAACGCGGGCTGCCTCTGGGCCTGAGTTGCGGGGATTATTCCGAAACGCAAGTGACGCTGTCGGAGGGTTCGAAGCTCGTCTTTTACAGTGATGGCATTACCGAAGCGGAGAATGCGAGCGGAGAAGAGTACGGTCTCTGCCGTCTGGCGGAACATGCGGTGAAGGTGGGCTCCTCGGCGGTAAGCATCGTGGATGACGTGCGGTCGTTCGTTAACGGTGCGAATTTGCGCGACGATGCCAGCGTGGTTTTTGTGGGCGTTGGACGATAGTTCGGTAACCGCTTTGTCTTCCTGAACGAAGGAAAGGCCCCGGCACTCCAGGCAAGTACATGGGTCCTTCGCTTCGCTCAGGATGACAACATCGAAATGGGACGTTCACATTTATCACCGAAAGCGAGCGCGGTGTTCTTTCAGGATGCAACGGTCCATGACCACGAAGATTCCAGCCTGGCGGGCTTTTTCAGCGGCCTTCTCGTGAATGACGTCCTCTTGCATCCAGATCGCCGGGGCTTTTAGCTGGATCGCCTGATCAACCACTTCTTCCACAAATTCCGGACGGCGAAAAATATCCACGATGTCGATCTTTTCCGGAACCTCGAGCAGCGAGGCATACGCTTTTTCGCCCAGGCACTCGTGAATTTGAGGATTGACTGGAATGATGCGATATCCGTGGGTCTGCATGTAGGCCGAGACGCCGTGACTGGGGCGCAGGGGATTGCAAGAGAGGCCGACGACCGCGATGGTTTTCGCACGCTTCAAGAGTTCGGTGATCGGATCGGGTTGCGGTAGTGAAGCCATGCGTTCTCCGGATTATTTCTTGTTCGCGGCGTCAAGCTTCTGCTTGTACATTTTCATCGCGAGCTTGCGAATGGTTTCCGAAACTTCCTTATTAGCAGAAAGATTCTTCAGGTCCGCAATCAGCAAATTTTTCATCAGGCCAAGGCCGAGATCGAGGGGGGTTCGCGGATTTCCCACCAAGTTGCGTACCACTTTGTAATTCTTCATGAAGCGCCGCTTCAGCGGAATCTGGCGCAACACGGCCTCCAACACATTCTTCTGGCTGGCAAATTTTTCCACCTCGCCATCGGAGAGTTTGGGGGCTTCGAGCACAGCCAGCGCCACGACCTTTGTGCCGTCCCGAATAAGCAGCGAGCGCTCCTCCTTGTTGCCCTTCAGAGCCAGTTGGATGCGGCCCTTCACGTCGAGGTGATTGATCTTCTGAAGCGCATTCTCGCGCTTGCCTTCGTCATGGGCTTTCTTGGGCGCGGGTTTTGCTGCAGTCTTGGGAGCTGCCGCGGCCGCGTCAGGGGCGGGCGGATCGACCACATCAAGCACCGGAAAATAATCTTCACCCAACAAGTCGACAACACCGCCTATGGCCTGAAATGGCTTGTCGCCCTCGGCCTCAATGTCATGAAGGTGATCGTTGATATAGGCGGAGACTGTTCCATCGTCCACCCATTCGTCGTTGGTCTCGGAACTCGAAATCGACGCGGGCTCTTCGCTGGTGGTCTCGGGCGACTTAACTGAGGGCTCGGCATCTTCGCCAGTGGCGGTTGCGGCAACCGCCGTCTCGCCAGCCTTGATTAACCTCCGCACTTCTTCGACTTCTTCCGGCTTCAGATAAGGACTTGAGCTCAAGGCCTGGAGTACGCTGCTCATCGATCGTATCCGCGGACTCTTGAGCATCGTCTCGATCACGTCGCGCGAAGCCGAGAGCGCGAGTTTGACCAACTGTCCTTCGGCAACGGAAGGGTTCTCCAGGAGTTCAGGCAGCAATCTCGGGCGCAAGTTGTCGGGCGAAATGAAATACCCCAACACTTCGGCGGAGGTTTGAGGATCAGCCGCGGCCGCCCGGGAAGCCTTTTCGTCCCATCCGGCGAGGGTCATGCGAGCCAAGTCGCCGAACACTTTGTTGTGGCGCGCCAGATGCACCAGAATCTCGATATTCTCGGGCGCCGGCACCTGAAGCGCGCCCCGGGCAGCAAACTGCATCATGTTGGAGGGGAGCTTGGAAGCGCGGATTTGATCGATGATGCGCGCCATAACGGTTATGGTCCCACTGCCAGTTGAGATGTCGGGCCGCTGGGAATTGTCTTCTCCCGGGCCAGCGAATCGAGTTCGCTCACGGCCAGTTCAAAATCGCGGGTGATGCGGTTCCGCGGGTGCTCGAGAAATATGTTCAGTAAAGTCCGATAGTACCAAAGAGTGCCCTCGCGTCCACCCTTGAACCTTGACCAGACTGATTCTCCGACAGCTCGGTAATCGCTGAGAATGGAGCGCACGTTGTTGAGCTTATCGGCGGCTGAAACCAGGCGCGTGTCGGCATCCGCGGTCTTCAGATGACGGAGATATTGTTCCTTGCGCTCGCGCCAAGGCGGCTTGGGATCGGTGTCGGCGTCGGTACAACCTTCGACAATTGTCGCGACGCGCTTTCCAAAGCGGCGGCGGACTTCCCTCAGCATGGGAGCGCCCCCGCAATCTTCGACAACGTCGTGGAGCAGAGCAGCGATGGCCAGATCTTCGTCGCCGTTCGCCTCGAGCACCAGGGATGCGACGCCCATCAGGTGAGCGACGTAGGGGATGGTTGAGGCCTTTCTCGTCTGGCCCTTGTGCTTTTCCGCAGCAAACAAAAATGCACGCAGAAAACGAGGCCCCAGCTTTATGGCGGTGGCCTGCGTTCTCGGTGGCCTCTTTGGTCTAGCTTTTTTTGCGGACATCTTCACTGCTTTTCTCCACGCCGCGCCAGCAGATAGGCGCGAATGAAGGGTTGCAGATCGCCGTCGAGCACGCGATCGACGTCGCCAACCTCGGCTTTGGTACGGTGATCTTTAATCATGCGGTACGGTTGCAGGACGTAAGAACGGATCTGCGATCCGAATTCGATGTCGAGTTTCGAGTCTTCAATTTTCTTAGTCGCGGCCCGTTTTTTTTCCATCTCGAACTCGTAGAGCTTCGACCGAAGCATGCTCATGGCGCGCTCTTTGTTCTTGTGCTGCGAGCGCTCATTCTGGCAGTTGGCGACCAGCCCGGTGGCAATGTGAGTGATGCGAACGGCAGAATCTGTGGTGTTCACGTGCTGTCCGCCCTTGCCGCTGGAGCGGTAAGTATCGATGCGGATGTCTTCGGGCTTAATGACGATCTCAATGCTGTCGTCGATTTCGGGCGAAACGAAGACGCTGGCGAATGAAGTATGGCGCCGCTTGGCCTGATCGAAGGGCGAGATGCGCACCAGGCGGTGTACGCCGATCTCGCTCTGCAGAAGTCCGAAGGCGTACTCGCCATTCACCGCGAAGGTTGCCGACTTCAGCCCGGCCTCTTCGCCCGGCTGGTAGTCGTAGAGCACGGTCTCGAATCCCTGGCGTTCGGCCCATCTCAGGTACATGCGCAGCAGCATATCGGCCCAATCCTGCGACTCGGTGCCGCCAGCGCCGGGATGAATGGTGACAATGGCGTTGCGGGCGTCGTTCTCGCCGGAGAGCAGCGTTTCGGTTTCCAGTTTATCGAGTAACTCACGGAGGGAACCGATTTCACGTTGCAGGTCTGCGTCGACACTCTCGCCTTCCTTGGAGAGGTCGAAGTAGGCGGCGATGTCATCGCCGCGGCGCGCCAGGTCGGCATCGGTGGAGAGCACATGCTCCAACCGCTTCTTTTCGCGCATCACCTGCTGGGATCGTTGCGGATTCGACCACAGATTCGGGTCGGCAGACTGCTTTTCGATTTCGGCTAGCTGCGGACGGACTCTCTCCGCGTCAAAGATACTCCCGAAGTTCGTGGACTTTTTTGTTCAGTTTTTCGTATTCCAGCACCAACTCTTGATTCATGAGGACGCGTCAGCCTTTTTGCGGTTTTTCCAGGACGTGAAGCGCGTGAGCAGCGCTCCCAAAGAAATTATCGCACAGGCATAGGCGAACCAGTCGCCATGGCGGGTATAGAAAGTAGTAACGAAAGTACGAGCATAGGGTGCGACCAGTGCCGTCCTCTGCTTGCGTGGAATCCGTGCCGCCACGCGTCCCCAAGGATCGATCGAGGCCGTGACTCCAGTGTCGGTGGCGCTGAGCAACCAGCGGTTATTTTCGATGGCGCGCATGCGCGTTTGATTCAGGTGTTGCGCGTAGGCGCCGCTGTCGCCGTACCATCCGTCATTGGAAATATTTACGAAAAGGTGCGCGCCCTGATCGGCGAACTGGCGGACCTCATCGGGGAAAATGGATTCGTAGCAGATGAAGACGCCAAGGCGCTGATCTCCTGCATCGAGCGGACGCCGCGAGATGCCGTGCTGAAATTCGCCGACTTCCTTGGTCAAGCCACCTGCGAAGGAAAACAGACTGGGGAATGGCAAGTATTCCCCGAAGGGCACGAGATGCACTTTGTCGTAGCGCGCGCTCCAGTCGCCGGTGGGACTGACCAACACCGCGGAGTTGAATACGGGCGCGTTTTGCCCACTGGCGGCAGATGATGAAGTTCCAATCGAACCCGCAATCGTCCAAGTCTTGGTTTCGCGAGCCATCGCGCTGACCGCATCACGGAATCGAGCGTCGTTCGTAAAGAATGGCGCGGGCGACTCCGGCCAGACGACCAGATCGATTTTCACTGGACTCGTAGCTACAGACTTCACCGTGAGTTCGGTCAAATCCTGCAGTGTCTGCTGAAGGTATGCGGGCGTCCACTCCGCCGAGACGGGAATATTCTGTTGCACCAGGAGCGCTGCACGATCCGCTTTTGCCGGAGGGGCATCGACTAATCTTCCAGCCTGCAAGACGGCAGCGGCTGCCAGCGCCGCGGCCAGCAAGGCGCCACGCCTCTCACGCGGAACCAGGAATGCCGCAGCCAGCGCCACATTGACCAGCGCAATCTCGAGTGAGATTCCGTAAACGCCGGTCCATTCTGTAATGCGGCATAGGGCGACGTTGTCGACCTGCGCGATGCCGAGCAAGTTCCAGGGAAAACCGGTGATTCGCGTGCGCGCTAGTTCCACGGCGACCCACAGAAATGGAACCATTACCAGCGGACGCCGAAAGTCGCGTCCCGAACCGGCCAGCAAGCTTACGAGCAGGCCAAAGAGACCGTGATACAGGCCGAGGTAGCAGCAGAAAAGAAAAAGAGCCAGCAATGCCTCGGGCGCGCTAAGGCCGCCATACTGGCGCATGGTGTCATAAATCCAGTAGCAGGTTCCCGCATACCACAGGATTCCGCACACGTAGCCCAGGAGAAATCCCTGCGCGGTTGGAGCGGGCCTTAGGCGAACCAATCCGTCGACTTCGAGTTCACTCGCGGGGCGTGCACGCAGAAGCGCCAGGATAAGCGGTGTGAGCGCGAACCACGAGAGGACATAAATGCCCGGGAGAGGAAAGATAATAATCTGAAGAATCGCCGATAGCCCGACTAGCAGCCAGGCACTGAAATGGATTTGGCGCACGGGAAAGGATAGCAAACGGCGGTCGTCGATTGGCGGGATCGATCCGGCTCTACGCTACTTCGCGCAGTCGCATTCGCCGACGCACGGTCTCGAGCACCAGTCCAATCAGCGCGTAGGTCGCCGCATTTGCCAAAAGGCACCAGTACAATGAAACACCGAAGTGAAAGTGGATGCTGGCAAACGCGATCGGGCAGGTGATCTGCGCCAGAGTCGTCAGCGGGTCGGCAGTGGTGAGGGCCGGCGGTTGAGTAGCAAATGCATAGAGCGCCCAGCAGGCTGCAACCAAAAAGCCCGCGCACCCCCATAGAGCGATTTTGTATCTCATAGTCGATGCTCCTCCCGTCCTAGTGAAATCATCCCACCAACGCGCAAAAACTCCAAGTTTTCTCAGCGATGTGCCGCCACCTCCAGCAAGCGCGAGCGTACGAACTCTGCGATTTGCGGAGTGACATAGTTCGGTGCCGTTACACGAAACAGGGGCCGTCCGGCAACGGGCTTCAACGAAACAGCCTGCCAGGTGGGTTTTTCAACGCTGTCGTGCAGGATCAGGGCATCCGCGCGGTCGAGAAACTCACGTGCGGAGCTCTTGAAGTCAGCGGTTCCCGGATCGAGCACGGGAAAATACAAATCTGGACGCAGGAATTTCAGCACGCTGTTGGACTCGATGATCGTGTTTGGCGCGTCAGCAATTTTCGCGCGTAGCACAGGCATCGCTTCGGCAAGGCGCCCTTGCTCAGTCCGAACCCAGAGCGCACGCGCCGCGCCGGCGACGAGAAATCGCGAGGTATCCGATTCGCCGCTGCGATCGTGTTCTTCAGAAATCGCCCAGGAATGATCGCCGGTGGCGCAGTCACAAGCCTCGCCGTTTGCCGAGCAAATGCCGTGGCCGTACTGCGTGATCTTCACCGCGGTCCAGTTGAATTCCGGCAACGCAGCTATCAAGCCAGCAACCACGCTGGTTTTGCCCACGCTGCGGGAATGTCCGCCAATGACGACAGTTGCCATAAATGCGGCTTTCGGCTTGCGGCTTCCCGTTCTCTCGGATTTACGTCCGGAAGCCGGACGACGGAAACCGAGTGCTCTTACCTCTTTGTCAGACGCGCCAGGGTCGCCAGCTGCTTCAGATATTGTCGCACTGGCTGGGCCGGAGTTCCCCAGAAGGCTACGCCTTTGCCGCGCAGAACTTTGTTGGGCAGAACGCCGCCCTGACCGCCGAGCATCACTCCCTCTTCGATGCGGGCGTGCTCTCCAATGCCGACCTGGCCGCCCAGCACCACGCCGTTCTCAATCACGATGCTGCCCGAGAGGCCGGTCTGGGCCGCAATCACAACGTCTTCGCCGAGCTGGCAGTTGTGGCCGATGTGGACCAGGTTATCGATCTTCGTGCCTCGACGGATTCGCGTTTCGTCGAGCGCGCCGCGGTCGATGGTCGCGTTGGCTCCGATCTCGACATCATCCTCGATGACCAAACGTCCCACCTGCGGAAATTTTTCGTAGTGCCCTGTCTTGCGGTCGCGCACGTAGCCAAAGCCGTCGCTGCCGAGCACCGCTCCGGCGTGCACGATTACGCGGTCGCCCAAGGTCGTGCCCGGATAAATGGTCACGTTGGGATAAGTTACGCTGTCGTCTCCAATCTTGACATCGGAGCCGAGGACGCAACCTGCGCCGATTCGCGTGCGCTGTCCGATCTGCGCGCGCTCGCCGACGACGGCGCGAGCCTCCACCAGCACACAGGGGCCGAGCACAACCGAAGAATGAATGACCGCAGTTGGATGCACGCTTCCCTGCTGTGAGGTGCCATCAGCGGCCATTTCACCCTGGAGAACTTGCGCAGCGCGGGCAAAAGCTAGCTTGGGATGATCGCTGATGAGGAGCGGACGCCCGCTTGCTCCGGAGGCCGCGAACTGTCCGGCAATCACTGCGCCCGCAGCCGATTGCAGGGCCTCCGCCAAGTATTTTTCATCTTCGACGAACACCAGATCCTTGCGCGACGCCGATGCGATGCTGGCGACCGCACTTATTTCTACGCGGCCGTCGCCAATCAAGCGGGCTCCTATCGCCTGCGCAATTTCTTGCAGCGAGCGCTTCATGGCTCCCACTGTATAGCACGCGGGCGAGAGGAAGGAAGCAGGAGAAGCTCAGGCGGGCGATTACATAGGTCCTTCGCTCCGCTCAGGATGACAGGTGCGGATCGAGGATTACGGCGGCGTGCATGTGTTGCTGCCTTGGCACATGATGAAGGTGCCCGTAGACGCACAACTGGGATCGCCGGCGCCACCCGTCAGGGTCCAGTTGCCGACCACAACTCCGTTGCTCAGGTTGCCTGCGGTCGTCTGAGTGCCGCTCGACGTGCCGGTTACGTTTCCGGTCAAGGTGAGCGTGTTTCCCGCAGGTGTTACTGACACGATCTTAAAATCGAACGTGCCTGTCACTTGGTCCGCGGTGTTGGTAATTAGTGTGGCATTACCGCTTTCCGTTGAGCCATTGATGCCGTTGGCAAAGCATTTCCCGGCATTGATAAAACCGAAACCCGTGATCGTAAGCGGCCCTGAGGTGGTGGTGTTGTTGTTGTTCAACGAGAAAGCGGTCACGAAATTCAGCAGGCTAGCTTGACCGGCGCCTCCCGTAAGCTTTGCCTCCCAAGTACCGCTCGTGACGGTCGCAGGCGTGGTATTTGCGATGGTTTGGGTACCGCAGCCGCAAACTGCAAGTTCCAGCGCCAGGCCGAGCAGGAATACAAGCTTCTTCATGTACCGTCCTTGAATTGGGGTCCCTATGAGAATAGAGAGATGCTGGCGGACCCGTCAATGGATGCAAGGCCGCCAGGGAGTTGCGGGCGACACGACACGAATCGTCTGCAGCCAGGTTTCGACCAGCTTTGGCCAGGCCGTAACCGGAAGGTCCGTGCGGCGGAGCCCGTAGCCGTGGCCGCCATTGGCGTAGAGGTGCATCTCTGCCGGGACCTTGGCATTCTTCAAGGCGAGAAAGTAAACGGTGGAGTTTTCGACGTGCACGGGATCGTCCTCGGCCTGAACGATGAACGAGGGTGGTGTCTGGCTGGTGACGTGAATTTCGGGATTGGGCGCAAAGTTCTGTTCCGAAAGGGCGAGGTAGCCGGGATAAACGATGACGGCGAAGTCAGGGCGGCAACTTATCTGGTCGGCGTCGTCGACGGGATCATAGAGGCGGTGGTCGAAGTGGGTGCTGAGTGCCGCGGCGAGGTGGGCGCCCGCAGAGAATCCGAGCACGCCGATGCGGTTGGGATCAATGTGCCAGTCGCTGGCGTGGGAACGGACGATTCCGAGCGCTCGCTGCGCATCCTGCAGGGCGGCGGAGGACTTGGGATAAGGCCCTGAGTCGGGGACGCGGTATTTTAGCAAAATACAAGTGATGCCGACAGAGTTGAGCCAGTCGCACACTTCGGTACCTTCAAGATCAATGGCCAAAATGCGATAAGAACCTCCCGGGAAGACGACAATCGCGGCTCCGGTATTCTTCTCTTTTGGAGCATATACAGTGAGTGTGGGGACGGACACATTGCCCAAGCGGATGACGGGCTTGCCGGCAACCAGGCGGTCTGTTGCAGTTGTGGTATTGACTTCTGGAGGCGCATTGGCGGGAACGCCCGGCGCTCCGTGAGGCCACAGGTCCAGCGTCGTGTGGCCGGGCGAGGGGTGCCAGGCTGACGTTTGCGCGAAGAGGGCAGTGGTTAGGACGAGAAGCGCGGCAAGGGTCAGGAGAGCGCGAGGCATGACCAATCATCGCAACCGCAGGGCCGGCGTGCAAGACCGAGTTGACTGATATATATGAAAGTTATAGGATGTATATACAAAGCGCGGAGGGCGAACCCCATGGCGGTAACCATGACATCAATTCGGCTCGATACCGACTTGGCGGATGAGGCGGTGAAAGTGCTGGGAGCGAAATCAAGGACAGATGCGATTCATGCCGCTCTCCGCGAGATTGTCGCCCTTAAGCGTTTCAAGAACCTGATGAAGAAAAATGCGGGCAAGCTGAAGTTTGCTGGCTCCGATGAGTGACCTCGTCATCTTCGACACGTCTGTCTTTGTCGATAACCTGCGCACCGGACAACATCAGGAGCGAATTCAAACCATTTCCGGAATGATCCGAAGCTCGGCCGTGGTCTTGGCGGAATTGTGGCGTGGAGCGACCAAGGCGGCTGAGCAGGAATTTCTGCGAACGTTGGCGAGAAATCATCCTATCCTGACACCTACGGAAAAGAATTGGCTGGAGTCGGGCCAGGTCCTGGGGAGAATTCATGCCGCTCGCGGCTTTATGCCCGACAAGCTCCGTCACCTGCATTTCGACGTATTGATTGCCTTGACCGCGCGTTCTTATGGCGCCCGTCTGATCACGACAAATCGCGCCGATTTCGAAATGATTCGTCATTACCGGAATTTCCGGCTCGAGATATGGTAGTTGTATTGAGTTCATGTCCAGCGCTGCCATCTCATTCCGCCGGCGGGTTGCCGGAAATGCGCGGCACAATCCGCTCGCAGCTGCGGGCGTTGTGCTGGTAGTGGTCTTCGTCATTTTCGCGCTATTTGCGCCGTGGATTGCCCCGCGGGATCCCGCATCGATCAACTTGCCTGCTCGCCTTGCACCGCCATCGTCCACGCATTGGTTTGGCACCGATGAACTGGGGCGCGACATTCTGTCGCGTGTTATTTATGGCGCACGCATTTCCATGATGGTGGGTACTTGTGTGGTCCTGACATCGCTTGCTCTGGGACTCATCATCGGCTCCGTGGCCGGATACTACGGGGGCGCCGTCGACCGCTTCGTAAACGTTGTGCTGATGAATGCGTTTCTTTCTTTTCCAGGAATTCTGCTGGCGATTGCGTTTATCGCCTTCCGCGGCCCCGGTATCTTCAACCTCGTGCTCGCGCTGTCGCTGGGCGGATGGGTCGGCTACGCGCGGCTGGTTCGCGGGCAAGTGCTAGCCGCGCGCGAGCGTGAGTTTGTCGAGGCCGCCCTCGCTCTAGGCGCCAGCGATCTGCGTATTATCGTGCGGCACATTCTGCCCAACATCATTCAGCCGGTGGTTGTGCAGGCTGCGATTGGCATGGCCGGAGCAATCCTCGCCGAAGCCACGATGAGCTTTCTCGGACTCGGCGTGCCTCCGCCTACGGCGAGCTGGGGAGCCATGCTCAACGATGGGCGGGCTCACTTGTTCGATGCGCCGCATCTTGTCTTGTTTCCCGCGCTTGCCGTTATGCTGGCGGTGCTGAGTTTTAATTTCATTGGCGATGCTTTGCGGGATTACCTTGATCCGCGTTCGCGCATCGAGGCCGGGCTCTAGGAGATCTTTCGCTTCGCTCAGGATTTCGAGTGCGGGCTCCTGCTTCGCTCACGCCCGCAAGGCGCCTCAATTTCATTGGCGACGCCTTGCGGGATTACCTGATCCCAGTTCCCCGATCGAAGCCGGCCGGTGACTAAAGTCACCTCGATAAATTGGCTCCAGTCGCGCTGTCCCGCCTATAAGTTCCTCAGTCACAACGTGAAAAATAATTTGCAACATTTCTTTACAATGCGGGTTTCTTGTCGTGTGGCCACACAGTACTACAAAGTTCACTGAATCCGATCCACCAGGAGAGTCCATTATGAAAATCACGATCAAGATCACCCTGCTCAGTACAGCGCTGGCCATGCTGGCGCTGCCGGTTTTGGCCCAAACTACCAGCCCCGCGCCAGTCACGGGCGAAAGCATTCAGGACCGAAAAGAGAATCAGCAAGATCGCATCGCGAACGGCGTAAAAAGCGGCGAACTCACGGCCGGAGAAACTGCCAATCTGGAGAAGAAAGAATCCAAGCTAAACCAGGAAGAGCGCGATATGCGCTCGCTGGATAACGGCAAGCTGACTTCGGCAGACAAAGCCACTCTGAACCAGCAGCAGAATCAACTGTCCAAACAGATTTACCAGGACAAGCACAACGCTGCAGCGCAGAATACGGATCCCAAGAGCGAAGTTGGAAAGCGGGCCGAGAACCAGCAGGACCGCATCGCACAAGGCGTCAAGAGCGGTCAGTTGACGGCGGGCGAAACTGCAAACCTGGAGAGCAAGGAAGCGAAGATTAACCAGGAAGTGCGTACCGACCGCGCGGCCAATGGCGGCAAACTGACATCACAGGAGAAGGCGCAAGTGAACCGGCAGCAGAATCGCGTGTCCCGCCAGATTTATCGGGACAAGCACAACGGCCGCAAACAGTAAGCCGGTTTTTCCTCGAAAGTAGAAGCAGATCGCAGCGCCTCGGTCCCGCCGGGGCGTTTTGCCTTTCCGCGCTAGTCTCGAGCCTCACGTCCCCGCAATCCGCTGAAAATGGGGCAAATCCATTCCTTGACTTACATCGCAATTTGCAATATTGTTATTTCGATTTGGAATATAGATCTTGGGGCGTGGCGGTGAAGCTGGGCGAGAAAATTCGGTACCTGCGTGAGGTAGAAGGATCGCTGCGCGGCTTGGGGCGGCCGATGACGCAACTGGAATTGGTTCGCGCGCTTCGTGCCGAAGTGGGCAAAGGCGGCTCGGACAAACGACAGAGCATCAGCCAGTCCTATCTCTCGCAGATTGAGAATGGAACGCGCCCGCACATGACCCAGTGGTCGCGCGCGCTGCTGGCCAAGTTTTTCAAGGTGCATCCCGGCTTTCTGGTGGACGATCCGGAGGGCTACCACACGGAACTGACTTCGGATCTGCGTACCACGGAAGGGCAACTGGATGTCTGGATGTTGCAAGGGTCGGAGAAATTCGCCAACGATCCGGAAGTCAGCCATGTGCTGATCAAGGCTGCGCGCGAGAAAAATACACGCCGTGCGCTGCTGCTGCTGGGCGCGATTTTAGATACACCGGGATTGGCGGACCGGCTGCTGGAAGCGTTGCGGCCGGACGTGGCGGCCGGCGGGAACCATCGTCGCGCCACGAGCTCGGAAGGGGGGCGAATCCGATGACATCGACACGGCTCGACTGGTCAGACTTTTATTTGATCTGTTTCGCGATCGGTTTCTGCTTCAGTTTCTTTTCGTTCGTGTTCGGAGGCTCGCGTTTTGGCCGTCTGCATTTGCCGCACTTCCACGGACACAGCGTTGGGGCGGCACCCGGCCCGGTATCACATGCTTCTGCCGCGGGAAATCACGCCCCCGTTGTACATGGACCAGGACCGTCGCAGCCGGCGGACGCCAATCATGCTGCGCGCGAGAGCGACGTTTCACCGTTTAATCCGCCCTCGCTTGCGGCATTCCTGGCGTGGTTCGGGGGGACAGGATATTTGCTTACGCGCTTTTCGACACTGTGGGTGGGATTCGGATTGCTTCTATCCGTTGTCAGCGGAATCGTGGGCGGAGGAATTATTTTTTTCTTTCTGAGCCGCGTGCTGATTTCGGACGAGGAGAACATGGATCCCGGCGATTACGAGATGGTGGGAGTGCTTGGCAGGCTTTGCGTTTCCATTCGCGCAGGGGGCACGGGCGAGATTCTGTACTCGCAGGCGGGGACGCGACGGGTCTGCGGCGCTCGCAGCGAGGATGGCAGCGCCATCTCTAAGGGAACCGAAGTGGTCGTGACCCGTTATGAAAAAGGCATTGCCTACGTCTGCTTGTGGAGCGAGATGTCGGGAGAAAGCGACTCAGAAACCGCCGGTACGGTTGGAAGCTGAACGAGACTCTGTTCGGGCATGGAGAAAGTCTTATGAATCGCGGTTACACACTGGCGACTTGCTTGATGTGGCTCGCGTTGCCCATCACAGCTCTGACCTACCGGCAGGTCTGGGATCGGTTGCCGATGCGCATGGCGGTGCATTTCGATGCCAACTGGCAGCCCAACGGTTATACCTCGCGGGAAGGCGCGCTGTACCTGGGCCTTGGAATCATGGCGACGATGCTCGTCTTATTCACGGTCACAGCTTTGATCGTGCGAACCATGAAGCCGAGCGCGTCGTGGCCAGTCCTGCTGGTTGCCTATGTGACGTTGGGCTTTTGCTGGTTCGGTAACCACTCGATCGTGAATTTCAATTTGAATCCGCGGAGTTCTGAGTTGTCAGTTAGACCTCGTCTGTGCCAGGGCAGGGTTGTACTGAGATGTGAGAACTGGGAACGCGAGGGTGCCCCGTTCTTGTCCCTGCGCTATTGGCGGGGACAGGGCGGGGATTTTGAACACCGAGTCAACACCCCCACCCTGTCGCAACGAACGCGACAAGGGTGGGGCACCCTCGAGGACTTAGTGTTTACACAACGGCATTCGTAACAGGAGGCGTTATGTTCAGTGGCATCTCGACAGTCGTACAAATCTGGATCGTGGTTGGGCTGGGAGTGATGGTCATTTTGTTCCTGATGAGCGGAATGGCCAGGCTTTATCGCAAAGCGGGTCCGCACGAGGCACTCATCGTGTATGGCTTGGGCGGGACGCGTGTGGTGCAGGGGCACGGCACGCTGGTACTGCCCATGGTGCAGATCTGCCGCGATCTGTCCCTGGAACTAATGTCGTTTGACGTAGCGCCGCAGCAGGATTTGTACACCAAACAAGGCGTCGCGGTGACGGTGGAGGCGGTGGCACAGATCAAGGTGAAATCGGATCGCGAGTCCGTACTGACCGCCGCCGAGCAATTTCTCACCAAAAGCGACCAGGAACGCGAGGGCCTGATTCGGCTGGTGATGGAAGGACATCTGCGCGGCATCATCGGACAACTCACGGTGGAAGAGATCGTCAAGCAACCGGAGATGGTTTCCGACCGCATGCGTTCGACTTGCGCCGAAGACATGAACAAGATGGGGCTGGAAGTGATCTCGTTCACCATCAAGGAAGTTCGCGACAAGAACGAGTACATCACCAACATGGGCAAGCCCGATGTGGCGCGCATCAAGCGGGACGCTGACGTGGCTACGGCAGAAGCCGATCGCGACACGGCGATCAAGCGCGCGCTGGCGCAGCGGGAAGCGGCTGTCGCACGCGCGCAGGCGGATCAGGAGCGCGTGTTAGCCGAGACGTTGTCCTTGGCCAAGCAGGCGGAATCGCAGCGCGACCTGGAAGTGAAGAAGGCGCAGTTCCTGGAAGTAACCAAACGTCAGCAGGCACAGGCCGACAAGGCATACGACATCCAGACCAACATCATGCAGCAGCAGGTGATCGCGGAGCAGGTGAAGGTGCAGCAGGTCGAGAAAGAGCAGCAGGTCAAGGTGCAGGAGGCGGAGATCAATCGCCGCGAAAAGGAACTGATTGCGACCGTGTTGAAAGGGGCGGAGATCGAGCGTCAGCGGATTGAAACTCTTGCTGCCGCCGAGAAGCAGCGACTGATCGCGGAAGCCGAGGGCCAGGCATCTTCGATTCGCGCGCAAGGCGAAGCCGAAGCCGAAATCATCTTCAAGAAGGGCGATGCCGAGGCCCGCGCGATGAACGTGAAAGCCGAAGCCTTCCAGGAGTACAACCAGGCGGCGGTCATCGATCGGCTGTTCGCCAGTATGCCCGAAGTGGTGAAGGCGTTGGCGGCTCCGCTGGCAAATGTCGACAAGATCACGATCATCTCCACCGGGAATGGCGACGGAGCGGGGATGAGCAAAGTTACCGGCGACATAACCAAGATGGCGGCTCAGGTGCCCGCATTGTTCGAGACGCTGTCGGGCATGCCGTTGTCGGAGTTGCTGGGCAAGGTGCGGCAGATCGGCGACAAGGCGCTGAAGCCCGGCGATCAACCAAAGGCGTAGCGAGGGGTCGCTAATCGGCTTCCGGCTTTCGGCTTCAGCAACGTCGAACTGCCGGAAGCCTCTTGGAGAACGGGTATGACGAGCAAATCGAAACTGCATGGATTGGGTATTGCGCTGGGAGCGGCGCTGGGTGCGGTATTCGGAGTGATCGCGGGACACATGGGTGTCTGGCTTGCCAGCGGCGTCGCGATCGGAATCGTGATCGGCGCTACATTCCGGCACAAAGAAGCGGGTTGTCCGGAGTGCGCGCAGATCCATCGCATTCATGAACTGAAAGGTCCACGAACAACAAGCTAGGAACCGAATCAAGAAGGGGGTTCGATATGGCACTACTGGAGCGCGTTTCGACACTGGTCCGGGCCAACCTCAATGACCTGATCGACAAGGCCGAGGAGCCGGAAAAGATGATCAAGCAGGTGATTCTCGACATGCAGAACCAGCTTCTGCAGGTCAAGACTCAGGTCGCGATTGCGATTGCCGACCAACACCTGCTGGAAAAGAAGCAGAAAGAAAACGAAGAGAAAGTGGCCGAGTGGATGCGCAAGGCCGAACTCGCCGTCGACAAGAAAGAGGACGACCTGGCGCGCGCGTCCCTGCTGCGCGTGGAAAGCTATCGCGAACTGAGCGAGAACTTCACGCAGCAGGTGTCAGACCAGAAGGCGCAGGTGGAGAACCTGAAATCGGCTCTGCGCCAACTGGAACAGAAGCTAACCGAGGCGCAGGCCAAGTCCGACGTGCTGATCGCGCAGCATCGCCGGGCACGGGCCGTAGGCAAGGCCAGCGATGCGCGGATGGCGTCCGGCGACGGCTCGAAGGCGGCAGCATTCGATCGCATGAAGCGTAAAGTCGCGCATTCGGAGGCGGTGAGCCAGGCCAAGTCGGAGATCGCGGGGGATAATCTCGACGACCGCATGGCTGCGCTTGAGAAGGAAGATCGCATCGAGCAGTTGCTGGCGGAGTTGAAGAGCAAGCGCGGGGCGTGAGGGATGCTGGTGTTTAGGCTGCTGCAAGCCAACGGTAGGCTCCTGTATTTCGCGGCCGCGATGGTTTTCGCGGGGCTAGCGAATGGCCTCGCGCTCTTAGTTTTGAGCCGGATGCGTTCGCTGGGTCTGCGGATCGAATTTTGGCGAACGCATAGGGACTTGACACTCTACCGTCAGTACTGGCGACTCGCGCCGGAACAAAATTGGTCCAGAGCGCCGATTATCTTCGCCCTACTAAGTTTCGCACTGGCAGGATGTTTCTTGTGGGTATCGATGCGTGGAATCGAAGTTCCGAGGTGATGACGAATCCACGAATTCTTTTCAAGCGGGTTTCGTCCAATCCTCAAGCTTTAACAGCTTCACGCGGCGGAAGACGCGGTCATGCGTGACCAGCACAGCTTCTGCAGCTAGCGCGTGGGCAGCAATCATCATGTCGAGATTGCCCATCGGCTCGCCGGAGCGTTCGACTTCCCACCTGATCCGGGCGTAGGATTTGGCCGCTCCTGAGGTCCACGGCAGAATCTCGACTCGCAGCAGAAATTCTTCTACTGCTACCGCGAGTCGCGCTGCCTCGGGCTTCTTGGCTACGCCAAATCGCAACTCCGCCTCGGTGACCACCGAGATTCCGACTTCGGACATGGGCAGCTTGACCAGCTTTTCTCGCACGTGCGGAACATTGCCTTTAATCACGTAACTGGCCATGTTGGTATCGAGCAGATAGCGCACCGGCATCAGAAGAGCTTTCGTTTCTGAGGCAGGGCGTCGCGGCGATTCGACAGAAAATCTTCAGGAATGTCGAGCGAGTCGATTAGTTCAAAGAAATCTTGCCAGGAGTCGGGCCGCCGAGAAAGGATGACATCGCCGGTGGCGGGATCGCGGCGTACATAGACCTCCGAGCCGGGAAAACGAAAGTCGGCCGGCAAGCGGACTGCTTGACTGCGGCCGTTGCGGAACAATTTCGCAGTATGGGGCATCGGCGACTCTCCTTCGTCGTCCTGATAGATACCCAAGTATATCACATGGTATCTATCGTGGTCTATATCTGGCGAAGAGCCCCCTCTTCACTGCCGGATCCGCGGATTCGCGACCGAGTAAAGCACGTCGGTCAGGAAATTCACCGCGACGTAGGTCAGGCCGATCGCCAGAATGCAACCCTGAACTAGAAAATAGTCGCGGCCGGAGATGGCGTCGACTGTGAGGCGGCCGATGCCGGGCCAGGAGAAAATCTTTTCGGTGACGATGGCGCCGGCGAGCAGCGCGCCGAACTGCAGGCCCAGCACCGTGAGCACCGGGATCATCGCGTTGCGCAGGGCGTGCCGATAGACCACTGTGCGCTCGGGCAATCCTTTGGCGCGGGCGGTGCGGATGTAGTCCTGGCTGAGTTCTTCGAGCATGGAGGTGCGCACCATGCGGGTGAGGATGGCGGCGAGGGCGCTGCCCATGGTCAGGGCGGGCAGCACGAGGTTGGCGAACGATCCGGCGCCGGAGACCGGCAGCCATCCGGCTTTGATCGCGAAGAGGAGGATGAGGATGGGGCCGAGCGCGAAGTTGGGAAACGACAGACCGAAAAGGCTGACGACAGAGAGCAGGCGGTCGTCCCAGCGATTGCGGCGGCGAGCGGAGCGAACTCCGGCGGGGATCGAGAGGACGATGGCTACGAACAGTGACGCCAGCGTGAGTCGCAGCGTGTACGGGTAACGCTGGGCGATGAGGCGCGTCACGGCTTGGTTGTAGCGGAAGGAGCGGCCGAGATCGCCGTGCAGTACGCCTTTCCAGTAGTGAAGGTATTGTTCGCCTAAGGGCGCGTCGAGGCCGTAGGCGTGGCGCGTGGCGGCGATATCGGAGGGCGGAGCGCCTTCGCCGAGCATTTGCGCGATGGGGTCTCCGGGGACCAAATGGATGAGCAGGAAGACGAGGCTTACGACGAGCCAGATCACGGGGATGGTGTAGAGGACGCGTTGGAGGAGGCGGAAGAGCATCGATGGTTAGCGGATAGGTAGTCCCAGTAGCTCGTCGTGTCGTTATTTGTTCACGAAGTCTCGGAACTAAATTGAAAAACAATCGGCACTAACTCAAGCTGCTTGCAAAATTTCTTTCGCCCTTACAGGGCTAGCTTAATCCTCGGTTCATCCGACCCACGGCTTGCGCCGTGGGCTGCATTCTGCCGCTCCTTCGGAGCTGGCGTTCGGAGTTGACGATTGTTGCATCAGTCTCCGCCTTGCTTTGCGGCTTCGGCTTCGCCTTCTGCTTTGGCGGTTTTTTCGATTCGGACTCTGGCGATGCGGTGGCCTTCTAGTTCTTCGACGGTGTAGCGGCGGCCTTCGTATTCGAAGGAGTCGCGCAGGGCTGGGATCTTCTGCAGGCGGGCGAGGATGAATCCCGCCAGGGTTTCAAAACCGGCGTCGCGCGGTAGAGTCAGGCCGTATTCGGCTTCGAGGTCGCGGATGTTGACTGAGCCTTCCAGGACGAGCACGGATTCGTGTTCCAGCGCGGGTTCGCTGGGGGCGACATCGAATTCGTCTTCGATGTTTCCGACCAGTTGCTCAAGGATGTCCTCCACGGTGATCACTCCGGCGGTTGAGCCGAACTCGTCGACTACGACTGCTAGATGGCGGCGGCGATCTTTGAACTCGGAGAGCAGTTCGGCCAGAACCTTGGTTTCGGGGACGACCAGCACGTCGTGCATGATCTGGCTGATTTGCATGTTCGATATGCGAGTAGAGGTGGACTGGCCGAGATTGCTGAGGCGCAGGCGCATCCAGCGCATCAGGTCTTTGTAGTAGAGCACGCCGACAATGTGCTCCGGCCCGCGCTGCGAGTCGTAGACCGGGATGCGTGAGTGCTGGCCCTCGACGACTCGCGCCAATGCCTCGTCGAGCAATAGGTCGGAAGGCAGAGAAAAAATGTCGGGGCGGGCGACCATGACCTCGCGCACGGTGATGCTGTCGAGTTCAATGGCGCTGTGGATCATTTCTTCCTGGAATTCGGGGATCTGGCCAAACTGGCGGCTGGCGGTCACAATCAGTTTGAGTTCGTCGGGAGAGTGAACGGCGCCTCCGCGTCGACCCGCCTGGGCACCAAAGAGACGCAGCACCATGCCCCCCGAACGACGCATAAAGAACAGAACAGGACGCGTGAGGGTGAGGAAGGCCTCCATGGGTGCGGCGACCGCGAGGGCAACTTGCTCGGCGCGCTGCAGGGCTAGAGTTTTCGGGACCAATTCGCCAAGAATGACGTGCATATAGGTAATCAGGCTGAAGGCGATCGCGATGGCGATGGTGTGAGCGTAGACAGCGGCGTGCGGGACTCGGTGAACGAAACCCATTCCTTCGACCAGGCGGGCGACCATGGGCTCGCCGATCCAGCCAAGGGTGAGGCTGACCATGGTGATGCCAAGCTGGACGCCGTTGACGACTTCGTCGAGGTGCTGGTGGAGGCGCTGCACGATGCGGGCGCCGATGCGTCCCGCGGCAATGAGCTGCTGGATGCGGGTATCGCGCACGCTGACCAGAGCGAATTCCGCTGCAGCGAAGAAGGCATTGGCCGCAACCAGGAGAAGGATCAGAAAGACCCGGAGCAGCACAAAGGCGATCATGGATGGGTAATTCTAACATTTCAAAGGATCATTGCTTGTGTGGGGACAGCCGCCCTCGGCTGTCCTCGGGCCGAAGGCCCGAGGTTGTTTTATCGAGCGTACGTCAAAACCTGTCGAACTTCGCTCGACTGCACAGCCGAGGGCGGCTGTCCCTACATGGTCCTTGCTGAGTGCGCGGGGTCACAAAATTCGAGTTTGGAATGCGCTATCCTTTTAGATGGTCGCTGGTCTAACCGGAAGGCGGCAGATGGTTTAGCGGGCCGCTGTGGTCTTGTTAACTCCAGGTTGAAAATCCGTTTTGAGAATCCTAGGAACAAAAGCAAGGCGGGCCGCGTACATATCCATGAGGGCAGCGGATGGCTCCCAATCTCCATTTGGCGGTATCTACAGGAGGCGTTGTGAACGGTAACGGAAATAATAAAAAGAAGCGTCGCAGACTGATTATTTGGGGAAGCATTGTGGCCGTGATCGTGCTGCTGATTGCGGGTGGAGTATTCGCGGCGACGCGTGGCGGCACCAAGATTGATCCGTCGAAACTCGCCAAAGTGGAAAAGGGGGACTTAGCCAAAAGCGTGGTCGCGACCGGCAAGGTTACGCCGATCACAAAAGTAGAAGTCAAGTCGAAGGCCAGCGGCATCGTGAAAAAACTTCTGGTGGACTACGGCGACCGCGTCAAGAAGGGACAATTGCTGGCTCAACTTGACAAGATCGAGATTGAGGCTCAAGTGGAGCAGTCGAAGGCAGCTTTAGAGGCAGCAGAGGCGAACCTGAAGAGCTCGCAGGCCGATTTCGAGCGAGCCAAGGTGGATGCGGAAGGTCCCGATGTGCCGCTGTTGAAGCGCGCCTATGAGCGTGCTGTCAACATGGCGAAGGATGGAGTGGTTTCGACCTCTGCCCTGGAGGATGCGCAAAAAAATTACGAGATGTCCCTGAACAAGCAGAACGTTTCGAAGGCGCAGGTGACCGTGCTGAAGGCGAAGATCGCGCAGGCCCAGGCGAATGTCGCGCAGGATCAGGCGAACCTGAAACAGCTTGAGGAGCAGCTCAGCTATACCGACATCATCTCGCCAATCGATGGCATCGTGCTGTCGCGCGACGTGCAGATGGGCGACGCGGTGAGTTCGATCCTGGTGTTGGGTTCATCGGCAACGCTGGTCATGACTCTCGGCGATACCAGCGAAGTGTATGTGAAGGGCAAGGTTGACGAGAGTGACATCGGCAAGGTCTATCTCGGGCAGCGGGCACGCATCAAGGTAGAGTCGTTCAAGGATAAGACCTTCGATGGCAAGGTGACGAAAATTTCTCCCATGGGCGTGGAGAAGGACAACGTCACCACCTTTGAGGTACGCGTATCCATCCAGAATCCAGGCGGCGAACTCAAAGCCGAGATGACCGCCAACGCAGAAATCATCCTGGAAGAGCACAAGAGCGTGCTGCAGATTCCTGAAGGCGCCATCCTCTACGACAAGGATAAAAAAGCTTCCGTGGAAATCCCTAATCCGAAGGGCAAGGACGGCAAGCAGAAAGTAGCCGTAAACATTGGGATCTCGAACGGCGCGAAGACCGAAGTACTGAGTGGACTGAAGGAAGGCGACCAGGTCGTACTGCAGTAAGGACGGCGGTGTTGGGTCTTAGGCCTTGGGTGTTAGGTGTTAAGCCTAAGACCTGTGTCCTAAGACCCAACACCGTTTTTGGTGTCCGCCATGACTCTCTCCGAAATCCTCCGACAAGCATTCGCCACCTTCCGGGCTCACAAGATGCGAACCTTCCTGACGATGTTTGGAATCGTGTGGGGGATTGCGTCGGTGATCATTCTGGTGGGACTGGGGCGCGGCTTCAGCGTTGACCAAAAAAAACACATGCAGACCCTCGGCAAGGACCTGGTGATCATGTGGGGCGGACGCACCAGTTCGCAAGTGGGCGGTCGGGCGGCGGGACGGGAGATTCATCTGAGCGTCGATGATGCTGACTTGATTCGCGACGAGTGTTACATGGTCAGAAATGTCAGCCCGGAACTGCGGCGAACGATTCCGGAAGTGAGCCAGTACAACCTGGCGAGCCGGGGCGTGGTGGGCATGTGGCCTTCGTATCAGGATTTTCGGTCGCTGCAGATTTCCGAGGGCCGGTTGATTACTGAGGACGACGAGCGTGAGGGCCGCCGCGTGCTCGTACTGGGGTCTAAGGCCTACCGGCAACTGTTTCCCGGGCAGCCGGCAATCGGCGCCAGCGTGCTGGTGCAGAGTGTCCCCTATTTGGTGGTTGGGGTCCTGCAGGAGAAGAAACAGAATTCCAATTACAGCGGCCCGGACAACGACTATTTGTTTGCGCCTTATTCGGCGGTGTCGCGAGATTTCCCGCCTCCGACCAAGCCGGGCGCGGGAATTACGCGCGGCTATCTCGATGACATCGTTTTCGAAGTGAGCGATCCGGAAGAACATGAAGCCGCAGTGCTGCAGGTGCGGCGCGCTCTGGCGCGGGTGCACCACTTTGATGCTCTCGACAAGGATGCGTTGTTTATCTGGGACACGATGGATGGCGCCAAGATGCTGGATAAGATCTTCGGTGTCGTGACCATTTTCTTCGGTTGCGTGGCGATTGTGACCCTGTGCCTGGGCGGGATCGGCGTAATGAACATCATGCTGGTCTCGGTCACCGAACGTACACGCGAGATCGGGACACGCAAGGCAATGGGAGCGACCAAGCGCGACATCCTACGGCAATTTTTCGCCGAATCCGCGATGTTGACGGTGGTGAGCGGCCTTCTAGGCCTGACTTTCGGGCTTGGCACGTGTACGGCGATGGAAGCGTTGCCGCTGCCCGACTTCGTTCCGCATCCCATCGTTTCCTGGATTTCAATTGTCGCCTCGATCCTGACACTTTCTTTGATCACCGTGACCGCGGGCATGTATCCCGCCCAGCGCGCCGCGGATATGACACCTGTGGAGTCACTACGATATGAATAACCACGCTTTGAAGTATCGAACCCTGCGCTCTGCTACCGTGTCCAGCCGGTCGGTGTATGCGATCGCGCTGGTCGTGCTTTTAGCCTCCACGATTGTTTACGCCTCGACGCCACAAGGGACGTTCGAAAGAACCCTCACGGTGAGCGGACCCGTCGATCTTGAGGTCCTCACTCGTTCCGGCGACGTCACTGTACGCGCCGGTTCGACCGGATCGGTCTCGATTCGAGGCAAGATTTATGTCGGCAATCACTGGCTGAGCGGCAACCGGGACGCCGACGTTCACGAAATCGAACAGCATCCTCCCATCCGGCAGGAGGGCAACAGCATTCACATTGAATACGTGAACATGCACAACATTTCGGTGGACTACGAGATCACTGTGCCTGCGGAGACTGCCGTGCGGACACGCAGCGGCTCGGGAGACCAGATTGTTGAAGGCACTCATGGCAACGTAGAAACGCAGACTGGATCGGGCGACGTGAAGGTTGCGAACTTGACTGGCGAGATTCGCCTGCAAACCGGGTCGGGCAACATCCGTGCGCGACAGATCTCGGGATCGGTGCGCGGCGGAACCGGAAGCGGAGATGTCGAGATCGACGAGGCGTCAACCGGCGACATCGACCTGCATACGGGCTCGGGGAGCATCAGGGCGCGCGGCGTGCAGGGCAGCTTCCACGGCGAAACCGGCAGCGGCGATGTGACGGCCGAAGGCACGCAGAATGGTAACTGGGACATTCGCACGGGATCGGGCAGCGTGCGCGTGCACCTGCCGACGAACGCCGCCTTTGACGCCGACATTTCCACGAGTTCGGGATCGATTGATGTCGGCGCGCCGATCGAGATGACAGTGCAGGGGCGGGTGGACAGTTCGCACCGGGAGATCCGCGGCAAGGTTCACGGCGGCGGACCGATGCTGCGGGTGCACACGGGATCGGGTGACATTCACATTGAGTAGGGATCAGTGGCTAGTGGTCAGTGGCCAGTGGTCAGGAAAACCAGTGGCACTAATCGCTGGCCACTAATCACTGGCCACTGGCCACTTTTTTTATGTACTTAAAAGAGCTCATTTCGCAAGGTTGGCAGTCGCTCATGCGCGATCGCATGCGTTCGACGCTGACCATGCTGGGCATCGTGTGGGGCCTGGCGTCGGTGGTGCTACTGCTCGCGTACGGGCAGGGCCTGGGCGGATGCGTGCTGCACGCGTTCCTGAACATGGGCAACAACGTGATCGTGATCTGGCCGGGGCAAACCAGCATGCAGGCTGGCGGCCAGAGGGCGGGCAAAGCGGTCAAGTACGAAGTTGAAGACGTGGAGGCGATCCGGGACGAAGTGCCCATCGTGCGCGCAGTGAGCGGAGAGATTGACCGCGATTTCGGCTTCAAAATAGGCACGCGGGTCGTGTCTCTTCAGGTGCGCGGCGTGGATATGCCTTACGGGCAGATGCGGAAGCTCGACCTGGCAGATGGGCGCTACTTCAACGAGACTGACTTTGCCGACCATCGCCGGGTAGTGATTCTGGGTTACAGCGCGGCCAAGAAAATCTTTCAGGGCGCGCCGGCCGTGGGACAGCACGTCGAAATTGGCGGTCTCGATTTCGAAGTGATCGGCTCCATGCGCAACAAGATTCAGGACTCGATGTATCAGGGTCCGGACAACGAGAATGGCTTCGTCCCCTACGCGCTGATGCGGGATCTCAAAAACATTCGGGATCCCGACGAGATCATCATCCAACCCACTGCGCCCGAACTCAACAAAAAGGCGCTGATGGCGGTGCGCGAAGTGATTGCGCGGCGGCATCACTTTGATCCCAAGGATGACAAAGCCACCCCGGAATGGGACACGATTGAAGATCGCGCCATGATCAATGCGTTTTCACTGGGGCTGCAAGTCCTGCTGGGATTGATTGGCATGGTTACCCTGGCTGTGGGCGGCATCGGCGTGATGAATATCATGCTGGTTTCGGTGACCGAGCGGACGCGGGAAATCGGCCTGCGGAAGGCGATCGGAGCGCGGCCGCGGCACATCCTGGTGCAGTTTCTGCTGGAAGCTTTGGTCCTTACGTTCGTGGGCGGCGTGGTAGGAATGGCGGTAGCGGAGATTCTGACCTGGGCGATCCCGCCGATGCCGCTCTACGACGAGTTCTACAAAACCGCCGATCATGAGGGCGCGATCTTTCTGCACGCGTCCATCAGTGTCATGATGATCTCGTTCGTGATTCTGTCCCTGGTGGGGATCGTCTCAGGATTCTTCCCGGCCCTGAAGGCGGCGCGTCTGAATCCGATCGAGGCGTTGCGGTACGAGTAGCCCTGGCTCGGGGCGGTCAGTAACTATCCTCCTCGCGGTACAAGTTGAAAACGGTCAATTGCGATGCGGGCGCTCCTGTCGCTGCGCGCGCCTTTGAGGTAGTAGCTCACCGTCAACTCATCGAAAGTGCCGATGGAGATTGCCCTGGGAATGGGAAATCTCAGCCGTTGAGTGGCGGCTGTGCCGCTCGCTAACGAGGACGCGGGCGGCGCAGAAAGTCCCTCTATGCCCAGCGACAGGATGGGCTTGCCGGGAACCGACGTATTGCGGATTTTCAACAAAATGCTCACCGTGTTCGGGAACGGATCGGCGTTTTCGAAAAGAATTTCGATTGCGCCGTAGCGTTTCGGATCGACCATGAATCCCAGGTTCTGACGCGCTTCCATGGACATTCCCCCGTCGGTGGAACGGAAGAACCGCGCCGACGGACTCCCGTGCATGACGATTGAATTCGACGGCGGACGATCCGACGGGCCGCGCCAGAACCAATAAACGCCGTCGAAAGGAATGCTGAGCGGATCAGAGGAAGCCGCGCCGAAGCTTCTACTGCCCGGTAAGGGCGGAGCTACCAGCCTGGTGAGAGGCTCGACCTCCGGATAAAGTTCCACGCCCGGAAAAACGGGACCCACCACGTCGACAGCAGAGGCAATCCGGGTCTTCTGGAGGGTCTTCACGTGAGCTTTGGTTCCATCTGCTGGCTCCGCGAACGTCGAGTCGAGAATATGCTTCGCGATTGCAAAGGAGCTTCCGCGAGACTCTGAGTCGCCAGAGTGGAAAAGAGATCGAAGCCGGGCCATGGCAGTCTCGGTGCCCTGGGCAGCGTGCTTTTTTTTGCGAGCATCGGATTCATTTGCTTGTGCCGCCTCGGTCGATCGGTGACCGTTCGCCGCGGTTCCCTCGAAGTTTCCACCAATGCCCGAACCGCCCCTAAGCATATGAGGTAGCCATGCAAACACGACCAGGAATGTCGCAGTCATAAGCACTGCAGGAATCGGCTGGCTCAAGGCAGAGTTTTTGAGTTCTGGCAAATCCTGAAACATACGCAGGGCACGGTACGCGAATGCCGTGGTGCCGAGAAGATAGAGCAGGCTCGCAACGACAGGGTGGCCATCGACGGCGCCGAAAATTGATCCCTGGATTATGAGGGCACCCAGAATGCTGATTCCGGACGGGAAATCCTGCTTCAGAACCGAGAACGTACAGCCACACTGCAGTGTTTGCGGCGCGACCGCCGCGTCGTTGTGTTGCACCTTCCGTCGAACAAATGCAACCAACCACGACACTTCGATGACGAGCACTGCCCAGATGAACAAAACGAACCATGACCCTTGCATGGAGAACATCAGTAAGGGTGGCAGCCATACCACGGTTGCCGCGGTGCGAATTGCAACTTCTCTGGCGAGGATCGTTTGTCCTTCGCCCGAGAGCAGAAGGCTCAGGTAGGTTGTAGCCGCCGCCGTGACGAAAACCACCAATATGTAAGCGGCGGCCCGTGCGAACACGCTGATTATGCTTAGCGGCTGATCTGGTGAGGCGGCGGCGCCCAGGAGCGTCGCCACAACCGCCGAAGCAACACCTAACGCGACGAAACGGTCGGTGAGGGGAGAGAACATTCACAGGTCCCTTGCTGGTTGGACACCGGCGAGCAGGCGTAAGTTCCTAAGCTAAAAGTCGTATCCGGATTGATATCGAGGATCCAATAAGGTTTGGGCAGTATGACGTTTAACGACATGTCGTGTGATAGCATATATATGTAAGATTTTGAGCTTCATTGCAGAGTCGACCTTAAGCGCAGAACTGAGTGAGGCGATCTGCTTCAGACTAGTTCAGAGGAGCCGGGCATGACGAGACTCAGACGGTGGATTCTCGGAATTTGTGTCGGGATGTTCGGGTTGGTGCTTCTGCTGTTGCTCGCCAGTTTTACATACGAACAAGTTGGCAGAAGCCATGACGCGCAGGACCTTCCTCGACGGATCGGGCGGACCGTCGATGTCGGCGGACGTACGCTGAATCTCTACTGTTCGGGCGAAGGCAGCCCGACAGTCATTCTCGAAACCGGCGGCAACAGTCCGGGATACGCGTGGATGCCCATACAAACCAAGCTTGCTACGTTCACCCGCGCCTGCTGGTACGACCGCGCTGGAGTTGGGTGGAGCGATCCGCCGCAAGGGCCGAGAACCAGCACGAGCGTGGTCAGCGATCTCCATGAAATATTAAGCCGCGCAGGCGTCGCGCCACCCTATGTGCTAGTCGGCGCATCGATCGGAGGAGAATACGCGCGCGTTTATACCAGCCACTATCCGCAGGATGTTGCCGGGTTGGTGTTCGTGGATTCGGCGCATCCGGACGAACCAGAGCCGCCTTTTATGTTGTCGGCGTTCAACCGCATGTCGCCAGGTGCGCGGCAGACGCTCTGCAATGCCTTGCCATTTATGGTGCGTTTCGGCATTCTGCGATTTATGGCGAGTCGAATGGGCGGTCCTGCGCCGTCACAATTGACTGCGGAGGGCAAGATATTGGCCAAGCTCAATGCGCGGCCTGAGACGCTACGGGTGGATGCGGAGCAAGGATGCGCGGCAACCGAAGGTGGCAAGTTGGTTCCCGAACGCGGCACCGGCAATCCGGAACTCGACGGCGCCGCACGGAATGCGGGCAGCCTGGGGGATCGCCCACTCGTGGTGCTGACGGCAGGAAGGTATTGGGCTCCTCCAGGTCTAGAAAAGCAGGCCGCCGAGTATCATGAACTCTGGATTCATCAACTGCAGGCCAGCCTGGCAAAACTTTCAACGCGTGGGCGGCAAGTGGTGGTAGATGCGAATCATGACATGGAAGAGGCCCCGGAGGCGGTAGAAACAGCGACCCGACAGGTGGTGGACGAGGTGCGGGGAAAGAAGTAGATGGGGAGAAAGCCTCGGGTCGGTTACGCGTTTCGTTGCCGAGCCGCGAGAAGCGCGATTCAAGCCATTACCTACGTGCCTTGACGCATGGGTTCTCCGCCAATTAATTTCGCTGTACCGGGTATTTTATCTTCCAGCGAGGGGACCCTTGTCGCACCGTCCGATCATTACTCTCACTACCGATTTTGGAACTAACGATCATTTCGTAGGCGCGATGAAAGGCGTCATTGTCGACATCGTGCCAGACGTCCAAATCGTGGACATTTCCCATGCCGTGCAAGCCTTCGATGTGCTCGATGGCGCGCTGGCCATTTCGCAGGCGTATTCGTATTTCCCGAATGGGACGATACACATGGTGGTTGTGGACCCAGGGGTGGGCACGGAGCGGCGGCCGATTCTGGCATCGAGCGACGGATATCATTTCGTGGCACCTGACAATGGCGTGCTGTCCATGGTGTATGCGAAGGAAGAACGCATCCACGTGCGGCACATCACTTCAGAACATTATTTCAGGCAGCCCGTGAGCAACACATTTCACGGGCGCGACATTTTTGCTCCCGTAGCCGCGTATCTCGCGAAGATGGTGGATTCGCACAAATTCGGCGATGAGATTGAAGACTACGTGCGCTTCGCAGCGCCCAAACCCAAAGCCGCCGGAGAGAACCGACTGCGCGCCGTGGTGCTGAAGGTTGACCGCTTCGGCAACCTGGTCACCAACGTGACGCCCGAAGACACTCCCGCGCTGTTTACAGAATCGGCTAAATTTAAGATTGTGGTGGGTAGCCGTGAGATAACGAACATCCGCAAGAATTTCGCAGAAGGCGAACCGGGCGAGGTTTTTGGCATACTCGGCAGCATGGGATATCTGGAGATTGTGGCCAATCGCGCGGCCGCGGCACAGATTATCGGTGCCGGCAAGGGCGCGGAGGTCAACATTTTCCTCGGCGAAGCGGCAGCGGCGGGCAAGGGAGCTTAACTTCTTACACGGCACTTTGCCAACTATCGCGCGGGCGTCTCGCCGGCGCGAGTGGCGGCGAGACGCCGCCACGACAGCCGCCGGGACGGCGGCGCTACTGAGCGCTTCTAGGATTTTTTGGGTTTGGGATGGACGTGGCGCTCCATCTCGCTGGTCCACTTGAGAAAGCGCCAGAGATCGCTTCGCTCCCGCCACACGAACTCCCAAAACTCCAAAAAGTGGATTTGCGTCATCTTCACGCCTGTGTAGGTTTCGATGCGCCATAGCAGGTAGGGACTGCGCCATGGGGCCAGGCGATGGCCCTTGGTGGCATTCCAAAGAAAACGCAGCTTGTAGCGCATGCAGCCATCATACTCAGTCGGTCAAGGAACTCTTCAAGAAAAACCCATCAACCACGAAGGGCGCGAAGGATCACGCAGGAAACGCGCGCCAAGAAACCTTCGCGGCACTTGGTGTTTTTCTTGGTTTGAGGTCCCGAAGACAAAGTCGATGATGGCTCATGTTAGAATCCTGTTTCTGCGTGGAATTCTTCCTGCATGCCTGACCCGAACGCCCGCCAAAAAGCTGAAGACCACTACTATGCCGCTCTTGATTTGATGGCCGATGGGAAGCTGGAAAAGGCCGTAGCCGCGTATCAGGAGTCTCTGGATGCCGATCCGAAATTTACTGAAGCGATGCACGGACTGGCGCGGGCGCTGCAGGACTTGCAACGTTATGATGAAGCGATCGCGGTCGCGCAGCGCCTCGCGGAAATCGATCCGGACGATGTGCTGGCGCACACCAGCTTGTCGGTGCTCTACCAGAAGAAAGGGATGATTCCCGAAGCTGAGGCGGAGGGCGCAAAGGCGCGCGTGCTGGGATGGAAGGCACAACTCAAGGGAAAACCTTAGAACCACTTGTTGACTCGGTGCTCCCTGACAAACTTATCTAGATTCTGCGGTTCGACATAGGGCGTCCCCGTTCCGCAGTTTATGGCTTTGAGGTTGCCGCTGAACCCGCTCTGACAGAGGCCGGGGATTTTGAGTTCAATTGGAGCAGACCCATCCATATAGAAGAACCCTTCGGCGCCGGGAGCATCCGTCGTTTCGGCAAAGAAGTAGTAGATTTCTCCGGCTTCGAGAACACGAGGAGAACGACACCATCGGTCACTAGAGACACAGCCGAGAAGCGGACTATCGTTGGGTACCGTCTGCAAGTATCCTTGCGGCAAACTACCATAGCGAACTTTCATGTGTTCGACCATGGCTCCTTTGAAGTAACCGTCGGTTGCGCGGATCTGCCAGACGACGCTTCCTCGGTCAAGAGGAGTTGCGATCTTGTGACCTGGTTCCGGAGCGTAAACAGTGAAAGACGCCAGGTGCCCACTGCCACTCAAAGTGAATGAAGGCCCATCTTTCAGGGTAACCGAAGTCGGGATCTCGCAGGCTGTGGACACGAGTAGAGCGCTTTCGAGTAGAAACACTAGGACGATCTTCGAAGTCATAGCGAACTCATCGTTGTTCAGGGCCTACAAGCTGTACTTTTTCATCAAATGCCGGAACGAGCGGTAGGAGATGCCGAGGACGTCGGCCGCTTTGGTCTGCACGCCGCCGCTTTGATGCAGCGCGTTCTGCAAGAGCGAGCGCTCGATTCCCGCCACATAGTTTTCCATGCCCATGCCTTGAGGAAGAGTCACATCGCCACCAATTTCCGGCAGCGGTCCTCCATCGGCAGAGGCGGCCGCGGCGCGCGCTTTGGGACGTTCGGCAGGAAGTTGGACGTGCAGTTCATCGGTCGTCTCCAGGGCAACGGCGCGTTCCACGGTGTTCTCCAACTGGCGAACGTTTCCCGGCCACTCATAACCGCACAATGAGTCGAGCGAAGGCGCATGCACCCGCAAGATGCTGCGCCCGGCGGCGGCGGCGTATTTCTTTAAGAAGTGGTTCACCAGCAGTGGAATATCTTCGCGGCGCTCGCTTAGAGGAGGCACGCGGATGGGAATAACATTCAAGCGGTAGTAGAGATCTTCGCGAAACAGGTTTTCGGCAACCGCTTTGTCGAGATCGCGGTTGGTGGCGGCGATCACACGCACATCGATCGCAATTTCGCTGGTGCTGCCCACCGGGCGCACCGTGCGTTCCTGCAGCACGCGCAGCAGCTTCACCTGCATGGCCAATGTCATTTCGCTGATTTCGTCGAGGAAGATGGTGCCGCCATCGGCAACTTCGAACAGGCCGCGCTTGTTCTGGTTCGCTCCGGTAAATGCGCCTTTGAGATAACCGAAAAGTTCGCTCTCGAGCAAGGTTTCGGGGAAAGCCCCGCAGTTTACTGAGACGAAAGCCTCAGTAGCCCGCGGAGAACAGACGTGGACCGCACGGGCGACCAGTTCTTTTCCGGTGCCGCTTTCACCGTGAATTAGCACGGTGCTGGCGGTGGAGGCCACGGTACGCACCGTCTGCTTGAGCTTTTCCATGGCGGCGCTGGAGCCGATGATGTTGTCGAGCGAATTGCGGGCCGCGGCGTCGCGCCGCAGCGCGAAGTTCTGCTTGCTGAGATTGAGTTTCTCAACCGCGCGGTTGATGGCCAGTTTGATCTCGTCGACCAGTCCAGGCCCCTTGCGGATATAGTCCGTGGCGCCTCCCGCTTTCACGGCTTCGACGGCAGCGGCGTAGTCGTCGACCGCGGTAATCAGGATCACGGCAGAATCAGGTGAAATTTTGTGGGCATGGCGCAGCACTTCAATGCCGTCGATGGTCGGCATCTTGATGTCGGTGATGATGACGTCGTAGAGCGCGCCGTCGATCTTGTTCTTCGCCTGCTGCCCCGCCTGTACTGTCTCCACGCGGTGCCCTTCGCGGCGCAAGGAGATATCGAGCATTTCACAGATGGAGCGTTCGTCGTCGCAAACCAGGATGTTAGCCACGTCCACCTCCGGCGGCTGCGACCAGCACCTGCGCTTTGTCCGGTGCGTTCTCGGCGGCGGGAAGTGCACGCCCGGCTTCGAGACGATGTAACCTCAACACGAAGGTAGTTCCCTGCCCCGGTTTGGACCGCGCCCACACTTTGCCACCATGTGCCTGCACAATCTGGTAAACGATGGCCAGCCCGAGCCCGGTTCCGCCCTCGAAGTTGGACTGAAAGGGCTCAAAGATTTTTTCGATCTGTTGCGGACTCATGCCCGGGCCGGTGTCGGTAAATCCAATCTGCCAGTCTTCGCCCAGCGCTTCGACCGTGACTGTGAGACAGCCGGATTGGGCGTCTTTCATTGCGCGAACAGCATTCTCACAGAAGTTCCAAAACACCTGCTTGATCCTGTCGCCATCGGCGATGGTCCAAGCCTGCCCTGGAGGAAACCGACGCTGAATCGTAATGCCGGTGTTTTCCGCGGTCATGCGGTGATCCATAAGCGTCAATGTATCTTCGACGAGGTGGATCAGGTCGACCTTGTCCAAGTGATATTGCTTGGTGCGCGAGTAGGCGAGGAAGTCAGTGATGATGCTGTTCAGCCGCTGCGACTCGCGAGTCACGATGTCGAGCAGGCGGCGGTGATCATCGTTCATCTCGGGCACGCCGGAGAGCATGCTGACGGACCCGGCAATGGAAGTCAGCGGATTACGGATTTCGTGTGCGATAGCGGCCGCCAAGCGACCGACTGCGGCCAAGCGGTCCTGCATCCGCACCTCGCGCTCCAGGCGCCGGATCTCGGTGAGATCGTCGAGCACATAGACGTATCCGAGTTCTCCGCGCTCCGGCACGGTCAGAGCGGAAACGCGTACGCGTAGCGTCTTGCGAAACTTTGTCGGCGCATCGAAACGGACTTCGCCGTGAGCCTGCGGAGACTCCACCGTGGGGAGAGAATCGAGAAACAGCTGATCGACCCGTATACCCAGCAGTTCCGCCGGAGTGCGCTCCAAGAGCCGCTGCGCAGCGCCGTTTACCAGAGTGATCCGACCGTCGAGGCCGGTAGTGATGAGGCCGCTGCTGATGGAGTGGATGATGTTCTCGTGCAGTGCCTGCAGGCTTTCGAGTGCGCCGCTGGTGTTCTTCAGTTGTACGCCCACCTGCCGCAATTTTGCGGTGAGCAATCCGGCGAGGTAGGCCACCGCCAGAAAAGCGAACAGGTTGACGAAAATAATGGATTGAAGAGTCTTCAGGCCGGGATGAGAACTGGCGTAGGACGGAACTAATCCAAAATAGTTCAGTTCCAGTACTGTTCCGTAAAGGATGAATGCCAGGGCAGCGACCAGGTGCGCCCACACACGTGTCAGCAGCACGCTCGCAACAATGATAACCAGAGGATAAAGAAAGTTGAGAGAACTATCCCATCCTCCGGTTTCATGGACGACAAGGCTGACAAGGATAAGATCGGTCAAAACCTGCAGCGCAGCCTGGAGGCGGTGCTCCCGCCATAAAGAGAGCAGAACAATGTAGAAAAAAGAGAGGCCATACCACAGAAGTATGGTACTGATGAAGAGCCGCATGGGCAGCGGGGCCGGATTGAACTGGGCAACCGCCAGCTCAATGGCGAAGAGAAGGGTCAGGATAAGAATGCGGACCCGAACCAGCCACACCAGCCAATTGCGTTCATCGAACGTCGATTGCATGGCGATAATGTTTCAAGGTTTCATGGTTTGAAGGGTTTCAAAGTTTCGCGCAGATCGCCGCTTGAAACTTTGAAACCCTTTTCCCTTTGAACCCTGCCTCTATCCAGCCAACTTCGCGATCATGGCGAACAGCGGCATGTAGAGCGAAATGACGATACCGCCAATCATGATGCCCAGAGCGCCGATGATGAACGGTTCCAGCATGGCCAACATGTCTTTGGTCGCAGCGTCGACTTCTTCTTCGTAGAAGTCGGCAATCTTTTGCAACATCGAATCCATGGCGCCGGTAGCTTCGCCGACTCCGATCATTTGCGTGACCATGTTCGGGAACACACCGCACTCGCGCAGTGGATCGACGATGGTCCGGCCTTCTTCGATGGCCTTGCGTACTTTCAGCAACGCCTCTTCCAGAACCGCGTTGCCAGAGGTTTTCGCCGTAATGGTCAAGCCTTCGAGAATAGGAACGCCGGAAGTAATCAGCGTGCCCAGGGTACGGGTGAAACGGCCCACGGCGATCTTCCGCAACAGCGTCCCGATTACGGGAACGTGGAGAAGCAGCTTGTCGAAGTAATAACGGCCGCGCGGGTGTTTGCGAATCTGCTTGATGCCAAAGAAAATGGCAACCGCACCTACGATGAACACCCACCAGAAGGTTTGCACAAATCCGCTAAGGCCCATGACGATGCGGGTGGGTAGCGGAAGGTTGACGCCCAGTCCGGCAAACAAATTGGCGAAAATGGGTACGACCCACTTGAGCAGCGCTCCGACGATCACAACCGCCATGCTGACCACGGCGACGGGATAGATCAGCGCGGACTTCACGGCCGATTTCAAGCGTACGGCCTTTTCCACGTAGGTGGCCAGACGTTGCAAAATAATGTCGAGAATACCGCCGGTTTCGCCCGCCTCGATCATGTTGGTGGTGAGATCGTCGAAGACGACGGGATAGCCGCGCATGGCATTGGCCAGCGTTGCGCCACCTTCGACGGTGGTCCGCACGCCAGTCAAAATCTTCTGGAAGGCCTGGTTCTCCTGGTTTGCAGCCAGGATTTCCAGACACTGCACCAGAGGCAGGCCAGCGTCGATCATCACCGAGAACTGCCGAAAGAAGATCGCTATTTCCTTGGTCCCAACTTTGCCGGAACCGAAGGTGGGCATGGAAAATTCTTTGCCCTTTTCCCGAATCGCGCCCGGGGTAATGCGCTCGCGGCGCAACGCCTGCGCCAACGCCTGCTTGTTGGACGCCATTCGCTCCCCGGAAATCTTCTGTCCCGACGCGTCTTTGCCGGAAAATGTAAAGACTGGCATGGTTTAGTTCTCCTCGACTGATGTATCGGTTTGTTGAATACTGTGTTCCTAAATCCCGCTGCCACCACCCCTAGTGCTTGGAGGGAGCAGCACCTCGTGCCAAAGTTGTTCCCGCCGCGGTGGGCCGGTTTATCAAACTGGCTCCACGGTTAATCATTTCCTGTAATTCGTCCGTATTGCTGGAGCGCGCCATTGCGGTTTCCAGCGCAATCTGTTTCTGGAAGTAGGCGGTAGCCAGCGACTGGTTAAACGTCTGCATTCCAAACTTTTCCTGTCCTGACTGCATGGAGGAGTAGATCTGGTGAATTTTGTCTTCGCGAATCAGGTTGCGCACCGCTGCGTTGGGAATAAGAATTTCCATGATCATGGCGCGGCCTTTGCCGTTGATCGTCGGCAGCAGGCTTTGGCACATGATGCCTTCCAGAACCAGCGACAGCTGGGCACGAATCTGGGGCTGCTGGTGAGCGGGAAAGACGTCGATGATACGGTTGATGGTGGAGGTCGCCGAGTTGGTGTGCAGCGTGCCAAAGGTCAAGTGGCCGGTTTCGGCGATGCGCAGCGCCGACTCGATGGTTTCCAGATCGCGCATTTCGCCGATGAGCACGACGTCGGGATCTTCACGAAGCGCGGCGCGCAACGCGTCGGTGAAACTCTTGGTATCGGCGTGAAGTTCGCGCTGGTTGACCACGCAATTCTTGTTCATGTGCACAAACTCAATCGGGTCTTCGATGGTCAGGATGTGGTCGTGGCGCTCGCTGTTGATCTTGTCGATCATGGCGGCGAGCGTCGTGGACTTACCGGAACCGGTCGGTCCAGTAACCAACACCAGGCCTCGAGGCTTGTCGCAGAGCTTGCCCACGACAGGGGCCAGACCGAGTTGATTGAACGATTTGATTTCGAAAGGAATCAAACGGAAGACTGCGGCGGTAGCGCCGCGCTGGTTGAAAACGTTGGCGCGGAAGCGGGCCAGTCCTTTCAAGCCGAACGAGAAGTCGAGCTCGAGGCTTTCTTCGAAGCGATGCTTCTGGGAATCGGTCATGACGCTGTAGGCCAGTTGCTTGGTCTCAGCCGGCGTCAACTGCGGGAGATCGAGCGGCACCAGGTGGCCATGCACACGAATCTGGGGCGGCGAGTTGGTGGTGATGTGGAGATCGCTGCCATTCATCTCCAGCATTCTCTTGAGCAGATCGCTTAACGACAAACCCATAACTAGTGTCCTTCCCTTTGAACTTCCTGATCTTTCTCGACGTCGTTGGTCGGTGGTCGTTAGTCGTTGGCGAACGAGTCACAACAAACGGCCGACGACGAATCAATGAATCGTTTCGCGCGCCACTTCCTCGAGCGTGGTCATGCCTGCTGCCACTTTGATCAATCCACTGCGGCGCAGCGTGATCATGCCGCGCTCGATGGCTTTCTTTTTCAGTTCGACCGCCGACGCGCCCACCAGAACTAGTTCCCGGATTTCGTCGTCGACTTCCATGACCTCGTACAAACCGCAACGGCCCTTGTATCCAGTGCTATTGCAGACTCCGCAACCCTTGCCCTTCTGGATCTTCACCGTCTTGGCTTCTTCCGGCGTAAACCCTGCGTCGATCAGCGTCTGTACCGGCACATCCACCACTTCGGTGCAGTCCTTGCAAATGCGCCGCACCAGGCGCTGAGCGCAGATGAGATGGACGGAGGTGGCGACCAGGAACGGTTCGATACCCATGTTCATGAGACGTGTGATGGTTTCGGGCGCTCCGTTGGTATGAAGCGTGGAAAGCACCAGGTGGCCCGTGAGTGCGGCCTTAATCGCAATTTCAGCCGTTTCAAAGTCGCGGATTTCGCCGACCAGAATGATGTTGGGATCTTGCCGCAGAAAGGATCGCAACGCTGCGGCAAAGTTCAATCCGATCTGCTCCTTCATCTGCACCTGGTTGACGCCGCCTAACTGGAACTCGACCGGATCTTCGGCGGTCATGATGTTGGTGTCGGGCTGGTTCAAACGCGAGATTGCCGAATAGAGCGTATTGGTCTTGCCCGACCCCGTCGGCCCGGTGACCAGCACCATGCCGTACGGCTTCAGAATGGCCTTCTCGAATTTCACCAGCGACTCGGGCTCGAAGCCGAGCTTGGTCATGTCGAGACGAAGATTCTCTTTATCGAGCAAGCGAAGCACGATCTTCTCGCCCCACAGCGTGGGCAGAGTGCTGACGCGGAAGTCGAGCTGCTTCTTGCGGCCGCCGATATTCATCTTCAGCATGATGCGACCGTCTTGCGGCAGGCGCTTTTCGCTGATATCGAGCTTCGACATGATCTTCAAGCGGGATGTGATGGCGTCCTTTAACTTCATCGGCGGCGACATGATCGACTGCAGTACGCCGTCAATACGGAACCGGACGCGGAATTCTTTTTCGTAAGGCTCGATGTGGATGTCGCTGGCGCCCCGCTTGACCGCATCGCCCAGCACGACGTTAACCAATTTGACGACGGGAGCTTCGTCGGCCGCTTTCTCCAGCTCGGCCAGCTCCATCTGCTGCTCTTCCGATTGCAGTTCGACATCACTCTCGTTCATCTCCGACATCGACTGCATCACGGTCTCGAGATCTTCTTCCTTGGTCGAGCCGTAGGCCTTTTCAATACCCGCCAGGATGGAGCTTTCCGAGGCGACCACCGGTTCGATATTGAAACCGGTCATGAACTTGATATCGTCCATCGCGAAGACGTTGGTAGGATCGACCATCGCGATGGTGAGAGATGCGCCCACTCTGCTTAAAGGAAGAATCTGGTAACGCTTGGCGGTCTCGAATGGAATCAGCTTGACGACAGCCGGGTCAATTTCGAAGTAGGAAAGGTTAATGGCCGGAACGCCATACTGGCGGGAGAGGAAATTTGTGACATCCTCGTCCGTAAGGAAGCCAAGCTTCACCAGGGCGGACCCCAGGCGACAGCTCTGTTCCTTCTGGGCCTTCGTTGCTTGTTCCAACTGCTCTGGGGTAATGATCTTCTCTTTGACGAGAAGGTCACCCA
>CALFMO010000061.1 GCA_937879855.1 uncultured Acidobacteriaceae bacterium | reverse complement strand
AGAATCAACCGAGAACTCACATTGCGATTGGTCCAGCAAACGGGGGCACTTCACCGGCCACAATCGTGATCTATAACCCTTCGTTTCTTCTAAGTCATCACACAGAGCCTCACGCAATTAAGGCCGCAATGTATGGCTTTGACCAACTGGTCCTCGGCCTCTCGCCGATCCACATGCGAAGGAAACCGAGACTCCTTGATCGAAAATCAGGGCCTGGACGAAAAATGGGCTCTCAGTTCAACACCACAATCAGCGCAGTCTCAGTGATCAACGGTGAGGGACTGATTATCTATCACAACGTGTTCGCAGCGATTCCATTGAAAGTCGAAGTATTCAGTCAGATTGCCGTGAGGCAGTTCATGCTGGGAAAGAAACAGCCGGGTGAATTCGAGACGTGGCAGGAGGTTAGCCCTCCCAATGCTTCATAGAATCTGCTGTTCTATTTCTTTTCCCCAGTGATTGCGCTCCTCCGATAGTTGATCCCAAATCGTGTCCATACCAGTGCGCCCTACTGCAAATACGTTCCCACTTGCACGCCGACAGCGGGCACATGGGGCTGGGCGAAAGTCCTACAAAGTTGTTGTTTTCGACTGATCGGCCGTCAGTCGCATGGCGCGTTGAAATAGGGAGTTAGATCAAACGTTTTGAGCCCAGGTCTTACCCTCTGCCTTCCATGATCCACTGAACGGCCATGAATCCAGAACCCGCATAGCTCCTGCCACCCAGCACCAATGAACCTCGCTTGTGCACGCAGCGAAAGCACACACAAGCACTTGTGTAGCAGTTTCACTCCAAAATTCATTTACGAAAGACTTTGGTGTTGGTGAGTGTTCGACCGGTGTTGCCCGCGAACGCCACAGTGTTAACACTAGTGTTCCACCGTAGTGTTACACCGAAGTTCTTGACTGTGCTTCCTATCTGCCTCAATCTGCCCTCCGGAGTGAGCGAGGACTGTTTGGGACTGGCGCGTCGCCCAAACCACGTAAGAAAACACCCATACTGGTGAATTTGGAGGAGAGCGTGTCCCGTATTTCACGAAATTCGAGCAGCGAAAGTGCCAGACCCTCGCTAATTTGTCCCTCGAAAGCCTACTCATTCTCGCGTACCTTTCTGGGCGAACAAGACTTTGGTGCAGGCCAGTGCAAACTAGTGCACCGTAGTGCTGCACTCAGTGCAGAACTTAGTGCTGCACCAAAGTTCTTGACCTTCCCTTCGAGGTGCCACAAGCTGCCACCTAGGCTCTTGCGCGGAGGATGTCGAAATCGGTGTTCGGACAAGAAAGTGGGCAGAGCACCCCCTCCGAGATGATTAGCCCCGGGCCCATTAACCAGTGACGGGCATTCCCACTGTCACTGCTTTATGACGCATCACCAAGCGAGGGCTGTAGACGAAAGCTGAGGCATTCAAATGAACAGTTCGACTAACATCCACCTTGAAAAGCATACCCATACCGATCCCCATCCAGCACCCCCTGCTCGGATCGGAAGTACTGTTTTTGAGCCCTTACTCGACAGCGAGGAAGCTGCTGCACTACTGAAAATTCATCCCAAGACTCTGCAGAAACTCGCCCGCACTGGGAAGGTGGACGCAATCCAGATCGGAAAGCTGTGGCGCTTCCGGGCTTCGGCGCTCAATCGTTGGCTAGAAGAAGAATCCGCGAGATGAAGCAATGGTGATCCCAGGGCCAAAACATTGCGAACGTCGGCGCGATCTGAGCTATGATGTGCCCTGGCGATCGGCGCCGTTTAAACAAGGAGGTCTATTGTTTAGACGGACGACGTATCAACAAGGAAGTTTAAAACTTGAAGAGCGCAAACGAGGGCCACACGTTTGGGTTTTCCGATGGTGGGACACCGATGCCAACGGCACGCGAGTGTACCGCAAGCAACAGGTCGGGGACTTAAGCGAGTACCCGAACGAAACGGCGGCCAAGGCCGCGGTCGACACTCTTCGTTTGACAATCAATCACCAGTCGCAGCGCAACGGCGTGACTCAAATGACTGTGCAGTCTCTCTGGGAGCACTACTGCCGGGAGGAACTGCCCTTCAAAGATTTCTCGACGCAGGATGGATACATTTCCTATGCCAAGAATTGGATCCTTCCCCGTTGGGGTCACGTGCTTCTTCGGTCGATAAAGACCGTCGAAGTCGAGCGTTGGTTGCGAGAAGCGACTGGTTCAAACGGCACAAAGGCCAAGGTCAAGTGCGTCATGTCTGCTCTGTTCTCGCACGCTGTTCGCTGGGAGTTCACTTCTGGTAATCCGATCTCTTCGGGAATCGCAGTGGGTTCGGGTGGAAAGCGCGGTCCCAGCACGGGGGTTCGGGTGAGCGCAAAGCGGGCAAAAGCGCCAACGGTTTTGCTGCCGGAACAAGTCAAGCTCGGTCTCACGATGCTTGAGTTCCGGGATCAATTGTTGGTGCTTTTGGATGGCGCACTCGGGACACGCCGGGGTGAACTGGCGGCTTTGCGGTGGCAGGACTGCGACTTTGAAAACGACACTTTTCAGATTGAGCATTCCTACTACTGGCGACGCGGCGGCATTCTGAAAAGCACCAAAACGGAAGCCTCCGCCAAGCCTCTCCCGATGCATCCAGCACTGAAGCTGGCGCTGCTGGAATGGAGAACACAAAGTCACCGCACGCAACCTGCGGATTTCGTGTTCCCGTCTCGGCTCTACGGTGGTCGAAAGGCTCTCGATCTGGCCGCGGTCTTGAAAAGGAAAATTCGGCCAGCGTTCGAGAAGGTTGGGATCACCGGCGTAGGTTGGCACACGTTCCGCCATACGGCAGGGACGGTGTTGGCCGAACTGGGCGAGCATCAGTTGACGATCCGCGACTACTTGCGTCACGCAAATCTCAGCGTGACCAACAAGTACTTGCAAGCGGCATCGAAGACGAAGCGGAATGCTCAGGCGAGGCTGGTCGAGGCGATTCTGCCGGTGCATTTGCTGCCAGGGAAAACCGCCGAGGTGGTTGCACCCTAATTGCACCCAGATTCGAAAAGTGCCATTCTGTAAAGGCTTGAAAAGAATGGCGGGGACGACGGGACTCGAACCCGCGGCCTCTGCCGTGACAGGGCAGCGTTCTAACCAACTGAACTACGTCCCCACTTTGTTTTTCATACGGTTAAGGCCAAACCCGCATGTTTACTGTCTATTGTTGCTGTCAATCGTTTCGCCTGCAATCACCAGGTTCAACCTCGTAGAACCACATTCCGAGGTTAATGAACACCAGGACACCAAGTTAAACCGCCGTCCAAGACTGTGCTACAAGCAGCACGAACCAAGAGCAGCTGTCCCTGCCCCGTGACTGAATTGTAGCAGAGGAAATTCAGATCAGTACAGGAGCAGCGACTGTGGGAATGTCTCCGACAATCACGTGAGCATGATGCTTCACGGAAAAATGTCTAGGGATTTCGCATTATAATAGCGTTAATCGCGAGCCGCTCTTCGTACGCCGAGGTTCTGCCATGCAGATTCTCGTTCCCTGGAAGCCAGTCGTTCTCGTGTTGGGATTTGAGCGCGATAATATTCTTTGGTTTCGTTGCATCTTCGGTGCTTCAGGGAAAGGGCCCCTTCACGCCAAGTGCGACCATCACGCAGCCTTCAGCCATGAAAGCTAGTGCTGCGCAAGCGGGGCAACAACCTGAGCACTCACACGGATACCGGTGAATGGCTGATTCGAAAAAACATCGAGACGGATGTACCGAAGAACAGACACTGGCTTCCTACTCCTTCAGCTGAGCGAATTTAGAAGGCACCCAACCGGATTGCCGTCCGGTGCCGGCCAGACTTCGCGCCCCAGCCCGCTGACCGACCATATAGGCCAACCCGTGAATTCATGCGTCGCGAAGGGCAATCATCGGATTCACTTTCGTCGCGCGGCGTGCTGGGAGATAGCTTGCCAGCGCGGCCACTGCCAGCAAAAGCAGAGGCACGATCAGAAAGACAGCCGGATCATGGGGGCGCACCCCATAGAGCAAACTTGCCATCATGGACGCAGTGGCTGCAGAAAAGACCAATCCGGCAACGATGCCCATGCCAGCAAGCGCCACCCCCTTGTGTAAGAACATTCTCAGAATGTCTTCTCGTCGCGCCCCCAGCGCCATGCGGATACCGATCTCGCGCGATCTTTGACCGACGATATAAGCCAACAAGCCGTAAATTCCGATGGAGGCCAGAAGCACCGCCAGTCCAGCAAATCCGCCCACCAGATCGGCAGAAAGACGGCGTGAAGCCAGTGACCGATCAAGGACATCGTTCATCGAAGAAACATTGAATACCGGCAAGCCGGAATCAATGCTCAGGATTTCATGCCGAATCTGTGGTTCGAGGAGGGTCGCGGGCAGAGACGTCCGCAACACCACGCTCAGTCGTTTGCTGTTGTCTTGATAGGTCGAAACATAGATGTGGGGAACGCCATCGATATCGAGACCGTCACTCTTGATATCCTTAACAACACCCACAACGCTCGTCCAAGGCTTGGTACGGTCTCGTCCGAAACGCACTCGGCGGCCCAACGGATCGCTGGCTGGCCAATACTTACGGGCGGTGCTTTCGTCAATGATGGCGACCAGCGGTTTGCCGTCTTCATCCGCCTCGGTGAATGAACGGCCGCGCAGGAGCGTCGTCTGTAACACCTTGAAATAATCGGCGCTTATCCGAATTCTTTCGGCGCTCAGATCCTGCGAGGACTCGACGGGTCTATCTTCAATCGCGAACCCTTCACTCGCTACGCCACCGACCGCGTTGGGGTTGGTATTGGTGGTCGGAAGAGCTGAGGTGATTGCGGCGAGTTCCACTCCCGGAATTGCCTTCATGCGCCGCAGCAACTCACGATCAAAGATGGCTCTGCGAGGAATAGTGAGATAGGGATCCGCCTCCGATTCGTTGGGATTCGGAAGCTGTATGTTTGCCGTGACAACTTGAGTTGGATTAAAGCCTGGATTTTCCTGCAACAGACCCCGCAATGTACGCAGCAGCAAGCCGGCTCCCACCATCAGTATGACGGCGAAAGCCAGTTCAGAAACGATTAGAACATCTCGCAGTCGGCCGGTCTTTGTGCTGTAGCCGGACCCTCGACCGCCTTCCCGAATGGCCGAGGAGAGAGCGCCTTTTGCCGAATGAAGCGCTGGAGCAAGTCCAAACATTAAGCCGGTGAGAACGGAAATCAACAAAGCGAACGCCAGCACCACCCAGTCGATTCGTACTTCATTGAGCCGGGGAACGTTCGACGGCACGAAGCGCAGGATGAAACTCAAAGTGCCAACCGCAGTTACGATTCCCGCAGCACCGCCGACAAGCGACAGCAGCATAGACTCGGTCAGCATTTGGCGCACCATGCGGCCGCGGCTCGCCCCAAGCGCTGACCGCACCGCCATCTCTTGTTGTCGCCCCGAAGCGCGCGCTAAGAGGAGATTGGCAATGTTCAACGATACGATGAAAACGATCAGGATTACCGCGCCCAGTAACACCAGCAGCATCGGCCGAACCTTGCCCACCAAAGTTTCTTGCAATGGTTGAATCTCAATTGTCCATTGCGCCTGCGGCGGGTAGTCGGTGGGAAAGTCGTGGCGTATTTGGGCAGCCATGGCAGTGAGCCGCGCCTGAGCTTGCGCCAGTGTCAGGCCACGTTTAAGTCGTCCGATTCCTGATACTAAAACCCGGGTACCACGCATTGGCGGGGGAAAGGGATCTGCGCTGAATCCGCCGGCGCAAAACACTTCCGCGTCGCCGGAAGTCGTCGGTCCAGGATGGCGAAATCCGCGTGGCAGAACCCCAATAATCGTAAGAGGATCATTGTCGATCCGGATGGTACGGCCGAGAACTTTCGGATCAGCGCCATAGGCACGGTGCCACAGGCCATCACTGATCACGGCCGCTGCGGCGAAACCAGGCACGAAGTCCTGCGGACCAAACAACCGTCCAATTTGCGGGGTCACACCCAGCATGGCAAAGTAGCTAAAACTGCCATTGACCCCCTCGACACGCTCGGGCTGCCCGGCGCCGGTCAAATCCTCGCTACCCTCTAAGATCGGGCTCACATCTTCAAATACACCCGATTGCGTCTGCAGGTCATCCAGTTCGGGCTTGGAAAATCTAACGTCCCGCAATCCCACGCCGGGCTCGTTAAAGAAGATTCGTACCAAACGATCGGGATCGGGGTAGGGTAAAGAACGCAGCAACACGGCATTCACGATGCTGAAAATCGCAGTGTTGGCTCCCACGCCAAGAGCCAGCGTCAGGACAGCCACGATGGTGAATGTGGGCTTCTTGACCAGCATGAGCGAACCATAGCGAACATCCTGAAGTAAAGTCCCCACGAAGGCGCTCCCCTCGGTCAATATCGCGGAATCACAGAAAGGCTGATTTCCCGACTCGGGACCAATCAGTTGGGGTCATTCCGTCTGTCCCACATTTCACTGACTTCACTTCACTTTCTTCAGCGGTCCAGCGCAATCAACGGACGGAAGCTCGCCTTGTTCTCTGAAGCGCTGTTGGCTGTCAGCTGTGACTGTCAATAAATCGTCCAGGCAACGGACAAGATCTTCCACTGCTCATCAATTTTGCACACTTGCCAGACTTCGAGGCCTGAATGGTGAACCTTGTCGTTGATGACAAAATCGTAATTAAATGTCACCAGCCCTAGGGGACCGTCCTGGCGAATCTCGATGTTGCGAAATCTCTCTTCGAGTTTGTCCTTCGACGTAGCGAGGAGCTTCGCAAATCCATCGAGTTGGCTCGGGCCAATCCCATCGAACTGAGCGTTATATTTGCGGGCGCTATCAATCTCTTCCTGGGTGTTGGTGTGATGAAAGAGCACATCGGGGTTCAGCACGAGCTTCGTTAAAGCGTACCCGTCCTTGCGGATAATATCCTGACGGAACTCCTCCAATACGCCGCGGATCTTCATTAGGTCATCGGCATTGGAGTTGAATTTGGGTTCCGCGTCCTGCGCCGACGCTTGAGAAACCAAGCCACACATAAGGAGTGCAAGGAATACCACACCCATTCGTTTTTTATTCATATGGCATTTGCTTTCAGATCTTGACTTGGAGATTGCATCGTTAAGGACTAGCGATTCCGTGCACGCAATGCTTTACGGAGCGAGCGGCGCTCCTACTTAGACCAGGGTGGAACCACGCCGTTGCTGCGCGCGTACGCAATCGACTGCCCTAGATGCTCGTGTTGATCTTCGAGAATGAGCATGAGCGCGCCCTGCTTCGTCATATCTCTTCCGAACAGTTTCACCGGCGCCTGCAGGTCGTTGTCGGAAAGTCCCATAATCGCTTTTTGCAGATTGACGTAAGAAGCCTTCAGAGCTTCCTGCAATTTTTCCGAATCGGTGATGGGCGCGGGCTTTGCCTCCGTATTCGGTATGCCCGAAAGCACACCGACGAGCATGCCGTTCTCCTTAACGATCAGGTTGAACACGTCGCCGACGGAGCGAACGCCCTGGCCGGGCTTCCAGTCGTACTTGCCCGACATAACGCGCGCGAGTCCGGTGAATTTGTCGGAAAGTGTTCCGGCATCTTTTCCGAAGGCGGCCTGCATCCCTGCCAGTTGCGCCTGCGCCAGCGGCAACATCAGAGCGACTGCAAGCGCGCACACTCCGTACTGAGTCAGACTCTTCTTCATGTGAGACTCCTCTGCGTCACTAAACGACTCTACTGCTCGCCCCTGTTGCCTGGACAATATGCCGCGAAGAACCAGTGTTTGCGGGAAAAGTGACATGCGGTGTCCGAAATGAGACAAGCGGTCAGAGTTAGGCCGTCACATACTGGTGCCACGGACCATCGAGTGTGCTTGCTTACATCCTAAGAGACTTTCCTGGCAGGAGACTTTAGCCTCCGTGACCAAGGTTTCGGAATCTATTTCCTTCGAGGTATGGCTTCCGACGCATCAGCAAGGGCATATGCCGTCACAGCCATCACCGCTGCATTCTCATTCAATTGCTGCACATTCACCTTATCAAGAGTGTCCGCGGCAGAATGATGATAGCTAAAGTAGAACCGCGAATCCTGCGAGGGACTGAGACCGGGAACGCCGAGTTGGACCATACCGGCGATATCCTCGGCGGTTACCTCGTCAGATCTGGTAAGAACGCTTGCTCCAATCGGTGCCAGTGCGTTCGCAACGGGCGCGAGATATCTGGCGGCCTCAGGCGCGCCAAAGAAACTGAGGCCTGTTGGATGGTCGCAGCCTAAGTCGCTTTCCAGCGCCGCTATGTGATAAGTGAGTTCGCTGGCGTGTTCCTGGAGATATGTTGTCGCGCCACTGACGCCGAACTCCTCATTCATCCAGGCGACAAAACGGATTGTGCGTTTTGGATGGATGTTCAGTGACTGCAATAAATGGATCGTCTGCATTGAAATAGCGACCCCGGCGCCATCGTCGATCGCACCTGTCCCAAGATCCCATGAATCCAGATGTCCGGAGACCAATACAACCTCTTCGGGGTGTTCCGACCCCTTCCAATCCGCGATTACGTTGTAGCTGCTTGTCGGAGGAAGAGTTTTCGGCGTAAGAGTGAGCCGCATCGTGACGGGTCCTTGTTTTGACAGTCGCGCCAACAAATCTGCATCCTCTGCGGTAATTGCAGCTGCAGGAACCTTGTCGACTCCCTCGCCGTACAAAGTCAGACCTGTGTGCGGAAGTCGAAAGTCTCCGCCGCCCAGAGAGCGAACCAGCACAGCTGCGGCTCCAAGCGACCCGCCAAACGATGGGCCGACGCCACGATAAGCTAGATTTTGCCCATACGCATCAAGACCAAACCCTTGCGCAGTTAATTCCTTATCGAAAGGCTTGTTGAACAGGACGATCTTTCCCTTGACTTCACCAACGGGCAAGCTCTTCAATTCTGCAAAGGAGCCTACGACTATCACATTTGCAGTAAGACCATCCTCCGACGTTGGCCCAGAGTTTCCCAATGCTGTGACAACGATCTTCTGCGTTGTCCCCGGCGGCATTCCCGGCCACCGGATTAAGACTGCGTCTTCCTTTCCTCGTACCCAATGAGGAACAGTCGTTTTTTCCAGCGTGACGCTCGTCCCCATCTCCCGCATCTTGGCAGCTACCCATTCGACGGCGGCCTGAGCCTGGAGCGAACCACTGAGCCTCGGACCTATATTGTCCGTGAGGTGCGCAAGCATGTTGTATGCACTCGGGTCCGTCATTGCCGCATCGCGGATGCGACCCATGGTTGCAAATTGTTCTGCCGTCCATGGTCTCGAGTCTGATTCGGTAAGGCTGGTTAAACGGTCCAGAAAGGACTTAGGTGGCGGAGTGCTCGCGGGCGCGTTTTGAGCCCAGCAGTTCAACACTAAGAACGCGACAACTATAGGTGAAGCAAAAAGACGGATTTTCATAGACTGTTTCCGGTACGATACCTTTTCTGTCGAAAAATGTTCTCCCGCCTTAGTCCGCAGTTTGAGCGGCTAGGTCGTTCATCCGGTCTCGTGTCGGCTGGAGGACTCCACGTTCGATCTGGTGTACAAGGTCTGTAATTGTGGCGTTCATATGTACCGGCACTCCGGACGCGTGGCCTAACATCACCACATAGCCGTTGATGAAATCGACCTCAGTCTTCCGGCCACGCTCGAAGTCCTGGAGCATCGAGGGTTTGACATCTCCGTAGAAGGCAATTATTTCCTCAACCCACGACTCATAGCGTTGCTCTATCGCGACATTGCTCGCCCAGCCGGGTGGAATAGGGTCCACCGCTAGGCGCTCCGGCCGAGTGCCGGTTGCAAATGCCACTGACAACGCCTCCTCGTACGTCCGTCGGAAGACCTTCTTTCCTGCCTCTGTTTCCATGTACTGGCGCATGGTCTGAGAACAAAGCGCGCCAAGGGTTGTCACGGAGCAGTTGATCAGCAGCTTCGACCAGATGGCACCGGTGATGTTTGAAGATACCTTGACCTCAATCGCTCGACCCAACGTGCGCGCAACCCAATCGATGCGCTCACTGACGCCACCTGCAAGTTCGCCTATCACTAGATGCCCGGCATTCTTCTGCTCGTAGACACCGGGTTCAACCATCGTGGCGCCAAAATTTGAGAATCCTCCAAGGATCTTGTCTTCGCCGAGACCGTCCGCAAGCACCCGCGCAACCCCGCCGTTCTGTATAGGCAACATAACCCCGCCGGGCGCGAGTAGGCGCAGCACGCGGGGCGCGACTTCCAGCGTGTCCTGCGCTTTGGTGGCAAGCAGGATCAAGTCAAATTGGTCTCCCTTTCCGTAGTCCTCAACTGCGGCAATGTCGATAACGTCTGCCCTCACCTCTCCTCCGATGCCGGACACTCGCAGGCCCGATCTGCGCAGCAACTCCGCGGATTCGGTATTGCGAGCCGCAAGCCGGACGGGCAATCCAGCGCGGAGGGCGCGCGCGGCGATTGTTCCACCCAATGCGCCGATGCCCACTATCAGTATTTGCATTGTGAAGCCTCCAAGATGCCCGCGATGAGACTGGATCCAGCCCAGGTGCGGCTTGCTCCGATCAAACCATGGTCAAGGCATCAGAACGCGGGCGATCCAATCGTCCAAGGTCTGGAGGATGTAGCTTGGCGTCGCGTCCGCGCGTTTGGGCGCCTTCGACGGTCTAAGACACGAGCGCAGACGGCGGCACCTCGATTTCGCCGCTTGCGATGTTGGCCGCGGCACCACCAACGCTGACCGAGGTCACGACGCCTCCGCTCTTACGCGCCTCCGCTTCGATATCGCTTCTGCGACCCATTGAGACGCCTTGCTGGATTGAAAGGCGATAGGTCGTTCCGCCAAAATCTTGCTTCGATGCCATGGCGCCGACGAGGCCGGCACAAGCAGCGCCGGTCGCGGAATCTTCTTCAATGCCCATCGCGGGTGCCCACATGCGAGCATAAAGCTTGCCGCCATCCCGTAGATCTCCTGCGAAGAAGAATATCTGGGGAGACCATGCTCGTGAGAGCGTTGCTGCCCAGGCAGCCCGATTCATCGCCGCCCGATCAACCATTTCGTTCGAGGTTAGTTGCGCAAAACAAAATGGAACACCGACGCCCGCGAAAAAGACCTGGTTCACCTCGGCGGGTTCGACGGATAGTACGGCGGCGAGATCAGTCGGAGAAGGTGCGCCGCTCGGTGCCTCGATCTTCTCCGTCAGCGTCAACGTCAACCTGCCGTAGATGGCCTCGTTTCGGTAATCGACATCAACCGTTACAGGACCGACATTCTCCTCCAGAATGAGCCGGACTGGAGCACTGAGCCCTGCATACTGTTTCATCACGAGGGCACAGGCTGTGCCGACCGAGGGATGCCCCGCAAAGTTGAGCTCCACCCGAGGTGTGAAGATGCGCACTCGACAGGTGTTCGCAGGGTCGTTCTTCGGCAGAACGAAGGTCGTTTCGCCGTAATTGAATTCACGAGCAATCTTCTGCATGCCTTCGGTCGAAATGCCAGCCGCGTCCGGCAGAACCGCCAGTTGATTCCCGCCGAACGGTGTCGAACTGAAAACATCGACGATTTGAAATGCGTACTTCATGAGATCAACCTCCGTGTGTCACCTCAAGCCTTGACGACGAGGTCGATCTCGACGCAGGCCCCAAGCGGCAGCGCGGCTACCCCGATCGCCGTGCGGGCGGGAAAGGGCGGGCTGAAATACTTTGCGTAGATGCCATTCATCGCGGCGTAGTCACTCATGTTCGTGAGAAACACGCGGGCGCACGCAACGTGATCGAAACTCTTGCCGGCCGCCTTGAGAACCGCCGAGAGGTTCTGGAAGACGCGCTCCGTCTCGGCAGCGATACCTCCGGTCACCAGCTTGCCCGTGGACGGATCTTGGGCGACCTGTCCGCTGAAATAGAGGAAACCATCAACTTGGATCGCCTGAGAAAACGGGCCAACCGGCGGCGTGAGTTCCGGCGAGGTAATTGCTGTTTTGCTCATAACAAACTCCTTTAGCTAGTTTCGTAGCTGATCAATCTCCACAAACGCACGAATCCTATGTAGTATCGCTGGACAAGCAACATTCAACAAGTTCATTATTATCACAATAATGTTGCTGCTTTAGCACGATTCTGCTATTTACTTTAGGAGGATCCCGTGTTCAACGATTTACACGCGCTCGTAGAGTTTGCCCAGGCCGGGTCCATTGCCGGCGCAGCCGATCGTCTATACCGGACGCCATCCGCGATAACCCGGCAACTCCAAAGGCTGGAGGCTGAATTGGGCGCTGAGTTACTCGACCGCTCAACGAAGCCGCCTCGCCTGAACTCGCTTGGCTCCAGAGTCCTCGAACAAGCACGAGATCTGCTGCTGCGAACGGAGACGCTGAAATCTCTTACCTCGAGCCATGCCGAGCCCCACGGCCTCTTGCGTATCGGCCTCGCGCATCCTCTAGCCGAGAGGACGCTTATCGACCCTATTCTGGCGCTCACTGAAAAATACCCCAAGGTCCGAGTTCGGCTGGTTAGCGAACTTACCGGTGAATTGTTCAACCGGCTGCTCTCGGGTGAGCTCGACGTTGCAGGCGTGCTTTTGCCCGAAGGTAAAAACGCGCCTCCACCTCTTCTGACGAATATCATCGCTCGCGACCGCATGGAGATCGTTCAAGGCGCCGCGGGCAACCTTGACGGTGATTGGAAAAGTTTAGGCAGCGCACCCTGGGTGCTCAATCCGCCCGGGTGCCCGCTTCGGGCAAGACTCCTCGATCGGATGGAACGTGACGGCTTCACCCCAATGATTGCGGCTGAAGTCCACAACATGCATTTGCAGCTAGCATTCGTTCAGTCCGGTTATGGTGTTGGGCTGCTGCCTGCTCGCTTTATTGCCAGGAATCGCTCTATGGACACAGTGAAAGTATTGCGTCCTCCATCGTTTGACTTGCGCCCGGCCGTCGCGATAGTGCGGGCTGGGCAACTTGGTGCTTTGGGGAAGGCCGTCGAACTATTGGAACACGGGTTTCGGCAATTGCTTGAGGCGGCCGACACCCCGAAGCCCGTGACGAGACACCGAACAGGTGTGCCCCCGAATCGGCAGAAGTCGCAATCACGCAAGTAGTTTGCAGGAAAAGTGATATGCGGCGTCCGGAGTGAGGCAAGCGGTCTGCCCTCAGTGATGTCTCCTTCGAAGGCTCCGCTATAATCCGTCCCGGAGAGGTCGACACACCCATTGCTCGAGGCCACGACAGATATGGGACGAACGAGATGGATTTTGATCCCGTGTGCGTGGACGATTGTAGGACTGTTGTTCACGGTGCAGGAGATCGCGGTGGCGAAGGTTCACGGCGGGCACGTCAGTTGGATGTTCGTGGGTGTGATCGAACTCGTCTACTGGAACGTATGGGCGGCGTTCACACCGCTTGTGATTGCTCTGGCGAAACGGTTCCCGTTGACGGGGCCGAGGTTTGTATCTCATATAGCGATCCACACAGTCGCGTCATTCCTGATGGCTCCACTGGTATCGGTCACAGAATACTTTCTGAGCCATGGAATTCTGGGACTCCTTTTTCGCATAACCGGTCCTGGTGCACCACGCCCTCTTCCGACGTTCACAGGCAGTGTTGTATCGATGAGCCTCACCGGCGTGCTTACGTACTGGTTAGTTGTGGGACTGTATCAGTCGGTCCACTTTTACCAGGCCGCTATGGAGCGCCAGACTGTAGCGGCGCAACTGGAAACGCAGCTCTCCCACGCCGAACTTGAGAACCTTAAGAGCCAGTTACATCCGCACTTTTTGTTCAACAGTCTTCACACCATCGGAGTCCTGATGCAGGAAGACGTCGATGCGGCAAGCCATCTGCTGGTCAGCCTCGGCGACTTGCTGCGCATGGCCCTCGAACGGCGGGAGAACGAGACCACCTTGCAGAGCGAGCTCGAGTTCGTCAGCAAGTACCTGGAGATCGAACAGACACGCTTTCACGATCGCTTGAAAGTTCACATGCAAGTGCCACCTGACCTTCTCGGAGTCTATGTCCCAAGCCTGGCGCTTCAGCCACTGGTTGAGAATGCCATCAAGCACGGCATCAGCGCCGATTCCGCCGCAGGCCGGCTAGAGATCGCTGTGCAACGCCACAACGGCAGAGTTTGTCTCTGCGTTCGCGATGACGGCCCGGGCCCAGCACCAGTATCGCGCCTGCGATTCGGCGTCGGACTCACCAATGTCCAGTCACGCTTGAAACAGCTCTACGGGGACGAGTCGTCGCTGGAACTTACCCGGGGCGACGGTCGAGGCTGTGAGGCCATCATCACCATTCCACTGCGGAGTTCGCATGAAGACCCGAGTCCTCATCGTCGATGACGAACCGATCGCCCGCCGCGGTATCCGCCGCTATCTGGCCAGACACAACGACATTGAAGTTGTAGGCGAGGCGGCGAACGGAATCACTGCGGTGGAGCAGATCAACGAACTTCATCCTGACATCGTTTTTCTCGATGTCCAGATGCCCGATCTGGATGGTTTTGGAGTCATCGAAAATGTGGAGCCATCGACCAGCCCGTCTCCCGTTTATGTCTTCGTCACCGCTCATGATGCGCACGCCATTCGGGCTTTCGAAGTGCACGCTGTTGACTATCTCCTGAAACCGTATGATAAGGAGCGATTTGCCAAGGCGCTGGCGCACGCACTCCAGGTTCTCGAACAGCGCGGGAAAGGAAATAGAGGTCTCGAACCACTGCTCCAATCTCTTCGGAGTCTCCGTCCGTTCGAACGCTTTGTAGTGAAGGACAAGAAGCGGATTTTCTTTGTTCCCGTTTCCAACGTTTTGTGGATCGAAGCCACAGGAAACTATGCCTGCATACACACCGCCAAAGACAGTCACCTGTTGCGGGAAACCCTAGCGCATCTGGAAGAGAAGCTGGCGCCACACCACTTCATTCGCGTGCGGAAATCAGCCATCGTGAACGCTGCCTGCATTAGCGAGATTCGTCCGATGTTCGATGGCGTTTACGACATCGTAGTGGCAGAAGGAACGGTGGTCACGTCGAGCCGCAGATACGCTCACAAGTTACGGGCGTTGCTGGAATCCTAGTCCTGGCAACTAGATGTAAATTGGCATGTCGGCGTGGAATGAAGGGATGATCCGGTTCCATGGCTGGTTACAAGAACAATTCTTCCTCCAACGCTCATTCGCGGCAGCGCCCCGTTGCCCAAATTTATCGGCGCTGTAAGGTTCAGTCGCACACGACGTTGGTGCTGGCCGTGGTGAATGGTTCCACTCCTTCATCACTTCAGGGTCAATAGGCAGTCCGCGCCAGCGCTGGGACATGTACTTTGGTAATTAGGTGTCTACTGTATTGAAGCGACGCATGTTGATGCGGCAGAATCGAAGTAGTTAAGAGAATACTCACGATCCTTTAGGAGTACCAAATGGCATACGAGCCCTCCCTCAAAGTAATGCAAGCGTTACTGGACCCCGAAGCGCGGAACGCACTGTCGCTTCCGTTGGCGGTTTTGATCACGGGTGCTTTATCGCAAGTCGAGACCACTATCGAACTCACCAACCGAGTTTGCGATTCGGTGTTTCGTCGTTCGAGCAAAACGGCGACCGATTCGGGGATTGGTGTGGTGAAGCGACAAACAATTTGATTTCCAGGATGGCCCATTTCACGGGCTTCAGAGGTAAAGGAATGGCGATGTATCGCAATGGAGACGATGGGATTTATCGCGAACGATGGATTTATCCAGTCCATACTTCGGACGTACTTAATCCACCGGCCAGCACCTTACCGGGCCAGTGATAGTTTTGATCACTGGTTCAGAGGAAAGACGAACCTCAACGGGATAGGCGACTGCCGAAACGCAGGGTGTCGGTATGTCTTTGTAACCGACACAAACCGGCACTTCAGAACTCTCTACTCCGAGCTTCGCCTTCATCCGCTGCCAGCAGGTGGCTTTTTCCTTGTCTAGGTCGCAATCCGCGGCGACGACGCGGAGATACCTCAGAGAAATCCCATCCTTAGAGCCACCGACGCGCAACTTATTGAACTGAGAAACCTCAACTCGCATATTCACAAAGCTTGAATCGTAGGCCAAATCCTCAAAAATCTTCTTCCCAGTTCTTGAATCGAAGACGGCGAATGGCATTCCTCCATCCTGTCCGTCTGCGCCATTAAAGAACACTAGATTCGCTTTGACGGCTTCAAAGTATCCAAACCAGTCAATAGCCTTTTCATCTGGGTGATGCGATCGCGTGCACGAAAGCATGGACCCGTTGCTGATTGGAACAATCCTAAGCCACGTCGCACCCTTCTGTCCTTCGTCATATTCGTTAACCATAAAGGTAGGGAAGTAAAAGCATGACAGCTTAATGTGGGGGGCCGTTTTCGGGCTGGGATAGTAGGGAGAAGGACCAAAATCCACAACTTTCTTCTTCAACGGAGTGTCGAAGGAACCGAAGGAGATGAGTGTTTCCGAGGCAGAGTTCTGCGCGGAGAGTGAGTATGCGATTGCGTGCAACCAGCACAAGACTCCAATTCTTAGAAGCTTTTTGCAAGTTGCGTCCCGCAAGGCACAATTCCCCATGTCGACTCGCTCTTCATCTGGCGTTCTGCGCCCGTTAATTAGACACCATTTGATTGGAGAGAGCGGGCGCAAGGATGATCGACTCGACGCGCAGACTGTGGCCGACTGGGCAGGAAACACAGAATAGTCCTCTGCAAGCAGGCTTTAGCCCTTGGCGGTGACCGAATACGCCACTCTGTATATCTGGGAGTCTTGAATTTCCCGGCGCAAATCCTCCCAGATGTTGTCGGGCATTTCCAGGAAGACCTTCACCACCTCGGGATCAAACTGGCGTCCAGCCCACTTCTCGATCTCAACCTTGGCAGCTTGCAGGGTCTGTGCCGGCCGGTAGATGCGATCGGAAGTGATGGCGTCCAGCGTGTCGGCGACAGAGAAGATGCGCGCTCCGAGCGGAATCTGCTCGCCCTTAAGGCCACGGGGATATCCGCTGCCGTTGAACCACTCCTGGTGTGAGTAGACAATCTCGGCGGCCTCGGCAAGGAATGGAATCTTCTTGACGATCTGAAAGCCGTGATAGGCGTGCTCCTTCATGACGTTGAATTCTTCGGGCTCGAGCTTTCCTGGCTTGTTCAGGATTTTGTCGGGGATCGCGATTTTACCGATATCATGCAGGAAGGCGCCGCGGGCGATGGTGTTGATTTGTTCCCTAGGCAGGCCCATGGCGCGCGCGATCGCAATCGTGAAAGCGGTTACGCGCTTCGAATGGCCTTCGGTTTCACGATCCTTCAAGTCGAGCGCGTCGCCCAGGGTTTCGAGCGTGATGTCGTAGGAGCGCTCCAGGCTGGCCATGGCGGCCTGCAATTGATCGGTGCGGGCCTTGACCAGGGACTCCAGGTTCGTCTGGTAGGTTCGGTTTTCGACTTTCAGGCGCCGGTTCTCGAGCGCGCGGCTGACGGTGTTGAGCAATTGCTCGCGCTCGAAGGGCTTCAACAGATAGTCGTAGGCCCCGTTCCGAATGGCGGCTAGCGCAACAGAAATATCGTGCACTGCAGTGACCATCACGACCGGCATGTCGGGATACTTTTCCTTGGTGCGCTCTAACAGGCCGATGCCGTCGAGGTCCGCCATCATCAGGTCCGAGAGCATCAACTCGAACTCTTCCCCAGAGGTAAGAACGGCGAGCGCTTCCATGCCGGAAGCGGCCTGTTTGCAGGAGTACCCGGCAGTGCCCAGCATGGAGGCAACAATTTCCCGAATCGGCTCTTCGTCGTCGACTACAAGAATGCGATCTGCCATGGGGTTACACGAAAGTCTATCGGCGATTGTAACCCACCGTGGAGATGCCGAAAGTAATCATTGTGGTCCGGAAACTGCATCCAGAAAGGGCCGGACCATGATATTCACAAACAAGGAAGACGTACGTCCGCAATGCGATGAGCGCGTCCCTTTGGTCGATTTGGAACACGGTTGCAGGGCTTGGCCTCGCCCGGCCTACAGCGGCGGAGCTGTCTCTGCTGATTCTGTTAGGTGCCTCGCTGCTCGCGCTCCGGGCATTCAGGGAAAACTATCTTAAAATCTGGATTTTTGGCTGGGCCGCTTTCGTTGCTTCGCGCATGGCCGAACATTGCTTCGCCGCGAAAATACCCGCTCCATTCGATGAAGTCGTGGTACAGACGACGTTCTTGCTCTCCGTGGGATTGCTGGCGGGCGCAGTTCTCCTTTACACCCGCAGCCGCGATCTTATCTTGGCGTTGACGGTGATTACGCCGCTGCTGGTGGGCTTTGGCGGGGCGCGGGTGCTGTTGTGGCCCGATTCCCTGCCCGTGCGGATGGCCGTTGAAGTCAGTTACCGGATCGTTTTGCTGACGGCATCGCTGGCCCTGTTGCGGGCGCGTCGCGGACGCTGGGAGCCCTCAGCGTGGTTGCTGGCGCTGTGTCTGCCGCTGCTTCATCTTTCCTGGTCGCCTTTCACGGACGGCGTGTCCCCAACGGCGTTCCTCGCGATGGAGATTGCGCTTGGCGTGAGCATGTTGCTGGTCACCTTTGATGAGTCGCGGTCGCGGTCGCGCCGGCTGTACGCCGTCCACGCCATCACCAGCAGTCTGATCAGCGCTCAGCAATATGGAAATGTGGTCCAATCCGCCGTCGAAGAATTGAAGGGCGCGATGCGAGTGCGGGCCGCCTGGTTCCGGCTGCTCGAGGGTGGGCACCTGGTCGCCACCCATGCGGTCGGGCTGTCATCCGATTTTCTGCGCGATGCAGGCTTTGCTCCCATCGGCGACGAAGTGCAGAAACTGTTGGCGCAATCTCCAGCAAAAATCACAACCGGCGCCGCCTCCATTCTCGAACCGAAAGAATCACTCGCGACCGAGAAGATTCGCCAACTCGTGACAGTCCCGGTCACGGGCAACAAAGCTCCCGTCGGATTGCTGATGCTCGGCGATTCCACCGCCCGAAAGTGGACTCCGGAGGAGTTAGATTTTCTGCAGGCCTGCGCAAAGCAGTTGGCAATCGCCGTAGAAAACTTCCGCCTGCTCGAGCAGAACCTGCGCTCGCAGCGTCAGTGGATGAATACGTTCGACTCGATTCACGACATTATCCTGGCGCACGACGCCGACTACCGCATCATTAAGGCCAATCAGGTTCTGCTCGAACAGTTGGGTCAGGCCGCAGCGGACGTAATCGGCAGCAGCTGTGAATCCACCTTGCCGCACACGCTGGGCGAGTGGACGGGGTGCCCGTACTGCGCCATGGGCGGGGACGAAGAGTTCACCGAGGGCGCCGACCCTTGCTTCGGCGGCTTCTCGGTGGTATCAACTTCTTCTTACACCGAGCAAGGCAGCCCGCAAAAAGGCACCATTCACGTGGTCCGCGACATTACCGAGCGCCGGTCCGCAGAAGAAAAATATCGTTTGCTCTTCGAGCAGGTGCAGGAGGGCGTTTACATCGCCGGTCCCGCCGGCCAGCTGATTGACTGCAATGACGCGTTCGTTCACATGCTGGGCTACGCGAGCCGCGAAGAACTGCTAGTTCTGAACCTGGATTCCGAAATCTGTGTTGACCCGAACCAGCGCGATGCCTTCCGCAGAGAGATTGAAACCCACAACTACGTACGGAATTTCGAAGCTACGCTGCGCCGGAAGGATGGGACGCTTCTGCTGGCGGTGGAGAGCAGCTTCGCCACGCGCGATGCGACCGGCAAGGTGGAGCGCTACCAGGGATTCGTTCTCGACATGACGGAGAAGCGGCGCGCCGAAGACGAGATGCGGCGACGCAACCGCGAACTAAACGCGCTCAACGCCATGGCCGTGGTCGCGGCGCAATCTTTCGACCTGGATGAAATTCTGAACCTGACCTTGCGGCAGGTGGTCACGCTCTTTGGCGCAGAAAGTGGAACCGTCTATTTATCCGATACCGACACGACCACCTATCGCCGCCGCGCCGCCTGGGGCCCGCGCAGCCGCGACAAGATGCGGACGGCGGAGATTTCCTTCACCGAAGGCTTTGGCGATCTGGTGATGCGCTCGCGCACCGAAGTGGTCACAGCGGAATATTTGCCGCACCTGCCGCCCAAAGTTGCCGACTTCCTGCGATCTGATGCAGACCGTTCCTGGATCTGGATTCTGTTCTGGGGCAAGGACAGCCCGGTCGGCATTATGGGACTGTGCAACAACCTCGGACACGAATATTCCAACAACGACGAGAATCTTCTGGTCGCGATCAGCCGCCAGCTCGCCACCACCATCGAAAAAGTTCGGCTCTACGAAGAGACCTGCCGCGCCTACGAAGATCTGCGCAAGACTCAGGAACAACTGCTGCAAAGCGAGAAGATGTCGGCCGTCGGACAACTCATTGCCGGCGTCGCCCACGAACTCAACAATCCGCTGACCGCGATCCTTGGCTACGCCCAGCTGCTCGAGACCGAAGGCCTGAACACCCGCGCGCAGGACTATGTCAGCAAGCTCTTCAAGCAGGCACAGCGCACCCACCGGGTGGTGCAGAATCTTTTATCCTTCGCGCGCCAGCGCAAGCCGCAGCGCGATGAAGTCGACATGCGGAAAGTGCTCGATGAGACGCTGGCCCTGCGCGACTACGACCTGAAGATCAACAACATCAAGGTCGAGCGCGACGTCCCTTCCGAACCTGCCTTGGTGGTCGCCGACCCGCATCAGATCGAGCAAGTGTTCCTGAACATCATCAACAATTCCGTCGACGCCATTCAAGAAACAGGGCGCACTGGCAAGATCAAAATTAAGATCTCCAACGCGGGCGGACACGTTTGCACGCAGTTCAGCGACGACGGCGCCGGAATCAAGGAGCCGAAGCGCATCTTCGATCCTTTCTACACCACCAAGAGCGTGGGCAAAGGCACCGGGCTCGGGTTGAGCATCTGCTACGGCATTGTGAAAGAACATGGCGGCGACATTACCGCCAACAATGGTCCTGACGGCGGCGCGATCATTGAGGTACGACTGCCCGCGGTGGCTACAGCTCGGGTCGAAGCCGAGGCGCCCAAGCCGGTTCCGCGACCGCATGAGGGAGCCACCCACGGCCGTGTGCTGCTGGTGGAGGAAGAAGAAGCGGTGCTGGAATTTGAGCGCGACGTGCTCGCGGGCGCAGGCGCCACGGTCGTGACTGCCAAGACAGCGCAGGATGTGAAAACCCGCCTCCTTTCAGAAGCTTTCGACGCACTGATTCTTGGCAACATGCCGGGCCAGTGGACGGCGCAAGAATCCTATCAGTGGCTCACAGAAAATTGCCCGGGCATGAAGGGCCACGTCCTGTTCACGTTCTCGAACGGAGTGGAAACGGGTAATGGACGGGCCTACCTGCAGGAAAACAACGTCCCGTGCCTGGTGAAGCCCTTCGAAGTGGCAGAGTTGATAGCGCAAGCCCGCAAGCTGCTGCAACAAGCGCAAGCCGCAGCGGCCGGCTTGAGCTAGAAGTTCCCAACTTGTCACGCTTTTGAGGAAATTGGCTCTCGCCGCTGACGATCGCGCCGCGTTTTGAGCGCTGTTCCCCATAACTCTGACTCCCCGGAAGAAGGCGAAGAAAGGGCGCAAGCTTGCTAAGGCTTGGTTTCGTAAACCATCCGTTAGAATGGCTCGTTGCGAGGGGCCAAGCTACTGAGGTCAACGATCTACGGTCGGTGGCAATGCAGATACACAGTCGCAAGAAACGATTCGTGCAGCAAAGAGCAGATGCGATGATCGCTGCGAAGCATTTGATGAAGCGAATCGTGGAACGCACGCTAGACCCCTACGAAGGCTTTCTGCAAGTCTGTGGCATCTTCCAACGACACGCACACCTGCAAATGCCCGACCTGCGCGCTTTCGTGCGAATTGATGGCATTGACCCCAACGGGTCGGTATCCGTCACGCCCGAACTGCGCGACGCGATTATCCAACGTGCAGAGGCGTTCTTACGAGGCACCGAGTGATAAGTGGCGTTAAATCGGCTCAATTACAATCAACAACAAGATCCAGAGGACTGGACAAGTCATGCCGAGCATCGATGTCGATTTCAACAACTGTGATCAGGAAGGAAGAGTGCGCCTGAACACGATTGGGGCCACACGGTCCCTCAACGAATCGGAGGTCGCGCTGCGAAACGGGTTGGAGGTCGAACTGACGGCGGGAGATTTTTTTCCGGTCAAGGGCATCATCGAATATTCGGATTCAGAGCACACATGGGTCGCGCGGTTTGACATTAACGATCTGCGGGATAAGGAGATCGCGCCGCCGTCCAAGTCGTAACTGTCGCAAAATCGCCATATCACTCACCGACAAAGTCGCGTCTTCACAAGACCTTAAATTTCTTGAGCGATGAAGGCCAGAGGATCACGTAGTCCTCACCATCCAGTTGTCGGTACGCTGAGCGCATGGCGTTAGGGACGCCCTGATCGGTCACAACTCGGTGCGCTTTATCGAAGGATTCGGCAGGATCGTCCGTCAGAATGAAAATGTTGAACTCCCCAAGACCGAAGTCGTGACCGTCCACTGTCGCAAGGTCGTCCAGCTCTCCAATCAGCGTATCCTCAAGAGCGACTAAGCGATCAAAGTCCTCCGTCGACGTTGCTCCGAACTGCAAGACCAACTGATATTTCATAGTTCCGTGCCGCAAGCATCTTGCCACAAGGGCGATTGACGTAACATCCCCCATAGAACTCATTGACTCATGGGCCAGCGGTCAAACGTGAAATGGTCTATCAGCGACCGATTGTCGGGTTTATGCGATTGTTTCAATCGGCCATCGATCTCCCGCAGCCCGTCTCAGCTTGTCGGCCAATTTCCATCGCAAGTAGAGCGGAATATGGAGTTCATGTCCCAAGCTGAACCGAACAAAACGAAAGAACAGAATCTTTCTTTGCGAGATACTGATTTCACTCCATGGAACCAGGAGCGGCGGATGTCTGAAACGGAACAGTGCCATTGTCGCAAGATATAGACCCTCGGGGTTGCAGCCTACGGTAAGGCAGTTGCCGTACCCAGCTATCCACCGCATTTGACCACTCTGCCCTGTCCATTGCTGGCCAATGAAAGGCTTGCCTGAGCGGAATACCCCGGCTAGTTTTGTCCAGCCACCGATAAAGCTGATAACTGCGGAAACGAGCAGCCAAAGCGCCGCGAAATACGCGGGAAATATGAACCAAAGGGCGGATTGATGTTGATCTAGCCAGTGCTGCATATCAAAAGCGTTGATGAACCAATAGCATCAGCATTCTACCGTCAGAGAGTGACGCCGTCGTCGCACTCGTCGAGACCCCTGTTGTGTGTTCCAGGACGCTAAAACCACAGAAACGAATACTTTTCCTCTGCTCCCACTGCGGTAAACTAGCTTTACCCAACCCATGTCCCAATTCGTTCACCTGCACCTGCACACCGACTACTCCCTGCTCGACGGCGCCTGTGATGTCGAAAAACTCTGCCAGCGGGTGAAAGAAATGGGCATGCCCGCCGTGGCCATGACCGACCACGGCAACATTTTTGGCGCGGTGCACTTCGTCAATGCGGCGTACAAGCATGGCGTGAAGCCGATTGTCGGTTGCGAACTTTACATCTGCAAGAAAGATGATCACCGGGCCGCGCCCGAAGGCGACACCTACAACCACCTGCTGGTGCTGGCCGAGAACGAAGAAGGCTACCGCAATCTGGTCAAGATCACGTCTGAGGCCTCATTGCACGGCTTTTACTACAAGCCGCGCGTCAGCAAAAAGTTTCTTGCAGAGCATTCGCGTGGGCTGATCGGCCTCTCGGGCTGCCTGAAAGGTGAAGTGGCCGAGCGCCTGATGGAGAACAATTACGACGCGGCGCGCGCGGCGGCCGGAACGTTTGCCGACATTTTCGGCAAACAGAATTTTTATCTCGAGATTCAGGATCAGGGCCTGGAGATGGAGCACCGCATCCATCCCGGCCTCTTCCAGCTGGAAAAAGAACTTGGCCTACCTCTCGTCGCTACCAACGACAGCCACTATCTTTGCGAAGACGATGCTCACGCGCAGGACGTCATGCTGTGCATCCAGACCGGCAAGTCCATTCACGACACCGGGCGCATGAAGTTTGACGGCACGCAGTTTTTCGTCAAGAGCCACGACGAGATGTCGCGCGTCTTCAAGGATGCCCCGCAGGTGGTCACGCGCACGCTTGACATCGCCGAACGCTGCAGTTTGCGCCTGGAAAAGGTTGCGAATCCGTTTCCGCAATTCGAGGTTCCGCCCGGCTACACCATCGACAGCTACTTCGTGCACGTTACGCGCGAGGGCTTTGCGCGCCGGCTGCAGACGCTGCGCCCGCTGCACGAGCAAGGGAAGTTGAAACATTCCATTACCGACTACGAACAGCGCCTGGAGCGCGAACTCGCCATCATCCAGCAGATGCAGTTCCCCGGGTATTTCCTGATCGTCTGGGACTTCATAAGCTATGCCAAGGAGCAAGGCATTCCGGTTGGCCCGGGCCGCGGATCAGCCGCGGGTTCGCTGGTCTCCTACGCGCTCGGTATCACCGATATCGACCCGCTGCAACATGAGTTGCTGTTTGAGCGCTTCCTGAATCCTGAGCGCGTGTCCATGCCCGACATCGACATCGATTTCTGCATGAACCGCCGCGGCGAAGTCATCAACTACGTCACGCAAAAATACGGCCGGGACAATGTCGCCCAGATCATCACCTTTGGCACCATGGCGGCGAAGGCCGCGATTAAAGATGTTGGCCGCGCGATGGACATTCCTTATGCCGACGTCGACCGCATCGCCAAGATGGTCCCCACGCAGATGAATATCACGCTGGAGCAGGCGATTCAGGATTCCGCGCAGCTGCGCGAAGCGATCGAAAAAGATGCGCAGATTCGCGAACTGTTTGAGACCGCCAAAAAACTGGAAGGCATGGTCCGCAATTCCGGAGTGCACGCCGCCGGAGTAGTGATCTCCCCGCGGCCGCTCACTGACCTGGTGCCGCTGCATCGCACCAAGAACGACGAAATCGTAACTGCCTTCGATATGGTCGCCATCGAAAAGATGGGCCTGCTGAAGATGGACTTCCTCGGCCTGACCACGCTCACGATTCTGACCGACGCGCTGAAGCTGATTGAACAGACGCGCGGCACGTTGCTAAATCTGGATCAGATTCCGCTGGAGGATCACGAAACGTACGAAAAGGTCTTCCACAAGGGACTCACCTCCGGCGTCTTCCAGTTTGAATCGCACGGCATGCGCGATGTGTTGCGCAAGTACCAGCCGAATTCGATTGAGGATCTCACCGCTCTGAACGCGCTGTACCGGCCCGGCCCGATCCAGGGCGGCATGATCGACGACTTTGTGGATCGCAAGCACGGGCGCAAGAAAGTCGAGTATGAACTGCCGGAGTTGAAGGAAATCCTGCAAGAAACGCTGGGCGTGATTGTGTACCAGGAACAGGTGATGCAGATCGCGAACCGGCTGGCCGGCTACTCCCTGGGTGAGGCGGACTTGCTGCGGCGCGCCATGGGCAAGAAAAAGGCCGAGGAAATGGCGCAACAGCGCGAACGTTTTGTCGAAGGCGCTGCCCAGCGCAAATTTCCGCCAAAGAAGATTGAAAAGATTTTCGACCTCATGGCGCAGTTTGCAGGATATGGTTTCAACAAGTCACACTCCGCGGCCTACGCTTTGCTGGCCTATCACACCGCCTACCTGAAAACGCATTATCCCGTGGAGTTCATGGCGGCCCTGCTGACGTCAGTCACCGGCTCGACCGACGACGTGGTCAAGTACATTAACGAATGCCGCGAGATGGGCATTGCCGTCGAAGCGCCCGACATCAACGTCTCGGATGCCAACTTTACTCCGCACGGCGAGTCCATCCGTTTCGGCCTGGCCGCGGTGAAAAACGTCGGCGGCAACGCCATCGAATCGATCGTGGCCGCCCGCAAGAAACTCGGCTCTTTCAAATCGATTTTCGAATTCTGCGAGCATGTCGATCTTCGCTTGCTCAACAAGCGGGTGCTGGAATCCCTAATCAAGAGCGGCGCGATGGATTCGTTGGGCCGCCGCGCGCAGTTAATGGCCATGCTGGACAAGGCGATGGAGCGAGCGCAGAAAGCGCAGCGCGACGCGGAATCGGGCCAGCACGGCCTGTTCGGAGTCTTTCAGCAGGAGGATTCCGAAGCGCACAACGATAAGTTGCCCAACATTCCCGACTGGGACGAGCACACGCGCCTCGCCGCCGAAAAAGAGATTCTAGGCTTCTTTATCAGCGGCCATCCTTTGCAAAAATACAAAGACAAGCTCACCGACCTGCAGGCGCTCAGCATCGAAGAAATCGCCGCGATGACCCGATCCACGGGCAAAGACGAAACCATCGTGACTGCCGGCATCATCAGCAACGTGCGGGTGCTGAAATCGAAACGTGGGGACTTCTACGCTCAAGCCACACTTGAAGATATGTCGGGCTCGATTGACATGATTGTCTTTCCTGAGGCTTTCAAACGCATCGGCGACAAAGTAAAGCTGGAAGTTCCGGTGCTGGTTCGATCCGGCGTGCGCATCGAGGAAGGCGCCAACCCCAAGATCACGGCGGCGGAAATTCAGCCGCTGGAGGAGGCCAAGGTTCCGCTGCCTCGCGCCATACGCATTCGGGTGCCGCTTGAGTCCTCAGGCGAAACCACCGTTGACGACCTGCACACGCTCTTCCTGGAGCGTAAGGGAGAGGCTAAGGTGCTATTCGACGTGGAGCGCCAGGGCGATTTCATGGTGGTGATGGAAGCGGAAGGCTATAATGTCCTGCCAGACCGCAACTTCATCGCCCGCGTGGAACAATTGTGCGGGCGGGGCAGCGTGCGCATCATCGCCTGAATTCAACGCATGACATCCGCCGAAAAAGCGCAGCAAGAGTTGGAGCAGATCGAGCGCCAGGTCGCCGAACTGAGGTCGCCGGACGCCGACGACGCGACCCGTCGCCAGATCGCGCGCCTGCAGGACCGCATCGAGAAGCTACGCGAGCAGATGAACGCTCCTCCCACAGCCTGGCAGAAGACCGAACTGGCGCGGCATCCGCAGCGCCCGCAATCGCTTGACTACATTGAACGCGTCTTCACCGACTTCAGCGAGATTCACGGCGATCGTAAGTATGGCGACGACGCGGCCATCATCTGCGGCATGGCGCGGTTTCATGGCGATGAAATTCTGATTGTCGCGACCCAGAAAGGCCGCGATATGAAGCAGCGCGTGCACCGCAACTTTGGCACGCCACACCCCGAGGGCTATCGGAAGGCGATCCGGGTGATGCAGGTTGCGGAAAAATTCCGGCGCCCGATCTTCACGTTGGTCGACACCGATGGCGCCTACCCCGGCATTGATGCGGAAGAGCGCGGACAGGCCGAGGCGATTGCCTATAATCTACGCGAGATGGCACGCCTCGAGGTGCCGATCATTGCGACCGTGATCGGTGTGGGCGGCAGCGGCGGCGCCCTGGCGATTGCCGTTGCGGATCGCGTGCTCATGATGGAGAACTCGATTTATTCGGTGATCTCTCCCGAGGGCTGCGCCGCCATCATGTGGCGCGACGCGTCCAAAAAAGAACTGGCGGCCGAGGCCATGCGCATCACGGCCACCGACCTCAGCGAACTTGGCTGCATCGATGATATCGTTCCTGAGCCTGAGGGCGGAGCCCATCGCGACCATGAGGCTGCTGCGGCTTTGCTTGATGCCAGCCTGCAAAAACATTACGCAGAACTGAAGAAGGTCCCTCCTGCCGAATTGCTCGTGTCACGATATAATAAGTTTCGGAGCATGGCCCAGTTCTACAAGACCGAGTAGCGCGCACATTACGCCATGTCATTCGGAGCGACACGAGGAATCTCGTTTCTGCCCGCGGCCAGAAAAAATCAGATTCCGCTTCGCTCGGGATAAGAGACATGTGTTGTGTTCAAAAGCGGATTCCTCGGGCTAGGGACGGGCGATTTGACGACACGGAGCGGCGCGCCGCCGTTATAATGGAATGTTTTCCTCCTCTGTGATCCATAAATCAATGGGCGACAGGGTTCCGCCTGCTAATTGAAGGAAGGTGTTGGGATGGCTACTACCGATGTCACGCCTCGGGGTTCCGCCGGCGGCGTGGGGCAAAAGCGGATCGTCAACGACATGAGCATTCAGGTCGCGACGGTCAACGGTTCCGGTTCGCAAAGTTCGAATACCGTTCTTTTACGCAGCATTTTCCAAATGGGCGTACCAGTCTCCGGCAAGAACATGTTCCCCTCGAACATCGCCGGACTTCCCACCTGGTACACGATTCGAGCCAACAAGCATGGCTACATCGGACGCAAAAAGGAAATCGATTTCCTGGTGGCCATGAATCCAGAGACCGCTCAGGAAGACACAATGTCGCTGGCTGCCGGCGCTTCGGTTCTCTACGACGAACCGCTCGCCCTGCACAAGCTGCGGGATGATTTGATCTTTTACGCCGTTCCCTACGACAAGCTGGTCGCTGCGGTTTGCCCTGAAGCCAAGCTGCGCAAGCTGGTCAAGAATATGGTTTATGTTGGCGTAGTCGCCAGCCTGCTTACTATCGACATGGCCGAGGTCGAGAAGGCCATCCGCAAGCAGTTCGCCAAAAAAGTGAAAGCGGCCAATCTGAATCTGGCTGCGGCCCAGGCAGGATTCGATTACGCCAAGGCGAACCTGCAAAAGCGCGGCGCCTTTTACATTGAGCGGATGAACGCGACCGCCGGCAAGATCATCATCGACGGCAATTCTGCCGCCGCCCTCGGCTGCATGTTTGCCGGATGCACTGTCGTGACCTGGTATCCGATCACACCGTCGTCGTCGCTGGTCGAGACGATGATTGAGTACATGAAGGAATACCGCATCGGCCCGGACGGCAAAGCGACGTTCGCCATTGTGCAGGCCGAAGATGAACTGGCCGCGATCGGGATGGTTATCGGCGCGGGATGGGCGGGTGCGCGCAGCATGACCGCCACCGCAGGCCCGGGCATCTCACTCATGTCGGAGTTCGCCGGACTTGCCTACTATGTCGAAGTTCCCGGCGTAATCTGGGACATCCAACGAGTTGGTCCGTCCACTGGTCTGCCGACGCGCACTTCCCAGGGCGACATTCTTTCAACAGCGTTTCTGTCGCACGGCGATACCAAGCACATCATGCTGTTTCCCTGCTCGGTGACGGAGTGTTTCAGCATGGCGCCCGAAGCCTTCAATCTTGCCGAGCAATTCCAGACGTTGGTTTTCGTTATGTCGGATCTGGATTTGGGGATGAACAATTGGATGTCCGATCCGTTCGAATACCCGACCACACCGATCAATCGCGGCAAAGTTCTGGGCAAGGAAGATCTTGACCGGCTAGGCGGATTCGCGCGTTACAAAGACGTGGACGGAGACGGCATCGGCTACCGCACGCTTCCGGGTACGATTCATCCGGCGGCGGCTTACTTCGCGCGTGGCAGCGGCCACAACGAGAGGGCGCAATACAGCGAGCGTGCCGACGACTTCGAAAACAACATGGAGCGCCTGAACCGCAAGTTTGAAACCGCACGCTCGTTCGTTCCGCGTCCCGAGATTACCAAGGGCAACAACGCAAAAATTGGCATCATCGGCTATGGAACCTCGCACTGGGGCATCACCGAGAGCCGCGACCAATTACGTGACGAATACACCATCGAAACCGACTACCTGCGGCTCAGAGCGTATCCCTTTACGCGCGAGGTGCATGAGTTCATCGAGCAGCACGATCGCATTTACGTAGTCGATCAGAACCGCGACGCCCAGATGCTTACCCTGCTCAGACTCGACCTGAAGCCCGAGTTGACCACGCGCCTGCGCAGCATCGCCCACATCACGGGGCTGCCGCTCGACGCACGGTCCATTACCGACGAACTGACCAGCATGGAGGGCAAGTAAATGTCGACGACCACCGTTGAGCCCGGAGCAGCCGGACCAAAAACCAACCGGATCGGCCTGACCGTGATGGATTACAAGGGCGGCAAGACCACGCTCTGCGCCGGATGCGGCCACAACGCCATCTCCGAGCGCATCATCGAGGCGATGTATGAGATGGGCGTGCAGCCGGAGCTGCTCATCAAACCCAGTGGCATTGGCTGCTCCTCGAAAACGCCCGCGTACTTCGTGAGCCGCTCTCACAGCTTCAACGCGGTACACGGCCGCATGCCCTCTGTGGCGACGGGTGCGATGCTGGCGAACCGCAAACTGGTCTGCATCGGCGTCAGCGGCGATGGCGACACCGCTTCCATTGGCATCGGGCAATTCGTGCACCTCATGCGCCGCAATCTTCCGATCATTTACATCATCGAGGACAATGGAGTTTACGGTCTGACGAAGGGCCAGTTCTCGGCCACTGCCGATCTGGGTTCGAAGCTCAAAACCGGCGTCGTAAACGACCTTCCCCCGATTGACACCTGTGCGCTAGCGATTCAACTCGGCGCGACCTTGGTCGGGCGCTCGTTCTCTGGCGACAAACGCCAGTTGAGCGCAATGTTGAAGGCTGCGATCGCCCACAAGGGGACGGTCATGCTCGACGTGGTCTCGCCCTGCGTCACCTTCAATGACCACGAGGGTTCGACGAAGTCCTACAAGTACGTGAAGGAGCACGAAGAGACGTTGCAAGACGTTAGCTTCGTCCCACACTTCGAGGACATTGCGGTCGAATACGATCCCGGCTCAACCGTGGAAGTCACCATGCACGACGGCTCCCGGCTGCACCTGCGCAAACTGGAAGAAGACTACGACCCGACGGATAAGATTCGCGCCATCACGCGCCTTACCGAAGCTCACGACAAGGGCGAAGTGTTGACCGGAGTGTTCTACGTAAACCCGGAGGCCCCAAATTTCCTCGACATGTTGAATGTCGTCGACCAGCCTCTGGCCACTCTGCCCGAATCGCTGACGCGGCCAAGCAAGGAAGTGTTGGACGCCGTCATGGAAGAGTTGCGATAGCAGCGCGAGGACACCGACGCTAGCGCACTGACAAGAAAGGCCCTCTCAAAGAGAGGGCCTTTTACGGTTGACTCCCGGCAGGCTGGTTACGCCGTTTCGCGTTCCTGCTCGCCGCTATGTTCTGGATTATTCCCAGGTTCGGGAAAATCGGAATCCGCATCTTTCAAGATCGGGTCCTGATCGCGATGCCCAAGCTGTTCTTCCAGGCCCACATTCCCTGGACTCTTATGGTTCTCAGCTTCGGTGGCACCCTTCGCCGTGTCCTGATCGGGCGTGCTATGTGGCATCCTGAATCCTCGATTCCAACAACAAGAGTTTAGTTCTGGTGCTTTCTGAATAATATAGATATAAAGTAGGAGAAGCCTGACGGAGAAATGGTATATGAAACGGTTCTTTTCAGTACTGATGCTCGCGGTCTTAACCGGCGTTTTCTCACAAGCGGCACCTTCGGAGGCGGCACTCATTCCGGTGAGGGCGACTCATCAGCGGGTGCAGCGCCATCATGCCCACAAAGCCGCCAGGCATCATCGTGCCAGGCATTCGCATCATCGCTCGGTCTAGCCGTTTATGCCTGCGTAGCCTGCGAGAGCGCTTAAGAATTTCTTCCTGTCGAGACTCCCAGCTTGCGAAGCCGATCGCGCGCCTGTAGCGCCTCCGGAGAGCGCGGATACCGCTGGATTACGTGCCGCAACTCGCTGACCCCGTCATCCTGTTTGCCCAGTTCGATTAAGGCAAAGGCCTTTTTCAGCTGCGCGGATGCAGCCTTATTTCCGCTGGGAAAGTTCTGCAACACCTGGTCGTAGCTTTGCGTAGCCTGCTGGTAGTTTCCCTGCTTAAATTGAATCTCCCCCAAATAGAAATAGGCGTTTCCCGCAAGATCGGTGTTGGGATAGAACTTGATGTAATCGGAAAATTCCTGCAAGGCGAGTTCATTCTTGCCGCCGTTGTAATCCCGGACACCGTTGTTGTAGAGCACATCGGGGGCGGGGGCTTGCGCCATGGCCTGCTGTTGCTGTTGCTGCTGGGCCTGCTGAGCGGTCAGACTCTGCTGTGTGGCTTGCATGTCTTCGAGCTGCTTGCTGACTTTTGCCAGGCGAACCTTGAGTTCATCCAGAGTGTCATTAAGTGCCTGAATCTGGCCCGAGAGCTGTTCGGTCTTCGAGCCTCCCTCGGCCTGCTGCTTCTGCAGAGTCGTTTGCAGCCCGTTGAGGGCGTTCGCGACCTTATTGACGGCGTCGGTGTCCTGCTCGACCAGGTTCTTCATCACGCCCATGCGCTCGTCAAAGCTGCGCTGCATGGCCGTCATCTGCTCCTGCAGTTGCTGCACCTGCGTCTGCAGTTGCACCATGTCTTTATTGGCAGCCCAAGCCGGGGCCACTCCGAGTGACAGCATGGATACCGCGAACACTGCGAAAATGCGATGTAGTTTCATAAAGGTTCCCTGAACACACCTATACGTTTAGATGCATTCATTGTCCCACACGCGGGAAGGATTCACACAGAAACGATTGACGTAGAACCGTTAGATTCAATAGGGAAATTGCCTTAGTGAAGGTGTACTCGCGCACACTGATGCCAGGTTGTGGGAGAGAACAAAGCGGGGACGCTTCACAGCGTCCCCACAATCCCTACTTCTGATAGACGAGATGGCCGCGGCGGTTCTGCTGCCAGCAAGCTTCGTTGCTCTCTGTGCAGAAGGGCTTTTCCTTGCCGTAGCTGATGGTCTTGACGCGGTTGGGGCTGACGCCGGCCGCAGTCAAGGCATCCTTGACGGCAGAGGCGCGCTTGTCGCCCAAAGCCAGGTTGTAGTCGGTCGATCCGCGCTCGTCGCAGTGTCCTTCGATCAGAACGTTCATATTGCCGTGCTGATTGAGGAACTGCACATCGGCTTGCACCGAAGACTGCTGGTCGGGTCGGATATCGGACTTGTCGTAATCGAAGTAAACGTCCTTGATGTTCTGGCTGAACAAGTCTTCGTCCGTCACCGACGGAGTTGGCGGTGGAGGGGGCGCCGGCGCCTGCGTCACTGTGAGCCGCGCGGTTGCCTCCTGCGTTCCACCCGATCCTTTGGCAGTCAGGTGATAAGTGGTCGAGTCGGTCGGAGAGACACTTTGCGACCCGTTGGGCTGAACCGCGCCAATGCCGTCGATCGACACGTCGGTGGCATTGCTGGTCTCCCAGGTTAGTGTCGCGGACTGTCCCGCCTGAATCGCGTTGGGACTCACCGAAATCGAAGCGGTTGGCGTCGGCGGTGGCGGCGGTGGTGGCGGCGGTGGCGGAGCTTTCTTCTTTCCGCAGGCGCCCAACATCATGATGGTGCCCAGTGTGATTACCAGTGCGAACCACTTCATACTTTTCAGATTCACTTTTATTCCTCCTGCGACCCCAAAGGCTTGCCCCCCAAGGAGTCAGACGAAGTGTATTTACTATTTCCAACTCCAATTCGGTTGGGTATTGCGTCCTGTAAAAGTCAGTTGCTGGAGTTTGCTGCCATCCGCCAGCATGCTCCAGATTTCTTCCTTCCCCGACCGGCTCGACTGAAACACGATATGCCGGTTATCGGGCGACCAGGAAGGGAAATCGTTGCGCCCGCCATCGTGCGTCAACTGCACCCACTGCTTGCTGGCAATATCCATCAGATAAAGGTCGGAGGCACCCGGTTCGCCCGGGCCGTATTTCCGCACCCATGCGAAACTAAGAAACTGCCCGTTGGGCGCCCAGTTCGGCGACACGGCATAGCCCTGGTCGGTCATGCGCTGCTGGTTGGTGCCGTCAGCTTCCATGGTATAGATCTGCGGCAATCCGGTGCGCCCGCTGACAAAGGCGATTTGCGCATTCGTCTTCCGGTTCCACGAGGGCGACACGTCCGGCCCCTTGTCGGTGGTCATGCGGCGTAAATTTCCCCCGGATGCATCGGCCACATAAATTTCAGGCGCGCCCCCGCGCGACGAAGAAAAGGACAACTTCAACCCGTCCCCCGACCACGCCGGCGACAGATTCGTCCCTCCCATGTGCGGAAAGCTCACTGCCCGGTTAAGGTCGAGAGAATACATCATAATCTCCCAACCGCTTTTCGTCAGGCTACTAAATGCGATGCGAGACCCATCGGGGGAAACTCGGGGCGACAACGAGATGGAACCCAGGTGCGTGATCTGGTGCTGGTTCGAACCATCATAGTCCATCGCCCAGATTTCCTTGTGGCCGGTGCGATCGCTGACAAAATAAATCTGCGTTTCGGCAATGCCCTGAATGCCTCCGCCCAGCCGAAAGATGATTTCATCGGCGAACTTATGAGCCATCAATCGCGCTGCTCCGTCGCTGGCAGTATCCGTGTATTGCTTGCCCAGAATCTGCGGCGATTGCGGATTCTTGACGTCATACAGCCAGCCCTGGACGGTCAGCTTCCCGCTCGCGACGCCCAGACTTCCGAACGCCAGCATGGCTGCATTGGGAGGCGGCGCGTTCCAGAGCAGATTGTTGACCTCGGTGGGCTGACCGGGGGCCTGCAGCGGGTAGAAGCTTTTGGAAACCAGTTCGACTACGCCGGAGACATCAAGGTCGTTCCATAGTGTGTCGTTGAAAGTCTTGAGCAAGGCGGCGTTCTGCGGATCGCCGGTCGAAGGTTTGAAGTCTGGCACTGCCAGCCGTACCTTCTCCACCCCGAGGCTGGTCCCGGTTTTAACCCAATCCTGTGCGAACAGTTGGGAAGAAAGAGTGCAGCAAATGCAAATCAGAACAAGCGCCAGCATCCGGCCGCTTGGCCAATACCACGAAGCAGGTCTATCGCCTTCGTCCATCCGTATGGGGGTGAAAGGATTTCTGTAAGAGAATATCGTATGCCGATAGGAATTGCTTTGCAAGGTTTCTAGTTCCCTCCTGCCACATCTCACTGCTTTGAATACTCCTTGTCATTGTGCCTGCGTTATGAGGCACAAAGTAGTCACTAGTACATGCTGTTTACCGGGAAGATTCACCGCTTGTAATCGAACCAGTACTCTACTGAAATCTTGCCACCTGAATAATCCGGCGGCAACGGACCGAAAGTATCAATCCGTTGCAGTGCGCGCACTGCCGAAATATCCAGCGAAGGTACGCCGCTGGACTGCTCGACCTGCACATTCGAAGGATGTCCATCGCGTGCGATATCGAATGTGATATAGACGCGCGATGCGCTCGTGATCCTCGGATCGACCTCGTACTTCAGCCAGTTTTCCGCAACCTTCTGCTGGATTACGTGCACGTACCACGCATACTTCGTGCCAAAATCGCCGCCGCCTCCGGTGATTCCGAATCCGCCTTTGGCTCCGGCTGCGCTGAACGTTCCGTACGGTCCGCTAACCGGTCCGCCTTCTCCGAAGGCAACCTGATTCGTCTCTTCCTCCGGCGCGGGGAGCGGCTTTTCCTTGGAGGCGGTTTCCTGTTTCTTCTTCGGCTTTATCTTTGCGTTCTTGCCCTGAATCGCGATCGCATCCGGCTCCGGCTGCTTCTCTTCCACCTTCGGTTGCGACTGCGTGATACCCTTCGATTCGTTGGCCAGAACGTTCTTGGTCTGCGACGGATTTGCCGGCAGCGGGACCGTGCTCACCAGCGTCGCGCCAATCGCTTCTCCGCCTCCACCTGCGCCCCAGGTGCCACCGCTCGGCCCCGACATCACCGCCGAGTAGATCAACAAAGCGGCCGTAATCCCCACGTGCAGCCCCGCGGACCAGGCGAGCGCCCGGCCCCAGCGGTCATGCTCGAAATAAATCTCAGCGCTTGCCGCCATTTTGCTCCAACGGTTGCGTCACAATGCTGACGTTCGTGATTCCCGCCCCCTTCACTGCATCCATCACCGTGGCAAAGGCTCCGAAGGGAACATTTTCGTCCGCGCGCACAAAAATGAACTGGTTGCGCGGATCGCGAATTCTCTGCCGCAACTTATTTTTGATCTCGTTGATGTTGATGGCTTCGTTGCCCAGAAACACGCGCTGATCTTTATTGATGGTTATAACCGTCCGCTCTTCGGTGATCTCTTTCACGGTTCGCGTTTTCGGCACGCTGACGTCAATTCCCGACTGCAGTACCGGCGCCGTTACCATGAAGATAATCAGCAGCACCAGCACCACATCCACCAACGGCGTGATGTTGATGTCGGCAATCGAGGTCTGCGTGCGTCCATTGGAAGCAGTGAATGCCATCAGCGCCTCACTTCACTCGGCACTTGAGCCGCAGCCTGTGCCTGGCTGTGCTCCACCGCATTGAGCACCTCGAGGGCAAAATCGTCGCTGCGCGCTGCGAACTCGCGGATGGACGCACCGATCAGGTTATAGGCAATGACCGCGGGAATCGCAGCCGCCAGTCCGGCGGCCGTGGTAATCAAAGCTTCCGAAATGCCAGGCGCGACCGCTCGCAGCGTTGCCGCTCCCGCGGTTCCCAACCCGTGAAACGCGTCAATAATGCCCCAAACGGTGCCAAACAACCCGATAAAGGGAGTTACGGCAGCAGTGATTGCCAGCCAGGGAAGATTCCGCTCCAGCCGCGTGATCTCTTCCGATGCCCCAATCTGCATCCCGCGCTGGATGGTGACAAGATTTCGCAGAGTGCCGAATGTACCGGCCTGCCGCTTGTATTCCTCGTACCCGCCTTCAAATACGCCAACCAGCGGGCTAGGCCTGAATTGCTCGGCCACCGCGGCGATGTCCTGCAGTCGCTGCGCCTTGCGGAAGGCTCGCACGAATCGCCCGCTCTGTGCTCGAGCCCGCCGCAGCAGGCTCCACTTGGTGAGGATGATGGCCCACGAAATCAGGCTGAACACCAGCAGCGAAAGCAATACCAGCTTCGCCACGGCACCCGTATTGGAGAGCATGTCGACGATTTCGCCGCCGACGAACATTGCTAGCAAGGGGAAAAAATGCATCGTGTGTGTTGGAGAATGCCTTTCGCGATTATAGATGAACTACGCCACGCACTTTTCCGCATGTACCCAATCTGCCAACGAAACATTTGCTGCGAACGAACGGTGCCGGCGATCATGGGCCTGGCCGGCTCACCGGCGATTGGCCGGCTCCTCAGCAGGAACGCCAGAAGACGTGGAATTTGCGGCCATTGTTGTTCGCAACCGGTCGCATAGGACTCGCGAGGCGCGATTGCTATTCCGCAACAGCCTCGCTACTCTGGCCCACAGCCACGGCCGCAAGGCTGCGAACATCGCGAATCTACCTTCCATGAACTGGCCGTTGGAATCGACAAAGCGTTCCATCGCGGGGAAGTTGAAATCGAACTCGTCAGAAATGACCTTCACCACCACGAACGCTGCTCCACGAGCCTCAGCCGACCGAGCAACAGCGGCCGCCTCCATGTCGACGGCCTGCGCTCCATATGAATCTCGCAGACTCGCTTTCTGTGCCGGGCTGGCAACCGACCCGAAGCTGACCAGCACGCCCTCTCCTTGATCGAAATTGACGCTGCTGCCGTCGCTCGCATTCAGGACCCTTCGCGGCTGCACGACATCGCCAACTTTGAGCGCGGGATCGAGAGCACCGGCAAAGCCCGCAGAATAAATAACGGCGGGCGCGTAGCTGGCGATCACCGCCTCCGCCGCTCTCCGCGCCGCTTCCGCTCCAATGCCTGCGCAAACCACAACAAAGTTGCCCTGCTCGAAAAAGCGAAATTGCCGGTCGTCCACTTCCTTCTGGCTGACGCGCCATCCTTTGACCAGGGGGCGTACCTCCCGCTCGAGCGCTGCGACAATGGCGACTCTAGACATATCCGTTGCTCTTGAACCATTCCACCGCCCGCCGCAACGCCCCTTCAACCGGCACAATCTTCCAGCCTAGTTCCCGCCCGGCCTTGCCGGAGCTGGCAAACATTTTTTTTCTGCCCATACGCACTGTATCGATAGTGGCGCGAGGCTCGCGGCGCAGCATGCGCCCGGTGATCGCCTCGTCCACTACTCCCGCCGCGAAGGCGAACACGTAGGGCAACTTCACTGTGGGAGAAGGCAGGCCGGTAATCTCTCCCAGCTTGTCGAGAATCTGCTTGAGCGTCAAATCCTCCCCACCTAAAATGTAGCGCTCGCCAGTCTTCCCTTTTTCCAAAGCAGCAACGTGCCCCCGCGCGCATTCCCTCACGTCGACCAGGTTCAATCCCGTTTCCACATAGGCGGGAAATTTCCTCTTCAGAAAGTCGACGACGATGCGCCCAGTCGGCGTCGGCTTGACATCTTGTTCGCCTACTGGGGTGGTCGGATTTACCGTCACCACATTCATCCCGCCACGACCGGCTTCGAGCGCAACCTGCTCCGCCATAAATTTCGATCGCTTGTAGTGGCCGATCATGTCGGCGAGAGACACCGGAGAATCTTCGTCCGCGGGCCGCCCGTTGCCGGTGAAACCTACGGTCGCCACGCTTGAGGTGTACACCACACGTCGCACGCCATTTTTTCGCGCCGCTTCCACAATCGCCCGCGTGCCCTCGACGTTGGAGCGGTACATCTCGGCCGGATCCCGTACCCAGAGCCGATAGTCAGCCGCCACATGAAATACCGTGTCGCAACCGGATATGGCTTTTTCAAGCGAAGCGGAATCGCGCAGATCCCCGGTCGCGGTCTCAGCCTTCAGCCCTTCCAGATTACGCAGATTACTCGTGGGACGCACCAGCAGACGCAACTCAGCGCCCTGATCGGCCAGCACGCGGGCCACGTGGGAGCCCAGAAATCCGGTTGCGCCTGTGACGAAAGCTTTCAAAAGCAGGTTCTCAGTTCTTGGTCAGATGAGGAACTCCAGCCGCCGGCACTGGGCTTCCCTGTTCCGTGAAAAAGACTATTTATGCGCGTATTGGTCCGCGCCGAGAAAATGGAGCGAGACATAGGGCTCGTTTCCCACGACCCAACTATCATGGCCGGGCGGCCCGGGTGGAATGTGAAAGAGCACTCCGGGGCGAAGTTCGTGGATTGTGCCATCCTCCATCGCGGCTGTGGCGCAGCCAGAGAGCACTAGCCCAACATGCTCGACGTTGCAGCGCGACGCGCCTACGGTGGGCCCAACATGTAGTGACCATTTCCATCCCGGCTCGTAAGTGGCCCGACCGATCGTCATACCGCCGAGGCGAACCAGTTCGAACTTTCCTTTTTCGAACGTCCGCAGTTCGTCGGGCGTTTCAAAACGTTTCAGAACAGTTTCGAGTGTCGGCATAGCTAAGGCCATCGCCATCAGGATAATAGAGACCAGCCTGCATCAATCGAGCGAAGAAACGCGAACCATCTAGGCCCCGTTCTTCTCCATCACCTTGGCATACGTCGTCAGCGCCAGCAGGGGGAAGTAATCGCGGTAGAGGTGGTACATCAAATAGAACACGCGCGGGAAGCCAGTGCCTGTGAAGAACGGCTCATCCCACGATCCGTCTTTTCGCTGCGTACGCAGCAGGTAGGCAACACCGCGCGCCACAGAGTCGCTGCGAATATCGTTCGCTGCCAGCAATCCCAAGATCGCCCACGCGGTCTGCGAAGGCGTGCTCTCGCCCTGCCCACGCAAGCTCGGATCGTCGTAGGAGCCCACGGTCTCTCCCCATCCGCCGTCGGCGTTCTGCACCATGCGCAACCATTCGGCGCCCTGTTGCACGCAGGGCTCATGCAGGTCCATGCCGATCGCGTCAAACCCGCGCAATACCAGCGCCGTGCCGTAGATGTAGTTCACGCCCCAGCGACCGAACCAGCTGCCATCCGGCTCCTGTTCGTCGCGAATGAATTGAATTGCCCGCTTCACCGCGCGATGATCTTTGTCGTACCCGTAGGTCGCGAGCATCTCGAGGATGCGACCGGTGATGTCCACGGTCGGCGGGTCGAGCATCGCATTGTGATCGGCGAAAGGAATGTACTGGAACACCATCTTGTCGTTGTCTTTGTCAAACGACGCCCAGCCGCCATTCTTGCACTGCATGGAAAAGATCCAGTCGATGGCGCGCTGCACCGACTCGCGCTGGTAGCGCCCATTAGGGTGCTCGACCCGACTCAGCCCCAGGCAAACCATCGCACTATCATCCACATCGGGATAAAACTCGTTGTTAAACTCGAAGTACCAGCCACCCGGCTGCCCGGTCTTGTTCTTCACTTTCCAATCGCCCACATTGCGTACTTGTTTCTGCAGAATCCAGTCCGCGCACTTCACCATCCGTGGATCATCCGCCGGCACTCCTGCCTCGCCCAGCGCAAACATTGCGTACGCTGTATCCCATACAGGAGACATGCAAGGCTGCATGCGGAACGTGTCTTCCTCCTCGATCCCCAACTTTTCAAACTCGTCCATCGCGCGAATCACCTGCGGATCGTCCAGCGAATATCCCAGGCAGCGCAGCGCGATGATCGCGTTCATCATCGAGGGATAGATCGCGCCCAGCCCGTCGCTCATCTCGAAGCGTTCGAGCATCCATTTCTCCGCGCTCTTCAAGGCGATCGAGCGCAGAGGCCGAACGTGTACGCGCTCCAGCCAGTGCGTCATGCGATCGAGCACTAGGAAGAAATTGCGCCACGAAACCAGCTTTTTGGCCCAATGCAAGTGCATGCGCGACTTCTGCATTCCGCCGACAAACAATTCCTCCACGCCCATCTCGCGCGGAATTTTCTTGAACGGCTTCTTGGCGTAGCAGATTGACAACGGAACGAGAATGGCGCGCGACCACGAAGAAATTTCGTAGATGTTGAACCAGAACCAGTTGGGGAACAGCACGATCTCAGGCGGAATCGCCGGGACTGCGTCGTAGTCGTATTGCCCAAAGAAACACAGATAGATCTTGGTAAATGTATTAACTTCGGTGACGCCGCCCATCTCCAGGATTTTCTTGCGGGCGCGCTGCAGGGCCGGATGATCCGCCGTGTATCCCGCCAGCTTCAGGCCAAAGTAGGCTTTCACCGACGCGCTGATGTTCGACGGCCCGGCGGCGTAAATACTCCACCCGCCGTCTTCGTTCTGGTGACGCAGAATCCAGTTGGCTGCCTTCTGAAACCTCTCCTGATTCCCGGTACCGAGCAGCGTGTGCAGCAGGATGTAGTCCGACTCGAGCGTCGTATCCGCCTCGAGTTCTCCACACCAATATCCATCTTCGTGCTGCTGCGAAAAAAGATACTTGCGCGCAGCGGCAATCGCCGCGCCTACGCGGCTGCCCAGTTCCTCAATTTTTCCGAAGCGAAGCTGTGGGTTTGAACCTAGAGGTACGGAAACTATGTTGGAATCGGGGGAGCTATTCTCCATGAATTCACTACTCCGTTTCAATCGCGAACGTTCATTGTTCGCCACCCTCCAGACGCGTCAGGCGCTGTTCGTGGATTTGGGCGATGTGTAAGAGGCGAGCAGCGGCTTCCATGATGTCGGTGATCTGCTGAGTATGTTCGTGGGTGGTTCGGGCGAGAATCTCCACCGTTTGGGTCAGGGCTTCGTGCCGCTCGGTCAACCGATCAAGGCGCTCGTCAATGTTCATATCTCACACCTTTGTAAACACAACGCTTGCAACTAATCAGCAGTCGCGCTCGACGGGGCGGCTGCAATCGCCTCAACGATCTCGGGCGGCAGCCCAAAGCGTACGTTCTCAGGCATCACTTCCAGTTCCTGCAAGTTGTCGAATCCCTTGTTGCGCAAGAACGTCACCGTTTCTTCGACGAGGCACTCGGGTGCGGAGGCTCCGGCGGTCAACGCAATAGTCTTCACGCCCTTCAGCCACTCCGCCTCAATGTCGTTGCAACTGTCGATCAAATGCGCGTTCGTGCCCAGGTTGCGCGCCACTTCCACCAAGCGGTTGGAGTTCGAACTGTTTTCCGACCCGACGACGAGCAGCAAGTCGGATTCCGAAGCTACTTGCTTCACCGCGACCTGGCGGTTCTCGGTGGCGTAGCAGATATCCTGCGCGGCGGGGCCTTTGATGTTGGGAAATTTCTTCTTCAGCGCCGTGATAATGTCCTTGGTCTCATCCAGGCTCAGAGTAGTCTGCGTCAAGTAAGCAACGCGATCCGGGTCAGGCACGCTCAGCGATTTCACCTGCTCAGGCGATCCCACAACCTGCGTGACCAGCGGCGCTTCGCCCAGAGTTCCAACCACTTCATCGTGATCTTTGTGGCCGATCAGGATGAGCGAATACCCTTCCTTGGCGAATTTCACGGCTTCCACATGGACCTTGGTGACCAGCGGACAAGTCGCATCAATCACCCGCAACCCGCGCCGCGCGCTGTGTTCGCGCACTTCCGGAGAAACTCCGTGCGCGCTGTAAATGATGCGTTCGCCGTTGGGCACTTCGTCTTCGCTATCGACAAAAATCGCGCCCTTGCCGCGCAGTTCCTCGACCACAAAGCTGTTATGGACGATTTCCTTGCGCACATAAATCGGCGGCCCAAACGCCTCCAGGGCAATGCGGACGACATCGATGGCCCGCACCACGCCCGCGCAGAAACCTCTCGGCTTCAGCAACAGTAGAGTTTTTCCGTCGGTCTTGCCTAGAATTCCAGCCACGATGTTTAGCCCACTCCCCAAATTCCAGAAACGCTCCGCCTCGTCAACTCTTCGGGACTAAGCCCCTTCACAAGCACTCGTCCCTTACATGTCATACCGAGCGAAGCGAGGAATCTGCTTTCTCAGTCTCAAAAGCCGCCACAAACCCCTGCCCTTAGGGTACACGATCCCCATTGTGGCGATACTAATAAACTACCGGAAAGTGCCGGGGTGGTCAACGTAAGCCACAGAAAGCGCGGGGATTAGCAGCGAACAGGGAAATCTGACCCTTGAATGGCACGGGGCCAAGGGCCTTAGTCGAGCGCCGCCAGCGAACCCACTCTTCGGGCGTGGTGCGCTCTGAGTTGCTTCAGCGTCCGATGGCAGATTTCCTCAGGAGAACCTTTGGCCTCTACTTCGATGAGCAGGCAAAGTTTTTGATAGAACTCGATCAGCGGTGCCGTGCTCCTCTCGTAGGTTTCGAGGCGCACTTTGATCGATTCAGGCCGGTCATCCTCGCGCTGAAACAGCTTGCCCTCACAGCGATCGCAGCGATCCGCAACCTTGGGCGGGCGCTCGATCACGTGATATACCGCCTTGCATTTCTCGCAAGTCCTGCGGCCGCCCAAGCGGTCTACGATTTCGGACAAGGGCAGCGTATAACTCACGACGGCGGTCAGTCCTAGCCCTTCGCTATCCATCAATTGCTTCAAGGATTCAGCCTGCCCCAACGTTCGGGGAAACCCATCGAGAATGAAGCCACCATCGCATTGCAGGCAGCTGAGTCGCTCGCGAACGATCTCCCACACAGTTGCATCCGGCACCAGGGCGCCGCGCCGCATGTACTCCAGCGCTTGCTGCATCGCAGGGCTCAGCCCGCATTCACCGCAGCTCCCGGCAGCCCGAAAAATGTCGCCAGTGGAGAGATGGCAGGCGCCAATTCGTTGATTGAGGAGCTCGGCCTGCGTGCCTTTGCCCACGCCGGGCGCTCCCAGTAGCACCAGCCGCCACGGGGTCTCTGAATCTGTCGGCATATCTTCACAATGGACTGCGGGCCCCCGGAGCCAAGTGACGCGATCTTTCTGACTATGCGGTTTCATGCTTCACCGTATATCCCACGGGAGAGCGCCGGGCTGTGACGGAAATCACAACAGGGGTCCTCCCGAAGCACAAAACCCGTCGGCTCAGTCGCATGGCCCGGTCGTGCCCCCTTCCCCCCGGCGCGTGCCATTGTCATGGCGTGCCAGTTCGCGCAACATATGAAGGTCGTTAGGCAGACTTCCAGATCAGCCGGGTTCGGGTCAGCGAAAATGACGCAGCAAAAAACAAGACCGAGCGCAACCTTAGAGGATCGGGCGGCCCTTCAGACCCGGCAATCCCACAGGCTGTTGCTCGCCCTCGTCATTCTGATCGCTGCCATAGGCGTTCTTCTGGTCACCGATCGGGACTTCTGGTTCGGATCGAACCCTCTCATCCTGGATTCGGATGGAACGGAGCAAGCAGCGGCGCCTCGGTCGCAGCCGGTTCCGAGTGCCGTGAAACCATCGACTCCCGCGCCCGTGGCGCAAAAGCAGGTTGCCCCAAAGTCCGTCACACCCAAGTCCGCTGCACCCAAATCCGCCGCTCCTGTGGTCACCCGCACCGTGCTGCCTCCGTTGAATGTGGAAGTAGTGGCTGGCACCACTCACCGCGTTGCGCGTCCAGGGAGCAATGCTTCGAAGATACAGATTATGCAGCCCAGCGCGGCTCCGGTGAACAACGCAGCCGAGCGTGAGCCGATCTCCCCTGACGCGATCCGGCCCGAGCCTTCTTATCCGCTGCTGGCGCAGCATATGAACGTGCAGGGCTCGGTGGTGTTGAAGGCCGTAATCGGCGCAGACGGCATTATTCAGGATCTGCACATACTGAGTGGTCCGGCGATTCTGGCGGCAGCCGCTCAGCAGGCGGTCCGCGAGTGGCACTTCAAGCCGATGTTGCGCGACGGACAGCCGGTCGAAACAATGGCCAAGATCGTCGTTAACTTCAGCATCAGGGTCGCCGATAACTCGGAGAAGACCACGCTGGCCGAGAGCCGCGCCACCGACCGCCTCATCATCACCCGTTAGCCTTAATCATCTGCTCCGCATGTTTCCGGGAAGTCTCCGTCAGCTTCGCCCCGCTAAGCATGCGCGCTACTTCTTCCGTGCGCTCTTCGCCGATAACTCTCCGAATGCTGGTGCGCGTGCGTCCGCCGGATTCCTTTTTCTCGATGACGTAGTGATGATCGCCGAAGGTCGCGATCTGCGGGAGATGGGTCACGCACAGCACCTGATTCGATCGCGCCAGCGTCTTCAACTTCTTGCCCACGGCTTCCGCCGCGCGTCCTCCAATCCCGGTGTCGATCTCATCAAAAACCAGCGTCCGTTGGGTGCCCCGTCCTTGTCGCGTTTTTTGCGGCAGGGCCTGCCCCGAGCCTGCCGGAGGGGCGGAAGTTTTGACTTTCTCGCCTGCACCCGCCTCCACGCTAGCCTTCAACGCCAACATCACTCGCGACAACTCCCCTCCCGACGCGATGTGCTCCAGTTGCCGCAACGGCTCTCCGGGATTCGTCGAGATCATGTACAGCACCTGATCGAAGCCCGACCCAGTCCAGTTCCCTTGGTCCTCCGAACTGGTCATCTCAATACGGAACGCTGACTTCATTGCCAGGTCGTTGATCTCCGCCTCCACCAGCGTTTCTAGCCGTCGTGCGGCGTCCGCGCGTTTTTTCGAGAGCGCCCGTGCCGCCTTCAGATATTCCCCGGCCGTCTTCGCCAGTTCGCTTCGCAAACCGCGCAGAATTTCGTCCTTGTTCTCAACCTCGGCCAACTTGCGCGTGACTTCCGCACCGAACTTCATCACCTCATCCAGCGACGGTCCGTATTTCCGCTTCAGCCGATCGAGCAGCGCGAGCCGGTCCTCCACCTGCGCCAGATGTTCCGGCGAAGCGTGAATTCCTCCCGCATAGTCGCGCACGGTTGCGCCCACGTCCTCCACGCTGATGCGCGCCGTCTCAAGCGCTGCCAGCGCTTCTTGAAACTTGGGCTCGTAACGAACCAGTTGTTCCACCTGCTTTTGCGCCGCACGCAGCGACGACGCGGTCGAGCCGTTGCCCTCATACAGCAGGTCAAAGGCATTCATCGCCGCGTTGTAGATTTTTTCGGCGTTGGCAAGAACGCGCTTTTCCGTCTCCAGCCGCTCGTCCTCCTCACTCTGCAGCCGCGCTTCGTCGATCTCCTTTTTCTGGAAAATCCAAAGATCTACCAGCCGCAACCGGTCCTGTTCGCCGCGCTCCAGGTCGTAGATACGGGTGCGAATCTCCTTCCATGCCGCAAAGCGGCCCTCTACTGCTTCCAGTTGGCTGCCCGCAAATGCGTCCAGCAAACTGAGTCGCGTCGGACCGTCAAACGATGCTAGGGATTCGTTCTGCGCATGAACCGTCGCCAGATAAGGCGCCAGCAAACGCAACACGGCGACCGTCGCCGGCTGATTGTTGACAAACACACGGCCTTTGCCTCCGGCCGCAATCTCGCGCCTCAGGATGAGCGATCCGTCGTCCGACTCGTCCAATCCATTAGCTTCCAGAATCTCAGCCAGCGGCTTCTCCGCCGCGCCCTCGGCATCAAACACTGCGGACACTACAGCGCGCTCGGCGCCGGTGCGAATTATGTCGCTTGAGGCCTTGTCGCCCAGCAGCAACGCCAAGGCGTCTACCAGGATCGACTTCCCCGCCCCGGTCTCGCCGGTCAGAAGGTTCAATCCCTGCCCGAACTCCACCGACAGGTTGTCGATCACCGCGTAGTTTTCGAGCCGCATTTCAATCAGCACAGTTCAGTCCTGGGAAAACCGAAAGTTTTGCGCAGCATAGCATGAAACCGATTGCAAAGTCCGTGGCGGCGCGCGGCGGCCCATCAGCGCAAAGAGTAGCGTCGGCATCCTGCTGGCTGTCGCCAGAGCCTCCCTTGAGCTTGTCGAAGGGGCGTCCTTGCTCTCGAAGCCGGTAGCTCACAGAAGTCGCTGCCAACAAGTTGCGTACGCCACCGCACGCTGGCTGGAGGCCCGTTACCAACAGCTCACCTATGCCCTTGACCCGAAACGAACCGACCCCGGCATCATTTAAAATAGAAACAATGGCGATAGCCGGACAGTTTGCGCTCGAAACCAATTCCCGCTCGATCCCTGCGACTATGCTGGCTGCCGTGTACCGCGGCGTGAATGACATACGCCTGGAAACCGTTCCTGTTCCCCAGATTGGCCCCGCGGAGATGCTTGTCCGGGTCCACTCGTGCGGCGTCTGTGGCACTGACCTCAAGAAGATTTCAACCGGATCGCATTCTTCGCCGCGCATTTTCGGGCACGAAACTTCCGGCGTAGTCGCTGCCATCGGCGAGGGGGTGCAGAATTACCGCCCTGGCGACCGCGTGATGGTCTTCCACCACATCCCCTGCCGCCAGTGTTTTTACTGCCAGAACAAGACCTTCGCCCAATGCGCGACCTACAAGAAGGTCGGTTGCACCGCCGGGTTTGAGCCTTCCGGCGGCGGTTTCGCCGAATATGTCCGCGTCATGGACTGGATTGTCGAGCACGGCACCGTGCGCATTCCCGACAGCGTCTCCTTCGAGCAGGCCTGTTTCGTCGAGCCGGTAAACACCTGCATGAAAGGAATCGAGGCCCTGCGCCTGCGCCGAGGTGAAACGGTCCTGGCCATCGGCCAAGGCCCCATCGGCATCATCTTGAGTGTGCTGGCCAAGCGGGCCGGGGCCACCGTAATTACTTCCGATTTGTATCCCGAGAGGCTTAGAATAGGATCAAGTTTCGGATTAGACCTTACAATTGATGCTTCGCGGTCGAATGTGGTGGAGCGCGTCCGCGAGCATACAGAAGGGCGTGGCGCCGACGCGGTCATCCTCGCGGTCGGAGGCAATTCCCTGATTCGCACCGCGATGGATGCGGCCCGTCCCGGTGGGCGAGTATTGCTGTTTGCGCAAACGCAGCACGGAGAAGCTGTGATCGATCCAGCAGCTATCTGCGTCGACGAGAAAACCCTGGTGGGGTCCTACAGTGCATCGGTCGATTTGCAGGAGGAGTCGGTGCGTTTCGTCCTGAGCCGTGAGATGGATTTAGAACGACTGGTGAGTCATCGCTTCCCGCTGGCGCAGAGCCCCCAGGCCTTGCATCTGGCAGCGCATCCGCAGTCTTCGTCAATGAAGATCATGATTCAGCCCGGCAGTGTTTGGGAAGGAAACCCGCTGTGAATGGAAAAATGACAGCTGCCGTCTTGTACGGCAAAGAAGACTTGAAGATTGAAAAAGTACCCATCCCTCGCGTGGGAGAAGGCGAGGTTCTAGTCAAAGTACAAGTCGCGCTGACCTGCGGCACCGATCTTAAAGTGTACCAGCGCGGCTATCACGCCCGCATGATCGTTCCTCCTGCCTTGTTCGGACATGAATTGGCTGGCGTCATCGAAGAAGTCGGAGCCGGGGTGAATGGCTTCAAGAAGGGCATGAGAGTGGTCGCCCTCAACTCCGCGCCTTGCCAGATGTGTTTTTATTGCTCCAAGCATCAGGAGAATCTCTGCGAAGACTTGCTCTTCAACAATGGGGCTTATGCGGAGTACATTCGGGTCCCCCGCCGAATTGTTGAAGCGAACATGCTGATCATCCCCCCCAACGTCAGCGTGGAAGACGCTGCCATGACCGAGCCTCTGGCCTGCGTCCTGCGTGGCTTGCACGAAACGGGAGTCGAGATCGGCGATACAGTCGCCATTCTCGGCGGTGGCCCCATCGGCCTCATGTTCGTCCAGGTCGCGCGTGCCATCGGCTGCAACGTGATTTCCGTTGTCAAGCGCGACAGCCAGGTGGATGCCGCCAAGCACATGGGCGCGCACGAGATTATTCAGACCACAAAAGTTCCGAATGTGGTGGAAGCCGTCCGCGCGATTTCCCCGCAGAAGCGCGGATGCGATGTGGTGATCGAAGCGGTCGGCCGCCCCGAAGCCTGGGAGTGGGCCGTCGACATGGTCCGCAAAGGCGGCACTGTCAATTTCTTCGGTGGATGCGCCAGCGGAACCAAAGTGCAACTCGAAACCAATCGCCTGCACTACTCTGAAATCACGCTGAAGGCGACGTTCCACCACACGCCGGAAACGGTTCGCCGAGCCTTCGGATTGATCGCGGCTAAAAAGATTCGCCCCACCGACTACATCACCGGAGAGGCGCCGCTGTCGCGCCTGCAACAGGTTTTGCGGCACATGCTGAACCGCGGGGGCGACATCAAAACCGCAATCATTCCCGGCCACTGAGATAAGAATTGATGATTGTTGATTTTTGATTGTTGATTGAAAGCACAAAGCCTACAGCCCAATCAACAATCAGAAATCAACAATCATCAATGTTCTATTAAACTGTGACCCAACTCGTCACCCCAAATCCGCTGCCCTCGCCCGCACGCAACGCCGCGTTGGGCTGGAACCGCCTGCCCGCGGAATACGCCATCCCCTCCACTCCGCCGACATTGGCCGAAGCTCGCGAATACTGTGCCCGCCTCGCCCGCACGCACTACGAAAATTTCTCTGTTGCGAGCTGGTTTCTTCCTCGCAGGCTGCGCCAGCATTTCTTCAATGTCTACGCCTACTGCCGCATCTCCGACGACCTCAGCGACGAAGTCGGTGATCCCTCCGCCTCGCTCGCATTGTTGGATCAATGGCAGGGTGAGCTCGACGCCTGTTACGACGGCAACCCGCGACATCCGGTTTTCGTCGCTCTCGCCGAGACCGTGCGCGAGTTCGATATCCCCAAGCATGAGTTCTCCGATCTCCTGCGCGCTTTCCGCCAGGATCAGACCATCACTCGCTTTGAAACCTTCAATGACGTGCTGGCCTACTGCCGTTACTCGGCGAATCCGGTCGGCCATCTCGTTCTCTATCTTTGCGGATACCGCGATGTCGAACGTCAGTATCTCGCCGATTTCACCTGCACTGCGCTGCAACTCGCCAACTTCTGGCAGGATGTCAGCGTCGACTACGAAAAAGGACGCATCTACCTCCCGCTCGAAGATCTCCGCCGCTTCAACGTCGCGCAGTCTGAAATTGCAAATAACCAGAACACTCCAGCCTTCTGCGCCATGATGAAGTTTGAAGTGGAGCGCGCCCGTGATTGGTTTCGCCAAGGCTTGCCGCTGATTGGGAAGGTCGACCGCGAACTGGCCGTCGATCTCGATCTTTTCAGCCGGGGTGGCCTGGAAATCTTGAACGCCATTGAAAGCCAGAACTACGCTGTCCTGGGAAATCGTCCCGTCATTTCGAAGCCGCGCAAGCTAGCTCTGGTCGCTCGTGCCGCAATTGGCAAACTGGTGGGAATCACAGCAGGAGGAAAACCGTGAGCGCCGGAACGCAGCAGGTCCCTGTGCGCTGGACGCCTGCCCATCCCCAGCTCGTCATGGCGTATTCCGTGTGCAAGGGGATCACGCGCAGGGCGGCGAAGAATTTTTACTACGCATTCCTCGTCCTGCCGCGCCGCAAGCGCGAAGCTTTGTGCGCCGTATACGCCTTCATGCGTCTGTGTGATGACATTACCGACGATCCCAAGCTGAGTTTGCCCGAGCGTCGTCAGAAACTCGACGTATGGCTTGACGCTCTGCACCGCGCCCAGCAAGGGCAGCCCACCGACGACGCCATCCTGCTTGCCCTGACCGACGCCCAGCGACGCTATTCGATTCCCGCCGGATTGCTCGATGAACTCGCCCACGGCACGGCCATGGACGTGGAAGAATCCGAGGCTGCCGGCCACACTACCAGTGCTGAAGGCCTCACAATTCAGTACAAGACTTTCGAGGACCTGCGTCTCTATTGCTATCGCGTGGCCTCGGTCGTGGGCCTGGTTTGCATTCACGTCTTTGGTTATCGCGATCCGGCGGCCGAGCCACTGGCCGAGCGTTGCGGCCTGGCCTTCCAGCTCACCAACATCATTCGCGATGTAAAAGAAGACGCCGGCATGCGCCGGGTCTATCTCCCGGAAGAAGACCTGACGAAGTTCAACCTGTCCGCCGCCGAACTGCTCGAGTCGCCGGACCCTGCGCGCTTCCGCCCGCTACTCGCCCTCGAAGCCGACCGCGCCCGCGAGTTCTACGCGTCCGGCGACGCGCTCCTGCACTACATCGCCGAAGACAGCCAGCCCGCGCTATGGGTTCTGGTGACAATTTATCGCCGCCTGCTCGAGAAGATCGCCGAAAAGCAGTACGACGTCTTCAGCGCGAAAATCGCCCTGAGCACCTCAGAAAAGTTGCGCATCCTCGCCAAGGGCTTCCTCAAGCGGGTAAAGTGACCTCGATCGTGCAATCGTCCCGCTGCAATCCCGTGCCACCAAGCTTTGTCATCGTGAGGGCATGGTGTGTCACCCTGAGCGCAGCGAAGGACCGATGTACTCGACGCCCACTACATTGGTCCTTCGCTACGCTCAGGATGACAGGGCTCATCTGACTCGATGCCACCCTCCGCACCTCAACCCAGAGTCGCCATCGCCGGAGGTGGCCTCGCCGGACTCGCCGCCGCATGTGCCTTATCTGACGCGGGTTTCCGCGTAGCTTTATTCGAGAAGCGTCCCTTCCTCGGTGGCCGGGCGTCTTCGTGGGAACATCCCGGCACCGGCGAAGTCGTCGACAACTGCCAGCACGTGCTCTTCCGCGTGTGCACCAATCTGATGGAGTTCTACCAGCGCATTGGAGTCGCCAACCAAATCCGCTGGTACGACACGATGACGTTCATCGAACCCGGCGGCCGCACTTCAGTGATGAAATCATCGCCGCTTCCGGCGCCGCTGCACACTGCGCCATCGTTTCTGAACTTCAAATTCCTGAACGCAGCCGACAAGTTTGCCATTGCGCGCGCAATGGTCCCACTCACCCTGACAGAGCAGCGCGATACCGGGCAATCCTTTCAGCACTGGCTCGATCATCATGGCCAGACCAAAACAGCGATCGAGCGTTTCTGGCGCCCCATCCTGGTCAGCGCGCTCAGCGAGGAACTCGATCTCATTTCCATCTCCGCCGCGGCACAAGTCGTGCGCGAGTCGATGAAATCTCCTGCGGCCCGGCAAATGGGAGTGCCCACCGTTCCGCTCACCGATCTCTATAATGCCGCCGGCGATTACATCCGCGCCCGCGGCGGTGAATTGCACTTCCGCCAACCAATCGAAAGCTTCACCGCCGATGCTTCACGCGTTCAACTGCAGCTCCGGACTCAGGAAGAAAAAAACGAGGGTGCTCCACCATTGTCCCTGCATAGTTTGCAGGGACAGGGTGGGGACTTTGACTTCCTGATCCTCGCGCTCCCGTTCGAAGCTCTGGACCGTGTCCTTCCCGACACGCCCGAGAGCGCGCCCATTCGCGAGAGACTCAGCCACTTCGAGACCGCACCCATCACTGGCATCCACCTCTGGTTCGATCGCCAGATTTCCGATCTCGACCACGCCGTGCTGCTCGACCGCACCATTCAATGGATGTTCCACAAATCCCGCCTGCAGCCGATTCGCACGCAAGCTGGCGCCGGCCCGGCGGGAAGTTATATCGAACTGGTGGTAAGTTCGTCGAAAACGCTGATCGATAAATCGCGCGCGGAGATCGTCGATCTCGCTCTCAAGGAAGTGCGTGAATTCTTCCCTGCCGCACGCCAAGCCAATCTCGTAAAGTCCACAGTGATCAAAGAACTCCACGCCACCTATTCGCCGCGCCCAGGAATTGAGGCCCACCGTCCCGCTGCAGCCACCATGTGGCCGCGCGTTTTTTTGGCAGGCGACTGGACCGCTACTGGCTGGCCTGCAACGATGGAAGGCGCAGTCCGCAGTGGATATCTGGCTGCGCAAGCTCTGGCTCGCGCCGCTGGCCGAAGTGATTCCCTCTTCCTTTCCGCCGACCTCTCGGCCACCGGGTTCATGCGCCTGTTTGTATAGCGTCAAGGCTCGCACGGCGACCGAATTGGGAAATGTGCCGTTTTGATCTCCAACGACCACTTTTCTCGACCGAGCGCTCCCCGACCCAGTAGTAACTAAACTGTCGCCAGTGCAGTGCCGATACAAATGGCATGGACGGGCGTAACATTGAGCCAAGAACGGTCTTGTGGGCAGTTGCCGAAGTTACCTGGGAGGATCCCGCGGGCACGCCCTATCGCGCTCCGGCCACGCTGGAAGACACCTCTCCGTCCGGAGCCTGCATTCGGCTCAAGAGTCCCATCTCAATTGGCTCCCGGCTGGTTGTGAAATGGAAAAGAGAGCAATTCTCTGCCATTGCCCGAAACTGTCGCAGCGATGGCAAAGATTTCCTTCTTGGAGTCCGACGAGATGGAGAGCAGTTACTACTGAAGTCGCCGCCCAAAGAAACTGGGCAGGCATCGCAACCGGCGCCGTCCGAAGTCACCGGCGTTGTTTCAAAAGATCTTCCGGCGTCGTCAAGGGAGGCCTCAAAAACTGCGCCCAAGCCGAAGAGTCTTCTGGCCAAGGCTCAAACTCTCCCAATGCAAGTTCCGGAGACGCGCCGTCTCAGACCGGGAACGCCCGAACCATCCAAAAGCAATTCGCAAAGCCGCCAGGCTCATCGCGCCGATCCGGCCCGACCCGATCTGTCTCATCCCGCAGGCGCGTCCCCACGCCAAGAAAGGAAAGGTATGCAGTCCAAAGGATTCTTTCCCTATTTCTGGCGCAAACAAGAAGCTACTGGCGCGCTCGAACAAGTCGCAACCACGGAGGCTACTATGAACCCATCGAATCCTCATCCCGCGGAAGGCCTCACGGGCCCCCAAACCAATCTGCTCTCCTACGAAGACATTTATCGCGCCGCAGGAATCTTAAGTCGCGACTCAGGGTACGGTATTCATAAAGTCGTCGATATGCTGAACAGCGACCGCATACGGACGTTGTCGCCCGAGATCAAGCGCGCCTCCGTGCTGATGGCTCTCGATGCGGCGGGCACTTCTACCGATGACCTGCTCCGCGATGCAACCCGGCGCCAGCAAGCCCTCAGTTCTTACGACGCTGGCCAGCAGAAACAATTGGAAGAATTCGAGAAACGCAAGACCCAGGAAAACGCACAGATTCAAGCCGAGATGGAGAGTGTCACCGCGCACTACGCCGAGCGCATCCAGCATAACCAGGATCAAGTGGAGCGAGAGAAAGAAACCTTGCGCACCTGGCAAGCGCAGAAGCAATACGAGAGCCAGCGGATTGCTGAAGTCATCGAACTGTGCGCAAAACAGCCGACTGCAGCGGCACCGCTTAACAATGCGGCCGCGGCGTCATCGAACCCCTCGGTCCACGTGGAACCGGCAAGCGCCGCGCCTCCACGAAGCATGCCCTCGAAAGCTAAATAGCAAGGGGAGATCACGTCGTAAAATTCCGGCTCTCACCCTGCCTGCGCGCGGGCTCACTGGGCAAGAAATCCCAATTACCGGGAAACGTAAACCCAAATTACCCGGCAACGACCGTGCGGGGGTTGGCATCCAAACCATTCGGCAATTTGCTGGAATTTGTATTGACAGTGGATTTTGCGCGGTGAGAAACTTCGCTTGCCGGCTTTAACTGTGGTACGGCCCGCTCGCCCCGCTCAAAGCCCGCTAGGTACTGCGGCAATGAAGATTCCTCCCAGCCCCGATCGTGAAACTTTCCAGCAGCTATTGGCCAACGCATCGGCGACGCAGGAAAGCCAGATTAGCGCCGAATCACTTTCCGCCGCCATGGACCTCCATCTGGATGGCGCCATGCGTTATATCGTGGAGGCAACGCAAAAAGTTGCCGATGCGGCCGGAGTAGGCATCGCTTTGTTAAAGCGCGATCGACTTACCTACCGTGCTGGAATCGGGAGTTGCGCCAACTGCGTGGGTCTGCAGGTGGCGGCCTCGTTGACCGTTTGCGCCGGCGCCAAAACCAATCGCGAAATTCTTCGGGTCGAGAATGCGCAGACCGATACGCGAATTGAAGCCGACATTTGCAGGCAGTTTGGAGCGAACGCCCTTCTTATCCTTCCGATCTATCGCGAAGGCGCTGTGGCGGGAGTGTTTGACGTCAGGTTCAATGGAGCGCACAGCTTCGAGGATCACGAAATACAAACCTATCGCTCCATGGCCGAACAAGTTGAAGTGGCCCTGAGTCGCGTCGCCCAACTGGAACACGAGCCAGAGCGTCCTCAGGCCGTGGAAGCCGCTTTGGCGGCTGCTGCTGATGCGGCCTCGATACCTAATGTGCCTGTGCAAGTGGCCACACCGGAGCTTGAGGAAATAGCGTCACCTTTGCTTGAGCTTGAGGAAGATGCTTCGCAAGAATTTGAGGAAGGCGCTCCGTTGGACGAAGATTACGTCGACGCTCCCGCGTTCATGATGCTCCCGCAAAACGAGCATTCTCTCTACGCGCGGTTCGCTGCCGTACTCGCAGATATAAGGCAAATGGCCATCTTCAGGCAGACAGCCTGGCTTTCCGCAAGCGTCGCCCAGCGTGCAAAAAAACTAGCCTCGCCCAGCCCTCGGGCATCGACCACAGTTGCAGCTAGCAGGGCCCACACATTCAGGCCACCGACTTTGCCTGCGGCCTTGCTCGCGCAACGCGCGAGAATCGCGACCTGGCCCGAGCGTGGGAGGCGTTCGGCCCAAGCGGCAGTCACAAAGCTTTCATTGATGCTGAAGCGCACCGCAACTTCGACAACCATACTCGGGGAGCGCGCGAAGCACGTCATCCAGCACATGCTCAGCATCGCCCAAGCGGCGGCCCAGGAATTGTCAACCAGTTTAAGGAAATCAGCATTCCACGACGTCGTGCGCGTGCGGCAAGCGAGAACTAATGGGTTGTCCAACCGCTGGCGGAACTCGGCGAAATCGGCGGCCACAGAGGTGTCTTCCGTCCTTAAGCGCACCGCTTCCTCGGCGGCCCGACTTCCCCACCGCGCGCAGAATCTTGCCGTACCCAATCGCTGGCAGAACTTTGCCCAGGCCATGGCTGCGGAGTTCGCAGCAATCCTCGGGCGCGCGCGTTCTTCCGCAACCCGGCTCACCCAGCGTGCACAGAATTTCACTTTGCCTAGCGGGTGGCGGAACGCGGCTGTGACCACAGTCGCCGTCGTACTTGCATTCGTCGCGGGGATTGTCTACAAGAGCCACAGTCCCGCCAGGTCCCTGGAGTCATCCACGCTGCCCAGCGCGAGTCCAGCCGATCATCCGACATCTCTCCCGAAACCAGACGCGGCGAAACCTGCGGCGGCCGTTAAGCCCGTCCCAGTTCCAATGAAAAGCGCTACCAGCGCGAGGAACACGTCGAAGCGGGTACGCGTGAATTCGAATGAGGTGGACTACATTGGCGACGATGTCACCGTGCGGACCTTTACATACGACACTCCCACGAAGCGGACCCGCGCTGCAGCCGGCCGAACCGCGCAATACGGAGACGATGTAACGGTGCGCTACTTCACTCCAACCCCGGCAGCAACAAAAACCGCCGTACGGTAAATGGGATCTAAGTTGTCCATGTGGGGCGGGCACTCCTGCCCGCCTGGTTTTGACGTTGAGTTTTTGCAGCACTTCGGCATAAAAAAATGCGCCAGAGGGAAATCTGGCGCATACATACCAGACAACATCCCTCAGTAGCTCATAGACGAGCCCTTCTGCGCGGGCACATCCTTTGACGTCATATCGAAAGTGAGCATGAACCCGTTCGTTCCCTTGTATTCATAAGCCTTGGGGCCCTCTTTGTAGGTTTCCAACTCATTCGGCATCATCACGAAGCCATCGTTGCGCGGCGTTCCCCAATACTTCACATTCTTGAGCACCGCCGGTTCGTCGGTCATGCCTTGAAACCGTTTCAACTTAATCTCTGCTGTCTTGCCGCCGTTAAGAGTCGCGTGGGCCTGATCCTTGTCGAAGGTCCAGGTGTCGATATCGCCCTCGGCTGTCTGGAATGACTTCCACTTCACAGGAAATACGTGTCCCAGAATCTCTCCTAGCGCCTGCCGTTGTTCGGCGCTCGTACCCTTGTCGAAAGTTGCCAATACCCAATCCATCTGGCCCTGGGAAAAGTCGCCGCCGAGGTCGCCGCTGAGCCAGAACTTGGCGCCGGCGAGATCGGTGTTGCCGTAGTGTCCCTTATTGACTTTGTAGGCGTTGTTGAACTTGCAGAAGTGTTCCGCCTTGCCGTTTTCGTGATGAACCGCGGGATGCGCGTTGAAATAGCAGATGCAGAAGTGTGGACAACTGCAAGCCTCAATTGCAGTAGCGTTAATCGCCCAGTCCGCAGCCGGCGGCGTCGAATGACCGGCGCTTACCGCGAGCAGGGCGATAACAATCAGCAATGCAATTCTGTGCATAGAACCACCCCCTATCGCGCGAAAGTATGCACCCGTCAGAATCGCGATGCAAGAGGAAGTTGTGTTCCGTGTGGAGGTCTGGATTTCCAGCAAGCCTTAACCAGCTAGCAGCGCCACTCCAGCCGCTACGAGCAGGGCGGCGAGCCACCGGCGCTGATCGACTTTTTCATGCAGGAAGATTTTCGCCGCGAATGCGTTGCCGATGAAGGTGAGCGACGCGGCAGCCGGGGCGACCAGGCTCACGTCTCCCCATGAGAGTGCAAACAGCAGACTGAAGAACGCGACCGCCATGGCAGTCACGCCCAGGAAAAAGTTCGCGTTGCGCAAAGTACGCGAGACCACGGACCACAGTCCAGCGCGGCGCCACAGATCATGCACGTCGCCAACTTGCTTCATGGCGCGCGCCAGCAGCACATCGCCCACCACCGACGCGAACACAACCACCAAAATCCCGCCCCAGGTGTAAGCATGCTTCATCGCCGCACCCCGCTGGAAACCGCTGGCACATCTTCTGCAGAGGGTGCTCCATTTCTCGCGTTCTTTGCGAGAAGCCCAGATTTTGAATCATCCGACGTAAGCGCCGGCCCTCCCGCAACGAATCCCACGCCACCGGAGATCAGCGCGATCCCCAGCCAGCGCAGCGGGCTCACCTGCTCATGCAGCACAAACTTCGCCACCAGCGCCAGTAGGACATAGCCCAGCGACGTCGCCGGCAACACATAAGTCAAGTCAGCCCAGGAGAGCGCATTCATGTAAGAAGCGAAGAAAGCGAGCAGTAGAAGGATGCCCACCGCTACCCACGGATTCAGCAGTGCGAGAATGACGCCTTGCAGATGAGAGAGAGAGATGTTGCCGGCTTGCTTCATCCCGTGCGAGAGCATGGAGTCCCCGGCCGCTGCAAAGACGGTTACTCCAGCCAGCACCAGATACTTGCGAAAGGTCACTTAGGACTCAGGTTTTCAAGGCCACAGAGTTTCAAGGTTCCAGAGTTTCAGACCCCAACGCGAAACTTTGAAACCTGACGCTACGCTTTGACCGGCTCCGCCGACGCCGCCTGATGGCTCTTCACCATCTTGTTGCGCGCAGAGCGCAGCTTTAAGAAGGACTTCGCTTCTTTGTAGAGGCGCTTGCGGTCGTTGCTGTCAAATGCCGCCTTCTTCAGGATGCGAAATACCGCTTTCGGCCGGAAGTAATATTCGTCGTAGAACCGATGAACCGCCGACATGATGTCGTCAGCCGGCAATCCGGGATATTGAATCTGCGCGAGCTGATGTCCGCCTTCATCGACCATCTTGTTGTCGCCCACCATGAACCCGTTCTTCACCGCGTAATCGTAAAGCTCGGTGCCGGGATATGCGTGCGCCACGGAAACCTGAATCGTCTCGACGTCGAGTTCCTTGGCAAACGCGATGGTGTTGTTGATAGTCTCATGCGTTTCGCCGGGCAAACCCATGATGAAGTCGCCGTGAATCACCAGGCCCAGCTTGTGGCAATCTTTGGTGAACTGCCGGGCGCGCTCGATGGTCGCGCCTTTCTTGATGTTCTTCAGAATTTGTTGATCGCCCGACTCGTAACCTACGATCAGCAGGCGGCATCCCGCCTCCTTCATCGCTTTCAATGTTTCGAAGTCGGTGGTCACGCGAGAGGTGCAGGACCATGTCAAACCGAGCGGCTTCAATTTGGCGCACAGTTCGATCGTCCGCGCCTTCTGAATATTGAAGGTATCGTCGTCAAAGAAAAACTCTTTCACATTCGGCCACAACTCTTTGGCCTTCGCCATTTCGCGGGCAACGTCATCGGTGGAACGTTTGCGCCACGGATGCCCGCTCAGCGTCTGGGGCCACAAACAGAACGTACACTGTGCCGGGCAGCCTCGCGTGGTATAGAGCGACACGAACGGATGCAGCAGGAAAGGTACGTTGTAGCGTGTGACGTCCAGGTCGCGCTTGTAGACTTCAGTGACGTGCGGCAGCGCGTCGAGATCCTGAAGCTGCGGAGAGTCGGGATTGTGCACGATCTGTCCGTCTTTCAGAAACGACACGCCCGGAATATCGGCCAGCGGCTTGCCTTTCGCGTAATCCACAACCGAATAGTCAAATTCCTTACGGCAGACAAAATCAATTTCCGGGCAATCGCGCAGAGACTTTTCCGGCAACACGGTTACGTGCGGCCCCACAAAAGCAATCTTGATCTTCGGATTCGCCTGCTTGATCGCCCGCGCCAGCAGAATGTCGCCGGGAAATCCAGGCGTGGAAGTGAACAGCACGAGGAACTCGTAATCCTTCGCGATCTCAATGGTCTCCTGGCCGGAAACGTGATGCGGCGGCGCATCCAGCAACCGCGCGCCTTCCAGCATTCCCGCCGGATACGCCAGCCAGACCGGATACCAGTAGCTTTCGATTTCGCGCGTCGCGGGCCAACGGGACCCTGCGCCTCCGTCGAAGTTTTCAAACGAAGGAGGATTGAGAAACAGTGTTTTTAGAGGCATAGTGGGTATTCGTTTATTTTAGCATTCGGACAGGGCTTGCCCCGGGTTTAGACCCGTATTGCTGCAGGTTCCCCACATCCGTCGGACATGACCTAAACGCTTGATTTCACTGTACTAGCTTGATCGCTAAAAGGGAATGTCGTTGATTTGAACGGCGCTGAAATGCAGCGAAAGGTGAAAGCATGCGGTGAGTGGGCGCCAGCAAGGCTTGAACCGCAAGCCCTATTGAGCTTCGTTGCCGCTGGGAACCCGGAAGGTCACGCCCCGGTCGTCGTTCGCCTTGGTGGTAGCGGCCAAGTCAAGATCTGATAGCGGAATCTTTTCGGTGTGGTGGGGAGCAAAATTCCACAGCGTCTGGCCGACGATCGCATAGTTCTGAATTTCCTTCTGACGCTGATCGTGGAAAACCAGAACCGTGGCGGGCATGATTGCCATTCCCTTTGGTTCGCTACCAGAAGCAGAGCGCGGCGCGGGATCTGAGCGCGCGTAGGAATCGCGATCTCCATCGGCCTCTTCCTGGCGTCGCATTTGCTGCTCTCGCAGGCTTTGCTCGTTCATCTCGTTGGCGATGGCTAGATTCTGCTCGTAGTCCTGGTCATACGAGGAGCTAGAATCTCCCCACCAGAACGGATCGTAATACCCGCCGTAGATCCAGGGATAGCCGAAGCATCCAAAGCCGAAGCAGTGGTTGCGAAACCTGCGGTCGTGCCCATGGAAGCGGTGATCAAATCCACCGCGGAAGCGGTCGCCACGGAAGCGGTCGCCACGAAAACCGTCATGCAAGAATGGCGCGCGAGACGAACCGAGGTGCGAGACATGAACCGGGCCGCGAAAAATTCCGGCGCCCGAGCGCATTCCGCCTGAGAAATGACTACCACCGACGGCAGCGCGACCGCTGAACCCAGCGTGTGCACCGAAGCCACTGGCATGGCCGCCGCTGAAACCGCCACGAGCTCCGCCGCCGCGCTGCGCCCACACGGGCACCGCCAAGAAGAGCGCGAACGCCGTAATCGTCATTAGGCGGCGCATAGCAAGATTATACGCCCGCCCCTTACCGTCGAGTTGTCAAATTTGTTCCTGCTTTGCCCTTGCCTTCAGTTCTGATCGCCGGCTCCGTGCTTGTGTTTGCACAGCTTGCAGTAAGTTGGAGGCAGCGAGTTGTCGACGCGGTGTTTCACCGGCGGCAAGCTCCGAAGATAGGCAAAGATGGCCTTGACGTCATCGTCGGTCAGGTCCTTGAATTCGCCGAAGGGCATGATGGAGTTGAGCTTGCGCGCGCCGACGTTTCCGGTTTGGAGAACGGTAATGAACGCCGCCTCGCTGTAATATCCGATGCCAGAGGGATCCGCCGTAATGTTGGCGCTGACGATATCGCCCCACGGCCCTGCCAAACGCTCTCCGCCGGCGTAGCCCAGCCTGTCGTCGACGGTGTGGCAACCACAGCCCAGTCGTGCCATGTATTTTCCGCGCGCGAGCGGATCCGACGCAGCGGGACCAGGCACCGGTTCGAGAACCGGCTCAGCGGCGCTTCGAACCAGGTAGTTAACTGGGAAGTTGATGTGCGATGGCGGCAGCGGATTTCGCACCGGCGTCAGCGAGCGCAGATAAACCACGACGGAAGCCACATCTTCATCCGAGAGTTCTTTGTATTGGGAGTACGGCATCATGGGAAAAATGATGCTGTCGTCGTGCTTGATGCCTTCGCGGATGGCGCGGGCAATCTGGTCATCGCTCCAGTTGGCACTTCCAGTCTCAGGATCCGGGGTTAGGTTCGGCGCAACGATGGTTCCGGGAAAACCCGGGATGGGCAGGGCCTGTCCGACAAGTTCCGCGCCTGGCATCGTGGGAGCGCCGTGCTGCGACCAATCTTTGGGCGAGTGGCAGGTTTCGCAACCTAAGAGTGCTTGCGTGAGATATCGACCCCGAGCCACCCGCTCCGGAGTGCGCTTGAACTGGCGCTTGGTCACAGCGCGCTTCCTCGGCCCTAAGAACGGCCGCCAACCGACAGTGAACGTGATGGCTACAACCAAAAGGAGACAAATCGTGAACAGACGGATGAGCAGAATTCTCACCGGCTTCTTCATTTTCCCTTTGCGTTTACGCCACGGGGCGATTGGCGCGCCACATCATAGCGGCCGCGTCTGCACATAGCAATAGTTATGCCGACAACTTCCCCCGGCTAATAGTCATCTCTGTAGCATCTACCGGTGAGGATCAAGCCTTTTGCCTTTGACAAACCATTTTCCGAACGTTTCTTCTCCGACAGTCTTCCTCGTTGGACCTTCGTTATGATCAGAGTAGTCATGGGTTTTCGATTTGTATTCATTCTTGCATTCTGCACTTCGGCATTGGGCGGCTCGGCGATGGGCCAGAACGATGCCAATACCATCATTCAACGGTCTGTCGAGGCGAACAAGCGCGACTGGGAAGCTGCCCCTAAGTTTGATTGTTCGGAACGCGATCGCACCCACGACGGAACGAAAACCTACCAGGACACGATGATCCTCGGATCGCCGTACCAGCGGCTGATAGCCGTGGACGGCAAACCCTTGACGCCATCGCAGGCTGCCGAAGAGAAACGCAAGCTGGAAAATGCACTTTCCGAGCGAAAAAACGAGTCGCCTCAGAAGCGAGCCGAGCGCATTGCCAAGTACGAAGAAGAGCGCAAACGTGACCGTTCAATGATGGAAGAAATGGTGAAGGCGTTCGACTTCAAGCTGATGGGTCAAACCAAATTGGGCGGTCATGCGGTTTATTTTCTACAAGCGTCTCCGCGCCCCGGGTATCATCCGCCGAACATGGAAACGCAAGCGCTAACCGGGATGCAAGGAAAGCTCTGGATCGACAAGAAAACTTTTCAGTGGGTAAAGGTCGTAGCGGAGGTCACGCATCCGGTATCGATAAAAGGTTTTCTCGCGGAGGTGGAACCCGGCACTTTTTTCGAACTGGAGAAAATTCCGGTGGCCCCGGGCATCTGGCTGGCAAAACATTTTTCCATGCGGTCGCGCGCCAAAGTCTTAAAGCTGATTCCCAAGAACGGGGAAGAAGATGACACCTACTTCAACTACCATAAAGCGGCATCGAACCCAAACAAGTAGGGCAAGAATGCGGCCCGGTCTCGCCGAAAGAAGAGAACAAGAAGAGAATCTGTTAGCGGGATCGCTCTATTTCTTTTTCTTTCCCTTAGCCGATTTCGGTGAGGACTTCGCAGCCGCCTTCTTCGCAGTCTTCGGGGCTGGTTTCGACGGCTTGGGCGCAGGTTTGACGGGCTTCGATTTTTCAGGCGGCTTGGCTTGCGGCTTGGCTGCCGCTGCGGGCGTCGCTGCCGGTGCTGCGGCCGCGACGGCGCCCTTCGCCTTCTTCCCTGCTTTTGGCCCGGGCTTTCCTGGCGCTGCTGCGGCAGGTGCTTCCCCAGCGGCCGCCTTGGCAGCGCGTCCCCGTCTGGGTGCTGGCGGCGGAGGTGGAGGCGGAGGCGCAAAGGGCTTCAAGAACTTGAGCGTTTCCGTGCGCGAGCGGAGCTTTCCGTCCAGCAGCAGCATGAACACGTCATGCGCGAGTTTAGGATACTCGGGCAATTGCGGAGTAATGAGCAGCTCAGTCATCTCCGGCAACGGCAGCTTCTGTTGCACCTGTCGCCACTTCGTGAGGTAGTTCTTGATCTTCTGCTCCACCGCCTGCTGCTTGGCCGTCACCGCGAGAAACAACACCATCTCCGGCCGCGCCGAAGACAGCAACTGCCAGGTGCGCGAGGGGGTAGCGGCCTCTTTGCCCATCAACCGCTTGGCGAGTTGTTTGGCATGGTCTTCAATATCTCGCCAGGCTTCGACTAGATCCCTCCGGGGAATCAGTCTTTGAATGTCCGAAATATCTTTCTCGGAGAAGTGCGAGGTCAGAAAATACATGACCGCCGGGCCGGCATCGGGCGTGTATCCCAGGTCGACCATCTGCTGCCGAGTCTTCATCAGCTGCGTGATGCCGTTGGCGTCGACTTTCGCAACCGTCCAGTGATCGTGCAAAACTTCGAGCCAGCCCTCTTTCTCCAGCATCTTCACGACGTGCAGCGGGTCGTCTTCATGCGCCAGCGCCGCGATTTCATGGCCGATCGACGAGCGCAGGATGTGATCGATGTACTTGCCTTCCTTCGCCGAGTCGTAGCGCGCCTGCGTGCGTTCCTCGAGCGGCCAGTGAAAACGCGCAGCAAAGCGCGTGGCGCGGATCAGCCGCGAGGGATCTTCCAGGAACGAATAATTATGCAGAATGCGGATGACCTTGCCTTCGATGTCGGCCACGCCGTTAAAGGGATCGAGCAGCAGGCCGCGCGATCCTTCGTTCAACGAAAGCGCCATGGCATTGACCGTAAAGTCGCGGCGGCGGAGGTCCTCATGGATGGTCGCAGGCGTAACGATCGGAGGCTTGCCCGTCTTTTCAAAACGCTCGGTGCGCGCCATGCTGATTTCGGCGCGGGCATTGCCCGGCAGCGAAATGAAAATGGTCCGCATGTCCTCTTCGACTGCGGTGATCTTCGCGCCGGCCTTCTCCAATTCTTTTTGCAGCTTGAGAGGATTTCCCTGAACGGTGAAATCCAGGTCGCGGATGGTAAAGCCGCTGATGATGTCGCGGATGGCGCCGCCCGTCAGATAGAGATTCATGCCGGCAGCGCGGGCTACGTCTTGCACCAGGCCGACGCCCTTCAACTGGTCCGGCGTCAACCGGATCTCCATCGTGTAAATGTAGTCAGCCATTCGCTTTAGGCGGCGGTCTGACCCTGATTCCGCGCGCGATTCAGGCTATAATCGCGACTGGGAGAGGGCCGGACCCGCCAAAACTTTCCACAAGATTTCCACAGCCACCGCAGCCACACCTTTTGGCCCTTCGGCCACCAGCATGCAAGTGGCTAAATACAAAGTACTTATATAAAATGGAAACTTCGCGGCAAGCTAAAGAAAATAACACACCGTTTACGTTTTGGCTACTGCCAAGGCGGATTCCGGCGCTTTTCAGTGAAAAAGTGCGAGAATCAGTGGGCAAGTGGCCAGTTCCCAGTTGCCCGTGTTCAGTGAATGGCGACAAGCAGGCCGTTCGGAATCCGGGATTGATCAGCGACTTATTGACCACTGGCCACTGATCACTAGCCACTGTCGTCTATGCCTTCAACGCACAAAAAAGTGATCGTCCGCAAAATGGACCGGGACACGGTTTCGGGCTACGTGTCGCCCGAGCAATTCGTGCATGAGGGCAAACTCGAACTTCTGAATACCTCGGGCACCGTGATTTCGATGGACCTACGCGAGATCAAGGGAGTTTATTTTGTCCGTGAGTTCGGAGATTCCGAGTCGCTGACGCGCAAAACATTTACGTCACGTCCACGATCAGAAGGCCTGTGGGTGCGACTCCGGTTCAAAGACAGCGAAACTCTGGAAGGCCTGATGCCAGCTGATTTGACTCAGACCACGCCCGAGGGATTTCTAGTAAATCCTCCCGACCAGCGCTCAAACACTCAGCGCATCTTCGTTCCACGCACCGCACTGGAATCGTTAACGGTATTAGCGGTGATCGGCGCAACCCGGCGGCAGCGCCGCGGAGCACAAGATCAACGCCAAGTGCCGATGTTCGAAGAGTAGCGCCGTCCTGTAGCGCCGCCGTCCCGGCGGCTGTCCTGCGGGCGCCCCGCCCGCAGATGCCGACGCTCCCCGTGAGCTCCGGTGTTTTCGCGATGCGAGCGATTTCGGTATGGCGTTTGAGTCGTCTGATTCCAGGCGGAGAAACTCATCGCGGGGCAACGAGCAGGTTGCGATCCAGGCGAATCTCGAGCGCAGTTCCCTTCTCAAGGATCAGGTCATGTCCCGATTCAAATGCTGTCGCAGCAGCGTCGGCTGCGCCGGAACCTGCGCCGGCCGCGGCTCCGCGCTTGCCGCCAGCTCTCTCCCCTTCCATTGCGCCTCGGCCCGCTCCTACCACGATGGCTTCAGCGATCTGCTCCTTGGTCATTCCCTGCCGGCCGATTTCTCCCTCTTCGCCGATCTGCCTCAGACCATGTTCGCCCGGAACTCCCGTGACGGTGGCAATGAGCGGGACCCATCCTCGACCTGTCTCGATTTCGTCGAAACTCAAAAGCATCCGCGTGCGGAATCCGGGATAGACCGCACTGACGTGCCCTTTGATTTTCCTGCCAGTGTCAATGGTCTGGCCGTCGCCAGTCACCAGCGGCTCGGCCAAACGGGCATTAAAACGAGCGCCCGGCTTCACGATGCGGGTATCAAGCTGATCCAAAAGCTGGATCATAAAGATGGTGCCCTGCGGCACGGCGTTGGGCGGGGCGGCCGGCGGTGGCGGCACTTCTTGCGCCGGGGGAGCATCTTGCGCCACCATCGACACGCAGAAGAGAGCGATCAGAGCAACGAACAAGAAAGGACGCAGGGTACGAATCGACATTAGAATCTCCCATCGAGGGCGCTTATTTGTACAAACAGCATACCAGCGGTTAGATGCGCAAATTTCGAGCCGCGTTCGATTGCTACGCCGCATTCCAAGCTCGTGCAGAATCAGGTCAATGGGCGACGGCTGACCAATTTTTAACAAATTCTCCCAGCCGGTCGAGGGCCTCGGGAAGTCTGTCGCTCATGGCCGCGAAGCCGAGGCGAAAATGCGAGGGCGCGTCGAAACAATCCCCGGGTGCAAGCAGGATGCCTCGGTCCGCAGCCGCCTGGCAAAAGGGGCGGCTGTTCTCTCCGCTGGCCAGCCAGGGGAAGGCGAACATTCCGCCGCGAGGGGGAACCCAGGCAAGCGTCTCGCGATGCTCGGCCATGAAGGCGGCTATCAGGCGAAGATTCTGAGTTGCAGTTTGTTGAGTTTTCCCTAGGACGATGTCACGACGGCGCATGGCAATCTCCGCCAGCATTTCTCCAGCAGTGTTGTTGGAAATGGAAAAATAGGTGCGCGCCATCCAGTAACGCTCGCGGCGCTTTTCATCGTGTTCGATCATCCAACCGGTACGCACTCCTGAAAAAGGAAAGGCTTTCGAGAAATCATGGATGACGGTGGCATGCGGCAGACGGGAGGCCGATCTCGTTGGCTGTCCATGATAGATAGGGTGGAAGACCTCATCGCTAACCAGTTGAATTTCGCGAGAGGCTGTGAACTCGTGCAGGTTGTCGAGTTCAGCATCGCTAATCGTGCCACCGGTGGGATTATGGGGACTGTTAATCAGAATCAGCTTGGTATTTCGGTCCGTCAGATGCTTGATCTCATCGAGGTCGATACAGAAGTCATTCTCCTTGCGTAGCGTGTAGTAACGAATCTCGATCCCAAGGGATTCGGGCAGAGCGGAAAAGGGCGGATAGCCCGGCCGAGGCAGGACAACGTTGGCTCCAGGTTCCGCGGCCAGCCAGAACAGAACAACCAGAGCCTCAGAGGCACCGGTTACGACCTGGACGGTGTCGACATTCACGCCATGCATCTCGGCGATGGCTGCGCGTAAGCCGTCGGCTCCTGCCGGGCGGCTGTAGACCAAATTATGATTCAGGAAGCGCTGCCGCTCCTCCTCGCTGGCGAGGTTGAGCAGGTCATTCAGGGACCATCGCGGGCCTTCGCTTGAGGCCAGATTGAATTCGATGTCGTGCTCGTAAGCGGCCAGCCACATGTCCAGCCGGAAGGGTTTCAGTTGCATGCCGCACCTCGAAGCATTAGATCAGCCGATCGTCCGCGAGGCTCACAAAACTTTCCTGCACTGGCTGCAGCGACCCTCAACGAGCGCGATAGCGTAGATTGCGCGAACTAAAGCCGTCATACACAAAAGGCCGAAACGCGGCATGCCTGAAAGGGCATGGGCAAGGTTGTTACCAGGGGCCGGAATGCTCGGAAGTAGATAGGCGGCCATGGACTTTGGGCACTTCAATTCGGCACGAATGAGCTGATAGGCTGCGTATATGCCGGCTATTGTTAGTGACGCTAAAGTTTCGAAAAATCAAGCAGGCGAGCCCGACCAGGATTCCGACAAAGTTTCGGCGCTGGTGGAGTTGTTGCGCAACCGTTCGTATGTGGAGATCCGACAGCGGATGTATGACAGTGCTCCGGGAAGCCCATGGTGGACCGCATGCCGCGCGGAACTCGATCTGCGCAATGGACAGCAACTCGGGGAAGCGTCGCTGGCTATGTCGAGGACATCGGACAAAATGAGGGCTTCACTGCAGCACTTTGAGCAATTGGCCGATACGCTGCAACAGTCCACGAAAGACGTCGCCGACCTGCTGCGTGGGACCCAAGAAGCGGGCCGCCGGCTGGAGATCGCGGTGTACGTGACCATTGGGATATCGTTGGTGCAATTCTTCAATCTGATCTTCGAAATTTTCCGCAGGCGGTAAGCATCGCGCCACGCAATTTCTTCCCAAACTGATGAATCAGTGAGATAGCGATAATTCTTCCAGTGTGTTTGGATTCAGCGAGGGTTTATGAGAAGAGAGACCTGGCAGGCGTTTGTAGCTCGAGTTCAGCGGTTGTATACTCAATTTCCAACACCACCAAACCAACAGAGCGCCGGTCTCGCAAAACTCTGGCCAACGGCGAATTGGGTACGCCTGGATGCACGGAGTTTTTATTTTGTACCGCAGCGAGTTGCCAGCGAAGAGGTTTCACGATTCCACGGCAGTTGCGCTCGGGCTGCCCGCGAGAGACGAAGGAAGCCCTTGTGCGTCTTCGTCTAGCCGAGAACCGGAAATCGAATTGCAAGCTCCTTTTAATCAACCACGCCCGACCGACCAAATCAGACCTTGAGGTAATACCATGCCCCCGATCGAGATTCTGAGCGTTGAAGAGGCCAGCGAAAGCGCAACTCCCACGACGGTTCCGGCGAGGGATCGCGTGCCGGCGCGGCGGCGGTTTTATGCGCTCTCATTCAAAGACCATGTACGACTGCTCTTACCGTTCCTGCTGGCCGGCGCCGTGGGTGTGCTGGCGCGGGTGCGGTATCCCTACTGGTGGCCGGCCAATGAGCTTGTTTACTTTGCGGCTGACGCTTTGATCGTCGCCATGATTTTGGGCGTAGCTTTCGATCTTTTCTCGGCCAAGCTTTTGGTGGAAAGAGTTTCTGACGGGCTGGCGCAAACATTGGTCGGGCGAGGTCTGCCCATCGAAATGCAGGGACTAGTTCGCGATGTGGTTTCCACCGATCTGGTGCGGGATCACTATGTGAAAAGCTACGCGTTTTCGACTCCCGAGGATGGGCACGTTCAGGTGGACGTCGAGGTTCGATATGAGATTAGAAATTATTCGGAGGCGGTGCGCGATTATGCGCCGGAGTTGACCACCGAGACCTTTTTCCAGCCTGAGTTTCGTTTTCTGGAGTACGGCATTGCGGGAAGAAAAATCTACACATTTTCTGACGAAAATCTCGCCTCCAAGGTGGAGATCGAAGACACCCTTGGCGTGACACGAGTACCTCGGAGCGCCTTGCCAGCGCTGAGTCTGAAACCGGTCAGGGCAGGAGAGAAAGCCGCGTGTCAGGTCACGTGGAGATATGGCTTAACTGTGCCTGAACAATATTGCGACATAACCGATCTCGATGAGGCCACACTGGGAGCAACATTGCACGTAGAAACGCTTCCTGACGAACTTGAATTCGTTTCGGGGTTCGATGCCAGCCTGCACCATGAAGCCGGAAGTCAGTCGTGGTATTTCGAAAGAGCGTTCATCGGGGGCCAACATCTGCGCGCCTGGTGGTTTCGGCGCAGGGGTTCGGCGCGACCGCGTCCCCGACCGTGAGAGCCGGGCGCAAGTGAGATCACATTGATCGCCAACCAGAGCCCGTGACCTATCGACACATCGACGCGGCACGTAGGTACATGGACGCTCGGCTTCTTTACATTGCATCTCGACACAGCGAAGATTACCGCTGAAGCGTCAGGAGAGGTGTAATGGTGACCATGAGAGCAAAATCGGACAGCCAACTTGCGCGGGTAGCTACGAACTTAGCGATTGGTGGGGTTGGCCTGGTGATTGTTCGCTTGGTCGCTTCGGTCCTGCCCATGTTTCATGACGCCGGATGGATTGTCAAAGACAAGCTAACGGTGCAGGCCAGCGTAATAATCGTAGTGGATGCGCTGCTGCTCTCTGTGCTGGTCCGTTTCGCAATCGAAATTCGCACCTACCTGCTTGTCCGTTTTCCCCCCATTTCAAGCTTTGGGAACATGGCAGCTAGCCTGGTCTCTCTGATCATTACGGGGATCGCATATACGGACTTCAAACCCGTAACACGTGCATGGCCTGACATCAAGCCGGTGTATCTGTGGAGCTTCTTTGCAGTCGCCGCGTGCTTGCTGGCCGGCATTGTAGTTCTCATCTTCCGCGACAGAGACTCGATTGCCGCGCTGATCTTACATCAGCCTTTGCCCGCGCGTCGTTCGAGCGAACATACCCAGGCAGAATCAACGGCAGCTTTTGCAGGAAGATAGTGCGGCAGGCGAACTGATGGGCAATCAGGCGTTACACTCACGAACTCGGTTGCAATAGTAGATTAGTGCTGGGGGGATGTTTCACCAGCTATCGATTCGAGCGTTTAAAAGACCCATCATCTGCATCCCCTCCAGTATTGGCCCATCTTTTAGGAACCTGCGTCTTGCGTTCCCGCAGAGCGTGCGACAGGCAAAGCCTTAGACGACACAGCGCGACGCGCCCATCGCCGTTCCCATGGGGTGCGCTCGCTGGGTGATTGTACGGATACTAACGGTCGTTAGGAATCGACTTATGGATTCAACTGGCGAAGCGAGAAGGTGCTCCCTTGTTCAATTCTTACATTGTGGACTAGTGAGACAAACTCTGTAACAAGCTCCTTTGATGCCGCCATTTGAATGGTTACACTGCTGTCTTCAGTCAGAGTTGGATTGACCGGCAGTTGCATTGTGGGCGTGGTCGTAATCGCGGCCACTCTTTCCGACACGCCAGGTTCAGGATGGCCACCTGCTGTATAGATTTTGAGATCGCCCGCGACAAAAGCACGAAGTCTTACCGAGTGCTTCTTCCATTCTGCTTTCTCAACAACAATAGACACCCGTGACTCAGGCTTGTCTTTCGCCCATTGAACCGCTTCCGTTACTCGACCAGTCAATTTTGCTTGTTTCGGGATTAGAAGTTTTCCAGTGCTGTCACGAACGTCCTCCGTCACTGCAAGTTCAAGTTCTCTTCCAACCTTTACACTTTTGGCGTCGATGCTTGTTCCAACGACGGCCGGAATTACAGTGCGGTCGGGAATTGCCAGGTCGGGCTTGCTCTGCGCTGAGACCACCATAACCGACAGCGCTATTAAGATAACCACAATGAGCAACTGTGAACGTGCCATGACTGTCTCCGAGTTTGCCTGCTTACCTACGAAACTTAGAGCCTCATTATGGCACGGTCTTCGGCAAGAGACCCCCCAATAATCACCCTTCATCAAGGGTGGCGAAAGCAAGCCATTGCACTCTAGCGTTCCTCGGAACATGGCCATATCCGGGATGCTCACGCGCTGTTCTCCCGCATTGACTGTCGCCGGATGATAGTCTTGATTGCCACCTCGTCTGAAATTCCTCTGATAGTGTCCATATCTTCTTTATGCAGGTGGCCATGAACAGTAAGGACAACCAGGATCCGGATCGCGATGTGCGCGAAAGGATCGTGAACCTGATGCAGTCGATCGAGAAAGGACCAAAGAAGCAGATCCCAGCGGAGGAACTGCAAAAACTCAAGAGTGCAGCCAGCCGCCTCGATGAGATGTTGAAAGCCGCTGCAAACGCCGATCAGCAAGCATTAAAGAGCGCGGCGCGGAGGCTCGACCAGTTGCTGTCCGACATCCGCGCGGGGAAAGACGTCACCAGCAGCCTCGCGCGCAGAAAAAATTCTGGAACTTGAGATACTCGAGGAAATGAACATGCGTTGTCTGTTTTTTTCTGCCCTTCTCCTTTGGACATCGTTGCTGAGCGCACAAATGAAATCAGGAGTCCGTCCTGCAACTCAGGTTATCGTTCTCGGTTCGGGGATGCCCAATGCGGATCCGGACCGCTTCGGTCCTGCCGTCGCAATCGTCACCAACGGAACAGCGTACTTGGTCGACTGTGGCTCTGGTGTGGTGCGTCGCGCCGCTGCCGCCGAGCGTAACGGTATTCCTGCTCTCGACGCGCGCCGCCTCAACGTAGCTTTTATTACTCACCTGCATTCCGATCACACGGTCGGTTATCCTGACTTGATCCTGTCGCCCTGGGTACTGGGTCGCGATGGTCCGCTGAACGTCTATGGCCCGGCTGGCCTCAAAGAGATGACGGGGCACATTCTTGAGGCTTGGAAGAAGGATATCGATGTACGAATCCATGGTCTGGAGAAGCGATCCGGGCCGCCAATGGTACAAGTCCATGAAATCAAGCCGGGTGTGGTCTACCGGGATCCCAACCTGACCGTTACCGCTTTTCTGGTGAAGCACGGCTCTTGGGACGAAGCATTCGGCTACCGCTTCGACGCGCCCGACCGGAGTATTGTCGTCTCCGGTGACACCTCACCGGCTGACTCGATCGCGAAAGCTTGCAACGGCTGCGACGTTCTGCTGCACGAGATGTACGACGATTCGGAACCGCAAAGGTTCGGGAGTGACGATACTCCGTCGAGAGAGTACTACTCCGCGTTTCACACCAGTCCAAAAGAGCTGGCTGAAATTGCGGCCCAAGCCCGGCCCAAGCTACTTGTGTTGTATCACCAGATGGGAGCGGGAAAGCCGGTTATCGACGGCGTCCTGCTCGACGTTCTGCGCGGTGCAGGGTACAAAGGTGCCGTGGTTTCTGCGCACGACCTCGATGTGTATTGATGCAGACTCACTTTGCCCAACAGAGCGGCGAGTCCATCCACGCCGCATGTTGCACATGATGACGACCGGCGAAAAACAGGCGCTTCGCCAGTCCGTGAGTTACGGTTGCGGAACGATATTCGCGTGGCGGGCAACCTCTTGAAAACGACCTTGCTGTTTCATCCAGATCGCGGTAAATCGGAGTTGTTCGGTTTTTCCGGCATTCGGCATCTTGCCGCCCCACACCACCGTTTCGCTACCCGCCAGGATCACAGTATCGCCGTAAACGTGCGCGTATTCGATGCGGCGTTCGTATGAGGTCATTACCAGAAATCCTGACTGCACCATGCCGAGCACCTGTTGTTTCGTCACGAACTTGTTCAATGGATTGGTGACGACTAAGTCGTCAGACCAGAGCCGCTCCATGGTTTTTGCGTCGTTGTGAAGAAACGCTTGGACTTCCTCCTCGCTAGCTTGGCGCACTTGTTGTTCTGCGGGGTTATCGGCGGTTGTTGGGGAGCTTTGAGCTACAAGGACCAACGAGAGAACCGTGAACGTCAGCAACGACGGCATGTGCATAACGACCTCCTATCGGTCGGGTATTCTAGCAAACTGTCGTAAGTCTTATGATGAGGCCTTACGCTCCATGCGGATTTTGACGTGATGGAGATGTTTCGCCAACGATTCAAACGGCTCTGGCGTTAGCATGGTCTCATCAATGCCTTGGCATATTTTGCGCGAGGATGGTGCGAAATTCGGAAAGTTGTTGCGCCTGCGTGATGACCCGAAACCGAAACGCATAATTGCAATTGAATGGGGCGGGAAGCTACCCTCCATGGTTTGGAGGATAGCCGGTGAACATCGCCTCATACAAAGTAGCTCTCGTTGCTTCCCTTCTCCTTTCCGCACTGGCCTTGCATGCCACCGAACTCCCGCACATCACAACTGAGAACGGAACTGGACGTCTCATCGTGAATGGCCAGCCCTTTCTCGTCTTCGGAGGTGAACTGGGCAACTCCTCGGCGGGAACTGCCGCGCAGGCGGATTCGATCATCCCCAGGCTCGCCGCCATGCACGTCAATACCGTGCTGATGCCCGTCGCCTGGGAGCAGATCGAACCGAAAGAAGCCAGCTTCGACTTCAGCATTCTCGATCACTGGATCGAAACGGCGCGACGGCACAACCTGCATCTCGTCCTGCTCTGGTTTGGGAGTTGGAAAAACGCTTTCTCCAACTATGCTCCTTCGTGGGTCAAATCGGATGCGAAGCGCTTCCCTCGCGCCGAGTCCGCCGACGGCAGGCCGGTGGAAATTCTCTCGACGCTATCACGGGAAACGCGCCGGTGCGACGGTCGAGCATTCGCCGCACTGATGCGGCACGTTCGCGAGAAAGATTCTCAGCAGCAGACCCTCCTAATGGTCCAGGTGGAGAATGAAGTCGGTTATCTCGGGCCCGGCCGGGACCGATCTCCAGAATCGAACAAACTCTTTCGCGGTCCCGTGCCGGAGCAGTTGATCCATGCGCTCGCAACAAAGCGCCTTCAGCTCTCGCCGGAACTTGCGGCTCACTTCAATCAGCGCGGGAGCACATGGAGCGAAGTATTTGGAGACGCCGCCGACGAAGTTTTCATGGCATGGAACTATGCAAGTTTTATTCAAGCGGTCATCCAGGCAGGAAAGAAAGAGTATGCGCTTCCGATGTATGTAAACGCGCAGCTTCCCGCGCCGCAGGAGAGGGCTGGAGAATACCCCAGCGGCGGACCGCATCCGTATTATTTGGAAGTCTGGCGCGCCGGCGCGCCCAGCATCGATTTCTACTCGCCCGATATCTACTGGCCCAACTTCGAATACTGGGTACAGCGGTACAAAATTTCCGGCAATGCGATATTCATACCGGAAGCACGCATGGAGAGTGCTCTGTACAATGCACTCTATGCTTACGGCCAGGCGCGTGCCTTTGGCTTTAGCCCGTTCGCCATCGATAACTTGAAAATGCCGGAAAAAGAAACCGATCCCAAACCGGATATGATGCAAGTCTACGAAGTGCTCGACAGTATCCGTGATCTTTTGCCCGGCGCCCAAGCCGCAGGAATGACGCGCGGTTTGGTTCTGCATTCGACCAGCCCACGTTCAAGTCAGACCGTTGCGCTGGGCGGATATCTGTTCGAGGCCACGCTCTCACGATCCTGGCCAGCCAGGTCAATCATTGCTGACGATGGCGCCATGCTGATCCTGCAGACCGCACCCGGAGAGTTCTACATCGCAGGCAGCGGCTTGACCGTCAGCGTTGCTCGTGACCCTGATGTCGATGTTGGAATCGCCGGCATTGAGAGTGTCGAGCAAGTTTCCCGCTCATCCGGGCAATGGACCACAGAGCGGCGACTGAATGGTGATCAAACCAATCAGGGTCGGCAGTTGTTGCTGGATCCGCACCAACCGCACATTTATCGCGTCCGCCTATACTCTATCTCCCCGGAACGGGAACACTAGTCTTGACTCGCAGTCGCCTGCTTATGTTTGTACTGCAAAAATCGAAGGTTCAGAGGACAGCGAAGTCTATGAAGCGATTTCTGCCCGGACTCCATGTGAGCTCAATACTGCTCCTCGTATCCATCTTTTTTCTCTCGAGCCCAGCGAAGACCGTCGATGCCAGCGCCGCCCAAACCGTGTGGGTCGGCTCGTGGGCCGCATCTCAGCAACTGGTTGAGCCCGCTAATGCGTTGGATCCAGCGGATCTCCGCGATCTCACTCTGCGCCAAATCGTCCGCCTATCTCTCGGTGGAAGCGAAATTCGGCTGCGGCTCTCGAATCGGTTCGGGGCTACCCCGCTGCACCTGACGGCCGTGCACGTCGCCACTCCCGTTTCTTCCAGTTCCGACAAAATCGTGCCTGCCAGCGATAAAGCGCTCACTTTCTCTGGCTCCGGCGATCTCAACATTCCGCCCCATGCAGACTACCTCTCTGATCCGCTCCCCTTTTCTGCGAGCGCGCTATCCAATGTCGCGATTACGCTGCACCTCGACACAGCTCCAGTCGAGCAAACGGGGCATCCCGGCTCGCGAGCGACTTCCTATATCGCACACGGAGATCCAGTTTCCGCACCCGAGTTCCACATCGCAAAAACCGTTGATCACTGGTACTTCATCACCGGAATTGACGTGGCTGCCTCGCCCGCAGCCAGTTCCGTCGTCGTGCTTGGCGACTCCATCCCCGATGGCCACGGCGCCACTACCAACGGCAACGATCGTTGGACCGACGTTCTGGCACAGCGCATGCAATCCGATCCGAGCACGCGGAATCTGGCGGTTCTCAACCACGGCATTGGCGGGAACCATCTGCTCACCGACGGCTTGGGCCCGAATGCGTTGTCGCGCTTCGATGATGACGTGATCGCGCAGGCAGGCGTGCGCTACTTGATTGTTCTAGAAGGAATCAACGATATCGGCCTGCTGGCTCGCGCAGGCGATGCCCCTCGCGCCGAGCACGAAGCGCTGGTGCGGCGGATTACCGCCGCCTACGAGCAGATGATCGCGCGTGCTCACAGTCACGACATCAAGGTCATCGGCGCCACCATCATGCCCTTTGTAGGATCGAATTATTATCATCCCGCGACCGCCAATGAGGCGGACCGGCAGGCGGTCAACGAATGGATCCGAACCCCGGGACACTTCGATGCAGTGATCGACTTCGACAAGATTACGCGTGATCCCGAACACTCCGACCGCCTGCTTCCTGCATATGATTCCGGCGACCATCTCCATCCCTCGCCGCCAGGTTACGCCGCCATGGCGCGAGCCGTACCGCTCTCGCTATTCGCACCCTCTGCAGAAGCGGCGCCGAAGATTGCGGTCACTTTCGATCAGAGGTAGCGAACAAGAGTGTCCGCTCCACATGACCTAGTCGTAGTACTCCAGCCCCAGGTGCGTGATCAACTCTTCGCCCTTCAAATGCCGCAGCGTGTTCTTCAGCTTCATCAGCTGTATGAACAGATCATGTTCCGGATACAATCCCGGAGCGGTCATCGGCGACTTGAAGTAAAAGCTGAGCCACTCCTGAATGCCCCGTCCGCGCAACTCCGAACAGCGCTTCGCCAGATCGAGGAACAACACCAGATCGAGCACGATCGGCGCGGCGAGGATGGAATCTCGGCACAGAAAGTCGACCTTGATCTGCATGGGATAGCCGAGCCATCCGAAGATGTCAATGTTGTCCCAGCCTTCTTTGTTGTCGCCGCGCGGCGGATAATAGTTGATGCGAACCTTGTGGAAAATATTTCCGTAGAGTTCGGGATACAGCGCGGGCTGCAGAATGTGCTCCAGCACGCCGAGCTTCGACTCTTCCTTGGTCTTGAATGAACCGGGATCGTCGAGCACTTCCCCGTCGCGGTTTCCCAGGATGTTCGTGGAATACCATCCGCTCAGGCCCAGCAGTCGGGCTTTGAACGCGGGCGCCAAAACCGTTTTCATCAGCGTCTGGCCAGTCTTGAAGTCCTTGCCGCAGATGGGCGCTTCATTCTGGCGTGAAAGTTCCAGCATGACGGGGAGATCGACCGTCAGATTCGGCGCCCCATTGGCGAACGGCACTCCTTCCATCAGCGATGCATAAGCGTAGATCATCGAGGGCGCGATCAGTTCGTCGTTCTCGCGCAGCGCTTTCTCGAAAGATTTCACCGTCTGGTGAGCTGCAGTTGGCTCGATATAAGACTCGGTCGAACCGCACCACATGGTGATCAGGCGTTCAACGCCAGTGGTCTTCTTGAAGTCGCGGATGTCGTCGCGCAACTGCTCGGCGAGATCCATCTTCGTCTTGCCCCTCTTCACATTGGGTCCATCGATCTTCTTCACATAGTTGTGGTCGAAGACTGCCGCGCGCGGCTTCACCGACGAGAGAAACGGCTTCAACTGCTCGAGCAGGCGGTGGTCGAGAACACCCGCATTCGACGCAGCCTCATACATGTTGTCTTCGAAAATGTCCCAGCCGGTGAAGACCAGGTCGTCGAGACCAGCGAGCGGCACGAACTCCTTTATCTTGGGCGATCGGCCGTCGGTGCGCTTGCCCAGGCGAACCGTGCCCATCTGCGTCAACGATCCGATGGGCTTGGCGAGACCTTTGCGGATCGCCTCCACACCAGCGACAAAAGTCGTGGCCACAGCACCCATGCCGGGAATCATCACCCCCAAGCGGCCTTTTGCGGGCTCGATAGTGCCGTTGGCTTTGGAACTGCTGCGCGCCTTCGCTTCTGACTTCTTTTGGCTCACTTCCGCGCGTGCTGTCTTCGTCTTTGCAGACTTCTGCCGTGTCGCCATAGGTTGGCCGCTTCCTCAGTAGGTATCAGGATGAATGTGCAAACCTTGTATGTTCTCGTATTGCGTGGGAGTTTTGCAAACCCGCGCGGCTAAATGCCGGGAAACGCCCTTCAACTGGGCCTCTTTGTCATTGAGCGGAAAAGAATTGCGGTCGCCGCGGATCGTGGGGAGAAGATCGGACAGCCGAGGCGGCTGTCACTACATCACTCGTATGAATCCCAAACTCGACGGTGCCGGCTATGTGCTGGGTCGCTGCTATCGCGAACGCCAAGTCGACTAATCCGAGCCGAACGCCCAGCGCAACAGCGTCGCGCCGACAGTAAATCCCGCCCCCACGGCTGCCAGCATGACCAAGCTCCCCTTTTTCAGTTTGCCCTGCTCGAGCGCTGTATTCATGGCCAGCGGGATTGTTCCCGCCGTGGTGTTTCCGTAGCGATCAATATTGATGACCACGGCCTCGGGGCGCAGCCCCAGTCGGTCGGCGGTGGCGTTAATGATGCGCAAGTTCGCTTGATGCGGAATGAACGCATCAATGTCTGAGCCCTTCAGCCCGTTGCGCTCCAGCAATTTCTGGCAGAGTTCAGTCTGCTTGCGCACTGCAAACTTGAAAACCTGCTGCCCATCCTGATGCACGTAATGCATCCTCTTTTCGATCGTCTGTTTGCTCGTCGGGTGAAGGCTGCCTCCACCGGGCATGTAGAGAAACTGCCCGCCCGAACCGTCGACTTCATGAATGAAGTCGATCAGGCCTACGGAATCATTTTCTGCTGGTTCCAGAATCGCGGCACCAGCTCCATCACCAAAGATCACGCACGTGGCACGATCGGCGTAATCGATGATCGACGACATCACATCCGCGCCAATCACCAAGATTCGCTTGTGCGCGCCGCTGGCGATGAATTGCGCTCCCACCTGCAGCGAGTAAACGAAGGCGGAGCAGGCCGCGGAAAGATCGAATCCCCACGCTCCCTTCGCGCCCAGTTTGTCCTGCACTACGCAAGCGGTCGAAGGAAAAAACATGTCGGGCGTTACCGTCCCGACAATGATGGCGTCGATGTCGGTGGCAGCCAGTCCGCGTTGCGCCAACGCCTTCTTGGCGGCCTCCACCGCGAGATCGCTGGTGGCTACGCCCTTGGCCGCAATGTGCCGCTCGCGAATGCCGACACGCGCCATGATCCATTCGTTGTTGGTGTCGACCATTTTTTCCAGATCGGCATTGGTAAGCAGACGAGGCGGCACGTACGTGCCCAGAGCGCTGATTTTGGCGCGGATCGGTTTCGTCAACAAGAACTCCCCAGTTGAAGCTGCAACAATTCTGAAGGATTGCCCGAAGAATGTCTAACTCTTGTCATCCTGAGAAAGTGAAGGAGCTATGCAGTTTCCTCGCGCCGCTGAAGTTCACCGGTCTGCTTAGTACGCCCACCGCAGCAGCGTCGCCCCCGACGTGAACCCAGCGCCCACCGCCGCGATCAGCAGCCGATCGCCCTTTTTCAATTTTCCCTCTTCCAGCGCCGTCTGCATGGCGATCGGGATCGTGCCCGCTGTGGTGTTGCCGTAGCGATCGATATTGATGATCACTTTCTCCATCGGCATGCCCAGGCGGTCCGCAGTCGCAGTGATAATCCGCCGGTTCGCCTGATGCGCAATGAAGCAATCAATATCCTTGCCAGTAAGTTTATTTTTCTCCAGGATGCGCTCCGTCATCTCCGCCATCTTCTTCACCGCATACTTGAAAACATTCTTGCCATCCTGATGGATGTAATGCATCTTCTGGTCCACCGTCTCATGCGTCGCTGGATTCAGGCTTCCGCCGCCCGGCATGCACAGAAACTGTCCCCCCATGCCCTCAATCTGCGCCACATGATCGAGGACACCGACCTCTTCATCCTCCGACGGTTCCAGCAAAACCGCTCCAGCTCCATCGCCAAAAATGATGCACACCGCGCGATCGGTGTAATCCGTCATCGACGAATTTACGTCCGACCCGATCACCAGCACCTTCTTATACTGTCCCGACTCAACAAACTTCACCCCGGTGTTAAGCGCGTATAAGAACCCGGAACATCCCGCAGAAACATCGAAGCCCCACGTTCTCTCGATGCCTAATTTATGCTGCACCAGGCAAGCCGTCGACGGATACATCATGTCGGGCGTGACCGTGCCCACCACGATCAGGTCCACCTGCTGCAAATCGAAAGGATGCGACTCGAGCAGGTTCTTCACCGCCGCCACCGCCAGGTCGCTGGCGGCGACGCCTTTGTCCACCAGATGGCGTTCGCGGATGCCAACGCGTTCCATGATCCATTCATTGGTGGTGTCGACCATCTTTTCCAGGTCGGCGTTCGTAAGAACGCGCGGAGGCAGGTAGGTGCCCAAAGCGCTGATCTTGGCGCGGATCGGTTTGCTCAATGAGAACTCCTGAAATATGAAACTGAGTATTCTCAAGGATCAGGAGCAGAATGTCTAACCAGATCGAATCACGTAGCGACAGCCGCCTCGGCTGTTTAAGCCAGGCAACCTCGGCGCGTCACCTTCAGAACCTGTAATCCGGCGGCTTGATTCCCTTCGCGCGCAAGTAAACATCGCACTGCGCCCGGTGATGCGCCGTATGAACGAACATATTCATGATCATCGCGCGCCCATCCGGATCGTTGCGGCCCTTCCAAGACGGAATATGCCAGGTACGCTGCAATTGCTCGGGAGTAATCTTCGGAAGCACTTCAATGACGTAGTCGAACGATTGATCGAGCAACTTCAGCACACTCTGCTTGTCGGAAGCGGGCGGTTTCGCAGGATCGAAAGGAAAGGGTGGCTTGATGCCAGTGATCTGGTTGAAGCGGAATACATTCGAGCCGGCAATGTGAATCATCTGTTCGCCAAACGTCATTTCCTCGGGATTGGGTTTGAAACTGTAAAACTCCGCGGGCATGGCATTCGCCACGTCGAGCGTGAACTGCTTGGAGATCTGCCAGTCGTGGACGAAATCCGCCATGTCGAGCACGGAGTTCACCTGGGCGGTTTGGGCACCGGCAGCGGCGGCCAGGATCAGAAACGCAAGCAACACACATGAGCGGCGAGAGATGATCACTGCATCCTCCTAATCGATCCAGATTCTAAACGGACAAGATTCTAGACGCGCCAGGTGCAGTTGTGTAATCCGAAATTCCGCCGCCTTTCAAGCCGCACTTCTGCGGTGCTCATCATCCATCCGCTCGCGAATGAAGTTCGGACACGAGACAATCCCGAACTCGCGATTTTCGCCGTGAGCGAGGTAGGAGAGCGCAGCGTGATCCAATTCATCAAGGCGCGAGAGATTCAAGAGCGGCCACAACGAGCACTCGCCCGCAGAATGTACCAACTGCTCCAAATACGCCAGATGTCCTTCAAACAACTTGCCGGAAACTCGGATCGTGACATTGGGAGCAGGCTTGGGGGAAACACCTTGATTCATCATTCTTCTCCTCGCGCTCGGGCAGTTTTGCCGCGTACTTACTTGATGCGCGAGAAAAGGTTTCTTGCGAAAAGAGTCGTAAAAAATATGTAAAACTTCGTGATATGAAACGCGAAAGTCGTCAAAAAATAAGCCAGGCACCGGGAACTCACTGCACACGCAAGAGCCCGTTACCGTTGCTTCCTTCCGGACCTGGCGGGGTTG
>CALFMO010000060.1 GCA_937879855.1 uncultured Acidobacteriaceae bacterium | reverse complement strand
CATAAGCGAGCAGTTTGTTCGGATCAAGCTGCACCTGATACTGGCGCACGAACCCGCCGATGCTCGCGACCTCGGCCACACCGGGAACGGTCACTAACTGATAACGAAGGTGCCAATCCTGAATGCTTCGCAGATCGGCGAGGCTCTGCTTGTGGCTGTGATCGACGAGCACATATTCGTAGACCCAACCGGCGCCTGTGGCGTCCGGGCCGATCGCAGGATGCACGTTTGCAGGAAGGCGCCCGGCTATCGTCTGCAGATACTCGACTACCCGAGAACGGGCCCAATAGATGTCCGTCCCGTCTTCGAAGACAACGAAGACGTAAGAGTCATTGAACATGGTCTGAGCGCGGACTGCTTTCACCCGCGGCGCAGCCAGCAAAGCAGTGACGATCGGGTAGGTGACTTGATCCTCAATGATGTTCGGCGGTTCGCCCTCCCAGTTGGTGTGAATGATCACTTGCACGTCTGAAATATCTGGTAGAGCGTCCAGCGGAATGTGGCCCATGCACCAGATTCCGGCCAACGTGAGAAGAACCACTCCAGTGAAGACCAGAAAGCGATTGTGGGCGCACCACTCTATGATTCGGGAGATCACGATTACATACCTCCCGCGGCATTGAGCGTGAGCTGCTTGCTGGCAATCGTCTGCCCGTTTTGCTGTGCCCTGATGGTGACCTGCCAAGTTCCGCCCGAGCCAAGGTCTCCTTTGCCTTCATACATTCCACCGCCTTTTTCGCTGGCATTGATAGCGGTTTTCATTGCGGCCATTCCCATTGCCGGCATCGCGGCCATGAAGAAGGTCACGGTCACGTTGGCACCTGTGATCGGTTTCCCATCCCGTCCAGTCAGCTTCACGCGAACCGTGTTGCTTCCCTTGTGCGGAGGGTTGGGGTCAGTCGACAATTCCACATTCGCTTGCTGTTGTGCAGGAGCATTCATCGAAGCCGCCTGACCGGCACCGGGAGGTGGGGGAATAAACGCGCCTGCGGCAGCCTGCAATTGCGCCTCGGAATCAATCAGGAAGTTTGCGGAAGTGACGATTTGTTCTTGAGCCTTGATGCCTTTCGTGATCACCAGTTCAGCGCCGACTTGAGGCCCCAACTCGACTTCGCGCGGTTCGATGTTGCCTTCGCCGCTGTAGACGAACAACAGATTCTTGGTGCCTGAGTGAAACGCTGCACTGGCCGGGACGACCAACTGCCGTCCCATCGGGAGCTTCGCGCCAACATTTACATACATTCCTGGCCTCAACTTCAGACCAGGATTCGAAAACACCAATCGCACCGGCAGGGTGCGCGTGTTCACGTCCAGCTGCGGGAGGATGTAATCCACCCGTCCGTTGAAGACTCGTCCGGGATACGCATCGACCGTGACCTCGGCGGAATCACCCGGCTTGATCCTCCCTGCATCGCTTTGGAATACCTGGGCAAGTACCCAAACATCGGAGAGATCGGCGATCGTGTACAGCATGGTTTCGGGCTGAACGTACATATTGGGCAGCGCGTTTTTCTGTGTGATGTAGCCCGAGACGGGAGAATTGACGGTCAGGTCCGTAATCGCCTGTCCACCCTGATCCAACTTCTCGATTTCCGCAGGAGACACCTCCCATTGCAGCAGTCTCTCTTTGGCAGCACTGAGAAGAGAAGACGCACCCGAAGCCACCCCGCTCACTTTGCTCTGTTGCAAAGCCTCGGCGTTCTTCTTGGCCAGCAAGTATTCGTGCTCGGTCGAGACGAGATCAGGACTGTAGATCGTGAACAACGGCTGACCTTTGCCAATAAAGTTGCCCGTAGCGTCGGCAAAGACTTTGCGAATCCATCCGGCGAAGCGGGTTTGCACGTAGGCCTGTCGCCGCTCATCAACCTGCACATTGCCATAGAAGCGAAGCTCAGTGTCGACCGGCTTGGATTCGACTTTGCCCAGTACAACCCCGATGCTCTGCATTCGCTGCGGCGTGAGCTGGAAGGGGGCAAGCGGCGTCTCCTGCATATTGCCGGCCTGAGCATCGCCTCCGGCTCCTTGCTCGGAACCCGAGGCGTTCGCCGATGAAGTTTGTGCCATCGCCTCCGTGGACTCGCTTGCGGAACTGGTGCCCGGCTGCGAGGTAGGTCCAGCATGGCTTAAACGCCACCACAAGACCGACGCCACAATCGCGAGCACAGCGGTCGCGGTCAGTGCAATCCAAAACGCCCGGCGATAATTATTGTCTTCTGTACGGAGCATGTCTGGTTCCTCATTCGTATTCGTTCTGACGTTTCGGTCGTTCATGGCAGATCCACCCCGGTCAACCGTTCTAGTTCAGCGAGAGCCGACTCGTGCTCGACCAGTTCATTGCGGTACTCCAAATCGAGGTTCAACACATCGAGGAACCCGGAAAGCAGGCTCTCGAAGTCTTGTTTGTTCGATTGGTAGGCTGACAGGGCCGATTGAAAGGTAGCTTCCGATTGCGGAACGAGACCGTCACTGTAAATCTTCAACCGGTCTTCCGAAGTCTTGGCGCGCACAAACTGCTGTTGCACTTCCGCAAGCACGCGCTGTAATTCAGTGTCCAGCTCTTGCCGTGCTCGCTCCTGGTTCTCCTGTGCCTCCGCCAGTTCAGCTTTCTGGCGCCCGCGATTGGGAAGCCGGATGCCGAACGTCGCCATGTAGTAATCGCGAAATTGGCTAGCATTGTGCTCGTAGTTGTACTGGACATTGAAGTCTGGACGGAAATTCTTGTGCGCCAGCTCCACCTGGGTTTCCTGCTGCCGGATGGAAGCTAGCTTTGCGTGCACATCCGGATTTTGCTCACGCGCTTTTTGCAACAGTTCGGGTGCGGAATACGGAAGACGTCGAATTGTGAGAGTCTCCGCAACGATGTCCGCGGACTCCTGCGGGCGTCCTAAGACCTGCTTGATCTGGGCTTCAAGCAGTCCTTCTTCCTGATGGTGGTGTGCGATCTCTTGCAGCATCTTCGTGTGCTGCAACTGGGCTTTCAGCACATCCTGCTGATTGCCTTGGCCCACGCGGTAGCGTGCCTCGGACGCCTCCTGTACCTGATTCAGGAGCTCGTCACTTCTCTGGAGAACGCCGAGGGTTTGCTGAATGTAGGCCAGGCGGAAATAGACCATCTTGAGATTTCCCACCACCGTTCTGCGAACGGAATCGGTTTGTGCTTCCATGGAGGCCGCTTCGTGTTCGGCGACACTGGCGCGCAATTGCCGTTTACCGGGGTAGAGGATGTCTTGCGATACCCCGAACCCGATGTAGGCGAAATCGCTGTTGCTGTAGCCCGCGAAAGGTCGTGGACTGCCCACGCTGAACTGCTGCACCGAGAGTTGTGTCTCGGGCAGAGCGGAGACCTGCTTCGGAACACTTCGAGAAGCCTGCCACGCATGGAACGAGGCAGCGATCTGCGGATTCTTCTGCTCTGCCTCTTGGACCAGTTCGTTCAGTGACGCAGGAGTTCCCGCGTGCTCGGCCATGCCGGAGGACTCAGGAGGCGAGGCCGACTGTTGCGAATTTCCTATTTGTTGAGCTGTTCCCTTGGCCGGAAGCTCCATTGTTCCGACGAGCACAGCCACGCTAATTAGCGAAATACGAGTGCACCCGAAGAGACTTCGGGATAAATAAGTGGATTGCATCTTTCCTCCGCAAACAAACACCAGTTTGTAGGCGCACCGACGTGCAGACGCACGAGTGCCTAAGCAACTCAGAGGAAAGACGATCAGATTCGTAGGATGGTTGTGGTCAGAGACTCTAGTCCTGGCGGACTATGCGTGCACGAAACACGGGACGACCATTGTGCGAGCGAGAAATATAGGTCGGTGTGGGCGGTAGGGGGAAGCGCATGAAACAGAACCAAACTGACATGATCCAGTTGCGAGGAGGCGGTTTTCAGGGCGTGAAAGTCCGCAGGCGTGGCGCTTACCTTACAGCAAGGATGGGTTTTCGCCATCCCCATATCCCCACACTGCTCGGCCATCTTCTTGCAACACTCGCGCTCGGCAGATGTCATTGCTGCTCCCGGCAACACGCAAGCCGCGACCGGTAGCGCAGCCAGCATCAGCGCCAGAGCGGAGACACCGAGTTTGATTAGCAGCTTCAACACCACCAGTCTATCTACCACTGACGGTAAGACGCAACAGCCGAGAAAAGGTTTCAGGTTACTCCGTCACACGATCGGCCCGACCGCGGATTTAGCGAAACGCCGGTATGAAACCGTCGTTCCCACGTGAGTTCTTGATTTGAATGGACACCAGCGGCTTGGAAATGCTGGGAGATAGAAGGTACCGTGACAGGGCGGCCGGATGTTGTTTTGTTTTAAGTTGCTGATTTCTAATTGCTTACATTAATGTGACGGTTAAAGAGGAGCGTTCTAACAGACTTGTCTCCCGGCCAAGCCAGAGCTCGGCCAGCGAGCGCCTCGTATTTCTTACGTGACCCACCTGACCTCTCTGGGCCAATGCAAGGACGGAGTGATTGTAGTCACTTGAGAACGACCTGAAACGAAAACCTAGCCACTGTTGCGACGAGGCAGAGTTCGCAGGTTCGATAACAGCACGACTGGATTTCGTTGCCGCGTTTGGCAATCTCCAACTACCGTGCCAATGATTGTGATCCAGATTGCAGAATACGGTGCACGTTTGACGCCGCCCTCGTTGGCGCCGATATCCGCGATCCGCGTTGCAAGGTGAAGTTTCGGTTGGCACATTACACTGAATCCTGATCGTTAACACACCGAGCCTCGTTGTGAGATGCACCAAAGTCAAACATTTGTTCATCTCATAAGACTTCTTTTTTGCGCGCGCTCGAACGACTTCAGTACCAACTTTCGCCGTTAGAATCCTCTAAATAGGAATTCTTGACAAGGTCCTGTCAACGCCCTTGCAACGGTAGATCGTAACGCCTTCCCGAAAACGCTTCGAGGCAAGCCTGCTGACTTGCCCGAAATCTGAAATGCCCGTATGTTCTCGCCTGCGACGCGGGAGATTTACTCACCGTAATCGCACGCGAGGAGCATATGAGATTGTTGAGTTGGGGAGACGCGCGATATCGCTTTGTACTTGTGAGTCTCTTGATAGTTGTCTCACTTCAGCTATTTCCATTGATGTCTAGTGCCCAAAACCTCGGGCAACAGCCAGCAACCGGCCAGGCCGTGCAGGGACAAACCGCTGCCCAGCCTGAAGGAACGGTTCTCAATCTCGTCAACTGGGTCGGCAATGTAATCTCTCCGGTCGGAGCGGCCCTGGCGGTGGTCATGGCAGTCGTCTCCTATTCGCAAGGCCGCGGCGTGGCACGCTGGGCGGTTACGGCCGCCGGACTGCTGGTGATCTCAGGCCTCACTCGCCTGATCGAGTTCTGGATTCAGAACGGTACTGCGGGCGTGCAGTAGGACCGCCCACTACGGAGTGCTCGGGCAATGACACTGCCGCAAATCATCGTCGATCTGTTGACACTGATGTTCGACATAGCAGTCCCAGCTGCGATCTGCACGATGGTACTGGCTGGAATCGCATTGCGGCAGGAAGGCGGCGTGAACTTCCAGACAGGGGGCAGATTTCAGAGGTGGATGCTGTGGTCGGTGATTCTGTTGACACTGCCGCAGTTCCTGTCGTGGTTTGCGGCACAAGGTATCACCATGCCGGCACAAGGTGGTGGAGGCGTCAGCAGTTCGTGGGTCGCGAGCCTGCAGACGAGCTTCAGCGGTTTTGTTTCAAACGTAGTGGTTGCCAAACTGATTCCGGTGCTAGCCGCTTTCTGTGTGTTGAAGGCAGCGCTAGATGCGGCCGCAGGGCAAAGTCCACTGGCATCCATCATCTCAGGAATTTTTCTGTTGTCGGTGTCTGGGACTGTCCAGCTCATGCAGAGCTGGAACAGCGGATCGGAATTTGCCACCACCGACATGTTGACGTCGGCGTGGAACTACCTTGCCGGCACCATCCTGCCGGAGGCGGCGGGCTTGGCCATCGTGGGGGCAATTTTCAACTATGCGCGCCATCGGCCTTTCATGCCGCTGGTGGGATCGGGTCTTGCCTTCTTGAGTGTTTCCGCCATCTGGCAGCTTGTTCGGGCCATGGCCGGCTGATGAGGATTGGAGGTGATCCTGTGAATCTTTCAAATGGGCTGCTCAACCTGACGAACTGGCTGGGCAACGTCATCATGCCGACCATGGCCGGCTTATTCGCTGCCGCAGCGATCTATCGCTTCAGCAAAGGTCACCCGTACTCGCACTTCGGTTATGCAGCGCTGGCTTCTTTGATGTGCTCCGGTCTCTTACGCGCCATGGAGTCGTTTAGCAACCAGGCAGCATGGAACAACCCAGACCGTTACTGGATCTCTGTGCTGACGCTGGTGAATTGGGTGGGCAATGTTTTGCTGCCGCTCTATGGCGCAGGCCAGGTCGTGCTCGCGGTTGCGCACTTTGCCGGTTTGCTGGAGCGCATGACGATCGGCGAGGCGTGGGTCCGCAACCTAATCTCAGCGATGTGCAGCCTCAGCTTGTCGGGTCTGTTGCGCTTGGGAGAGTTCTGGATTCAACGCGGAACCGCTGGAGTGCGCTAGGAAGGAGACTACGAATGCCATTACAAGTTACACCTGTGAACCGCAACCTACAGACGCGAGTGACCTTCATGCTGCTTGAGTTTGAGGATCTTTTTATCGTGCTGGGCGCCGCGGCGGTCATGAACGTCCTGGGACATTTTGTGGGTGGCGAGATCGCCGGAATGCCCACGAATCTCGTCCTTCAGTACGGTGTGCCGCTCCTGATGGTGCCCGTGCTGATGGCCTTCAAGTATGGCAAGCCGCGGGGCTACGTTCGCGATCTTGCCTTCTGGTACATGAAACCGCATGCCTACTGCGCGCTGGCACATGACCGCGAAATCCGGTCGGCGTACCTGAGGGAGGAATAGCAGTGCCGCTGACGTTTGAACAACATGAGCGAAAACTCCACGATCCGCCAGTGTGCGAGCAACTCCCGGTCCGCGACTACCTGGACAACATTGTCGTTCGCACGAATGGCGCTTTTGTTGCGGGCTACGCGTTAAAGGGTTTGGTTTCGTATTTCGCAAGCGACGAAGGCCGAGACCGCGGCAAGTTGATGCTGGAGGCGCTCTTGCGCTCCCTGCCGGAACAGAGCATGAGAGTGCAGTTCCGCTACGAAGTAGTGGAGGACCTCGGAGATCTGCTTGAGCGTTACGTCGAAGCCCAGCAATCGGAACGGGCAGAGGTGGTTGCCCTTGATGAGTTGCGCGTCGAACGATGGCGTATGAAAGAAGCAAATGGCCACTACATGCGGCCTCTCTTGCACGTTTACTTTATCTGGGACCCGGTCATTCATCGCCGTCTTGCCGGAAAGCCGTTGAAGCCGACTGGCAATGCCTTCAGCTTATCGGCCCGCAAATGCATTGAGCGTAGCGCTCGGGAACATCAGCAATTGCTGGCAGAGTTTGAGAGTTTGCTGCGTGGACTCGAAACGACGCTGGAAGCGGTAGAACTCGGCGCCCGCCGACTGACCGACGAGGATTTGTTTCTTGAAGCAAAACGAGCGCTCAATCCTTTGTCTCCGGATCACCGACCGTACAGGCGTGGTGAGGAGCAACTGGAATACCGGAGCGCCCGCGAGCAGATCGTCGACACAAGCATCGCGGATGAGACCGACTCCTATCTGAATGTCGGCGGAATCCTGTATTCCTTTGTGAGTCTGAAAGAACTACCAGATGCCACGTTCCCTGGAATCCTGAGAGAGTTGGTCGGTCTTGATTTCCCGCTCATTATTAATGCGCAGATCAACATTCCCGATCAGGCGAAAGTGCTCAAAGGTTATAAGAGCCGATTGCGCAAAATGCAGGCCGTGCAACGGGACTCGAACGGCGGATTTCGGACAAATGTAGAAGCACAGGTTGCCGAGTCCCAACTGGTCCGGGTGCAACAAGACATCATTTCGAGTTCGGTCAAGACGGCCAAGCTGAGCCTGGTCATAGGAACGCGCACTTCCAGCCCAGCAGTAACGACTGCGGAACTGGAGCAATCCGAGCGAACCATCGACAATCGGCGCCAACAACTTCTGTACGCGATTTCGCGCATGAACGGCGCCAAAGCTGCTGCTGAGTCACTGGCCAAAAAGCGACTGTTTTTTAGTTCACTTCCAGCCATGGCGGAACCCGACAAGCGGGACCAGGACTTGCTGACGTCGAATGCGGCTGATCTTGTGCCGGTAGAGACACCGTGGCGCGGCACACCGCGGTCACCACTGTTCCTGCTTGAAACCCCCTACCGCCAGCTCATTCCTTTCTCGCCCTTCGATCCCGGCCTGAGCGACGCGAACATGCTAGTGATGGCTAAAACTGGCAGCGGAAAGACCGTCATGGTCCAGCAGTTTCTGCTGATGGCCGCCAGAAGCAACCCGCTGATTTCGATTCTTGAGCGCGGCGACTCCTATCGTCCGCTGGTTGAGTTGATGGGTGGGCGAATGGTCACCATGTCGCTTGATACCGACCAGACGATCAACCCCTGGGATTTGCCGGAAGCTGAGAGGGAGCCCAGCAAAGATCAAGTGGCTTTCCTTAAGAATCTCACTCGACACATGCTGGGTGAGGGGCAAGCCGAGGACACCGAGTTGCTCGACAACCTCATTACCGAGGCCATTCTTAGGACTTATAAGAGGGCGGCAATCCGGCCCTCGACTCCCATTCCAACCTTCTCCGACCTTCGCGATGAACTCTCACAATGGCGAGACGAGGAAAAGAACCAGAGGGTCATGGACGAAGCCCACCTGGCAGCGATCAAACTGCGCAGCTGGACCGGCGAAAAGGGAGTGTATTCAAAGCTGTTTGATCGTCCAACCACGATTTCTCTCGACAATCCTTGGTTGTTCTTCAACGTAGAGCAATTAAGCGATGACGCGCGCCTCGAAACAGCAATGAGTCTTCTCATTGCTCATGCCACTGCGCAACGGGCGGCCGGCAAGGCGGGCAGGCGGAGCATCACGGTTCTAGATGAGTGTTGGTTCCTGCTTGATTCTCCGGTGCTGGCCCCCGAAGTGGTGCAACTGTTTCGTACGGCGCGCAAACGCAATGCCAGCGTCTGGGGAATGAGTCAAACCGCCGAAGATTTTGTGGGGACGGAATCGAAGCCTCGCCCGCACGGAGCGGGCATCGTAAAGAATTCGACGACCAAAATCATCGGCCAGCAGCCCGGAGATATGACGGCTCTGCGGGAACACTTGCACCTGAACGAAACGGCTCTAAATCAGATCAAACATTTCAGCGCACCCGTGAAGGGCAAATGGTCCGACGCCTTAATCGTGATCGGCGAGAAAGCCGAGACCACGCACACCATCCGCATGTCGCCCACAGCAGTGGACTACTGGATCATGACGACCTACGCGCGGGAACGCGTGTATCGGTCCTGGTGGTTAGAGCAGCGGAAAGATGCGCCTCTGATCGAAGGCTATCGCGAACTGGCTGAAAGATTCCCGGCAGGGCTGGCCGATGTCGACCCACTTCCCGAAGAAATCTCAGGAGAGGTCGCAAGAGGTACACGCATATGAGGACGAAAACTTTGGAACTGGTTCGCAACTTTCAACACAGATGGAGCCGCAGCAGGCGATGGCTGTTCGTGGCTGTGATCACCTTGTGCTTGATTCCCTCGAACACGCGAGCCGACGGAATTGGAGACATTCTATCTCTCTTCCATACCATCACTAGCACTCTCCAGGGCCCGATTGGCGACGCATTGGGCGAAATGCGGAAGGTCAGTGCCGCGGTCAACAATTTTCGCCAACAGATCATCTGGCCGCTGGCATTGATCAACCAGACAAGAGCATTTGTCAGTGCAACCCGGGCGCGCTACACCGGGCTAATGTCCCAGATTGAAGGCATCAAGAACAACAGTGCGACACTGGCTCTCCCCATGCAATTGGAGTCGGTATTCCGGAGCGCCCAGTCGGCGTCCCTGGGCCAGATTCCCGCGATCTACTCGCAGGTCTACCTGCCGGTTGCGCTGTCTGGAAATGCCCAGCCGGTGCAGCGCAACCTGATGGACATGGACGATGCGATGTCGATGGATTCGTTGAAGACCGCCGTGGTCTCCGACCAAACCACCCAGAGCATGTTGACCCTGGCTGATTCTCTCGAACAGCAGGCGATGACCGCAGCTCCCGGATCGGCGTCCATGGTCACCGCCCAAGCCCGAGTTGCCGATCTTGAAACCCAGGCGCAGTTGGCGAAAATGCTGGCCGCTCAACTGCGCCAGGAAGCAACGAAGCTGGCGCATCAGAATGCTCTGCTCAAGCAGAGATCCGTGGCGACGCAAAACCTGCAGAACCAGATCCAACAGGTTCTAGTTCATCCCTGAGGAGTTCGAGAAATGAAAGTGCCTACGCTCTCTCGCCTTTTCAAAGTCCTCCGGAACGCAGTGGCCGTGCTATGCGGTCTGGCTATCGTAATTGCGCTGCTGCCCAGCAAGGCCCGCAGCCAACTCGGGCTTGATCCGTGCTGCGCTATGATGCAGGTCGGGCTCAACACCATCTCGGGCCTGCTAAGAAATTCCGTTGCTATGCCGCTGGGTTCTATCCAGCAAAGCCAGCAGCAATCCGCAAATTTCGAGCAGCAGGTCGTGTTTCCGATGGCCGCAATTAGTCAAGCCAGAAACATGGCTCTCCAATTCGAAGGCCAATTTGTTCAGATGCGCCAGCTGTTCCAGTTGCCAGTAGCCAGTGCAACTCTGCCCATGCCGCAAATGCTCGAACAGAGCCTGCTGTCGGGCAATCCGGGCGCAATGCCCCAGATCACGAGCAACTACTACTCCTTGTACGGAACCGTTATGACGCCGGCAAACGCTCCGCAACCGGTCCGGAATCTGGTCGATATGACCGATGCGGAAGCACAGGCAGCGATGAAAAAGGCGGTTGAAATCGATGCCTTGGCCAATCTTGAGCTTCAGGCGGCGGAACAGATCAACCAGCAATTGCAAAGTGCGGCGCCTGGCACTTCCCCTATTTTGGAAGCTGAGACCGCAGCATGGCTGGTGCGCGCCAACGCATACACGCAATCCGCCATGGCGGAGTTGGTGCGAGTGCGCTCCATCGAGTTAGCCAACTCGAGCGGTCAGCTGAAGTTCAGCGCTTCTCATACGGCGACGCTGCAGACTACAGGCAACCAGATCCTGCAACAGGGAGTTCAGTAACCGTGTTTTATTTCCAGCAACTGTTGAATACCGCGCTGGCAGGGATTGACGGCACAGCCATCATCTCGACGGTCACAAACTTCGCATTCGCGATCCTGCTGATCGGTTTTCTGATCGGACTCTATCAGGCGGCGTTTCGCGGCGGCGATTTGCAGGCGCTTGCGGGAACGGCCATCAAGTATCTGGTTGTTGCAATGATCGTGTCGAACTGGGCGACAGTATTTCGCGGGGTCAACGGCTCTTTCAACACGGTGGCGAATTTCATCGGCAGCAGTTCGGGCGCGGGAGACATGTTCCAGAGCTGGATGGGACAACTCCAACAACAGTTCGCCAACAACCCTTCGTTGACCCTTACGGACATCATCACGGGCGATGCGGCCGCCACGATCACGGTGGTCTTGCTCGTCGTTGCCTACCTTCTCTATGCCCTGGCGATGATCGTGTTCTGCTTCTTCTATACCCTGTTTGGCGCGGTGCTCTATGTCGTCGGCCCTCTGGTGCTTGCACTCATTCCCATCTCCGGGGTCGGCCAGTTGGGAAAGGTGTATGCGGTCAATGTGATGATCTGGAATGCCTGGGGCATTCTCTACGCAGTATTTGGCGCGCTCATTACCGCTGTCCAGGTCAACCAGGTTAACAACATCCTGGGCAATGGGTTCCTCGGTTTTCTCAAGGGAACGGGGGACTCGGTCATGCTTGGGCTGGTCAGTATCTTTTATGCCTTGGCCATCGCCCTGATTCCCTTCATCGCCAAATGGATCATCTCGGGCGATGTAGGTTCAACAGCCTTTGCGCTGGTGAGAGCCGGTGGGGTTGCGGCTGGCGCCGCTCTTGCTGGAGTCACTGGCTTTGCGGCAGGAGCGAGTCCGGCTTCCGCGGGCGCTACAGCGTCAGGTGGTGTAGGTGCTTCGTCCACGTCTACTGTCCTGGCGTCGTCAGCACCACCGCCTGCTCCCTCGATGCCGGAGTTCATTCGTTCGGGAGTTGCGAGCGCGATGAACAGCAGCAGCAGCCCAGCAGTGCCCGCATCTAATGCAAATAACAACGATAAGCGGGATCTTGCCGCAGCCATGTCGGGCAGCAGTGGCCGACATGCGTCCAGTTATCGACCCCATTCAGTGACCCAGGTCCTCAGCTTTAACGTGGGGAGGGCGCTCGGAAGAGCCGCGGGAAGGAACAATGCCGAGAACAATTAGCTCTGGCCGAAGAGGTTTCTATGTGGAGGCAGCCACCGATCTGGGAGCCGCAGGGGACGAAGTTCCGGCCGTACAGCATTACCACCCTGATCTTTTTCTATATCGGAAGGTTTTTCGGCCGTTTGCTTGGCCGACACCGATGATTGTAGTTTGAGAACCACTGGGATACGAACATGTGGTTGAAAAAGAAAAACTCGTCCAAAGAAGCCGACGCTCCCGAGAAGCTCCGTTACAGCCGGTATTACGAGCATGACGGGATCCTGCGTGCCTACGCCAACCGTGCGATGGTGCTGGCCTTCTTGTGCATTCCAATAACGATGTTGGCACTGGCTTTCGCCGTCTATGTTCGCTTGCAGCCTCCCACTGTCATTCGCGTGGATGAGAACGGCCAGGCAACGGTCTTGGGAGTCGGAAAACCGGCCATTTCTGTGACCCAAGGCCCCGGATCGGAGCCAACCGACTTTGAGAAGCGGGCATTCGTGCGCCTGTTCCTGGAACGCTATCTGAACTTTTCGCCGACGAATGTGAGCCGCAACTGGGCCGACAGTTTGAACATGATGACTGCCAATCTGCGACGCACCGCCTACGCCGGCATGCAGAGAGATGACTTCATCGGAAAGATTGAAGACGATCAGACGACATCGGAGTTTCAGTTGCGCTCGCTTGAAGCAGCCAAGGACGACCCACTGACCTATACGGCGTTCGGAGTAAAGGAAGTCCATCACATTCACGAACACAACGAAACCATTGACAAGGTGGTCAGCGAATTCCACGTAAGACTGCTCGTCGAGAAGCGATCGGAGGAAAACCCCAGCGGATTGCTGATTGGCGAGTACTGGGAGCGAGCGATCGAAGGCGAGAAGCGTGACTGGGTGCTGCAACAGGCGGACTTGGGTCTCAGATAGATATGGGAAGGAGCTTTGAATATGGAAGGCAAAGGGACTACGGAGGCGACGGAACGGCCAGGCCCACCGAAACCCGATGGCGCAAACACGCCGCGTAGGCGCCGGAATGGCAATGACGCCAACCTTCGCTATTTTTTGGTTAAGCCCGGATCGTCTCCCGCGAAACCAGAACTAGGACAGGAAATGGCGAGCGAGGGAGAGGCCTTGATCGAGGCATTCAGGAGTGGCCAGCCGTTCTACACACTGACGGCATGGAAAGCAGTTCCGGAGGTGAATGGCGACAATCCTGTGATCGTGAAACAAGCTGTCGCCCAGAAGACGATTTAGAGCTAGTTCGATGAGATCAGCACGAGCAGTTCTCAGGTGACCAAGACGTTGATTTTGGTCCTTTGAGCGCCCCGCGGCTTGATGCGGGGAAATGTGCTGACCGAGCTTCTCAAACTTGAAGCCTGGCCGAGCGAACCCGAAACGGGAGGCCAGGCAAGAGTGCGGAAGCTTGCGGTCATGCAAACTCCTTAACTCGATCCTGGTCTTCCAGGAAAACAAATAGTTAAGGAGAACAATAATGACGAAGAATACGACGACGAACAATTACAGAATCCCGGCCGACCAACTCCAGAACCTTGAGATCGACCGCAACGGGCGAGTCGCGCCGCGGTTGCACGATCTTGAGCCCCTCAAGAACACGCTGCTCAGCGTGCTCTATCCCGGAATCAAGGTGGCCAGCGTAAACGTGCCGGCCGAGCCTCTCGATGATTACGAAGAAGCACAGGTCGAGAACGCTCTGGCCCGGCTCGTCTGGAACGGGGTTCACTACAAACTAGTCGGCGCAAGCGGCTCCGCAAAGAAAGGCAAGTTCTACTTTGTGGACCGGGAGCACAGTCGAGCGATTGCCGAGCGGTTCCAGCACTGGCCGCAGGCGGCGATTGTTTACTTCGGGATCCTCGTCTCGCCCTGCAAGGTGATGACGGAGGAATCCGAGTCCCGAGTGCTCGTTGTGCCCGACAGGAAGCTTGGAACCAATGACTGCCGTGGATGGATCAGGCGATCGGTGTTCCAACGTCTCCAACAAAAGCATGATGACGAAATCCTCTCGTACCAGATCGAAAGGCTTCGTCGCGAGCGCCACGCAGACGCACGCGACGAAGATCTGGACGAGCAACAGAGATCACTCCTTCTCGAAGACGCGAAACGGGAAATCGCCGGGAAACGTCTGGCGGAAGGACGCTTTTACCAATTCCGCATGGCCTTTGCCGATACGCAGGCGAAAGGCGCATTCAAAATCATGGAGGATGACATTTCGGACGCGCTGGAGGCGGATTTTGTACTTCCCGAAAGCGCGGTCAAGCCAGGGCTGAAGATACCGGCGGTGGTGTATTCGATCTTCGGGCTGGGCAGAAGATTCGCGGGCAACGTTGCAGTTGGTATCCGCGAAGTCTCCCGCCAGCTCGAGTTTGAGTCCAGTTACACGCTGGTAGAGCATGCTCCTGAAGACTCAATTCAGCTAGAAATTTTACCACAGGCCATGAAGCAAGTGGCCAAGCTGAGTGAGGCCGTGGGCGAGGGCCGTTACGAGGATTTGCTTGAAATCCTCGGCCATCATCCAGACCGGCCCGTGCCGGATGGAGTGGAGCCGGACAACGAGGAATTCCGGGTCGTTGAAGGGCTGCTATTGGCCGACGCCAGCGGCGAAATCGTCCGTCATCCTTACGTCAACAATCAACTCAACAAACTGCTGGCGCGCTGGGCGTTCAAGGCAGCAACCGGCGGGGGGTTTCGTCTTCCAGCTTTTGCTTTGATGGATGACGGATATCTCTTCCTGAAAGATGGTCAAGTGGTTTCGGGTTCCGATTGGATTCCTGAGCACCAAGCCATCGTTCCGCTGGCTTCGAAACACGGCCTGTGCGTCCGCTACCCGATACGCATGGTGGACGATCTCCTGCCCTTTGGAAATCTCTCGGACGACGAGATCGTAGCCCAACTCAACACTGATCTTTGCCGGACAAACTGCACGCTCACCGATTCGGAAATTCGCGAGTTGGTTCAACGGCAGCTCCGAGTAGAGGGCACGTATGTACTCCATTCGGAGACGGCAAAGAAGAATGGCGGCGACTTCGATTTCGACTGGGTTTGCGTGGTCGAAGAAGACCGATTCCCGCGGTTTGTAAAGGATCGGTTTTCCCGAGGTCTCGGACAGCAACAGGGAAAGAACAAGGCCAATAAGGCCCGCGATCCCTGGTTCAATCTGGAGCACGTGGCCATGAAGGCCCGAGGGAATCACATCGGCTCGATCACCGACTTGATGACCTCCTGCCGCGCAGTAGGCCAGGAAGAACTGGCTGCGCAACTGGCCAAAGAACTTCAGAACGCGCTCGACAGCCTCAAGTGGCAAGTCCAGCCCGATCTCAAGTTGGTCGCCGAAATACGCCAGCAGGTACGTCAGGCGCCCTGGCTTCGTTACAAGAACGAACGCCGGTGCTCTGACTTACCACTCCATCTGGAGGTGGAGAAGACCGATCGTGTAGGCCACCTCTACAACCATGTTCGCAAGCAGATCGAAGACTTGCTGATCAACAAGGCCCCAATTGAGGCATTCAAGGCGCTCGTGGTTGGCGAACAGGTCAGCCGCGAGATGCTCGAAGATTGCCGTTTCGTCAATCGGGTGTACGCCGCGATGGTCGGCAAGATCGCCGCAAGAAGAGAGCAACTCAAAGAACAACTGGAGAAGGCGAAGGCCGACTGGGAAACGATACGTCAGAGTTCCGACAAGGAGCTGCGTCGGCAGAAGCTGTTTGCCATGAACCAGGCATACGGCGCATGCCGCGGTGACGAAGAACGAGGCAGGTACGAGATGAAGGCGGTTCTCGCCTTCATCCGTATTTGGGCGCAGAACAAGGCAGAGAATCGGATGGGTTGGCTGCAGGCGCTGAACCGGATTGTGTGTACCGGCCAGCGCTCCAGTGGCTCGATTCTATTTCTTGCTTTTCCGCAAGAGCTGATTCTGAAGCTTGCGGAGCGCACCGGCGGCAAGCCAGTACGCGTGCACGTTCCAAGGCTCTATGACGGAGTAGTGCGTACTGACTCGGCAGGTCGAGCTTTCCTGGTTGATCCACTTAAAGGAGGAGGACAGAAACACACGTTCCTGTTCAAGTATAGGGATGGCAAGATCCTCCTCGACGACGACAAAACCGAGCAGGCCATGGGAGAAACATCAACCGAATCTTGCGCTGAATCAGAGACAAGGGAGGCGGCGATTCTTGCTGCCGTAGTCGATGAAGCCGTGGAATTTAATCCCGCTGCTTTCAGTGATGAGGATGCGAGCGATGCACCCTGGGTCATGTGAGGCACGAACCGCTTTGAGCGGAATCCTTCTGGATTCCGCTCAGGGCCTTAAGAAGGAATTATGAATAGAACTGTTTCTCTCATCCTTATATATAGCTTCTGTGCGACCGCTGCATTGTCCCAACAGTCGAGCACTCCCAGCCCGGATGCCTTCGTCCGCGTTGCGACCGCCCTGAACCACCTGACGGTCCTGGAATTTCATGAGCCGGTCACGATGGCTGCCGCCGGCAGTTCAGATTTCCAGATTGAGCGAGAGGCGAACAAAGTGTTCGTCAAGCCAGTCAAGTCGGGAGCGGCGACGGATCTATTCATTTGGACGGCCTCCCGGCGCTTTGCCTACGAACTTGAAATCACGCAAGACGTAAAGGACATGAATTTTGCGATTGATACTGCCCAACCGGCCCCGACCCCGGCTCCAAAGCCCGTCGTGGAGACCGACCCAGATCAGTTTGCCGACGCCGTGCTTACACGTGCGCTCTTAGGGGCTGAGGAGATCAAACAAAGAAATACGCACAAAGCGAAAGGTCAGGTGAGCGTGCGCGTGGAACAAGTATTTCGCACGCGCAGTTCGGTTTATGTCCATTACACGATCGAGAACAACAGCGGCCTCTCCTATCACACGAATACACCACAGGCCTACCAGCTACAGATAAACGACTCGCCCATTTCGCTCGCAAGCCTCGCCCATACTCAGCTCGACCGAGTCATGTTCGAAGAACCGGGCGATACGCAGAAGCAAGAACTGGCGTTGCCCGTCGCTCACTCTGAAGCCGAGTCCGACGATCTTCATCCGGGTGAAAGCACACAGGGGGTGGTTTCCATTCGGAAAGATCTGAAATCCCCGGCAGTCATTCAATTGGTGTTTCGCGACGGAGTAAAAGCCACGTTTGTACTTTAGCCATGAAGCATCAGGAACAAATCGCGACAGTCGCGCGCTTGCGCAGCTTTCACTCAAAAAACGGTGAGGAACCGGTCGGGGTTGCGTTGCGGCGCTGGATCGAAGATCCCATTACGCCGAAGACGGACAATGGAAATCTTCGCATCAATCCAATCCTGGTTTTTCTGGCAGTGATGGCTCTACTGGCCGGAGGCACATTCCTATTCTTCAGTTTGGGTGAGCTATGAGTTACACCAACGAGTATCGCCTGGGACGCCGCGCCTATCACTTCAACCAGGAAGAGAGTCTTGCCTTCGTTCTTGTGGTGCTCGCTGTCATCACTTTGGGGGCCGGCTACTACATCCTTGCGAACCGATTTCATGTCCGCCCCGCTCAGCTCATTGAACTATCTTTGTATGCGCTATACGGCTTAGTTTCTGCCGCTTCACTCACCTGGTATTTCGTCACTCTGCCCCGAAGGCGCGAAGCAAACTGGCCCCATCCTCCTTTATTTATCAGCCAAGTCAAAGATCGGAAGGCGGTCGCGGCGGCCTACAACCAGAGCTCGATCGTGCTCGGCTATGACGTTCACAGCAGGCCATGGTTCTGGTCTGACGCAACGCGCGTCATGCAGTCGGTGGTGTTCGGTGCAACCGGTTCGGGCAAGACGACGTTGCTCAAGAACATCATCACTCAGGATGTCTTCCGGGTCGTCGGTCCGCCAGGTGATCAGCACCGCATCCCGATGTTGATTTTCGACGGCAAAGGCGATAAAGAGTTTCTCTCCGACCTTCTTCCAGCGATCGAGACTGCCGGCCGTATGCACCAGTTGCGAGTCCTCGATCCATCCCGGCCCGACATTTCCGCGCGTTATAACCCGTTCTTTAGCGAACACGGGCTGTACCAGGAGCACGCCAATTTCATCTTCGAATCTTTCGATCTGAAGGAGGACTTCTTCCACGGCCACCAGGCCACCTATCTGAGTGATCTTGTCCGCGTGCTCGCTCACACACGCAAGCGCTTCAACATCTACGACGTGCTCGTTATGGCGCTGGACCCGCGGGTCCTGAACGAACAGATCGCGCTGGCCCGATCCTGTCTCGATACAGAAGTTGGAGTGAACCATCAGCGGCGCTTGAATCTCGAGATGTCCGTTCGGAACCTCCAGCAATCATTCCAAGACCGGGAGCGCGTGCCCAAAATCCAGGGCCTTTTGAATGAGCTGATGACATTCCTTGAGGATGACCTTTCCCTTATCACCGGCGCCTACGATGACCTGCTCTCTCTCGACGAGGTAATCGACAAGGAACTGATTCTTTTCGTCTCCTTGAATACCAACAAGAACTCAAAGGCCGTCACCGCCCTCGGTCGCATGTTGCTCCAGAACATGCAACTGATCATTGGTAAGCGCTACGAGAATGAGCAGGAGCGCCGTCGCGAGAATCGGCCCATGGTCAGCGTCATCCTCGACGAGTTCGCGCCGTTCGCTTATTCCAATTTTGCCCAGATCCTGCAAACCGCCCGCGGCACGAACACAGCGTTTCTCTTCGCGCTTCAAGCCCTACCACAGCTATTGAAGGTGGGCCGCGGGTTCAAGGACGACGTCTCTTCGGCGCCCAACACCACCATGCTCCTGCACACCCGTGACGAGGAGACGGCGCAGTATTTCCTGAAGGCGTCAGCCCGCGTGCGCCAGAAACGGCGCACCCTGACCGTCCAGCGTACCGGCGTTTTTGAAGATAAATACGAGCCCATCGGTTTCGGCAGCGAGACTGACATCAAAGAGACTCGTGCCGAGGACGAGCACATCAAGAATTTGCCGGTCGGGCAGATGGAAATCCTGATGACCGACCGACTGCAAGGAACTTTGCACTCTCATCTGCACGTGCGTGCACCGCGGAACAATCGCTTTCCCGGACTTGAGCCAACAATCTATCCACGACTGTACTCGCCTTCGCATCTTGACGGGGCGAACCTGCGCTTCAAGGACTCGGATTTGGTGCGGCGCCACGGGCGCATCGGCGTCAGAAATGGGCAGCTGGCCTGGATATGAAGCGTTCATGTCGGATTGCCGCTGCCGGGCTCCTGATTGCAATCTTGTCGCCTTTCCTAGCTGCGCAGTCCGGCCACTACGGCTACGACCCCGCCGCACGTAAGGTGTCATCAAAACCGCCAAATGGCTTTCTCGATTTCACGCTCAAGCGCATCAATCCCTCGGGTGAGGACTACGGGAAGTGTCTGGGTGAAGGCCGCACCTTGCTGCTTCAAGAGACCGTAAGGAGCGCCTACTTCTGGTCAAACCTCGGTGCCTTGAGCCTGCTTGGGTGTCTATTCATCATCATTGTTTATCAACACAGGATTCAGGCCAAGCGGGAGTGGACAGCCGCAGAGATGCTTAGGCAATTCGAGCAGTCTCTCACGCGGTCCCGTGCGCAGGTTGATGAGGCTACCAAAAAGAATCATCACCTAATGGAGACGTTAGCAGCACTGAGAGAGTCGGCTTTACGACCAGTGTCGTTGCCTAGTGAATCTAACGAACGTGCCGCTTCGTCTGGAGCGAAACCTCGTACTCCCAGCGCACAACCTGCGCCGCCCGCAACCCTGAAGACCGGCTCTGTTAAGCCCACCAATGGAGGAACTGCACGTACCAGTGCGCCTGCGGAGTCGGTCGGTCAAATGCGACTCTTCACGCCGGACGCGGACTTCATCATGAAACTCAATTCTCTGGAACAGCAACTCGCACGCTCGCAGGAAGACAACAAGCAGTTGCGACGCCGGATAGCCGACGGTGATCGGCGGTTCGAAGCGGAACAAGAGAGAAATCGCCAGCTCAAGGGCGCGTGAATTTGTGCGGCACGGGAAAAGGAGGCCAAGAATGGCAACGGATGACAAGAAACGAGAAAAGCTGAGCCCGGCGCCGCAGACGATGGACCAGCTCGAGCCCGGTGGGACGCCGACCGTGGAGAAGGAACTAGCCGAGGTTTGCGCTCGGTTCGCCGATCTTTGCCAGTACTTTTCGCAGCAAAACATGGACCTACCACCGCAGATTGTGGATGAAGTTCGGCTGGTGTCAAAGCTGGCTGTCAAGGAGCGAATTGCCAAAATGAAGCGCCTTAGCCAAGACCTGATGGAGTACCTCAATGATGCTGGTCCAGATTCTCAAGTTCGGCAGTAACTGGTGGGCTCACTTCGGCTGCGATCCGGCTGACCGCTATCGGTTCACGCGTCACGCGGCATACTTCAATTCCACCGGGCTCCGATTCGGAAACAAGATCAGACGCCATTGGCTCGTTCCCGGTTTGATTCGCTTCAATGGTATCGGGGACTTCAATCCACAATTCCCGGGTCGCTCCTTGGGAGTGACGTTTGAATGCGCAGACTTGATTTTCGCCTTTGGTGGAAACCGTATCCTGTTTCAAAGGAGGGTTGCCGATTCCGCGCAACCCGACTGTTTTCTTGTCGTCATCTCCAACGACCGATTTGGCACGTTTGACTGCCAGAAGAGCGACTGGAAAGCAACTTCTGTTCTGCCAATCGCGGTCAGCGAATCGCGTGAGAAACAAGAAGCAATGCTGCTGATGAAACCGCTCGGCTGGGTGCGGACGACGCTGGGAGTTTGGCAACTAAAGACCGGGCTAACCGCGCCGCACAGTGCACGCTTGGAACTGCTGGAAGATGGTGTTATCGGGTGAAGCCATCGGCTATGCGCTACGTCAAAAACAGCGTCGTCATCCAGGCGGAACGTGACATTCCCTTGCTGCGGCAGCTCCGCAACTCGAAATTTGCCAGCCATAGTCAGCTGTTCGAGTTGATGAAGTTCGGCGGCTGCGAGTGTTCCCGTGACAGCTTTGGTTGGCGCGTTCGGCGGCTGCTTAAGGCTGGCTTCTTATCAATCTGCGAAGGAGCGTTTGGCGCGGACTCGTCGGTCTATAGGATCACCCGCGAGGGGATCGCCCTGCTCGAACATCACGGCCAATTCACAACCGTTCTGCACTCCAGGACGGAACATCTGCCGCACGCTACGCAGGTGTTTCATTCGCTGGAATTGAACCGGATCCAGCTGGCATTGGCACGCGAGAATTTGCTCGCCAACTGGCAATCGGAGATCGAAATCGCGTCTTTCAACACCATCTCCTGCTCACCCTATCAGAAGGACTATGACGCCATGGTCGACGTGTGGGTTGGGGAGAAGACGGTCAGGTTTGCACTCGAATATGAGCGCTGTCTCAAGAGTTACAGACAATACGACCGTATTAGGACCGCGCTCCAAGCGGAGCAACAAGTGGGCTGGGTCCTGTTCTTAACTTCGGGGATGGAAGTGCTGGTCCATCTCGTTCACGAACTCAATCCGGTGCCCAACAAACTTGCATTTGCCAATGCCCGGGATTTTGAGCAGATGCTTCTTGAGACTAGGGTGGTCACCGCCCGCAATCTCGCCGGCACCAACTTCCGGGAGCTCTTGCAATGAGAACAGATCTGGTGTCCTGGCGCATTGTGGTTTCCTGGCGATTGACTTCGCTCTGCATTCGTTATGGCGTCGCAAAGCCTTCGGTTTGGCTTTGTAGGAAGGCGTGTAAGGGGCGCCAATTCAATGGCTTCGGTTCTGACTACCCCCTGACTTTGACTTGTTTTAGGTTCGGGTATTGCAGTGTTCTTGAGAACTGTTATGTGCGCAGGTTTTTGGCTCTCCGATCCGAGGGTCGTCGTAGCGTCGGTGAGGTATCTCAGTCTTGGTCGCAGTTTCGAGGAACTGTTGCTAGGTCTCGCACTGATCTCGCTTGTGTTCTCCTGACTCGTAAGCACTGCCGCTCGTCATCGTTTCGCGCTCGCCCCCTTGGAACGCCGTTCCCTTCAGAACATGCCGGACGGTTCTTCTCACCGCAACGTCCTCTGCACGTTGCTGCGCGCGCTTGTTGGCTGGACCTGAAGATAGGTGCGCGTTTCACTGAGGCACATACGGGTCATCCAGGCCGGAATCTGTGTTGGCCTTTTCGGCTGACTCGAGTGCCACGCAAAAACAGGGTCCTTGAGCTTCGTGATCTGAAACAAGCAACGGAGAACGAAGCGACTTCTACTGTGGCCCGCGCTCGTTTGCGGTCGATGCGGACGGAGTGTTGGTGTCACAGATGCAACCCACGAGGACAGAAAGGAACCGATCATGCATAAAAGTCGAGGCGCAATAAGTTTCACACCATTGTTTACAACCGACGATATCGGATTACGCAAGGATGCGAGCGTCGAGCACGTCGTCAAAGTTTTCCTAAATGTAGGCGAGGCCATGGCGGCACGGTGGATCGAGATGCCAAGAGGCATTTTGCTCTTGCAAGCGGTGCCGGACCAGCCTGCCTCCGGCGCTATCTACCTCTACGACCGAGAGCGTCACATCTTTTTCTTTGTCAATTTCGTTGACGGTCAGGACGACACCCTGACCGCTGCGGAATTCGATGAACTTGTCGTCGAGTACGACCTCGTTTCGTGCACCGGGAACCCGGTATTTCTTCCAGCGAGGATCTGCAACACGGCAATGGCATGAAGGAGATGAATGTATGAATGGCATAGGCCAGGCCACGACAGAAATAGCAACGCGATACTTCGATTTGTTCGTGAATCGCTTGGCCTATACCCTGCAGTCGCACAAGCCAAACGGAAACGGCAAACACTACTATTACCGCCCGCGAAACGACCGACGACTGTCGCCTGAGACCGTCCGCGAGCACCTGAACGGGCAGATCACAATCGGTCTCTATGCTCTGAACCCAAGGACACAACGCTCCAAGTGGGTAGCGATTGATGCCGATTATCAGAATGCCCTGGAAGATCTGCTTAAGTTGCAATGGGAACTGCGGCAGGATGGGGTTGAGGCGGCGCTGGAAAAATCTCGCCGTGGCGCTCACCTCTGGATCTTTGCGGAAAAGCCACTGCTGGCACGCCACTGCCGCATCTACATCTACAATCTCGCCCTTCGGCTTAAGGTGCCGGTAAAAGGGGGTTCAGGTCTGGCAGAAGGAATCGAGGTATTTCCCCGCCAAAATCAACTCGGGCCAGACGAATTTGGTAATGCTATCCGGGGACCGCTAGGAGTCCATCGAGCCACCGTAAGGCGGTACTGGTTCTACGGTGCCGACTACGCTCTTGAGGCCCAACTCGAGTACTTGGAGCGCCTGCGAAAGATCACGGAACCCGAGATGGAGCGATTCATCACCGGCCTCGAAATGCCGGAGGAATTCCGGCCCAAACCAAAGATTGAGCTGCCTCCTTACGACCCCGTGCGCCGGGAGTTTCGCATTCTGGACCATGTTCGACCCAGACGCAAGCGGTCGGGAAATTACTGGACCCAATGCCCCTCGTGCGCGGAGCAAGGCCGCGACCGCGGTGGAGATAACCTGGCAATCTCAGTTGCAGATCCGCGCAAGTACAAGTGTTGGGCAGGATGTCCGAAGGAAATGATACGTGCTGCGCTGGGTCACCCGATTCGAGTCAGAAGGCAGGTTGAAAATGCATTCTCAATCAGCGACGCACAATAACGGGCAGGGAGCGGAGGTGTTGGCGAGGCAGGGGCTGCGGCTGCCGCAAGTCGTGCTGGAGCGTCTACGAGATGCCGGCATTTACTGCCAACCCACGGTGTCAGTTGAGCACCAGAATCTGGCCAAGAAGTATGTGGTTCGCGGAGTGGAATCCGGCGGGGCTGTGGCGGATTTTGGAGCGTATTCGAGTTTCGTTAGTGAACGCGGCGAGGCGTTGGCTTGGCTTCAGCGTGTGGACAGTATCGGAGTGAACGGCGTGCACGCGATCGTGGTAGCACCAGTGCTGGTTCGAGTACAAATGCTGCGGATAGCGCGAACCTACGATCTGCTCGTTACGCGGCATTTCTTGGCGAACTCACCGAACAATCCAAGGCCACGGTTAGAGAGTTCAATCCTGTTTTATGGACGACGAGGTGGCCTGGAGATGGAGCTTTGGGGAAAGGACGTCGCGTTCCGCGGGGCTGTCTCGCCCGTTTTCTACACCAGGGCTGGTGAAAGCGTGGCGTTGCCGCAGGAACTGCGACGTGCCGTCACGCGAATTACGGCGGCGGTGTGTTGCCTGGGGTGCCGTCACTGTCATCTGCTCGGGCCTCAGCCGATCGACGTCGAGCACGCGGAAGGTCCAACCTCAGCTGACATCGTCGCGCAAGGCGAAACAAGCGCGGCCGTAGCTGAGGCAGATTCGATGCGAGGAGTATTGGATGAGCGAGCGCCCTAAGGCGGACGATCTGCATGGCATTGATGAAGTGCTTGCCGACCCGGCCGCCTGCTATTTGCTTAAGAGGGCGCTGCAGTCGTCGCTGAGCCGTGACCCTGTGGACGCCGCTCGCGATTCCGATGTACTGGGAAGGCTGCTGGGGCGGAGATGCGACGAATTCTTTTCAGCGGCATTAGCGTACGTTTCGCAATGGCGTTGTTTGGATCGGGCAGTCCAAGAAATCCACAAACCTGTTGTCCTATAATGTGCCGTCCACAGATCGGGCAGCTCTCGTAGCCGCACAACCTGGAACGCCAGGACGCTGGGAAGAGGGACCAACATGCCTGATACCACATCCGGAAATCGCGGATCGAAAAAACAGAAAATCCCCCGTATCGGACCGGAAGAGGCGGCGCGCGTCTTTGCACAATGTGAGCACCTGCTGGACAGCGCTACGGATTTCATCGAGGGCCAGCGGCAGGTGGGTTTCGCCCAATTCCTGGCCCCGCTGCATGATCAGATCCTCGAGCTCGCGCTGCAGCCGGACTCGTGGGGCGAGCGCACCAGGGCTCGTCTGATCTCTGAAGTCTTTGCCAGGCTAAGAGGGATCCCGGTGGAAAAGGTAAGTGTGGAGGAAATCGTACAGATCTCAAATGTGGTGGTTCCCTGTTTTCTTCTGGAACTGGGACGCCGGAAACATCACAGTGACATCGAATTTCCGAACGATCCCTGCGAAGCCGGTGCACGGTTGAGCCTCCGCGCTGGGCCATCCGGTCCGGTCCATTCGATCAGTGTTGAGCAACTAGCTCGGCTGGTCGCCGAGGCCGGCGAGGACCTGGTCGGCCTTTGTTATTTCGGGGATCAGCGGAGCCGTGAAAACATTGAGGCACTCCTAGCTCTCAAAGGCTCAACGACCGATTCCTAAGTGCAGCCGTGCAGTTCATCTCCTTCTTCCAAAACGAAACATTAGAAAAACTCCAAGCGGCGCGCGAGTTTGCGCCTGGGAGATTGTCGCGCGAGTGATTGACGGTGGAAGTCGCTGGAGATGCGAAATCCCGACCCGACGAAGGGCCGATCAACGCCAATCACTCGCGGGATAATCTGATGTCATCGAACGAGATTCTCTCGTTTTTGCAAATGCCTTTAGGTCGGAGGCAGAGAAATGCCGAAGAGCGTAAACAAAGTCATCCTCGTCGGAAACGTCGGCCAGGATCCAGAAGTCAGGTACACACCGAGCGGTATCCCGGTTGGAAAGTTCAGCCTCGCCACCAATGAGCGTTATAAGGATAAGAACGGTGAATTCCAGGAACGCACTGAATGGCACACCATCGTCGCCTGGCAGCGGCTCGCCGAAATCGTCGGGGAGTTTGTTTCCAAGGGGTCGAAGGTCTATGTCGAAGGAAAGATACAAACCTCCAACTGGGAAGATCGTCACAGCGGCGAGAAGAAGTACCGGTCCGAGATTGTGGCCCGCGACCTGGTGCTCCTGGGATCGCGAGACGACAGGAACGGCTGCAAACCGTCTGCAACCCACAACGCAGAAGAGACCGAATCTGGCGAAGCCGGGCCCAGCAAAATCGTAGACTCAGAGATCCCCTTCTGATGCAGACGTGGGCTTGCGTCCCCTCTTCGAATCTTGCACTTCGGCCTGCCTCTGCCCTCGCCAGTAGTCAATTGAAGGAGAATTCCCATGAGCAAGCCAAATGGCCGTGCGAATGACTCTGCAACAAACGGCAAAGACGGCCTCCCCGCGAACACGTTTGTGCCGCCTGCTGCTGCGAACTTGCCATCCAGTCCGCGACTCTCTCCCGAGCAGATCAAGGAACTGACTGCGGCGCTCGAAGTGCCTCTCGATCCAAGCGTCATCGAATGGCGGGTCACCAACACCACCAAGGCGGGGAAACTACGCGGCCAGGTGGTTCCTTATGCGGATCAGCGGGCGTACACCGATCGGCTTAATTGGTTGTTCAGCCCTGCCGGCTGGACGCGAAAATATGTTGTGCATACCAGCGCCAACTTCGAGCGAAGCAACGACCAGAAGACGGTCGCGAAAGTGTTCGTCACCTGTGAGCTGATGATCTTCGGTCTGGGCTTGCATTCGGCAACCGGCGAGGAATGGGCCGATGACTCGAACGCCGTCACAAGCGCCGAAGCACAGTCGTTCAAGCGTGCTTGCACATGTTTTGGGCTGGGCCGCTATCTTTATTACTACGCTGGGACGTGGGTGGACCTGGATGAGCGCAAGCGGCCGAAGACAGTTCCAGCCCTACCTGAGTGGGCGACTCCTGAGGGCTGGAGGCAAGGCTTGCGTCCACAGCAAAAGGCGGATTCACCGGTACGTGGTCCTCGATCGAGCGCCGAACCCGGGAGCGATCGTTGCCCAGCAGCACCGAGTTCGCTCATCCTACAGATCGAGGCCCTGGCCGAACCGCTGGGAAAGCGAATGTACCGCGGACTGTTAAAGCGGACCGCCAAGGTCTGGAATCCTCGAGACATTCAAGATGCGGCACTGCAGCAGAAAGTGCTGGCGCACATGCAAGCTGCGGAACGGGGTTTCCGCAGATTGGACGCGGCGCTGGAAGGTGTCGCGCCGGAAGCGCTGACGCACATACTCCACTCTCTGAAGTTGCAGTCACTCGACCTTGTGGACAATCTTCAAACCTTGCATGAAATCGTCGTTGCGCTCGAAGCATCCGCACAAGGAATTTAGGATGAACAATAGTCCATTCGAAGGAACGACTGGCAGGGCGGGACTGTGAAAGTGCGATGTTACGACAATTCGAGCAGCGGACAGTCGCTCGATGTCCTGTACATTCCTCCCAGAGCTGCTGCTGCACCCGCACGAAGGAGCTTCCCGTTCATTTTTCCTGTTGATCCTTGTAATCGACCCTTTTAAGGCTCGGGGTTCGGCACAGTCGACAGGGGAGCGGGGTCTGGGATATTGAGACCGGCAAGCGTGTACTGCCCCAATAAGCGGACTGTTGCGATAGCGTCGAAGGAAATGGGCACCCACATACCACCCAGTTCCGCATATTGCAGCGTGATATGAATGTCCTTGATCCAAAGAAAGGGGCCTTTGGCGGGTACGCCCTCAATCCGGCGGATACGGAAAGTGCTCGCATCTACCCAGATCTGCCCGCGTAAAAGGTATTTATCCTTCCGCTTGGGGACGATCCGCAAAACGTACTCGGGAACGACGCCGAAGTTCTCTTGCCTAAGAAAAACGAAGTCATAGTTCTTCCGACTGATCTCGCTACTCGGTCCTTTCTTCGCCGACTCGGTTTCCCGATCTAAAAGCTCGCGAACGATTTTTTCTCCCCTTGAGTTCCCTAGCGCCTGAATAATCTTGTATGTCTTCATGTCGGGAGGGACGAAATTGATCTGCGCCATGACCTCAGAAGTGGGTTGCTTATCGTCGCCGCGGAATACTTTGTATTCTCGCGTCACCTCATAAGGCCGAGATTCAGCGGGGTCCTGGTGTTGGACGTCCTCCAGGCGTTGCAGTATCAGGTTCAGATCGGGAGACTTCGTTTCAGCGGTGGCAGACGGCACCAGCGACGATGAAACGACTGTCGCCAGGCACACGAGAGGCAACCAGAGTCTTGGCCTAGGTGTTGTAGTACTTTCTACCTCGTAAATCACGGCTTGGCATGCCCCCGTTCTCGCCTGTTTTAAGATGCTCGAAAATTGCCAAACGGAGTAGGTTCGTGGAGGCTTAAACTCGAGCGGCGTGTTTGAGATTACGAGTGCCTTGCAGGGGGCTCGTCTTCAGCGGCTCCCACAATTGCGCAGGCGCGGGCTACTGCAAGTTGATACGCAATTGCTTCCTTGCAAGGCCTGGGCTAGCTCTTCGCCCCTTCGCCGTCGTCTTTTCGTTTTCAACTAGCCGCGAATCGAACTCAAGGAGGTGCTGTGCACGCTTGCATCTCCGCAGTCCAACATTTGCATTCACTTCGGGGTGGAGCGCAGTCTCACCTGCTAAGGGCAACTGACTGCGCCTGCTACGTCACCAAGTTTCAGAACAACCCCCAACACATCCGAGTCCTTGCGAACGAAATGCTGGCCACCAATTTGGGTCTGGCTCTAGGCTTGCCGATGCCACGGGTGGAGGTGATTGAAGTCTCTAACTGGCTTATCGAACACACAGAAGATCTCCGAATCAGTCTGGGCGGCAACAAGATCCCGTGCCGGAGTGGCAAGCAATTGGGATCGTTGTACATGGGCTCCGAGAGCCCTGGCATGACGTTCGACTACTTGCCACGCGAACTGCTGCAGGGCGTTCGCAATCTTAGCGACTTCGCCCGGGTCCTTGTCTTGGACAAGTGGACGTGCAACGGCGATGGACGGCAGGCAATCTTCTCGAAAGCGCGGAGAAGCCAGCGATACGCCGCAACCTTCATTGACCAGGGGTACTGCTTCAACGCCAGCGAATGGAGTTTTCCGGATTGTCCGCTCCGAGGGGTATACGCGAACAATTGTGTGTACGAGGGTGTCATGGGGTGGGAGGCGTTTGAGCCGACGCTCAGTCGGGCCGAAGAGATGGATGCTCACACCATTGTGCAGTGCGCTGCCGATATTCCCGAAGAGTGGTACGAAGGAGATCGAGACGGCCTAGATAGGTTAGTACAGGCACTGCATCAGCGCCGTGGGGCGATTCGAAATTTGATCATCCAGTTTCGCAGGTCAAGCCGGAATCCATTTCCGAACTGGCGTGAATCACTTGCGGATTCTGCCATGCCTCAAGCGGCAAGGGATCGTTCGCTTGAGGACAGTTTGGTAATTGACACAGCGTAAAAGCGCCGTGTTCGCGGCGCAGAGCACTAGCAAAGGAGGGTTAGCCATGGTCGAGCACAATCCTCCGCCTTCTCACGATAGCGTCCGCCCTCGAGTAATCCCACTGCCAATTGCACTCTACGTCTCCGGTGAACTCATTTTCGAGCTCTATGATGGAGGACAGCCGTCCCGTAGATTTTCGATCCGTTGGGAGAGGTTCGTGCCAACGAAAGAAAACGAGCCAGAGGCAGAGAGTTTCCAAACGGTCTTGCACACACGCCAAGATTAATGTCCGCGTTCCTTGACCCGCCTGACACGGACTTCCACCTGATCGCCAACAAAGATAAATGAGGATGGCCATGAGGATTCGTGTGACCACCAGAGCCGACTTGTTTGAGAAACGAAAAGAACAACATATCGAGCGCGGCTACCGGATTGAAGATGAGCGGCCGATTCCTGTGAACGGCCTCTGTTCGTTCATCGCCGTGAGCGAGATAGCCGATTCAGACGGAGTGGGCGATCTTGTGGCACAGGCGCTCAATGGGATGGCGAAATGAGACCACACGGAAAAACCAAGCTGGGATTTTTCCCGTTGCCTGTGCCGGAAGCCGAGAGGCTGAAGCTTTGCCTGGCCTTCGCATCGGAGTTCTCGGCAGTCGATCCGTGCGTAGGAGATGGCGTGGCGTTCTCTCACTTGCTGCATGGCGTAAGCGCTCATCGCTATGGCGTTGAGATCGACGCCAATCGGGCCGAACAAGCAAGAGCCCTGGGAGTCGAGACCTTGCACGCCAACACTATGGACGTGCGATGCCCGGCGGAGGCTGTCTCCTTGCTGTACCTGAACCCTCCATACGACTGGGAATCCGGGGAGAGCAACAACCAAAGATTGGAATCGGTGTTTCTAGAACACACCTATCGCTGGCTCAAGGCTGGCGGCGTGCTGGTATTCGTCATTCCGCAGCTGCGATTGGCGAAATGTGCAAGATTGCTAAGCGAACATTTCACGGACTTGCGCGTGTTCCGGCTCACCGAGCCGGCGTGCCTCGAATACAAGCAGATCGTAGTGCTCGGAACACGGCGCAAACGGCACTCCAAGGTTTCCGATGCTGTCTTGTTGGATGGAGTGCGCCACCTCGAAGCGCTGGCAACGAATAGCGAGCTTGAGCCGCTGGGCGACGATCCTCAAGTTCAGTACGAGATTCCAGCCTCCGAGACGGTTGTCCTGACCCATGTGGGTATTCCCTTGGATGAGGTTGAGGATTTGTTGCTGGAGTCAGCCGCATACCGACAGGCGGGCCGTGTGCTTCTACCCAAGCTCAATGATGTCAAAGGCCGGCCGCTTACACCGCTCCATGGTGGCCATGTCGGATTGCTCTGCACCGCCGGAATGCTCAATGGGGTATTCGGTGAAGGAGAAGATCGTCATATTGCGCATTGGCGCTCTGTGAAATTCACCGACCATTGGGAAGAAGAGGAAGAAGACGGAACCAAGATCCTGCACGACCGGGAGAGGTTTTCGCATGAGCTGACGCTTGTCTTCGCCAACGGCAAGACCCAGATCCTTACCCACGAAAAGAAGGAGGCTGAATGAAAAATGCCCACCTTCGTTTCGGCTGGCTGACCTACGTGAAGAGCACGGACAAGACGACCACCAGCATCAAGCTGCGGCTCGACCGCTTTATCGGGGAAGTGTTGCCCGATCCACCCCGGCAGGCCAAAGCCCACCTCATTTCTGTGATCGGCGGGGACACACAGGTTGCGGCGGTCAGTGCGGCTATCTCGCTGGGGGACAGGTTCATGGTAGAGGGGCCAGGAGTACAGCCGATTCGAGTGTGTCTCGAACGAAACGCGCAGTGTTTCAAGGGCTCGGTACAGCTTGCCGGACGAAAGAAGCCCCTGCGGCACCTTATCGCGTTGTCAGAAGAGTTGGCTTCTAGCAAGGTATCGGCGAGTTCCGGACGCACTCTGCTGGCAAGTTCGCAAAACCAATTCATCTGGGCCTCCATCGTCCATATTCACGGAATCCCCGCAATGCCGGACTGGGCCGACTGGTTCGCGGGCGAACTCGAAACGCATCGGGCGATCTTGCCCGCGCTCGGCATCGGATGTGAGCCAGTGATGATCAAAGGCCAAAAAGAACAGTTTCTCGACTGGCTTAGTTGGGGCGTCGAGAGTGAAGCGATTCGAATTCCCGTCTCAACAGGTTCGATCCGCTGGCCGGGCTTGAGTCTCAAAAACCTTTTCCTGCCGGCCAACTAGCCTTCCGCACCATCTTTTTCTTTTCCTGCTTTTCTTTTGTTCTCTCGTTCTCTTCCGTAAATCCCTCGCCTTACCAGAGGCCTTCCATGCCAGAACTGTGCACGATCTACGACTACATGCGTTGTCATGCGGCGCTTTTGGGAGAGCGCATTCTCGAGGAGTATCCAGCGCTGCACGAATTCGACGATGCAGTTTCCCCTCGGATTGAAGGACTGCTACGAACACCTTTCCCGGCGCAGACCATCGCCATTATGGGAGTCGCCAAACGCTGGCAGCAGGCGCGAACCGCCATGGTGGTCGCGGAATGCGGCACGGGCAAAACACTGATCTCGCTGGGAGCGATGCATGTCCACCACCAAAGAAGTCCGTTCACGGCCTTGGCAATGGTTCCACCCCACCTCGTCGAAAAGTGGGCGCGGGAAGCGTTTCTGACATTGCCAGGAATACGCGTGTTTCTGATTGACGATTTGCGCAATGGCGGTGACGACAACAAAGCCCACGGAGTAAACGAAGTGCGGTTGAGGCAGGGCCGGATCGCGCGGGAAGGATTACGCACTACGTTGAGTGAACTTCGGTTGCGCAAGAGTTCCTCGAATTCCCGGAAACGCTGGCTGTCGCTCTGCGGGAGACCATCCTTATTTATTGTCGGACGTGAGCGAGCCAAGCTGGGTTACTTCTGGCGCCACGCCTACCGGGTCCCACGCTCTGGCCCCTACGTTGGCAGTGTGGTGAATTCGGACACAGGCAAACCGGTGATCGTGGACGACAGCCGACTCACGGCAAGTGAGTTTGAGACGGTCAAGATTGCCGAGACCATCGAAACCAGAGGCGAGAAGTCCTGCCGCCCACTGCACAGCCCGCTGTGGCAGGCCGACGCGGACAAGATCCGCCGTATGGCACCGATTGAGTTCATTGGGCGCTACATGCCGGAATGGTTTGACTACGCCATTTGCGATGAGATTCACCAACTAGCTGGCGATACCGCGCAAGGAAATGCCTTGGGTACGCTGGCCTCATGCACCGACCGAATTGTTGGGCTGACCGGCACCCTGCTCGGTGGCTATGCCGACGATCTGTTTAATACACTCTTCCGTCTCGAAGCGCGCCGGATGAAGGAGCACGGCTACGAGTGGGGCACGACAGGGCGTAGTTCGTTCATTCAGGACTACGGCGTTCTCGAGACCATCACCAAGGTCGAACCCGCCAACAATGCCTGCTCCAAGGCCAAAGCGACCAGCACGGTCCGGCGCAAGCCCGGAGCATCCCCACTGTTGTTTGGCGAATTCCTCATGCAGCTGTGCGCGTTCGTGTTCCTCGAGGACATATCCGGAGAACTTCCGCCATACGAGGAAACCTATGTGAGCGTGCCAATGGACGCCGACATGCGGGAGGCGTATCGCGAACTCGAAGACGAGATGCGAAAGGCGTTGAAAGCACACCGGGGCAATCGATCGGTTCTGAGCACGATGCTCAATACTCTGTTGCTCTATCCCGACCACCCGTACGGGATTGGGACGCTTTACGGCACGGAGTTCGATCCTGAGCTCAAACGCAGGGTGAGATTCGTCATTGCGGAACCCCGTGACCTTCCCCAGGACCGTATCTATTCGAAGGAACGAAAACTAATCGAGGAGATCAAGAACGAACTGTTAGAGGGACGGCGGTGCCAGGTCTTTGCCGTGTACACGCAGAAGCACGACGTCACAGACAGACTGCAACGAATTCTGAGCAACGAGGGAATCCACACTGCTGTTTTGCGGGCGAGCGTTGATACCTCCAAGCGCGAAGCTTGGTACGCCAGGCAAGTCAAAGACGGAGTGCAAGTAGTGATTTGCCATCCCAAGTTGGTGGAGACCGGTCTCGATCTGCTCGACTTCCCAACCATCATCTTCTACGAGTCTGGATACTCGTTACATACCTTGCGGCAGGCCAGTCGCCGGTCCTGGCGGATCGGGCAGCGGCGGCCGGTGCGCGTGAAGTTCTTTTGCTCGGAAGGAACCATGCAGACATCGTGTTTACGCCTCATGGGGAAGAAGCTCCTCGTGGCGCTCACGATGGAAGGCAAGTTTGCCGGCGAGGGATTGCAGAGCATCGATGAGGACGATGACATGCTCTCGGCCATGGCGCGAGAGCTGGTCGAAAGGAACGGCATCGGCGAGACTGCCGACGCTGTCTGGAGAGCCCTCAACACAGAACACCAAAAGCTATTTCCGACAACTTCTGCTCGCAACGATGGTACCCCCTTATCCGAAGAGAGCATTCTTGCCGATCCTCAGGATGAGCCGGCCGGTGTGGTCGAAGGAGTCTTCGACACAGCACCCATTCTGGTCTTTGGGCGGCGACCGGAATTGTCGTCTGGTAGAAGGCGCCGCGCGAAACCTGCAGTGCCAGAACAGGCGTCCTTGTTCGGACTTCAGGGATAGCGTCCGCAACTAGTTTCTCTCTGCGTCCTTTGTACTTCCCCTGTAATTCTCAGACGGGTCCGACTCCAACGTTCCTCAAAGGAGGCCCATGATTGAAGCATTTTCACTTGGCCGAATTGTAGCGACTCCTGGTGCCCTTCGAGCACTCGAACGGGCAAACCAGTCCGCGGCGTTATTCCTGGCACGCCATGAGGGAGGAGATTGGGGCGAACTCGATCGGGAGGATGTCCGAGAAAACCAGTACAGCGTGGCGCACGTTTTTCGACTGTTGAGCAGCTACACCACCGCAGCTGGCGAAAAGCTCTGGATTATAACCGAAGCCGACCGATCTGCAACCACGCTGCTTTTGCCGGACGAGTATTGACGGAGACAAAGGCAGCCTGCCGCTATCCCCACCCAAATTGATCGGCTGCCGGAATTCCTCGAGTTAGAAGCTCGCATTTCAAATCAGCAAAGGAGAAAACGAAGTATGTCAGAAACAAGTACGCTCATCGGTTATAGCGGCCGAACCATTGGCCGCGAAGAACTAGCGCTGGTGCCGACACCAGCGCCCACCGAAACTCACCGCCCGGTCCCACACCATGAAATTGTGCAAGCATTGGTCGAGACGCTCGGGTTTCGCCACATCGGAGTCGTCCATGATGAGTACGCAGTCTCACCAGACGGCATGAAAGCTTTCGGCGTTCTCGATCTCGAAACCGAGATGGCAGGATGCCGCTTCTCCATCGGTTTGCGCAACTCTCACGACAAGAGCATGCGTTTGGCGATGACCTGTGGGTATCGCGTGTTCGTATGCTCGAACATGGCCTTCGCGGGAGATTTTACCCCCGTGCTCGCCAAACACTCAAAGTCGTTCTCGCTCATCGACTGCATTTCGGTCGGAGTTGACCGAATGCAGCGGAATTTCGAGCCGATGCGAAAGCAGGTCGAAGCGTGGCAGCGGAGCGAATTGACGGACATCAAGGCCAAGGTGGTCATCTACGAGGCATTCGTTGAGGGCAGACTGGAAGCCCCCAAACACCTCGCCCGAACCGTGCATGACCTGTACTTCGAGCCGAAGTACGAGGAATTCCGGGCGCGAACGATCTGGAGTCTCTCCAATGCGTTTACGTCCGCGTTCAAGGAACTGGATCCTATTCCTCAGTTCAAGGCTACGGCCAAATTGGGTGAATTCCTGGAAGCCCGGCTTTCACAGTCGTTCTAACCGGCGGGGCGGTAAGGAGCCGACCGCCGCCCCCACTTGTTCGCAGGTGTTCCTTACGTCCCCAGGGTCTTCGTGAATTCGCGTACTAATTCAAATCCTTCTGGAAGTTGCATCGTCAGATTGCACTCCTTCGCCAGAGCATCGAATACCGGTTCCCATTCTGATGGCGGTGGATCAAGTTCCTTGGGCACATCGTGGGTCGCGCGTTTCATGAACGTTGCACGGACCGCTGCAGCGGTTTTGCTTTTGTCGAGCGTCCCTCCCCTGATCAACAGCACCATGTCGATAAGGTCCTTGGTTCTGGTGTTTACACGCTCACCTCGCGGCAGCGTATACGCATGAAGCTTTTCCGCGAATTGCTGCTCCGCCGAAATGATGGGGAAAGACGGCGGCGCTACGCCCCCGAAGCCAAGCCAGTCTTCGCCGGTGACGACCTCCAGAGGCTCGAGCACTTCGTCTCCAACACCGACGTCGACCTGAAAGCGCGCAAAGTCTCGTCCATCCATTCGTGCCTGGACGGGATACCGGCTGCCCCCTTCCGGCGCGCCGTCCAAGTCCTCTCTCGCTTCTCCGACGAGGAATTCGAAATAGTCGTCAAAGCCCGTCGCGGCCGCTTCCTGGAGCATGGCGCGCACCTGTTCGCCCCGCTCTCTCGGGTCTTTTGAGAAACGCGTGCCGTCGTGCAGCGTCAAATCGATGTCCTTGGTCGTCCGCGCGGAATGCATCCGTAACTCCATGGCGTAGCCACCCTTCAGTACCCATGGATACGTCGCCTTCGGTCCCTTCGAAAACATTCGCGCCAGGAAGCGGTCGAACGCCACTTGCCGGCGTAAGCGCTGCAGGTCAGTGCCTTGCTCGCGCGCGCGCGTCTGCAACCGAGTTTCGAGCGCGGCACGAAAGGCGCCAGCTGTCTTGTAGGATTTCGCTCCGTCCATCACTCGGGCTGCCCGGCCAATTCCCGAAGCGAACGTTGCAGTTTATCGTCCGGCATGCGATCGATTTCTCTTCTTCCGATGAGGCCACGGTGTATGGCTTCGTCGACGGCGAGCTTCAGTTGGCTCCGGTCCACGTGTCCGCTGCGCAGTAGATCCACGATGGTTCTGAGCGGACGCGTCACGCGGATCCCGTGCATTTCCTGAACTTCGCCGGGGTCGAGGTGTGCCCGGTGAAGCACCAGGATCTCCGGAATCGTGCTGTTCCGGCGAAATTTTCTCGGCACGGTCATGTGCAGCTTCGAGGGCATGACGTCGGATAGTTCATGAAGACTGAGAGCCGTGTCATGGCTGTAGGTGCCTTCCGGCACTTCTTGCCTATTTTGGGACCAGAGATACCAGAGCATCAGATCCGGACGCTCCGGAGCCGGAAAATCGGCGAGGCGGTAGATTCCGCGGTGCTCACGAATCCAGTTTCCAACGTTCACGTGGTAGGAGTGCGTCTTCTCGGCGAACCCCGATCGAGTGGCCTGCTTGGTGGTGAAGAAGCCCTGCTGGGGTTGGGCTATTTCGTTGAGCCGTCGAGCGGCTTCTTTATAAGGTCCTGGCATTACATATTCCCCCAACTTTCTTGGGGGATTATGCGCTATGGCCATGGGCGCAGGCAAGAGGCGCGTATCACGTTGTTTCTACAAGGACTTACAGGGAACCCAGGTATTCAGTCGGAAGCATAATGCCCCAAGATCTCCAGGGAATTGTGAGCTCTGGAAACCTGCATTCCCGTTTAAGGAGTAAAAGCCATATTTCAAGAATTGATGCCGTTGCTCGCACAACGAATATTGCTGTTCACCTTGTCGCGCGTGAGCGACGATGAGATGCGTATCAATGTCGTTCCAAAGCCACTGAAAAACGATCAGCAGGATGATGGTGCCGCGCTTACCACACCGCTGAGCGTCACCGGTACTCCCAAAGAGCTTGATGAACAACTGCCGCGACAATTGCTGGAGTTTGTGGAGACTCACCTGGGATTGTCCTCAACCTTAAAGAGTGCGAAGGAACAGATGGAGGCTGCCGCCAAAGCAGCCAGGGAAGCAACCAAGAAATCAACGAATTCGAAATCTAATAGCGGATCCAGCAAGAGTGCCTCTCCAAGCCCGGCGAAAGTGCAGACAGAATCCGAGACAAAAGAAAGCTCAAATGATTCAGCATCAACCCCCGAGCATACCCAGCCATCGACAGTTGGCGCTGGGGACGGTGCTGGCGCGAGTACCGGAAGTCTGTTCGAGGGGGATTCAGAAGCGACACATCCTACGAAACGTGATCAGACACCATGTTCTTTGTCGAATTCAGTGGACAAATAGCAATTTGGCGCCACTCACTTCTGGGGAATAACGACCTGCACAATCGTGCCAGGACGCGTATTTTGCAGCCGAATTTCGCCGCCTAGATCTTTGGCCCTCTGCTTCACGACTCCTAGACATGTACCCAGGATTTCAGCGGGAAAGTGCGCGGCATCTTCCGCAATGCCTTTTCCATTGTCACATACAATCACGACCACCTGCCCTTGTTCTGCCGTAAGAGCCACCGAGGCGCGATGAACTCCTGAATGCCGAATGACATTGGTGACGGCCTCTTGAACAATTCGAAAAATCGCGGCTTCTAGCTCTGGCCGGAGCCGCGGAAATTCGGAGGGTGTTACATCGAGGGAGGTACGGATAGCGCTGCGTCCATTGAGTTCGTCCAGATACCACTGTACGGCTGCGCATAGACCGAGTTCATCCAGTAGCGGGGGATGCAAAAGGTGTGAAACGCTGCGGATTTTCCTCATGACAGTTTCTATGAGGCTACTGGCCTCGTCGCGCGTCTGCTGATTCACAGACTGACCTCGCAGGTTCATCCCGTCTACCATTATCTTGGCCGCGACTAGGTCTTGCCCCAAGCCCTCGTGCAGTTCGCGAGCCACCTGGCGTCGTTCGTCATCCTGCAATATCATCAGTCGACTCGATAGATTATGAAGTTCATGATTTAGCTGCTCTAACTGCCGGGACTTGCGATGCAAGTCAGCGAAGACACTGACTTTGGAGCGTAGTACTTCGGGATTCACCGGAACGGAAAGATAATCCACCGCACCTCGGCGGTATCCCTTGATTTTGTCATCATCTGTCAGATGTTCGGCGGAAACGAAGATGATCGCGGTCTTCTCAAATCGTGGATGATCACGAATCATCTCAGCGACTTCAAAGCCGTCGAGTTCCGGCATTCTCACGTCCATCAGCACAACGGCGATGTCGGTTCTAAGCACATGATCCAGAGCTTGCTTACCTGAACCAGCCTTGATGAGGTTCTCACCCAGTTCGCTGAGAATCGCCTCGTAGCTGAGCAGCTTGGAAGGCTGATGATCAACGATGAGGATGTTAACCTTGTCCTTCATGGTGCCGGCAGCTCAAATCGCAATGAAAGATTATGTCGCTCAGGTGTCGCCAGCGATGGCATTCCAGTCCGCGACGCCTTGACTGACGGGCGGGCGCTTCTTACCAACTGACATTAGTCCCGAGGAAGAAAACCGGCTATTTGCCTGGTGTCCAATTGGGATTCCACTCGTTGGTTGCCGTGCCTACTGGCTGCTCATATTTTGATACAAGCCAATTCCGTTTTCAAGGATTCCTTTGTTCGTTGTCCTACGACCATTTTGCACGACGGTCATTTCAGCGGTGGTGGTTCGCGCCAGAATTGACTTGGTTCCCGCGAGGACAATGGAAGTGGCTATCCTTGGGTGAACTGTATGATCACTGGGGTAGGCAAGTACCTGTTGCGTCGATTTCCAGTCCACAGGGTGCGGCTTCCGAGGTGAGGGAGGCTTCCCTTGATCGTGGAATGACTCGTCCAAAAAAACTGAATTCAGGGTGGAGCAGCGGAAAACCACCCAAGGTTCGCGCAGCAACGCCCACCGAATTTGAGCTCCAGGCGATGCGTTTGGGGCTAACGGAACAGAACTACGCGATGTCGCAATCGTTGCGGAACTGGCGCGAGCGCAACCGCGACCGATGCTATGTGCCCGAATGGCTGCTTAAACAATGCGGTATGCCGGTCGATCCGAACGTAGTTTGAGCCCGAATCGAGCGCAGTGAAAAACTTGCACTGTTTACGGATTGAGCGGCACTGCGGAAACCGGCGACGGCGGGTGCGTGCCATTATGTTCTCAAGTTGGGACGCTCTTTACGCCAGGCAGTCTGAGCTCGTATGAGTTCGGAAGTGGGGTCTTCACCGAACTCGGTGCTGGGTAGGTGCAGCTCTAAGTGCATCGGTGTCGTGATTGGGTTGCACTCGCGATGGCGAGACTCGATACCAGCCGGTTACATCGGGGTTCGACTCGATCAACTTGGGGACGTGCCTTTTCATCGCGGACGATCTGGAGTCTCTCGAATGCGTTTACCTCAGCATTTCAAGGAACTCGATCCCATTCCACAATTTGAGGCGACGGCCAAGTTGGGCGAGTTCCTGGAGACGCGGTTCTCGCAAGCTTTTTAACGAAGCATGGCGGTGTCGACCGAGCCACCGATCTTTTATCACCCCCCTGCAGGCGTTGCGCGAAGGCCGACGCTTCTCCCGGCCATTGATTTTATCGTCAGTCTCCGGATGGCCGACTATGAACTTGTCGCGCGCTGGGCTCGAGTCATCGCGACCTTCAAATTACCGCGTAAGGTGAGCACGCGAACCGAGCCCAAAATCAGAAACACTTCAATTCAGCCACCACCCAGGCAGCTCCTGTAACAAGGAAAGTCAGGGCACATTCGGACCAGCTGAAATGCGCTGTTGGATGACCGATCAGGCGCGGAATCCAAACCATTAGGCCAAACAGTGCCAGCATGAGCGTCATCAGACGCATCGCGAGCCTCGCCTGGCGATTGCTGAGAGTGGCAAGCGCCGCCAGTCCAAACGCGACCGTTGTGAGTATCGCCCAAAACGTCTGGTTGGGCGGAATCCACTTTGGTACCAGGTGAGCTGTCTCCCGAAGCAGGAGTGCCTGACCCACCATAAAAGAAATTGCACAGACCCCGAGTCCAAGGCGGGCCAGCCGACCGAACAGTACCACCCTTGCTGCATTTGCCTGAGTATCTGCGTACAACGCAATCGCGCCCCACAGTAAGGAAAGGAACAGAAAAAAGCTCCCGCCGTAGCGCTCATAGATGTTCGATGCGGCAATGACGTCAGGTATACAAGCCAGCGAAAAACACAAGTAGACGACGCAAAGTACGACCGATGCCAGGCGCTCAGTACGCGGGAATTGCACTCCGACCCCTCCGGCCATCTGAGCGGTCATAAGAAAGCCCCCAGCGATGGTGCCGAAAGGCAGGCTCCAGATATGTTGCAAGTTTTGCCAAGTATCAGCGTCGTGCCACATCAGTGCGATGACGCCATACAGTATCGCCGCCGCGCCAAAGACCATGCGCCCATATGTCGTTTTCATACAGAAAAGGTAACGGATATCTTGGTTTGGCGCATCGAGAGGCACCGCGCTGAAAAGAAGACTTCGGTCCTGATGAGTCGGCGGTTCAATTGGGCCGATATGCGGACTGACCAAACACATACCGCCATCCGCTGGCAGTGCGTCGGTAGATGTCACTGAACCAAAGTTTGTATTCAAACGGCTTGCCGTCCTGCACGCCCTTCTCCCAAGGATTTGCGGTCACAACCGCGGTATCGCCCCACAAACGTACAGTTTTGTCGGTGTCCTCTTGATGCTCGTAGGTTATCCCGCCGCTCTTTGCTTCTTCGATTAACTCAGCCTTGCTGTATGTTTTCCCGGAACTGGTGACAAGAACAAAATCGTCGGAGAGTATTCGGTCCATCGTTTGCACGTCATTCTGTTTGACCGCTTCCTGATACTCAGCGTCGAGCGCCACAACTGTTTGTTTAGCATCCTCATCTGCATCGCCAGAAGTTTTATCAGTCCCCCGATGTGACTGGAACATGATGTCGAACCAGGGTTGCCACGTGTTGCCGCCGTCGGACGATTTGACGGCGACCTCGTGAGCCTCTCCGTTCACCGGTTCCCATGTGCCGCGAACCATCTCGCCCTTTTGATTCCTCCCGCTGCAGTACAGAAGCCACCCGGCGATAAGGCCCTTGGTGAGAGGGATCAAATAAGACCCATTTCGATACGGGCTGGAACTGGGTAAATAACGAGTGTGGCACTTCGGACACTCGACTCAATGACGCACACGAATCATTGGGATTTGAAATGTAGGGAAGAGATAATCTCTGCCCTGGTTGCCTGTGTTGGCTAGAAGTGGTCTCCCACGTTAGTGAACTCTGCGGCTCATCTGGACGATGCCGCATTCGCGAAGCGGCTGAAAACGCCCGCAAGTGGACGATGCGTTTGTTGGGGCATAGACGTTTGTCCGCGACCCCCATCGGAACGGCTCGCAAACGATTGATTACCGCCCGAAACCGGGACCGCCAGGAAAGCGACTGTTGCCCCAGTATTTGAATCGGTGGCGAAACCGACGATCTCGCCCTCATCATTGATGTCGTTCGCTAACTGGAGCTGGAGTGATGAATCCGCTTGAATGAGCGTATTCAAATCTGTTGCTTTTCCGTCTTCGTACAAGAACGCCCGTGCCGCGCCCGTATTCAGGTTGAAGGATTGACCGACTACGTGACCGCGCTGGTTGATGCCCCAGGCCCAGCTGTTGGTGTCGTCGCCGATCGGATTAATTGCAACGATTCCATGATGCTCGTTCCAGAAAAACCCGATCGGATTGAACGCGGTAGCAGCACTTCCTTGCTGGTTGCCGAAGCCAACAACCTGACCTCGGTTGTTGATGGCTGTAGGCGTGTTCCATGCGAGTCCACCGTCGAAGTTCCCGAGATCAATTGGCGCAGCGTATTTGTTTTCCCAAAGGACCGCATGTTCCGCGCTGGTGCTCCCAGCGGCATTCGCGCACAGGCCGGAAATGCCGACAATCTGCCCTTTGTCGTTGATCGCGGTTGCGGCCGAATCGGGATCGGAACCGAAAGGAGACAGCTGCGTCATCTCACCCAAATGTGGTCCCCACACGACACCTTCAAACTGCAGCACCTGATTGATGGGCGCCGTGTTGTTGCAGGTGGGATCGTGAACTCCGTTTTCCGCCCAGCCGGCTATTTGCCCTTTGTTGTCGATCCCAGCGGCATAGCTGTCATTGCCGCCGGGCAGCGGGGGAAGCGCTGTCATCACACCATCTTCCCAAGTAAAACCAAAGCAAACGTGGTTTGTGATCGTGGGGAAATTCGCGAGAGCGCAACTCCACGCTTCGTTCAGCGGATTCATGTCAGCAGTTTCGGCGATACCTGCAAGCTGGCCGTGATTGTTCTTGTTTGGCCACGCGACCGCACTGTTCGGGCCTCCGAGTGTGCCGAGATCGACCGGAACTCCAACCCATAAGAAGGCGTGCTCATTTGTGTTGCCGCTCTCAAAGGAATCACCAGCGATCCAGCCGACATTGTTGATGCTGGCAGCCGCGGCAACAGTCCCGCCGCCCGGGTCGCCGAGATTGAAGACGTAATATCGGGGTGGTTGCTTTGCGTCCTGCGCCCCTGCCCGTTGGGCAGAAACAAATGAAGTTGAAACGGCCACGATTCCGATGAAATGTGTTAATCGATTTCGCCACATAGTGCCTCCAGAGGTCGGTGCAACAGAAGCGCGTAGTCTTGCTGGCGCTTGCCATTGCTGTGCGGAGAAGATAACGAAAGATGTGATCCGAGAGTGGACGTTCACGGACCTCTCTGCCGCAAAGGTAGACGGTTCCGGACCTCACTCTCCGTGCCGCGGGACACTTTTTAGCGAAGTCCGAAAACGTCCATAGCTGGAATAAAGTTCGACTATGCTAAAGGACACGACAGTGCGACGGAGCAACAGCAGACACTCGATGAACTTAGATTGGAAAGTTTGTTCGCGTGCGAGATTGTCGCGAGATCCGCGGTTCGATGGCAAATTCTTCATCGGGGTGACCGGTAGTGGGGTGTACTGCCGCTCGATTTGCCCCGCTCCAACCGCGAAGGAGAAGAATTGCCAGTATTTCCCGACGGCAGCGGCAGCGGCGGAAGCCGGTTTCCGGCCCTGCCTTCGCTGTCGACCCGAGAGTTCCCCTGGCACTCCGGCATGGCAAGGAACGTCCACTACGGTTTCTCGAGCATTGCGCTTGATCGCGGAGAGTGGTTTGGAAGACGGTGGCGTGGAAGGCCTGGCCCAGCGGCTCGGGATTGGGTCGCGACATCTTCGTAGACTTTTTTTGCGTCACTTGGGAGCAACTCCGATTGCAGTGGCGAATACCCGCCGCATGCATTTTGCAAAAAAGTTAATCGATGAAACCCGCCTGCCAATGAACCAGATTGCCATTGCATCTGGCTTCGGCTCCGTCCGACGATTCAACGCAGGTATTCGCAAGTTCTACCACCGCACGCCGACGCAAATCCGCCGCCTTGCGCGACAGAAGGAAGTCCAGCCCACAAATCAATATGTTTTTCGGCTTAACTTCCGTCCACCGTTTCACTGGCAAGGAATGCTGGATTTTCTCTCGCTGCGGTGCACTCCCGGAGTCGAACTCGTTGAAGCGGGACGTTATCTGCGGACAATCTCTATCGATGGACGGCACGGTTACTTTGAAGTGTCAGCTGATCACGATAAGCACGTCCTCGTCACACGCATCGCATTTGGCGATCCGCGTTGGCTCTTCACGATTGTGGAACGCGTTCGCACGATGTTCGATCTCAATGCCGACTGGATATCCATTTCTACGACGTTACGAAACGATCCAGTATTGGCGACGAAGCTGGACTCTGCACCCGGGCTCAGAGTCGCTGGTTGTTGGGACGCCTTCGAACTCGCCACGCGTGCGATTCTTGGCCAGCAGGTGAGCGTCAAGGGCGCTACAACTCTGGCAGGCCGGCTCGCCGAGAAATTCGGGAGAGCTATTCGGGGTCCCCAAGGCCTGACTCGACTCTTCCCCGAACCGGCCATCTTAGCGGAGGCCCAACTCGGCAGCATCGGTGTAACGGCTGCGCGCGCCGAGACCATTCGTAGCCTGGCTCGCAGGATCTGCGAAGGCAGGATTAGTTTTACCGGCGTTGTAGATCCTGAGATCTTCGTCGAGAAGCTGTGTGAAGTCCCTGGCATCGGAAAATGGACGGCGCAATATGTCTTGATGCGCGCCCTGGGCCAGCCCGACGCTTTTCCGTCAACAGATCTCGGCCTTCTGCGCGCGATGAATCTTAGAGATCCTAAGGAACTGGAGCGGCGTTCCGAGGCGTGGAGGCCATGGCGGGCATACGCAGCGATGTATCTATGGAGATCTAGTGGCCAACAATCTGTGGTCGGGAGGAAAGCAGTGCTCTCCGAGATACAGCCGGGAAGCACTCAGGATCCTGGTTCCTTGGAAGACCTGTCATTCGCCTGAGGATTCCTACTGAGCCAATTACTCACGAGATGTAACAGCTGGTAAGGAAGATTGCAAATGGTCCAATTGACAGGGTGCGTCCGCCTGGTTCGTCTCTGTGTGCCACCGACGGTCGCATTTATGCTCTGCAACGCTGCTTCCCCAGACACTTCGGGCAAATACCAGATGAAGTCACCCGAGTGGTGGGAACGGTTTACATCATCGAGGGCGCAGGAGGCAATATCGACGCACGTGCCGGCGAAGATGGAGTGTTGATGGTTGCCGACGAAGTCCAGCCATTGGTTGGCAGGCATCTCAGAGGCCTTATCGATCAAGACGCTTGAGAAAGCCAAAGAACGGTTACTTACTTTGATGCTTGGCGAACTCCCCAGGTGTGAACTTGCCGGCCTTCACGTAGCTCTCGTTCAGTTCCGTATACTGCTTCCACTTTTCTGGCAGGTCGTCCAGCGCAAAAATCGCCGACACCGGACAGACCGGGACGCAGGCGCCACAATCGATGCATTCCACGGGATCAATGTAGAGCTGTGGAACGTTGTCGAATGTGGGGCGGCCGTCGTCATAGGTCGTATTCTTCTTGGGATGGATGCAATCCACGGGACAGGCATCGACGCACGCGGTGTCTTTGGTCCCGACGCAGGGTTCGGCAATGATATAGGCCATAGGCCCCCCTAGCAGAACTTAGGGTATGCCCACCGGACGGACGATGCAAGGGGAGCCGAGGTAAACTCGTGGCGTATGACACCGACGATTGAGAGAATTTCCGCCGTTACTTTTCGGGTTGTGAACATGACAGAGTCTCTGCGGTTTTACAGAGACGTTTTAGGCATGGAGCTTCTTTACGGTGGAGAGGGCACGGGGTTCTCTTCATTGCGTGCAAGAGAGGCACAATCTGCGATTCTCAATCTGGAGCAGGGTGACGCTGTGACTCACTGGGGGCGGCTTATCTTCTACGTCACGAATGTGGACGCTCTCTGGAATTATCTAAAGGATCGGGGATTTGATCCAGAAATTCCGCAAGATGCGTCCTGGGGAGAACGCTATTTCCATATGCCCGATCCAGACGGCTACGAGTTGTCGTTCGCATGTCCGATCTAGCAGTAGTTCAACAGGCGCATGAACTCATCATTGCCTTTTTCGGTTGATGCAGCGACTTCAGGAATTCAACCGCGCCCGCCTTTCTCTTGGTCTGACAGGCCTTGCGCGGAATTAATGAGATAGACAGACGTAATCGGCGATCTATCGATATAGGAACTCGGTAATGAAGAAAGCCTGAGTTAAAAACAACTGCTATTATCACGACTTGTGCTTCGGCGTCTTGGCGTTAAGCGTCGAGATCAGGCCCTCTGCTGCGGGTGGGACATGCGTCTCGTGAGCGATTACAATGTCCTTCGCCGAGATTTTCTCCCCGTAGATTCTCCTGTTTGCGTCGTTGTCAGGTCGGATCGTCGAACCCTCCAGCGAAATGCCTGCAAATAGTCCGCGCGCGCGCGAATAGCTCAATATTTCAGCACGCATCGAAACATCGGTTTCTGCCGTCGCGTTACGACCGACCGGTCCTGCTGCTACCGACGCATCTGCTCCGAGCTTCACTTTGCTGCTCAAGATTCCATTCGCGCCGCGGTCATTCATCACGAGAAGGACGAAGTCAGTCGCTTGCCCACCGATCTGAAAGCCAACGCTGCCACCCTCAAGGGCCATCATTGATGGCGCACCCCAGGGTCCGTTGAAATTTTCGCCCCTGCGGCACGTCATCGCACCGCGGCCATAACTACCACCGACCACGAACGCGGCCTTGAGGACCGATGGAAAAACAACCACACAGTCGGCTTTGTCGAGGAGATCTTGAGGAATGTCGTCTGGAAGATTCAGAATCTCTGTCAGCACTGTGCCGGCATTCTTCAGACGATCCTCGTCCTTTTCTTTGTCGTCTGCCCAACTGGTCATGGCAAGTAACAATGCGCTCATCGCGCACGCGAATATCCTCTTCTTCATGACGGTCTCCTAAGAACGGATATAGTTGCGGTAACGCGAGAGGCAAACCACGGAATGGTTTGACTCTAGCGCCCCCCGGCGGTACGGCCACGCTAGAGAGTTCCCTCTCCGCGCTGCCGAATGGCAGCGCCTGCGCGCCCTTATTTTTCGGCATCCGCATTGGGTGAGCCATACCTTTACAATCGTAAACGCGGCGAATTTTTCCCGTAGATCTGCGACCTCATCCAACCGTAAGGTGTGTGAGGCCACGTCCTATTTTACGCATCAGATGTTTCATCAGGCACGCCGCCGAGTTGTTGTGCGCCGGCCGGGCAGCGGGTCTCCGCGGCCAATTACGCCGCTGAACTACGAATCGCTCTGAAAAGCGGCCTCTGCGGCGTTTAGCGAACTGCTCTAGGACTGCCAACCTTTGGGGTATCCGCATTCCTATTGTCCCTCTTGTCCTGGATGTCAATCGCAGGAGGCGGGGCTTCGACACTTTTCAACCTCGTGCGTCCGACTTCTCGCCAGAAGGTCGCGCCGGCCGCAACTCGCGTCATGCGAAGTATCCCGGCAATTTCCCTCCAGTCAAATCCTCTGCTACGTGCGCGACGCATGGCTCGACTCTCATAAGAAAGTTTGTAACCAGCCTTCTCCGAACTCCGGTCGGTCAACTACGAGCGACGAAATGTCTGCGCATAGCGCCGAAACTGTTGGGCGAGCAAACAGGTCATACGAAGATGGACAGCTCAGACGGGGGCAACAGTCGCCACGCAGGGGTTTACGTTGTTTCGATCGGGACGCGCGGTTGGGGATGGCTGGCATAACAGCCGCCTGGGCAAGCGGTCCTCAGTCCGAGCGCCTATACTGCTCAGATCCGGTACTTGCTCTTACCGGTTAAACACGGCTGCGATCGGCTTAGTTGCGGAGAGAGTGTCACTTTCTTTGCAGGAAAACATCTGCTCCCGCGGCCCGACTATCCGCGTCCATAGCCAGGTTTCGAGCGATATTGCGCAGGAATTTTACCGACGCAAGCGTCAAGTGTTTGGCACTCAGTACGTTTCGTCCTGCGGCCTGGGCTTCGCCATGCGGGCCAATTGTCTGCACCGGAAGTTTCTCCCTGCACGATTTCTTGCAGGAAAAAAAATATTGAAAATCAGCTCGGCTATAGATATACGCTGGCCGCTACCACTTGGCTCAGATGTGGACCAGATCCACCCGCCACCTTCGTCGTGCAGCATGTTCCGAATGGAATCGGCGCATGCGCTTTTGGAGCAGGAAAGGAGGTATTCCGGAGGCGTAGAGAGAAGTGTGTCGAGACCGATTTGGAGACGTTAACTGCCACTCGGACGCAGCCCCCGGAAGGCAGCAGTATGGGCGAAGCCGACGGTGTTACTAAGCGCCGTATGTTCCGCTGGCCTAAACAAGCAAGAGAACTGGTCAGAGAATACAAAGAGCAAATTAGCAGAAGCCAGGAGCACAACGAGACCGGCCGGCGAATACTGGTCACAAAGCTGGCTGCGATTTCCGGAAACCCGCGAGACGCCTGTCTGCGTTTCCTTTGCGAGCTGGGCGTCCATCAAAAACGAGCCTATCGCGAATGGATGAAGTCAGAGCAACAGCGCCTGCTCGATCTGATTGTCACCATGCCGGTAGAAGAGGCCGCGAAGGTCCTGGGGCGGCCCGCGGGGTCCGTCCGCTCGATGCTGCACCGGCTGGGCATTGGCGGCAAAACCGGACGAGAATGGTTCACCAAGTTTTCCCTCTCCCGCGCCTTGCACACGCGTCCGGACGAAATACAGAAATGGATCGACCTGGGTTGGCTCAAGTCACGCGCCCTCAGCACAGCCGGAACGAAAGCCAACATCATCCATCCCGATGATTTCTGCGAGTTCGTGAAAGAGCACGGGCGTGCTGTAGTAGGCCGCCGACTTACCTATGACGCACTGTGGTTCGTCCAGAACTACGTGTTTCCGCCCAGCCACGCAGACTTGCTGTCGGTGCGAGGAACCTACAAAAGGCACGATTCAGATGTTGAGACAGACCTGAATGCAGAGTCTCAGTCGGCCGGCGATTCCGAAGAAGGCGGTGGGCAGGAAGGTTAGGGTGCGTGATGTCAGCAGCAAAGGAAATCGCAATCGTCAAGCGCAGCGAAGAGCACGCCCTGAGCGCAAGCGAGGTAGCGGGGAGCAATAGGTCAGGACACGCAAACGATACGCGTGCCCCGGGCGCGGACGGACCACCAGCAGTGAGGCGACGACTGCTGGACGAGCGACATAGCTTGACCCATCACTTCTCTGTGGGTGGGCAGGAAGGCTACATCACAGTTGGTTTATACGAGGATGGTCTGCCGGGCGAACTTTTTATCAGGATGGCGAAGGAAGGCTCGACGGTTTCCGGGCTCATGGATTCTTTCGCGACCGCCGTGTCCCTGGCGCTGCAGTATGGCGTCCCGTTGCGGGTCCTGTGCGACAAGTTCAGCCATACACGGTTTGAGCCGAGTGGGTGGTCCGGCAATCCAAAGACTGGCTACGCCAAGTCGATAATCGACTATCTATTCCGCTGGCTCGAACTGCGCTTCCTGAAAGGCGAGCAAAGACTTCTGTTTGAATTGCCGAAGCCCGCCCAGCCGCAGCGTGAAGTGACCAGCGTAGTCGAGGGCTTGGGGCAGGTCGTAGAGTTGGGAGACGCGCCTCCGTGCCAATTCTGCGGCTCGCTGATGGTGAGAAACGGCTCCTGTTATCGGTGCATGACCTGTGGAAGCACGAGCGGTTGCTCCTGAGGTTAGCAATGTTTCCTGCGAGCTGCCGAACTGGCCAGACCATTGGCTTCAGTGTTGTGCTCGCGAGGAACGTGGGAGATGGAGAAGTCGAGCGACCGGGCCAGTTTCCGGCAGATCCAATTCAGCGAATAGAGCCGCGGACTACGGCAACTGTACGTGCCGCTCATCTGCCTCACCACCACCTCGGAATCTGAAAACACATGAAGCGTCTTGGCTTTAAGTCCCAAAGCGCATTGCAATGCTTCCAACAGAGCAATGTACTCGGCGACATTATTGTCCTGGTGTCCGATCCATTTGGCGATCCTGATGGTGCCGTCGGCGGGGCCGTCAATTACCACTCCAATACCAGATGAGCCTGGATTCCCGAGAGAGCCGCCGTCGATATAAGCCACGAGGTCCGGCATTGCGTGGTGATCTGGTACCAACCATGCCTCAAGTCTCTTCCCGCGTCAAGATGCTTGCCTGATTCCTGCGCACACTTCTTTGTAGTCGCCCACGTTTTCGCGCGCCTGTGGATGCTCCTGTGGGAAAACGGAAAGAATTTAATCTCCCCTTCATTAAGCGACAACGATTCAATGGGTTGTGTTTCCGGTTCTTGATCGAAGCAATCGGCCGGTTGCACTGAAAAAGGGCGTTGACAATCTTCTCGCAACTCTCTAACTTTGCGTGCGTCGACGGTCGAAAGGGTTGGCTTAAATAAAACTTTGCCAGTCCGAAGTAGGCTGAGTGATCAGCTCGGAAGGGTAACCCGACGGGCAGCCAGACCTGAAAAAACCGACGGCCCTGCGAGGGGCAGTTGGGGTATGGGACCGCGAAAGCGGTGATCGCATCAAAGGGCTGTGACGGTGCATGTCTCCACGCTATGGGCTCCCTCGCAGGAGCTGATGGCTAGAGCATAACCAATGTCACAGCCTTTATATTTTTCCAGCGCTCTCGGCGCCGCAAGTCTGGATACCAGAGAAAACATTCTTCCCCGCGCCCTCTCCAACAGGAATTGTGAAAGACCATTTCAAGAAGTGATGGTAGCGGGGACGGCAATCGCCCGACTTGTTCTTAGAGAGCTCCTGGCCAGACGTCGTGCGCGACACAACGCGCGGTTCATGGGCTTTTTGAACTGGTTGTGCATGTGAAACGATTACAAGGCGGCTTTGTACAATACTGGAGATATGGCGGCCAGGGTCGAGATGCAGAACACGGGCGATCCCCGAACTCGCCGGGAAATTGCGGCCCTCATTGAACATGTGCTGAGTGACAGGCCCGGAGAGTGGCGCGTGTCAATCCTAGGATCTCGCGCAAATGACAACTGGGAAATGAAAGTGGAAGGACCAGAGGGCTTCGAGCGCTCGTACACCTTAGTCGGCAGCGCAGGAGAGCACCAGCCCGCGACGATAGGAAGCTTGGTCCTTAAGCTATTGCCGGCCAGGAAGCCATGATGTGCCATTCGTTTTACATCCTCTCGAAACACCCATGCTGACATCTTGAACCTGTCAGGAATAAGCTAGATTCATTTTTCAAGAGCTGGAATTGGAAATGAGGAAGATTCCGAATTCGAGTCGTCTCGACCAACACATTTCACGAGCGTTGAACAAGATCAAGAAACCAAGCACCGCGGAAGAAATCACCGAGTTGCTCAATCGTGACCTCGAATCCGAAGACCGGCCCTTTCAAACAAAAGATGTCGCAGAGTGGTTGCGGAACGCCGGCGACACAGCATTGACACTCTATTGGTCCAGGACTCGTCCCCGCAGGTAGCCATTCGGCGGTTCTTCGAAGCTTCTACACCGAGCCGCTATTCGGCGTGGTGGAGTCAGGGTGTGTTGTGTCCGCGTTAGGGTGTTCAGCATTAGCGCCCGCTGTGGTCTATGCAGCCAAATTCTTCCCGCCACTAGTTCCAGCGTCTGAGGTCTCTGTTGCGAGGGGGATGGACACGATTATTAGCGTACCGTTCCCACTAGATTGCATTTCAACCCCCCCACCTAAATCGTTGACACGCTCCCGCATGCCACTGAGACCCACACCGAAGTGCCCTCCATTTGCCTGAGACCCTTGGATCAACTCAGCAGGCACTCCTCGTTCCCAAAATCCCTTACTGTGAGCCCTAATCTTGCTAATCTTCATCTGGCATAATCTCCCCACGGACGCTATCGCCTCTCACGCCGGAAGCAAATCGTCGAGGAATACTTCGATAGCCCTTCTGAAGAACAGGACTGGGTTCCGCCACTACGATAGCGCCTGAAATGCGACCATGAAGAAGATCTCCGCCGTCAGTGAGCCAGCCCGTTTCCGTGGTCAATATTGAACAGATTGTCTTCTCTCGTACGGATACCATTGGTTTCCTCGAAGTTTCCATCAGTGAAGGGAGGCTTTCATGCCTGCCTACCAACAAGAACATGGGGATCGTGCTGTCTCATTGCAGGGGCAGCCACAAACTATGCCCGCTGGCGACACCGCAGCACCTTCGTGTGAGAGCAAGCTGTCCGCCGAAGCGAAGCCAATAGCCCAATTCCGCTTTCGCATCCTAGTGGTCGATGATGAACCTTCGATATGCGAAACCGCAGGACAGATTTTGGAAGGCGAGGGTTACGAGGTTCTCACCGCAAAAGACGGGGTGGATGGCCTAAACGCACTCAGCAAGTCACTGCCTGATTTAATCATTTCCGACTTAAATATGCCTCGAATGTCAGGATTTGAATTTCTGGCGGTAGTTCGGGAACGATTTCCGCACATCGCCACGATTGCAATGAGTGGAGGCCACAGTTCCGGCGAAATGCCAACCGGAATTCTGGCGGACGCTTTCCTGCAAAAAGGAAACTACACCATCAAAGAACTTTCCCAACAAGTGGGAAAGCTTTTGGCTGCTTCTCCCCTTCGCTCGGAGAAAAGGAAGAGTGACGTAGCTCCACTCTTCGTGCCAAGAGACAGTGCAGGGTATCTAATAATCACTTGTCCCAAGTGCCTGCGTCCCAACAAACTACAAGCGATGAGTCTGAACGGTGGATTACATCAAACGACATGCCAGTCATGCGGCGCGCCTGTGAGATTTGAAATCAATCAGGAGATTGAGCCGCTAACAGAACGCAAATACGCTTGAGCAGCGGTTCTACTTACCCTTTCAATTCTTCGAGGAAATACGCTGGCCTTTCTGCGTAATACGCGCTCCAAGGACCCGTGGTTAGGATGCCAGCGGTCTATGTAGCGCCGCAGTTCCGCTGGCCTCAGCATCTTCAGCGCAATATCGAAATGTACGATTCTCCCCGCTTAATCCTCTGTGGGGCCTGCCGCCTTTGCTTCCTTTGCTCAAACCAATTCTTCTTTATGGGTGCAACGTCAAGCCGTCTCGGGAAGCCGTTACGGTGATACTCGAAGGCCCAAAACAAGTCCACGGTGCGGAGGCAAACGTGGCCGTTCTCGCTACACCAGTCTCGAATGCCAACTCGAATCTTCCCGATTTCGGGCCGTTAACTCCCATCAGCCAACGCCCATGCCACGCGCCCAAATCGTGGTCTCATGTTCCCCATTGATATAAACTGCGTTTTCACTTCAGGAAGCATGGCTCTCTTGAGCTCGCCGCGATTATCCGCGGACCCATTGCTGCGGAAGGGTTACGGCGGCGTTGCCTCTGAAGCTGCTTCTGAAAACACTGACGGTACGGCCCGGCCTATCCATGCCGGATGGCCTGCAAAAACATCGCCCCTTTCGCATTGCCTGCGGCTACCACACTTGTGGTAGACTTGTACCACATGCTCGATTTGCGTTCTGACGCCCGCCGAAGACTGCTCGCCTATTACTTCACGAATCCTGCGGCTCGTCATCATCTGCGCGACTTAGCCGAGCGGCTGAGCACTGACCCTTCCAACTTGTCGAAAGAATTGCGCCGACTCGAACGGGAGAGATTATTTCGATCGGAAATTAGTGGCAGACAAAAGTATTTTCAACTCAACCGTGAGTATCCGCTTTTTGATGAAGTGCGCGGGATCGTTGGCAAAACGATTGGCGCGGCAGCCATGATCGGAGCGGCCCTCAAGAAAATTGAGGGAATCGACGAGGCATATTTGTACGGTTCGTTTGCAAAGAACCAACAAGATGCCGCCAGTGACATTGACGTGCTGGTCATTGGCACACCGCCTGACGAAGCCCTGGCGCAAGCGATGCGAAAGCTTGGGCGTCAATTAGGCCGCGAAATCAACTACACGGTTCTCACTCCGAAGGAATTCGAGTCTCGTCGTGCTCGCAAAGATGCGTTTCTGGAAAACGTCTGGCACAATAAACGTGTCTCCCTCATAAGTCCAGATGAAGAAGTTCAAGCCGCACACCGTTGACTGGGGCGCAGATCGAACGCTTTCTCGCGAGTGCGGACAAGAAGCTTGCCTCGGCTCACAAGATTCTCGCTTTTGATGAAGAGGCTTGCCTTCAACAAGCGTACAAGGCAATGCTGAAAGCTTCCCTGGGCTTCATGTTCAGCCATGGATTTCGTGCCAGAAGCCAGCCTGGGCACCACATCGCGATCATCGATTTTGTACGGTCGCGCATCGACAAAAGACACTCCGCTCTGCTGAGTGTCTTTGATCGCCTCCGGCGCAAACGCAATCTGGCTCTTTACGATGACATGGGATTTGTTTCTCACCACGACGCGGAGCAAGCGCTCGAAGCTGCAGCAAAGTATCTGAAGGTGATCCGGACCGATATCGTGGCGCGAAAGCCTTAGTAGGAAACGGCCCGTCCGTATCTGACAATCAGCGGAACACCCCAGATTTGTCAGAACTGTGATACATGGTTCTGACAGTCAGCGGGTCCCTTGGCCGTGTTGGCAATCAGTTTGAACTTCCCAGGTCATGGCTGCCTCGCCTGCAGGCCAATTTGAAACAGCAGCAGCCGCAATCACAGCGCGCCGCCGCCTCCTTATTATTTTTATTCTCCGCAACGGTAGAACGTGGCCTCGCGCCAGCTCTGGAACGTTATCCCTTACACGGCAGCACGCCGGGATCTAATTGCGAGATCTCTACCCAGTTCTGGGTTTCGGTGCCGAGTGAGCGGGCAGGCCCAGTTAATGGGTGAGGACGGGCTCCCGACCCAGATTAATGAACTTTACCAGCCAGTCGTAACGATCTTCCAACGCTTGAGGATCGTTCAGATCGTGTCCGGTATCGTAGTACAGCACCTTCTTGGGATCGCTCGCGGCAGCCACGTAGTGCTGCATCGAAGTCTTGTCGAAGTACTGCTCGTAATTCGCAAATTGCAGCAGCAGAGGAATAGGCGCCGCCTTTCCGACGAAATGGATCGCGTCGATGTCGCCAGTGACTTGCGAGTATTTTTCCAGCTGACCGGCTGGTTGCGTCTTGCGGAAATCAACCATGCCGGGATCGTCGCTGCGCAACAGGATATCGGCCATTTCGGCGACTCCGGCCATCAAGACGGACGTCTTCATGCGCTTGTCGACCGCCGAAAGAATCGATCCCCATTGCGCGCCGTAACTGTGCCCCACGTAGGCAAGACGTTTCGGATCGACGTCGGGACGGGCCAAAAGTAAATCGATTCCGCGGCGCAGATCAACCACAGCCTGAATCTCGATCTCGCGGTCGACCTCCGGCTTATCGAAATGGTCTGGACTCTTGTGCCACGGTTGCGGGCGGTCCCACGGGTAGTCGGGAATCAGAGAAACTGCGCCTGATCTGGCGTAGAGTTTCGCTTCGGGAATGAACTCCGCCCGCGTGCCATTCCCCCAGTGGCCGAAGACAACCGCCGCGAATGGGCCTTTCCCTTTCGGAACGATGAGATACGCCCCGACCGCGCCGCCTTTGGGACTCGTGTAGGTAATGTCATGAAGCGTGCCTCCGTCGAACTCTTCGATGACCGTGTCGTGGATGTCGAGCGGCTGCTTCTGGTCGTAGTCGAAGAGATGGGCGGTGGCCGGGAAATCAGCGGCCGGTTTCACTCCTGTCTGTGCCGCTAAAGGAGCGACGAAAGCGACGAAGAAGAGAGTTAGAACCCAGATCAGGTGACGCATTTTCATCTCCAGTGCCGAACAAGGAGAGCAACACCCGGTTCGTTTCACTTGTTACGCCGAGCACTCCTCCATTTCGCCCAGCGCATGCGCTGAGCCGCAGCGATTCGTTTGCGGGCTGCGGCGGACATAGGTCTCCGCTTCTTGACTGTCTGATTGCGCGGCGATCTTGCGTTTGCGCGCCCGAGGCCACCCAGAGCCGCTAGCGCTGCGTTCAACTGCTCCACTTCCTTTTGTGCACGATCCCGTTCCGTCTTTAACGCAACGACTAAGCCGCTCAATTTGATCATGGTTCTCCTCGGGCAAGCATTGTAGCAGCGGGCCACAGGGGAAGTCCGAACCCGATTCACGTCGAGTTCACGCAACAACGCAATGCAGACCTTTCTTGGAGGTATCCGATGAGACTCCGTCGCAATGAACGGTGTCCGATTCACCGATCCTTATTCTGCTGCGGCCGGGAACCGATACGAAAGGAACGCAAAGGAACAGTAGTAATAAGGATGGGAGTGCAGCGCGTTGATGATCCGCATCACCCAAGAGGATACCGGGAACTGCGATCGCCGGCCGAGATGCGCAAGATGCTGAACCGGAAAATCCGACAACAAGCTGGCATATGCGCCATCTGTCACGAAGAGTTCACTGACTACAACGACATCGTCCCTGACCACAGAGACCCCAAAGGAATGGGCGGAGCTTGGAGAGACGATCATCCAGACAATATTCAAGCAACTCATTTCTGGTGCAATGAAGAGAAAGGCTCAACCAGAATGGATGGATGACGGCCGATCAGTCGTTCTTGTTCTACAGCTGGATTACCCCAATGCGGTGGGCCGAAAGTGTGCTTCTGTTGGAGTCGAATTGCTGGTGTGCGAATCGACCGGGTTTGGGCAGCTACTGTGAAAAACGCGAAGTTCTTGTCTGAATCCGTCGGCAACGAACACGTCTTTCACAGACCGTAGCTTTGATAATGCGCCCTTTTTACGGTGCCCGCACAAGACCTGCCAGAACAACCCGCAAGTCACCCTAATCATCATCGGTACCCGGATCACCGCCTAGTTCGCTGCTTGCGATTAGCAGCGTTGCGCCGACAGGCGACCCCAATTCCAAACGGAGCATATTTAGTCGACGGCGGGAGCGTTCAACAAAAAACTCAGCAATATGAATTCGACCAAAGTCTGGGATCTGAAGCGCAGAACCGTTGCTCGTTAAGCTTCGCGCAGCAGGCGGGTTCAGGTCCTCAACCAGCGAAACCCGATACACTCCTCCTGAGCCTGGCTGCCGGTGCGGCCGCTTGCGAAAGAGATCGCTGTCGAGTTTTGGATAAGCCTTCTCAAACTCGGCGAATGTGTTGTGCTCCTCAAAAAACTTGGAGAGCTTGATGTCGACGGGCTGTCCTGAAATCCTAAGATTTTCGAAGTAGGTGCCAGTTGGCACGATCCGAGGTTCGGACTCCCCGTCGAAGAATTGCCCAGAAAGGCGAGCAACTACCCGGTCGACGGTGACCACGTCGAATACGTTCAGTTCCTCAACGACGACGCGAACCGAACTATCATGTGATTTGCGACGGGTGTCAAAACTGCCTGAGGCCTCAGCATAAGCCCGCCGAAAGCTGACAATGCCTTTCAGGTCGAAGCCTTTAACCTCGGCGTTGCTGACTCCGCCGATCACAGGTAAGGAGACCGCCGCCTGGCTCGTGATTAACTGTTGTAACGGGCGGCGGATCTCGCCGGCGAGTGCCAACGCGCTGGCATGGTATAAGTACATTGTCATTCCTCCCCGCGCTGTCTTTGCGCCGATGCGACACGCGCGACAACAATCACCGCACTGGGCCTACGGCGATAAGGTCGCCTGCCGAACGCACCGACAACAGTGTCGCAGCATCGTCCTTCGTTGCCGCGATCACGACGGACAGATTGTCTCCTTCGGGTCTTGAATCCAGCAGGTAGACGCTGAAAAGTTGGGCCTTACCACGATTTTCTGTCGAGCTCGGAGAAAGAAATACGCCGAGCCGGAATGGAGGCTGTCTGCCGGCCAGAATGGACGTGGGCCGAACCCTTAAGGTGAAGATGTCCAGACCATCCAGTTCATTACCTAGAGACACCCCAGAGCTAAGCTTGGCAGCCTTAACCACGGCTCCTGACCGGATTTGTTGAGTCGAGTAGCGGCCCAGAACCGAATCTTGCTCGCGCCTCGCTGTTACGCTGTCAGCCGCATATCGCACCTTGACGTCAGTCGCGTCGATGACATGAAAGGGCGCGATCGGCTTCAGCGCGACGACCACCGGTTTATGTCTGCGATCAACCCGTATGATCGCTGCCACGATGACCGTAACCAGAGCCACAAACAAGAGGTCGGGAATATGATCGATAAAGCGATTTCCCATGATCGATTCCGACTCTTTCTTCGCCCGCGCCCCCAAAGCACGTCTTACACGGTCTTTGGCTGCGTCATCCGGTAGACCGAGGGAGTTAACGAGGCCTGGGTTTTGTTCCAGCGCCTTCCAGATCTTCTGTGAATTGGACAATGCCCGACCTATGAGGATCGCGTGATCCTCCGGTGTCAAACCCTTGATCCTCTTCGTTGACTTTCCAGGCAAGTCGGTTCGATCTCCTAAGCCGCAGTCGCTTTCATCGTATATGTCAGCGTTAAGGTCTCATTTGGCGCAATCTCCCCAACTCTCATTCGTGGAGGGGAGATGTCGATGACGGTCAACACCCCCGCCGACACGGCGGCCGAACCCGGGACAAACCTATAGCCGTCCGGCAAGGCTTCCATCAAGACAACAGAATTCGCCGGCTTCCGATCTTTATTCTTGATTGTGATCTGCACTACCAAGGTCCCAGCCACAATCGCGTTTGTCACGTTTCGATCCATCTCGAGCACGATACCGGCAGGAGATGCGCTCATCCGAGTGGAGTCGGCCTGATAGGGGATCGGCTGCTCCCGCGAGTCCGCGAATAACAACTGAACTGAGATCCTATGCCAAAGGGCTTTTTCTTCGAAATAAGTGGAGGGCTGCTGCTTGTATCCGAGCGCTTTCAACAAATCGAAACGATAGAGGTCGAACGCTGATTTTACTTGTCCTCCCCAGGACCTGGCGCGATTGATTGCGGAGGCATAAAAGGCGATCGCTAGGACGAAGAAAAGACTCAAGCGCCAGCCCCAGCAGAGGACCGCAGCCAAAGACCAAGGCGAATGGGTGAACAATCCGAGAAAGCCCACGGCTAATCCACTGATCGCGCACAGCAAAGACGAGTTCACCATGAAGTCAACCGAGGTCTTTGCTTCATCGATGGTTACCGCGAATGCGGGTTCAATCTTCGCCACCAAGCGAGGCCAGAAGACAATCGCATCCATCCCGTACGCAACGTCAGAATATCTCTCGAAGCATCGGATGACGTTACCGAATCGGGTTGGTAGGACAAAGTCTTCTTTGTCTGGCATCTCTGCGTTAATGTATCCAGCCAGATCGTTCTGCGCGGACTGAAGTGGGCGTGTGAGAGTGCTTGGAGCGTTGGTGGCGGACAACTGGCGCCTCAAGTGACGCAAGGAGAGTCTCAATGGTCCCATCCTCCGCCACGTCCTCTTCTTTCGCCACATCCAAAGCCAGCCGAGGTACGAGCGTTTCCAGGGGTATCCTTCGTAGAGCCGAATGATCGGAATGTTGAGGTTGTAAAGAAAACCGGACACGACCACAACCACGAAAATCAGAACGATGGCGGCCCACTTGTCTTCGCCGACCGCAATTCTGCTCAGTTGTTTCTGTAGAGCAGGGCCGGATGGCAGCAAAGGCACGGTGATCAAGTCGTTCAAAATGGAGACGAACAGAACGGGAAACAAGGTGCCTAGTAGAATGGCCTTTCCGAACTGACCGGAGATGGACGACAGGAGTGTGGTCATGGCGACGTCACAGTCCTCCAAGGTAGCTAGGTACTGTACTCTTCGATAAGCACGTGCAAGGCTCCTGCATGATTTACAAATCCTTCAGGATTATCGTTCATCGTGAGAAAGAGTGGTCCCCCTTCGGTCGACGCAAGCGAGATCACGCAATGCGAGCCGACTCCGAACACTCGCTTGCTGCCGTAGGGCGACGTAGGTTGCGAAGCGTCCGGAATATCGGCGGAACTGCCTCCGATTTTGGCAATCAGTGCCCCGTACAACGCTCCTCCGGTCAAGAGGCCGGATTTCCCAGGGGCGATGCCAATGCCGTCGGCTCCGCACCGGACGCCATCGGCTGGGTTCCAAGACAGCGGAACCGGCTGGTTCTGTGGATCTTTATCGAGAAGGCTAAATCTCAGGAGACGCGATCCCGGCACATAGTCGGTTACGACGCTCCACAGACCGGTCGGTCGCGCTTCAATTCTGACTCTCTTGAGAGGCGTCCATTTGTGGTCCTCAGTCATCGTCGGTACCCACATCTCCAGCCAGTTCGCTTACTGCGGTGGTGATGTGATGAATCGTGAAATGTGGATCGACCGGTATGGAGCCACGTTTGATTCCGAAGCCCTCGGACCTGACCTCTTGGCGGATCAGTTCGCGCAAGAGTTCACGTTGCGAGGGTTCGATCAAGATGTCTCCGATTCTTGTCTCTGGAGTAGGCAAAGTGAAACTGCCGCTCCGCTTTAGAGCTCGCGTGACAATCCTGACGCTACCTTCGTATCCAAGGGTCTTAGACATTGAGCCCTCCTGTTTTCGAGCCACAGGTGTCAAACTCTCTAGAACGTGCCCTCACAGACACACGGTCTTGGTTACCCAAGTGCCGTCCGGTAGTTGGTAAGTAATGTCATGTGGCGTCGTGCCCGGTGGACAGACCGTAGACCCTCCCGCCGCGGCGAGTCTTCCGACGGCATTCCCAGACCAGTTGTGTTTGGTAAAGAGTTCCTGCACGTCATTCAGTAGGGCCTTTGGCGGTTTTCTAGTTTGCCTCTTTTTCTTAGCCATCACTTGCCTCCACCAGACTTACATTCCACGCACACAATTTGCAGACGCGCGGAGCCGACCGACTTGCCGTCCTTGTCGAGCACTGTGATGTCGACGTTGCCCGGCTTGCCCGTGAGTTCGCGTGTCACTTCAACCTTAATGGCCTTCGATTTCTCCCCGGGTTTGGTCGCGGGTTTAGGGAGGAATTTCAGTTTCAACAGATCGGCCTCGACTGAGCTTGCCTTAGAGGGATCTTCCATGGGTATTTCAATCCAGACGGCATCAAACTGATTCAGCGCAATTGGTTTCGGACCGGAGGAATCGCTGCTTGTAAGCTTCGGAACGTCAATTGGGAAAGAAGCTCCATAGGGATCAACCAGCACGATTCTATCCGGGACTGCGCTCTTGAGCACCACGCCCTCAGCGTTCTCGCCCGCTGGTTGGGTCTCCGGATCGCCGGATCCACATACTACAGTTTTCAATTTCAAAGGCTTGTCGCTAGCAAAGATCTGCCAGCAAGAGTTGGCTCCTAGAGTGTGGGAAGGATTGTGAGGATCCTTGGTGAAGCCGGCGAAGTTTTTCGAAATCACTAGCACGCTCTTGTCAGTTGTTCGAATCGCCTGATAAGCCGATCCTGGATCTGAGAATGGCGTGGTCGATATCCACCGATCTCCGAGAAAGGGCCATAAGATTCGTACCGTTCCGCTGCCGCCGACAAGAAATGAGTCGGGAATCGCACCGCGCACGACAATGTGATCGGCCATTAGGTTATCTGGTCCCGGATCGCTCACCTTGTCGATCGAATACGGCAACGGAACGGTGTTGCCGTTTACTGTGACAAGGGGCACCGAGTCTTTGGGAAGGTCTTCATATTTCAGGGGTTGACCCGCAACATGCGGATCACGTCCGGCGAGGTGAAGGATTAGCGTGTGTACGCCGGAGAGGGAAGGACCTATTTCAGCCTGGTAGAGGTGCGCACCAGTGTGTGTCTTGTCATCGCTCACGCGCAGCGGAATCGCGACACCGTACCTTCCAATGACCGCTGCCGACCCGGAGGCGAGCGAATCTAAACTCGTCGACAAGTCGAACGCCTGATTCGATTTTAGGATAAGTCCGTCGGCCACGCTCGCGTATGATTTGTCACCCAGCGCAACTTGAGAGCCAGAAAAGAAATTGTTGCCGACGACCGATACCAAAGCTGTCTTCGGCCCGGTTGGCACCCATGTCGCTCTTGAGATCGTCGGTCCGAGGTCTTGCTGGTAAGCCGCCGTAGTTTCCACCGTAACGTTTGCGTAGTCCGCCTCATTGATGTAACGAAGGTCGAACAATTCCGGAGAGCTCAAGCCAAAGGTCGTAGCATACTTAAAGCGGGCAGCGCGGTTGGTATCCTTCTTCTCAAATGACGTCAGCGTCGCCGAATCATACTTCTTCCAGAAAGTACGAACATGGGCGGTGAGTTTCTGTTCGGGACAAGTATGTTGTTGCGCGGTGTCTGCCGCACAATTGTCCGCAACGGGTAACGATGCGATGGCGAATAGCTGTCGCAAGCCAGGCGAGACAGAGCGGCGACCGAGAACCGGACGAAACATCCAGCCGAATATGACCTCGTTCGGATTGCTGGGATCCATTCGCTCGTAGGAGATAGTGTCGTTGTCTCGGAACAAGTAAAAGGTCTGCCCTCGACGACGCTGGCTGTAGCCGACCTGCACGACCTTCAGTACCGCACTTCCTCCGAAGGCGTTCGACTTCGTACTTAATGCCGCAGAGTTGTACGTCTTTTCCTGGGGCATCAATGCAACCAACGAAAGATCACCGTTTTGTGCTTTGAGCGTGATCTCAACCACCGCAACGGCATCATTCGCAGTCCGCGGAGGATCGAGTGTGATGTTGAATCCTAGAACCGCTTGCAGGCGCGCATTATGATCCTGTAAGCGGTCGGAAAGCGAGCGCTCCAGAATCATCCTGAGATTGAAGACTTGATAACTCAGATTGACTTGATCGCTGAAGAGATCCGACGCCGATTCTCCGTAGTTGGGGGTAAATCCGGAAAAGGCAGGAGCATTGTCAAGAGATGGCGCTTGCGGAGTAAGCCCGCTCTGCGTGGTCGTCGTCGTGGTTTTGGATGTGTCGGGTAACGAGTTGCCGCTGCTGTCCACGTTACCGGTATTCTTCACGACTTCTTGGGTTAAACCTGGAATGGGCAATGTATTGATCGCAAAATTGGACGCAGTCTCTGTAGAACGAAAACCTTGGATGTTAGCAAGTGCAGCAGCCACAGACTTCTGATCAACAAACTGCGTCTGCATGCTCTGAAGCGTCTGACTGAGGCTTTCGAGCATTAGCGTCAGGGTCCGATTGTCAAAAACCTTCGGTTTCCCAACGCTGATTCCGTTGGGAGGGGCAACGTTCTTGTCTTTCGTGCCTTTTCTGTCCTTCGCGCTCTCGCTTGTACTTATTTGGACAAGCACGACCAGCAAGAACGCTATCTGAATCCATCGTTTGAGATGCGTTGCCCGCATGGATTGATCCTCCGGATGCCAGTTCCCTTTTTCAATTCGTAGTCTAAGGAAAACTGGTAAACGGAGCGACACACAACCCACCATAGGTGCTTGCGCGCAAGCGCTCTGTTTGCTTGCCCTCGCAGACCACACCAGGGCATGCGAAAGCCTGTGCAAAGAGGTTCACTAGTTTTCCAAGGAAAGCAGCGAGTAGGAGCCCCCTCGGGTCGAGAGTTCCTACCTCTCGACAGGCTAACTCGCTGAGGAACGCAACTGTACGTCTGCACCCCGACCTATGTCAAGGGTAGCTGCCGCTGAGCAGTGCAGACAGCACGAACGTTGCGCGAAACATCGGAATGGATGGCGCCTGGCGCGGCACGTATCAGCCGTCCAGTCGGGCAATCCGTGCGAAGATTCTCGTCGAGCGAATCGAGGCGATGAACGCGGCGCCGGAGTGGACGGGGTGCCTGCCGGAACAGCAGGAGTTTACGTTGTTATGATGGTTCATCACATCGGCTGATCCTCAAGCATTAAAATAAATGAGCGAGCGTTGCGGTCTATTTTTCCGAGCTGCGACGAATGCTGCAACGTCTGCTCTTGAGGTGCGAAAAATCGGATGGCTGCCTGGGACGATGTAATCGATTTCGACAACGTTGGCGACTGGCCGATGGACCTGACCGGTTGGCTGAGGCTGCTGGAGCAATCCGCGGGTCACGAACAACAGGCACGGGGCGAACAGCTCGTCCGAGATTGCTTGCAGGGCTCCCGGATAAGGACCTATCACTGTACACGGCTGCTCGCGAGCGAAGTCGAAGCCATAAAGCGCAAAGGTTTGCGGCCACCTTCAGCCGACCTCGCCCGCGACAAGCGTGAAGCAGCGAGCGCGGCTCGCCGGCCGGTGCCTTTCTGGGCTCAAGATGATCCATCCGACAAGATTTGGTTTTACCACCGCAGAGCGGATCTCGACGCGGCGATTGCCGGCCCGATGCTAAGGTCGTGGGGCGGAAAGGAGTTGCTGGCTGCTTCCCGGGGAGTCGTCGATTCTGCAGCCCAGCCTTACATCATCGCCTTCGATTACCCGGTCAAGGAATTGAAGTACGTTTTTAGGATCTCCCATTGTCGCCTGGAAACGAGGATCATCAACCAATACTTGGCCCAATCCTCTACAGTGGCGCCGGAAGATACGGCCTTCGAAAGCTACACGGATAAACCAGTGCAGGTAGAGGAAACAGACATCATCCCCGCTCGTGATGCGCGCTTCAGTGCCCTCTCCAATTACTGCGACGAACTACATTTTCAGGCTGTCTAGCCGAGATTGCGCGACCCTGATGATTCGCGAGAGGATGGTGCGCGAGCAAGATAAGCGTTTTGCCGCCGAATGGATCGCTACTTTGCGCCTACGATTGAAGTGGTCGGATGAACAGCTCCCAGAAGAGTTCGGCCGCGCCCTGGAAGGTCAGCCTTTCTTTGCTGTTTCCGTACGATTGCATGCCCAGAGCCTCGAAATAGATCGTCTCGTCGTCGGCTCTAACCATCACCGCTTCGTTCACGCCTCCATGGCGTGGCTCATCGGTCATCGAATACTCGATGCTCTCGCTGCCCATCGTACTTCCGCCCAGCGAGGCTGATCCCCGGGAGACCTTCTCCCCGTTGCGGTAGGCCGCGGCCGTAAACCGGTTGGCGTCTATCCTCCGGAAACTCTGCTGCAGATCGGCATTTCGATGGACGAGTTCTTGGAGTGAATTCTCGAAGAAATTCGCGATGTATTCGAAGCCCTCATGACGAAACCTGTCCTTATCCAGGTCGGTGAACTGTTTTTTGATCCGCAAGTTGCTGGATCGCGCCGGCAGCGTCGACGTCGTCTTCCGGGCATCCGGATCTCTTGTGGTCGAGGGCTTCGGGTTTTGGCCTAGATGTTTCAGCGCTCCTTTGATCGCGGTCACCACGTCCTGGAATGCCTCATCGATGTTCGGCCACTTCGTTATCGGGCGCCCATCCTTGGGCGTTGCTAGGAGCTTTCCAAATGGCAAATCGTGCCAGTCGCACGGTCGCAAGATTACCGGGATTACCCTTGCATCGCCGCGTTGATGCCTTTCGACAGCGCGTTTCATTTCGAGTTCGTAGCAGTAGTCAGAAGCGATGAAGTCCGGGCTCACAAGCAGGAGGATGACATCTGCTGTATCGATGTGCTGGTCGATTGCTTGGCCGAAATCCTCGCCAGCCGAAATCCGGCGGTCATGCCACGAGTCGATCAAACCCTGACGGCGGAGACTCGAGAGATGGATCTCCAGTTGGTCACGAAGATTCTCGTCCACGTGGGAATACGAGAAGAAGAGAGTTGCCACCCTGCCTCCTTGGAATCCAAATCTGGCCGTCGGTTGATTTCCGACGATCACTCGCGATGTCATGATAGTGCTTTTCGGCGACAGAACATTCCGATAACAGCGAACGACGGTTGGCATCGAATGATTGAGTCAGACTATAGAGAACGGGCCACATGGCTAGGTGGCATGGCATGCCTGACCTCCCATCCTTCTAGGATCTACTCTATGTTTAAGTCGAAATTTCGAGCCCCTGGAGCCGACATGGAGGAACCGCCTTTCTCTGGTTTTCTTAATGTCGCTGAACCACCCGCCCGAGATCAATCGCGCGGATGAAGCCGTCGGCCTGATCCGTGTGGGTATTGGGCGCACCCGATAAGGGGGTGGCCGTACCCAGGTAATCGGAAGGCCGGCAAGTCAAGACAATGATCTGAAAGATGCGCGCTTTCTCGGCGAGCAATCCTCGAAGCCAGTCCATGCGGTTGCCATCACTCTGCACCAGTTGATCATCGAACACTACCGCGGTTTGCAAGTACTCTGCCAAGGCGAGGCGATACAGGGTCGACAACTGTTCCCTGGTTCCAACTGACAGCAGGGCTGCCGGACGGGGCGCGCCGTGTACTACGACCCCTTCGGTGCTCAGCTGAGCTCCAAGCTGGACGGACTGGTAGCGTTGTTGCGTTAGACTTTGAAACAAGCCCGCGACAGTCGGCGCCAGAGCTTGGCCGAGATTGCTTGCCTGCGCGGAATCAGCCGCCTTCAGTTGCTCAAGCAGCAGTTTCCACGCCTCGTAATCGGCTTCAATTTCCTTCTCTTGACGTTCCGCTTGTTCAAAGGCTTCACTTGCGTCTCGCAGCCGTTCCCGAGCGACCGCTCCACCGACCTGCTCCAGCCGACCACGTGCCCTCTGGATCTCTGACTCGTTGGCTTCATATTCGGACCGCGCCGCTTTTTCGCGGTTCCTCTCCATATGCACTTCATCTTGAGTCGCGTTGCGCTCGGGTATGGGCAAGGCAGCGTGGTGAGATTTTGCCTCCTGCAGTCGCAATTCGGCAGCCGATAAGTCTTCTGCGTCGCGCCGTTTTTGCAATTCAGCAAGTCGGCCAGTGTGTTCGGCGTGGCTTGTAATCGCTGTCGTCAAATTCTGCCGTGCAGTCTCGACGTCGGCGTTGGCAATCTCCAGCTGAGTGCGAGCACTGATCGCGGCCTCGTCGATAATCCGCTTTTGGGAAGAGATCGTCTGGTCCAAGGCCTCTAGATCTGCGCCGGCATTCTGCCTTTCCGAACTCGCCTCGGAGAGGTTCCTTTCGGAAGCCGACAATGCTGCGTCCACCCCGTCGGGGAAGGTCGCTAAAGCCTCATCGCGTTTCGAGGTAGCCGCTTCCCAGAGCCCTCGAAGGTTGGTGGTTCGATCCTCGGCGAGTGTGTAGAGTCTGGCGCTTTCAGTGGCCCGCGCTCTGGCGCTCACCACGCTTTTCGACAACTCCCCTCGACGGGTGCGCAAAGCATACACTGGATCTGCGCCAAGGAGTTCAAGTTCGGCCAATAGCGGCTCAAGCGGTACATCGCCGATCGCAGTGCGGCACAAGGCGGCGTGTTGCATGGCGTCTTGTAGCTCTCTGGCAGCCTCGGCCAAGGGCGCGAGTTGCGCTTCGAACGCCTGAGATTCGTTGTCCTTTTCCTGGACTTGAGCATCCAGTCTTACGCTCTCTGTGATTTTGGAGTCGAGACCATCGAGGTCTGGAACCGCAGCCGCCGCAAGATGCGGCGCCACGTCCTGAGCCCACTGTTGCTCGAGTACGTGGACTCGTTCTCGCGCGTCTCGGCGTCCTCCTCGGATCCGAACCGTGGCCACGTCGGCGATTCCAATCTCGAGTGCGGTGTCGGCTTCAACTTCCAGTGGCTGCTGGGCCACAGTTGGCTCCAGCAGCGTTCCGTCCCGCTGGATGCGCAAATCTAGAGGTTTTACGGGCTCGATGGACACGGCGAGGCCAACACTCAGAGTTCCGCGTGCGGCGGCGATCTCATGGGCCAGCCGGCGCATGGGCGCGATGGCAGCCGATGCAGGCAACTTCATGGCGGAGCGCTTCTTGATCAGGCTCGCCCGCTCGATGAGAACTGCATCGAGCCGTTGTTGAACGGTTGATTTTTTCTGCACGGCAACTTGCGCATCGACAACGCGGCTGTCGGCAAGGCGCACGTCGAGGGCCCGTTCGAGCAAGTCACAACGAAGCAGCTCAAAGTTGGCGGCTTCTTCTTGTTCCGCATCTTCGTCCGAGGTTTTTCGCGCGATCGCCGCCGCTTCTTCCTGCTCGCCGAGTTTCCGCCCCACTTCGGCCGCAGCATGAATAAGTTGCTGTGCGTTATGAGCAGCATCGAGACTCTGTTGAGCGATACCCGCAGCACGATCGGCAGCCGCTATCTTCAGTTCCAGTTCCTGGCGGACCACAGTTTCATTGATGTTAGGATCGGCTTTTTCGCGGGCGGCCTGTTCCGCCGCCTTGAGAGCGAGCTGGGCTTTGGACTGGTTCTGCTGCGCAGTCGCAACCGCAGCCTTTGCCTCTTTCACCTGGGAAAGGAAAACGTGGGCTTTCGCCTCGCCTTCCTTGATCTCGTGTGCCAGCGAAAGAATGCGTTCGACCTCTTGCTCGGCGCAACGAACTAGTTCGGCCGCGGCAGAACGGTCTGCCGCCTGAGTGGCTAGCTTTTCTAGAATGGCGACCTCGTCGCTCGCTCTGGCCAGAGCCTCGCGCTTCTCGTAGCGGTTCTGGAAAAGTTCCCGGAGGAGAGCCTCAGCTCCTTCGGAGTCGTCCACCACTTTCTGGAGCCGATCCTTCTCCTCCCTGGTGTCCTTTACGCGATCCGCCGCGACCTTGAACACGCTGCCCTTGGCAGCCTTCTTGGATCCCTTATCGGTATAGGCCTCATCCCGTCTTGCCTGGACATCTCTTAATAAGGAAACGAACCAAGGGTCTTGCGCGACCGCCTGCAACGCCGCCGCGATCCACTCTCTCCCGCTGCCCGTAAGATCCTTCTGCAAGCTCTCGCCAAGTATGGCGGCAACCTCCGACTGCGTCGACAACAGTGCAGTGGCCAGAAAACTGGTGGGGAGGCCCTTGCCACTTCCCGTGCCCCCGGGCTCGGGAATCCCCCAACGCAAAATCTCGCGCAGCCTGCCATCGACCTTTCTGGCGCGCTCGACGTCATCGAAATCTTGGCCGTTCTTGGATTCTTGCAGGACCGCAGAACCACCCCTGCCAAATTCCTTGCGCACACGCCAGATGCGCTGCTGTTCGGTCTCAAACGTGAGCTCCACCATCGGTTCGTGACCGCCAGTCCAGGCGATGTACTGTTCGATCGACGTCGAGGTGTAGGGCAGCAACAAGACCATGCGAATGGCATCGACTAGCGTGGACTTACCGAGATCGTTCGGACCGTATAGGACGTTCAGCCCCTTGCCGAAGGTGACGTCGGCATCCCGGACCGCGGCGAAGTTCGTCACACGCAAGCGCTGCAGCTTCATAGCGCACGTCCCTTCGAAGCGTGCTGAGTTTGGAGCAACTTGAAGAGATGGGATAGGGCGCGTGTCGCCTTGGACTTCTCCACCTCGCTTGCGGCGCTGGCGACGAGTTGATCGAGGCGCGCCACGGTATCTCTGAGTACCGGCGGCAAGTCTTCGGGGAAAGCATCGCCAGAGCCGATCTCCAACCGTAGATTCGTCCGTTCCACCAGCAAAACACCCGCGCGACCATGGGTGGCGTGCGTACCCTCCAGGTCCCGCACAATGCGCTCCACTTCCGTCTCTTCGGAGAGCGAGACCACCATGTCGAGGTGCAATCGGACAACGTGCCGATCGAGATCGGTCAGGGTCAATACTCTGCGGAGTTCGTTCAGGTCACGGCAATGTAGATCCAGCCAGCGCCAAAAGGCCACTGGCTCTGGATCCACGCGAGGCCGACGGCCTCGCCGAAACAAGGCGACGAGGGCTACATTGCCCGCGCCGGCCTCGTCAAAGCTGGTCGGTTCGGGAGCGCCGGGGTAGACCGTTGGAACCGGTGAGCCTGCGGTGACGTCGCGAAAAGAATGGGTGTCGCCGATCGCGAGGTAGTCGAACCCTCTTTCGAGGCCTGCGTCTCGAGAGATTGGGAAATTGGTCTGATAACCCTCGACGTCAAAAGTGCAGCCGTGCACACAACCGATGCGCAGACGCTCGTCGCCCGCTGCGCGCGCCGGAAGCGCCATCGCCAGATCCGTTTCGCCGGCCTTTGATCGGCATGGGCGAGCATAGAGAACCGCATCCTTCGACAGCTCGTAGCTAAAGTCGTCCCGATCGACGACGTGCACCCATTTGGGAAGACGGCTACGAAACGGGTGTGCGGGCGCCCACACAGATTCGAGCGTCAGAGGATCATGGTTCCCAGGGACAAAGAAAATCGGAACCGGCCCGACAGCATGTTCGCGAAGGGTTCGCGCCAATTCTTCCCAAAACTCAGGCGCGGGCTGAGGATCGTCGAAGATATCTCCGGCACACAAGATGGCATGGACGGCATTGCGACGAGCCACATCGAGGATGCTCGCGACGACGTCCATACGAGCCCGCGAGAGCTTCTTCTGGGCCTCGTCAGGGAAGGACGGGAATCTGCGAGCCAGATGCCAGTCCGCGGTGTGCAACAGCTTCAGCATGATCTCCCCTGATTCGCCTGAGAGATCTGAAGCGTTGCGTCGAACAGGACCTCGACGTTTGGCGGCTGATAGCGAAGCTTGTGGTAGTGGTCCCTCCATTTTGTGTAAACCTCGTCTTCTCGGGATTCCAAGGCACCGATTCGGCTTTCGAGATTCTCTTCGCGGGTCGCGAGCTCTCCGATCTCGGCCTCAATCCGCTCTCGTGCGGTTGAGCCCACAACCTGATCGCGCCTCTGTTTTGCGGATCGAAGTTTCTCGCTGATGGAGGAGAGCTCCCGCCGCAACACGAGGATCTTGTCCTCGACGAAGCGCTCCAGTTGCCGGATGGCTTGTTCGAAGTGTTGCTGTTCGCTCTTCTCGATTTCCCGCTGATCCACAAAGACGGCTTCATCGAGGGCATCGGTCAACAGTTCGGGGTCACCCGCGAGCGAACCAGCGGAGCCTTCTCGGGTGCTGAGATGAATCAGGCTTTTGGCGATGATCGGATCGATCGGATTGCTGTCAACCACGGCTGCGGCGACCAGCCGCTGAACCGGTTCAAAGCCCTCGTAGCCGACCAATGCCACTCGAAGGTGGCCGGCGCCGCCAACCAGCGCGGTCAACTCGGCGGGTGGCTTGGGCGGGAGTTCGAACAACAGGGAACCTCCCCGCCAGTTCTTGGCGTCAGCGATCGCAGCTCGTACCAGCGGATGAACCAGGTTCAGGGCTTCGGCATTCTGTAAAGCGCGGGCGTCGCCGGTCGCGAAGCGACGTCCCTCGCCGATTTCAGCAGGCAAGGCTCCATCCGGTGCGATTTCAAATACCGCCCGGCCCGCCTCTTCGGAGCGCTGATACTTGACCGAACGAGCGGCGAGATAACCGTCGACCAAGGAGGCGACGTCTCGATCCAAATCCGCCAGCCCGTGCGGCAATTCCTCGCGTAGACTCTTGAACACTTTGCGCACCTTCTCATCGAAGCGGGATTCGATAATCTGTGAGGTGCGCTGATATTCGCGTTCGTAGACAACTCGCTTCTCGGTGATCTTGTCGCGCAGGGCCGCGATCTCGCGGGTTACCTCTTCGAGAGTGCGGGACCGGCTGTAGATATTGCGAAGGTCGCTCTCCAACTCAACCGACAGGGCCGAGACCACCAGTTCGGGAGCGTCGGTCCGGGGTTCGTGCAGAACGGTATCGGAGGCATCGAGAACTTTCCCGAACAGATCCAGCTTTTGGCTGAGAATTTCAAAGGTGAGCTGATGGGCTTCGTTGTCCCGGGCGATAAAGTTGACCACGGTCACATCGTGTTCTTGGCTGTAGCGGTGGCAGCGACCAATGCGCTGTTCGATGCGCTGCGGATTCCACGGTAGGTCATAGTTGATCACCGTGTTGCAGAACTGCAAGTTGAGTCCCTTGGCTCCGGCCTCGGTGCAGATCAGCACCCGGGAACGAGTGCGGAATTCATGGACCAGGGCGAGCCTGACGGCCACTTCGCGGCTCGGCTTTGAGCCACCAGGGAAACGGGATCCTTCCTCTTGTTGCCACCGGGCGTAAGCCTGCTGCACGCGCTCATCATCGTTCACGCCCCGAAACAACGTGACCTCTTCGTTGCCGAGCCCCATGCCGAGCAGCAGAGTCCGCAGGTATTCCTGGGTTGTAATCGACTCGGTGAACACCACGGCTTTTCCGCTGCCACCACCGTTGGCTCCAGGATTCAACACCACCCGAATGGCGTCCAGGAAGGACCGTGCCTTGGCATCGTCGGGAAGAGATTTGGCGCGGTGAATAAAGCTTTCGACGCGCGCAAGTTCGGCGAGCACGCCAGAGTTGTCCGCTGGCGGAGATGCTTCCTCCAGAATGTCCTCGATTTCGTCTTCGTCCTCCAGATCCCGATACATTGCTTTCGCTGTATCGTCCTGGCCAGCCTTTCCGCACATACGACGAAGCCGCGCGGCCACGTTTTCTAGACTGGCGGCAAGAGCAGGAATGGAGGACGCCATGCGGCGATGGAAGCCGATGAGCAACAAGCGCCGCTGTCTGCCGGAAAATGCGTACAGCGAAGGCTGGAGGAGGTATTCGGTGACGTCATCGTAGAGTGATCGCTCGTTCTCGCTCATGTCGTATTGGTACAGTCGGCACCGCCGCTGGGTGAAGGGGCGATCCAGAAATTCCTGGGCCTGGCGGCGCAGGGTGCGCTGCAGCACAACCGCGAGTCTGCGTTGCAGTTCGTGCTCTTGCCCGGGCACAAGGACGCGGTCATCGTCGTCGCAGAAGACCTTCCGAAATGTGGCAATGTCGCCCAGCAGGGTACCGGTGGGTTCCACATACTGGACCAGTCCCCAGAGTTCGGCCAGCGAGTTTTGCATCGGCGTGGCGGTGAGCAGCAGCACGGGCGAGGAGCGCAAAAACCCGCGCACCCGATGCGCCATCAGTGCTTCATCGGAGCTCTCTTCATAGAGTCCATCGCGGCTGTAGCGCTTATGGAGCCCGGCAAAGATCTCATGGGCTTCGTCGATGACCACCAGATCGAAGGGCGGAGCGGCACCGAGAGCGGCAGCTCCGCGCTCGCTGCCGGCGAATTCCCGGCCGACCAGGTACACGCAGGGCGCAACAAAACTTCGTTGTTCGTCCTGGGCCTGAATGGCAAACAGGTTGGCCAGCTCGTTCTGCCACTGGCCGATCAGGGATTTTGGAACGATCAGGAGAACCCGCTGAAGGCCCTCGGCACGACCCTGCGCGATGACCAGACCAGCTTCGATGGTCTTGCCGAGACCCACTTCGTCGGCGAGGATGCAACCGCCATCCCGAAGTCGCCGCAGGGCGAAAATAACGGCATCGATTTGATGGGGGTTGGGGTCGATCCGTGCTTGCCTCTGCGAGGCGGAGTAGCGTTCGAGATCGTCGGGACGCCGGATCCGGGTGAGATCCTCGGCCAGAATGCGTCGGTTGAACCCGTGCAGAATCATGCTGCTCGATCCAATAACTCAATGACTATAGCAGGCCGTAGGAGTGGAATCAGGGCGCATGCTTGGATGAGAAAGATGAGGGAAACCTATTCATTCCGTTGGTGGTGCAATGGGAGGGAATCAACGACAAAGGACGACCTACGGCCGACGAGTCATCCACCGTTCCCAATAGCTGAACAGTCATCTCGATGTTTACACCTAAGTGTGCCGATTGTGTGTAGTTCTATCTCTTGCACACACGTAGCTTCTAGTCGAGTCTGACCAACCGCTGCGCGGCATGGGCGGATGTCCGGTTCGCCACTTAGCAGCGCGAAGCGACGGAATTCGAAATTATCACCTTCACAAACCCAGTCCCACCGATTTGCCGAGCCAAGGGAAAGGCGTATCCTTATGATTCCACGGAGCGTTAGCATGAAGAAGGTCACCGTTGCGCTGGAACACTGCTATGGAATCAAGAAACTGGATTACACCTTCGACTTCTCTGCGGAGTCGGTTTACGCGATCTACGCCCCGAACGGCTCCATGAAGACCTCATTTGCTCAGACATTCAAGGACATGTCGCAGGGTGCGCCTCCGAAGGATCGCATATTTCCGGCTCGCGTTTCCACAAGGGCCATCAAGGATGAAACGGGCGCGGATTTATCCCCTGACAGCATACTTGTGTTGCCGCCATACAGGAGGTGTTCGCACGAGACGAAAGAACGTCGTTGCTACTGGTCAACGACAAGCTGAGAAAGGAGTATGAGCAGCTTCACGTTGGAATCGAGCAAGCTCAAGAGGCTCTACTGAAAGCTCTAAAAACGCAGTCTGGGTCGAAGAAGGAATTGCAGAAGGAAATTTCCTCAGCGTTCACATCAACCGATGACAAGTTTATTCCGGCGCTGCTGCGAATCAAAGATGAAGCCCTTGGGCTGAAAGATGCTCCGTTTGCGGACGTGAAGTACGACACAATTTTCGACGACAAGGTTCTGGCATTTCTTCACACTAAGGATTTCAGGACGGCAATCGCTGACTACATTACCAAGTACAACGAATTACTGGCCGCGTCCACTTTCTTCAAGAAGGGGGTTTTCGAATACTATAACGCGGCAACCATTGCAAAAAGCCTTGCCGATAATGGCTTTTTCGATGCCAAGCACTCCGTCAGCTTCAATAATGGCAAAACGGTTGAAATCAAAACTGTCAAGCAGCTTGAGGACATGATTGCGAAAGAGAAAGACGCAATCACGAAAGACAAGGACTTGAAGAAGAAGTTCGCAGAGATCGATAAATTGCTGACTAAGAATGTGACGGTCCGGGAGTTCCAGTCCTACCTGACAAGCAATGTAGCTCTGTTGCCGCACCTCTCCAATATGGCAACGTTCAAGGAGGATATTTGGAAGTCGTATCTCAAGGCGAACAGCGATCCATTGCGCGATCTGATCGCCAAGGTTCAAGCCGCAGCCGACCGGGAAAATAAGATCAAAGAACAGGCAGCGAAAGAGCGCAACCTGTGGGATAGCGTCATTGAACTGTTCAATGACCGCTTTTTTGTTCCATTCAAATTACAGGTAAAAAACCGTGAGGCCGTGATCCTTGGGTACGAAGACATTCCGACCCTCGAATTTATCTTTGAGGACTCTGGTGGCCGTGCCCCCGTGGAGCGTACCACGCTATTACAGGCGCTCAGCCAAGGAGAGAAGAAGGCGCTCTACGTTCTGAACATTATGTTCGAAGTTGAAGCCCGGCGTAAAGAGAAGAAGGAAACGCTCTTTGTAGTCGATGACGTTGCGGATTCGTTCGACTACAAGAACAAGTACGCGATCATTCAGTACCTAAAGGACATCACGACCGAGCCGACTTTTCGACAAATCATCCTGACTCATAACTTCGACTTCTTCCGCACGCTCAAGGCCCGTCTTTGGCCGTCTTTGAGGTCTGACAACTGTTTAATGGTCACCAAAACAGATACGGAAGTCTCGTTCCATAGAGCGAAGGGAGTCCAGAACGTTTTCGTAAAGGATTGGAAGCCGAATTTCTTCAACGATCAAAGTAAGAAAATTGCGGCCATCACGTTCACGCGAAATATCGTTGAATACACAAGCGGATCAGCGGACCCGAAGTTTGTCACCTTGACATCTCTAGTGCACTGGAAACAAGATACTGCTGGCATCAAAGAGGAAGACTTAGACGCCATCTACGCCCAGGTATTCAGTGTTGTTGCGCCTGCGGCCACACACAAGCCAGTAATAGACATCATCGACGCAGAAGCTAAGAAATGCCTAGCCCAAGGCGGGGATGCACGATTCGAGCAGAAGATCGTTCTCGCCATCGCCATTCGTCTGACAGCGGATAAGTTTATGATTGCGAAAATAGCGGATCAGCCGTGGGTGAACGCCATTCCGCGAAACCAGACCACAGCTCTACTGGACAGATTTGAGCGCGATTTCCCCAAGGAGGTGGGAGCCATAAGAACTCTACGGAACGTGGTGCTGATGACCCCAGAGAACATCCACCTGAACTCGTTCATGTACGAGCCTATCGTGGACATGTCAGACGAGCATCTGAAAAAACTCTACAAGGCAGTAGCCGCTCTGAAATAGTCAGGCTGGCCGTTGTTTAGCCCAGCAGCTTGTACCGCACGACGGGCAGCCTCGCTTCTTCCTGTGGCGGTCAGATTGGCAGAGCGGGCTTTTCCGGTTATCTTCCCGCCCTTGCGCCCCATCAGCACGAAGTATTCTTTGACTGAATCTGGCATTTTCTGTCTCGGCATTCTTCGGTCTAGTACGCCGTGGCGTGTTTGGAACTTATCATTATTGGGGACGCGGATATTTGCAGCAGTACCTTAACGAGTTCGATTTTCGCTACAACTATAGGAAGGTGAGCGATTCGAGCGCACGATTCTCGCTCTGAGGGCAACGGAAGGCAAGCGCCTGACGCTACGCCAGCAAAAGAGCGCTTCGGCATAGAGTCGAAGCGCTACCATTGGCGTCGAAGCTGTTTTGATTTGCTAGTACAATCGCTGGTGATGCCCCCGTAGCTCAGATGGATAGAGCGTGTTCCTGCTAAGAACAAGGTCGGGAGTTCGATTCTCCCCGGGGGCGCTCCCGCTTGGTGCCTTGACAGCCGATCAGTCTCTAGCTACCCTATTGTTCAGCAGGAACATGTTTGTTTCCAACTGAGTCCAACGGGAGATATTTCCGAACTCTAGGAAGGGGCTGGGGTGCCCGAATGGTATCCCAGCCTTTTCTGTATTGTGTCATCCTTCGCTTAGAAAAGTACAAAGCCCCTGATGCCAGTCAGGAGCTTCGTAAGAACTTTTCGGGTTGGGCCGGGTCCCCAGTTCCATTTACAGCTATATAGGGGACGGTTTTCGAGCAGCTTTAGTATTTGTAATCGCATACTTCTCGCCTTTGCCGGGGTAGGAGACATAAGAATCGCGGGAAGCGCTCCACCGCCGATATAAGAACTTATCGCTAACAACTGCATGAATCTCTTTGAGCGCCTGTTTTGCGGAGTCTCTGTTTATACCGTCCTTTTTGAAGCGACGATAGAGTATTGCCCACGCTACAGTATATTCACCATAGGAACGCCCATCGGACGACCCAAAAATGATTCCTGGCCTTTTTGATCTGTTCTTGAAGGCGTCTCGAATACCGCTCGTAGCCCCGCAGCAGGCGGACATTACGAGGGCTTTCGGAATCCATTTGTGATGTTGAAATAGGTCCGCAAACTTATCCCAACTGGGCTGGTAGTGATTGGCTAGCGCAATGCCGTCCTCATCACCGTGGCACGATAAATGAACTACAGTGTAATTTTGGGTTTTGGCGTCCGCTATCGCTTTCTCAAAATGCTCGCGGTCCAGTGCGAAGCGCAACTCATTGCGAATACCGAGAATATTCAAAATGCCTTGAGCCGCGATCCCGTCCAGCTGGCGTTTGTAGAAATCCTTCGGGTAGCTGGACTCAATTATGAAAACCTTCATTTCGGGTCCACTCAACTTCACCCTACGCAAACAGTTTCTCCTGCCGCTCGATGTGAAAGTGTCCGTCGATGCTCTTGAGGACCGCGCGGGCAGGAATCTGCGCCAGTTCTTTGGGCTCGACCTTGTGCAAGCCTCCGCCGTAGACCCGGCCTTCAGAGATGAACTGACCGGGCGTGACGCTCTGTAGCGCCTCGAACACTTTCGCGGCACGCTCCGGATGGTTCTTCAGGACCTCCTGAAGGCGGCTTTTTGGGTAAAGCATGAGGTACACGTTATGCGCGGTCGCACCCGAGCGATTCCAGATGAAGCGGAACGGATGCTTGCCGTTGGAGGAGCGGCCCATATAGGTGCACAGGAAGGGTGCGGGCGGGCGCTGCTCCTGGGAGTACCACGGAGCGCGATGGCTCGCGAGATACGACGCGGGAATCTTTTCCTCTCGGCCTTTCTGCAGGTACGCATAGAAGCGAGGCCAGCTCGCCTTGATCTTTTCTTCCGGCTCGCTGCAATCGAGCAGATAGAGCTGCGGGGACACGGCGGGGGCTCCGTCAGCGCGCGAGTCGATGATGTCGGCCGTCAGGTACCGCGGGCCAGGAAGTATCGGCTTGAGGAACCGGCGCGGGATGTGCCAGGTCTTCGTCTCTTCTTCACTCAGGATAAAAAAACCGTTGGAGCCGGTCGCAAGCCCACGCTTTATGACAAAAAGATCGCCAAGAGTCGGCTCGTCCGTGCTCTCAAAATTGGTGCGGGCAGGGAATTGTGTCCATTTGCGCGAAAGGCGAAGCACGTCGAGGGGCACCAGCGCCTCGGTAGTCGGACTCTCAATCGCACCGGCAAAGGAAAAACGCACGCTGAGTCCTGGCGACGGGAGAGTTTTACGGAACACCACGACGGCCGACGATACCAGCGCGTCCGTGAACTGCACGTCCGTGGGACAGAAGCGATGAATATGCAGGAGCGTCACTCGCTCGGTAAGGTAGCGACGCAGTGCCACGCCGTAATTCACGTCCATGAATTCCGAGGGGATCAGCCAGATGGCAAGCCCCTGCTCTTCCATCCAGTCATGGCACAGCAGCAGAAAATAACAATACAGCCCCGCAAGCCCGCTGATTTCCATGTGCAGTGAGCGCGCAAGCTGTGCCTTCAGCCGGTTCTTATCGCCTGATTCGAGGTGATGATGCCGCACATAGGGTGGATTGGTGAGCACAAGGTTGAAGCGCTGCGCGGGCGGTTTTTGCTTGGTGAAATCGCCCTCCACGATGTGGAGGCCGTTCTTGACCCAGAGGTTCTTTGCGGCCTCCGCAAACAAGGGATCAAGCTCGATGCCGGCCGCGGCCTCAATGGTTTTCGCCGGGACGGCCTGCGAGAGCGCTGAGTAAAAGGAACCTGTGCCAATCGCCGGGTCAAGAAAGCGGAGCCGCCCCTCCCCTAGGGTTTTGTGCGCGTAGCGCGCGAGGCTCAGGGCAAGCTCGAATGGCGTCGCGAACTGTCCCCATTTGTTGCGCTCGGCGGCCGTCTTCAAGGTATCGAGACGGATCTGCTCTGCCTGGCGGCGGATCTCGGTGGTTTGATGTGCGACGGTTGCCATGATGTCAGATCCCGAGCTGGTCCAGGTCCTCGGAGCGATGTTCCCATATCCAGTCTATCCCCTCTGCCGCTTCGTACCCAAGATAGGCCGCATCGAAGTATCCGCACAGGAAAAGCACAAAGACAACATCCTTGCCGTGCGTCGCCTTGAGGTAGTTGATTTTGATCGCCTCTTCCTTCCGGCGCTTGTTGACGTTGGTGAAGTCGCCGGCGGATTTCGCTTCGATGAGGATCGGCAGATGTGGAAGCTTGGCCTTTTTGGGTTGGATCACCGCGTCGATGGGAATCTTGACGGTCTTGGCTTCGGCCTTGGAGGGCTTCACGAGGACATTAAGCCGGAAGGAGAACGTGCCGGGTTCCATTTGATTGAGCGGAGTGGCGGCGGGATGCGCCTTCAGCTTGTAGCCACGCTCGGTGAGGTACTTCTCGATGAGTGCGAGCTGACGTTTCTCCTGGGCGTTCCTCACGATAGGTTCCGCCACGGCACCGCAAAGCCGGTCGGCGACGATGGTGGATGAGCGGTAGCGCTCTTCCTTGGTGGGTTTGCGGTTCTCTTCGATCCACGGAAAAATATCCACGTCCAGCATCTGCGACAGAATCACCGTGATTTTCTTGAGGTGCGCGTTCAGGACATCCGCCGCCAGATGCGGAGGGAGTTTACCTTCTTCAAGCGTGCCGACGAGATTCTTGCTGGAATCGGCAAGTCCGATGAGCCTGTCGCGCGCGAGCGGCGGGCAAGTGGACATGCGCAGGGTCGGTAGAATGCCGGGATTTGCTTTGATTACATCCGGTGTAATCGTAGTCAGGTCTTTGGTGAGCGTGAGGCCCCGCTCGACGCTCTCGATGGTTTTCTTGCGGGTGTCCCGATACGCCTTGGGCGCAAATTTCATGAACCACTGATTGAACTGATCCACTGAGGCGCGTGTGTCTGCCTTCCACAAATGTGGTTTATCGGCATTAATGAGCATGAGCTAATTTAACAGTCGCGTGAAGGATTGCAACCGTGTGATTCCAATCCGATTTGCGGTGTCTTGATGTCGGGAGGGTCGCGTGCCGCGGGTCGCTTTTCAGGACGAATCCTGTCATGGTACAAGGACGTATCATGCTGGCTCCTGCCGATGCCAATTCGTCCTCCCTGTGGTCCTATATTCTTGGAATCAGCGGAACACTGATTGGTCTCGTAATCGGCTTCCTCCTGAATGAACTCTCATCTCTGATTAGGAGCGGTCGCGAGGACCGTCGAATAATTGGCAAGGCTCTTGCAGAGCTATTGGAAGTTCGACACCATCTGAAGACTCTGCCTTTTGCCATAGATTCCCTGAAAGAAAGTTTGCCAGGACCGATTACTCCGTACGACGAATTCATGCTCCGAAAGGCAATTTGGTTTCTGTTGCCGAATACGGAGGGTTTGCAGAAGAGATACGAGGACGCTGTTTCTGCGGTGGCCGGGGAATTCCCGATGTTAGCCTTCGGCCTCCGTTCGAAGGACGCGATAGGACCTCTAATCGGGCGACTCCGGGGAGCCTTACCCGTTGAACCCAAAGATGCGCAACTCTGGTTGAAGATTGAGGATGAATTGGTTCAGTTGTCGATCCCCAAGTTGGACGAACTAATTCTGGAGTTGGCAAAACTCCACAGCAGGGCAACAGCAAACGAGGTAAAGGCTACTCTTAACAAGCCATTTGAGAAGCCAAAGGAATTCATCAAGTTTTTTGCCGACAATCTTGCCGCCGCCATTGCGGCAGCGCAAGCGAACCCAGCCAACACCGCGACACCGGATGCCACCAACGTCGCCGAGCAGCCGACGGGGGCTAAATGATGCAGTTGCGTTTTTATCTGACGTGGAGGCGGAAACTCGGGGAAGATGAACGGAGCTGCAATTTGATCTTCATCAACCTACAACCCACACCACGGGGGAGTGCTGTTCTATATGACTTACGCGGTGTTTGGCCGTCCCACGCGATACTCGTATGTTGTTGCAACGACTACTACTTGCTACGCTGTCACGGCAGCACTCAGCCCTAAACAGTCGACTGACTGTTTGAATGCTAAGTCCACGAGGAGCACGTGGTGTTAAAAAAGGCTGAACTCAACGGCACGTTGATTCAGACCACAACCACGGAGGCTCATCGAGGAATATGTATTACATCGGACTGGATGTGCACAAGAAGACCATCAGTTACTGCGTCAAGGATGCCAGCGGTCTCATCTGCCAAGAAGGAAAAGTGGGGGCGACCCGCTGGGAACTAGACATCTGGATCAAGACTCTTCCACAACCCTGGACAGTGGCGATGGAAGCTACGATCTTCACCGGCTGGATCTACGATCATTTGAAGCCACACGCAGCAGCTGCGAAGGTCGCTCATCCGCTCATGTTGCGGGCGATCGCGGCGGCAAAAAAGAAGAACGACAGCATCGATGCCGCCAAGATCGCGGATTGCCTGCGCTGCGATTTCCTTCCAGAGTGCTACATGGCACCGACCGAGATCCGCGAACGCCGCCGAACGCTGCGATATCGGCACCTGCTGGTGCGGCAAATGGTCCAGATGAAGAACCGCGTGTCCGGCTTGCTGATGGAGACGGGGGTGAGCCACAACAAACAACGATTACACAAAGTGGGTTATTTCCCGGAGTTACTGGCGAACGCCGATGCGGTGAGTGCGAGTATCCGCCCGCTGTTGCTGCTGAGTCGGGAGTCGATCACGCGATTGCAAAGGACCGAAGGAGCCATCATCCGTTCGCTCCAACGCGATCCCCTGCTGGCGGAAAGAGTGCGGCGGCTTCAGACGATTCCCGCCGTTGGCAAGGTCACAGCGCTGAGCTGGGCACTAGAGATGGGAGATATTTCACGTTTCCGGTCGATCCGACAGGCCATCAGCTACTGCGGGCTTTGCGGAGATGAAAAACGATCTGCCGACAAAGTAGCGCGTACACCAATTTCGAAGCAGCGGAACAAACATATCCAGCGGGTCCTGGTCGAAGCGGCGAAGTTGGCGCCAAGGCGGAATCCTGATCTCGCGTTGGTATATGAGAACGCACGCCAAAAGGGGAACGCCAACTGCGCAACACTCGCGGTAGCTCGCAAGCTGGTTGCATATCTCATGGTGGTAGATCGGGAGCAGCGAGACTTTGAACCGGTACGCGGGCTCGTCGGCATTGCGGAATAAAAAAACAAAACCGCAACGAAAGGAAAATCTCAAGATCGTAAAGCGCGCAGACTGCCAGGTCCCGCCCTGTCCGAGTGAGCGAGGGAAATCAAAACTTTTCTCAGGCTCCCCACTGACTGTTTCGAGACTGGCAGAGAACACCAACTCAATCTTCTGCGAAGGCCCTGACGGGCCCGAGGCAGCAAATGGATGTCCGGTTCTGCGAACGCAGGGACCACAGCCGAGAGGCACCAAATGCGCGAGCTAAAGATCTTGACCAGAAAAGTGCGCGCTCTCGCGAGCGCGCCTGACCACGTGTGTTTTTCCTTGACAGAAGACTTACATGGATGTCGGTGGGCGGGAGCAGGCCAGTTTCGTGGCTTTCGACCGGCTTGGGTGTGCGAACTGTGTGCGCGACCACGCGTATCGGCAATGAGTTCGGGTTCGCATGGGCGGCGCGTCCCGAATCTGAAGCCCTTTGAAACAATTCTGAAATAGATTTGTCGAAGGAACGGGCAAAGGGCGACATTCGTGTTAAGGCGCGCTTCGGTGCTACCATTTTCGAGCTCTAATAGTGCTCTTTGTGGTCTTTGCACCGCCGCTGTGGATGGCAATAGAGGTGAAGTTCCGACCGCGGGACTCCGGCAGATGCCTAATTCTCTGACCGAGTCTGATCTGTTGCGGAGGATCGTCGTCCTGAGCCTGTGTTCGCATGACGACTTCGAAATCACTTTGATCACTGGGATGAGACGTGGCAACATCACCGGAGGCAATTTGTCGTTCGCGGGGGGAAATGTGAAGGGCAAGTCAGTCGAATACCGCGGAGTGATCAAAGAGGAATGGCTCGATTCCTTGTGGGAAGAAGTTATCCCTGAACATTTTCCCGCGCTGCGGCACAAAACGGTGCAACGAGTACGCTCAGCCCAGGGGCGAGATTGGGACCGCATTGATTTTGAATTCTCCGATGGCACAAATCTTCACCTTCAGACTGAGCCAATGGTCAGAATACGAGCGGTATTGTGGAAACAGACGAAGGAGAAGAAACAGCGATTGAGAGTTGATTCCGTCAACCTAACTTGGCCCACTTTGATCATCTAATTTGGCCCCCCACAT
>CALFMO010000059.1 GCA_937879855.1 uncultured Acidobacteriaceae bacterium | reverse complement strand
CGATGAATGCGCCGATTCTTATGCGCGCGACCGTGTTATCCTTGCGGGGAAATGCGCTGGTGCGAGCCGAAAATCGCCCTATGAGCGATGGCGAGTTGGTTTTTGTAGTCCTGCTCATTGGTGGTCTTGCGTTTATGGCGATCTTCGCGTCGATTATTATCCGAAGCGTCCGTGAATCGAAAGCCAACGAACCGCCGACTGGCCTCAGGCATTAGAAGACATGACACTGTGGCAAAAAGAACGCCGGCACGAGCCGGCGTTGTCCTTAGATTCTTGCCGTTTCGATGCTCTTTAATACTCCCACTGCGATTCTGGAACGACGTTAAAATTTTTAGGGGGCGGCGGCGTCTGCGTGCTGTTGTAGTCAAACGTTGCAGTGCCTCCGCCGTTCATCGTGATGTTATTGGGCGTGATGATCGCGCCGGTAAAATTGCCGGTGCCGCCTCCATCGATCGTAACATCCGAATTGGCCACGTAAAAGAACCCTTCAGACGTCGGCGTGCCGTGAAGCACAGTTCCGCTCGAGCCGAACACGTAGACGATATGCGTCAGAGTTGCCGGCAGTGCTTGATAGGTAGCAGTGCCGCCCACGTTGACATCGCCCATCACGATGGTCGTAGCGCAATAATTTGTGAGGTTGGCAGTGCCTTTTAACGTGATGCTCCCTCCGATATAGGCGACGCAGTTGGCGCCGCTTGAACCGATGGCTCCGCCGGTCACGTCGCCCGCGGTGTAGTAGTTTGCCCCTCCGCTTTGCGCCTGGCTCAGGGTTACGCTTTGAATTGCGTTTAGTTGAGCCGCCGTCAAGAAGGTCGGGGGCGCTTGGTCGATATATGCGTTGTGGTCGTACCCGATAATGGCGTTGCAGCCCGAAACGTTGCACGTCGCATAGGAGTTTCCGTCAGGAACTTGCCCTCCACCGCTTGATGTAATCGTTCCGCATCGTATGTCCGCGTGGTGGTTACCTGATGTATCCGTGATCTGTTGGTGGCTGATCTTCCCGTTCTTCCCACAGACGATCGCTCCGTTCGGAAGCTGGGTCGGTGGGCTGAGTTTGACCATCTCCTCGACGTAGACGGTACGTCCGCCGAGAATCGATGATGCCCAGCCGGCCAGGAGAGCTTGCCCCGCTGGAACGTTGATTGGCCCTGATTGCTGCGGATCGGGATCTGATACGCAACATTTGCCTGACCCGCTCAGTTCGTTATCCTGGATGATCCAGTGGTAAGTGTAGCCCAAAACAGTGGAGGTCCCGCGTGTGCCGTTTGCTGCGAGCAAGTTTTGGTCAAGGTTCCATTGGGCGTCGTTGAGACCGGCTTCTGCAGCGTCAAATGTCTGGTTCTTCGTCTGCATGTTCAGCGTAGAATTCGCCGAGTACGACGTGTTGGTCAGGACTGCCACGGCGACGAGCAAGAGTACGACAACGAGGAACAGTGCAATGATGAGCGAGGAGCCGCGTTCTCTGCGAAATGCGCGCGATGTTGAAAGGCACATGTTGGGGCTCCTAATTCCTGGTTTCCACGTGAGTATGGTAGGTAGTTTCATTCAGAGCGCCGTTTACGGTGCTTTTCGCCTGCAATTGGAAATCAACTTGATTCTGGTTCACACCGCCGGGAACAGCTAAATAGAGCTGCTCGACAAATCGCGCCAGCTGCATGCCACCCGAGGCGGTCACATCCTTCATTGCGTTCGCAGCGTCAGATGCGCTCAGCGTGCTACCTTGTATGTATCCTGGTGGTGGATCGAACGCAACGTTGAGATTGCCCTTCGAATCAGCCCAGTAGACGGTGGCTCCTTGCCACTTTGGCGCGCCGCTTGAGGTCTGCAACTGAAACTGCCCAGTGCCAGATTTATACGCAGATGGCATCACGATGGCTGACGTGGCGGTGAGAGTCGTTGCAGGCGTTGTGCACGCAGGTGACGCCCCGGTTGTACAGACGTAGATTAATCCCGAATCTGTGTTGCGCAGGTCGCGCTCAATCCGGTAGAGTGCCATGTCGGCGGCTTGAACGGTGTCGACCTTGGCTTGTGTTTGGCTCTGGGACCGCATCAGGGGGCCGATGATCAGGGCGACCACGGTCGTGATCAATGCCAGCACGAATATGACGGACAATAGCTCCGCTATGGTATAACCGCGCTGCGGGCGGCTACTTTGAAGCAATGACATAGCTTTGCACTGTGACGGACCTGGCTGCGCCTGTTTCGGTCCACGTCACGGTGGCGGAACACGAGTATAAGTCGACCTGGCTTTTAGTGGTGCCAGAGGACTGCACGGCAGCACAACCATTTGGTGCAATCGCAAAATTTCCGTAGCCCGTGTTGTTCTGGTTGTTTACCACGTATGATTGGCCCGCATCGACCGGAATCGCCGTGGCGATGGGCATGGGGGCTGCGTGAAGCTTTGCATTTCGCTCATCGTCCACATATCGTTGCCCGACAGCGATGGCTTGTGCGTGGAGCGAATTTGTCTGGACGCTGCTAAATCCGAACGGAATGACTGAAAGCATGGCCATTATCCCGAGAAAGACCACAATTATCGCGATGAGAGACTCGACTAGTGTGAACCCGCGCTGGGCGCTAGGTCGTCGGGATGTGCGCATGCTATGAGAATATTGTGATCCGGCCTTCTCAAGCCCTTCGACCATTGTGCTAAAGGTACGGTCGTGAAAGCATATGATCATATGAGAGAGCCTAAATCCGCCTAACTCGGACAAGATTAAACGCATTAATCGTGGAGAATGACGTTCAGCAACGACATATGAACGTGCATTCCGCCGTTGTATTCAAGGAAACCGAGTTTGCGGAACTTGTTGAGGAAGAAGCTGACTCTGGAGCGAGTCGTGCCGATCATTTCGGCGAGCGTTTCCTGACTGATGTTTGGGATCACTTCCTCAGGCCGCGCGTCTTTGCCGAAGTTGGCGAGCAACAGCAATATCCGTGCCAACCGCTTCTCGCTGGAATTGAAGAGTTGATCGACCAAGTCTTCTTCGATCCGAATGTTGCGTGTCAACAGATGCGTAATGAACATCTCGGAGAATTCGGGCTCATCGTGAAGGATTCGGATCATTACGGTTTTCTTGACTTGGACGATCGAGCAATCCGTGATCGCTACCGCGGTTGCCATGCGGAGCGGTTGACCAGCGAGGCATCCCTCGCCAAAGA
>CALFMO010000058.1 GCA_937879855.1 uncultured Acidobacteriaceae bacterium | reverse complement strand
GGAAGATCCGCGAGCGACTGCTGCGCCGCTTCGCCGACATCCCGCTTCCCGCCAAAAGCACCATTCATGCCGTGCTCGATCGCCATGGCTTGGTCGAGCGGCGCAGCAGTCGTTCGCGGCAGCGCGCGCAGGGCACGCCTCTGTCTTTAGGACAGCTCCCCAATGAACTGTGGTGCACCGATTACAAAGGCGAGTTCTTGCTGGGCAATCGCCAGTACTGTTACCCCCTCACCGTCACCGATCACGCCAGCCGTTTTCTGCTCACTTGCGAAGCGCTTTCTTCCACCCCGGGAAGACTACGCTTTCACCGTCTTTGAGCAGCTCTTTCAAGAACGTGGTCTGCCGGCTAACATCCGCAGTGACAATGGTGTCCCTTTTGCATCGCCCCATGCTCGGTTCAACCTCAGCAAACTTGCCGTCTGGTGGCTTCGCCTCGGCATTGGTGTTGAGCGCATCCAGCCTGGCCATCCGCAACAGAATGGCCGCCACGAACGCATGCATCTCACTTTGAAAAAAGAGGCCACCAAGCCGGCCGCCGCCAACTTCCTCCAGCAACAAGCCCGCTTCGACCAGTTCATGGAGATCTTCAACCAGCAGCGTCCGCACGAAGCTCTCGGTATGAAGTGTCCCGCGGAAATCTATCAACCTTCGCCGCGCCCTTACACCGGCTTGCCCGATATCGATTATCCCTTTCACGACAAAACCATCGTGGTCACCCGTTGCGGCCGCATTTGTCTGGGCAATAAAAAAATCAACTTCAGCCAGGTCTTCGCCGGGCAGGCCGTCGGTATCAAGGAAATTCACGACGATATCTGGCTCGTCAGTTTTATGCAGTATGATCTGGGTTACTTCGATTTGGAGACCAGAGTCTTGGAACCGCTCGAAAATCAATTCGGCCCAAAAGTGTTACCCATGTGACCGGTACATTCTGTAACCCATGTCTCTGGGCTGGACCTGAAAAGAATGGTCGGGGAGAGAGGATTTGAACCTCCGACCCCTGGTCCCGGACAAGAACTTCTTTAGACGATTTCCCGCGGATGGCTGAAGGCAAATGACATCGGACAGCGATGCCGCGTCTTCGAGAGGGTGCGGCGTGCTTTATTTTGCGGGGGGGATTACCTGCGTCATGCAATTTTCCCGATACCCTCTAAAGGGACAAGCGACCTACGTAACCTGAAATTAGAGAAAACTAAGATGTAGGCTTTCTGGGGATAGACATTTTCGTACTAAGTGCTACGACCACAATTATCGCTGCGACAGGTGGAGCGCTCAGCCACAAGTAGGGACCAATGCGAAAAATAACTGTGTGCCTGTTTCTGTTCGTTGCGCCGCTGCTGGCGCAATCTCGTTTCAACGGCGCGGCGGCCGGAGCTACAGGTCCCGCATTTGAGGCCAGTCTCGGCTTCACGTATTTCAGCCTTGCCATGCCAACACAACGCGTAGGCCTCACCGGGATAGACGCGAGCGGTCTGGTCAAGTTCAGCTCGCGCTGGGCAGTCACGGTGGACTCCATTTATGCGCGCACCGGAAATGTACTCGACACGGGACACAGCGCCAGCGTCATGGACTTTATGGCCGGTCCTGTGTTCTATCCGGCGGTGTTCAGGAACTCTGATATTTTTATTGAAGGATTAGGCGGCGCCAGCCGGGTCAACAGCGCGGTTCCAGTGAGTGGGTCTACCTACCTTGCTGGATGGGTAACTCGCCCTTCGTTCGCAATTGGCGGAGGAGTGGAACGAGCCCTCTTCAGACCGGTTGCAATCCGCATCCAAGGCGACTACCAGCGCACGACTTATGGATACGCGGCTAACGCGATTCAGGGGCAAAACGACGTGCGTTTAACCACGAGTATCGTTTACCGCTTTGGCGGCTCGGAATAGCGGCCTCGGACATTTCTCGAAGATCTCTGTTTCCGTCTCCAGTCACTGAAGCACCTGCGGAATCCGATCGGATCTCGAGTTAGGTTGCGCTGCCTAGCCGCGCCGCCAACCTCCTATGTTGCACCTTAGTAATTTGAAAGTATCTACCACCCGAGTCACAATCGTTTTGCCCACCACTTCGTAGTTCCGCACTGGTAGTTTCCTGCCTGGAAGCAACCGCGGAAAGCAAATTTTAACCTGGCCGAAGAAGAACGCGCCGAGTCATGTCTCGCGCAAAAGCGAAAGTGGGGACAAATGGAACAACGATCTGGACAAATCAGTCAGGTCCAAGGCACCCGTCGCTGGCCGCGCTACCAGGTCGATCTGCCGGTTCGCGTCATCGCGGTCAACGAGGTTCGAACCACCCCGATCCCTGCTCGTGGAAGCGCCATAAGCCGGGCAGGTATGGCGTTGCAGGCCCTTGTCGCGCTTAATCCTGGCGATCTGATGCTGCTTCAGTTTCCAACCTCGGTGCCCTCGCAGGTCAAAGCGGTGGTTCGCAATCGCACTGGCGAGTCTTTGGGACTGGAATTCCTCACGCAACTTCCGCCGGAAAGTGAGGCAATGGTTCGATCAGGGTTCGTCCACAGTTCAGTTCCCGGCGGCGCAACGGAATTGAGAACATCTGTGCACCCTTCATACAACCCACAGACACTCTATGCCGGGCTGCGTCGAAAGCAGGCAGAACTAAGAAAGGTACAAAAGGAGATCGAAGCCCTTCACGTGGCAATTACGCTGCTGACTGATGATGAAGAAGAACTGCCTCGGCTGTCCCCGCCGTGTCCCTCGCACATGGATTTGAGGCCATGGCCACTGCGGTCTTAATTAAGGAGCAAGATCAGTATGTCATCCAATCTTTTGAAGCGCCTCTTTGTCAGACTCTGCCCTCACCGATTCTCCTGGCCGCATAGCGGTTTGCATGGCCAGGATTACCAGGTCTGCCTCCTATGTGGCACTGCGTTTGGATATGACTGGACCAACATGCGTCGCACCGGCCGTCTTGCCATCTCGCCCGATTCGCATGCCGAGTTCCTGCCTGGAAAACGATCCGTCCCAAATAGTTAGGCGAGTTTCCCGTCGCAAGCCAGGGCCTGCTCGAGAAACTCGCCTTTGCTTAAATTTACTCTGGAGGCGTTCGCGCCACCTCGACCCCGTCTAATGCTTTACTCCGATTGCTGATACTCACGACCTTGGTTCGAGGCCGGCTCCAACTGGAATTGATCTCCCAGGTTCCGCATCAGAGAATTCAGCCCGCTGGCGAGGGCGCTCCGGCAACGTTCCACGGACCTCCGCGCGAGTTCATCCAGGTGTTGTTCGAACACTTCGAGCATTCCCGCCGCCTGCACCCGCATCGATTCGGAAACCGCCTTCTCAATTTCCTTCTGGATGATTCCCAGCCTCGCGCCGGCTTGGTCCACCTGACTCTGGAGCTTCTGGGTGCTACGTGTTCCGAGTTGGTCGAGAATTACATCCACGGTACTCTCCAGTTGCGCGCGCGCACCGCTTACTGTATTGCTGGCCATTTTCGAAAGTCTTATATCTAGACCCGACTCCAGCCCACGAACGGATTCATCCAGCTTCGCGATTCGGCCATAGAGATCGACAACCTCTGCCTGCACCCTGGACGCTGCTGACGCCACAACGGCCTGTAATTGCTCCAGTTCGCACCGACGCACATGGTGCTCGTCCTCCAAGGTGCGCTGCTGAACCTCGAGAAGTTCTTCACTGAGTCCTTTTAAACGGTTGCCCGCATCTACGACATGCTGATGAAACTCTCCCATTTGGCGGCGCGAATGATCCTGCAAACTCCCCACCACTTCGGCAGAGACTTCCTGTACCCGCTCCTGCAGCACGCGGAAGTCCTCCGACACCTTCTGCCGGAACTCAGCGTGACTCTCCAACGTGCTCTGCGTGATTGCGTTCTTCGCTTCGCTGAGTACCTGCGCCGACTGCGACCGAGCTTCATCCAGAACGCGCGGCCCTAACTCTTTTCGCAACCGCAGCTCTAACTGATTCTGCAACTCCGGGGGTATATGCGAGAGCGAAACTTCGAACTTGCTGCGCTCTCGGGGTTGCTCCGCGCGCGCCAATCGTTCGCGCAATTCTGTTATTTGGCTAAGCAGCGGCTTGACCGCTTCTGCCACCAGGGCTCGCAAGCGCTCATCGGCCACTTGCTCGCGCAGACTGTCCAGCATTGTCTTCAGCGATGCCGGAATTTTCTCCGCCGGCGGGCTAACGGTCTGAGCGTTCTTCGCGATCACTCTTGCGGCGGGCGGTTGCTGGCTCGGTTCCGACAGTGCGGGCAACGCCGCCCAATCCTGAGGAAAGGTCTTTAACCCCCAAAAATTTTCCGGCCGATCGAGTCGCGCCGCCAGCCTCCATCCTTCCTGCGCCGAGTTGAGCGGCTGGCAGTACAGCACCTTGGCTGTCGTTTCGCGCCCGTCTTTACTGTGAAAGTGGACGACCACTCCCGCGTCCAACTTCGCATGGGAACGCATCGAGCACCCATGCGCATTGACCACCATCGTTTCGCACACTTCGGAGAACCGGGAGCCCGGTTCCATGCTCGTAACTAGAATTGGAACGTTGACCGGCACTCTCGAGCTGCGCCGAAGACTGTCTGGGGAGTACGAATTCTGCATAGTTGCGCCTTTTTCGGAGGAATTTTGCGGCGCTGAGCTCATTTTGCGAAGCGCCTTTGCGCACTACGTTACCCCTAATCTGTCAATCGCGCTCCAATCAGAGGTGTCATTGGCAGGCTGTCTTTGGTAACCGTGCACAAGTCGGTTCTCCCGGCGGGTCGACGAAAACTGTGGAGAGACCCGAGTCCGATGTAGGTTTAGAGAGACTTCAAGAATTCGATGATGGCTTCCTGGTCGTCCCTTTTCAGTTTCTCGAATTGCTGACTTACATGGCTCGCTTCGCCTTGATGCCGCAGGATAGCGTCGCGGAATGTCAAGGATGCACCATCATGCATCAAGCGCGGACGCAGGCGTACTCCCCATAGAGGCGCGGTGCGTATTTTGTTCCGGCTGCTTTCGAAATTTTGTTTCGACAGATACCCAGACATCGTCCGAAAGACTTTGTTGCCGTAGTGTTCGGGCGTCGCCTGCAGGATCCCGTCACCCGTGCCGACATCATGCATCAAGAAATCGCCGTAGGGATGAAAAGCCACGGAGCCGAGCGCTTCTGCAATGGTAAAAGTTCCTCCATTGATCTTCGTTCCCGCGGGAGCTGTGGTCAATGTTTCGACATGGCAAGTCGCACAACCGATCTTGTCAAACAAGGCCTGGCCCTTCTTTGCGACCGCGCTGCTCGCGAGCGGGGTATCCCGTGCCGGCGCCTTCGTGGCTCGAACAAATCGCGCGAAGTGATCTATGTCAGAGAGGCCATCGGGTCCCGGCGCATCGTTAGGTTCGGATGCAGTGTTGCAAAGCTTGGTCACTTCATCGGGTTGAAGTCGGTTGGTGATGCCCATCTCATTGAGATAGGCATCCCCTGCAAACGACAACAAGCTTGCGTGCTGGTCTTTCCAGCCAAACCTGCCTACGCTCATTTGTCCCGGAGCCTCGACGATGGGAACCTCAAGAACCTGACCGCAAATCTTTCGATGCGAAGATTTGCATTGTTGATCGGCGAGATCGATGAGGGTTTGATCGGCAACTGCTTCCACGAAGCCATCTCCCAACAGGTTCAAGGAAATGCGAAGCGTTCGTATGGTTTCAGTCTCCGGAATTCGCTCTTGAATCTCCTTGTCAGGGAATGTGGCGTTGGGACAAATAGCGCGGTCGTTCACCAGAGACCGGCCTGAGATCACTTCCGTTCCGTGAGCAATCGGGATCTCGGGCGTGCGGAAGTGCCCGTCAGACCCCTGATGGCCGACGCGTATTTCCGTGACTTGGGAGGCCGACCCTGAAACGGGGCTCTGATGGCATTCGCGACAGGATTGCGCGTTGTAGAGCGGCCCGATACCGTCGGTCAATTGCTCGACTTCCTCGAACTTTGTTTGATCGGCTTGATGAGTCGCGTCATCGGTCAGGCCGTTGCTCTTGTTGTCAAAAGCGGCGGGCGCTTCCGTCGAATGCCCAACGGAAAAGCCCAGAAAAAAACTGAGGATAAAAGTCAGAAAAGCCGAAGGGATCAAGAGTCGCATGGATTACTCCTCTGCTTAGGACGGCCTCGCGATAGGCGCTCTGTGAGGTTCCGGTCTTCCCTATTCGGTGACGTGAACGGACGAAGTTCGCTCATGAATAGCATCTTTACTAGTTTCTGTCCAGCAGTGAGGACAGGAGACGCGAGTGGGGAAAAGGACAAATTCCGTTACAACGAGAATAAACAGCAAAGCCCGGGACCCAGAGCGAGTCAAAGGTCTGCTCTACAACATGATGATCAAGCGTACTGCATAGCGTGCCCTTGCCCATCGTTGAACGGCCTCTGCCCCATCGCTGGAATACCGTGCCGGTTTTGCCGGGCGTCGTAGATGGCCGATCTCTGACACCCGCAACGCCCGAACATCGGAATTCCGTCGATATCGGTCATAAGGGTTGTTAGTGGTCTCGCTCGTCGGTTCAAAGGGGTCGTTACCCTCATCGTGGGTTTTGAGCGCGATCGCGCTATTGCGACAGTTGTCCTCGCTCGCGGGCGTCAATGGGGACCTGTGACTCGCGACGACGTTCCGGTGACGGGTCGCCCCCGCGCTTTCAGTCGGAGGCCACCCCCTTGGCGAACTCTGATTCAGACGCTCGAAACGATCTCACGGCGACTCTTTATTGCGGTCACGGCGCCCAAGGAGAAAGATAACTCCTCGGCAACATGAAGTAATATCTCCAGACGTTTCTCAAAGTAATGTCAGCCGCCGCCAGTCGAGAAGAGGCAATCGGACAGACGAAGACTTGTTTCTCGGATTTTGCACGAGAGGATTTCTTGCTGGTACAGAGCATCAATTTCCATGTAAGGGAGAGCCCCGAACGTTCGACAGCCCAGCATGAGCCTTGGTCAGCTCTGCCGCTAGGGAGCGGCTGCCTTCGTATCGCGACTTTACCCCATTGCGGCGCACGACGCTCATGGGATTACGGCGCCGGCACCTTCTGCCGCCGAGCAAACGTAGACTAGGGGGGTCAGTCCCGTCCTGGCTTGATACCTAGAGACGATCTGTTCGGTGAACTCGGAGAGTTCTTCTGTTTGGACGAGATTCACCGTGCAGCCACCGAAACCGCCACCCGTCATCCGCGCGCCGACCACCCCGTTCAGTTTGCTCGCTACCTCGACCATGATGTTCAGTTCCTCACAGCTCACTTCGTAATCTCGATCCAGACTCTCGTGTGATCGGTACATCAACTCTCCAAGGCGTACGAGGTTCAGACATTTCAGTGCCTCTGCCGCATCTTTCACGCGCGCGTTTTCGTTGATCACGTGCCGGCAGCGCCGAAAGTCGACGTCGGTGAGCAAGTTTCGGTGATGTTCCAAATTCTCGAGTTTGAGATCACGCAACGCACGAAGATTGGGCAGAACTTTTCGGATGGCCTTGACGGCTCGTTCGCACGAGGCTCGTCGTTCGTTGTATTCTCCCGCGGCGAGTTCGTGCCTCACCATCGTATTGCAGATCACCAAGCGAACACTCGGAGGCAATTGCAGGTACGTGGCCTCTAGCAATCTGCAATCCAGCATCAGTGCGTGGCCCTGCCTACCAAAGCAGGAAACAAACTGATCCATAATGCCGCAGCGAGCGCCTGTGTAGTCGTTTTCGGCGTGTTGACACAATCTGGCTACTTCGAGCAAAGGAATCGTGACTCCGCCCAGTGCCGTCAACGCTAGCGCGGTGGCAACCTCAATCGCCGCCGACGAACTGAGACCGGAACCGATCGGTACTCGTCCGTCGATCAGAAGGTTGGCACCTGTGAGCGGGTAACCCTGATTTTGCAGGACTGCAGCGACTCCACGGACATAATCGCTCCAGTGTTTCCGTGGTGGAACCGCTACTTGAGAGAGATCGAATTCGACAGTTTCTCCGAACTGCTCGGAGTGGATGGACAAGATGCGATCGGCTCGCCCAGCTATGGCCGAATAAGCGTAAAAGGTAATGGCGGCAGGCATGACAAAGCCATCGTTGTAATCCGTATGCTCGCCGATCACGTTCACTCGCCCCGGAGCACGGAATATCGCGCGTGCGCTGGTTCCATAAATCAACTGAAATCGTTCTGAGATTTCATGTGCCCCGGGCAATACTGGGTCCGTCTCTAACATAGAAATTGTCATCGTCTCCGCGTCCCCGTTGACTTCGAGTTGTCGTGTACGTTGCCGATCTCAACCCAGTTCTTTAATTCGCGACAGTCGTTATGAGTGGTGTTACTTCCAGAGACCTTCGATTTGTTCGAGGGTTTTGCCTTTGGTTTCGGGTAAGCGGGCCTTGATAAAGAAGAAGCCCGCCACACAAATTGCGGCGTAGATCCAGAACGTTTTGGCAGCGCCCAAGGCATGGTTAAAGAGGGGGAAAGTATAAGTAAGGATGAAGCTTGCGATCCAAAGGCTTGTGACTGCAACCGATATTGCCGTGCCGCGAATACGATTCGGGAAAATCTCTGAAATGACGACCCAGGTCACGGGAGCAAGAGACATGGCATAGCATCCGATTGCCGCGACCACGAGCACCAGCATGTGGACGCCGTGGCTGTGGACGTAATACAAAGCACCCAGGCAGGTATAGATCATCGCCAGGCCAGCGGATCCAGTGAGCATCAAAAGGCGCCGGCCGTAGCGATCCACAAATCCAATGGCAATAAACGTGAAAAGAAGGTTGACTGCTCCGGTAACGACAATATTGAACAGAATGTCAGAAACGGTGTAGCCGGCCGCGGAGAAAACCTCTTCTGCGTAATTGAAAATTACATTAATACCGCACCACTGCTGCAGCACCGCCAACCCGATCCCAAGCAACAGCACCCTTAGCATCCGATGATCAAATAGCATCCGCAGATCCATTTGTTTCGTATCTTGGGTGACGGTGGCTTCAATTTCGCGCAAAGCCTGCACTCCGTATGATTCTCCGCCAATCCGGGATAGCACATGTTTGGCCCGTTCATACGCACCGTTTTTTGCCAGCCATCGCGGGCTTTCAGGCACTATAAACATCGCAACGAAGAACAGCATGGAAGGAATTGCGGTAACACCGAACATCCAACGCCATCCGACTTGGCCATTCCACGATTGAAGAATCTGGAGCGAGGTGGCATTAGCAGGAACTGGTTTGGCGATCAGCCAGTTGACGACCTGCGCCAGCAGAATGCCGATCACGATTGTCAGTTGATTGAGCGAAACCAGTTTGCCTCGGTACTGGGCAGGCGCCACCTCGGCGATATACATGGGAGAAAGACTCGATGCAATTCCAATGGCAGATCCGCCCAAGATTCGCCAGGGGACAAAGGCTGCAAACGAAGGCGCCAAGGCAGTTCCGATCGAGGAGACGGCAAAGACCATCCCCGCCGCGATCAGCCACCGCTTCCGGCCGAACCGATCGCTCAGCCAACCGGAGACAAGCGCGCCAACGAGGCAGCCAATAAGCGCGCAACTCATTGCCCACCCTTGCTGCGAAGGGTCAGTCAAATGAAAGAATTTTTCGTAAAACGGCTTGGCGCCGCCGATCACGACCCAGTCGTACCCGAAGAGTAGGCCACCCAGCGCAGCAACTGCCGAAATGGCGTAAATGTACCCAATATCAAAATTCTCTGCGCGGGTTGTAACCGTCATCTCCTTGTTCACAGCACCAAGCATAGAAATTGCCGTTCGTTTAAGCCTTTCAGATCACTGCCGTGTTGCCGCGGCATGAATTCGAGTGAGGGAATCAATTTCCAGTTGCGCAGCAATGTGGTTGCAATCGAGCGAGAGCACTTGACGCAGCAGTTCGATAGCGCGCTCGTGGTTTCGCAGGGCGAGTTCACTGAGTGCAAGCAGGAAAAGGCAGTCCACCTGGTTCCTCTTCTGGAGGTCATCCTCGAACAGGAGCAAATTCGGGAGCGAGGTAGCGAAATAATCGATCTTCACTTCCGCTTCCATCTGCTTCTGAGCAAAATCGCGCATCTGCCTCACGAGGCTAGCTGCTTCCGCTCTGCGCTCGAGGGCATCAAGGCTCATTGCGCAATAGTAGCTGAGCCAGTTAATTGGGCCGTCGTCGGCCGCGGCTTGCGCCCAGGACTTGCGGGCCTCGTCCTTGCACCCCATCTGTGAGAGAGCCAATCCCGCGAAATAATCCAGGTGAGTTTCCCGAGTCAGCAAATGCTTGCCCTCCCCGAGGTTCTGCGGATACTCTCGCGCGGCAGAAAAATGCGCTAGAGCTTCTTGCGGATGGCCACTCTCCAAGAGCGAGCGGCCAAGCAGAATGTGGGCCCAGACAAATTGGCCCGAAACTAAGCCCTCTCCTCCTTCCCAGGGATTGAAGCGCCGCGCCAGCAGTATTTCCAAAACTTGCTCCGCGCGGCCGGTCTGGTTCAGAAGAGTTATGAACTCCACTGTCAGATCGTCCCGTTGCGAGACGAGGTCTGAATGATTCTCCAACGTTGCCAAACGTTGAGATGCGCAGGCTCCCGTACGCTTGCGCAGCTGATCAGCCTCATACAACAGCCGTGCATCGCTGGGGTTTGCTTTGAACGCACTGTCATATGCGGCGAGTGCCGCATCTGCATTCTTTCGAACATTGAAGTATGCAATCCCGAGATTTCGCCAAGGAATGGCAAAAGATGAATCAATCTGAACACTCGATTCCCACTCGCGGATTGCCTTTTCGTAACGCTTCTTGTCATAGAACAGATTGCCGAGGTAACAATGTGCTCGGGCGTCAGATGGGTTGTCAGCCAAAGCAGCCTGAAGCACGGTCATCTCTTCGACTCGGGATGGGAAGCAGTAATCCGGCAGGGCGTTTGCCGCCCTGTCCCAAGTTGCAATGGCTTCCGGATGGTTGCCCAGTCTGCACTCGCAATAACCCAACAAATAAAGGGCAATAGGATACGCCTGCTCAGATTTACTCACGTATCCTGATAGCAAATCTTTAGTCTCACCCCAGAAACCGGCTGCCGCATAATCAAAGGCGAGGTCCAGTGTAAGTTGCGTCTGAACTTTTTTCGCACCATCTGATTCCGGGACCTCGCTGCGTGATCTAGGTTCACCGGAGAGAACCTCCAGCTCATATCGGGACCAAACATCGAGAGGGTCCAGAGCGTGAGTTTCTGTCGCGTCAGCGGCCGATTGCGCGGTAGCTCCGAGCCTTCGGAGAATGGTGGCGCGGAGGTTGCGGGCGTTCAGATTATCGGAGTTCGTCCTCAGCGAGAGTTTCAAATGCTGAACGGAGCGATCGAATCGCAAGTGCCGACAATCTATTTGGGCCAATCGATAGTACGCGGCAGACTGCCATGCATAATTCCAAGTCGCCTTGTAGAACGCTGCATATGCTTCTTCCAATCGCTCCTGGTACTGCAGCGCAAGCCCGAGATAGTAATATGCGTCGCACTCGCCCGGGTTCGGATTTCGCGTCGTTAGCCGTGCAATGGCACACCGGAAGTGCGTTTCAGCTTCAGAGAATTGCCCACGTTTCAACATCAACAGCCCCAAGGCGGTATTGCATCTGCTGTCCAGAGGATCACGTTCTAGAGCTTCTTCCCAGTACGGCTCCGGGTATCGAGTGGCGTGTCTGTATTGCTCCAAATGCAGACCCGTAACATACAGCTCATCATTGGAAGCAATATCCTTTGGCGGTGGAGGCTCTGTGGCTGGTTCAGGAAGAGCGGTTATTGTGTTCTGTACTCTTGGCGCCGTGTACTGGATAATCTCTTGCCCTTCGCGGGTCAACAACTGGACTGACGAATCGCCGCTGCCACGGACTTCCCGCACGTCAGGCCGGCCCGGCGCAAAGTTGCAAATGTACTCGAGCACAGTCTTGCCGCCCGTTGTCACGAGCAACTTCGCTTTTTCGAAAGGTTCAGTGACGCAAACACCTATTCTTAGCCTGTCATTAATCGGTTCCACATTGATCGCGGCGAACCGGTTGGCGTTCTTGGCAGGGCCGATCTGTTGAATCGGATACCAGAATTGACTCCAGGTACGGGTTTCGTAGGGACAAAGCCAGGAGAAGTCGGGCTGATTATCCGTAAAAACGCCTGCCATCAATTCGATGTAAGGCCCGTCAGCATCAGTGAGATTTCGGTCCCAGGCGTATCCGAATTCGGCATTGCCCCATGTCCAGAGCTTTTTTCCCGGAGCAATATGATGGTTCGCGAAGTGGACTACCCCGGCATTCTTCTGGTAATCGTACCCGCCAAAAAAATCGTATTCCGATTCCGTGACCATATAGGAGGTGGGTACGGGAATGTTCTTGTACCAGGAGATGTCGACCCCCTTTCTGTAATCGACACCGTAATAAAAACTGCGAGCGATCGGAAAAGATGAAATAGCTCGTTTAGCGTGGTCAGCAACATATGTCACGTCTGGAGGGAAGAATGCCTGATAGTGTTCGTGTACCCGAATACCGACGTTAGCCCACCATAGAAATGTCTGAGCAAAAGGAGTTCGGTTGTACAGCCTGACCTTAGCTTCGACATAGGACTTGCCCGGGTGCAGGCAGATACCCACCATGCCTTTCATGCGCTGCATGGGTTCGTGCTCGCTCAGCCAGATGGTGATGCTCCCATCATCGCTGCGCTCAATTGCGTGTTGCACGGGCATGTACGTGGATGGGCGGTGGTGTTGAGGCCAATTGAATTCGACGCCCCCTGAAATCCAAGGCCCGAGAAGCCCGACAAGTGCAGGCTTGATTACGTTTTGCCGGTAAAAGAAATCGTAGCCATTCGTCTTATCTTGGCCGATATGGATTCGGCCCCCGATTTCGGGAAGAACCATCAAATAGAGGTATTCGTTTTCAAGGAATATCGCTTTATAAGCCTTCTCTGACTTTTCGTTGGAGACGCGGTCGGTGATCGGATTCGGATAAACCTTGCCGCTGCTGCCTTGGTAAACCCGCTTCTCAAAGAACATCGGATTCTTATCAGGCAGTTGCTCGGGATAGGTGGGGATAGTTATTCCCTCTTCCCAAGCTCTTACGTTCTTATCATCCGATTTCCTCACCTGTACTCCCCTGTAGCTCTCTTACGACATCCACACCGTTGTGATCGCCGAGAAACCTGTTGGGCGCACCACATCAAACTCGACGCGGGTTGCTCCTTCCTTTTCTTTAAACTGAAGCGGGATCGATATCGACTCGCCCGGCTTCAGCGCTGAAAGTGAGGCTTCACGACACTCAAGAGGTATGTTCGCGAATCCATACAAAATCCCGCGCAGTTTGTACCCGCTAACCGTGTAGGCCGGGACAGAGTTGCGCGTGCGCACGGTTATGGTGAATAAGTTCGGGTTGCCGCTGCAGTCTAGCGATTCGACCGGGCTCGATTCTTCGCGAAGCGCCGAATACGATGGCTTGGTATTCCCAAACAGATCGACGACTCCGTGAATGCGCTGCTTCATCACCCCAGTACCCTTGTCGCCTATATGGGTGCGGTAGTCGTTGTAACAAAAGAAAATCAAGGCGCCGACGAACTTCGTTTCGCGGCATACGCGAGTGTGATCACGAAGAACTCGAACCCGGTGACTGTCGCCCTCAGGCCGGTCCGGCGTGCATGCACACCAGCCATACTCAGAAATCACAATCGGTTTGTCAGGAAACGCTTGATGAATTTCTTCCAGGTTGCGACGCAGATCCTCAGGGGTGCCTGGATACCAACTCTCGTAGTATTCATTCCACTCGATGAAGTCCATTAATTTGGCCACATCGTTATCAGCATTTCGCTGTAGCGAATTCGACGCGTAGGCTCGCAAACGGCGGGGATTCAGACGTCTTGCTTCCTCATACATCCGTTTCGCAAATTTGTAGGCTGGTGGATTCTGGCCATTGATCTCATTGCACAGTCCCCAAGAAAAAATGCAGGGGTGATTTCGGTCGCGAGCAATCATTTCCTGCAATTGCTCAAGTCCGTTTTGCATGATTTCAGGGTCGGGTTCGTCCTTCATGTCCTTGAAGGTATCGGGGCCCCAAGTTGGCACTTCGGTTTGAATAAAGATGCCGTGCCTGTCGCAGTACTCCAGGACGCGCTTGTCCTGTGGCCAGTGGACACGAGTAAAGACGCAGTTCAAGTTCTTCAGGTCGCCATGGTCGTGCTCGATCCATGAAGCCGGTTCCGCCATGCCGTAATTCGGATTGCTTCCGGCCATCCGCTCAACACCCATCAGGCCGATACGCTCGCCATTGAGCCAGAATGAGCCATCTTTTGCTTCAATACTTCGTATTCCGAACGTGGTTGTGAATTCGTGCCCAACGGTTGCACCGCCTAACCCGATGGTCAGGGAATACAAATTCGGCGCGTCAAAATGCCAGAGCTTGGGCTTTTCAATCTTGACCGTAGGCAAAGAGCGCGTGATCTGTGCGCCTGGCGCGATGTCAACCGAGGTTCCGGCGCTGCCCTTCAGCACGGTTAAACCAGTGTCTTCTTCAATGGCGTGGAACGACAGCCTACCCTTGAATCCACTGTCCGAACTGTTGCGGATCACCACTGATATGTCGACATTCGCCAACCCATTTGCCAGGTCAGGCACTGCATCCACGTCGACGCGCTCGATGTGGACTCTCGGAGTAATCAATAGAGTGACGGGCCGGTAAATCCCGCCATCGTGCGTCCAGTCGCTGGAATGACCACGTGGCAACATTCGGGAGTCGAAATCGGAATTGACCATGACTGCCAGAAGATTGTCGGCGCCGGGATGAAGAAGATGGGTTACGTCAAATTCAAAGGCCGTGTACCCTTTGCGCAAGTGCTTGCCAACTTCGCTGCCGTTTAGCCACACGCTCGCCGAGTGGAAGACTCCCTCGAACTCAATCCTGACGGTCTGATCCTTCCAGTCCCTTGGAACCTCAAAAAGGCGGCGATACCAGGCGGTACCAAAGAATTCGGCGGATTCTTGGCCGACCTGCCACGTGTGTGGAACGATCACATCTTGCCAAGCATCCGCAGGCTGGTTCTGCTGGTACCACCCATTCGTCTGCCCAACTTTGTCGGAATCCAAATGGAACTGCCATAGACCGTTTAGCGGCACCCTTCTTGTCTGTTCCACGTCAGTAATGGAAGACGTCTTGGTTAAGGCGTCAGCAGCCGTGGCCGGGAGTGATGCTCCCATGGCTAGCGAGGTTGCGGACTGCAAGAACATGCGACGCGTATTCACGGGTTGCGGTACCTGCCGTGTCTGCCGTCTGCGTTAACGTACACGGACGACAGCTTAGCCCGTTTTCTGCCACACTGTCAAACAAAAAAATGCAATTCTTCGGGGCAGGAGAACTACTAAACGCGTGCGTGATTGTTCTGCCCGGCGGGTGGGGATATGCGACCTAGGAACAACTCCAGATTGGATCTCATCAGTATGTGGGGATTCAGTTTGATTCGTTGGGGAGGACACTTTCCCTCTACGAGAAAGTTGTACAGGGCTTCAAACGCCATGCGTCCCTGGGTCTCAGGTCGCTGATACATCGTTGCTAGGATCCTGCCGGACTTGAGGAAAGGCACTAGTTGAGCAAACAGGTCGGTGGTAACAACCGCGATGCGTCGTTCGGGGTCAAGTTCTTCGAGAGCCTGAATGACTGTTACGGAGTTTGCCGTGCTCACATACAGTGCTTTCAGAGAACGGTCCCGCGCTAATAGTTTTCGAGTCTGATTATATGCAGCACTTTCATCATCGTGAGTCTCGATCACACCCGATAATTCAAGGGACGCACTCAGAGAGCTCAAACTATGTTTAAACCCTCGTACCTTTTCCGAATGGTCAATCGTTGAGAGGTCGCCAGTGAAAACGCCGACAGTTCCGGGCTCCCGTACCGTAAGGTGTAGGAATTCAGCCACCATCGCGCCGCTCACAAAGGGATCGGCTGATACTGCAGTCAACCGTTCTGTGCCTGGTGCATCGGTCGAGACGCAGACGACGGGAATCCGCCTCTGCGCGGCGCGGCGAATCCATACTTTCAATTGCGCGGGGTGGCCCGGGGCAATAATGATTCCCTTGCTGTTATCCTCAAGCGCTTCCTGGAACAGGTCCTCGTCGCCTTCGCCCAGTGCGGGATGGGTGCGGAACTCGAGATTGACGCCTGCCTGAAATGGGCTAGAGGCATCCCGAATGCCCGCACGAACCGCGTCAAAAAAGGACCCAATCCTGGCAGGGAGATTCACCGATACGCGAATCTGGCGAGGCGCTTTCAAATAACGGGCAGCCAGATTCGGCCGGTAGCCGAGCGTCTGGGACATCTTCAGTACCCGTTCTTTTGTGATTGCGTTTATTCCGCCGCGGCCGTGGATGGCGCGATCCACCGTACCTATTGAGATTCCCAAGGCTCGAGCAATGTCCTTGATACCAACGGGTCTGCCATCATTCGAACTCCGCTCGACGGTGAGAGCCTCGTCCGCCGTTTGCGATGGCAGTTCTGGAACGCCTTTTGGCCCTGTAGCCATTAGAATTCAAGTCTCGATTTGCGGGTACGTTTACGGAACCCAGTATACTCGCATCTAATTCACCGCAAAACTAGCCTCGATCACCAACGTATATATGGATTTAGGGTGAAGGTGCAGTACGATCAGCTTCTGATCTCCAGGACGCTCGATCTTGACAGCTTCCATGTGCTGCTGCCAGTCAGGTACGCCGGCGCCTGGGGCCGTGGTGGTTGCGATCAGTTGAACGGTATCGCCGAAAACAGAAAAGCTTGACAGATCCAGTTGGGCCGTCTCGGGGGCATCGCCCGTGACCTTAACGATGACAAGCTTGTACGAATCACCATCATAAGCCGCAATCGAGTTTGGGTCATCAATACCGATAAGCTGATATCCCGGCCGAAGATAACGCGTGAACTGCCCATAAACATAAAATTTTCGATTGATCCGAACCAGTGGAGTCTTCTTTGCGCTCATTTGATCACGCGTGTCGATGTAATTGGCGTTGATCAATCCCCACCCGTATTCAGGCACGTCCGGTTCGACGGGCTGCCAATAAACCCAAGCATTCGGCTTGAGTTCTTTCAGGTCACGAGTGATCTCCTGTGCCATTGTGTACCCCGATGCGTCCCCATCTCCGTACTCGGATTGCCATAGACGCTTGTTTCCGACTGCATGTCTCAGTTCCACTCGGTTCGGGCCGTGATATGGCTCGGTTCCATTAGAGTAGCCGTGCACATTAACAAGGCCGATCAGACTTCGGCTCGCAGAATCGTAGGCTTTCCACGTATTGGAGCCTGCGTCCATGTTGTTCTCGTCCGCCGCCGCGACAGCCACGTCATTGAGGTGTTCTCGATCCAGAGTTCGTCGCAGGCTTTCCACTATCTTTTGCTGCGTCGCAATGTCGAAATGGCACCCTTCCTGGCGATTTGGATACTTCCACCAGTCCGCAGAGGGCTCATTGAACGGTTCAACTGAATCGAATTTGGTTCCCCAATGGTCCGCTGAATAGCGCGCGACTGACGCAAGATAAAAAGTAAACCGATCGTAGTTCTCTGGCATGAGGCAGTCGCCACCCGTGTTGCTTCCCGCAGTGCTGTGATTTGAATTCATCCACCACATCGGCGAATCGGAAAACAATTCGAATACAATGGCACCTCTCTCTCTAGCCATTCGCATCATGGAACGCTGGTTCTGATCCACCGACCAGTTCCAACTCGCCGGGTCGTCTTTGTTTGGATCAGTCCAATACCCGTGAATGTCCATCTGCCATTGGAGTTTCGACCCCTTGTTTTCTTGTGCCTGATCGATACCTCCTCCGCCAACGTTGTAACGAACGATATTGAGCCCCAGACTAGGGTAACCATCGGTGATCTTCGTGGTGTAGATCAGGTCGGCATAGTAATTGGCATTCGCTGTTCCGCCTATGGCACGTGCCCACCAGGCCAGAGAACTACCCCATCCCTCCCACCGACCAAGATTGCTCTTGGGATCGGGCTTGATTGTTTTGGCAGTAAGCGATCGTTGTTCCGGGTACAATCCAAGCGAAAATCCCGAACCTGCCAGCACCACTAGGAGCAACATCCTACGAAGTCGAACCTGGTAATGGATAGGTTGGCTTCTATTGCTGGTTCGCATCCGATTTCCGCATGGTGTACACGAACTGCTGAATCTGGTTTTGGTCTTTGTTGGTCGCATCAGATTCGCTCTTGCGTAGCCGCTCAAAAATCGCAAATTCTTCCTTTGCTCGGGCGCTGTTTCCAGACCGTGCTAAAGCTTGTCCCAGGCGGTAATGGATATTTGCTGAAACCGCACCAATCTTCAGAGCTCGCTCATAGTACTCAATGGCCTCGCCATATTTGTGTTGTTCTGTATCTAGGTTCCCGAGCTGGAAATAGGCGTCGGCATAATTCGGATTGAGAACCAAGGCGCGCCTCAGATGAGTTTCAATCTCGTTGGTGAGATCCGACTTCGACTCGATCTGATTTCCTTTCCACAAACACACCGCGAGGTAATAGTTGAGCTCAGCACTCCGGTCCTCATGAGTGATGAAGCCCTGAATGCGAGAACGGGTCTGTGCTGCGAGTTCTGGCGAGGCCCCGTCACACGCCTGTCCAAGGAATGTAAGGGGTAATGGGTCGGAAGGGATCAAGTCGGACGCTCGCAAGAAAGCTTGAACTGCGTTATCCATTTGTCCAGCTCCATAAAACGCTATACCTAGCCCATTACGAAGCTGCGCAGATTGCGGAAAGCGTTGTGTGCCAGCTTTGAACACTTCAATGGCCGGTGCGAATGTCTGATGGAGCAGGAGTTCCGCGCCCCAATTGAGCATGTTCTGTTCGTTGGGATCCATGCGCGCGGCCTGCGCATATTGTGCGGCAGAGGCCAGATAATCCTTCAATTTCTCCTCAACCTCGCCAAGCAGGTTATGTAATTCAGCGGAATCGCGCAAAGCGATTAGTCGTTGGAGCTGCTCTCGAGCTTCATCAAGGCTGCCGACTTGCTCAAGAGCCAAGACGAGATCGTAGCCGTTGTTGTAAGCCGTCGGATCAATCTCCTGGGCGTGCTTCAGAAACGGGACGGCGCTGGCGATCCGGCCCGTTTGTATGTAGAACTCTCCCAGATTGTGGTTTGCATCGTAACCCTGCGGCTTCATCTGCAGCACTTTCTTGAATTGGACTTCAGCTTCATTTGCACGATGGATGGCGAGAAGATTTGCGGCAAGCGCGGTGCGGGTCTCCGCTACATTTGGCCTCAATTGAACGGCCTTCGCCAGAAAGTGATTGGCCTGTTGCTTCTTGTCCTGAGCGACATAAACAAGACCCAACAGTTCATTAACTTCAAAACTATCGGGAGCGGATTTCACCAGCGATTCGAGTTCTCGCTGGGCTGCCGCGTACTTTTGCGCTTTGTACGCTGAGAGGGCATAAACCAATCGGCGGTTTGTTGCTTCCTGTGTCTGCCTGCGATCCGGATTCTCTGTGCTTTGTTGTGGAATCGCCTGGACAACCAGAAGCAGCATCGATATGCAGATCGCAGGCGCCGATCGAGTTGAAACTCGAAATCTCCCTCGTAGGTTGGCCATCTTCACAATCACAGAGCTCGCGGAGGACCGCCTTTCACTTCGATTTCCATCGACCATCGAATGGTTCCATAGGCAGCAACTGTCGGACATTCATTGCGCCGAATCGCTTCCTCGAGAGAATCAGGCCGACCGTTGCAAGGTTCAAGAGCGACCGTAAACTGCTTAGCGGCTCGGTCTATCGGCCATCCGCCTTGGCAAATCCAAATGCCTACATATGGAACCAGCCTGGGATCGAAACGGAAAACGATGCTTTCATTTTCGCGAGGCAGGAACATTCCACAAAGGCCTTCGCTGAGGGGAGACGTGAATAGCTTCTCAGCCGTAGCACAGTCGGAGAAACAATTCGATTGAGCTCCACGGTTCGACCAGAGCATTCAGTAGCTATTGGCCAGGTGCATCGTTCGCCTGACTTTCCCAATCGCTCGTCTTTGGACCAATTCACCTCTACCTCTTTTACTTCTTGCGGCAGGATAATTTCTGCATCAGGTTCGACTCTAAGCAGCGGGTGAGCTGACCAGAGAAATTTCACATTTGATTGACTCAGGTTCGTCACTTCATAATCGAGTCTTACGACCTTTTCCTGCAGCTGACATTTTTTCGTAAAGCGAAGAGGCAAGCTCCTAATTGAGGTGGTCAACGTGACCTGCTTTCCCACGATTTCGACGCTCGAGGACGAGCACCAAACATCTCCATGATCGGGCAACCGGCTTTGGGGGGAAAATGGCTCTTCTGGATATGAGCAGGCGGCAACTGTAGGTAAGCACTCATCGAAGCCACTCGCCTCGTATTCTTCAAACCTGTCTGCGTAATTGCACGGCCGATACGCCCGCTGTGGATCAGGCGGTTGCAGAAGATATTCGTATCCACTCTCATTTCTAATTAAGGAGACAATCTTGCCTCCGAGCTCGGGGATCACGGTCAGCCGAAGCGAGCCGTTGTCCACGACAATCGCATCGCGCGAAGCAATTCGAGTCTGACAAACCGAGGACTCACTGGACACGGTCGAACTTAATTGCTGAAGCGTCATAGTCGCCTCGCAGCCCGAGCTGGATTCCGTGGTGCATCAGGTAAGCTCCACTCAATTTTTCGGCCTGATCTTCCAGCTTGTTATCGGTGGTGCTAACAGCATACATCGCATCTTCAGCCAGGCCCTGCAAATGCAAAAGCGGCATGCTTTGGCCAAATTGTTGCGAATGCAAAAACGCCAAAACTACGATCTGTTGATTATCTTTTGAAATATATTCCATCGCGCTCAAATTTGATTCCATCGGTGCGCCAAGCCGATACAGTTTTCCATCCTGCACGGTTGCCCGAATTTGCTTGTAAAAAGCAACCATTCTCGTCGCGACCGACATGTCGGCATCCGTCCATTTGTTTAAATTGCCACCGATACCCAGTGATCCCGTCATCGCGACCAGGAAGCGAAAGGCAAGCGGCGTCACACGTCCGTTAATGCCATTCGGCACGTCAGTTACCCAGGCCATCATCACATGCGCCGTGTACGCCTCAGTAAAACCGTATTGGATAGTCTGCCGATCCAGAGCGTCAGTATTGTCAGAAGGCCAAACTTGATCGACGCGTCGCAGCATTCCGAGGTCCACGCGCGCTCCGCCACCGGAACACCCCTCAATTTCCAATCGGGGATGTTTGCTGCGAAGCCGGTCGATAATTTCATAGAGATTCTGGATATACCGCACCCAGATTTTCTTCTGATCAGTGAGCGGCGCCTCCGGCCAGCCCGGTTCCGACCAGTTGCGGTTGTAGTCCCACTTCAATAGAGCAATATCATTCTCGGTGACCAGCCGATCCAGCCTCGAGAGGATGTACTCTTTAACATCATCACGAGCAAGATTCAGAACAAGCTGGTTGCGACCTTCGGTGCGCGGCCGCCCGGGAAAGTTCATTACCCAGTCCGGGTGCTCACGATAAAGATCGCTGTCAGGATTGACCATTTCGGGTTCTACCCACAACCCGAAGTCCATTCCCAAGCTATGGATCCGGTCAATGAGCGGCTTGAGTCCGTGAGGAAACTTCTGCGGGTTGACGTACCAATCGCCGAGCCCGGCGTGATCATTGTTGCGTTGCCCGAACCAGCCATCGTCCACCACGAACCGTTCTACTCCAAGCCGCGCTGCTTTCTCTGCCAGCGCCATCTGTCCGGCTTCGTCGACATTGAACTCGGTGGCCTCCCATGAGTTGTAGAGAACAGGGCGGAGTCGAGCATGTGGACGTCCCGGCAAGATGCGCTCCAGTTGAAAGCGGTGCAAAATTCGTGACGCTGCGCCGAATCCGGCGTCAGTGAAACCGGCGAAGAACGAAGGTGTTTCGAGAGACTCCCCGGGGGCGAGCCGGTAACTAAAGTCGAAGGGATTCAATCCGCCGATGACTCGGCACTGATCGGAAGAAGTACGCTCGATTGTGAAACGCCAACTGCCGCTCCAGCCGAGTTCACCGAACCACACCGGTCCATGGTTTTCATCCGTCTCGCCAACATGATCGATTGCGAACCAGGGATTCGCCTCATTTCCCGTGCTGCCGCGACGACTCTCAATCACACGTTTGCCGATTTGCAAGTTTTCGCTCTGGAGCTGCCATTCTCCCGCCCAGCGTCCCGTGAGGTAATGCAGCCGGTAAGATCGACCAGGCGGCAGCGTCCAGGCCGCCGATTGCGCGCTCTCCAGTGTGACCGCCTCCGATGTGCGGTTCTCAATCCGAGCTGAGCGCTCGATGATGCCGCTGTCTGCGTACACCCGATAATGCAGATGCACCAAGAGCGGCGATCCCTCGTCTTTCAATGTGATCTCGAGGTTGTCATTCTTGAGCTGGTGGTCAGCATAATGCAGCACCACCTCGCGATTCCCGTTCGCAAAAGTAGCCTTCAGCGACGGTTCCGCATAAAGCCCTGCTCCCCATCCGGGATACTCTTGCGGTGTGGTTGCAGTGCTTAGATCAAAGGACGACCATTCGGGCAGCGAGTGTGCCTCGCCGAAGTCTTCCGCGCCCATCCGCTTGCCCCAGTACAGATGTTGCAACTCGCCGCGTTCATTCACGCCAAGAGCGTAGGTTGCTTCGCCGCTCTGTAAAACCCACAACTTTTTCTTTTCGCTAAAAATGATCGGGTCAGCCGCGCGAGCGAGGTCTACCAACAGGAAGGGGACAATAATCCGGGCGAGCAAGAGTGCAAGAACGGCACGCAAACGGAGTTCTCCAAACACGGACCGGGGAAACGATTCGACGTGAGTCATCGCAACGGACTAAACCTGATGTTACCGTCCCAATCATGCTTCGATCATGCACTAAGCGCAAGGGGAAGCAGTTGCTCGTATTCGCACGACGAAGGCAACTCCTGCAAGACCACGGACGGAAGTCGCCCTCGTTGCAGCCCTCAGGAACCAAACTGAGGCGAGAGGAGGCCAAGTCTCCCCGCGCGGCCGGTTGTTTACCAATAAAACTTCAGCGCGAACTCGGTTTCACGTCCGTTGCCGATGGTGTTGTTTATCGCTCCAAAAGGATTGCTCGCGGTATTGTTCAAGAAATTCGAGTTACCAATACTGGTCCCAAAGTTGGGGTGATTCAGGAGGTTGAAGAACTCGGCCCGGAACTCTAGGTTGGTTTTTTCAGTTGTTCGGAATTTCTTGAAGATCGAGAAATCAAGGTCGGTGTAAGCGGGTCCGTGGACTTGATTCCAGGAAGTTCCGAGAGGGCTGAAATCAGTTTGCCCAATGGTTGTCGCGGCCGGAGGCTGAACGAAGGCTGAGTCATTTAGGAACGGCCCAATGCCGTGCGGTCCCTTGGCTGCGTAGGGATTCGCTCCCTTCGCGATTGGAGCATAGCATTGGAAATCTCCGCTCGTTGTGCCGGTAGGGCAAGCGATGGTGAACGGGAACCCATCCTGCGAGGTGACAATCCACTGTGTGCTCCATCCGCCAATGAGTGAGTCAGCTACGCCCGACATGTTCTTACCCAGGAGCTTGCCTTTGCCAATTGGCAGTTGCCAGATACCGCTGGCATGAAAAATATTGGGGACATCGTTACCGCAGAATGTGTAGTCCCTGAGATCACTAAAGCCTGGAAGCGTTGGTGCACGATTGAACTGGTTCTCAGAGAGACCGAGAATGTTTTTGTAATCATTCTTGCATACGGATCGGGTGTAATCAGCTAGCACATTCAGGCCTTGTTTGAATCGGCGCTCAAAAGTGATCTGCACCGAGTTGTAAAAAGCTGCTCCGTTCGGGTTCAGGTAGTCACTGTTCTCTTGGAAGTCGGGAAAGGGCAGGTAAGGCGTCTTGTTCGTCCCGGGCGGAAGAAGCAGGTTTGGAATGTTTCGCTTCTCCCCGTTGAGCAAGTGGTGAGTGTTGTTCCCGATGTAGGCCACAGTAATCGTCTGAGCATCGGACAACTGATACTGTACCGAGCCATTCCACTCTTGCGTATAGGCCGTCTTCCAGGGGCGCTGGAATCCGATGAGTCCCAGACCGTTGGGACTGAAGTTCGGGCTTGCTGGATCGGGATTCGCTGCAGTGAGCCCGTTTTCGAGCGTCGCCTGTTGTCCGTTGGGATAAAGCAGCGGAAGAATGTTGCCATTCGGCGCGGAGAAGGCAAGGTTCGCGGTGAATGGGTAATCGTAGCCGGGATCTGGCGCTCCGCCGAGGTTCTCGAATCCGCCATAGAACATTCCGTACCCGCCACGAGCGACAAGCTTGGATGTGAACTGATACGCCAATCCAATTCTGGGAGCAAAATTTGTCAGTGGCGTCGTGAAAATACTTGACCCACTGAGGTACTTCAATCCAATCCCATCTTTCGCCAACAGAGGCACGAACGCCGGTGATAGTGGGGCGCTCTTCTGTTGCGATAGGATTGCATACTGAGCGCCGGCGCCATTCGGATTAGGCATCAAAAGACCGGCTTGCTTGCCGTTGCTCTCACCCACACCGCCGAAGATCTCCCAACGCAGGCCCATATTCAAGGTTAGCCTGGACGTCGCCTTCCAGTCATCCTGGAAGTATGTGCCGTAGTAATGACGCAAATCGTCAGGTTGAGTGATGTTGGAGGCGGCTACAAAACTCGCTCCGCCGACGTTGTTGACTCCGTTTGGAACTGTCGCTGTGGTCGGTGTTAGCAGGATATCGGCCGGACCCACTCCTCCGGTAGTTGCACCACCAACTCCCGGAGCCATCCCCGTATAGCCTCCAAAATTGAACTGGCCACGGGACCAAGCCGGATCAACCCACGGGAAGTGCAGTCGCTGATATTCGAAGCCACCCTTGAAACTGTGGCCACCATGGACCTTGGTCAAATTCTCCGTGAACTGAATGGTGTCGCTACTACGCCGGTTAGGGCTGGCAAACGCGCCTGCGCCTAGCCCCGTCAACCCGCTGATAGCAATTGTCGGCAGCCCACCGTTTTCGGCGGTTTGCGGAATTCCTTGAATACCAAATTGCGCCGGGACTCCGCTGACGAGTGCGCTGGCTGGCTGAGAGGAAGTGCGGAGCCGGCTGTAACCAAAACGCGCTTCATTGATCAGGGTCGCCGAGAACGCGTGGGTTTCGCTGACAGCCAAGTTAAGCGAGCGATCCGTGAAATCCCCCCCGCCAAATCCGGTGTTGTCGCCAAGACCCGTGAAATCGCCGGGAAAATTCGCGTGCCGCCGACTATAGCTGACTCGACCGAATAATTGATCGCGCTGGCTGAAATTTTGGTCCACCCGCACATCGAAGTGGTTGTTGTCGTCAGGCTGGCTGCGGTTGGCGAAATAGTTGTTTAAAAAATACTTGGGATCGGAAATATTGGTAATGCTGGCTGCGGGATAAAGCTGCAGCAACTTCAGTGCGTTGGCGTCAATGCGTCCGGAGGGCAATTGATTCATCAGATTCATCTGGGCGGCAGTGGTGAAATTGATCATTCCGGCAATGCTTCCGCCCGTGTAGAAAGGGTCGCGCACAAAACCCGAACCGGTGGCAACCAGGCCAGTCGCTGGATCGGCCGAACCGGCGGTAACCGAGCGTGTGGTTGCAGGATCGAAAATCGTGGCACCATTAAAGGACCTGCCCAGCAAATCCGTGTAGTTTGTCGTCGTGGAGGCAAAGCGGTCCCGGTAATCCAAGAATCCACTCGCCGCCTCCGCACTGGTGGGAACACTAGGATTCTTCTCTACGCTTTGGCGAATACGGGTACCCTCGTAGTCACCGAAGAAGAACAATTTATTCTTAATAATCGGCCCGCCGGCCGCTGCGCCGAACTGGTTCCGACGGAGCTCACCTTTTTTCTTCTGGCTTGTGGGAGTGAACCACTGATCTAAAGATGTGGCATCGAACAGATCATTGCGCAAAAACTCCCACGCGGTCCCGTGGAATTGATTCGTGCCCGATTTCACCGCCGCGTTGACCACCGCTCCGCCCGCTCGTCCAAACTCGGCGCTGAAATTGCTGGTTTGAACTTTGAACTCCTGGATCGCATCCGGCGGAGGCAGATTGGCGTAGGCTGCGCCGTTGAGAAAATCGACGGTGTCGTTGTTATTGTCGATGCCATCGAGCAGGTAGTTGTTGTGCACTGTAGTCAGGCCGTTCGCAACGAAACTACCAGTCGCATCCAATCCGCGGGTAGGGTTCAACTTGGTTACTCCTGCGCCAAGCTGCGCCAGGAATGTGTAGTTGCGGCCGTTTAACGGCAGATCATTGACTTGCTGACTCGTTGCAACCGTGCCAACGGATGCATCTTGCGTCTGAAGCTGCGGGGCGGCTGCGGTTACTTCAACTGTCTCAGTGATCGCACCCGTGACCAACCGAAAGTCAGCGCGAGCCTGTTCCTGGACATTGACGGTAACGTGAGTTGTCCCTTTGCGAAATCCGGGCGCCTCGACGTTGATCGTGTAGGGCCCGATCTTGACTGGACCAAATGTGTAGCTTCCGTCCGCCGAAGTGACCGTGGCCGTGCTGAGACCGGTAGCATCGTTGATCAAGGTAACTTTGGCATTTGCAACGACCGCTCCCGTGGAATCGGTCACGGTGCCTCTGACGGCTCCGGCGTCGACCTGTGCGATAGCGGAGACGGGAAACAGCCATGTAGCTAGCAGGGCGACAAGAACAGCACTTCGAGGTGTGAATAGGGTGTTTCGTGACATTGTCCCCTCCGGCATCGCGTAATGTGTACGTACACGGCAACGTGCACGTACACGATTAGTACCTTTGTACTATCCTTGTCAAGCAAAAAATGCGTTAGACCTGAGAAAAACGGGTTTCGTGACCCGCGGAACCTTAGCGCCGAAGCGCCCGCCCATAAGTTCCAGGTCAGACCAAGCAGAAAGAATCTTTGTCATATCCGCCTCTGACTCTGATTCTTTCTGGCAAGGTGCCGGGATCCGATTTCTTTCGAATTGAATCTTGACTGTTGACAGCGCCACTCGTTAGCTGTGCTGAGAAGCGCTTACGTACGCTAGCTCAGGAAGCAAGCCCTAGCTTGCTGGCGATGTTTGTCAAGCTAAACTTGCACGCAATTCGCGTGGCACTTTTCTATCCTCGGTTGACCGTCTGGGTTTACCTCATTTCGTGGGTTCATAAACGCGTAGTATTTGATCACCCTTCACATTGTGAAGGGTCTGTCTGATCCCGCTCGGCCAGCGGATATTGATCTCTTTAATTGTTGACTGAAGGCTAAGTCCGAAGTGCACTCTCTTGTCCCCAGAAGACAAATAGCTCCCGCATGTTGTCACGGTTGCATACTGCTCGCCTTGCGCGGTGATGATCTTTACCGCCGCGCCGATTGCGTCGCGATTGCTTTTGTGACCCACCAAATTCAGGGTGAGCCAATGATTTTGCGTGCTGGTTTCGTTATGCAGAATGTGTACTGGACCGCCGTTCTCGGTAATAACAGCATCAAGCCGACCATCATTATCAATGTCGCCGATTGCCATGCCTCGACTTGCCCAGGGTTGATCGAACACCGCGCCAGACTGTTTTGATACATCAACAAAACCATGCCCAGTGTTGCGCGCAAGCAGCATCGGCTCACGGTAGTGCAGCTGAGGATAGTTCAATTCAATCGTGTCCATCACGTGCGCCTGCGCAACTAACAGATCCTTCCATCCGTCGTTGTCGTAGTCAATGAACCTCATCCCCCAGCCGGAATGAAGAAATGTCATCGAACCCAAGCCAGTGCTGTCACTTGAATACGCAAAAGTGCCATCGCCATTGTTGTGGTAGAGCGAATATTTCTGGTACGCGAGATCGCTGACGACGATATCCGGCAATCCGTCGTTATCATAATCGGCGAAATCTACGCCCATTCCAGCGTATGCATGTCCGTCTCCGTCAACACCGGCGCCCGCAAACAGTGCGACTTCGTCGAAAGTGCCATCGCCTTTGTTCTGGTAAAGAAACTCGGAAACGGAATCGTTGGCGACGAAAACGTCAATGTGCCCATCGCCATTAAAATCCGCGATCGCTATTCCGAGGCCTTTTCCGGACTTCGCAAATCCCGCCTGTTTTGTGATGTCGGTGAAGTGCCCGTTGCCGTCGTTGTGGTACACGAGAGGGACAATCGCCTGAAACTCATCGGGATGGCAGAAAGATCGGTATCCTTGTTTGCGTTCACCGCACCATATATCGTTAAAGTCCCACTGCAGATATCGCGCAACAACAAGATCCAATAGTCCGTCGCCATCTAAATCCACCCAGGCCGCGCTCGTGGACCAGCCACCTCCAGCCACTCCGGCCTTATCCGTTACGTCCGTGAAAGTGCCGTTGCCATTGTTGTGATACAGATGATTGCCGCCATACCCGGCGACGAACAAGTCTTCAAACCCATCGTTGTCATAGTCGCCGACAGCTACTCCCATTCCGTAGCCCGCACCTTGTAGACCGGCGTGCTCGGTCACGTCCTGGAACGTACCGTCAGGTTTTTGGTGATACAGGCGATTCCAATACTTCGGCCCGGTCTTTTGCGGAATTGTCCCGGGTGGAGATGGGGCGTTAATTTCAGCGCCGTTTACTACAAACAGATCGAGTCTTCCATCGTTGTCATAATCAAAAAGCGCGACTCCCGACCCCATCGTCTCAAGCAGATATTTTTTGGAGGTGTGTGGTGCAGCATGCTGAAATTGCACTCCAAGGCTTGCGGTCACATCGACGAATTCTGCCGGAGTTGGTGCGGTCGGCCGGGACTCCTTGACCTGCGCGAGGGTTGCAACCGCCAGAAGCGTCGCCAACGGGATCGCGAATAAAGAATAGCGACTCATTGCCCGTTAAGAATGTAGCATCTTCAAAGTAAGCATCAGGGCCCCTCGGAGCGGAAAGTGGTGGTGCTACTGTTCCTGGTCGCTCATCATCAGCGCCAGTTCGTAGAATTCTCTTCGAGCTTCAGGAGGGAGATTGTCGGACGGTCTGGGCGGTCCTGAACTCGACGCTGCATCCAGCACTGCTTTGATCTTCTGGAAATCGAGCGTGCCCTGCGGAAACATCTCCTCACACCTTCTGAGCACGTCGCGAGCGTCGGAATATCGCCCTTCCTCGTAGTAGAAGATCCCGAGAGTTGCAGCGACCGCTTCCCGAGAAGGATTGAGCTCAGATGCTTTCTTTAACAAATTTTCCGCGTCGCGCTCGTGACCGCGAACCACTGCCACAATCCCAGCTGTCCAATACAGCAGACCCGAATTAGGAATGCGCGCGAGCCCTCTGCGTGACACTCGATCTGCGTTCTCAGTATCGCCAGTTCGCAGTTTTACTAGCGCGAGTGACGCTTGGTATTGATCGTTGTCCGGCGTCACAGCGACAGCCTGCTCCAGGCACCTGGCTGCGTCTTCATAACGACTCAAACGCGCATAAACATCGCCAAGGAGCCCTAGATACGAGCTCTCCTTCTGGCCATCCAGAGATATCTCGAGGAGGGACTTCAACGCTTCTTCGTAACGGCCGCTCTGAAAATACGCTTCGGCGAGATTGTATTTGGCATCATCTGAGGAAGAGTTTATTTTGAGTGCTGCTTGGAAGTACCGAATTGCATCCTCGTAACGATGGAAGCGGCCAAGCAAAATTCCGATATACAGTTGGGTTCGAAAATCGCCAGCGCTGACTGTATCGAGGCGCCGAAGAATCTCCATCGCATCATTCGTGCGTCCCAATCTCAGAAGCGATTCTGCCAACAAATAAAGGCTGCGTGGGCGATCTGGATGCTGTTGAACCTCTGCTTGCAACTGGCGAAGGTCCGCTTCATTCTGCTGTTCTGAACTTAATGTGCTGCGACGCTCCAAGTAGTCAAAAAAATGCTGTAGAGGGTAGTTCGTTGGCTGCGGGCTCTTCGAGAGCGTTCTGAAGACGCTCATGTCACGCTCCGCCGCGTCCATCTGATGAAGATTTCTCTCCGAAATCGCGACCTTGTAATAGCCTTGTGTCGGGTCTCCAGTTACTTCTATGAAATGGCGAAACAATGGGACTGCTTCGTTGTACTTTTTCTGGTCCATCTTCAAGTTGCCTAACTCAAACAAAGCCTCTGGATAATCCTTGCCCAGGCGCACTGCTCGCTGCAGGTACTGCTCAGCCTGCAGGTTGTTACCTTCCTTCCTTGCGATAAACCCAAGGTTGAACAGCGCAGGAAGATTGTTTGGATCAGCGCTCAGACTTTGCTTCAGATAGCGTTTCGCCTCCTCGTACTTTCCAAGATGTCGATAGCAGAGCCCCATGAACACATACGAGCGTGGTGAAGGATCAAGGGTGACAAGCGTCTTGAACTCCTCAACTGCTTGGTCTACTTTGCCCACCGTGAAGTAGCTTTCTCCAAGAGCAGCGTGAAAATCAGCGCGTTTCGGATCAATTCTCAGTCCATCGTTTAGAACTTCAATCGCGTCCTCAAAGAACGACTGCTTCATGCTCAGCTGCGCCATCAGGAACAGCATGTCCGTATTGTTCGGAGCAACCTTTCGCGCGCGCACTAACAGTTCCAAGGCGTCCACTTCCCTGTGCATCCCCGCCGAGGTCTCTGCCAGCAAGTACAGAGTATCTGCAGAGTCAGGCTTCGAACGCAAAGCCTGACTGAGGCTTTCCTGCGCTTTCGGGAGTTGTCCGCTTAATAAATAGGCCTCGCCGAGGTCATGCAGGATATCGAAGTCCCCAGGTTGTAGAGCATCCGCTTTCTCAAATTCGTAAGCAGACTCCCGGTATTGCCGGTGGGAAGCCAGCAACACTCCGAGAGAAAAATGAACTCTGGTGTCCTTCGCAAAATCTTTGGCCAGCCTTTCGGCAGCCGCGATTCCAGTGGCAAGCATTCCCGCATCCAGGTATGCCCGAACTACCATCAAGCGAGTTGTCTGATCAGGTGAGGGTATTCGCAAAAGGTACGTCAATGCTTCCTTAGCTTTGTGCTGTCCCAACAATACGGCTGCAAGATTGTAGTCTGCTGTCTTGTTGCCGGGCTGGAGTCGTAACGCTCTCTTCAGGGTGAGCTCTGCAAGTTCGGGCTTGTTCTGAGCTGTCAAACTATTTGCAAGATTGACCAGCGTCTCTACAGAATCTGGAGCAATCGCCAACGCTTGGTGAAACTGCATCGCTGCTTCCTCGTATTTCCCTTGTTGGTTATAAATAACGCCCAGCAGATTGAGTCCCACCACGCTGCGCGGGGCTCGCGCTAGCCCCAGTTTGGCCTCCGAAAGGGCTTGGTCCAGCTGCCCCTGGGCCAGCGACCGCTTAGCTTGTTTGAATGCGTCCGCGGGATTGGATTCGTGAGGAACAGCTGAACGGGCAGCGACTTGGGGCATTGCCCCGGACGCGATGCAAAGGAATAAAGAGATTAGAACAGACCGCAAAACCATGTTTTGTCTACCCCGACAGAGAATTGCTCCTCGTTTGTCCACCACGGAAAGGCGTCGGTTTGTAGAAATCACCTTAAACGCAGGAAAGAAATTTCACAACCTAGAGGTTCAACCGGTGTTTATGAGGACATTCTCCTATGTTTGTGGCGAACGGGAAGAAATCGCTACGCAGGAGTAATGAGATATATTTCGTTTGCCTGAGTGTCAAAACTTGCCACGTCACCCTTAAGGACCACTTGCACCTGTTCACGATCACTCCCGCGAATTATGCGCAGTTCTTTGCCCGCCCATGGCGAGACGAGCTCCGCGGTCTTCCCTTTTTCGCTGTACAAGGACAAAAGCGTCACTCTGTGGCCATCATAGGTGGCACTTACGAGGAATGCGCCTACAGCACGAAGATTCTCAAAGCGTGCTGGACCTAGATTATGAGTATTAGGGAAAATCCGGATTTGCCCTGCGTAGCTTTGCATCATGCATTCGTTTAGGACAACCGGCAACGAGAAGTTCTCACACCAAAACCCCATGTGCATCATGAAATCGAAATCAAGTGACTGAGCATAGCGGCCTCCCGATTGGCGGACGCGGTCATTCGCCACTCCGTTAAGTAGCCTGCAGTACCGCACTTCCTGTTTGAACCATTCAAGATCGAGCATTCCAAGGCGCGCGCGGATCAATGGCTGAAGGACCAGATCATTCCCTCCTTCCAGGCTAATCGTGCTGGCCGTCCGTTTCGCAATGTCCCAATACCGAGTGTTTAGTCCAATGCCGACTTGCTCTCCGGGAAAAACGGGAGCCAGAGTTACCGGAAGATTGTAGATATGACCTGCGGGTGCATTTACAACATCTATCCAAACCTCGCCGTAAGGTCCGGTTGCTATAGGGTAAGGCGTCAGATTCTCACAGATTTCCTTCCAATGAACACGCTCGGCTTCGTCAACAGCGAGGACAAGAGAAGCGTCTACGACGGCGTTGAGGAGAAATTGTGTAAGGGCAAGATCAAGAATCGAGTCTTGGTTGAGACGCTGGTCGACCGTGAACCCCCAGTTCTCAGACGACACAGTGGGATTGAAGTGGTATTTCTTATCATCATTTCTCTTTACGTAGGCCGCTATAAACCGCGCGGCCTCTCTCAGAATTGGGTATACACGGTGGAGATAGTTTTCGTCCTGTGTATAAAGATATTGCCACCATAAACTCTGCACCATCCACGGGGTCATTCCAAACTGATAGGCCCAGGGCGGTACGGGATACGCAACGATTTGGCTCGGTGCTGGATAAGAAGATACCGGAAACATGGCGCCTGGCAGTCCGAAATGTTCCGCCGCGAATTTCGTTGCGATTGGAAGGAGGTTCTCGCAGAGTTCAACGAAGGGTAAGTGTTGTTCGACATGATTGCTGGAAAAGACACCCCAATAAACCTGTTCGCAGTTGTAATCCGCATGATAGTCACCGTGCCACGAGGTTCCGGTATCGCCAGCCGACCAGTTTGCGAACAAACCTGGCGCCACTTTATTCGGTCGCAAGCAACACGCTAGGAAATATTGATTCTCGTACCAGATGCGCTCTAGCTCCCAATCGTTGAACCGAACAGCAGAATGAGACCAGAATTCATTCCATTTCAATTCAGAGTTGTGCTGGATAGTTCGCGGTTCCGCTTTCGCGAGTTCTGCGACCCGGAGACGCGCAAAGGTTTTTGTATCGAGGTCTTCCGCGGAATAAGCATGGTTTTGCGGGATGGAGATCCAGTCTTGGCCGCCGCGAGTTGTCGTATGTTGCTGAAATAGCCTTCTCAGAAGCAAATCGCGAGGAGTAGCTACAAAAGCGTTAATGCGTAGAAGTTGCCGCGTCTCGGGCTTTAGGCGCACATCGGAACTAGGGTCTGCCGGTTCGAAAGACCAGCGCCCAGAGATGCGAGCATAGGACGAGAAATTGCGGTCTTTGTCAGAAGGTGGAGGCGACGGGCGGTCGCTAATTGGACCTAAGGCAGGAAAGTATTGAAAGGAAGAGAACTCGGCATAGTCAGGAAAAATCCCGGCAGAGGTTTCGGGAGACGGCAGGAGTTCGGAAGCTTCTTTGCGCTTACCGGACTCGAAAGGCCCAGCATGAAAGCCGTCAATCTCTGGCGAATAGACAATTGATCGGACCGGCAAGGCTTGGTCAGTCGAGGCGGAAATGAGTCCGGTTTCCCAGTCGACGAAGACGAACAGCTGAACTCGACTGTTCTCATTTTCGACATTCGTACATCTTAACGTTAGGGTAAATAAGCCAGTAGCCAGGTCGAGTGTGTGTTGGCTTGGCTCGACCCATGTGGGATCCCAGTTGATCCAGATGGTGCCGCATGGCCAAGGGCGAGGCCACTTTTTTCCGTCGTAGGAACTCGCCACCCTTTCGGAATACTCGCGGAAAAAAGGAACCCTAGTCTCCAGATACTGCATATCTGGCTTTTCCATCTTTTTGGCTTCTTCACTGGCGCGTTGCCAAAGTTGAAGTACCTCACGAAACGGGAGCACATGATCCGCGATGTCCTCGCTCACGCGAATGTCCCAGCAGTCGTTCTTGCCAATGTGAATGGCAAGCGCATCCGGGCGCACAACCACACATGCGCCAACATCACCGTTGCCGAGGAGCATCCCGTCGAAGAAGGAGGGGCTCGGTGTGTCACGAATGATCATGTGTCTTCGGGCGATCTCGGACGCGTTGAGGTGCGCATCCGTCGAAATACCCGCGGTACGGCCGTCTGAAGGAACGTTCGTCGAATGTGCTGCGGCTAAGGATGCCAGAGCCGAAGTTTGTAGAAACTCTCTACGGCTAGTTCTCATTTCAAGCGCGTCCTTTCTGCATCGGCCATGACGTCGCCTTTCGGGGAAATCAGGCTCCCTTCGTCGCGGCATTAAGGCTGCATCGTTCGTCCCACGGATGAGACCGACCCATAGAAATATCTTGACAAGGCGTGTACGTGCACGTTACATCTGAAACAAGATGCGTGCACGTACACGTTACCATTTTAGCTGACGAGTTTCTACCTGTCTGCTACGGCTGTAACCGCTTTGCTATCGAGGAGGTGATCGTATGAGATCGATGTATCTTTCCTTTCTCACCGTCATTACAGTGGTTGTCGCTTTTTTGCCCTGCGCGAGCGCACAGGTCAGCAACGCCGGCCAGAAACCCTATCTCGGCTGGAGCAGCTTCAGCCAGCAAACCATCCAAGGCGACTTCCTGACGCAGGCAAACATGATCACGCAGTCCGATGCACTCAAAGCCTCTGGTTTGCAGGAACACGGCTTCGTTTATATCAATCTCGATTCCGGCTGGCAGGGTAGTTTCGACCTGAACGGCAGGCCCATTCCAAATAACACGACATTCCCTGACATCAAGCTAATGGTCGATCACATTCACGCCAATGGGCAAAAGGCGGGTATCTATTGGATCCCCGGCATCGAGCAGCCGGCTGTCGACGGCAACTATCCCATCCTCGGCACGACGTACCACACAGGGGATATCGTCGTCATCCCGCTTGCCAAAGGCAACGCCTTCGCCGCCAACCCGCCCAATCCCTACCACGATAAAATCGACTTCACCAAGCCTGGAGCGCAGGAGTACATTGACTCGATCGTAGAGCTCTTCTCGTCATGGGGTTTCGATTTCATCAAACTCGACGCCGTTACGCCGGGCTCCTACTCAAACGATCTCTCCATCGACAACCGGGCCGACGTTGAAGCCTGGTCGAACGCCATTGCGAAGACGGGACGCCCTATCTGGCTTACAGTCTCCTGGCAGCTCTCACAGGACTATGCCTCCGTCTGGCAACAGTGGTCGAATGCGCGACGCATTGACGACGATGTCGAGTGCGAAGGCCGCTGTGCCACCCTGACCAACTGGCCGCGCATCGTGTTACGCGAATACGACGACGTAGGCTGGGAGCATGAAGCCAGCACTACCTTGGGATGGAATGACATGGACACGCTCGATGTCGGCGATGGCACGCTCGATGGCCTCTCTGACGTGGAGAAGCAGACTGCGATCACTATTTGGGCGATGGCCAACTCCCCCATGTATCTCGGTGGAGATCTCACGAAACTCGACAATTTCGCCAAGTCGGCCTTCACGAATGACGAACTCATCGCAGTCAATCAGTCCGGCCTCCCCGCCGTCCAGGTGACTGGCGGCCCGCAGCCCGTCTGGATGTCGAAGCAAGCGGACGGCAGTATCTACGTTGCCGTCTACAATCTGAATGGTCTGTCCAGCAAAGTTACAGTTCGCTGGAGCGATCTCGGTTTCCGCCACGCCTTGGCGGTGCGTGATGTGTGGAACCATACCAACCTTGGCCCATTAGCGGCTGGATTTACCACGACCCTCGTTGGCCACGGCTCACGCTTGTTGAAGGTCACCCCCTTGGGCGCGGTTACGGCGCCCGTCGGCCAGGTCTATGAAGCAGAGAACGCAACGCTCAGTGGCGCCACGTTTGTCTCTTCTTGCTCCGCCTGCTCCGGCGGAGCGAAGCTGAGCTACCTTGGGGCGTCGCCCAGTTCCAACACCGCGACCTTTAATGTCTATGTAAAGAATGCTGGAACTTACCGCATGGAAGTTGACGCGATGACCCAGGGACCGCGGGCCCTGGTGTACGTCGTGAACGGAACGCACCCGGCGACGCTGAACATGGGGGGAGGCAGCTTTAGCCTGCCGCAAGCTACCACCGTGCCGGTCACCCTGCTGGCGGGTAATAATACGATCACCTTCGGCAATCCCGGAACCTACGCCCCGGATCTCGATCGCATCGTCATCTCCGGTGACGGAAGTGCGGTCGCTCCGGATTTCACCACGTACGAGGCGGAGGCGGCACAACTCAGCGGCACGGCCAGCGTCGGCGGCTGCGGTTTCTGCTCGGGAGGGGCCTATGTAGGAAACTACGGTGCCGGCAACCAGAACGCCGTTACATTTCCCGCGGTTACGGTCGCAAAGGCAGGCACATATCAACTCGAGATCGACTACACCACCAGCGGCCTGCGCACCTTCTATATCTACGTCAATAACGGTCCGCCCACCGTCCTGAACGTAAACGGTAGCACCTTCGATTCACCAGTGCCTGCCCTGATTTCTGTACAACTGAATGCCGGAGCAAACAAGATCGTGATCACCAATCCCAATCCTGCGGGCTATGCGCCCGGGCTGGACAGCATCACCGTTGGACCCTGAATATCGCCGACTTAAAATCGACGCTCAATTAGGAACCATAAAACAAGCTGAAGCCTGGGCCGCCCGCAAACTCGGTCTGCCCTGAATTAACTGGCACACCAACTCGAGTGTTCCCTTCTCCTCGCTCCGATTACGGTCCTATCGACGTGATGGCGCTGAAGGCCGACCAGCACTGCTCGATGTTTTTGCTGCCGCAGTGCGGACACAGGACTTCTCCCTCCTCGTAGTCGACGAGTGACAAGACGTCGTCCCTGCTTTGCTTCGAACAGGTCGTTCAATCCGCGGACACTGGCGTAAGATGGCCTCGAGGGTGTACGATTCCCCTGTCTTTCTAGAAAGCGACTGAGTAAACGGCCTTATCGTTCGCCAAAACTGTCAGGCAGCCGAGAACCCGATATAGGCGTTTCTCGTGCCAGGCGCAGAATTGACCGGCACCTCGCCCTCCGCAATGCGGGTTCTCTGAACAGCGAGGAGGAGCCGTGCCACTCAGTAGGGAAATCTCCATCCCATCACGCAAAGTCCTCAAACCGCTTTCCCTCCATAGCTCTGCTTCTACTGGTTGCCTGACCCCGGGGTTTACCGGTTCAAAGGCGCTCCCTGCTCGAGAGCTAGTGAGGGGTAGGACACATTCTGTTCGGCCACGCCAAAAAAGGTAGCCTAGTGTCCGATGCGTGAACCGTAGGGAACTGCATCAGCAAGGAGGTCTGATGAAACTTTCCGACACCATTGAGTCAGTGCTGAAAAGCAAAGACGAGAATAGAGTCCTATCGATAGAGCCCGACCAGTCGGTCTATGACGCGATTGAGAAGATGGCCGCGCACGGGATTGGAGCGTTGCTCGTCATTTCCAACCATAAGTTGGTTGGCATCCTCTCGGAGCGAGACTACGCTCGCAAAGTAATTCTCAAGGGCCATTCTTCAAGAGAAACTCTGGTTCGCCAGATCATGACCAGCCCGGTAGTTTTTGTTAGTCCGCAGCACACCGTCGACGAGTGTATGGCCATTATGACCAAGCACCATTTTCGCCATCTGCCGGTCGTGCAGAATGACGTCGTGGTTGGAGTGGCGTCAATTGGCGACTTGGTGAAGTGGATTATCTCCGGTCAAGCTCAAACCATACAGGAGTTGGAAGGTTACATTTCGGGAGCGTATCCCGGATAGGAGAATGCCATGAAGCAGACCTTTGCCATCGGGATCGGAGGCGCCGCCGGTCAAGGCGTCGCTACGCCGGGCGACATCTTCGCGAAGATCTTCAGCCGCCGCGGTTTGCACCTGAATGCTTACAACGCCTACCAGTCGATCATCCGCGGTGGTCACACTTTTCTAACGATCCGCACTGGCCCAGAGAAGGTCACCAACCTGGGCGACCGCGTGGATTTGCTGATTCCTCTGAACCAGGACGCGATGGATCGCCACCTAAGACTGCTGACCGCCGGCGCTGCATGCCTCTACAACTCTGACACGATCAAGCCGGGTGTCGCCGCAGAGGGCGCTCAGCTCTGCCCACTTCCCGTTTCCAAGCTGGCGGACATCACTCGAAACAAAGTGGCCCAGAATACGATCGCGCTCGGCGCTGGTCTCAGCATGATGGGAGTTGGTTTCCAGGCACTGGAGGAGGTTCTCGCTGAGCAGTTCAAGAGAAAAGGCGAAGCCGTGGTGTCGGAAAACATTGGGATCGCGCGAGTCGGCTATGAATATGCGACCGCAAATTTCAGGCCATTCGCCTGGCCACTTCCAATGACCGGAAACCGCTCTGCCGTACTGAGCGGCAACACCGCGATGGCCATGGGAGGAGCGGCCGCAGGAGTCAAATTCTATTGCGCCTATCCCATGAGCCCCTCGACCGGAGTTCTCCATTGGATGGCGGCCCACGCCCGCAGGGCAGGCATTATGGTCCGGCAGGTGGAAGATGAGATTGGTGTAGTGAACATGGCCATCGGAGCAGCCCATGCCGGCGTCCGGTCCATGTGTGCCACCTCGGGCGGAGGCTTTGCACTTATGAGCGAGGGCCTCGGCCTTTCAGCCATGATGGAAACTCCCGTGGTAGTAATCGACTGCCAGCGGGCTGGTCCGTCTACAGGTGTTCCCACCAAAACCGAGCAGGGCGATCTGTGGCAAATGTTAGGCGCTGCTTTCGGCGATTATCCGAGAGCGCTGGCCGCACCGCTCGATATTGGAGATTGCTTCAAGGTTATCTCTGAGATTTTTAATATCGCCGACCGCTTCCAATGTCCGGGCATCGTGCTCTGCGATCTATTGCTGTCAGAAGGCCGGCTCAGCGTCGACCCGAAGGACCTGGACTTTGATCCCGTCATCGATCGGGGTGAGTTGATCACTAACGCTTCTTCGGTCTCCGGAGCGAACGACGACGGCAAGTACAAACGTTACAAGATCACCGAAAGCGGCGTCTCTCCACGGGCCATTCCCGGAGTTCCTGGTCATACCCACACTGCTGCCAGTGACGAGCACGATGAAGACGGCGTTTTGATCAGCGACGAATTCACGAACCCAACAAAACGCCGCGTCATGATGGAAAAGCGCATGCGGAAGGTTGCCGGTATTGAAGCCGCGGTGCCTCCGCCTGTTCTGTGGGGTCCGCATGATGCAGACGTCACGCTGATCGGATGGGGCTCCACCAAGGGCGTGATCGAGGAGGCCTGCGAAATCCTCACTGAGCAGGGCATTTTAGCCAATCAGCTCCAGATCCGTTGGCTCGTGCCGCTCCACGGCGATGCAATTCTGGACATCCTCAAAGATGCTCGGCACACGTTTATTGTGGAGAACAACTACAGCGGCCAGTTCGCCCGATACCTGCGCAGCGAAACCAGCTTTGTGCCGAACGGGTATATCCGAAAGTACGATGGGGAACCTTTCATGCCGCACCACATCGTCGAAGCAGTAAAGGAACAGCTGAGTGGCAAGACCAAGCTGTCTGTACCTGCACACGAAATTCTGGTTTAAGGAGAACAGAAAAATGGCGACGACTCTCGCAGCGACCAACCACGTGGCAGTGGCCGACTTGAAAGGCAAAGTCGATCCCGACTGGTGTCCCGGATGCGGCGATTTTGGCGTACTCGCCGCCGTCCAGAAGGCTCTGGTCGAGTTGCAGATACCTAACCACAACGTGGTCACCATTAGCGGTATCGGCTGCTCGTCAAACTTCCCCGGCTTCATCAATACCTATGGCATGCACACGCTGCACGGCCGGGCTCTTGCCGTTGCCACCGGAGTGAAGCTTGCGAATCACGATTTGACTGTACTGGTGACGGGTGGCGACGGTGATGGCTTCGGCATTGGTGGCAATCACTTCGTGCACAGCATGCGCCGCAACGTTGACCTGCTTTACATCGTGATGGACAACCAAATCTACGGCCTCACCACCGGGCAGACTTCCCCTACCAGCCGCGTTGGCATGAAGACGAAAAGCATGCCCTTCGGCAACATCGAAGCGCCGGTGAATCCAATTTCGCTGGCTCTCGCCGCCGGGGCCACATTCGTTGCCCGCGGGTTCAGCGCCGAACAGAAACACTTGACTGAACTCATCAAGCAAGGCATTCAGCATAAAGGATTTTCATTCCTAGACGTCTTCAGCCCGTGCGTAACCTACAATCATGACAACACCTACCAATGGTTCCGTCCCCGAGTAAAAAAGCTAGAGGACGACACCGGTTACGATTCCGCGGACTGGATGGCCGCCATGGGGAAGTCTCTGCTATGGGATACAGAGATTCCAATTGGTAAGTTCTTCGAACGCACCGACGTGCCCACATTGCACGGAGCAGAGCCAGTGCTGGATGCCGGCCCCCTCGCACATGCCGACATGCGGATACCCGGGGACGTGACGCGCTCTTTCGTAGAGGAGTTGATGTAGAGAACAACAGCACCTCCTGCGTGTGAGGTTCCGACACCAGGGAATCTCGCTACGAGTGGAGGGCATCGTCGTCAGAGTTTTGTGGTGGGTAGGGCGAGCACCTAATTCGCGCCGATTAGATAGTCGAACGGTTGGAGATGAGGAAATGGCAGACAGTCCGATTGATGTTCGAGCCCCAGGACGTGCAGGAAACAACCTCGATAGATATTGGAAATGCCCAAAGTGCGGAGCGGTGATGCAGCTAACGATACAGAACCGCACCATCACCGGCTTCGACGCTGTCTGCTCTTGCGGGCAACCGGTCAAAGGACAATTGATGCGTAAAAGTGCATAGCCAGTTGGCAGAGCTGCGCCCTTTTAAAAGCCTGCTCCCGAACGCGCCTACAGCGGATCAATCACTTACATGCGGATTCCCAAACAATAAATTGCGTGGAGTCTTAGAGGACTGAGTGGAACCGTCGTCGCTAGTGGAAGGGCGCACTTGCACCCAACGGGCAAACCCGTTTTCAAAACAACTGCTATGACGACTTGTGCTTCGGCGTCTTCGCGTTAAGCGTCGAGATAAGGCTCTCGGCTGCGGGAGGGACATGCGTCTCGTGAGCAATCACAATATCCTTGGCTGAGATTTTCTCGCCGTAGATTCTCTTATTTGCATCGTTGTCAGGTCGGATGGTCGAACCCTCCAACGAAATGCCTGCAAATAGACCGCGCGCGCGGGAATAGCTCAATATTTCAGCACGCATCGAAACATCGGTTTCTGCGGTCGCGTTACGACCGACCGGTCCTGCTGCTATCGACGCATCTGCTCCAAGCTTCACTTTGCTGCTCAAGATTCCATTCGCCCCGCGGTCATTCATCACGAGAAGGACGAAGTCAGTCGCTTGCCCACCGATCTGAAAGCCAACGCTGCCACCCTCAAGGGCCATCATTGATGGCGCACCCCAGGGTCCGTTGAAATTTTCGCCCCTGCGGCACGTCATCGCACCGCGGCCATAACTACCACCGACCACGAACGCGGCCTTGAGGACCGATGGAAAAACAACCACACAGTCGGCTTTGTCGAGGAGATCTTGAGGAATGTCGTCTGGAAGATTCAGAATCTCTGTCAGCACGGTGCCCGCATTCTTCAGACGATCCTCGTCCTTTTCTTTATCGTCTGCCCAAGTGGTGGTTGAAAGCAACAATGCGGTTATTGCGCACGCTAATATCCTCTTCTTCATGAGGGTCTCCTAAGAATGAAAATGGGGTTGCGGTAACGCCCGGCTCGCAGCCCACAGCATGGTTATAGCTTTAGCTCACAGTCGTTCCGCCACACACGCGCTCCCTCCGCGCGCTGCCAATGGCGGCACCTCCGCACGATCATTTTTTCAGTATCCACATTGAGCGAGGTACGATTTTCTTCGCCGACAGCGAAGGAAGTTGGAACGTTCCGCTAGCTGTTTGCCCAAAGTGCGAACGGGTGGAATACCTGAGATTTATTTCACGCCAAGCAGCTTAGGGTGCGCGGTACTGAAAAGATTTCAAGCTGAGAAATCGACAAGAGATCGAATCATGGGCGGAAGGAACGCGTTACTCAGCCAATTCCCATGCTTTCAGAGCACTGATCTAAAATTAGGACATGCGGGCCATAGCAATAAAAAAGAGCAGCCGCGAGTCAACAATGGGCTTTCAGGAGATGGGAACACTCAAGTGTAACGTTTGCGGCGAAGCATTCTTCATCGGCCACAATCCACAATCAGTGGATATGCGTGTTGCAGAGACGCAAGCAAATTGGCTTGAAAAAGTGTTGGCGGAAGAGCACGAGCGTGAGAAGAAGCATTCCGACCGAATCGAGCTACCGGAGTGACGCCTTAAAAAGGGGAATCCTTAGTTCAGTAAATGCCTTCTCTGTCTCCACTTTGCGAGAGCAGACGGTTTGCACGGCTACTGAGGTTGGAGTGATGTAGCAACTGTCTTCATTCAAGAAACGAGAGTTGTTTGCCTTATGCCCAGCTCCGCAGAACGCGTGCCTACCGCAGACTGCCAGTTGGATTCACATTTCGATGCGCTTCGAGCGACTGCTGATTGTTTCTATCTGATAAGAACACCTTCTGGATAAGCCGCGTCTGAGATCCCCGGATTGTGTGCGCTCTGATGGCCGAGGCGTAAACTGTTCTTGACGTGGGTTTGGCCTGTGCAAGATTGAGGGCCACGCTTTAAGGGAATCTAGCTGCTGATTGGTGGGTGACCGTAGAGGTGTCTCTCCAATTGGCGGAGGAGATTTACATAATGATCTCTGCAGACAGCGTGCTGTCGGGCTCATTCGATTATGGTGAAGTTGCGCGCTCAGTATTGATCGCCATCGTCGCGTCGTATGCCGCGCTTGATTTTTTGGGACGGCTAACTTCCGCACGCGGACGGACTCGCCTGGCGTGGTTGAGCGGTGGTGCTATTGCAATGGGCCTCGGAATCTGGGCGATGCACTTCAAGGGGATGCTGGCCCGCCGTCTGCCCATACCCGTCGAATATCACTGGCCTACAGTTCTGGCCTCACTCCTCGTAGCCATCCTCGCGTCTGGCGTCGCGCTTTACATAGCAAGCCGCCAGAAGATGGCTCCGGTGGAGGTTTTGACCGGCAGCGTCATTCTGGGTGGCGGCCTCCTTGGCATGCACTACATCGGAATGGCCGCAATGAGATTGCCTGCTATCACCCATTTTTCTCCCGTCCTGGTGACGTGTTCCATCTTGCTTGCAATCTTGTTTTCTGCAATCACGTTGCGGCTGGCGTTCAGACTACGAGAGGAGACCAGGTGGAGTGGTCCGCGCAGGCTGGCCAGCGCCACGGTGATCGGAGTCGCTGTTTCCGCGATCCATTACACCGGCTTAACTGCCGCAAGTTTCACCCCCGCCCCACCTCCAAATCTTTTCCACGCCGTGAGTATCTCCACGCTTGGCAACAATGGAATTGTCATTGCGACGTTGACTGTGCTTGCGGCCGCCATCGCGACATCGTCTGTGGACCGGATCCAAAGTGAAGAACGCCTCCTTCTTGTAATCGACACACTTCCCGCTCTAGTTTGGAGCAAATCGCCCGACGGCTCTGCTGATTTTTTGAATCAACGTTTCCTTGAGTACACCGGCCTCTCTGTTGAAGAAGGATTGGGCTGGGGCTGGATGAAGGAATTTCACCCCGAAGAGCGCGCAGAAGAAGAATGGCGGGCCGCCTTTGCGGCCGGGAAACCCTTTGAAAGGGAGGCGCAGCTAAGACGGGCGGACGGGGCATATCGCCGGTTCCTGCTTCGCGCTGTGCCACTCCGCGACAAACAGGGAAATATTTCTAAATGGTACGGAACAAGTACCGATATCGAGGACCTCAAGCGCGCCGAAGATGAATTGCGTCAGGCACAGGAAGATCTTGCCCGCGTTACCCGTGTTGTTGCGATGGGAGAACTGGCGTCTGCAATCGCTCACGAGGTTAACCAACCGCTTACTGCAATCGTCACCAACGGCAATTTCTGCTTGCGCCGACTCGACAGTGCGACCTGGAAACCGGATGAATTACGGGCAGCAATTGAGGAGATTGTGAATGACGGCACTCGCGCTAGCGCCGTCATTTCGCGGATCCGTGGCTTACTGATGAAAGCGTCTCCAAACAGGACGGAACTGGACATCAACCGCATCATTCAAGACGTAAACATTCTCTTGCGCAATGAGTTCACGCGAAACCGTGTCTCCTTACGTATCGAGCTGGAATCTGACCTGCCACACGTGCCCGGCGACCCGGTGCAGCTGCAACAGGTGTTGATAAACCTGGTCATGAACGCCATTGAAGCAGCGAGTTCGACGACAAACGGGAGGCCGGAAATTCTGATCCGGTCGGCAAGGAACCGAGATGGAGTTTTGGTTCAGGTTCAAGACTCTGGGCCAGGAGTGGAACCGGCGCTGGTAGACCGCATCTTCGAGCCATTCTTCACCACGAAACCCAAAGGCATCGGAATGGGGCTCTCGATCAGCTATTCCATCATAGAGTCCCATGGTGGGCAGCTGTCCCTCGAATCAGCGTCCCATGGTGCGCTGTTCCAGTTTACTCTGCCTGCCAATGGCGCTGTTCTCTCATGAGCGAACCCGAGTCCATCGTTTTCGTCGTCGATGACGATCCCTCGGTGCGGAGCGCAATCAAGCGCCTTATTGGCTCCATGGGTCTGCAAGTCGAACTGTTCGGGGCCGCGCAGGAGTTCCTCGCAAGCAAGCTTCCGAACGTGCCCAGTTGCCTCGTTCTCGACATCAGGTTGCCGGGGATCAGCGGGCTCAGCTTGCAGCGCCAGCTGGCCAAAGCCAACATTCATATTCCGATCATCTTCATTACTGCGCATGGCGACATTCCAATGACGGTACGGGCGATGAAGGCTGGCGCCGTGGAGTTTCTCACCAAGCCCTTCCGCGACCAGGATCTTTTGGATGCCATTCAAATGGCGCTGGAAAGGGATCGAACCAGACGTAGGCAAGACGCGGAACTCGCAGTGCTGCACGAACGCTTCAAATCGCTGAGTCCCCGAGAGAGTGAGGTCATCGGCATGGTCGTCTCAGGCATGCTCAACAAGCAGATCGCGGCCCAAACGGGAACCGCAGAAAACACGGTAAAGGTCCACCGCAGCCGCGCGATGGAGAAGATGCAGGCAAACTCTCTGGCCGAATTGGTCAAGATGATCCAAAGACTCCAAGGTTCTTCCAGAAACGAGCCTCCCTAAACTAAGGGTTACAAGCAACGTCCTTTCTGTTACCCCACTATTGCCAACGCTTAATATCTCTTCCTGTTCATGTGTTGCATCCTAGAGAGAGATTACAGCGCTCTGAGTCAAGGAGTGCGGTCTCGTGGGGAGGACTTCGCGCAGGGAACGGACAAGATGGCAATAGACTACAAGCTTGTGTTGTGGGTGAGCTATGCCTGGGTCAGGAGTCCAAAGTGAATAGAGGGCTCACCAACGATTAGATGCCTCGTGAGCACCTCCGAAGGAAGCAATATTCGCTGCAATCCGCGACGCAGCCATCTACGACTGAAAAGAGGTTCAACTTGTGATCTTGGGAGCGCCGAAAGATAACCGCCGCGATAGATGACAAAACTGTTCAGTACAGAATTGGCCCGTTTTCTTAACGATTCGAAAGTTGGACTTGCGATCGTTGATGATCAACTGCGTTATCAGGCGTTAACGCTTCCCCTAGCTAAGATGAATGGCATCGCGATCAAATTCCACTTGGGAAAGACTCTGCGGGAAGTTCTCGGCGAAGTTGCCTTGCAAGTCGAACCGGCCATCAAGCAGGTATTGGCCACAGGCGAGCCTATTTTCAACTTCGTACTCGCCGGAAGACTGCCGGCCAGAGCAGAACCGACACGCTTTGTTGACCACTTTCTTCCAATAAAGGATGCAAGGGGGAAGGTGAAGAGAGTCGGCGCGGTCGTTGTGGAACTTCGGCCGAACACGAAGCTGGAGCTGACGGGTGCAATTCATGAGGCTGATGCGTTGACCGATTCCGCACATGAGGTACTGCGATCATGGAAAGAAATCGCCAATTATGTTAGGACTTCAGTAAAGACTGTCCAGCGTTGGGAACAGCGGTATAACTTTCCAATTCGACGTCTAGAACGAAGCAAGGGTGCCGCAGTATTTGCGTTGAAAGCCGAAGTGGATACCTGGATACGGATGCGAACCCGGATAACAAGCTAGCCATAGGAGCGAACGGCTTCGGACAATGTTCATCACAACGCTAGCGCAGTTACTTTAGAGGCTCACGTCGCTTCTTGACGTTATCCCGTATGCCCAGACCTCGAATAGCCTCAGCTTATTAGGCGGGTACGGCCGGAAATGCTCCTTGGCGCTCCGAAGGTTGCTAGGATGGGGACCCTTGTGAATAACGATATGATTCTGATTGTTGACGACAGCAAGTTTATTGCACAGTCCTACTCACAAGTCGTGATGGGTTTAGGTTATCGAGTTCTGATTGCTTGTGACGGTAAAACTGGGCTATTTGCCGCTATGAGTTGCACTCCGTGCCTAATCCTTCTAGACATGCTAATGCCCGATATGGACGGCATTGAGGTACTACGAGCGTTGAAGCGGACACCGTCTACATCGAATATTCCAGTTTTGGCAATCAGCAGCCTGTCAGAAAAGAACGCCAAGAAGCTCCTCCAAGAGGGGGCGGCAGGTTATTGCGAAAAGGGCAGCATGACTCAGGAAAAATTGGAGCACACCATTTCCAGAATTATAAAGAAGCGCCTATTGGTTCCTGATGGTCAAAGCTGTGGCGCTAACAGCATTTTGAATGAGGATTAGCTGAGAGAACAAGGCGTTAGCAGACCGGTTCACGATTACGGCTCACATCATGCCCAACGGCAGGCTTGCCAATTGCCTACGCCAGATAACATCCTGGGGTAGGGTCACGCTATTTAGGGATGTGTAATACCGAGTTTGGGGCGAGAAAGATCGGAGACTACATTTTCAAGGGCGATGAACATGACGAAGAAAGCGTATTCCTCTCCCACGGCAAGAAAACTGACCCTAGGACAAGCTAAGAAACTCATTGCAGACCACAGGAATTACAGCGAAGAAGAAGCCGCGGAGTTCTTGGAGTCGCTCCAAAGACAACGGCGGAAGAACGATCAAAAACGGAACGAGCCGGTAAACGATGCCAAGAAACAGAAAAGGAAACGTTCGGCATAAATTAGTCAGCGTTCTGACAATTAGGTAAGAAAGTGCAGTGTTATGGATTTGGACGGCGGAGTTGCCCTCTCGGAATTTATGTCTCTATACCTCAGAGCTTACGGAAGGAACTCTTAATTTTGTTATTACTCCGCCTTATAAGATGCCACAGCTGCTTACGCGTTTTTATCGGCCTATGTCAACTCCGATGAATCCGACCAGACGAATTTGAGACAAAATGAGACAAACGTGAATTCGCGAGATAAGAGTCTAGCGCTGGGAAACTCTGACCCACAGAGCAAACAGAGGTATCGATCTGGAACACGGGTTCCTTGCCAGATTCCGGCGAAGCTGACCAGTCTCGATCCAACACGTCCGTTCGCTGATTCATGCTTAGTAATTCTCGTTAATCCTCAGGGTTGTGCGGCCCACTTTCGCTGCCCGGTTAAGATCGGAACCGCCGTCAACTTGGAGGGTCTTCCCTCGGGCAGGGTCACCGCGCACGTCGTAAACTGTATCTCGCTTGGCGAGCACGAGAAGCTTTGGCTACTGGGGCTGGCTCTTACAGAACCCGGGAATGTGTGGGGCGTCGAAGCGCCGCCGGAAGATTGGGCGTGCTGACTGCATACAGGAGGGACAGATTACCAGACCTCATACCTGCCCTACATATTACGAATTCTAAAACTAAGACCAATTATGTTGCGATGGCCAGAATTCAGATGGCTCACGTCAAAGGCATGAACGGCTACAAGCAATCCAACAGGAATTGGCCCGAATCGCTGACCTTGGCCTAGGTTCCGTGGAAAAGTGAAGGATCAGCACCGCTCGCGTGCTTATCTCTTAAAAAAGTCTTCGTAACACTCTAAGGGCAGGCGGGATCCGGTCATCCCTGCTTTCTCGCGGGCGCGAGTTGCTTAAGCTTCCCGGTCCAATTCAATACAATGCGCACCTCGTCGGGAGGTCCATACTCGAAATTTGGTCTTGACAAAAAGGAATAGCTGTCTGGATTCACGTCGTAAAATCCGTTGCTCGGCCGACCCATCAGAAATGGACGATAGTCGGCGTCGATTCGTGGAGTGGATGCGCTGAACATGAGTTGGGTCGTTACGCCCATACTCTCATGAGCTTTCCGGAGTTCATACAGAAAGGCTCTCGACCATTCTGCGACCACACAGGGATGGTGCCGCCGTTGGTCGAAATCTGCCATTTGCCGCCCGGACCCGGGAAGGGTTGCACGTAAACTTCGTGACGGCCCACTCTTCCGACATATATGCAATCCAACGATCATTTGGTGAGAACCGGGCTTGCATCTCATTGAATTTAGTCTGAAGAAACAGCTGAAGTTTTCGCGCGCCTCTGAGCGGTGCGATCCAGATGTCACGGCCCGTCGCTGACTCCACCGTCCAACAGAACCAAGAATTTGCCGTCAGACGATCAGGAAGTGGGGACCAGAATGAGACTCTCCTCCGGAACAAGAATTTCCTCGGTGCCGCTCCCGTCAGCACGTTTTCCAAGAATCCAGGCTGGAGATTCGAATATTCGAATCGTGGCTAGCTAAGAGTCGACGATGCGGACTTGCGTTTTGAGAGAAGCCACGGTCACAACGTCGCGACCGCGGGCTTTTGATTCATAGAGGCACTGATCCGCTATCTTGAGCAACTCGTCCGATGCTGAAGCATGTTCCGGAAACCCAGCGACACCTACGGAGAGTGAAAGCGGCCCAAGAGTTTGCTTCTTGTACTGCAACCGGAGCGTTTTTATCTCGGCACGCAATGCGTCTGCACGAACAGCTGCGTCCCGTGCAGATGACTCAGGCAGGATAATGGCGAACTCCTCACCGCCATAACGACAGCATATGTCGGTGCTGCGAAAGAACGTCCGAAACAGGTCGGCAAGGGACTGAAGCACCATATCTCCTGCATCGTGGCCGAACGTATCATTGAACTTTTTGAAGTGGTCGAGGTCGAGGAAAAGAACAGCCAAAGACTGCTTCTTGCGGCTGGCTATTTGTAGTTCTCGGTCCAGCGACTCCTCGAGGAAGCGTCGATTGAACAGTCGAGTGAGCGGATCACGAATGGACTGCTCACGAAGGGTTTCGCGCAACTGAAGACTGGCTAGCGAAAGCGCGATATGCGAGGCTACGCTTATGGCCAGTTGCTGACGAGATTCCCTTAAACTTTCCGTCTCAGAACCGTTCGTGCCGCGGGTTATAGCCCCGAATTCGAGATGCAGGACGCCAATCGTATTTCCCTGCGCGACCATCGGTACACATAGAACCTCGATCATTGAACCTTGGGTCAGATGTTGGCAAGCGATGCCACTACCTGATGGTTCGCTCCAGTGAGGCTGGCCACGGCGGAGAGACCAGCATGCGTCGGGAGGAAATGTTGGCGCTAACACGTTGCTTTTGCCCCACCGAACTTCGGCTTCGACGAGGTCTCGCGACGACCTGAACAAATAGAGAGCTCCCGAAGGAGCCTCGGGAAAAAGCTTTTGCATGTAGTCGGCCACGACAGCGGAGGCTTCATGAACCGAGCCACTACACTGTAGCAGAGCCCCCATTTCATTCAGTACAGTCATCTGTTTCGTGCGGAGCTCCAACTCCTTCACTGCCAAGTTCAATGACTTCGCATGCTGCCGCTGTGCTTCGTTCGCCCGCAGCTGTTCAGAAATGTCTTCATAGATTAGGTACGCACCTCGTACCTCATGATTTACAAGTAGCGGAACACCGTGCAAGGCCAGGTTGAGAAGTTCCCCGTCTCTTCGACGTCGTCGCACTGTTCTTTTTAATGCGTTCCCCGAGAAGATTTGCGAGATTAGTTGTGCGGAGTCCGCGGCCTCATCAGGCATCGCCAAACTCGCGATATCAATCGAGGCGAGTTCGCGTCGGTCATACTGGAAGAGTTTTTCGAAGGCGGAATTCGCCAGTTCCACACCACCTTCCCGGTCGAGAACGGCGATTCCCAGTGGACTATTTTCAATCAGAGAATCTAAATAGATGGTTTGTTCATTCAGGTCAATCGTCAGGCGGTGTCGCTCACTGACCTCAGATCCCACGATCAATCCTACCGCCGATAGCACGAGCATGAGCAAAGCAACCTTTTCGAACTGGTTTGCGGTTGGGGGGAACAAATGCATCGCCACGACGATTCCAAAATTTAGCGCCAGCAAGCCGGTGACAACCCGTCGAACCCCTTGACGCATTGCGATCCAGATGATCGGAATGAAACACAAGTAAAAATGATCGTAGCGCCCATCCCTCGTGCCGAACGTCACCCAAAGTACAGCCACTATCGTCAGCCCCTGGCCACAGGCTTCTGTTAGCGTGCTAAGCGTGAGCGTCGTTCTGCGGGAATGGGTTTCTCTTGACGGGGATTGGGCGGGCGTCGCCGTGACCCATTTACGAACCGGGGGAAATACATGGACGAGCAGAAAGGGTGCAATACCCACCAAGCCGATGGCGTCTCCCAAGAACCAGCCCCGTGCAGACGTCTTGTATTCACTCCATGTAATGCTGTGATCCGCCATCAGGCATGCGACACCGATGACGGTTGCGGCAACCGCGGCCGCCACGCTCACTAAAACATAGCGGACCACGTCTCGTCGTCGACGCAGCCCAAGATCGATTTGAGCAGGGCCACGCAGCACGTAAGCCGCCGTACCATAACAAATGGCAATTCCAGCGGCATCAACCGTGTTGCTGAAGGACATGACTGGCTGGGAATAAACAACCCTGCCCACAACAGCATCGGCAAAGCAGACCAGAAGCGCATACCAGGGGCTGACTCCCAACATGAGCGCCATGACCAGACCAATGGCGGGGTACCAGGCAACGAACCCAGCGCGAGAAAAGAAAATGACTTCGGGACGATTTAGCAGAAGGTATAACAGGACGAACGAAAGGGAAACCAGAGCGTGCCGAATGAGGGTGAGGCGCGAATACATAAACAGAATCTCAGTGCGCAGCGTGGCAATTGTAAAGATGCGGCATTGGGGTGCGCGACCTATCATCCGCATGTGCACGTCGCACTACCTATAGGTGAACATGCCCAACCCGATCTTCCAGAAGAATTCGGACCTCATGAATTACCTAAGTAATTCATGATTTTAGGCACTTTAAGTTCTCGTCAATCCGGACCTCAATAAGACTGGCGGTCGCCACGTCATTATATTTATCGCAATTTTAATGTACAGATCGGAAATAACGCGTCAGAGCCTGATTGTCGGCGTTGAGTTCTGCAAGCATTTTGTGCGGTACGACGCTCTCCTCGTGGTTGTCCTCGACGCGTTGATGCCGCGACACACGTGAATGCAAATGACCCAGAGGGCTACGGACGCGAAAAGAACCGGGTACGGATTACGGCGAATCTGGTGCAGGTCTTTCCTGAAAAACACCTATGGGCTGAGAGCTATGAGCGGGATATCCGGAGCATTCTCGATTTGGAAAGTGAGGTTGCGCGAACCATCGCCGACCAGATCAATATTAGCGTCACTCCGGAAGAAAGACGACGCATCGAGCTTTGGCGACCTGTAGATCCTGAAGCCCACGAACTTTATTTGAAAGGAGCTTTTTTCAACGATAAGTGGACGAAAGAAGGCTTTGAGAGGGCGATCGAGTATTTCAGTCGAGCGCTGGAAAAAGACCCCAGCAATGCGCGGACCTATGCTGGACTCGCCATCGCCTATGGTGGCTTAGGAATTTACGGAGATATCAGTGCGGTCTCCCCGCAATACCGAGAGCTTTGCGCCGGTTGCAACTCCGATCGTGGTTCCTCGTGTGCGACTGTATTGCCAGAGATACGCTTGGTGATTCTTTTCTCGACCCTCTGTGCCTGCACATGGACTGGGGTTTCATCCGCCTGAATGTAACTGCCGCTGATCAACTCACGCCTCATCGCGGCGACCATCGGGATCAGCAACTCGCCGACCCACCCGTGCAGCGTTGCTCGGCTGATTTCCAAGCCTAGGTCCCTTTCCACAATCACGCTTTGCCGATGCAGGGGAGTGTAATTGCAGTATTTTTGGATGACTGTGTCGATGACCATCCGGTCACTCGCCAGGCACTTCTCGATGATCCGTGGCGGCAGTGGCGCTGAGACGACGCCGAGATCCTCACATGACCGACCGAACGAAGCTCATATTGCGCAGTACAGTCCCGACCATGCTCAACCTGCCAGTCGGATTCACTGTTTTGGGGGTACCCTCAAAGGTCTGGGTCTGCAGAAGCTAGAGTAGGTCCCTGTAACGCTCTAAGGCGACCCGAACCAGTTGGCTCCGAGTCCGCACTTCGGTCTTACCGAAAAGTTGTTGGAGAGTGTTCTTGACCCCACTTTCTGAGATTTCCATTCGTGACGCTATTTCCTTATTTGCCAGACCCTGAACAACCAGCCGGAGCACGTCCAACTCCCGGGTGTTCAGCGGAGGCCTTTCCTTCTCGTCGAATGACGAGCCGACAGCAACGGTCTGCTCCTCGCTAACGTCAGCAATAATGGCGGCCAGTTTAGGAGTCGTGCCTTCCTTGTAGCTGGAAAACCACACTTCGGCGAGAAAAGACTCTCCGTTGCCGCGATGTCCGCGGCACTGCATCGACGTTCGGAACTGGGGTCCTTCCTCCGGTCGCAAGGCGTGATGCAGTTCCGGCAGGAAAGCAGCGATAGGCTGACCGATCAGGTGGCCATCGTGCGGGGCCATCAGTTCGTTAGCCGCTTGGTTTGCTAGTTCGATGAAGCCTCGCTCGTCGACCGTAACAATGGCCGCCGGGCTCGTTTCAACCAGGACGCGCATCCGTTCCTGGGCTTCAAAACTTAGGCGCTTGTTGCGGAGAACCTCGGAGGTCAATAGCCCGCAGCCGCACAGCGCCAGCGCTTCAAATCCCAAACGGACGTTGGCGTCGGATGGGTCTAGATTGCTGAAACGCTCGCTTAGCAATGCGCATGCCAAACCCAAGAGAATAATCGCCCAGCGTGGGAGAAAGCCGGCGGCGAGCATAATGGGAAACAGATAGAGGAAGCCCAGAGAAAAATAAGGCTTCGTCCACCAATCCACCACGGCGATTGCGAGGACGACGACACTACTGGCCAGCAGAACGGGAACTCGGTTCTGCCGTTCCCAGATCCAATCCAAGTGAGGCATGAATTTGGTGTCAGCGTTCGATTATCCCACGGTCGGCGCATGCGATGAACCCAATCAAACGATTTGTCCTCAAGATTAACTTGCTCGGATCGATTGATTGGCGCAAGACTACCGTTTCTGTCCTCCCATCCCTTGCAAATCGAACGATTGGCTGTCGGATCGTTCCCACAAATCGAAATACCTTCGCTCGACGCTGTTTGAGTGTCTTCTGCGAAGGCCCCCGGTCGCGGTACACGAAGAAGATGACCTTGTGCCTAAGAGCTTCGGGGATGTGTGTCTGCAGTCAAGCCAAGTGGTGACGGTACGCCGTCAACTGTTGGGAGCCGGCGGTGAACCTAGACGCGTTGAATCGGTATGTATTGATCATCATAGGTTTGTTTGCTGTCTTCTTATACCTCGTAATGGTAGTCGCAGGGTTTTCGGAGTTGATTTCTCGAATGCCAAAGGCCAAAGGTCAGCACAAGCGCTCCAAGGCAGTTGCCGGGCGATTGCGAAGTCCAAAGAAATCGACCTGATCTCGAACCCTAAAGAATGCGAAACAGGAAGAATGTTTATTTCTGATCCATCGTCCCCTGTGGAAAACCCCGCTCGGAATTGCCTCTCCATTCGCCGGCGAAGGACCTTTCGTCTTCTCTACTGGTTCCTGATTTGGGGATTTGTGGCGGTGAGAGCACGGGGACAGCAGAGCAGTTATACGTGGCAGCAGATTCGCAACAAGTTCGAAGCCACAAACCCCACGCTGCTAGCTGGGAGACTGAACATCGACGAACTCAGAGCCCAGGAGATCACAGCCCACTTCCGCCCTAATCCTGATTTCACCCTCTCAGCCGACGGCACCCAGATCGCTCCTAGTAAGGGCGTCTGGCAACCGTTCGCGGGAACGTTCGTGTCACCCGGAGTCAGTTATCTTTTCGAGCGACGCAATAAGCGCGGGCTGCGCTTTGAAGTCGCCAAGGAAGGTACTGCGATCGGTGTCGCACAACAGTCCGATTCCGAACGCAATCTGCTCTTCAATCTGCGGAACGCTTTCGTCGGCATCCTCCAGGCGAAAGCGGTGTTGCGCCTGGCACAGGACAACCTCGACTACTACGACAAGATTCTGAAGATCAGCCAGGACCGGTTCCAGACGGGAGATATCGCCAAGATCGATTTCGACCGGCTTCAACTGCAGCGGTTGCAGTACGAATCCGATCTGCAAACTGCCCTGGTGAATTTGCGCACGACAAAGATCACCCTGCTGGCTCTGCTCGACGATCGCAGGCCAGTGAATAGCTTTGATGTAGAGGGTCCATTCGATTTTCAGGAAGAACTTCTCTCCCTCGACGAATACCGCAAAACTGCTTTGGATGCCCGTCCGGACCTACGGGCGGCAGTCCTTTCGGCACGACAGGCCGAAACGAACTACAAGTTGGCCGAAGCCGACGGCTCAACGGGCCCCACAGTAAGCCTTTGGTTTACGCACAACGGTTCGTTCAACAACTCCGACGCCCTCAACACTCTCGGAGCCAGCGTCAGCATCCCGCTCCGTATTTTCGACAAGAACCAGGGTGAGAAGCTACGCACGAAAATTGACATCAAGCGAAGCGAGACCCTACGCCAGGGCGTTGAGACGCAGGTCTACAGCGATGTGGATTCGGCCTATGCCGTTCTCATCAGTGACATCAATCTACTGAAACCTTATAAACGCCAGTACCTCGAACAGGCGTTGCGTGTGCGCGACACGATTTTCTTCTCCTACCAACATGGCGCTGCATCCCTTCTGGATTTCCTGAACGCAGAAAGCGAGTACCGAACGGTGCAATTGAGTTACGTAAGCCTTGTGGGTTCGTTTCTGACCGCAGCAGCACAGATGAACTTGTCGGTCGGTCGTGAGGTCATTCAATGAACGCCTTTTCATGTCGGATTATTCCTGCGGGACTGTGTCTGTTTACGAGCCTGCTAACTCTCGCTTGCAGTAGCAGCAAGGCGGACCCGCACGCTGAAGCGCCACCAAAAGCTGTGGTTGAACCCGATCTCGATGCCAGCAACTTCAAGGTTGACCATCCTGAACGATTCCCGTTGACAACCGCCGTCGAGCATAAAGCACCTCCCGCGCTCAATGTGACGGGGGCAGTTCAGCCTGACATCGTGCGCGCTGTTCCGGTTGTCTCTCTCGCGTCTGGACGCGTCGTTGAGATCAAAGCAAGGCTCGGTGATGCTGTGAAGAAAGGTCGACTCTTGCTGCGTGTTCAGAGCAATGATGTTTCCGGCGCCTATCAGACCTATTTGAAGGCCGAAAACGATGAGCGTCTGGCGCGTACTCAACTGGAGCGGGCTCAGATTCTTTACGAAAAAGGTGCCATCGCCAAAAGTGCCCTTGAACAGGCTGAAGCAGCAGAGGCCGATAACAAAGCCGACCTCAACGCTGCGACTGAACAGTTGCGCCTTCTCGGGATCGATAAGCAGCATCCCTCCGGCATCGTTGACATCGTCGCACCGATCTCCGGCGTTATCACCGATCAGCAGGTTACGAATTCGTCTGGCGTTCAGGGTTTATCAGGTCCGAATCCGTTCACGATCGCGGACCTTTCTTACGTCTGGATCGTCTGCGACGTCTACGAAAACGATCTCGATGCAGTCCACGTTGGGGAATACGCAGACATCCACCTGAATGCCTATCCCAATCAGCTCCTCAAAGGACGCGTCGATAACATCCTGCCAGTGCTCGACCCCAACATCCGCACGGCCAAGGTTCGACTAGAGGTTAAGAATCCTGGAATGCTCCGGATCGGCATGTTTGCCACCGCCACGTTTTACGGGAAACAACCTGAAATGCACACGTCCCTGCCAGCCAGTGCAATCCTGCACTTGCATGACCGCGAGTGGGTTTACACGCCTCTTGGGGACGGGCACTTCAAGCGCGCGGAAATAGTGACCGGAAATATGCTACCCAACAGCCAACAAGAAATCGTGTCAGGAATCAAGCCCGGCGACCAGGTGGTCTCCAATGCCCTGGATCTGCAGACCACGGTGGAGCAATAGGTGATTCGGCGCGTCGTCGATTTCGCCCTCGGTAACCGCCTGCTGGTCCTCGGGCTAGCATTTGTGTTGTTTGTCTGGGGGATCATTTCGTTCCACAATCTGCCGATTGAGGCATACCCCGACGTCGCGGACAACTACGTCGAGATCATTACGCAGTGGCCCGGAATTTCGGCGGAGCAAATCGAGCAACAGGTCACGATCCCGCTCGAAACCGCCATGAACGGCATCCCCGGAGTCGTGCACCTCAGGTCATTTTCACTATTTGGTCTCTCCGACCTAAAGCTGATCTTCGAGGATGGCACCGACAATGCGTGGAACCGGGAGCGCGTCCTCGAACGCCTGAACCAGGTAACTCTTCCGACAGGCGTCGCACCGCAGATGGGCACCGACTGGAGCCCGGTCGGCCAGATTTATTTCTTCACGCTGCACAGCGCAAATCCGAAATATGACCCGATGGAGCTGAAGTCCATTGAAGACTGGGTCGTCGAGAAAAATATCAAATCGGTCCCTGACATTGTCGATGTTGCCAGTTTCGGCGGCCCTACACGCGAATACCAAGTCCGCGTTGATCCCAACAGACTCGTCGCCTATGGTCTGAGTCTTGCCCAGATCGAGCAGCAACTTACCAATAACAATGCCAACGCGGGGGGAAGCTTCATCCAGGAGGGCTTACAGCAAATCAATGTGCGCGAGGTCGGCCTCGTCGACCGTGTTCACGACATCGAACAGACCGTCATCTTCACCAAGGGTGGCACACCTCTTCGCGTGAAGGATATTGCTGTTGTTTCGCAGGGACCCAAGATCAGGCTTGGCCAGTTCGCCCGCGCAATTCACCGCGAAAACGGCAAGATCATCGACAACGACGATGTGGTCTCAGGCATTGTTCTGCTGCGCAAAGGTGCGGCGGCCGATCCTGCTCTTAGAGCCCTTCACGAAAGAATCCAGGAGATGAACGATCATATCCTTCCCCCAGGAGTGAAAATCGTCCCCTTCATCGACCGCAGTGATCTCGTTCACTTCACCAGTCACACCGTACTGCAGAACCTGGGTGAAGGAATGATCCTTGTTTCGGTCATTCTGTTCCTCTTCCTCGGCAATGTTCGCGGAGCCATTATCGTCGCCGCGACGATTCCGTTCTCTTTACTGTTTGCCTCGATCTGCCTGGATCTGAAGCAGGTTCCTGCCAATCTGCTCTCTCTTGGAGCCCTGGATTTTGGCATGGTCGTTGACGGTGCAGTGGTAATGATCGAAAACATAGTCCGTCATATGACCTTTGCCCACGAAACCGAGACGCCAATTGAACGCATCGGCGATGCCGCACACGAAGTGCAACGCCCTGTCTTCTACGCCATCGGCATCATCATTACGGCCTACTTGCCTATCTTTACTCTGCAGCGCGTCGAGGGTCGCTTATTTCAGCCCATGGCATGGACGGTCGCCTTCGCATTGCTCGGCGCGCTGATCTTCTCGATGTTGATTGCCCCTGCCCTCGCCAGTTTCGCCTTCGCCAAGGGTGCAAAGGAATGGCATAACCCGGTCATGCTCTTTCTCACTGAGCACTACCGAGATGCCGTTCGCTGGGCGATTCGTCATCGCATCTTCACGGTTAGCGTAGCCGGGGGCGCGATCCTGCTCGGAAATATTGTTGCGTTCAGCGGCATCATTGGGTCCGAATTTCTGCCTCATCTCGATGAAGGCGCTCTTTGGGTCCGCGGTACTCTCGCTCCCAGCACCGGCCCCGACGAGGGAATCCGAGTAGCCAACCAAGCACGGGTCGTTCTGTGCTCATTCCCTGAAGTTCCGCAGTGTACTAGTCAAGTCGGCCGTCCCGATGACGGCACAGATACCACCGGCTTTTTCAATACTGAGTATTTTGTCGACCTGAAACCAAAAGAGGAGTGGCGCCCGATTTTCCACGAAGACAAAGATCAGCTTATCGCAGCGATGCAGCGGGAACTCGACAAAATCCCCGGTGTCGTTTGGGGATTCTCCCAACCCATTGAAGACAACATGGAAGAGGCCGTCAGCGGTGTGAAAGGCGAACTCGCCACCAAGGTATATGGCGATGATTTGAAGACCCTTGAAACCAAGGCGGATGAAATCGTCATCATTATGCGTCAAATTCCGGGAATCGAAGACCTGGGCGTGTTTCGCGTGCTAGGTCAGCCCAATTTGAACGTCACAGTGGATCGGGACGCGGCTGCACGTTACCAGATCAACGTCGCGGATGTGCAAGACGCAATCCAAACCGCCGTCGGTGGCAACGCGCTTACGCAGGTGCTGCAGGGCGAAGCGCGATATGACCTGGTCCTGCGTTATCTTCCCCAATTTCGGGACACCAAAGAAGCAATCGAAAAGATCAGACTTCTATCTGCCACCGGAGAACATGTTTCTCTCGCGCAGCTTTGCAGGATTCAGGTGGCTGATGGTGGTTCAGAGATCTATCGAGAGGGCAACCAGCGTTACATCGCGATCAAATACAGTGTCCGCGGACGCGATCTTGGGAGTGCGGTAGAGGAGGCGATCGACAAGGTGACTCGCCAGGTGAAACTGCCTACCGGCTATCACCTCAAGTGGGAGGGAGAATATGCCAGCCAAAAGCGGGCGAACGCGCGGCTGCTCATCGTGTTGCCGATTACCATCTTCATCATCTTCGTCACTCTTTACACGATGTTCAAATCGTTCAAATGGTCGATGCTGATCATGGCCAACGTCGCCCTCGCGCCCATCGGCGGCGTCATTGCCCTTTTGATGACCGGGACGAACTTCAGCGTTTCCTCGGGGGTCGGCTTCCTGGCGCTTTTTGGTGTCTCGGTACAAACCGGGGTCATCATGCTCGAATACATCAACCAGTTGCGGGTGCGGCGCTATTCCATCGAAGACGCCGCGGTCGAGGGAGCCGTCTTGAGGCTACGCCCGATTATGATGACAATGCTCGTTGCGACTCTGGGACTGTTGCCGGCAGCTCTTTCGCACGCAATCGGATCAGATTCTCAGCGTCCATTTGCAATCGTTATTGTCGGCGGTCTGATCGCGGCATTGGTGATGAGTATCTTCCTGGTACCGACACTCTATGTGTGGATTGCAGGCGACCACGATGTACTCCCAGCTGCTGATGGAGAGTTCGCAGAGGGAGAACATATCGACTGAAGATGACCGTCGTATGGGAAATCGAAAAACAGTCTTCTGTCGATCCTTCCTACACTATATTTCCTGAGTCCCCATTCTGCCATCCATTGGATTACTGGCGGATGACGGCCGACCAGCAATAATTCCCCTAAAGAGGGGACGAGGACTGGCCGCCTGAGAATTTGCTGATCAAGTGGCGAAGTCACGCTGGCTGCGGATTCAATCTGTCAACCATGTGTTTTCTCTGACGCTTACTTTAGGCACGAGCCGGATTATTGCTGGTGCGTAGTAGACGTTTGCTTCCGCAGAGCTACACTTTGCGCGATAGAAACAAGGTGGCATTGCTCATGGCTTAGTCGCTCGGCCATGGATTTGGCCGTATCTCTGATTCGTTGTATGTGTTTTGCGCCCTCCGGGTCTCGCTGGCCAGGATCGATTAGAAGGTCACAACAGCCTACGATCACGGACAGCTTATTGACTAGATCATGAGCCAACATACACAGCGGACGGCGGCATTCTCGTTCTGACTTCTCCATGCGGTTCGCTTTCTCTCCTTTACCTGACTCCTACCTCAGCTTAAATTCTGATGCAGTGTCATCGGAGTTATTCTCGTCCCTCTTTTCTCCTTCGTAAGGAGGCACGTAATCTGTATCGCCACGCAATAAGGTTTCAAGCTGACTGATTGCCTGTAGCAGTGAACGTCGGCAGCTATGGTAGTCTCCGCGAGGAATCACCATCAACGAACGCCTCAGTTCCAAGTATCGTAACTCTCGCTGCTTGTCTTGCAAGAGCAATTTGGCATACTCATAGCCGCTCCGATGCTGGCATTCCTGTTCAATCATCGCTCTCCCCTGGTTCTCATGAGTGCACTCCAAGGCCCACAGCGCGTGCCCTGCAAGCTTATATCAAAACAAGGGCTGGCCCGATGCGTTAAAGGAGAGCCTGCCGATGGGTCGGCAGCCTGCCGAAATGTCGTCGGCTAGCCCACAGAAGCCGGAAAGCCTGTTCGCTTGACTCTTCACGGTGTTCTATCAGCCAATGTTTTATGCTTTCGTGCTTTGGCTAACTCCGACCGGCACCCAGTTTGCCGAGCGGTGGCGGAAAGGAATTCGACGCGGTTTCTTCCTTTCTTCTTGGCAGCATACATGCAGACATCCGCTTCACCAAGAAGATCCGACACCGATTCTGTGTGCTCAGAAGTTGCGGTGACTCCCAAGCTGACGGCGGCAGTGGTTGTGCCAAAGAGAGTCAAAATCGGATCTTTCGCAACGAGGTTGCGAATTTCATTAGCGCGGCGCGCTCCTGTAGTCAAATCGCAGCCAGGTAAAATGATTACGAACTCTTCGCCACCGTATCGGCCCACGACATCATAGGGTCGTAAGTCTGACTTCAATCTGCGGGCCACTTCTTTTAGAACCTCGTCGCCTGCCGCGTGACCGAGAGAATCGTTGATGCGCTTGAAATGATCGATGTCGGCCATCATGATCGTAGTAGGCTTCCCCTCACGTCCGCTGCGCGAAAGTTCTTTCTCAATCGCCGCAAGTATTTCAGAGCGGTTCAAGAGGTTGGTCAAGAAATCGTGAGTGGCGGCGAAACGTAAAGACTGCTGCAGCTCCAGAATCCTCTTGCCCACCATAATCCGGGCGCGTAATTCCGAAGGATCCACTGGCTTGGCCAGATAGTCGTCGGCACCTGCCGCCATTGCATGCAGGAGATCCTGCTTCCGGCTCTTGGCCGTCAGCATTACGATGTAGGTGTAGGGCGCTGTCGCTCCATTTGTTCTGATGCGACGGCAGACTTCGATGCCGTCGAGACCTGGCAGCATCCAATCGAGCAAAACTAGGTTGGGAGGTTCGGGGCCTTCCGCCATGGCAACCGCTTCTGTGCCGCTTTCGACAGCGACAAAGTCAAGCCCCCACTCGGTTAAGCAACCGCCAACCCTGTGTCGTTCAATCGAGGAATCTTCAACCAGTAAGATCTGCATGACATCCCACCTTGGATGTTGGCATCTCTACCTCAGCTTCACAAGATCACGACACGAGAACGGAAGGCCATACACCTGTGGCCGAGATCACCGGGCTACGTTCGGGAACAGTACGAGTTCGTCTACACCGTGCGAGGTTGTTTGTCCGGAAGGAATTTGATGAAAGGGTTAAAACCACACTCCGGGAAAGCAGCCGTCGCTTCGCGGGCGTCTTTCCAAGGACAGCCCGGCAAGGAACAGCCCAGGCCTGCCCGCTGCAAGGCCATGTTTGCTGAGCTCTCGAACTATCTCGACGAGCAGTTGGTCAGACCGAAGTAGTCCTACTTACGGCCCGGCAGGGTCCTCGACCAATTTTCTCTGTAACAAAATCCAACTTCCTGCATTTATTCGTGTGCTTTGTCGGAGATCCTACTTGGAGTTCCCATAATGGCGTCTCTCCGTCGGCAGGACAAGGATGTGACCGAAGCAGATTACAATTTACCGGCAGACAATCCGCCTTTGTGGGTGAGAACAGTCAGACAGGCCCTAGCGGGCGCGGCGTAGATACTCTCCTTTGCTTGATATTCCTGCCCATTCCTCTAGGGAGTTCGCCTGGATCAGCGGCTACACGGCAGTAATCCACCTTGAACAAAGGGACAAAGACTAGCCGCCTGAAAATTTGCCGATCAAAGTGATCAATTGACGAAGTCACGCTACTGGGGACTCAATCTGTCAATCATGTGTTTGCTCTGACACTTACGTCGTAGGCAGGAAAGAGGACAGCTTCCAACCGCGCGGTTATCTGAGCAGGTCCATGCGGCGCAGTAGGTCTTGAAAACGCGGATCGGAGTGGAGGCTATCAAGTGCTGGGTCGACCCTAATGAAAACCATATTGTGGGCTCCCTCTTGATAAGCCCTTTCCAACCATTCGAGCGCCTTGTCCTTTTCACCGAGCCTGGCGTACCAACTCGCGATTGCAGGAGCGCTGACGTACTGACGCTTTGACCTGGCCAGGGTTGACTTGATTTCCTCGTGCAGGAAGCCTTTCATACCAGACCGCAAAAAGGCGTTACGGTATGTTTCCAACTCCTCTTTCTTGGCGCCGTCGATCGCCTTCGTCTTGAGGTATTCTTCCACGGCTTCTTGATACATTCCTTTTCGTTCGTAGGAAGCCCCGAGAAAGAGGTGCGCCATTGCCGAGTCCGGGTACAAAATGAGGGTTTTCTTATACTGGTCGATCGCGTCGTCGAACCGGTGGGCAAGAAAGTAAATAAATCCTAGTAGGTTGTTGGTTGGTTGCGAGATAGGATCGATGTCATGGCCCTGTCGCATTTGTGCAATGGCTTCGTCGTGTCTGCCCATGGCCGACAGATAAATAGCACATTGAATCCGAGTGTTCGAAGAGGGGGGACCCAACTCCAGAGCACGCTTGTACTCCCGGTCGGCAGCCGCCCAATCCCAGTCCCATAAAAAATAGATATGGCCGAGCGTGGCGTGCGCTTCACCGAGAGTCTCATCAAGCGCCAGCGCCTTCTCCACCGCAGCCTTGGCTTGGGAACTCGCTTCTCGCGGCCGTAGCGCACCCCAAACGCCTAGTTCCTTGTAAGCGTTGGCCAATCCAAGATAAGCTGGCGCATAGTTGGGATCCCGCTCGACCGCCTGCTGGAAGTACCTGCGCCCTTCCTGGAATCCTGGGATGGATAGCTTTTCGTAATAATAGACGCCTTTCAGGTAGGCTTCGTAGCTCTCGGCGTCAATAGGCTTGTCATTTGCCAACCGACTTTGGTCTTGCGGCGTCAGCGTTACCCTAATTTCAGCCGCTATGTCGTGCGCCATTTCGTCCTGTAACGTCAGGAGGTCGCGGACATTCCGCTCGTAGCTTTCGGCTAACAGGTGTTTTTCCGGCACCGCCTGCACGAGTTGCACCGTGATCCGCACTCGGTCGCCCGAACGCACGACTGTACCCTCTACAACTGCCTCCACACCCAATTCACGAGCGATTTCCGGCAACGGCATTTCCGTTTGCTTGTACCGCTCTACAGAAGTATGGGAAATGACGCGGAGTTTGCTGAACTTTGCGAGGTCGGTGATCAACTCGTCGGTCATGCCGTCAGCGAAATACTCCTGCTCCGCATCGCGCGAGAGGTTGTGGAGTAGCAGCACCGCCACAGACTCAATCGGACTCTCGCCGAACATGGCCCGGACCCGTTCGCGTACATGACCTAAGTCCGTTGCAGAGACAAGGGCAAGTGTCGCCGTCGCAGCGACCAGGAGGAAGGCGAGCATGTGGCCCGCAGCCTTCCTTCCAAGCTCCCAATTCCGTGGTGAGGAAGACGCGCGCTGGTCAGTTGACTCAGGCCGATTGTCCAACGGACCAATGAAGCGGTACCCGCGACGGTGAACTGTTTCAATGAAGCGGGGGGTTTCAGCGGAGTCGCCCAGCACCTCTCGCAAGCGGTTGACGGCCTTCTTGAGCGCCAAGTCATGGTCAACGGATGTGCCATCGGGCCAGAGGCGATCCCTAAATTCCACGCGGGTCACAATCTCGTGGGGACGTTCCAGAAGTATCTGCAACACCTGAAAGGGCTGGTCAGCGAGCTTTTGCCTCATTCCGGACTTACGCAGCTCGCCCGCCTGGAGGTCAACTTCAAACACTCCAAACCTCCGGACTCGATTCTGGCTGGGCACGGTGGCCATCCGCGCATTCCCTTGACCGATGATTCTGCGCAGTGTATCACGTTTCGGCAATCGCCCACAGGCGGGACTTGTTAGGGAACAAGTGTCCTTTAAGTGTTCGGAATCAATGGCCTGGAAGAGAACCAATAAACCACCATCTGGGTTCTTGATCCGCAGCGTGATTTATGAAATATGAACCCGACGGTGGAAAAGCGCTCGCGACTCAAGGGGACAATTCGGGCATGCACCAAGAAATCGCTTCTTCACCTTGAAACTTCTCTCTCTAAAGGAGAAATGGATATGTCTAGACGAATCGACATTTTTGTCGTTATTTTGGCTGGCCTGAGTCTGAGCGTTTTTGCAGAGGCGCAAGACGCCTGTACGACAAACGGGGTAGCCGGAAACTATGTGGTCACGTGCAACGGTTACATCTCGCCTGCCCCGAATGCTCCGATGCTTCCGGCGACTTTATTGGCCAGTGCTAATGCCGCCAAAAATGGACAGTGGAGCGGTACCGGAACCCTAAGCCTCGGCGGTTCCATAGTTACCCAGGACGTAAAGAGTGTGGGACCGGCGCAAGTAAACCCGGACTGTACTGGAAAGATAACCTATTCTCAGACCATCAACGGCCAGCCCGCACCCGATATTCACTTCAACTTCATCATTGGCAAAGAGAGCGAAAAACTGAACGGCATCTCCACTGATCCCGGCACGGTTTTCTCCTGCACCTTAACGCGAGTGAGTAAACCGCCAGCCTAGCCAAGAATGACCGAGCCCCGAAACGCGAGCCTTTTGACACTCTATGGAAGCTGGCTAACCAGCGGCGGACTGGCTAGCGTGCTTGCTTGAAAGAACCCTCCGAGCGGTGGGTCGGCCAACCGAAAGTTATCCAGAAACGGGCTTCTGGTAAGTTCTGGTAGGACGGTGGGCAATCCGAAAATAGTTCTA
>CALFMO010000057.1 GCA_937879855.1 uncultured Acidobacteriaceae bacterium | reverse complement strand
GAACCCGCGACCAACAGCTTGGAAGGCTGTGACTCTACCACTGAGTTACTCCCGCGAAACCCAGCTGTCAGCTTTCAGCCGTCAGCTCAACCGACTTCACCCAAGCAATCTGGAGCCGATGACCAGGATTGAACTGGTGACCTCTCCCTTACCAAGGGAGTGCTCTACCAACTGAGCTACATCGGCCCTGAAACTCCGGCTTTCAGCCGCTGTCAAACCAGTCACTCCGGGTCGCCGCTCTTGTCCGGATGCAACACATCATTGCGGCGCAACACCGACTTCACTGCAAACAGCGCCAGGATCACCAGCGTACCCGCCCGAATCTTCGGGTCGGTAATCGTGGCCCAAGTCAGCGCTCCCAGCACCACATAACAGACCAGCGCAATGGACAAGCGACTCACGTGAATCAATGGTGCACAGGGAAGGATTCGAACCTTCGTACCTCGCTAGGAGGGACAGATTTACAGTCTGTTGGCTTTAACCACTCACCCACCTGTGCAAAAATTCTCGGGCGATGCGGCTGTCGCACTCCGTCCGACAGACCACCTTGCAGGGCCGCTGGCGAGCACTCAGGCCAAACCCGCAGACCAAACGCAGCACACGTCACATTTTCATCTTCGCAATACAGGGAAACCAAGGCTCAAACCAGACACCGCGATGAACGTTGATCTGATCACTGCACGCCGGAAAAGTACGAATGGAGTGCGTTGGAAAAACCTGTTGCGCCGCTACCGAATCCGCCGTCTGCCGGAAATACGTTTCCTGGAGCTGGCGAAGGGATTTGAACCCCTGACCCTCTGATTACAAATCAGATGCTCTACCGACTGAGCTACGCCAGCAATTTCTGGGAAAGACGCGCCTTCGCGCGAACTTATCCCTCTGATCCCTTCCAGATGTCCGGGACAATTATTTAAGGTATCACAACGGGAATTCCACACGCAAGCAATCGGCTGAGCCCGAAGCGGAATTGACACCCGTCACCACAAAGGACACGAAGTCACACGAAGGATCAACGAAGAATTGAGTCTCCTTCGTGATACTTCGTGTCCTTCGTGGTTCATGGTTTCATCGCCGGAGGCCGTCGCCCCACCCCATCGCCCAGGGTGCTATCATTTTATCCCTGACCGCCTTTCATGCGAATTAGACGCGCGTTCCCCCTCACTCTTGCGCTGGTGATTGTGGCTGCAGCGGTAACTCTAGCCGTCCAACTGCGAAAGCAAGCTCCCCCCGAACCTGCGCGCCTCCTGCCCGGCGCCGATGCCTTCGTCTATGCCAACCTGGGATGGGCCCGCAAGGCCAACGGTGGAAAGCTCCTCTCTTCCGGGTCGCACGATCCGGTTCCGCACGATCCTGAATACGAGCGCTTCATCCAGGAAACCGGCTTCGACTTCGAGCGCGATCTAGACGCTGCGGCCTTCGCCATTCATTATCCGGAAAAGTGGCCTGGAGGCGGAACGGGCGGCGCTGCGTCCGAACCCCGTTTTTCCGAAGTCTTCACCGGCAAGTTTGACGGAACGAGGTGCCTGGCTTACCTGAAGCGAGTCGCGCAGTCCGTCGAAAATTACAACTCGATCGACATCTTTACTATTCCACTCTTCGGGCGCTCTTTCCGCATCGCGATCCTCGCCGTCGATACCGTGGCCGCCTCCAACCACGACGATCCCGCCGTCATTCGCGGCATGGTCGACCGCTCGCGCCGCCTGGCATCCCCGTTCGGAGGGCCGGCCCTGTTGCGGCGCTATTACCGTCGCGTGCAGTTGGCCAGTCCGTTTTGGATGATGATGCGGGTTGAACCCTTGGCTCGCGAGTCCGTGGCCTGGTCCGCGATTTTCCCTAAACCCGCCGATCTGGTGATATCGGCCAGCTACAACCCGCTGCATTTGCCGCTCCGTGTCGACGCGCTGCACCTGCGAGCCGAAGCGTGGACGAGTAGCGACGAAGATGCTCGCGACATCGCCGACAAGGCCAATGTTTATCTTTCGATGTTTCGAAGCGCCGAGGTTTCCGTCGGATCCCCGGGTACCGATGCCGACTTGAAAGCTCTGTTGGACAGCTTGCAGGTTCGCCAGGAGGGCAACCGGGCGACCCTCTCTGCCATACTTCCAGGCACGGTCCTTCGCAAGCTGGGCGAATCTCCGGAACAAGTCGAGGATCTCGCCACGCCGTCGGAATCGGCAGGGCCGGCCAAGCAGCACTGACCGGACAGGATTCGTTCGTCCCCTGCAACTAAAAGTCGCGCCGTGCGTCTTATCCCTTGGGGTAGTCTGCCGCTACAATAAAACTAATGAACAGCCTTCCGCTCCCGATCGCCGCTTTCTTTGCAGGCCTGATCTCGTTTCTCTCGCCCTGTGTGCTTCCGCTGGTGCCGGGATACGTATCTTTAATCTCGGGCGCGGGTGTCGAGGAACTCAAGTCTCCACAGGCTCAGCTCATGCGGCGAGTCATGGTGAACTCGATCGGCTTCATCCTGGGCTTCAGCGTGGTATTCATAACACTGGGCGCGATCTCCACCGAAATCGGCCAGATCGCAGCGCGCTACAAGCACACCCTGTCTATCGTGGCCGGAGTCGTCATCATTATCTTTGGACTGCACCTCACCGGAATTTTCAAGATCAAGGCGCTCTACACCGACGCGCGGCTGCACAGCGTGAAGGGCAGCAGCACTCCGATTGGCGCCTTCGTGATCGGATTCGCCTTCGCCTTCGGCTGGACACCGTGCCTGGGACCTATTCTGACTGCCATCCTGACTCTGGCCGGCGAGCAGGACACAGTGGTGAAGGGAATCCTACTGCTGGCGGTTTATTCGCTGGGATTGGCGGTGCCGTTTCTGCTGACCTCGCTCCTAATGGAGCGCTTCCTCAAATTTTATAGCCGCTTCCGCTCGCATATGCACGCACTGGAGGTGGCCAGCGGCGGCCTGCTGATCGCGCTCGGCGTGCTGCTGGTCATGGGACGCTTTACGCTGATCTCAAGCTGGCTGTCGTTTCTGAATCGTTTTGCTTTGTAGTTTGGAGGATCTGATTTATGTCGGAAAATGAAACGCCGGATGGGACGCCGGTGCAGAAACCTCACTGGTGCTGTCCAAAGTGTTCGGCAACACAAGAGAAAGGCCCGCGCGCCAATCTTGAGGCCGGAACTGTCGGCACAGTGACGTGCGCCGCATGCGGCGCGGCGTATCCTGCAACGGATGTTTATGGCGGCAAATATGACGCCGATGCTCCGGTCCCCACGCCAGCCGCGGGAAAACGCAATCCAGTTGCCCTGTTGGTGGTCGCGGTGGTTGCCGCAGCCATGCTGTTTTTTGGCTTTCACATGGCTCGCCGTTCAGACGGCGCTTCAACTTCTCTGGCTCTCACCAAGTCGGCGCCCGCGCCTGATTTCACCCTGCAGTCGTTGGACGGCAAGAGCGTGCGCCTCTCAGACCTGCGCGGCAAAGCGGTTCTGCTGAATTTTTGGGCCACCTGGTGCAGCCCGTGCAAGATCGAAATGCCGTGGTTCATCGAACTGCAAAAGCAATATGGGTCGCAGGGATTACAGATTGTCGGCGTGGCCATGGATGATTCCAGCAAAGAAGACATCGCCAAATTCGCCAGCGATATGGGAGTCAACTATCCCGTTCTGCTCGGTAAAGAGGCCGTGGGCGATGCCTACGGCGGCGTCCCCGCGCTTCCCGAAACCTTTTTCATCGGACGGGATGGCAAGATTGTGGACAAAATTATTGGCCTAAAGGGCAAGGCTGAGATTGAGGACGCGATCAAGAAAGCGCTGGATACGCAGGCCGTCAACTCGCAAGCGGCCGCAGCACCGTTGCAGCCTCAGAAGTGACAATAGGAGTGATGCCGCAATCGATCTACTATTAGGTCTGAACTGGAATGATCTTGCAAGGCAACAACTCGAAACTAATATTTCTCGCCCTGTTCGTTGTTACCGGTTGGGCGCAGGCGGGAAAAGCGCCTTCAGTTTCCATGGTGCCGGTTGGCCTGGTCACTGCTCAGCGGACCAAGCAGACTATGGTGGACTTGAATTTCCGCGTGGCGCCTGGTTTTCATATCAATTCCAACGCGCCCAAGTCGGAATTCCTCATTCCAACAAATCTGAAGATGGACGTGCCCACCGACATCATCCTGGGAAAAATTCAATATCCAGCAGGCAAAGATCTGAGCTTCCCCTTTTCGCCTGACGAGAAGTTGAACGTGTACAGCGGAGACTTCACAATAGCGGTGGCAGTGCATCCGCTGCACGCGGTGCAGCCGGGAAAATACGTGATGCACGGAGTCCTCCGCTACCAGGCCTGCGACAATGCGCAGTGCTTCCCCCCGAAGACATTGCCGGTAAGTTTTGACGTGAAAGTCGTGAAAGAGCCCCCGGGCCCCCACCACAATCCCGCCCAAAGCCCCCACGTGCACAACTAGCAACACGTAGCGACAGCCGCCTCGGCTGTCCGGCGCAACTTGATATCCTTCCCGAATTAGGATCGATACTCGAAAGATATTTCGGCGTGGGGTTCGAAAAGCGAAGCGTTGCCATACCCTAAAAATCGGGCCCGTGGTGTAATCGGTAGCACATCTGCCTGTCAAGCTCGAAGGTACGAGTTCGAATCCCGCCGGTTCCACAGCATTCCCGGTTCGGTAGGGAAGCTGACGAGGAGTCCCTGACAGGCGGACTCCTCAAGTAACCTTGACTTCAGCTTCGTACGTCTTCATAATCGTGTTGAGCTTGACAGGCTGACGTGCTTGCCCCGAGTTGATTTCCGCTCGGGGTTTCGTCTTTGTGGCCACTCGAAGACTCGCATCTTCCAATCGCTCCATAACTTATGGGCTTCTACTTGCAAATTTGTACATACACTTCCGTACATAAAATGTTCCTGCAGGAACGTTGGGGAAAACTCCAGGCGATACGTCTCAAGCCTATTGTTTTCTAAGACTTCCCGCCCTGCTTCCTCTCCACCTTCGCCCACGTATCTTTCAGCGCGATGGTGCGGTTGAACACAGGCTTCCCCGGTCTTGAATCGGGATCGACAGAGAAATATCCCAGGCGCTCGAATTGATAGCGGCTTCCAACTGTGGCGGTGGCCAGCGACGGCTCCAGCTTCGCGCTGGTAACGACCTCAAGAGAATTGGGATTGAGATTGTCGAGCACATCCTGACCTTCTTCGACGTCGCTGGGATCAGCCTTCAGAAACAGGTTCTCGTAGATGCGCACTTCGGCGTCAACCGCGTGTGCCGCCGAAACCCAATGGATTGTCGCCTTCACCTTGCGGTTGTCGGGCGCGTTTCCGCCGCGAGTCGCCGGATCATAGGTGCAGTGCACTTCGACGACCTCGCCCTTATCGTTTTTCACCACGCTCGTGCAGGTCACGAAGTAACCGTAACGCAGGCGAACCTCGCGCCCGGGCGACAGACGAAAATATTTCGGCGGAGGCACTTCGCGGAAGTCATCCTGCTCGATGTAAAGCACGCGAGAAAATGGAACCTTACGGCTGCCGGCAGCAGGATCTTCCGGGTTGTTGACCGCGTCCATCTCCTCGACCTGGTTCTGCGGATAATTATCGATCACGACTTTCAGCGGACGCAGCACGGCCATCACGCGCGGCGCGCGCTTGTTCAAGTCCTCGCGCACGAAGTGCTCGAGCATGGCCAACTCGATTGAGCCAGTCGTCTTCGAGACTCCGATCGATGCGACGAAGTTGCGGATCGCTTCCGGCGTGTAGCCACGGCGCCGGATCCCGCTCAGCGTCGGCATGCGGGGATCGTCCCAGCCGCGCACCCGGCCCTCCTGCACGAACTGTCGCAGTTTGCGCTTGCTCAGCAGCGTGTGCGTCAGATTTAGCCGGTCGAATTCGATTTGCTGCGAGGGGAAGATGCCCAGCTGCTGAATAAACCAGTTGTAGAGCGGGCGATGATCTTCAAACTCCAGCGTGCACATCGAGTGCGTAACTTTTTCGAGCGAGTCCGACTGCCCGTGCGCGTAGTCATACATGGGATAGATGCACCACTTGTTTCCGGTCCGGTGATGCTCGGCGTGCAGGATGCGGTACATCACGGGATCGCGCATGTTCAAATTCGGCGAAGCCATATCGATCTTGGCGCGCAGTACACGGGAGCCGTCGGGAAACTCTCCCGCCTTCATGCGCTGAAAAAGATCAAGATTTTCTTCGACTGACCGGTTGCGGTACGGGCTGTCCTTGCCCGGTTCGGTGAGGGTGCCGCGATACTTGCGAATCTCTTCAGCCGAAAGGTCATCGACGTAGGCCTTGCCATCCCGAATCAACTTTAGTGCCCACTCATAAAGCTGGTCGAAATAATCCGAGGCGTAGAAGAGGCCGTCCCAGTTGAAGCCAAGCCACTTCACGTCGGCCATGATGGAGTCAACGTACTCGGTTTCTTCTTTTTCAGGATTGGTGTCGTCAAAACGCAGATTGGTGTGCCCGTGAAACTCGTCCGCGAGTCCGAAGTCAAGGCAGATTGCCTTGGCATGCCCGATGTGCAGGTATCCATTGGGCTCCGGAGGAAAACGCGTCTGCACCCGGCCGCCATATTTATTGGTCTTCAGATCGTCAAGAATGATGTCGCGTACGAAGTTGGAGGGGCGAGATTCAGGGGCGGCATTCGTGCCGGTCTCCGCCTCAGTATCTGTCGTTTTCATAACTACTGATCTTATCGCAAAGAAAGGAGGTCAGACTCCCGCCGAGACCACCTGCCACGGCGCGCGCCGACGGGTGTCTTTCGCTCTGCGAGTCGGCGCCGGTAGTGGACGTGGCGCCACCGGGTCATCTCGACAAGCGGCTTCCACATTATTTGCCCATGGTCAGTACGACGCGGAACCTTGCTTTCCCGGTGATCATTTGCTGATACGCTTCGGCCGCATTCGCCAGCGGATAGCGCTCGATCATAGGACGCACTCCGCTCAATGAACTGAAGCGCAGCGTATCTTCCGAATCCTTGGCTGTGCCAGAGGGCCAGCCCTGGATCGCTTTGCGGCCGCCAATGAGCTGTAATGGCGTCACTGTCAGCGAATCAAAACCCGCTCCCACCACCAGCAGTGTGCCGTTCCCGGCGAGTCCATCCACCAGAGCGGAGATGGATTTTGAATCAGGCGCGGTGGCGAGGATGACTTGCGCTCCACCCAATTTTTGCAGCGCTTCGGCGGGAGCGCCGGCGCCGGTGTCGACATATTCATGCGCGCCCAGCTTGCGGGCCAGCGATTCTTTGTCCTGACCGCGGCCGACGGCCACCGTGCGAAAGCCCATCTGGCGCGCATATTGAATGCCGAGGTGCCCGAGGCCGCCGATTCCCTGGATGGCTACCAAGTCGCCGCTGCGGGCTCCAACATTGCGCAGTGCGTTGAATACAGTGATTCCGGCGCAGAGTAGCGGAGCGGCTTCGTCGGCTGGGAGGTCGTCGGGCATAGCAGCGACTGCCTCGGCACCGATCACCATGTATTCGGCGTAGCCGCCGTCGAAGCTGATCCCGGTAATTTTTTCGTTCTGGCACAAAATGAAATCGCCGCGACGACAGGGGTCGCACTGAAAGCAGTGGCCGCCGTGCCATCCCACACCGACACGCTGCCCGGGCTTCCACAGAGTCACATCGGGGCCGATCGCGTCGATGCGTCCGGCGATCTCGTGGCCGGGGATGCGGGGATACTGTAGTCCGGGCCAGATTCCTTCTTTGACCAAGGCGTCGCTGTGGCAGATGCCGCAGGCCTCGACCTTAATTCGCACCTGGCCGCGGCCAGGCTGGGGGATGGGACGCTCGACGAGTTCGAAATCTCCGCGTGCTTTGCTGACTTGGACTGCTTTCATGGCAGATTCTCCCGCAAATTAGGTGCAGCAATATGTTTATAGATTCACGAAGCACGGGCAGTGGATACAAAAAGTAAGGAAGCTTGCGGAGGGACAGCCGCCTCGGCTGTCCAGGCAGGGCAGTGAGCCGGGATGTGGCAACGATCAAAACCCTGACAGCCGAGGCGGCTGTCGCTACATGAAATAACTACAGGATCCGCGAGATTGCTTGCTCGATCCGAGCTAACGTCGTCTCGCGTCCTAGCACTTCCAATGTTTCAAACAGCGGCGGGGCATTCTTGCGGCCGCAGACCGCGACGCGAATCGGCTGAAACATCTGGCCTGCCTTGATGCCAAATTCCTGGGCGGCGGCGCGGAGCGCTTGATCCAGCGGGTCGTGTTTGAATTCAACGTTCGCGAGCACTGCTCGCGCCTTCTCCAGAACTTTCTTCGCCATGGCCGCATCCCCTTTTTGCGGGATGAGTTCGGAGGGGTCGTATGGCGGCAGCCGGTCGACGAAAAAGAAATCCGCGGCGGTGAGCACGTCACGCAACAGCTTGATGCGTTCGCGAATGAGCGGCGTGATACGCAGCATTTTTTCTGGAGCGACGTTGAAGCCGGCTTCGCGTACGATCGGCAGCAAGCGTTGACTGAGCTCTTCGATGGGCAGACTGCGAATGTGCTCGGCGTTGAGCCATACGGCCTTGGCGTCAAAAGCTTCCTCGGGGAGGGAGTTGGCGGGCAGGAGTGCCCGCCCCACATTTGTCGGCCCTACATCGGGTTCCTTGAAGTTCACAACGGCGTTGGCCCGATTAATGCCTTCGAGCGAAAAGGCGTCGATCAACTCCTGGCGGCTCATCTGCTCGCGATCATTTTTTGGCGACCAGCCCAGCAGACACAGGAAGTTGATGAAGGCTTCGGGCAGGAATCCCGCGTCGCGATAGGTGGTCACGCTCACGATTGGGCCGTGGCGACGCTTGGAAAGCTTAGTGCCATCAGGAGCGACCAGCAGCGGAAGATGCGCGAATTGAGGCGGCGTGAAGCCTGCGGCCTCGAAGAGCAGGACGTGCTTGTAAGTATTCGAAAGATGATCCTGGCCGCGGATGATGTCGCTGATGCGGAGGTCGGCGTCGTCGGCGCAGGAAGCCAGGTGATAGGTGGGCATGCCATCCGAGCGCAACAGGGCAAAGTCTTCGATGTCGGCGCCGGCTTTCATCTGCTCGCCGTAAACTGCGTCGGTGAAACGGATCATTTGTCCGCCCTCGCGCGGCACGCGAAAGCGCAGGGCAAACGGCTCTCCCGCGGAGGCGCGGCGATCGCTCTCCTCGCGCGAAAGTTCGCGCATGCCGGGATTGAAGAGCCACGTCCCTTGCGCGCCCGACCGTTCGCTATCTCCGGTGTGGGCCGGAGTGAAATCGCGGTAGGCCAGGCCTTTCTGAAAGATCGTGTCGGCCATTCGACGGTGCAGCTCGCCGCGTTCGGACTGTTTGTATTCTTCGTCCCAGTCGAGCTCCAGCCACTTCAATCCCTCAAAAATTGAATTGACCGAAGCGTCGGTATTGCGTTCGACGTCGGTATCGTCGAGCCGCAGGATCATGGTGCCGCCCATGCGGCGGGCGTAAAGCCAGTTGAATATGAAAGTGCGGGCGCTGCCTACGTGCAGAAAGCCGGTGGGTGAGGGTGCAAAACGCACCCTGGGCTTGCCTAACGAAGCTGAATTCAAAGTTTCAGGCATAAAGTCTTTAGGAAGAAAGCCGCGTTCGGTCCCTGTGTCCCCGACACGATTCGGCCGCGGGAGCCACTATTCTTTGAAGATTCGATTGACCTTCGATGGTACGGGCAGCCAAAACCATCGTCAAGCCAGCCGCCTGAACGATATTGCATGCAACCCTTTGATTTCAAAAACTATCGTAAGCGGCGCTGTACCTAAATCCTGTTGTGCTCCGGGGGCTTGATGTGAAAACATTGGGATACTGTTTCCCCCCGAAACTGTGCCAGGAAGTTTGGCCAGAGGTGTCTTCACCGACCCTATGAACAGTGTTTTTATTACGGCGGTTTTAATTCCGGGTTTTGTCTCGGTACTGCTCTTTCTCGTATTCACTTATCTGCACGAGCAAAGCCGGCAGCCCTATTTCCGCGCGTGGCAACTGGCCTGGGCTGCCTACTCGCTGCACTACGTTCTCGACACCTTTCCGAAATCTTCCCTGGCATTTTTTGTAAGCGAGCTTTTCCTGGTCGCGATGGCCTTGTGCATTTTCGTTTCGACGCGGCTAATGCGGGATTCGTATCACTTCCGCTGGTACGACGCGGCGGTTGCGGGGTTTGGCGTATTGCTCGCCGGTCTGACGCTGCGCGGACACATCGTGAATGGCGTCTTCCGGCCCGACGTGCAGCCCGCGATTCGGTTGGGGCTAGGCCTGGCAGCGATCCTGCTTTATTGCTCGGCGGTCTTCTACCTGAATAGCCACCGCCGCAAATCGCTGGCCTTTTGGGTGCTCGCCGTGTCGCTGGCCTTTTGGGCCGTGTTGATGGGCGTTGGGCAACTGCAGAACGGGTGGACAGAGATGTTTGGCAACGCCAGCCGTTTGTTTGGTCCGGTGCCGCAGATGCTGCTGGGCATTGCCATGGTGATGGTGCTGTTTGAAAACCAGCGCAACGCGGTGCAAGAAAATACGCTGGCTCTCTCGACTTTGGGTGTGGACCCGCGACGGTTGCTTTTTGCCGACGACCTCGTGCCCAGCATGCAGGCTGCGCTGGAGCGCTTGCGCAGTGCACTGCCCATGGGGCGCGCCGCCATCTTCATTACAGAACGCTGGCGCGGGCTGCTGCCGTCGGTACAACATGGTTTTTCTCCCGGATTCTTGGAGGCGCTGGAGAAAAGTGGGGCCGGAGATTATCTGTCCGAACTGGCTTACCGCCGCAGTGGAATCTTCACGGTGCAGCACCTGGCAGAGATGCCTGAACCGCTGCCCGTGACTTCTACAGGGACTTTCGCGGAGTTCAAGAGAATTCTCACTGAAGCGGAAGTCCGCAATCTGACCGCGGTGAGTCTGCAGACGCGCGAGCACAATTTTGGCGTGATTCTGTTTCCGCATGCGGAACGCCGAGCCTTCGGTTCGTCCGGCCCGCGGCTGATGGTGGGCCTGGCACTGCAGTTGGGGTTGACCCTCGAAAATTATGTGGTGAGTCACGACGCCCACCGCCGAACGAAGGAGTATGAACTGCTAACCGAGATTGGAAAGGCAATCAGTTCGCGCCTGGATCAGGACGAGATCATGCGCACCATCCAGGTTGAACTGGGGCAGATTTTTGATACCAGTCACTTCTACATCGCATTCCAGGAGGGAGAAGAACTCCGCTTCGAACTCGAGATCAGAGGGAATCGAGTTCTACCCAAGCGCACTCGCGAACTGAGAAATGCTTTCAGCGAATACGTGATTCGTACGGGCGAACCGTTGCTGATCCGCTCCGACCTCGAGGCTACGCGCAAGAAGCTAGGCATAAGCCATATCCCTGACCGTCCGGCCAAGTGCCTGATCGCAGTGCCGATTTTCTTGAGCAACAAGCCCGCTGGAGTGATGGTGGCGATGAATCCCGATCGCGAATTCGTCTTCGAACAGCGCGACCTGGATGTGCTGGCGACGGCAGCCGGGCAGGTTTCGGTCGCGGTAGAGAATGCACGGCTGTTTGCCGATGAGCAGCGGCGTTCGCGCCAACTTGCGTTCCTCAACAACGTGTCGCGGACTGCGATCTCCAGTGACGATCCGATGCACATGTTGAGCCAGATTGTGGGAGAAATTCAGAAGAATTTCAGTTTCGATCACATTGGCATCGGCTTGCTCGACTATGGAACCAAAGAGATCGAGATCAAGGCCGAAGCTGGGGCGACGGCGCACTCCGTGGGCAAGCGTATCCCGCTCGGAACGGGCATTCTGGGCCGCGTGGCCCGCACCGGTGAGCGCGCGCTGGTACAACATGCGTTGCCCGGCAACCTGACGGGAATTCTTCCGGATTCTCGCGCGATCCTTTGCATTCCCATTACGTATGGCGAGTCGTTGCTGGGCGTGCTCAACATTGAGAGCCGCAACGAGAATGCGTTTTCTCCTCAGGATGTGCTGATCCTCAATACGCTGGCCGACCTGCTGGCCACTGCGTTGCACAATGCTTTCGTCTTCCAGAAGCTGCAGCAGCAGTCCATTACTGACGGGCTGACGGGAATCAAGACACGCCGCTTCTTCTGGGAAGCGCTCTCTGCCGAATGGAAACGAGCTTCGCGTTCGGGAAGACCTTTCTCCGTGGTGCTCATCGACCTCGACAAATTCAAAGAGGTCAACGACACCATGGGGCATTTCGAGGGCGACCTGGTACTGGCGCGCGTGGGGCGATTGCTCGAGCAAAAGTCTCGGCAATCGAACGTGGTTGCCCGCTACGGCGGCGACGAGTTCATCGTGCTGATGCCCGAGACCGGCGCCGAACAGGCTCAGGTGCTGGCCGAACGCTTGCGCCAGTGGCTGGCCAGCGATCCCATGCTGAGTGAACATCACATAACGGGAAGCTTCGGCGTGGCCAGTTTTCCCATGCACGGATTTTCGATCGAAGACATCATCCGCGTGGCGGATGCCGGTATGTATGTCTCCAAGCGCTCGGGAGGAAATTCTGTCTCGACGGCGCAGGAATATGTCGAGGGCCAGGACTTCGCGCGGCAACGACAGCAAATCTCGGCCTACATCGAAGGGTTTCTGCAACGCGAACAAACTGGACCTGAGCATATCGAGGAGTTGACTTCAACCCTCTACAAGCTTTGCGGCGGAGAGAAGGAGTGCAACGTCCCGCTGCTGAAGGAAGCGATCGAATCCCTCAACCGGGCGGCCGAATCTCGTGAATTGCAGACCGCCGGTCATGGCGACCTGGTAGCGCGCTATACGGAGGTGATCGCGCGGGCTCTTGGGCTTTCTTCTGAAGAGACGGCTGATCTGGTTTATGCCGCCCGGGTGCACGATGTCGGAAAGATTTTTATTCCGGAACGTATCCTCAACAAACCGGGCCCGCTAAGCGATGACGAATTTCAACTAGTCAAACTGCATCCGCGCGTGAGCGCGGAGATTGTCGGCACCATCCCTCACAGCAACATGATGCGGGAAGCGATCGACCATCATCACGAACGTTTCGACGGCTCGGGCTATCCCGACGGCTTACGGGGCGAGGAGATTCCCCTGTGGGCGCGCATCATTGGCCTGACCGATGCCTATGCCAACATGGTGACCGAGCAATCGTTCGCTGCCGCCCGAACTCCGGAACAGGCTCTGGACGAGCTTTCGAAGATGAGCGGAACGCGCTTCGATGGCATGCTGGTGCGCCTGCTTCTCCGCGGGCTGAAATCGGAACGCTTGTCTTCCGGCACTGGAGACTGACCGGGCCCCACTTGCAACCCCAGGCGGGAAACCGGAAACTAGTCTGCTATGTCGATTCCTCTTTCTCTCTCGGGTAAAGTTGCTCTCATATCTGGCGGTTCGCGCGGCATCGGGGCGGCGACGGTGCGAATGTTTGCGGCGTCTGGGGCCAAGGTGGCCTTCAGTTATCGCAGCGCCCGCGCCCAGGCCGAGACTCTCGCCAAAGAATGTGGCGCGAAGGCGTGCCATCCCATTGCATCTGATTTGAATAATCCGGAGGCGGCGCATGCGTTAGTAGACGAGTCGGTCCGGCATTTTGGCCGGCTCGACATTCTCGTCGCCAACCATGGAGTGTGGCCGCCTGATGACGTGCCCATCGAGCGCATGTCCGACGAGCAGTGGCGGTCCACTTTGTCCATTAATCTCGACGGAGTGTTCGGCCTGGCGAAACATGCGGTCGCGCAGATGAAATCACAGCCTCGGAAGCATGGCGCAGCCGGACACATCGTGCTGATCAGTTCTACGAGCGGCCAGCGGGGGGAGGCGTTTCATTGCGACTATTCTGCGACCAAGGGCGCCCTTATCAGCATGACCAAGAGTTTGTCCAGTGAACTTGCGTCCGCGGGCATCTACGTGAATTGCGTCGCTCCCGGCTGGGTTGATACCGACATGAGCGCGGCGGCGCTTAAAGATGCGAAGAGCGGCGACGCGATTCGCCGCGCGATTCCCCTTGGTCGTGTGGGTACGCCAGAGGAGATTGCAGCCCCGGTGCTGTTCCTGTGCACCGAGCACGCCGGGTTTATTACTGGGGAAGTGTTCAACGTGAACGGCGGAGCGGTGCTGGTGGGGTAATTAAGGGCTAGAAAAGCCTAATAAAACCGCTGCGCTTGGGCTTGCAATTTGGCTGTTTCTTGCATCCAAGCAAGGAGAGGAGCCTTCACAGCCGCGGGCAGAAAGTCCACAGGAAACGCTACAATTCTGATTGCAAGCTCACTCCCTCAAGGAATGAAACAATTTCTTCCCATCCTGGTTTTGGTGTGTTCGGGTTGCTGCTATGCATTGGGGCAGCCGCAGAATCCGGCCCCTTCAGCGCCGTCCCAAACGGCCCAAGACGCCAGTAAGACGGGGCCCGCGATTTCTCCGGAACAGGAAGACGCGCGCAAGGCACGAGCCGTAGTCGAGCAGGGCATCCAAGCTCTGGGCGGACAGGCTTATCTCACCATTCGCGACCGCGAGCAACAGGGACGCGGCTACAGTTTCCACAACGGCCGACCCAATGGAGAAGGCGCACTGTTTTGGAGTTTCACCGAATTTCCTGACAAGGAGCGGGTGGAAATCACCAAAGAACGAGACATTGCAGAACTCTACGTGGGCAACCGGGCATGGGAAATCACTTACAAAGGCCCGCGTCCCATTGAGCAAAAAGATCTGGACGACTACCTACGTCGCCGCCACTTTTCGCTGGATACTGTTCTTCGCACCTGGATCAACAATCCCGGCGTTGTGCTTCTGTACGTTGGCATGGCGGTGGCTGCGCAACATCCCGCAACTCAGATTACGGTGATCAATGCACAGAACGAGAGCGTGGACCTGTATTTCGACAACGACACGCATTTGCCGGTTAAGAAGGCGTTCTCGTGGCGCGACCCGGTCGACAGGCAGAAAAATCTCGAAGAAGAAATTTACGAGAACTACCGACCCGTTTCCGGTGTGATGTGCCCTTATAATCTGACCCGCTATTTCAACGGGGATATGGCCAGCCAGCGCTTCCTCAACTCGGTGACGATCAACCAAGGTCTGGACGAGGCGATGTTCGATCCCAAGTCCGGCTACAACCCGAATAAAGCTTCTGGGAAGGCAAAGCGGTAAACGCCCAGCCCGGATCCGCAGAGTAAACAAAAGTAACTGCTATTTGCATTGTTGGCAACTCAACTCATGCGCCATCTGAAAATAGCAACGTCAGAGTAAGTCGTTTATTTTAATGGAAATACCATTGTATCTGACGGGCCATTGGGAGTCCCCCCGAGAGGCGCTTCGGACATTTACTGTGGCTTTTTTGCCACAGACAACTTTCTCAACTCTGGCGTAATCTACACCATTCACTAAAGCGATTCTTCTTGACCCCAGAGCAGACAATCCGCTCCGCGGTGGAGTGCAGCGGCCTAGGCTTGCACAGCGGCGCTCCCGTGGCCATGCGTATCCTGCCGGCGCCCTCGGGCACTGGCATAGTGTTCCGGCGCACGGACCTCGACGGTTTTGAAATCGAAGCAATCAGCCGGAATGTGGCGCGCGTCAGTTATGCCACCAGCCTTATGAAGAAAGGCGTCCTCATTTCCACCACGGAGCACGTGCTTTCGGCCTTCATCGGCATGGGCATTGATAATGCGATTGTCGAGCTCGACAACCTCGAACTTCCCATCCTCGACGGCAGCGCCCGGCCCTTTGTCGAGATGATTCAAAAGGCGGGCATCCGCAAGCAACGCCGTCCGCGCAAATACTTAAGGATTCGGCGCCAGGTCGAGATGCGCGAAGGGAACAAGTTCATCGCGGTCTATCCGTCTGATACGTATTGTGTTTCCTATTCGATCAATTTCCCCCATCCTCTGATCGGCAAAGAAACTTTCAAAGTGGAGCTGACCAACGGAAGTTATCTGCGGCACATTGCTGCGGCGCGCACGTTTGGTTCACGACAGGACGAACAGGCAATGCGAAATATGGGTTTGATTCGCGGCGCCTCGCGGGAGAATTGCATTGTGCTCACCCGCGATGGCATTGAGAACGGGCCGCTGCGCTTCCCCGACGAGTTTGTCCGCCATAAAGTGCTGGACCTGGTCGGCGACTTGGCGCTGTTAGGAAAGCAGATTTTGGGCAACGTCTTCGCCGATCGCGCCGGGCACGCCATGCATACGGCCCTGGTCTCTCGTATTTTGCGGGACAAGACACTGTGGGAGGAAGTGACCTTCCCTACTGTGGACCGGACCGTCGCCACGGCCGTCGGCGCCGAGGCCGCGGCTGGATCGTCTCTCTAACTCACGTTTTCGGGATTCACAATTGCTAATCTGCTGGTTCGCAGGGCGTCCCGGCAGAATCATGCAGGTCGTGAAAGTGGTCGTGGCTCTGCTGTTGCAGCAATCGTTCCAGCTCGGCGCGGGTCTGATTGATTACAGCTGCCGCGAATTGCCGCGCCGACTCCTGTCGCTCTTTCGATAGCTCTTTCACCCGCATATTCAGCAGCGGGATATCTTCCTCAAACCAGCGCAGCGTTTTTTGTACTTTGGCAATGCGGAAGTCGTTGGTTATCATGGCGTCCTCCTGCAGGAAATGATCTTCCAGATTGCCACGTGTACAGATGCGCGCAAGTCCAAAGTAAGATACTGGCGAGCAGGCCGGAGTGGCGCAGTGATTGTGTGAGAGTTGAAGGAAGTCTTAATTCTGAGGATTAGTAGTACGAGCTGCGGCCTCTGCCGCCGCCATTTTCTCTTTGGCCCCGGGAAATTCTTTTTCCATCTGTTCGTCGAGCCAGTTTTCGAGCTCTTCCTGTAATTTCTGAGGAACATCTTTGAAGCGGAATCCGGCGAGGCCCTTGACGTCGACCCAAGCGACCGCAGCTTCGACTTCGAGGTGAACGTCCTTGCCGGGCAGGGAGAATTTCAGACGGGGCGAAGATCCTTTGGGCAGTGCTTCCCGGAGCATGAGAGCAATGCCGCCTTCGCTGATATTCGTGCTGGTAGCATTCAAGGTTTTTCCTTCGAGTACGACCTTGACCAGCATCTTTACCGGCTGGCGGAAGTAGCGCCGGCGCTCCTTGACCATGAAATTCAAGGCCGCATGAAAGCAGCGGGACGCATTCAGAGCGCTGATCGGTTTCTGCAAAACGAAATTGGCGCCCATGTCAAAAGCTTGCTGGGTGGTCGTTCTTTTTCCATTGAGAATGGCAAACGCAACCGAGTTCTTATTGCTGGGAGTCTTGCGCAGACCCTGTAGAATTGCCATGCCCCCATTGAGATCGTCGCAATCGACAATCACCGCGTCGAACTTGTCGGAGATTAGAATATTGGCGCCTGCCCGCGCTTCGTTGCAGACCTCCACTTCTATCGATAATTGCTCGAGCGTGGGCCGGATCACACGCATCACCTCCGGATCCTTGCTCAAGAGCAACGAGTCCAACGTCATGTCGAGATTTTAGAGGCTGGCTGCAGAGACGCGTTAGTGACCAAGGTCGCGGAACTTCCGCAGAAGTCCAATCGAAAGTGAGCGAAGCTCCCCAGGCTTCGTATGAGTCAAGTACTCCACTATCTGCCCGCAGTGGTCAAAGTATGGGGCAGAGCTTGCACGGCGAGACCGAGACGCTTCGCCGTCCCCTTTGGCATTGGCGAGATCGGGGCACTGTGGATAACCAATGTTCTTGTCGTCGATGGTTGCCCATGCGCGATGAAGATATGCGAACGAGTCCTTTACGTATTGGATGACATCGGCTTTCGACCGCAGCTGGTCACACTGAGATCTCGCCTTGAAAGACAATCACGGCTTGACTACTGATGAGCACTTTGCGGTCAACCAACTCCACATCCATGAAGCCCGACCGCTGCGATGCTTGAAACGACTTCATCCTGGTCTTGCCTAACCGTTCCGACCAGTATTTCGCCAGGAAGGTATGCGAGCCGCCGGTTACCGGGTCTTCGTTTGTGCCACTCCAGGGCCAAAAATAACGCGAGTGGAAGTCGTAGCCGTCACCGCTCGCAGGCGCTGTGACAAGTACACCATTGATGGAATCATGCGACCGCAACAGCGCCGGGAAATCTGGTTCCAGATTCGCCAACTCATGTGGTGCAGCTACCTCCAAGAGCAGGATTTTCGTCTCGCGGTTGTACGCGACGTTGCGGACCGACGTTAGTCCCAAAGCGCGGAGGAGCGCGGGCGGGGCCTGAGCTGCATGTGTCTCGTACACGGGAAAGCTCATAGAGATCCCATCCGGCGAGATTCGCACAGCCAAGTCGAGGTTTTGGATGTTTCTAAAATGAACCGCACAGAGGCGACTTACGGAGAAGACCGCTTTGGCGGAAGCAAGAGTGGCGTGGCCACACAGTGGGATCTCCATCTTGGGTGAAAAATACCTGATGGAAAACTGCTCATTGGCATCGAGCCTTGAAATGAACGCTGTCTCCGAAAGGTTTAACTCCTGAGCTATCTGCAGCATGGTCCGATCGCTGAGAGGCGCCTCGACAAAGCAAACGCCTGCCGGATTTCCCTTAAATGGCTTGTCTGTAAACGCGTCGATGATGAATGCCTTCATTTGGGATCCAGCGTCTTTGCGAGAACATATATGACCCATGGCGCAATTCTCGTCTCGTTCACCCACGGATAAGGTTCATCATCCCTGGCGAGCGGCTTGTGCTTTGCAACTAGACTGAGACCGGCGCGCCGATAAACCTCCATGTAGTCCTCATCGGTCCACAGAATGTCCTCCGCCGGACGGCGGTCGGGGAAATCAGTAGTGAGGATTCGCACAACGTCGCCTGTCTTTGCCGTCAGATTCTCTGGATAGTCTCTTGTCAAGAACGAGGCCCACTCATGTCGGTAAATTTCCGGCGTTGAGACGATATTGATGATCTTTCCTGAACCAGCCAGCAGTCGACTCAGATCGTGGAACAACCGTACCTTCCTATCCCATCCGGCAATGTTGTCGAAAGTAAAGGCTGACAGCACAACCTCGTATTCGGCCGTTTCCAGATTGCTGAAATCGCCATCTTTGATCAATCGATAATCGCCGGCTTCATCCACTTCGCGCGCCTTTGCGATCATCGGTGGCGCAATGTCAATGCCCGTCACTTCGAATCCAAGGCGTTTCAAGAATCGTGTTGAACGTCCCGTACCACAGCCGAAATCCAGGGCCCGATTACCTTTCACGTGCTCCGCAAATATCGCCGCCAGGTCGCGGAATGCCAAGTGATACGTATTGGCGAACTCAAGTTGAGCATAAGCCTGAGCTCGTGCTCGGTCGTCGTAACAGTTGGAAGGCGTCGTGTGCGTCATGGCGATGCTGCCTCTCAGCCCCGCATATCCTTGTAGACCGCTGGGTTGACAATCTCCATATACCTCTGCGGGCGCGCCAGTGGCGTAAACCCGAACTGCTGATACAAGCCGTGCGCATCGTTGGTCACGAGCGACCAGCGGCGAAGCCCTTGCAACTCCGGATGCGCCATGATTGTTCTCATCAAGAGTTTCGATAAACCTCGCCCGCGGTGCGGTTCGAGTATGAACACGTCCCCAATATAGGCATAAGTTGCGCGATCCGTGATCACGCGGGCGAACCCAACTTGGTTATCTCCGTCAAAAACGCCAAAACACACGGCATTCTCGATTGAGCGTCGCACGATACCGCGCGGTATATCTTCTGCCCAATAGCAACAGGTTAAGAATCTGTGGATCATATCCACATCGAATCGCGCGGGGTTCATGGAAACTGTGTATTGCGGGTTCGGCATATACCTCGACGAAACTTTCTGCTCGTTATGAGCTACTCGTTTCTAAAAACTGTCCTTTACAGCTCGATCTGATAACGGATGAATGGCGACCGCTTGGCTACACGTTCGTAAAGCCGACGAGCAGTCCCATTAAATTCTTCGGTTTGCCAATACACCAGAGCTGCTCGCATTTCCCTAGCTGTCTGTTCGACGGCAGCAATCAGCCTTCGTCCTACTCGCCTTCCTCTTGCCGCCGGGACCACAAACAGATCCTGCAAATAGCAATTGCCGCCGATATTCGACGTCGAAGGATGAATGAGGAAATGTACGAGGCCCAGCGCTTCCCCTGCCGGGCTGAGGGCCAATCGACCGTGGATATCCTGACTCGTGGTTAGCCGTTTCCAGGTGAATTCGGTCACCTCCTGAGGAAGCGTTTTTTCGTAAGAGTCCAGATAACCGAACCACAGTGGCTCCCAGAGTTGGCGGTCGGCATCGCTGATTGCGCGGATTTCAAGCTCCGGCATAAAGGCGAGCCGAGAGTGGTTCATGGTGGTTTTTTTGACCATCGACCTTTTGCCCCTTAGCATCGGCAAGTTCTTTCGCAATCTTGTCCACGGTGGCAATCGTCGCAAACCGTCGCCGAAGGGCATACTCTGTCCTTTCCGAATCGCGTCGACGCCCAGTTCCTCTCCCGGTTTGTCGTGGTTCGGGATGGGGAAGGTCATAGTTGCTTCTGTAATAAAGTCCACGGCGTACCCGAGATCGGCCGCCACGCGTGCCGAAGTTTCGCAGCACTGTTCCATCTGAATCCCGGTGATCGCAACCCTGCGCACGCCCTTTTCCATAAGCAATGCCGGCAGGCCTGTACTGGTAAAGACGTTGCGGGTGTCCTTATGAAGGACCGGCTCCGAACCAAGCGGCGAAAGAAAATCCATCAACTTGTAATGAGGGCCGCCGCGCTCGAAGCCTGGGTCGTCATCGGTGTGCAGAAAATAGATCACGGGTAGACCATGCTTGCGATAAAGCTCAACCAGTCTGCCGACGTTCGTCTCGAAGTCTCTGTTGTTACGTCGCTCCCATCGAGGTCCCACCTTGAACGAATCCTGAGCATCAATGACCAGCAGCGCTGATTCTGAGATCGGAACTTTCTTGTTATAGAGCATGTTTCTCCTTAAATTAAGTCGTCGCAATCCCCGCCTTCATTTGCTCCGTGTGCCGCCTAGCATTCCTGCCGGAAACAACGCTATCCTGAGGTTTCGATAATGCTTGCTCGAAGTCGGCAATAAGATCTGCCGCGCCCTCAAGCCCAACCGAAACTCGAATCAATCCCGGCGCAATGCCCGCCAAATCGGACTCCTTCTCGTTCAGATAATGGGCGAAATTCGCCGCCGGATGCACCACCAGCGACTCCACACCGCCCAGACTGGCGGCAATCCGCGGCAGCCGCAGCCTGCCTATAACGGCGTTCGCGTGTTCATAACCGCCCTCAACCTCAAAGCTCAGCATTCCCCCAAAGCCGGTCATCTGCTGGCATGCGAGCGCGTGCTGGGGATGTGATTTCAAGCCGGGATAATGCACTGCCCGCACCGCGGGATGCCCCTCGAGGAAGCTTGCCAGCGCCATGGCGTTTTCGTTGTGCCGTTGTACTCGAAGCGACAACGTGCGCAGGCCGCGCAGGATCAACCAGGCATCGAGGGGCCCTATCGCCGCTCCAAGAATGACGTGCATATTCCATATCCGCTCGATCACCTCCGCTTTACCGAGCACTACGCCTGCAATTACGTCGGAATGCCCGCCGAAATATTTCGTCGCACTATGCACGACTACATCGATACCCAACTCCAAGGGGCGCTGATTTAGCGGAGTGGCGAAAGTTCCGTCAATTATCGTGAATGCACCCTGCGCCTGAGCGATCTTGGCCACCGCGCGCAGGTCGGTCAACCGCATTCCCGGGTTGCTGGGGCTCTCCAGAAGTACCACCTTCGTATTGGGGCGTATCGCCGAGACGAAAGCCGCGGGATCCCGCTGGTCGACCTGAGTTACACTGACACCGAACCGGGGCAGCACGTCGCGCAACAGCGTCAGCGTGCCACCATAGTGGCTGGTCTGTGCAACGACATGCATTCCGTGCTCAATCAATCCCAATACCGCAAGCGTTACTGCGCCCATTCCGGAGCCAACCAGTAGGGCGGATTCAGCCCCTTCCAGTCGCGCGACCAAAGTTTCGACCTGTGCTCCGTTCGGACTGCGATATCTTGTGTAGAACTGGGGATGGCGAGGGCGGCTGGAGCGCTCGAGGAAATCTTCCGGCGAATCTCCAGCGAAATTTGCCGTCTGATAAATTGGCGCCGACACTGCTGACGTCTCGTTGCCGTCGCGATCGGCGTGAATCAGCAAAGTCTCCAAAGACATGTTGTTCAGCCCGTTGTCCATCTCACTGTTCTCCCCAAAAGGCTATGTCTCACCGAATGCACAGACGATAACTGAAAACCCGGGAACAGAACAGATGCAGAAGCGTGCGTTACATACGGGTACAGACTACGATTCGATGCCGCCTTCCTGCACAGTAAAGTGTTAAGTGCGGGTCTCGGCGCTGCCGATAGGCGGGTTTGCCGTCGGCGGACTCCCTGTTCCGTTGCGCACAAATTTCATGAAATCGGACTCAGCCAGGCGCGAAGGATGCACTTCCTCTCCCCTGCCGAAAAACCGGCAGAAGCTCATGATGAGCGGGCGCCACTTCTCCGGATCAATATGGGGACGCGGCCCGTCACCCACCAACAGTGATTCATCCATATGCAGCTTTACGATATGCACTTCGAAGCAGTTGGCCGAGACATTCTTCCCGAACGGTCGGCAATCGTGGACGATGCCTTCCATCTGTACCGGACATTCAGCTACGCGGGGTGGCAACACTTCCACCGACGGCACCGGCGTGAATCCTGCAATGCCGAACTTATCGGCCTCATAGCGATAACCCCAGCTTTGCTTCTTTTCTGGAACAGGGTTCCTGCCCGTCGTCAGCGCCAGACGATCCACCCGGCTGACTTCGTGCTGGCTGGGCAAATTAATCACGCACTGACGCGTGCGAATCAAGTTCTCCGAGGTTTGCCCCATCGACCCAAGACCCAGCATGCAGCTCCAGCCCAGCCACCAGGCCGAGGACATCGGGGCTAGGTTTGCCGCGCCGTCCTCATTGAGACTTGAAATCAGAGCGACCGGAGTACCGAAATATAGGATTGAGGGTTCAATTGTTTTATGCATGCGCTCAACAATAGGGTGGGCCGGCGAAACGGGCTATCCGATTCTTGCCGTCAAAACGGGCCATACTGATCGAGGCAGCCCTATCGAAGCTTCCTTTTCATCGCGGGTCAGCGATAGACTACTGCGGGAGCATAAAAGATCAGATGCAGAAGCACATTGCGCCTACCGGTACAGATTTTCGTCCCTGGCGGGATGGGGAACGCCCACTGTATGTCGCGGTTGCGAGCGAAATTGAGCGCCAGATCCGGGCCGGCATTCTACGTGTAGGTGAAAAGGTACCTTCAATCAGGGCGATAAAACGTCGCTGTCAGGTCAGCGCTTCCACCGCGTTGCAAGCCTATTTCTGGCTGGAAAATCGAGGGCTGATCGAAGCTCGACCGCGATCTGGCTTTTACGCGCGCGTTCCTTTCTCCGATCTTGCCCCCGAAGCCGGATTTGAGCCGCAGCGCTCAGTGCCGCGCGACGCAGGCCTTGATGCGCGGCTCGGACAACTGCTCCGATTGCGGTCGGCCTCCGGAGCTCTGCAACTTGGAACCGCCGTTCCCAGTTCGGACTTCTATCCTGTTCGCAAGTTAAACCAGATTATCCGCCAGATCATTCGCGACAATCCGGCACACAGCTGCAGTTACGAGTTTCCCCCTGGGCATGCCGAATTGCGGCGGCAGATCGCAAAACATGCCTCGCGGCAGATCGGAAAATCGTCGTGGGAGGAGGTGATCGTCACCTCCGGCGCCATGGAAGGCCTGACTCTATGTCTTCGCGCAGTAGCGAAGGCTGGCGACGTGATCGCCGTCGAAAGCCCAACTTTTTTCGGAATCTTGCAACTCATCCAGTCGTTGGGAATGAAGCCACTGGAAATTCCGACGAATCCGCGCTCTGGAATGGACCGCAACGAACTGGAGCGCGCTCTGCGCAGGAAGCGAGTCCGTGCCTGCATCATCATCTCGAATTGTCACAATCCGCTGGGCTACGTACTCTCCGATGACGCTAAAAGCAATCTGGCTGAACTGGGCCGGCGATATAAGGTTCCCATCATCGAAGACGATCTTTTTGGCGACGTAGCTTTCGTCGAACCGCGACCGCGGACCATCAAGTCATACGATCGCGAAGGTCTTGTGCTCCTCGTTTCATCATTTTGCAAAGTGCTTGGTCCGGGCTACCGGCTGGGCTGGGTGCAGGCTGGCCGTTGGCAGTCGAGTGTCGAACAATTGCAGTTCATCAACACAGTCGCGGCACCATCATTGCCCCAACAGGTGATTGCCAGATTCTTAGAGTCGGGCGGGTACGAGCGTCATCTGCGGCGAGTACGCATTTTGCTTTCAGACCGCCTGCGGATGGTGAGCCGCGCCATTGCGCAGTATTTTCCTCCGGAGACGCGAGTCACTCGTCCCGCCGGCGGATTTCTCGTATGGGTCCAACTCCCGCAATCGGTTGACGCGATCACGGTATTCGAGAAGGCTCTTCAACAAAACATCGGCGTCGTGCCGGGACCAATGTTCTCGGCCACCGGCCGGTTTGGCAACTGCTTGCGACTGAGTTGCGGTATGCCGTGGTCCCCACGCCTCGAGCAGTCGCTCGCAATTCTGGGCAGCATCGCAGGGCGACTGGAGGTAAATAAGGAACGCAGACGAGGCGAAGCTGTGGGCGCAGTGAGATAGGGGCAAACCCGATTCTGTCGTTGCTTGTCAGCTGGCATAGATGGAGGGCTTCCAGAGTACTTTGACGAGCCGCCGCCGCCCCCACATTTTTGGCCCGAATCGGGTTTGGAGGAAATCATGTCGATCTCTTCGAAGCCGACTTCAGGCCCGGAAATATTTCCGGTCATCCGCTAAAATCCAAACTCGATCGATCAATTCTCGCAGGCACGACCCAAAGAGGAATCCAATGCTCCTCAATGCTTGACGTTGTGGAGAACGGTTACAGTCGTCGCTGCGGAACCGAGGTTGCCGGCGAAATCATTAGCCCTGAAGTGATCGTGCACTGCCGCCCGTCCGTGTCAGTGTCGAGTCGCGAAGACTGGAGTGAGATCGTGAAAGAGTAGCTTCCTCCAGACCCCAAAATCACCGGCCGGTTCGGTTGAACGGCTCCGTACTCGTCCACCACTGCAAAGGTCGCGGTACTGGAGTTGACCCCTGACAGGTTATCCGTGATAGTGCCGGAAATGCATAAGCCGTTCTAATTGACTTCAACCGCATCACACCCCGTCCGAACGAGACGCCGATAGAAGGCTGGAGGAAGTGGGTGGATGACAATTGGGGAGGGCTGCCCTACGGCGGCTATGAACAGGGCGACCTGTTGGGGCTTACGCGGCGAAGGCAAGCCTGACGGTCACTTCCTGCGCAAGCTGAGGGCGATTGCGAAGAAAGCCGGCGTCGAAGGCGCAGAGCTTCACCGCTTCCGCAAGACCTACGCCGACACGCTGCATGAAGAAGGCGTGTCGGTAAACACGATCCGCATCCGGCTCGGTCACGAGTCTCTGGACGTAACGCTCGCCTACCTCAAAGGCAAGGATGCTAGTCGGAAGAAGCCCAAGAGCACGCCAACAGCAGCAGCCTGGCGCTGTACGCGTAAAGCAAAGGACATCCACGACGGGAGATTTCTGGATCAACCCGAGATCTCCCGTTTTCGTCTTTTGGCTGCTGGTTTCCGACTTGCCCGTTACACGTTCCGAAGATCAATGGCCACGCTTCTATCCTTGAGACAACCACTACCTTGATATGTCTGAGGAGTTGACTTTATGAAGAGGGGGATCAGGTCTTCCTCATAGAGTGGTATTCTCACGTTAACGGATTTGAGTTGCCGCCCTATGGGCGCGTTAAGAGCGCTGAGAAATCACTAGCCTCGTAAGCGAACCGGTTCGGTTCCCGTGTACGCGGTCTTGTCGACACGCTCGTACATGTTGTCAATGCTCTCCTTAATGCCAGTGTCAATCGCTTCCGGAGTGTCAGCGGGCACGAAATCACTAGATCGCAGCGACTTCAAAGATGCCGCAGTGATGGTGTGCTGCAGTTCGGCGACCGACTGGCCGGCCCCTTTGCCGGCAATCACACGTCCCGTTATCTCCTCGATGAAGTTACGTCGGCCGATCAATCCATGGCGGCCGTGTTCCACCCGACCGTGTCCTGGCAAAATGTGATCGAACTCGAGAGATGCAATTGAGTCGATAGCCTTCGGCCAGAGCTGTGGATAGGAATCGATAAACCCTGGAAAATGGGAGTTGTGAAGATCGCCGGTCACAATTACCCGTTTTTGAGGGCAGAACACCACCACATCGCCTGCGGTATGAGCTAATCCATGAAACTGCAGCTGTAGCTCATAATCCTTCTCACTGATCAGATACGATTTTTCGAATGTGATGGTGGGCAGCGTGGGCTCGAAATCCTTCATTTCGCGCGCAAATGACTCCAGCTGCGCAATTCGCTCAAGCAATGGCCCCTTCTCCGCCTCCGATGCTGTCCCGCCCGCACGCTGTCGCAAGTCTTCGATTAGCCGCGCGACTTGTTGTGTTCCGCGAGGTCCGGGACTCGCGGGGTCGAGCGCAGCGCGCAACCGGGGCACCAGTAATTGGGACATCAGCTGCTTGGTAGTGTCGGTGGCCAAAATTTCGAGCTTTTCGCTTGTGGTCGCGTACGCACGATTGCCTTGCGTGTGGTCCCAATGAAAGTGCGTATTGACCAACCACCGCACAGGTTTGGGGGTCACCTCACGTTTGATTTGTCCGATTAGCGCAGCGGCAGCTGCAGGATGACAATGTGCGTCGACGACCAGCACGTCAGACGAATTAACAAAAATCGCGGCGTTCGACTGGCCGAGAGCCCAAGGGTGCGCCTGGGCGAAATAAACATCTGTTGTAATCTTCTGAATGTCAAACTGGCCTGGATTCGGTGAAGCAGTTGGCAGCTGTGTAGTTGCAAAGCCATAGATCGGCGGAAAGCTGACGGAGCCCAGAATGCCCGCTGAGAGACGTATTAGGAAATCGCGTCTGGAATGACGAACAACCATGGAGGGCAATTCTATCGTTATACGCCCATCATCGACCAATGGCGATGGTTGTAGAAAGTTGATCGTTGCATGCTGGAGACGGCTTTTCATGCAATCCAGTGCTACGAGCGGACGCGACCAGTGGTTGTGCACTCGGCTGCTACACTTGACCATTCGGAATGTTATGTGCAGAGATCCGGTCGGGGAGGAACTTCGCTGACAGACGAAAGTGTCAATTGTCGAATCGCCGCGATTCCGGAACGTTGGCGTCGAGAGCCTCGAAATATGCCTGCTTGCGCTTCTGAGCGTCGATTGCCGAGTCGAGGTCGTCGCCAACGGATTCCCACGGACGAGTGCCATCAGCCAGCGAATATCGCAGGAAGTAAGGACCGGTGAGATCGGCGGGGCAGCGCCCACGTCCGAGATTGACCTTCTGGTAGCGCCGAGTCTTGCCTTTGCCGATCTGCCGATAGAGTGTGACTGCCATATTGCCTCCAATAGGTAATACCGCGCGGAGGCAAATGATCGGAATTTGGTAGTCAGTTGGTAGTCACGTACTGTAAATAGCAGAAACTAAAGGTCTGGCTGAGAGGGAGGGATTCTATTACTGCCATTTCGAGCAAGTCGCCGTCATAACGTGCTCAGGAATCTCCCGAGTCAGACGCAGGTTCAAGACGATCGTCATCAGGTTCCCCTCGGGCGCGGCGGAGTCGTATCCGTGATAATCCTCGCCAATATTGGTCAGGGCTGCGCTACGATTGCTCTCGACCACCTTTCCGGTGCATATGGCGCCTGCATAGTCCTCGCTTGCCTGTGGCATTTCGCAAGTTTTGTCCTGGACGACAGGCTGCCAATTCGTTTTGCTCAGCGCGGCGAACAATTCTGGAAAATTCTCACCGAACATCCTGGCCTCACCGGTGATTTCCGACTCCTTTGCCTTATCGTTCAATGGGAACGCAAATATGACTTCATGGGTCACGATCTGCATTGTCGGTTCCCCGTATACCGGCCCAGAATAGTCTTCAGCGGGATTGAGGATAGCCTGTCGCACCTCGCGGCTGAGCGTCAGGTCTCCACTGACCTCAAGCTTGCCGTCAGGACTCATAGTCACGCGCCGCGACTTGAAGGTCACCAGTTTGCCTCCGGCCGGATCGATGCTGAGGTCAAACACGGAATTCGAAGGCCTGGCGGCATCCAGTTCCAGGCTGCCGCCCACACGAGCGACGCCAATATTGATCACGTTCGAGCCTAGCAAGATCCGTGCCGTCGAATGCCCGGAATCCAGCTTCCGGTTGCCTCTTTTTGCCATGGCCGGAACAGCAACGACCGAGGCGATCGCAAGGATCAGGACGATCCGTTGAGCGTATTGTGCGACTATGCTTTTCATTGTTGTTCTCCTCTCGCTTTGGTAGTCCCAGTGAGCACCCAGTTGTTGGCTTCATCTAAATGCCCCACATACGTCCGTGCTCCCCGTCTATTCCTTAAAGCGTGAAATCGAGAAAAAAACGGTAACGAACGCGGCAATTTCTTCGTCCTGGGTTCATGCGGTGATATGATCGTGCGGCTACGGCGTGGATTCCTTCGGTCGAGAGCGCCATGACCCCAGCGCAGAGTGAGTCCAAAGACGTCACGCGGCTTTTGCTGGCATGGAATGACGGCGACGAAAAAGCACTGGAGAAGCTGATTCCGGTGGTGTATAGCGAGTTACGACGGCTGGCGAAGAGCCGGATGCGGGGAGAGCATCCCGAGCACACGTTACAAACTACTGCGCTCATTAACGAAGCCTACCTGCGGCTAGTGGACTTAAAAAACATCCAATGGCAGAACCGTTCCCACTTTTTTGCCCTCTGTGCTCGGCTGATGAGGCGCATCCTGGTGGATTTTGCCCGCTCCCGCCACTACGCAAAGCGGGGAGGAGGGGCCCATGCGGTTTCAATCGACGAGTCGCTTGTCGTTTCGCCGGCGCACTCGACAGACTTGGTAGCGGTGGACGATGCGCTTGAAGCCCTGTCCAAAGTTGACGGCCGCAAGGCTCAAGTCGTAGAGCTGCGGTTTTTTGGCGGATTGACGGTCGAAGAAAGTGCCGAGGTGTTGAAAGTTTCTCCCGAAACGGTTCGTCGCGATTGGAAACTGGCAAAAGTGTGGTTGCTGCGTGAGCTCAGCCAAGGTGGATGAGATTGAACCCGGGCGATGGAATCAGATCGAGAAGCTCTATCATTCCGTAGCGGCGTTGCGGCCATCGGAACACGCCGCCTTTTTGGATCAATTCTGCCGAGATGATCCGGACCTGCGGCAGGAGGTGGAATCGCTGCTTGCCCATGACAAACAGGCGGAAAACTTCATCGAGTCTCCCGCGTTGGAAATCGCGGCGGACCAGCTTGCCTCTGGCGAAGACCAATCGATGGAGGGGCGAATAGTCGGTCACTATCGGATCCTGTCGTTGCTGGGCGGCGGTGGCATGGGCGTGGTCTACAAAGCCGAGGACACGAAACTCGGTCGCTACGTCGCTCTGAAGTTCCTGCCAGAGGAGCTCTCCAAAGATCGCCTGGCACTCGAACGGTTCCGGCGCGAGGCCCGCGCAGCTTCGGCGCTCGATCATCCGAACATTTGCACGATTTACGAAGTTAGTGAGCATGAAGGTCAGCCCTTCATCGCCATGCAGTTTCTAGAAGGTCAAACCCTCAAACATCGCATTGCCGGACACCCGTTGGACACCGAGACCGTGCTTGAGTTGGGAGTTCAGATTGCTGACGCTCTTGAGGCGGCGCACGCGAAGGGCATCATTCACCGCGACATCAAACCGGCCAACATCTTTGTTACTAAGCATGGGCAGGTCAAAGTCCTTGATTTCGGTTTAGCGAAAGTGATCCATCGCACGGCAAGAGCACCGGCCGCGGAAGCTACGGCAGCAACGGCGGCAAGCGAGGACCATCTGACGACTCCGGGTAGTGCGCTGGGCACAGTCGCTTATATGTCGGCAGAGCAGGTGCTGGGCAAAGACCTGGATGCACCTACGGATTTGTTCTCGTTCGGCGTTGTCTTGTACGAGATGGCAACCGGTACCACGCCGTTCATGGGCGACACTTCCGGCGCAATCTTCGACGCCATTGTGCACCAGACCCCGGTAGCGCCCATGCGTTTGAACCGCGCGGTCCCGCCCGAACTGGAACGGATCATCAACAAGGCGCTGGAAAAGGACGGCAAGCTGCGTTATCAGCATTGCAGCAGAGCTTTTTGCCGCTGCCGGGCGGAGCCCAGGCCGAGTATTTTTCGTGGGGCCTAAGCGATTACCGACATCCTGACGGGCTGGGCAGCGACCGTCTGGAATCGACCACATCTCATGCCATCGTTTCCGCATCCGCCTATGCCCCCTTCGGGGAACCGTATGCCGAGAATGGAAGTTATGGCGAACTTTCCTTTACCGGAGCGAACAAAGACACCCTGTGGCTGGATTACGACTTCCTGTACCGTGAATATGATCCAAAACAGGGCCGCTGGATTTCACCCGATCCGGCGGGACTGTCGGCGGTGGACCCAACCAATCCACAGAGTTGGAACAGATATGCTTACGTTCTTAATAACCCGTTGGGGTATATCGATCCGCTAGGGTTGGAGTGCTTGTGGGATGACGGCAGTTTCGATTCCGAGTTTGATGGTGCTACCGGTAGCGTGTCGGGATGTGGCGCCGCTGGCGGGACTTGGGTTGAGCTGGGACAAAACGGTAATTGGTCGGATCAGGCGAATCAGGACAACCAAAATTTGGTGACGAGCATACAAGCTGGCAACGTGAGCGAAGTAGACATAGTAGGTCTAGACGGCCAAACTTACTCAACTTTCTACAACGGCGGCGGGCAGACCACGGAAGCAATAACAGGGGATACCGCCACGTTCTACTCGTACTCCCAATCGGGGCCGAACGTGGGACCAGCCGCAAACAACTCGGATACCCATCCAGGCCTTGCGGCTTTCTACAACAATCCAGACTGCCCCCACTGTGGAGACACGTTGCGGAGTGCGGATACTGTAGGGAAGGCCGCGTTTGTTGCAACCGGCGTCGTTATAGTTGGCGTCCCATTGATCGGGGAAGCTGCAGGTTCCATTGCCGCTTGTAACCCAGGTCTTAACACCAGCAATTATGGCCACATTACTGTCTATTGCAGGGCATGGATGGCGGGTAACCTAATCGGTATTGGCTATGACCCGAAGAACGGGCTTCATGTGAATGTCGGTAATGTTGTTCACATTCCCTTGTGGCCGTGGCAATAATTATGAAATTCCGGTTCCGCAACTTCTATGTGAGGCTCGGTTCCGCTCCGACTGAAACGAACAACTTCATTTCAATCGAAAATCGTGGGTCAAGTGCTTTAATCCGAGTGGCGGCTTGCGCGGAGGAGTTCTATGTTGGCCTTGCGTTCTACATAGAAGTATCTGTGGCGATGCGCGGCGCGACTGATAGTTGTTGGTTCGAACTTCAACGAACAAGAAGGCGATTGCCAAGCGAAATCGTCAAAGGTATTGGTGTGGTAGGGTACACACGGTACGGCGCGCTCTATGGGAACATTGGGTCGGACGAGATAAGGACATTGATAAATGAGTTTTGGCAAGGTGATCGATTCAGGATAATAGGCACCTCTCAAATCCTCGCCACAACTGCGGTTGAATTAGCAATAGCGCTCGACAAAGGTCTGCATGAAACGGTAGACGCGCTACCCACAAATGTGGTGTTCGTTCTGGAGCGACGATATTTCGGTAATGAGCCGTTTTTGGTCTTGTTAGTTGACAATCGGATCCTTAATTCGACGCGCGAGCTACTCAGTCGTGCGGCCGAACGCTTACAACATGCACTCTTAGAGGTGGGGTCGGGAGCGTGGCCACCGAGACAATAGCCGCAAACAACGGAAGCCCCGACCCACGCAAGATAACAGAGCAAACACGCTTGCTCAGGCTCTCGACAAAACCAGTGTCCTAACCATCAAGAACCCCTGCGCAATGGAGGTTTTTACACGACTTCTGCGCTCGTTGGCGGTGCAGCATTGCTCGGCCTAGCGTCGGTCTCCTATGCGTGAGCAAACTATCCTACAATAATCCACGCGGGATTGACGTGGTGGCTGTTCACCCCAAACCACAGCCGAGCATGCTTACGGTACCCTTTTTGGCAGGAAAGCTATAACGCGGTCGCCTCGTTCTATTCATCGAATACATCGTGGGAGGAGGAAGAATGCTCGGAAAGCCAATTTCCTTTCTCTGTTCACGCGGACTGGTGGGCGAAATCAGGCCGTTCTGTCCGTGAACATCGTGCTGAGTGGTAACCGAATGACGGTTCGATGTCCGCAATGCCTTGGATCGAACCCCGTTTCGAAGGCTGTTTTCTGCCAGGGCTACAGATGTATCCGATGCGGAACAGAGATGGTTGCTTCGGCGATGTACGCGAGAGTGCTGTCCGTGCTCAGCATGCTAGTTAGTGGAGGCTTTTTGTTGGCCGTTCATGTTCGAGTTCTGTATTTCGTCATTTGGATAATTCCAGTGTGGCTTCTGGTTTTGTCGGTTATGGTGCGTGTGGTGCCCTATTTCGTGCCGCCACGACTGGAACTCCGCGACTCGGGTACTGTGACCACACTTGGTATTTCGGACGAGGAGCATCGAGAGCGGACGGGCAAGGTTCAATGATCGCTGCACTGAACTGGAGAAAACGGATACTTATAACTCTCATTGTGCTGGCGCTTAAGACTGCGTCAAGCTCCGAGAAGCAACTCTATCAGAAGGGGGCAGTCGTCGAAGCGCCGATGCTATATTTGGATGCGCCTCCTCCGTTGGCTTCGAGCATTGTTCCGATCAGTCGAATTCCAATCGGCTACTCGCTGCGAATCCGGGTAGGCGATTTTACCTACTTCGTGTCGGTAGTGTGCTGTCCTCCTGGCCCAAAGCATAAACCGGAATGGACGGCCGGTGACCGGATAGAGTTTCGATTCGACAAGGACAAGATGTTCGTAAAGCGTCCGATCGGAAAGGAGTTAAGGGCTAAACTTGTGAAGATCGGTATCGCTACTGAGAATCCGCCGCCGTCCCCTGTTCCCCGCGATACCCCGCAGGTGCAGTCCTTCCTTGAGCCTCCGTCAAAACAGACAAAGACTTTGCCGCTCGGAATCGACTTTGTCCGCGCTGGTGACACTTGTCTCATTCTCGACGGGGACGTGATAGCAGGCGACTTCTTCGATGGTCTTCAAGGTCATAGGAGTGCCAATGGCATTGAATTCCGCAAGGGCGGCCAGAAAGTGGAGGCCTATCCTGAGAGACTGACAGTAAGAATATTTGCGGCGCTAGGTTTCTGTTCCTCGAAGGAGAGGTCCCTGGAACGAAGTACGCCGATACTCCCTCGTCTCGACGACAACTTTATGAGATCTGTAACATTTGATGGCGCCTGGAAGCACGGCTTTGATGAAAGAGTGGCCGATATCGGGCCGGTGGTGGAAGGGCGAATAGCCAACCCAACTCGTCTGCCGAGTGACCGTGACTGGTGGGAGTACCAGTTCGAGGTTCGGTCGGAAGGTGTGAACTTAACCGATGCGTTGGTCGTCGTGCTTCAGTCGCCGGATGGTAGGTTGCTAGCGCGTCTCTCCGGCCGGGTCGGGGGTTCAGGGTAGGCTCAACGAGGCGGTCCATTCGCCGCTGATCTGGCTCACAAAAGGGCGGCGATTCGGGGCACAATTTCTCGTATTGGCGCTTTTCCACGGCGAAGGTCCTCGGCATACCTACCAGTCCTTGTACTTGGTTCCATCGAGGGCGGTGCTTAGTGACTTGGTGTAGACATCAAACACGTTCTGTCCACCCCAGGAATCGGAATCAGGATCGTCCTGCATAGATCTTAAGCCCCATTCCGTGGTCTTGGTCATCGGGTCGATGGGAATAGAGCGCAGGAATCGAATCTTCTTGCCCGCTTGGGCTTCGACGCCTTTCACCAAAGTTTCCAGATCTGGCGGATAGCCGCCGCTGTCGACCTTGATCTGAAACGCGCCTCGTTCGCCTGCCATCTTGTAATTGTCAATAGCGTCGCGCATCTCCCACAGCGCCCGTCGCAGTTGTTTCTCCTTCTCACGCTTAATCGTGACTTGCGCCAATGGCAGCGCCATCAGAGTGAGGATCGATAGAATGGTCGCCGCAACGATCAGCTCAAGCAGCGTAAAACCAATATCCGGCTTCGCAATCCGCTCGCGTTTGTAAGGTGCCTTCATTAGCTTTGGTCGCTGCTATTTTATCGCGAGTCTCCTTCTTGCCTCCAATAGAGTAACCAGAATGAACAGGGCCGGTCCGAACACCGAACAGCATCGCATGCTTCTATCTCGATCCACACGAATCAACGAAGAGACGTACGGAAGCTATATGGACGGGAATTTCCCCAACGACGCCTAACCGAAAATCTCATTAACCTTCTCCCTCGTTTGCTGACTGCGTGAGGGCTTCAAGTATCGCATTGTACTTTCCATATCGGAGTGACCCAGCCACTGCTGGACCGTGCGTAAATCAACTCCAGCCCAGAGGCACCGCGTTGCAAATGTCGCACGGAATTTGTGAAGCCAGAAGTTGTCTTCGTCCAGTTTTGCCCGTTCTGCAACCGCTTTCAGGCAGTCGAGGAAGTCCAGCTTCGGATTGCATCCCGCTGTGGGGAACACAAGGCTGCAAGTCTTGTCCGACTTCGCCCTCCACGCCTTCAAACTCTTTACCAGCTTTGAAGGGATGGGAATCTCGCGCTCTTTCTAGGCCTTCGGAGTCCATCCCCGGTCGGGCTTGTGGCTGACTCGAACCGTGGCCGCACTCAGGTTTACGTCGGACCAGTACGTGTACATGACTTCCTGTTCACGCATCCCCGTCATCAGGAAGAACTCGTACCAGAGTCGCTCTTCGGCGTCGCAGGCTTTGAAGAGCTTGTCGAGTTCTGCCGGTTCGTACATCTCAGGCTCTTCTTCGGTGTAGCGGGGCCAATCATTCTTGCCGACTAGCCCGCGGATCCCATTCGCCTTCAGAAACGTCATGATGGTTTCGAACTTGTTGTAGACGCTGCGAGGCGCCTGGTTCTTGTCGTCGCGCAGGAAGGCGGAGAATTTGAGCAAGTCCTTGCGCTCGATGTCGTGCAGGTAGAGCTTGGGGCAGGACTCGGTGAAGTAGTTCAGAGCGGTCGTATAGGCGGCCAAGGTCTTCGGCTTTTTCGTCAGTTCGGTTTCCTCTACGAACTGTGCTACTGCCTTAGCAATCGAGCGTGGCCCGTTCTTGCCGTTGTCTGGTAAGACGGGTACGCCGTTGTTGAGGGCGTTGAGCTCCGCCTCTTTGCGCTGGCGGCGGGCTGCGGCATCCTGGGGGTCTTTGCCGACAGACAGGCGTATCCGCCGGCCATTCTCGCGCCACTCCAGATAATATGCGCCTTCTGGGTGTCGTTCTTGCTTGCCGTTGACGAGAACCAGATCGGGCTTGACGCGACCGTTTGGAGACAGGACGACCGGGCAATACCGCATGGCCTTAAAGGGTTTGGACGCGTTTGGTGAGTTACTTCCTTGCTCTGGGTGTTGGCCACCGGACGATACCTCCGATTCAACTCGGAATAGCGAAGGTATCATCAGCTTACAACTGGCTGATAATAAAAGCAGTGGCGGAGAGGGAGGGATTCGAACCCTCGGTACAGGTGTTAGCCCGTACAACGGTTTAGCAAACCGCCGCATTCGGCCACTCTGCCACCTCTCCGCGGCGTGCGGATTTCCAGTCTACCACGGCCGATGAAGTGGAGTTGTGGACATGAATGTGGGAGCTCCTCAAAGCGTCGCGTCTTGATAGAGGAGCCCGGAATTCTTGTTCGGCTTTCGTAACGGAAAACAATCGGCGGCGAATTTCGTACCCGTCTCGTGGACAATGCCCTCAATCCTGAGGGGGGAGAGGAGTGGCTCCGGACGACTGCCCGAGTTGTGGCGGTACTGGATATGTTGCGAAGCCGGTGGACTTGAATGGAAAGTCTGAAGGCGTCGCGTTCATCCGCTTGAAATGTCCTGCTTGCGGGGGCACCGGTCGGAAACGCTCAATCCCACCTTCGACCGCCGGCTGACCGCACGGCCTGCGGTGCTTGCGAAAACGTTCGGAACCGGACCGTCGTTTTTCCCGTCCCAACGGTTGACGGTCCGGGCCGCACGTCCACGGCGCAACTCCGTTTCATCCATTATTTTTAAGTTTGAAATTTGGGCTCGAATCTAAGTTCGCTCTTTGTGCGCGTGAGATTCAGGCGATACCAGCAGCTTTGGCCTGAGGCCGGCGACGAGGCGACGAGGCCGTCTCCACTCGATTCCGTCCGTTGGATTTCGCGCGGTACAACGCTTTGTCTGCTGCTTGCAGGACACGTTCGGGATCCGAATCCTCTTTAGCGGAGGTCGCGACCCCGATGCTGATGGTCACGGTGAGTGGCGCTGGCATTGATTCCTTGACCAACTGCCGAATGGCGTCGCCTTTTCGCGGGCGTCGGCGAGTTCGCTGGTTGCGGCGTTCGGGCCCGCGGGGCGCCTGGCGCCGATCACCGGTTCGCATGTGAAACTCCGAGTATTCGACCGCCGCTCTTAATTGTTCCAGGTGATCCACGACTTGCGCCGTGGATTTTCCTGCGAAGAGAATGTTGAATTCTTCGCCGCCGCAACGGAAAGCTTGGCCCCCGCCGCTCACCCGCGCCAGGCGAGCCGCGACCAGGCGGAGTACTTGGTCGCCGGTGTCGTGACCGTACGTGTCATTGAATCGCTTGAAGTGATCGATGTCGACGACGGCGATCGAATAAGGAGGCTGCAACCGGAGGAGCGCGTCGTTAAAAGCACGCCGTGACGGGAGTGTGGTGAGTTCGTCGTGGTAGGCCAGAAGATAGGAGTTCTCGACGATCGAAGCTCCCAGTACGCACGCCGAAGTAACCGCGTAAATGAGCGACACGCGAGTCGCTTCGGTGTAGCGCAATGCCAGAAAAAAAGCGGTCAGGGCCCACAGCAACGCGCTGTCGACGGGCTTTTGCGTGAACAAGAATCGTCCCAGCAAAAAGAGGCCGGCTGCAGCAAACATAACCGGTCCGGCGCCCGGCAAGGAGACGGCGGTTGCGGCGTGATGCGCGTGCGGGGCAGAACCGGGTACCCCCTCAGCCGCGCGGCAGAGCACGGCCACGATCACGAACTGCACAAACAAAATCAGCCCGACGGGCGCCGTCGCTGAAACAGTGAATCCGCGCTCGTGCATCAGCGCGATAAGGATGAAGTTCAACGGAACCAGCACCGCGACCGATTGCAGCGCCGTCCATCCCGGAGTTCCCGGCGAGACGTGGCCTCCACCGAAAACAGCAATTGCCTGTTGGGCCAGAAACAGCACTAGCAAGGCGAAACAGACGCGGCTGGAGTGGAATCGCCAAGCCAGCAACATCCCTCCGAACAGCGCGCAATAGTACAGAAAGCTAAGCGCAGGCAAAGCCAGCGTCAGCCACCCGGAGTAGGCGAGCAAGGCAGCACCCAGCAGCAGAATTCCACCTGGAGCCGCCAGAGACTTTAGGCTTGTTTTGCTCCACATCCGCAAGGCGTAACTCCGTTAAAAAACTCTCGTTGGAATTATCTCTGCTGGGCAGGCACGAAGGGATTGGCCTGGAAGGTTCGCGCCGGAGCGAAACCAATGAGCACCGATTCGCATCGACTCTCCCTATTTGAAACGGAGCTCCATTCTTGCACCTACATACCTTTGGGTGAGCCTGGTTTTGGCTGCGCTTGAGCATTTTCTAACTAGACTGGCTTGTTGGATTAAGGACGGTTCACATTATGCGAATTCTTATTGCAGAAGATGACGAGGCGTTGGCGAAATTCGTTCGGCAGGGTCTCGAGGGCGAACATTACGCGGTCGATGTTTTGCCGGATGGAGAACAGGCGCGGGCGGCGGCAACTCAGTTGGACTACGACGTTGTCATTCTAGACCTTAACTTGCCGAAACTCGATGGGGTGAGCGTGCTGCGTTATCTGCGTTCGAAAAAGCCGAGTCTCCCGGTTCTGGTGCTCACGCAACGAACGCGGGTGGAAGATCGCGTACAGTGCCTGGATACGGGGGCGGACGACTACCTGGCCAAACCATTTTCATTCAGCGAACTGCTGGCCCGCATTCGGGCGCTGGTGCGGCGCAGCCATCTGCCTTCGGAGTCAGTGCTGGTGGCTGCGGACCTCAAACTCGACCGCGTGCAGCATCTGGTGGAACGCGCCGGGCGCAGGATTGATCTTACCGGAAAAGAGTTCTCTTTGCTGGAATACCTGATGCTCAATTGCGGGCGCCAAGTCACTCGCTCCATGATTATTGAGCACGTCTGGAACCTAACTTTCGATACTACGACGAACGTTGTCGATGTATATATCTTCGGGCGCTGGCAAAAAGTTGATTCCCTGCGCGGCGCGGTGATCGGGCTGGGATTTCACCGGGTTGGGGACATCGCCATGTCCTGTGGCGTGCTGAACATGATGCCCAAGAATTGCGGCAGCATCGATCCTGTGGCGTTCTGGGAGCATTCCCTGGGATGCGCCTTGGTTTGTCGTCACTTCGCGCGCAAGATTTCCTATCCTGATCCCAGCAAGGCTTACCTCGCCGGACTGCTTCACGATCTCGGCATCATCGTGAACCTCTGGGTCTTGCCGAAGGAATTCTCCGCAGCGTTCGAGGTTGCTCGTTCCGAGGGCATCCCCCTGCACGAAGCGGAACAGAGAGTTTTGGGATTCACGCACTGCGAAAGTGGCAGTCTACTCGCGGAAAAATGGGAGCTCTCTCCCGACCTGCGCGAGGTCGTGTCGCTACACCACAATTTGCAACTGTCGCGCGAACACTCTGGCCTGGTCGCGCTGGTGGAACTGAGCGATCTGCTCTGCCGTTTAAGTGGACTGAACTATGGCTACATCGAAAATCGCCAGGTCAACCTGCTGGAACAGACTGGTTTTGCCGTCTTGTCTCAGCAGTGCGCCGGTCTGAAGGATTTTGACTGGGCCCGCCTTACTTTTGAATTGGATTCCTACATGGACGAGGTGCATTCTCTCGTCCGCGCGATTTACCGCACATGAACCAGGATGATCTGGCAACTCGGACACGTGTCCGCTTGCAGAACGCCTCTCGATATATCGGGGCAGATTTTGCAGGCTACGGGTTACTGCCGACGTGCCTGACTACTTCTTCCATTCCGATCTGAAGTTCACCATGATCAAGCAACTGGCGCACTCTCCGCAGCAGCGTCTCGGTGGAAAACGGCTTGGCTAAAAATTCTTCAGGCTTTGTCTTCTGTAGTCCCATCTGTTCCGCGTATCCGCTGACCAGCAAAATCTTGAGAAACGGATTCTCTCGTCGCAGTTTGCAAGCCAACGCGCGCCCAGTCTCTCCGGGAAGAACAACGTCGGACAATAAGAGGTCCACGTTGCCGCTGTTCTGTTGGTAAAGGCATATCGCTTCTGCCGCATTCTTTGCGGTCAAGACCCGGTATCCAGCCGATTGCAGCACCTCACGGGTCACGTCGCGCACAAATGCTTCGTCTTCCACGAACAGAATCGTCTGCGCACTCCCAAATGTTCCATCCTCGTCGACGTGATTCCGGAAGAATGCCCCTGCCACCCTCGCATTTGTTAGTGCATGCATGGCCGTTTCGTTAATCATTGCTCGCTCACTCCTCGCCGCTCCCAATCCTGTGAGTCACTTCTTTCTAAGCAGATTGCCTGCCATATTCGACTGTGAAAGGCTCCGTAAAAATTGAATGGAATGCAGCACTTAGGTGAGGGGGGGCGGGGAGAGCATCATGCGGGCATCCGACTGTTATCCATTTTGGGAATGGCCGGCGGAACTGGAAAACCGATTCGGCACAACTAAACTGCCGCCGCTGCTCCGACTCCAGTTACTTTCCGCCGGTCAGAATCGTTTCATTGGGGTCGAGAACGATTTTGTGGGCATTGGCTGGCGCCTGCAGTCGAAACGAAGACTCTTCACCGTCGGCGAATACTCGGCCCAGCAGAACCATCTGCTTTCCGCCGAGTACCGCATAGACCGGGACCGAAGTCACCAGGTCTTCCGGCGCCTCTTTCTGCAAAATTGTCCCGGTCACTACCGAACCCGCTCCCTTTGGAGTGAATTTGACCGCCTTGAGTTCGAGCTTCGGCATGGCAGTGCCATTAATCCATCCTGTCAAAAACCAGTCCAGAGAATTCTTGCCTTCATAGCGCAAAGTTGATGGAAGGTCCTCTGCGAAAACGTCCAGTAGTTCGCTGTTGCTCATCGATCGGCCTTCATAACGTTCCCGGACTTTTCGGAGCGCCCGCACGAAGGGCTCCTCCGCACTTCCGCTGCTTTGGCCCTTGCGTCTTCCCTCTTGCGTCGCATCGTCTAACATCGTCCTCAGCATATGAAACAGCCATGTTCCCCGGCCATAGAGAATCTCTTCGTAACCTTCGGGAAATCGCGAGGAGAGCAAGCGCACTCCCAGGGTCACCGGACCGGCTTCCATCGGTGACGTCCCGTCTTTATTTTTCGCGATCAAATCCTGGCGATACTTCTCCATGACTTCCCGAAACCCGGTGGGATTTTTTTCTTGCAGCATCATCAAAGCGCAATAATTCGCCAGTCCCTCGGAAAACCATTGATCGCGGTAGCTGTTCCACGTGACCAGATCGCCCCACCACTGGTGGGCAGCCTCGTGCGCGGGAATGCTTTGCTGCAGCAGCGTGCGGAACGGCGGAAAATGCAGTTGTTCGCGTTGCTCTTGATCGAGAAACGCATACGACGAAAGAAACACCAGTCCCGGCCAACCTTGGCTTTCGGTGCCCGGCATCTGCGTCAGAGCCAGATGGCTGTATGGATATGGGCCGAAGCGAGCCGCGTAATACCGGATGGCGCGCGCCGCGGCATCGCCAACCGTGATCTCGGTCCGCGTCGGAGAAGGAGAACTCGGCACGAGCAACTGCCGCCGCCGATTCCCTTCAGGAGAAATCGGTTCCAGCAACTGCATTCCTGGATTCGGGAAATTCCGCTCGACCCCTGCCGCCGCGTAGGTGTCCACCGTGACGGTTCCAGCCTGGACCGTAGCAAGCTTGTACTTCCCTAAGTTAAATCCTGCCAAAGGAATCGGACGTTCCGAAAGCCAGCGCGAAGTCTGCAGGCCATTCACTTTGGCGGCCGTGCCGTCGTGTGCAGGAATCGATTTACCCGTTGCGACCAGCGTCCAGCCCGGCGGGTAATTGAACTCCAGATCGAAATCAGCCATCGCCATTCCACGATTTGGATACCAGGTTCCCCGAGCGCCCACATAGAGCAGTCCATTCCCCGCCTCGGCCAGGACTTCGCCGCCGTAAACAAATTCCAGGTCGAGTTTCTGCCCGCTCCGCGCCGGTTCCGGTAACACGACTGCCACCAGATCATTCCCCCGGCGAGAAAGCTGTGTCCCCTCCATTGCCGGATTGTGAATGAACTCCACTGGCTGGCCGTCGAGCTGGACGCTTTCAACCTGCAAGAATCGGGACAACTCAAACAGCAAGGTTCGCGGTCCACCTTCGATCACATCAAGCTGCACGCGAGCCCGCGCATGAATCCGTTTCGGTGGCTGCACCTCGGTCGCGATCGTGTAGCGCCGAACTTCGACGCGGCCCTCGGCAGCTCTTTTGGTTTCATTAGCTAGCGTGTGGCCGCGGCTGGTCGACGCCGACCCCGTATCGATCGTGGAAAACGATGTCCACACGTCGTAGTAGATATTTCCATTCGCAGCCTGTCTTGACTGTCCGGCTTGCACGTGCTCCGACGCTCGGGAGTCGAAGTACACGTCAAAAATGCCAGACTTGGTTCCTTGCAGGCGCGCATGCAGGAATTGATCTGCTGGCATTATCAAATCCGCTCGCGCCGGAGAGTTAGGATCGCCTTTCGCCGGAAGCATGCGGCTGAACGTCATGAGCAATCTCGTGGCGTCCACGTTCGCCAAATTCTTCGCGGTTTCTTCCCAGCGGTCGACAAAATCTTGAGGTTTGTCGGTTACTCGTAAATCAGGCCCCAGCTGGCTTGCCGAGTTATCGTTGAAGCGAAAATAAGCAGTGGTAAAGTGTTCTTCCAGAATTGCCATTCCAGTGAACAAGCTCATCGAGCGGCGTTCGACTTCATTCGGAGGCGTGAGCAGCACTTCGCCGTCACCCTCGAAAAACGCTCCTGTGATCCGGCCCATCACGTCCTGAGTGAAGCCGAGGGTGCCATCTTCCAGGCTGATGTGGATCGCCGGCCGATCCAGCGATGCTCCCCGCACCTGATACACCCGCGCCGAATCGAGCCCTACTTGTCCGAGTTGCAGATATAGCGCCTCGGCAGGTTTCTCCGCAGGGTTCTCAGCCGTCGCGCGCGTGGGAAGTATCCAACAAACCACAAGCGCCATCAATACCGCCGCACGCAAGCCCCTAACCTTCATTGGTACCTTGGTCACGTAGGTAGAGCCGTCCCCCATTGTTAGAATGCGCCTGAATGCGGTTACGTGTCACTATCCTCTTTATAGGACGGCTGGCTTTTCTTTGCTGGCTCGCGCTTGCCGGAGCTTCCGCTGACACGATCCATCTGAAAAATGGCCGCACCATCGTTGCCGATCACGTCCGCGAAAAAGGCGCTCACTATGAGTACGACGTAGGCGACGATTCCTACGCCATACCCAAATCGGTCGTTGATCACGTGGATGCGGGAGGAATGCCTGTCGCAGCGGGGGCCGCCAAGCTCGGCGACCTACCGGCGTTTGCGCCGGCGGACAGCCTCGCCAATGAGGGCGACCTGGTAGCCAGGATCATCAAAGAAGGCAAAGTCGACCTAGAAGCCATTGCCAGCCTGGAAAGCAAAGGTAACCCCGAATTGAGCGCGACCGCGGATTTTATCGCCGGAAAATTTGAGCTCGAACACGGCAACATCGCTCAGTCCCGCCAGTATTTCGAAAACGCGCTGCGCTTCCAGCCTGATAACGCCACCGTGCTGACGTATTACGTCGCGTTGCTGATACGAATCGGCAATGCCTCCCAAGCCCTATCCTATGCCCAACGCGCCGTGCGGGCCGCGCCGGACTCGGCCGACGCCTATGCCATGCTTGGTTATGCCCAGTTCGCCTCTGACCATACCAAGGACGCCGTCGTCTCCTGGAAGCGGTCCCTTGAATTGCGCCCAGATACAAGGGTGGAGCGCTTGCTGGCCAAGGCGCAGCGCGAGCAGAATGTGGAATCAGATTATGCCCAGGGAGAGAGCAGCCATTTCGTCGTACATTACGAGGGCAAACAGACCTCGGAGGCGCTCCGTGCCCAAATCCTGGCCACACTCGAATCCGACTATGACGACCTCGTTCGCGATCTCGGTAATCCGCCCCGCGACAATATTCTCGTTACTCTGTACACGGAGCAGGCGTTTTTTGATGTCACCCACGCGCCGGGGTGGTCCGGAGCGCTGAATGACGGTAAGTTGCGCATTCCCATCAGTGGCCTGAGTTCCGTCAGCCCCGAGTTGGCGCATGTGCTGAAGCACGAACTGGCTCACTCGTTTATCACCCATCTTTCCGGAGGCCGCTGCCCGGTTTGGCTTCAAGAGGGCATTGCCCAGTTTATCGAGCCCCGAAGCCTCGGCAGCGATGGACGCCAGCTCTCCCTGCTATTCAAGTCCCAGCGCAATATCCCGCTGAATGCTCTGGAAGGCAACTTCCTGCGTTTCTCAGGTACGGAAGCTTATATTGCGTACGCCGAATCGCTGGCAGCCGTGTCTTACATTAACGACTCTTATGGCCTGAGCGATATTCAGAGCATCCTGCAGCGCCTCAGCCAGGGCAGTTCCACCGAGGCCGCTTTGCGGGCCACGATTCATGCTGACTACGGCCAGTTGGAAACTGACCTCGCCCGATACCTCGCCGATAGATACGGCGAGTAGCCTGGTACGTTCTTCCGGTTTTTGCCGCGTACCCATTTCCTGTGCTAGCTTCAGCGTGGGCACTTTTTATGCGCTCTTTGTTTCACTCCACCGTTTCTTCTGCTCCACCCACCGTCGCGGCTGTTGAAGCGCCGTTTCCCAGGATTGTGGGAGCGGAAATCGCGGCTGACTTTCTTGGCACTCGAGTGGGCGGAGATCTGTACGATTCTCTCCGCGTCAGTCCGGAGCGGATCCTATTTGGGTTGCTTGATGTTGCAGGCCGTCGCGAAGCTAACCTCGACATCATCGCTGCCGCACAACAGACCTTTCGCAACTTCGGAACTGAGCTTTTCTCACGCTCCGATATCAACGAATCCGAGGCTATGACGGAACTAAGTTTGCGCATTAATCGCGTCCTGATCGAGGCCTCGCATGGTGTCCATCCCTGCCCCGCGTTCATCGGCTGCTATCACGAAACGTTGGGCACGCTTTGCTACGCCAATGCCGGACACACGCCAGGATTACTTCGCGACGGCAGCGGGATCACGGCGCTCGCCTCGACCGGCCTGCCACTCGGACTCTTTTCTCACGCACCTGCTGACGCTCCAACCATAGGGCTTGAGAAAGACGCTGCTCTTCTTCTGGTTTCTCGCGGAGTAATCGAGTGTGAGGGCCGTGCCGATGACTGCACCGAGGAATTCGGCCTTGAACGGGTCAAACAAGTCTTCTGTAGCGCTCCCCCCAGCGGCGCCGAGGCATTGTGCGCTTTCGTTCTGAGTTCCGTCAATAAGTTTGAGGGAAAATCCCGTTCCCACGACGACCGTACCGCCCTCGCCCTGGTGCGGACTGCCTGACGGCAGCCAACTCCCACGCCCGCTCGGGCGTCATACAATAAGCGAACTCAAATTGAGGTTGGCCCGGGCGTGTCTCCGAAGTAGTAAAATATTGCAATCGGCCCGAGCCCACCTTTGCCCGCAAGCCCAGGAAGCGTGGCGGCCACAATCATTTTATGAAGAAACTTTGCCTGATTCTTATTGCTTTGGCATGTCTACCTGCACTTGCAGCTGGACAAGTCGTCGAAGAGATCATTGCCCGCGTCAACAACCAGATCATCACCAGTTCGGAGTTTGAGCGCAGCAAGGATCAGCTCAAAGAAGAAGTGAAGCAGCAGAATCCCAGCGATCCCGACAAAGCCTTTGCTGATCATGAAAAAGACATTCTTCGCGATCTCATGGACCAACAGCTCCTGCTCGACAAAGGCAAAGATCTGGGCATCACCGGCGATACCGACCTCGTCAAGCAACTCGACCAGATGCGCAAGGATATGAAGCTTGATTCGATGGAGGCTTTGGAAAAAGAAGCCGTCAAGCAGGGTATCTCTTGGGAGGACTTTAAACAGAATAAACGCAATCAGATCATCACTCAGAAGGTGATCGGGGAGGAAGTCAGCAGCAAGCTCAACATCAGCAAAGAGGAGGAGCAGAAGTTCTACGACGAGCACAAGAATGAGATGGAACAGCCGGAGTATATTCGCTTGAGCGAGATTCTGGTTGCTCCCAAAACCAGCACGCCGTCGGTGACGCCCGAACCGAGCGCAGCCGGTTCAGCGCCTGCCGCCCAGCCGCCAGCCGATGAGGCTGCCAAGGCTGCGACTGACGAAGCCGCTCTCAGCGCCGCCGAGGCCAAGGCGAATGATCTCCTGAAACAGATTCGCGATGGCGCCAGCTTTGAAGACATTGCCAAGAAATATTCGGATGGTCCCTCCGCCGCCGACGGCGGCGCCCTTGGCATGTTCAAGCGCGGCCAGCTGGCCAAAGAACTCGAGGACCGGACTTTTGCCATGAAGGCCGGCGACGTCACGGACGTGATTCGCACCAAACAGGGCTACGTGATTCTGAAAGTTGTAGATCATCAACAGGCCGGCATTCCCCCCATGAAAGACATGCTCCCCAAAATCATGGATGCCCTCTATTTAGAGAAACTGCAGCCCGCTCTCCGCGCCTACCTCACCAAGTTGCGGGAAGATGCCTTTATCTACGTCAAGCCGGGCTTTGTTGATACCGGCGAAAGTCCGAACCAGACTAAGCCAATTGAAACTGCCGCGGCCAAGGAAGCGGACGCCAAGAAACTGGGAAAGAAGAAACACAAAAAGTTGGGTGTCCTCTGATCTCCAGCGGGCGGCGCGTGCTTTATACTCAGCTCAACCCATGAAGGACTTCTATATCTGCGATTGTTCGCGGCAGGAAAACAAGGTCATCACCTCGACGTTCGTTGTAGTGGGCAAGCAGATTAAGCCCAAGAAGTCCGGCGAGCCTTACCTGGCGCTCACGCTCGGTGACCGCAGCGGCCAGCTCGAAGCCAAGATGTGGGACAACGTCGAAGAAGTTCTCGAGGCCTTCGAGCAGGACGACTTCCTCAAAATTAAAGGTCTCATCAATAAGTACAAGAATCGCTTTCAGCTCACAATTCACAAGTTGCGCAAGCTGGGGGAAACTGAAATCGATTTCGCCGACTACCTCCCCAAAACTACCAAAAACGTCGACGAACTCTGGCAAACCCTGACGACCTTTGTCTCCTCGTTCCAGAATCCGCATCTCAAGTCGCTAGTCCAGAGTTTCATGAGCGATCCTGAAATTGCTGCCGCTTACCGCAATGCTCCCGCAGCCAAGACCCTGCATCACGCCTATATCGGCGGCCTGCTGGACCACGTCGTCTCACTGTTTCGTTCCTGCGATCTGATGTGCAGTAATTATCCCCAGATCAATCGTGATCTCCTACTCACTGGAGCATTTCTGCATGACATCGGAAAGATTCACGAGCTTACCTACAACCGCTCGTTCTCCTACACCACCAAAGGCCAACTACTCGGCCACATGGTCATTGAGTTGGAAATGTTGCAGGCCAAGCTTGCTCTGCAGCCCGGTTTCCCTGACGAGCTCAAAACTCTGATCGAGCACCTCATCATCAGCCATCATGGCCAGTACGATTTCGGTTCGCCCAAGCTGCCGATGTTCCCCGAAGCTCTGATGCTGCACTATCTCGATGACCTCGATTCGAAAATGGAAGCCATGCGTGCCCACTTCCAACGCGAAGCCGGTTTCGACAGCCCTTGGACCAGTTACAATGCATCGCTCGGCCGCCCGCTACTCAACACGGAAAAATTTCTGGCGCCAAAAACAGTCTCGCCACCGGAAGATGCTGCCGCTACTCGCGACGCTGAAGTCGAGGAATCTCCTGAGCCTGCTCCCGTCTTGCCGGGCATTGATCCTGAGCGGTAAAGCGGCGCGCCAACGTTCAAGCACCTTTGAGTGACACCATCGCTGCGATGTAGTTGCCTCTCGTCGGCCAATTCCGGTACAGTGGCAGCATCAATCCAAAACCTATTCGCAGCTTGGGGGGCATCATGCGCTCACGACTTCTGTTAACCATTCTTGGTCTCTATCTTGCGTTCGTCGTTTCGGGATGCAGCCGGAAGCCTGCTGACAGCGGAACGGCTGCCGGCGGCGATGCCAGCAATCCGAGTTCTCAGCCTGCCGCCGACAACAAAGCAGCGCCCGCGGAACGTCAGGAAGCCCGCCGAGAGCCGCTAGTTGTGCCCGCCAGAACAGAGCTAACGGTGCGACTGGGATCCGCCATCGGCTCTAAGCTGAGCCAACCCGGAGAAACCTTTACCGGCACGATCGCCAGGGATGTGATGGTTAGAGACGTCGTCGCGATCCCTCGGGATACACAAGTGACCGGCACCGTTGTTGACGCAAAGCCTCTCGGCAGGTTCAAGGGCGGTGCAGTACTTGAGGTGCGCCTCGACTCCATCAATGTGAACGGTACTGATCATCGTGTGCAAGCCGCGGCACGAACTTTTACGGAGAAGGGAAAAGGTAAGCGTACCGCCGTATTGGCCGGCGGAGGCGCTGCTCTTGGTGGATTGATTGGCGGTCTCGCCGGCGGAGGCAAAGGTGCTGCCATCGGCTTGGCGGCGGGCGGCGGCGCCGGTGCCGGCGGCGCAGCTTTCACCGGAAACAAAGAAATTGTATTGCCTGCCGAATCCGCTCTCAGCTTCGAATTGCTGCACCCGCTCGAAATACGACAATAGAACTCAACCGCGAATAACGTGAGTCACCTCCAGCCCTGTTCTGGAGGTGACTCAACTGAACTCTTCTTCGCCGAACAGGATCCCCGCGCATGCTCGACTTCACCCGTTTCGAAATTCTCACCTTCGACTGCTACGGCACGTTGATCAACTGGGAAGCCGGCATTCTCTCAGCGCTTCATAGAGTTCTCTCGGCCCATGGGAAGAAAATCGACGACGCCACTCTGCTGAAACTTTATGGAGATTTTGAGTTGCGTTCCGAACAGGGTCCGTTTCGCCCCTACCGTGAAGTGCTGGAATCCGTCGTCCGGCAGTTCGGCGCGGAGTTCCACTTCACTCCCAGCGCTGAAGAAGTTCGCTCACTGCCAGACTCTCTTCCGACTTGGAAACCCTGGCCCGACACTGTCGCCGCCCTTCGCCAGCTCAAGAGTCGTTTTCGGCTGGCCATTCTCTCCAACGTGGACGATGATCTTTTCGCGCGCACGCGACCTCAACTCGGAGTTGACTTTGATGAGGTGATCACCGCGCAGCAAGTGCAAGCCTACAAGCCTTCGCTCAAGCTTTTCGAACTTGCACTCAGCCGCGTTAATGCTCCCGCACACCGCGTTCTGCACGTGGGCCAAAGCATCTACCACGACGTCATTCCCGCACAATCGCTTGGCCTTGCCACGGTGTGGGTGAACCGTCCGTCGGCCCGTCCTGGCGTAGGCGCCGTGAAGGCCGCCGAAGCCAAGCCCGATCTAACGGTCTCAAGCGTTGCAGAACTCACTGCTAAGGCGATTCATGACTAAAAACTCGCCAATGCGGTTTCGTCGGCGTGTGCGAGGACTATGGGTTGATAGAATCCGCTGACGGTCGGCAAAAGCCAGCGCACATTCCTGAACCCAGCCTGATTCAGTGCGTTCGTCAGTTTGTTCCTCTCCAGGGCGCGGTAACCCGCAGTACTGTGAAACGTCTGCCACCCGTTCGCGGTCTCGCGTGTGATATAGAGATGAAACACATACCGAAGGTCATCGATCCAATCCCAAACCTGAAGAACAATTCGCCGTTTTTTGTTGTCGTAGTAAAAAGCAGGGCCTTGCATCTTTGGCTTTTCAACAATTAGGCGGTCGTAGTCTCGGATGCTGGCCATCAGCAAGCCTTGAGGCCGCAGCTTCTTTCGAATTTGCCTGAGCGCTCGAACAAGCTGTTCGTCGCTCTCCAAATGGGGCAGAGCGTTATCCATACAGATCACTGCCTCGAAATTCGATTCCGGAACGGAGTCCAGATCAACCATGTCGGCAACAAATGCAGGAATATCCAGGCCGCGTTGAGAAGCCTCCATTCGCAGCCGCACGACTGCCGCAGGACTAATGTCGCTCGCACTGACTGCAAATCCCATCTTCGCTAGACCGAGCGCCTGCGTACCGATTCCGCAAGCACAATCCAGAATACGAATCGTTCCGGTTGCGTTGCACTCTTGTCTGAGGATCGAACCGAGCGTTTCGGCCTGGCGTGTGATCGAGGCTTCCCAATTTTCAAAAACCAAATCGTAGTGATCGGCGAGCTCGTCGTAGCAGTCTCTCGCATCCCTGGGCATGCGGCATTCTACCGTGCCAGGCGGCTATCGATGTCTATACGAGGTCGAAAGGAAGCAGATACATCTGCCGTTGTTTCGCGTTTAGGGAGAAACGTGTCACCTAAAAATTCGCTGGCACTTTCACGACTTTCTTCTGGATCGCCCACATCACCAGCTCTGCCTTGTTGTGAATGCCCAGCTTTCGCATCAGATTGAATTTGTGCGCGTCTACAGTCTTGACACTGAGTCCCAAAAGCACTGCCGCAGATCGGACGGTCCTGCCCTCGGCCAGCAGCTTCAACACCTCGCGTTCCCGGGTGGTTAATACGCGCTTTCGCGGAAGCAGTTCTTGCGGCAGCCAATCCCCACGCCGTCTCTCCGAGATTACGCCGAGCGTTTGAGACGCGTGCGTTCTCCTTACCATTTCCACGAGCTCTTCTGCGGAAGTCTGGCGCACCGCGCAGCTCGCACCATCTGCCTGCGGCGCGGGCACGCTATCGCCTTCGTGTGTTGTCAGGAACAATATCTTGCTGCGGGAAGACTCGCGCAGAATCAGCCGCTCGGTTTGATCCGGCGCGCATTCAAAGATGTGCGCATCCGTGATCACAACCTCGGGGCGATGCTCGAATACCCTCTGTAGCGCCTCGGCAGCATTCCCTGCCTCGGCAACCACCGAAATGTCCGGTTCGTCCTCCAGCAAACGACGCAGTCCCTGGCGGAACAGGACATGATCATGCACCAGAAGACAGCGAATTCCTTTATTGGCGAATATTTCTTCGTGTTGTGTCTGTGCCGGGGGGCACACAGGTGGCTCCTTCATTATGGCCAGAGAGAATTACGATGCAGCGCAGGTCGGATTCGGCTCGAATCCCAGTTGAAAACTTGTTCCATCATTGTAACCGTTCAAGCCACCCCTTGCTTGTAAAAATGCAGTTTTTCGATGTTATTTAGCGTACTGAAGCCGGTCTCCGGTCTCGAATCAGCTCTGCCATCAGGTACAATCGAAAATTTATGCTGCGCTACTTCACTGCGGGAGAGTCCCACGGCGAAGCTCTGGTCGCCTTCCTTTCCGGCATGCCCGCCGGACTGAAGATCGATCAGGCTTTCCTCGACCGCGAACTCTGGCGCCGCCAGCAAGGCTACGGCCGCGGCGGACGCATGAAGATTGAGCGCGACACTGCCCACATTCTTTCCGGCGTTCGCCAGGGAATGACTATTGGCTCGCCCATTTCAATCCAACTTGAAAACAGAGACTGGAAGAATTGGCAGGAATCGCTGCCTGTGGGCGAGGGAGACCCGGCGAAACACAAACGCGTTGCCTCTCCCCGGCCAGGGCACGCGGACCTTGCCGGAGCGTTGAAGTATAACTTCCCCGAAGCCCGTTACGTGCTCGAGCGTGCGTCCGCCCGCGAATCGGCTGCTCGAGTTGCGATCGGCGCGATCGCCAAACTTTTTCTGCGTGAGCTGGGTATCGAAGTCCTCAGTCACGTCGTAACCACCGGCGCCGTCACGGTTCCTGACGAAGTTCCGTGGCCAAGGATTCGAGCTCTTCACGATCGTGACGATGTTCTTCTGAACTGCGCCGACCCGGATGCAGAACGGCGCATGAAAGAGGAAGTCGACAAAGTTCTCAAGACCGGGGATTCGCTCGGCGGAGTCTTCGAGGTTGTGGCCCATCAGGTCCCGCCAGGCCTCGGCACCTACGCGCAGTGGGACGAACGCCTCGATGCCCTGCTCGCTGCCGCGGTCATGTCGCTGCAAGCCGTCAAGGCCGTTGAAATCGGCGCGGGAGTAGCAGCCGCTTTTGCTGCCGGCTCCGCCGTGCACGACGAAATCGGCTACACCGGCACTTCCGGTTACACGGCTTTTTCGCGCACCAGGAACAATGCCGGCGGCATCGAAGGCGGGGTCTCCAACGGACAGGAAATCCGGGTGCGCGGCTATTTGAAACCGATCTCCACGCTACGGCGTCCGCTGCAGTCTGTCGATTTTTCGACTCGCGAGCCCGTCAAAGCGGCTTACGAGCGTTCCGATGTCTGCGTAGTGCCCGCTGCGGGTGTCGCGGCTGAGGCAATGGTCGCGCTAACGCTAGCACGAGCCGCTTTGGAAAAATTCGGTGGCGATTCCATGACGGAAACTTTAAGAAATCTTCAGGGCTACAGCCAGCAGCTGAAAAACTACTGATGATTTATCCGATCGTAAAATTCGGCAATCCAGTTCTCGAAAAACCTTCAGAACCCGTGACCGTCTTCGACGAAGGATTGCAGAAGCTTGTCGCGGACATGTTTGAGTCCATGTACGTCGCCCACGGTGTCGGGCTTGCCGCCCCGCAAATCGGCATTGGGCGCCGCATTGCTGTCGTTGATGTCACCTTCCAGGAAGACCCCAACGCCAAACTCGTCCTGATCAATCCGGAAATTATTCACACTGCTGGCAAACACACTCAGAGCGAAGGATGTCTCAGCATTCCGGATTTCCGCGAAAACGTCACGCGACCCAATAAAGTTACGATCCGCGCGCAGGATGTTCATGGCAAAGTCTTTGAGAAAACCGGCGAGGAGTTGCTCGCTCGCGCTTTTCTGCACGAGACCGATCACTTAAATGGCAAGCTCTACATCAGCCACATCAGCGCTCTCAAGCGAGATCTGATGAAGCGAAAAATTCGCAAGATGATGAAGGCGGGAGAATGGTAGAAAATTGAGAGATTGAGTGATTGCGTCATTGAGCCATTCAAAGTCGGCTCAACCACGCAACAGCCCAATCACTCAATGACTCAATCGCTCAATGACTCAATCGCTATCTCTCGTTTTCTGCGGCACCCCGCAGTTCGCTGTTCCCACGCTCGAAAAACTGGTTGACGCTGGATTCCGCGTCCAACTTGTCGTGACTCAGCCCGATCGTCCAAAGGGGCGCGGCCTTGAACTGGTTCCGTCGCCCGTGAAACAGTCCGCTGTGAAGCGGAATTTACCCATCACCCAGCCCGACCGCATCAAAACCAATGAGGAATTCCGCTCGCAACTCACTGCCCTGAAGCCAGACGCCATCATCGTCGTTGGCTACGGCCGCATCATTCCGCAGTGGATGCTTGATCTCCCTCCGCTCGGCAACATCAATCTGCACGCTTCCCTGTTGCCGAAATATCGCGGCGCCGCGCCCATCCAGTGGGCCATTGCGAAGGGAGAAACGGAAACTGGCGTCACGACGATGCGCATCGATGCCAGCCTCGACACCGGCGACATCCTCCTTCAGCAACAACTTTCCATTGCGCCTGACGACACTTCGGAAACTCTCGCGCCGCGCCTCGCCTCCATCGGCGCCGATCTGATGGTCGAGACCTTGCGCGGACTCAAAGCTGGAACCATTCAACCGCGCCGACAGGACGATTCGCAAGCCAGCCTTGCACCGATTCTCAAGAAGGAAGATGGCCTCGTAGATTTTTCCCGCTCCGCCGAAGAAATCTTCAACCGCATTCGCGGCTTCCAGCCGTGGCCCGGAGCCCACACAAAATTTCGTGACAAAAATCTGCAGATCATCAAGGCAAGACCCGCAGACCCGACACTTTCTCCCGGCGAACTCCATGCCGCAGCCGATCGGCTCGTAGTCGGCTGCGGCCACAAGACGTCACTCGAACTCCTGGAGCTTCAACTGGAAGGCAAGAAGCGCACCTCCGCCGCAGATTTCATCCGCGGCTACCGCCCGACGCCCCGTGAGAAGCTGGGTTAACTCTGTGTTCTCTGTGGTCCTCTGTGGTTAAGTTTCCGCAGCGAAAGCTACAATCTGGAACGATGCCCGTCTCCCCCGCTCGCGCCGCCGCTTTCGACATTCTCCTCCGCGTCGAGCGCGAATCGTCTTACGCTTCGGACCTTCTCCATTCGCAAACCTACAAGCGACTCTCCAGCGCCGATCATGCCCTTGCCACCGAACTTGTCATGGGCGTCCTCCGCTGGCGCTCTCGCCTGGATGCCGAGATCGCGACCGCGTCGTCGCAACCGCTTTCCAAGCTCGATACTGAAATACTCATCGCCTTGCGCCTGGCTCTTTATCAGTTTCTCTGGCTCGATCGGGTGCCGCAGCGCGCCGCCCTTCACGAAAGTGTCGAACTCGTGAAACGCGTTCGCAAACGCTCCGCCACTCCGTTCGTGAATGCTGTCTTGCGCAAACTCTCCGCCGCGCCCCGAAATAAAGATGCGGCCTCCCAGGACGCCTCCTCTCCGGAAGCCATGGCTAGTTCATTTGCGCATCCTCTGTGGCTAGTCGAGCGCTGGACCCGCGCTTACGGTCTTTCAGCGGCTCTACGCATCTGCCGACACGACCAGGCGATCCCGGCAACAGCAATCCGCCTTCGCACGCCCGCCGCGGAGCAACATCTTCGCGAGGAGGGGGTCACTCTCAGCCCTGGAAGTCTCCTGGCATTAGCTCGCCGCGTCGAGGCGGGAGACATTACAAAGACAAAGGCATTCCGTACCGGCCAAATCATCATCCAGGACGAGGCCTCTCAACTGGCCGCCGCCATCGTCAGCCACGGCTCAAACATTCTCGACTGTTGCGCTGCACCGGGCGGCAAGACACTCGCCATCGCCGACCAGAACCCCGCCGCTGCAATCACTGCGGTCGAACTTCACCCTCACCGCGCGCGCCTGATGCAAAGGCTGATGCTTGCATCGCATTCAAACGCTCAAATCCAAGTCGTAAGCGCCGATGTGCAGCATCTCCCGATTTCCCAGCAGTTCGACCGCGTTCTCGCCGACGTCCCCTGCTCCGGCACCGGCACGCTCGCCCGCAATCCAGAGATCAAATGGCGGCTCAAGCCCGACGATCTCGAAAAATTACACGATCGCCAGATCGCGATCCTGCGCTCCGCCCTTGACCGAGTTGTTCCCGGTGGGCGCCTGATCTATTCAACTTGTTCGTTGGAACAAGAAGAAAACGAAAACGTCATCGAGCAAGCCCTGGTTGAGAATCAGTCCTTTCGACTGCGCGATTGCCGTATCGAACTGGAGCGCCTGAAAGCCGCTGGCGAACTCATCTGGCCCAATCCAGCTTCACTCACTTCCGGACCTTACCTTCGCACCATCCCGGGCGTTCATCCCTGCGACGGCTTCTTTGCGGCTATCTTGGAGCGAGTAGGAAGCCCTTAATCGGTGTATCCGTGCAGATCGGTGCAAATCCGTGGCCAGTGGCCTACTGTACTTCGAAATTGACGACTGCCCCCGCGAACACCTTCTGCCCCGCCGCCGGAACTTGCGACACGATGAGGCTCGCAGGCGTAGCCTGTGCAGGTGGTGGCGCTTGCACCGGAGACGAGGTCGGCAGCGTGGGCGCGCCCGAAGCGGTCGTGTTCGTCGCATCCCCCGCAGGAGGGCTCGCCGGTGCCACGACAGTTACATTACCCAGCTTGAATCCCGCATCCTGCAAACTCCGGCTCACGCTCCCCAGTGCTTGTCCAACGAAACTTGGCATCACAAATGCCTGCGGCTCCGCCGTCCTCGTCACCAGCAAACTGATCTTGGGCGCCGCCACTTGCGCAGCATTTGCGGTCGGATTCTGGGCCAGCACTTGATCTTCTTGGATTCCGGTGGCCGGCACCTCCGCCATCGAAGCCACATCCAGCCCACGCCGGCGGATATTCAGTTCCGCCGCATGCTCGCTTTCTCCGCTCACGTCCGGAATCGTCACCCGCGTCGGTCCCAGACTCTGCGCCACGCGGACCTGCCACCCGCGCCGTACCTTGGTTCCCGGCAGTGGCAATTGCGACATGATCCTGCCCTCCGGAACTTGCGGGCTGTAGTACTGCCGCTCGATTGATACCTGCAGTCCCAGTCCTGCCACCGCCCGCTCCGCCTCCAGCGGCGGCAGGCCCACCAGAGAAGGCACTGCGACCTCCCGGCCGTGAATTGCAAAGCGCATCGCCGTCAGGGCCGACACCATCGCCACGATCACCAGCACCAACGCCAGCAATCCAAATCGAATCGCAGATTTCATATTTTGAAAACTGTTCCGCCTGTCAGCAGAATTATAGTCCGCACCTTCTCGGCAATCCCGTTACGTCTTTTCATCAAATATACGGTCCGTGGATCGCGTCAGGTCCCGCGCCCGTGCATCCTGCGAATGCTTGCTGCAATCTAACCAAGTACGGGCGTTCCAAGTTCGAGGTGCACCATGTCTTCTTCATTGGAGTATCATATTTTCGTGCCGTTGTTTCGCAACGCCTCGTTCAGCCTGTTTCTGTTGCCGGTATTTTTTGTCTCCGGCGTCTGCGCGCAGGTCAATGGTGCCCCGCCGACATCGACGGTGATTCCACCGTTAGTTGGGCGGTCGGTCAATCCGCCGACCGGCGCTCCATCAGTCGGGCCTCGCGGCTTTGCGCCAGGGCCCGGTAGTTTCGTGCCCTTCTCTCGCTCCCCTATGTTCCCATCAAACGCGAATCGCACTGGCGAGCGACGTCCGCACCATCATCATGATCAGGAATTCGCGCCCCCGTTTTTCTATACGGTCCCAGTTCCCTACGTTGTCGACTCCAGCCCAGCCGATGACAGTGCCTCCGGCGACGATGACGAATACCAGGGCGGTCCGACGATCTTCGACCGGCGCGGATCCGGGTTTGACTCTTACGTTCCGCCCGTGAGGGATGTTCCGACGCCTCACGCTGCAGCGAATGCCGCGGCTCCCGCCGATTCCGATCCCCCTCCGATACCGACCGTGCTCGTCTTCAGGAGCGGTCGCCAGCTGGAAGTCGGAAACTATGCAATCGTCGGCGCCACTCTCTTTGATCTGACTCCTGGACATACCCGAAAAATCGCGCTCGCCGACCTGGACCTGGAGGCCACCCGCCAGCAGAATGACGATCGCGGCGTTGCATTTCAGCTTCCGGCGCCGCAGGGGAATTGATCATGCGCAGCCTGCTCCTCATCGTGCTGCTCGCCTCGTTCACACCCTATATGAACGCGCAGCGAATGGCCTCGGCCCCTCCGCGATTCGCTCGAAATTTTCATCATGGCGGCCATGCGCGCCGTTTCTTCGACTCGCTGGCGTTTTACGATCCGTTCTACTCCGACTATCTCTCGAGCACAGAATATTCGGCTCAGGCCCCTGTAATTGTCGTGCAAACTCCGCCAGTGGCCCCTGCGCCAGAACGCCCACCGTCAGAACCGCTGACGATCGAACTGCAGGGTGATCGTTACGTTCGCTTGAGCGGAGAAGAAGCGTCAGGATTGCAGATAATCGATCCCATGCCGACTGCTTCCCGCCGGCAGGATCGTTCAGCAGTCGGCAGAATTCAGCCTCTCGCGCCGGAGGAGTCGGCGACGGCGATTCTCGTGTTTCGCGATGGACACCGCGAAGAAGTGTCCGAGTACGCGATCACGAACGGCATCCTCTACACCAGCGATGATCCCTTCGCTGTTGGATACTGGAACAGAAAGGTCGAACTCTCTTCTCTCAACCTGCCCGAGACAGTTAGTTCCAACCAGACGCGCGGCGTAAAATTTCGGCTTCCATCAGCGCCCAACGAAGTGGTCGTCCGTCCCTAGAAACATTACCCGCAAGATCCGGCCAAACCCGCGCATCCGCGCCTCAATCTGGTCAATACTCGCCCCCGAAACCAGCGACTTGCGTGCTATAATAAACACAGCTCCCAAGGCACATAACATACTGCAAATACAAGCAGTTACATAATTTCAGAGCAAGCGGATTCGGTTTTAACCTGACGGCCAAAAGCCGACACCTGCGAGTTAAAGAATGGCTGACGATCAAAACCCAGAACTCCCTCTCACTCCTCCTCCCGGCGGCGATGGCCCCGGTGCGTTGAACATTCAACCCGTCAACATTGAAGAGGAGATGAAGCGGTCGTATCTCGACTACTCCATGTCGGTGATCATCGGCCGCGCCCTGCCCGATGTGCGCGACGGCCTGAAACCGGTTCACCGCCGCATTCTCTTTACGATGGCGCAGATGGGCCTGCAGCCTAATAAGGCCACGCGCAAGTGCGCCCGCATCGTCGGCGAAGTCATGGGCAAGTACCATCCACATGGCAACCTCGCCGTGTACGACGCTCTGGTTCGTCTCGCTCAAACCTGGAGCATGCGCTACCCGCTGATTTTTGGTCAGGGCAACTTTGGTTCTGTCGACGGAGACCCGCCCGCCGCTGATCGTTACACCGAGGCCAAGCTGGCGCAGGTTTCCACCGCCCTTCTCGAAGATCTCGACAAAGAGACGGTCGACTTCCACGACAACTACGACGGCAGCGAGGTTGAGCCCGATGTTCTTCCCGCGCGCATTCCGAATCTTTTAATCAACGGCTCCGACGGAATCGCCGTCGGCATGGCCACCAAAATTCCGCCGCACAATCTCACCGAGATCGTGGACGCCACCATCACGCTGGTCAACAATCCCAACGCGCAACTCGCCGAGATTCTGAAGTTCGTGCAGGGCCCGGATTTTCCGACAGCCGGCATCATTCACGGCCGCGCCGGAATTTTCGAGGCTTACCGAACGGGCCGCGGGCGATTCATGATGCGCGCCAGCGCCGCGATCGAAAATCTCAACAAAGATCGCCAGGCCATCATCGTCACCGAGATTCCATATCAAGTGAACAAGTCTGTACTGATCAAGCGCATTGCGCAGCTGGTGAATGATAAGGACATCGAAGACATCTCCGACGTTCGCGACGAAAGCGACCGCGATGGCATGCGCATCGTCGTGGAACTCAAGCGCGGCGCCGAGCCTCAGATCGTCCTGAACCAGCTCTTCAAGCACACCCAGATGCAGGAAAGTTTTTCCATGATCCTGCTCGCGGTGGTCAACGGACAGCCCCGCGAAATGGGCCTGATCCAGACCATCAAATATTTCATCGAGCATCGCGTCGACGTCGTGCGCAGGCGGACTGCTTACCTGCTGCAGAAGGCGAAAGACCGCGAACATATTCTCGAAGGCTATATCACCGCCCTCGATCACCTCGACAACGTCATCACCATCATTCGCGGCAGCGCCAATCGAGGCGATGCACGCGAGAATTTAGTTCTCTACTTTGGCGGCAAGAAGATCGACATCAACACCACAGGCCGCGCTCCCAAGCTCGATCCCGAAAAGCCCTTCACGGCCAGGCAGGCCGATGCCATTCTCGAACTGCAGTTGCACCGCCTGACCAAACTCTCCATCGATGAAATTGCAAAAGAGTTGACTGAGGTCCGCAATAACATCGCTGAATACGAATCGATCCTCGGCTCCGAAACCAAGCTCCGCAAAGTCATCGTCAAAGAGCTGGAAGAAGTGAAGAAGCTCTACGGAGACGAGCGCCGCACCCGCCTCGAGGACGAAGCCGCTGAAATTGTTCTCGAAGATCTCATCGCCGACGAGCAGGTTGCCGTCACCGTCAGCCACTCCGGCTACATGAAGCGCACGCCCATCTCCACTTACCGCATGCAGCGTCGCGGAGGCACAGGCCGGACCGGCATGAAGACCCGCGACGAAGATTTCGTCGAGCATCTCTTCCTCGCCTCCACTCACGCCTACATTCTGATCTTCACTAACAAGGGCCGCGTCTACTGGCTCAAGGTCTACGAGATTCCCGACGTCAGCGCCGCTGGCAAAGGCAAGCACATCGGCAACCTGGTTGGCCTGCAGCCTGGCGAAACCGTGAAGACCATGGTCGCGGTGCGCAATCTCGAAGAAGAGAACAAGTACGTCTTCTTCGCCACGCGCAATGGCCTGGTGAAAAAATCGGAAGTGCGCGAATTCATGCACGTCCGCTCCAACGGCATCAATGCCATCGGCATCGAGCAGGGCGACGAACTCGTTGCTGCTCGAATCACCGACGGCAACCAGATCATTTTTCTGGCTAGCCACGAAGGCATGGCCGTACGTTTCGACGAAAGCCACGTCCGCCCCATGGGCCGTGCTGCCTTCGGCGTCTGGGGCATCGACCTGGATAAAAACGACTACGTAGTAGGCATGGCCACGACAACCAAGCCTGAAGCAGTAAACGTGGGGACAGCCGCCGCGGCTGTCCCGGGCGCGCCAGCGCCCGCTGCCGGAGCCGAACCTGAAGTCGTCGATGAAGCCGTCAAGGGCGACCTGATTCTCTCCGTCACCGAAAACGGCTACGGCAAGCGCACTCCCGCCGACGAATATCGCCTCACCAACCGCGGCGGCAAAGGCGTGATCAACGTCAAGACCACCGAGCGCGTAGGCAAAGTCGTCGCCATTGCGCAAGTCGACGAGACTTCCGAAGTCATGCTGATCAGCCACTACGGCAAAATCATCCGCATGGACTCGACCACCATCCGTGAATCCGGTCGCAACGCGCAGGGCGTGAGACTGCTACACATGGAACCCGGCGACCGCGTGGCGGCAGCGGTGGTGATTGCGCCCGACGCCGAACCAAATGGCGGCAACGGCGGCACGCTGATTCAGTAAGCTGCCTGCGGCGGTTTTGGTCCGTAAACAAAGAGCCTTGGTCCGTGGAATCCCACCCTTGCGCAAAGAGCTCGCAAGGATGGGGCACCCGGCTTAAAATGCCTTTCATGTCTAAGTCGATAGTGTCTGGTGAGTGAGCCATTATCTTCGCGCTGTTGAGAACAGTAATAGCGAAAGTTTGACAGCTGCCTGTACATAGCGAACCCCTAAATATCGAGCTTCAGCCGCCGGGTATAACCTGAACCTCAAGCCCCAGAGAGCGGCAAAGTTGCTGCGCAGCAAGCAAGTTCTGGTTGATCGCATGCTGGTCAGTAATAACATCAGTTGGGCTGAGCGCAATCGATGGACCGCGCGGCCAGACCTGCATAGGAAGTGCTTGAAGATAAGTGGCAAGATCCTTCGCTGCGACATGTGCGTATTGGGGCTTGGAACCAAGAAACGTCGTTACTTCGTAGCCACTTTCGACTGCCAGCACATGCGGATTGGCGCATGCATCGGGTGGACGGCAGTATTGGGAGGTATGGGCTGACATGATCCGGTCATGGAGATTGGGCTCTTGCCCGCTCTTCCTGCAATTCGATGCCAGGAGACAGAAAGCCATGCCGATGCTGAGCCGCATCAGAAGCGTGCGCTGCATTAGCCGTGAATTCTAACCCAAAGTCGGTTGCGGAGTCTGCCCGGGTTGGGGGCTCACCACCTTTGCGCTTTTCTATCGTAACGGAAAGCGGCTGCCCCAGCCTTCGTGATTTTCGAAGGGTGGGTATCAGTGCTGATCGCTCCAGGAGATTTGGACGGAATGAGATACGACCCGGTGTGACAAATTGGAGGGGGCAAAGTGGACATTTTTGAAACTTTATCTTGTAGTTGTTTTCATGGACTTAAGTGCGATCGTGTCATTTCTGCCGTTTGACAAGATTTCTGCGGATAGGTTCATTGGAGCGATTTTGCGGTGCCGACGAAAGCGTTCTCGAGATCAGTTTCCCGGACTCACCCATTCACCAGCGCCATCACATGCTCCGGATACCGCGCTCCCGCGGCTGCCTCTGGCGGAAATACCTCATTGATGCGCCGCAAGTCTTGCTTGGTGAGTTTCACCGAGAGCGCGCCCACGTTCTCTTCTAAATACTTTCGCCGCTTCGTGCCCGGGATCGGCACAATGTCATTGCCCTGCGCCAACACCCAGGCCAGCGCCAGCTGCGAGGGCTTGCATCCCTTCTCTTTCGCAATTTCCTCGACCTTGCGCACCAGGTCCAGGTTCCTCTGAAAATTTTCTCCCTGGAAGCGCGGGCTGTTGCGGCGATAATCGTCGGCGGGCAAATCTTCGAAGCGCCGGAATTGCCCGGTCAAAAATCCTCGTCCCAGAGGACTGTAAGCCACGAAGCCAATGCCCAACTCGCGACACGTAGCCAGGATCTCGCGCTCCGGATCGCGCGTCCACAACGAGTATTCTGTTTGCAGCGCCACAATCGGATGCACTTTCACCGCTCGCCGCAACGTCTGCGCCGAAGCCTCGGAAAGGCCCAGGTAGCGAACTTTCCCTTCTTTGATCAGTTGTGCCATGGCGCCCACGGTTTCTTCAATAGGCGTGCTGGGATCGACGCGGTGCTGGTAATAAAGATCAATGGTCTCCACCCCGAGGCGCCGCAGGCTGCCTTCGCACGACCGGCGCACATAATCGGCCTTCCCATTCACGCCGCGCGCATTGGGATTACTCGGATCGCGCACAATCCCAAACTTCGTGGCCAGCACGATCTCCTGGCGCTTGCCTTTGATGGCGCGACCTACCAGTTCTTCGTTCTTGTAAGGCCCGTAAACATCTGCGGTGTCCAGAAAGTTAATTCCAAGTTCCAGCGCCCGATGAATTGTGGCGATCGATTCCTCGTCGTCACGTCCGCTATAAAATTCTGACATTCCCATGCACCCCAACCCCAGTGCTGAGACCTTAAGCCCGCTGCGTCCAAGTTCGTGAATTTGCATGATGACACCTGCCTTGTAATAAGTACGAAACGATAGCTACATAGATGCCCAGGATTTTCTGAGGTTGCGCCCGAAATGACCGTGTGGGGCGGGCGCTCCCGCCCGCGAGCTCTTAAGGGATATAGCTCACGTAGAGGCGGACGCATTCGTCCGCCCCGCGAAGCACAGCGAGCGTCCCCGGACGAATGCGTCCGGGGCTACGTGTTCAGCTTACTCGTATTCGAGGTTTTGCGTTGGCTGAAACTTCGCCGACCTGCACCGCCGCGATTCCCGCATCGCCAAGAGCCATTGTCAGCGATGATGCTTCCGGGGTGGAGATGAGCAACCCTCCGGCGGTTTGAGGATCAAACAACAGCGCCCGCATATCCTGGGGCACTGCATGCTCGTAGTCGACCAGGCATTCCGCGAAGTCGCGGTTGTTCTTGAGTCCACCGGGAATGTGTCCCGCGCGCACGCACTCCAGCGCACCCTCAAGCAATGGGACTTTCCCCGCGAAAATGTGCATCGACACTTTCGACGCGAGCGCCATCTCACGCATATGTCCGATGAGACCAAAGCCGGTCACGTCGGTCATCGCGTTCACATGAAAATCGCCGGCGGCGATTACCTCTGCAGCCCGCTTGTTCAGAGTAGTCATCGACCGCACCGCCGCATCAATCCAGCCTGCCTCGGCTTTGCCTTTCTTGATCGCCGTCGAAATCACGCCCGTGCCGATCGCCTTTGTTAGGAGCAAAGAGTCTCCCGCTTTCGCCCCAATGTTCGCCAGAACTCTCTTTGGATGCACCACTCCAGTGACGGAATATCCGAACTTGGTTTCTTCATCGCGAATGCTGTGCCCGCCAATCACGGTGCAGCCCGCCTCGATCATCTTCGACAATCCGCCCGCCAGGATGCGCTCCAGAATTGCGAGATCCGCCTTCTCCGGAAAACACACCAGCGCGAGCGAGGTGAGCGGCCTTCCGCCCATGGCGTAGACGTCGCTTAGCGAGTTCGTAGCCGCGATCTGCCCGAACGTGTAAGGATCGTCGACAATCGGCGTGAAGAAATCCACCGTTTGCACCAGGGCCTGATCGGGCGCGATTTGATACACGCCGGCGTCGTCGGCATGATCGAAGCCGACCAGAACGTTCGGATCCTGTTGCCGGGCTAATTTCCCAAGCACCGTGTCCAGCGCCGCCGGACTCAGCTTGGACGCTCAACCCGCAGCTTTCACCGACTCCGTCAGCCGAAATGGCTTAGTCTCGGGCACCAAGTCATTGTAGCGGAGGAGCAGGGGCGGCGATTTCAGATTGATGATTTCAGATTGCAAATTGATGATTGCTATTTGAGCGTCGACGGCAGTGCGAAAACTTACATTTTCAATTCAAGAATCAGCCCAGGTTCTCATTCTGCAATCTGAAATCTACAATCTGCAATCCGCAGTCTGCGTTCTGCAATTACTTCACCGTCACGTCGGTGACTCGTATCTCCGGATACTGCCGGCTCCATTGCGCCGAGATGCTGTCAAACGTCAGCCGATAAGGTTCGGTCTGCCCCGGAGCCAGTGGAAAAACGCTCAGGTCCACCGGTTCGGGGTATGCGCCGTTGCTGCGGACTACTTGTAGCGGCACTTCTTCCCGCTGCGCAACTTGTCCCATGTCATCCTTGAAAGTAACTTCTACGACGGCATGAGTGACTGTCTTATCGCCGGTGTTGGTAATCGCGCCGTCAATGTAGCTGACGGTGTGGCCGATGAAATTTTCCGCCGCGCTCATCTTGAAGTCCGACAGCTTCAAGTTGGCGATGTAGGGTGACGCGATCTTGGCGGCCTTTGGCGGTTCGCGCAGTAAAAACGCGGCAGCGAGTGCTCCCGCAATCACTACGAACACGGCGATCCCAATGATCAAACGGCTGGAGTCGCGTTCTTCAGCGACCGGAGTTGGCTGTCCCAGGCTGCCCATGAAAGGAATTGTAGGCCCTTGTTTTTTGATTGTCGATTCCTACAGCTCAGGACAACTAGCTGCCACAAAAAGAAATGATCACGCCGCCGGCGACTATCAGCCCACCGCCGAGCAAGACTGGCCATGCGGGGGTTTGACCAAACCTGATGCGCGCAATGACCTGGGCTATCAGGAAGAAGAAAACCACGTACACGCCAATCAATTTGCCGAAATCCCAACGTGGCGTGTTGACCACTAATCCATAAGCAACAAGCGCGGCAGCGCCTCCCAGAAAAGCGACCGCACGGTTTATCCCGGACGAGCGATACAAGGCCGTTTGAAAGCTCGAGTCGCCGTAGGCCTCGAGGGAGGCGGCGAGCAGCAGAACTACGAAGACGCCCACGCGATGTGCGACGAGGTGGTCGAGGAGATGTCTCATAGAGGTGTCGTTATTGTATTGAATGAAGCACGCGTTTCGTTCTTCTTCTGAGAGCCATAAAAAAAATCAATTGGACGGGCGACAGATGCCGCTTTAGGTTGCTGATGATTGAGATTCAGCGCCTGGTAGTGACTGCGCACGGCTGTCTTCGTCAGCGGTTAAACGTCCAGGACAATCTTCGGAACAGATCGGGATGAAGCTTGCCGGCTTTCTACTGTTGCTCTCGGGATGGGGAATTGTCGTCTCCACCCTGCCGCTGCTGCCGTCTGTGGGTGCGCGGGCTGCATTTGTGCTGGCGGGGATGACGGTCGAATTGATCGGACTGACTCTCGTGGCCCGCGCTTATCGGGTTCCAAAAGGATAACGGGTTGGCGGCTTCACCTTTGCTCTCCGAAACCTCCGCAACGTTCTGTCTTGTCCTCATTCTGCTGGTTCCGCTGGCGGGAGCTGGGCTCGCGCTGGTTAACAGCGGACTCGTGCGATCGCGCAGTGCGGCGCACATCATGCTGGCTTCGCTTGTCATCGTCTCGGTCGCGGCGATCGCTTATGTCATCGTCGGATTTTCCTGGCAGGGAGCTCCCGGCCGTCCTTCTCATGTTCTTGTAATCGGAGGCAAGCCGTGGAACTGGATTGCCGCCGAACCACTCTTTCTGCGCGGCCTGCGGCTTGATCTGTCTCCCGCGTCACTGGTGTTGCTTCTGCAAGTTTTCAGCGTGGGTCTGGCCGCAATAATCCCACTGGGCGCGGGGGCAGAGCGCTGGAAGCTGGGCGCGGCGTGCGCATCAACGGTTTTGCTGGCGGGCTGGACTTATCCCCTGTTTGCGCATTGGGTATGGAGCGGAGGCTGGCTGTCGCAACTCGGCGCGATGTACGGGCTGGGACAGGGCTTCATCGACAGCGGCGCTGGAACGATTCATGTGATGGGTGGGCTAAGCGCTTTATCAATTGTGTGGATCGTGGGCCCACGTCGAGGGAAGTATTCGGAGGACGGAGGGCCTGCGGCCATTCCCGCACACAATGTGGTGCAGGTACTGGCCGGTTGTATGTTTGCATGGATGGGATGGCTCGGCCTGAATTCTGCGGGTGCGATCTTATTCAACCACAGCGATGTGTCAGCCGTGGTGTTGATCGTGCTAAACACCACGCTCTCGGCGGCAGCCGGCGTGTTGACCTCAACCATCGTTACGCGGATGCGGTTTGGGCGGCCAGATGCGTCTTTAGCGGCGAATGGCTGGATGGCCGGCCTGGTCGCAAGCAGTGCAGCCGCAGCATTTCTGAAACCGCCCACAGCCATTCTTGCAGGCGCGGTTGCTGGTGGGCTCGTGGTTTTTGCCATCGATCAACTGGAGTTTCGTCTCACGATTGACGATCCCGGCGGCGTAATTTCCGTGCACGCCATTGGCGGCCTCTGGGGACTGCTATCGGTTGCTGTTTTATCGGATGCCGGAAGCGGAGCCGGCGGGCAATGGTTGGCACAGCTGATCGGAATCGCGACTCTGATTGGTTTTGTTTTTCCCCTGACGCACGGTCTGAACTTGCTGATCGAACGCGTCTATCCGCATCGCGTTGAGACGGACGGGGAGTGGCAAGGAATGGATCTCTACGAGCTCGGCGCGGGTGCTTACCCTGAATTTGTGGTTCACAGCGACGAGTTCACTCAACACTGATATTGGTCTCATAAATAGTTCAGGATGTTTTGTGCTTCGTTTTGGCGGGAATGCGAGAGATAAGGGAAGGCTCAGGCGCTTCTCGGGTCCCCATGCGAGGACGCGGAGAAGTCAGTAACTACGAATATCACATCGAGAACTTTCTCGGCACGGGCCACCTCGGCTGCGTGAGAATCATGCTGAGGTACTTGTGAGCGATTACTCGTATCGCAGCGCCACCATGGGATCGAGCTTCGCTGCGCGCCGCGCAGGCAAATAACCGGCCAGTAAGGCGATGCCGCACAGAACCACCGCCACCAAGCCGAATGTAAGCGGGTCGGTCGGCTTAACACCGAACAGCATGCTCGCCATCTGTCGGGTCAATCCCAGGGCGGCGACGACTCCAATCGCCGTGCCGGCCAGCGTCATGCGCGCTCCGTCTTGCAGCACCATGCGCAAGACGTCCAGGCGCCGGGCACCAAGGGCCATGCGAATTCCGATTTCCTGCGTACGTTGTCCAACCAGATACGACAGCACGCCATAAATTCCGATGCTGGCCAACAACAGGGCCAATCCTGCAAAGGCGCCGAGCACCTCGAGGGAGAACCGTTGGCTGGCGATCGATTGCGCCACCACGCTCTCTTCGATTTCATTGCCTGACACAATTATGTCCCGGTTGCTGGCCAAGAGTTTCTGGCGGATAGCCTGAAAGAACGCTTCTGATCCGAGTGGGGTTCTGGAGCGGACGAATACACCAAACCCGCGGGCCAGACTCTTCATTCCCTCAGCAGAGCCTTGCATCACGGCCCGGTACATCTGAGCCTGCAAGGGGCTGTTGGCGTCGTCGGCCAGCCCCCACTGATTGACGTGACCGACAACACCGACAATAGTCAGGGGTATCTCGACGCGCTGGTTGGAATCACTATCAAACTCGAAAACTCGAATGTGCTTGCCGATCGGGTCTTGGCTGGTGAAATATTGTTGCGCGAAGGTCGCGTCAATCACGACTACGGGCGCGGCGTTCTCGTTGTCCTCGTCGCTTAAGAATCGGCCCCTAAGGAGTGGAATGCGCATGGTTTTTACATAGTCCGGTTCTACTCTGTATTCCAAAGTCTGCTGAATATTCCTAGAGCGCTGTGTGGGCAGCTCTTGCCCTTCCAGCAAAAACCCCCTCTCATTGTCCCATTGCATGGGATTCGCTCCGTCATTCAGTGAGCCGGTCTCGACTCCGTCCACACTTTGAGTCGTCGCTTTGATCTGGCGAAGAGCCGCCCGGATTGCATCCGGAGATTGCTTCACCAGCGAAGGTGAGGGTGTGACGTCGAAATAGGACACATTGCGCGGATCGAAGCCAGGATCGACTTTCCACAACTGCACCAACGTACGGCACATCAGCCCCGCGCCCACCAGCAGCACCAGCGCCATGGCCATTTCGCCCATCACCAAGGCGGACTGCATGCGTCTCCGCGGGCCGGCGATGGCGCGCCCGCTGTCCTTGAGCCTTCCACTGATGTCGGTCCGCGACATCCGTATGGCAGGCAGCAAACCAAACATGATTCCGGTAAGGACGGAAACCAAAATGGTGAAGAGCAGTACCGGGAGATGCAGCCCGATTTCTTCGGCACGCGGAACGCTGTCCGGGACCGTTGCAAGGGCAGCAGCGGTTCCCCACTTCGCCAGAATCAACCCGAACCCGCCGCCCAGCGCCGACAGCAGGACGCTTTCGATAAGCAGTTGGCGCAGAATCCGTATCCGGCCCGCGCCGAGGGCGGCACGTACCGAGAACTCGCGCTGGCGCGCCGTTGCCCGGGCTAACAGCAGGTTGGCGACATTCACGCATGCAATGAGTAAGACGAATCCCACCGCCCCCAGCAGTACCAGCAGCGCCGGCCCCATGTCGCCAACGATATTATCTTTCAAAGTCATGATGTTGGTTTTGATATTGCCGTCAACGTCGGGATAAGCCTCAGCCAGGCCGGCATTCACGCGCTTCATATCGTCACGCGCCTGGGCCAGCGTGACCCCAGGCTTTAACACGCCAACAGCGTCCGTGCCCCGATACGCATCTCGCGGATAAAAGGAGGGATCGGTATCTTCCCCGATGGCTTCGTACACATCGGCGGTTCTGAAGTTGAAGACATGCAATTGAAACGAAGCTGGGATGACGCCGATGATCGTGCGCGGTTGCCCCGCCACGATCAGCCGTTGTCCAATCACGTTCCGGTCCGAAGCGAACTTCCGCTTCCACAACCCTTCCGAGATCAGGGCGGTCGGGCTGGCGCCGCGCCGGTCTTCTTCGGAAGTGAAATTGCGTCCCAGAATTGGATTTACCCCGAGAATCGGAAAGAAGTTTGCAGACACGCGCTCTGCCTGCACGTTCTCCGGCTCCGCCACGCCGGTAATGCCGCCATCTGTATGGCGGTATGCGGCCATTGCCTCAAAGGAACGATTGTCGCGCTGCCAATCGAGAAAGTTGGGGTAAGAAATCGAGCCCTTGGCAAAGGTCGGTGTCTCTTCGAACATGGAGACGAGGCGGTTGGCATCGTGAAACGGTAAAGGATTCAGCAATACTGCGTTCACGACCGAGAAGATCGCCGTATTGGCGCCGATCCCCAAAGCCAGCGTGATCACCGTGACCGTGGCGAATCCTGGGCTCTTGTGCAATTGGCGCAACGCATAACGAATGTCTTGTGCGAGGCCGGTCATGTTAGGTTCGTCCTCCAGGACAAGCTGATTCCTTGGGCTGAGACAGGACAAAAACGGATCACGTCCGCCTGCAAAGCTGCGTGCAATGCTCTTACCAATAGTGCAGGGCCTAAACCTTTGATACTACAGAGATAAGAGAACACCGCTCTCGTTCGAGGTGTCCACAGTCGGACCGTCATGTCCGGACGCGAACAAGCAGCCAGCCATGGGTCAGTCTGGGTTTACGAGACGGGATGTAATTGTTAAGTGTGCTTCGCCACGTAAAGGAGCAGCCAAAAAATCACCACTGGGATCAAGGCGAGTCCGATGTAGAACAGCACCTGCCTGCTGCGCGGCCGACGGCGGTCTCTCCAGTTATGCAATTCGGGCCGCGCTGCGACTCCTACCTTGTCTTGATGTTGCAGGTCCCAGGCAAAGTCGCGGGCGGTCGCGTAGCGGTTCTTGGGATCACGCTCCAGCGCGCGATAGATGATTTCCTGCATTTCCGGCGTGATGGACGGGTCAACCTCCCGGGGCGGCACCGGGTTATTTAACAGACGATCATTCATGATCACGAAAGCATTGTCGCCGGAGAACGGCACCTTTCCCGTCAACATCTCGTAAAGCATGACGCCCAAGGCATAGAGATCGCTGCGCGCATCACCACGTTTACCCTTGACCTGCTCGGGAGAAATGTAGTCCGGAGTTCCCATGGTCTGCGAGAGCTTGGCGAAAGTGAGCCTGCGCGACTTGGCGCTGGCTGCAATGCCGAAGTCAATCAGCTTGATATTGTCGCTGTTGTCGACCATCACATTTTCGGGCTTGAGATCACGATGGGCAACGCCGCGCGAATGGATGTACTCCAGCGCGTCCAGAATGCGAACAGCCAACTGCACCGCCCGCTCCGGCGGCAACTTGTGCTGTTCATCGAGAATCTTCCGCAGCAGGCGCCCATCCACCCACTCCATGACCATGTAGACCCGGCTGCGATCATCGTCGGTAAAAACTTTCATTACGCCGGGATGATCGAGAAGTTTGCCGATTTCTTCTTCGCGATGGAACCGGTCATACAAAGCCGGATCGCTCTCGACCTCAGGATGAGGGATTTTGATAGCGACCTGGCGGCCATTTCGCAGGTCCGTGCCGCGATAAATGGAGGCCATGCCGCTGCGGGCGACCAGAGCCTCAATCCGGTAGTGATCGAGCTGATCGCCGCTATGGAGAGTCATCGTAACCGGAGTGGCAATGGCCATAGGACCGCGATTGCCAAGTAGTGGAACGCGGGACAACTCCATGATGACAGAAAATCTGTAAGGAATGCATAAAGAATAGTCAGGTTGGTAAACTGCCGATCAACGAAGCTTGTAGGGGCGGCCGCGGTACATTCCCATGCGTTCCACGCCGCGAACGCGAATCAGTTGAACGCTGACATTATCGCCGCCATCGCGTTGGTTGGCGGTATCAACAAGTTCGCGCACCGTCGCTTCAAGGTCCTTATTGCGGACGATCGTGGCGACGATCTCTTCATCTTCTACCGCTCCGTGCAGACCGTCGGAGCACTGCAACAGCACGTCGTCAGGCAGAAGCTGGATTTCGTCGATTTCGACTTTGACGAATAATCCGCTACCTAGGGAGCGGCTCAAAACATGGCGCGTCGATACCTCTTTCGCTTCCTGCTTAGAGAGGATTCCGAGTCGTAGCTGTTCGTTGGCTACGGTGTGATCGTGAGTGATCAGGCGAACCTTCTGGTTGCGTATCAGATAGCAGCGCGAATCGCCGACATGGGCAATGGTGGCGCGATCGAAACGCAGCGCACACACCACGACCGTCGAGGACATACCCGATCCCGCCGGACCCGCGAGCGCTTCTGTTTCACAAATGCGTGCATTTGCCGACTGGACAATGCGATTGAGGGTCGTGGAGTGGGATTCCATGGGCGGTGCGCGCCGGAATCCGGCGAGCACTTCCTCTACCGCAGCCCGGGAAGCGACTTCTCCCTGCCGTTGTCCGCCGACTCCGTCAGCCAGGACAAACAGCCAGCCATGAGAGCGCGCCTGTTCCGGAGAGGATGGCCGCACGTAGCCGAGATAGTCCTCATTCCGCGGGCGCACCGGACCTACATCCGAAAGTTGCGAGAATTCAACGTCAAGCATAGGACAGCTTGAGACTCGGCACGAGTTGACGAGGCCGCTTCGCGAACCGAAACCGTAATGCTACCAAGTTGCGCTACAAGCCAAAGCCTGGCAGCTTCAAGGCTGCCAGGCCCAGGGCATTTTTACTAACGCTCTGCGGTTTCTCAGGCGGCTGGAACACGGTTTTCGACGAGCGTCGTGCGTCCTGCCACCTTGCTCGCTCGTAAGAAATAAATCCCGCCGTAAATCGCCCACACCAGTGCAATTCCCAGCGCCAGTAGCGGCTCCATCTTGGTGCCGAAGCCCATGAACGGGCCAACCACGTAGAAGATCATGCAAGCGAGGTTAGCCAGCAGCCCGAACATCGGAATCGCGAGATGGCGCACGAAGTTGAATTGCGGGTGCCCGTGGAAACACACGATGCACGTGATGCAACTCAACATGTAGAGCAGGAACGTGCCGAAGTTCGAAGCCAACGTCATAGTGAGGAACGAGTTCGGCAGGCCTGCCATTTTGTCATGCGTCAAATATCCGAAGCTGGACCAGAAGCCGTGAGGCAAGGCTTGAATTGCAGCGTCGGTGGGAGCGGATCCATCGCCGAAAAACATCACAACCGTGACGCAGCCCACGATGGCGGAAATGATGGCCAGCGTCCAAATGGCGCGATGTGGAGTGAGGTTTCTGGAGTGCAGCGCTCCCATCGAGTCCGGCAACTCTTTGTCTTTGCCCATAGCATAGGTCACCCGGGCCCCGGTGTTGATGCAGGACAGCGTTGTACCAATCAGCGCGAGAAACACAGTTGCCGCCTCAGCCAACATGAAGATCCGGCCTCGACCGGGCCCGAACAGAGCGTCGCCGACCAGAATCATAAGATCGCCGATGGGCGCTGCCGAACCTCCTGCCATCGACATGCTGTATCCACTGTTGAGAACATAGTTGGCGGCGAAATACTCGAACAGGTAACAGAAACAGCCTTGTACCAGAAGCGAGGTGACGACCGCGATGGGCACGTCACGTTTGGCATTCTTCGCTTCACCTCCCATCGACGTCACCGACTCAAATCCCACCAGAATCAGGATGGCAATGGTGGCTTGAACAAACATCCATCCGAAGTTATGCATGCGCAGCACGGAGCCGCCGGTGGGGTGCGAGACAAAAGTTCCACTGGAATCCTTCTCGGGATAACTGATGTGAAACGGAACTGGCTTGCCCGAAGCGTCCATCTTGGGCTGTGGCACACCGTTTGCGTCGCGCACTACGACGTCAGTCGCCTGGCCGTTTACGGTTTGCGAAGTCGTGGCAAACTCATAGCTGTATGAGGCGCTAGTCTGGGCGTCAAACTGGTAGGCGGTGCTGCCCGGAGGATGGCTCATGCGATAGTTCAACGCCACGACCGAGAACAACAACAGGGCGCTGATCTGAATCACGTTGATGGCGATATTCACCGAGGTTGAACCGTTGACGCCGCGATGCGCGATATACGCCACGCCGAAGGAAAAGACGACAGCGATCAGCATCATGAACATCGGACCGGGATTGGTCGCGCTCATGAAATTCGGCCACAGCGTTCCCACGAGATAGCCGGAGATTACGCCGATCACTCCCACCATTACTCCCGGATAGATCCAGTAGTAAAGATGCGAGCCCCAGCCGACGATGAACTTAGCGAGCCGGGCATAGGGCCAAGCAGTGGAGTGATTCAGAAACGACTGCTCCGCGAAGTAATAGGAGCTGCCGGTACCGGGATATAGCTTGGCCATCTCGGCGTAACAAACGGCGGTCGCCAGACACAGGACCGTCGCAAACAGAATGCCGATCCACATGGCGGGTGCGGTTGAGCCCGCAGCCGCCTGGCCGGCAAACGTCAGCCAAAGGAAGGCACCGGGCGCAATCAGGGCCATGGCGTTCATGGTCAAACCTGTCAGCCCTAAGGTTTGTTTCATTTCTGTATTGGTCTCTGCCATCGGTATTCTCCTGTGATTTGTCCTCTATTCCACGAAATCAATTCCAGTCACGTGCCTGCCGCAAAGTCTGCCCGGCAAATTGGGAGGGGAGCGGCGAGGGCGCTGACACCAGGGGTTAGTTGGGTTTGAACCCAGGCCGCTGATCCCCACATCGCGCGCAACCCAGGTTCTGGCTGCGCATAATTAAACTGTGCATTCGACCTCCATCACTCCTTCGCACCCAGCTGTCGAATGTAAAAACCGAACTCTCTGTGCTACCCGTTCTCAGAACATGAACCCCGCTTCAACAACACCGCGTGGTTGGTTAACGTCGTTACCAACGAGACCGAAAACGCTACCCGGGGTCGAATTGGTAGCATGAACAATCGCAAGGTCCGCGCGAAGGAAAAACGCGTCTTTGCGATAGGTCGGCGTCACTGTGAAGCCAAAGGCTCCACTGCCGGGACCATAGAGCAAGTTGATCGTGCCGTTGCTGACGCTTCCCGTACTCTTGATGTATTCAGGCCGGGCTGCCAGCGAAAATCCGCGCTTGAAATTGTAAGTAAGCAGAACCGCCCCGCCCTTGGTGCTCGCTCCTCGCGCTATTCCAATCTTGGCGTTGGTGGGAACGTCGGTGTACTGAAAATACGGCTGAACCACCCAACTGCCCTTCGTATAGCTGTAGATCAAGTTGTAGATTTGCGAATTGTTCAGGTAGAGAGGCGTCGCAAGCGTATTCTTCGCGTAAGCTCCGGCATTCCCGCCGCCCACGAAAGCCAGGGAATTCGCGGCATTGAAGGCGTAAGTCAGCGAGCCTGACAGCCATGTGTAGCGGTTCGAGTAGAAGCCGTCATTCCAACTCAATGCGCCGGTCCACTTCTTGTAAGTCTCATTGAGCTGAACCCCGCGGTTAACGGCATTTTCCTGATTCCAAAGCAGGCCGCGCTCGATGTTCATGTTTTGAAAGCTGAACGTGTACTCGGCCCCGATGAGCGTTGGCAACGCACCAACTTCTACGTTGAAATTTCCTTTAACAAATTTCAGATAGCCTTGCGGAAAAGGCCCATAGATGTTTTTGATCGTATCGGCGGTCGAGAGGTATGGCACTCCAATCGCCGGCAAGTTATAGGCGCCGCCCTGCAAGTAAAACTGCCACCAGCCCGATGTTTTTTGGACGAAAACCTGGGCGTTGCTGACGTCCCAGTGAGTGGGCGAATCGCCTGAAACATGATTACCCTCGGTCCAGCCGATGCCGCTCAAAATTCCGGTAACCGCAAGTTTTCCACCCTCCATCTCACGCGGTGGCGCGGTTTGCAGCGGTCCTGACATCGAGGGCATAGGCAAAGGCTGCGGATCCGCGGGCTTCGCCTGAGCAGCAGTGTTGTCTGCGGCCGTGGGCGCAGACTTAGGGTCCGAAGGAGGATTCTGTCCCAAGGACGGAAGCGCCACTAGCGCTAAAACCAGAAACGCAAGCAAAAGTCGTATCCGCGAAGTAATATCCCTCATCTAGGTTTCTCGCTTTCTCCCCCTGGTGCATGCAACCAACGACTGTGCGCGTTAGATGCCAGCACGCGAACCTTAGCGAGCAACCGAGATGGAGTCCAACGCATACTTTTTATGCGAAGGATCGAAAGTTTTTTGAAAACTAGAATTTATGCCAGCAATAAAGGAAAGTTATCGCCAAAGCTGGGATTGCCCGCTAGAAATAGCGGGTCGAATGCGCCTTAACAAGCTTAGAACGCGCAGGATCAGGCGTTTCGCAGCTCCTGGTGCGGTCTTATCGGGAACGCGATGGGGAAATCGAAGGGAACAATCTAAGCGCTGGAACCTTGCCGGCGTTCGTCAAACCGCCACGCTCATCCCAGAAGGTTATAGGTGCGATTGATATTTTTCATAGGCGCAAACTTTGGGTAGGGATGCGCCAGACGATATGCGGTTGTCCATTCTGGGCGACTGTAAGTTACATCGTGCTGATGCGGATGTAGCGACGCAAGTCAGGAAGCGATACAAGAAGAATGTATCCTGCGAATGCCAGAGTTGCTGCACCTGCCACCGTCAACACCGTTTTCATAGAGGCTCCTTTAGGACTGCGACGGTTTTAGGATGAACTTCCAATCCAAAAGGAAGCTTCCGAATTAAGTCGCTGCCTAGGTGAGTTCACGGTTTCCTGCGCGCAGAGATATCGAATGACAGCCTGAGTTCATCCTTGAGCTTCACTGTTCCAGCGGCAGCGGAAACCGGCCGGATTTCATAGTCGCTCTGGTAGATCGCAAAATCCCCAGTGGCATGGAGCACTTCGCCATTCACCGAGATCCGCACCGGCACCGGTTGATTCCGCTTCACTCCGTGCAGCGTCAGATCCCCATTCAAAGTTCCCCGATACTGCCCTTCTCCAACCTTGCTGGCGGTTACACGAGAGCATTCGTACACAACATCAGGATAGGAATCTGACTCAAGCACTTGCTCCTGCATGGTCCGGTTAATCTCTTCGCGATCCTTCTCACGGATATCATCGGTAACTGTCAGCGAGGCCGCGTGGATGACGATTCGCAATGAGCTCTGTTCGATCGCGTCGGGATGAAACAAGATCTCGCCTTCGATATCGGGAATTGCAATAGTCGGACTATGACCAAACGCCGAGAGCAATCCGGTGGCAAAGGCCCGAACAGAGAAATTACTTTTGGTGCTATCGATAGAATAACGAACCGCCGTCTGCGGTATGCCTGCCGTGGACAAGCCTATCCCCCTGATTTCTTTCAAAGCCGCTTTCCATACCGATTACATGGCTCGGAGTTTTAGATACCGATCCAGATCAGGCAAAGCCGCCTGAGCCAAATCCCCCAAGCCGATCCGTCCGAGATAGCGTCTCGCGATCGGGCTGGAAAGAATTAAACCTGTACCGAACACGACCAGGGCCACTCCACTCAGCATGAGTAGCGTGTCTTTGTCATTCATGCTTCCGTTACCGTTTTGACCCAACGCCATCGCAGTCTCCTTTTGCCGCAGGATTATTCACCGGCTGAGCCCGGACCACCTTTGTCCAGAGTCTTCTTGATTAGAGACTCCACCAACTTGACCCCTTCTTCCACTGCGGCCTCGACCGCCGCGCTGAGACCCATCTGGCCTTCTTCTCCGCCGAGAGTTTCCGGTTCGCATCCGACGAGCAGCATGTTCTTTACTTCAATGTTCATGGCGCGCGCCATGCGCAGCACGTTCACCGGATTCATGGCATGAGCTTCCACCACAGCCCGCGGCGCCGACGGATCATCCGGTGCTTTCAAATCAGGCTCGATGACATAGAGCGTGCCTGGGGTGTCGCCGTGTGGACAAGCGTCGACGAGGATCGTGGTTTCGTAGCCATCCTGCAGCGCATAGGCGAGGTCGAAACCACGAATGCCGAAATCTTTCACCACGACGCCCTCGGGCAACTGCCTGCCAGCCAGTCGCCGAGCGACTTCAACCCCGAAGGCGTCATCTCCCAGAAAGATATTGCCGATTCCGGCGACAAGGATCGTGGGTTTTCGCGCTGCCGTCGTTTCGGCAGTTTCAGCCGGCGAAAGTGGTTCGACTTCTTCCGCGTCAAAGAAGAAGCGGTGGCCAGGCTGGCGAAGTAGTCCCATATCTTTTCCGGGATCGTTATCCAGCACCACGCAAACGTGTTGCTTGCCCTCGTAGTCCTGCTCGATGCATTCGATGGTCGCAGTCTGCCCAGCCAGCGCGATATCCATTACGTCGCCGCCCGTGCGGGGGTGCAGACGGACGCGGCTTCCGGTTCGGACCTGGACGCCGGAAATTTCCAGATGATCGACTGGAGTCTTATCCTCGAGCAGTTGCCATTCCCATTCGTTCATCGGCTCTCCTCCTTAAGCGGGCGGAGTCCGCGCAGCACGCCATGCAGCTTCATCAGCTGCTCAACCGGCATGGTCTCGGTACGCTCCAACATTTGCCGCGCCCGCTCGTCCGATTGACTCATCTCCAGCTTCTCGTCGTCGGTGAGAGTCATGATTCGCAACGATAGAATCTCGTCTATTTCGGTGCCGTCAAACAGATCGCCCGCGCTTTCTGGCGCGATCTGGGGATAGTCGTAAAGGATGATCGGCGAGGAGAGTACCGTGTCATGCTGGTCTTCGTCACCGACGAGTACCGGCCAGGTGCCTACATTCTTACAACTTGAGGCGACCTCCCCTAGTGTTTCCGGAGGAGCAAGCAGCGACACAAATACGCCATCTTGAACGCCGAGAACCGTATGCGTCGAGACCAGCGAACTTAACAGAGCTTCTTCGCGGTTCGTCTCGCTTGTAACTGTGAAGTGAGTGGTGTTGCGAATTCGCACGCTCAGCTTCGAAAGCCCGTTATCGTGCCGAGCCGCCGATATTTCTATTTCGCCGCAAATCGCTTTTCCTTCGCGCACGAGAACGCCGCCGATCTGGCCGGCGGAGTCGCGCAACGGCTCGACTTCTTTCTGCGCAGGAAAACGAAAATTGTGGACGATTGGATTGGTGGCCAGCGCCTCGACGTTGCAGACTGGCACGATAACTTCGCGCTCCAAAGCTTCCTGCCAAGCCTGATAGACCCGGCCGTTGACTTCGAACTTTTCTACCCACCGCACCTCTGGGATCTCGCCCGGCAAAAGCTCGCTTACGGAAAATTCCAACTGGCCAACAGAGCGTGTGCTGAGTTGCAGAAATCGCACGCGGACCTCAAGTGCGGTTAGTGAACTGCCTTCGACCACGCATTCCGTCTGCATCGTCGAAGCTTCGGTGCCATCCACCGCATCGCTGTACGACTGCGGGCAAAGCACACCAAAGTTCCAGCGCTGCTGATTTTTCACCGACGACGGGCGATACGGATAGAGCATGTATCCCTCGTACAGCACTGCCTTCGCGATCTTGTCGACCGTCGCCAGATTCATCACATCACCGTCATTCCATCACCGGCTCTTCGACGGGAATGATGTTCTCCAGAACCTCTTCCCACGTGGGAACCCCATGCCGTACTTTGTATTGATACAAGCGCTCAAACGCATCTTTGTGCAGGCACAGCCATGCGCTGTTGGGATAGTAAGTGTCCATCATGTCGCGCCAGATTTTTACCGGAAGCCGGAAGCGCGCTTCCTTGTTCCAGGAAATTGGAGAGACTTGCAGGCCGCCTTCCGGTGCCGCATAAAACACCGTGCCGCTGAACTGAAGGCAAACGGGCACCTCGCCATCAGCCAGGCCATGGAAATATTTCGTCGCAGCCACATTGAAATCGAAAGTGCAGGGCACTGGAACGTCGGCCACCGTCGTCCCCTGGAATGAAGGGACGACGATGCTGGCATGCGTCCACAGCAAATTTTTCAAGGTTTGACCCCAGCGGCTGGGTTCGTCAAAGAGATCGCGAAGCCTCGCCTGGTCGTCCGGCGTGTATTTACGGCGCGTGACCTCAAGCTGAATCTGGCAGCGCAGCGCAACCGTGTGGATGGTCTCCTGCGCGCCGGAATTGGTCAGGCGAAGCTTAAAGGCCAACGTGGGCGAGGCCGCATGCTGCACGACCTTGGCTCCGTCAATCTGAAAACTCAGATCAGGCATGGGATCCCTTTTCCACGGCGGCAGCACCGTCGATCGCGATGGCCCGGTTCTTCAAGTCTGTGAAGAATTGGCCAAGTTCCTGCCAAACTTCCGTGCCGCCTGACAGCCCTTTCCAATACATGCGAATCAAACCCACGAGCTTGTAGCACTCGTCGATCGGAAGCAGATAATATTCCGGGGCCGCATGCCCCCGCGAGTATCCCAAGCGGTTCGCGAGAAGGGCTTCCACGTCGGGCTCCATTTCGTTTAACGCGAGATTTCGGGCCGCAATGTCGTTCCATGATTCCAGCGACAGCAGCGACTCCATCGCTCCCGCGGGACTGGGATACATAGCAACCATGCGATTCTCGAGGCTGTTCTTGAAGAAGAAGGCCATGTTGATCGGAACCATTAAACTGTCCCACTCGGCATCGCTGAGAGTGAAATCGGGAAGCACGGACACCCGCCGTGGCGCGCGTTTGAACTTGACTCCCTGGCCGCTAAACAGAATCGCGCATGCTTCGCAGGTGCAAACGAGTCGTCGTTGGGCCAGTTCAATGAGGTGGGGATGGTCTGGCCGAAGTTCTAAGCTGCACAGCTCACAACGCTCCATGGCACGCCGCTCACGGCGCGCAAACTGACGCAGTATGCCGAAGCCATCGCCCGACTGTGAGAACTGGCCTGCACTCATGGTTTCTGCTTCCTGCAGTTTTTGCCGATTAGTCTCCAGCCTGCGGCTCCAGAACCGCCGACGAATGCGTATTTGGCGCGGGAGTGCCAGTCATCAACTTGTCCAAAGCCACAAATCCGGAGGCTGGCTTTTCTTCAAATCCTTCAATCACCAGAGAAGTCAGGTCCGGCGCGGCTTCGTAAATGGCGCCTTCCAGACTGGACTGCAAGGTCTTCGCCGTTGAGCTGCAAGTGTGCGGGCCAATGTCAACCCGCAGGCGAACAACACCGTCCGTCACGTCTACGATTTCCACCTCGCAGCCTTGCTTGCGCAGTTGCGGCCGAATCTTGTCTACCGCCCTTGCAACCCGGGTTTGAATATCGTCGGGATGGAGGCCATAGAGAATCAGCACGCTGCTCACCAGCGGATCGTGGCCCAGATGGTTAATGATCTGCATGCCCGGTTCACCGGCCTGGGCAACAGTCTCAAGCGCCTTTTCCAAGGCAGCGGCGTGCAAATCCATGACCGATTGCACCAATTGCTTGGTGGAAGCTCGCACCGCGGGATCGGCGATAGACTCGATTTGCTGCACGAGTTCGCCGATCCGCTGCATGTCTTCACGAAATTTACTTTCCGTCACCGATGCTCCTTCGCAAAACGTTAGTCAGTCATCTCAAGTAATCAACATCGACTAGACATGAGAGCGGCAGGTTCGTCACCGGAGTCCGAAGAGCCACCGCTCTCACTGTCAACCATGGTGGAGGTCATGGTTGTAGGCCAAACATCGGGGAATGATGCGTCTCGAGCACCTTGCCATTCCCCAAATACATATGCACACCGCACGGCAAACAGGGATCGAAACTCCGTACCGCGCGCATGATGTCAATGCCCTTGAATTTCTCCGGGCCGTTCTCCTCGAAGATAGGAGTATTCTGCACGGCATCCTCATACGGTCCTGGAGTGCCGTAAATATCCCGCGGATTCGCGTTCCAGGGCGTCGGGGGATAGGGATGATAATTCGCAATCTTGCCCTTGCGGATTACGACGTGATGCGAGAGTACGCCGCGCACTGCCTCGTGGAAGCCGCAACCAATGGCTTCCTCCGGAACCTTGAAGTCTGTCCAGGTTTTAGTTCTGCCGGCGTGGAGTTCTTCTAGCGCTCGCTCCGCAAAATAGAGAGCCGCCGAAGCCGCGTAGGCCTGGAAGTACGTTCGGGCGCGGTCTCGCTCGATAGCATTGCTCCACTTTGGAATCTTCCATTCAAACTCAACCTCGGGTTTCGATGCGGTTTTAGGCAGGTACATCTTCACGCTGCTACCGGTGGACTTGATGTAGCCGATATCCACGAGGCCGGCGAGTGCCGTCGCCCAAAGCCTCGCGATCGGACCACCGCCAGTGTCCAAGGCGAGATGGTCATTCGTCCGCTTATCGAACCATCGCGGCGACATGACCCAGGTGTACTTGCCATCGAAGTCGCGCTTTTGCGGACGAGGGATCGTGGTCTGATTCCACGGATGGTTCTTGTCGACAGGATTTCCAAGAGGATCAGTCTTCACGAACGTCTCAGAGTTCTTCCAATCGTCGTAGTAAGAACTACCCAACAAAATCCGTATGTTCAGGTTGATATCTACCAGGTCTGTTGTAACCAGTTTGCCGTCCACGACCACGCCAGGGGTCACGTACATCCCCCGGCCCCACTCCGTCATATTCTCGTACTTGTAATCGCAGACTTTCGGATTCTGGAACGATCCCCAGCATCCGAGCAAAATGCGGCGGCGGCCCACCTCTTCGTATCCGGGCAGTGCCTGGTAGAAGAAGTCGAACAAGTCGTCGTGCAGCGGAACGACTTTCTTCATGAATTCCACATACTTCATGAGACGGACGATGTAGTCAGTGAACAGCTGAATCGTGGGCACGGTGCCAACGCCGCCCGGATAAAGAGTAGAAGGATGCACGTGACGTCCTTCCATCAGGCAGAACATCTCGCGGGTCATGCGGCTCATCTGCAGCGCTTCAAGGTAAAACGATCCGGTAAACGGATTGAGCGCGGTCATGATGTCGGCGATGGTGCGGTGGCCGTGCAGATTGGAATTCGGCGCCAGCGTCGACTGCGCTTTCGTCCACACCTTCGGGTTGGTCTCCTTCACCATCTGCTCGCAAAAGTCGACGCCGACCAGGTTGTCCTGGAAAATATTGTGATCGAACATGTATTCGGCGGCTTCGCCGAGATTGACAATCCATTCCGCAATGTCGGGAGGGCGAATTCCAAAGGCCATGTTCTGCGCGTAGGTGGCGCAGGTGGCGTGATTGTCGCCGCAGATTCCGCAGATGCGGCTAGTGATGAAGTGGGCATCGCGCGGGTCCTTGCCCTTCATAAAAATGCTGTACCCGCGAAAGATGGACGAGGTGCTGTGACACTCGACCACGTGGCGATTCTCGAAGTCGATTTTGGTGAAGATGCCGAGGCTGCCCACGATCCGGGTGATCGGGTCCCAATTCATTTCCACCAGATTCCTCTTTTTGCCGGCAACATCCTTGGTTGGTGCAGTGACGGTGCTCATAGTCGCTCCTCTACGTTCTCAGTAGGCTCTCGGGTGGTAACCGGTGGTCAGCTCCGCGCGCGGATGACGCCACTTGGGTTCTTTGTTAACGGTATTTTGAGTGATCGACCGCAGAGCACGAACGGCGCGGCCATATGCGCCAACCGCAGCGCTCGAAACATGCGCCCCCGGCGGCTCATCCATGAACGGCATGAATTTGTCAGGGAAGCCAGGCATGGTGCAGCCGATGCAAATGCCGCCGACGTTCGGGCAGCCGCCAATGCCAGCCATCCACCCACGCTTCGGGACGTTGCAATTCACTACCGGGCCCCAGCATCCGAGCTTCACGATGCACTTAGGGGAGCCGTAAACTTCGGCGAAATCGCCTTGCTCGTAGTAGCCGGCGCGGTCACAGCCTTCGTGCACTGTCTTGCCGAAAAGCCAGGTAGGACGAAGTTGATCGTCGAGCGGAATCATGGGCGCCAGTCCAGCCACCTGGTAGAGAAGGTAGAGGACAGTCTCCATGAAGTTGTCGGGCTGCACAGGGCATCCGGGAACGTTGACGATTGGCAGGCCTGCCTTCGAGCGCCAGTCCCAACCGAGGTAGTCCGCCAGACCCATGCACCCTGTGGGATTGCCTTCCATGGCGTGAATCCCGCCGTAAGTAGCACAGGTTCCGCATGCAATCACGGCCAATGCTTTGGGGGCGATGCGATCAATCCACTCATTGGTGGTAATTGGCTGCTTGGTATTTGGATCAGTGCCGAGTGCTGCCCAGTAACCTTCCTTCTTGATGTTTTCGTTTGGAATGGAGCCCTCCACCACGAGAACAAACGGATCGAGCTTGCCTTCCTCCGCCTGGTACCAATACTTCATGAAGTCGTCGCCGACTTCATAGGCCAGCACGGGATTGTGCAAGTGCACTTTCGGAAGTCCGGGAATTGCTCCCAATAAGACATCTTCAATGCTTGGCTGGGTGGCCGCTGTAATTGAAACTGAATCTCCGTCACAGCCGAGACCGGCGGTGATCCAGAGAATGTGCACCTCAGCGACTGGCGATGGTCTTTGTGTAATCCGACCGTACGGGCCTGTTTCCGCTGCCATGACCGGGTTCTCCTTTCCACGATTGCGTTAAACGATGAAGGGCCGATTCCTCCAGCGATAGAAACCTGCGTAGAAAAATTCAACGAGAGGACGTTTTACTTGGTTCCGTCCTAAAACTTGATGTACGACGCGGGTAGGATCAAACAATCTGGAAGGCGCGACAAGCGGGAGGGCCACTTTTTCGCGGCGAGGGGAATACTACAAAAATTACCGGGGATCTCCCTAGGGTAATTTTCTTAAATGAGGCCCTGTAAGAAGGCCGACTTGCGCAAAACTAGCCAGCTTTTTCGTTCAAATTCCATTGAATGGCATGTTGCATAAGCTCCCGGGCACTTCGTAGCGACAGCTTCTCTTTGATATGCGCCTGGTACGATTCCACCGTCTTTATACTTAAGTGCAATTCTTCCGCGATCTGCCGCGTCCCGTGGCCTTCTCCGATCAGGCGAAACACTTCCAGTTCACGGTCGCTGAGATCAGAGATGGTAGAGTTCCGCAAAGTACCAGTACCGGTGATGTAGTGCTGGAGTAACTTGTTGGCGACACGGTCACTCACGTAGATTTCCCCATTCAAAATGCGACGTATCGCGACCAATACTTTTTCCGTCGCCTCTTGTTTCATGATGTAGCCGTTGGCTCCCGCGCGCAACGCCCGCTCTGCATAGATCAACTCATCGTGCATGGAAAGGACGAGCACGGGCAGCGTGGGATGCGTGGCGCGAATGTTCTTCAGCAGATCCAGGCCATCGGGGCCGTTCAGCGAAATGTCGACGATAAGAATGTCGGGCCGGGCCGAGGCCACTACGAGCACAGCGCCGGTGGCGTCCTCCGCTTCGCCGCAAACTACTAGATCCGCCTCACGATTGACCATGAGCGTCAGACCTTGGCGGACGATGGGATGGTCATCGACGACCAGGATTCTTTTTTTGACGCCTGGGATATGCGATTTGTGGGGAGTATTCATATTTTCTTGTTCATTGGGTTCGTGTCGTCGCCAACTGGGAACAAACACGTGACCATGGTCCCACCAGCTCTGATCGGCTGCACTTCCAGCGAACCGCCGACCATTCTAGCCCGGTAATTCATCAAATGAAGACCTACGCCCTTATACCCCGGAGCAATTTTGCCGATTCCGCAGCCATTATCCTGGATCGTCAGGGCCCCCTGATCCTCCAGCGCAGCCAGGCGAATGACGATCTGGCTGGCGTGACCATGCTTGATCGCGTTGTTCACCGCCTCCTGGGCAATGTAGTAGAGATGGGTCGCGACCGTGTCATCATGAATCAACACCGGAGCAAGGCACTGAAAGCGGCAGCTGACCTTAAATAAATCTTCCACTTCGCCCGCCCACTGTTCCAACGCGGACATCAATCCTCGAGCATCGGAGACTACTGGCAGCAGACCTCGCGCGAGTTCTCGTGTCTTGTGAATGGCCTGGTTGACTAGGTTCACGATCTTGGCAGCATCGCTGGCCTCGGGCAAGTTTCTTTCCACAAGCTTTTGTTCTTGCACCTTGCTCATGAAGGCGATGCCGGTCAGATGCTGGCCGAGGCCATCATGCAGATCCTGTCCAATGCGACGCTGTTCGCGAGTGCTGATGTCGAGAATCGTTTTCTCCAGCTGCTTGCGTTCAGTGATGTCGCGAATCGCGCTTGAAACCAATATCCCTTCTTCCGTTTCCAGAGGACTGAGGCTGATCTCGACGGGAAATTCGTGACCATCTTTATGTAAACCGTAAAGTTCGTTGCCGGTTCCCATAGGCCGAACGCGCGGCTCTTCAAAAAAGCGATCGCGATGTTGGGAGTGTCGGCTTCCCAGGTGCGTTGGCACCAGCAGCTCCAGGGGTTGGCCCAACAATTCCGCGCGGCGGTAGCCAAATAACTTTTCGACTTGTGCGTTGACGAGAACAATGCTCCCCTCACGATTGACGACCACGACCGCATCGGGTGCCGCTTCCAGCAACCCGCGGAATTTCGCCTCCGCTCGTCTTCGCTGTGTGACATCAATCCCCGAAGCGATGATGTATGGGGCGGCATCCCCGGCGCCGGGAAGCAGGGTAGTGGACCACGCAATCAGTCTCTGCCGCCCGTCGCGGCCGACCCAGCAGCCCTCGAACTCTTGTGGGCTCTGGTCGGAGCGAGTCTTTTCAATTAAAGCCTTGAAATGAGCTCCCTCTTCTTCACCCCCAAACAGCTCCCAAATTACTTTTTCTTGAACTTCCGCGAAGCTGTATCCCGTCCTCTGCTCGCAGGCACGATTGAAGCGGAGAATTCGGCCTTCCGGATCGAGCACCATCACCAGAGCGCCCACCGTATCCAGAATTGCAGAGACAACGTTGCGCTCCTTCTGTAACGCCTCTTCCGTTCGTTTCAGATCGGTGATGTCGAAGCCCACGCCGTGGATGAACCACGGTTCACCATTCTCTTTGCGAATCATTTTGGCTTCGCAGTGAAACCAGAGCACGCGGCCATCCCGCGACAGCACACGATAGGCCGAGCGTAAAGGATTTCCGGTAAGAAACATCTCGGCTGCTTCGACGCTCCAGCGTTTCTTGTCGTCGGCATGAATTTGCTCGTACCAGCGAACTGGATCTTCCAGCCACTCTTCCTGCGAAAAACCCAGTGCCGCTTCGATCTGGGGGCTGACGTAAGCCTCGCCGATGCCGCGATCAAGATAAGCCATGAAAACGACCGCCGGAATTTGCTCCACCAGCGCGCGGTATCTGGCTTCAAGGTTGGGAAGTTGCGCATCCTGTGCTTCACCCGCACTCGGATGTTCCGCTGGGTATACGATGTGTCTCGCGGTTGCCGGATTGTGGCGACGAAAAACGTCAGCCAGATCTTGAAGAATTTCCTCGGCCTGAGAAGGATTCAGTTCCGGATCGGTCACGACGGACGATCGATCCATCGAATCGCCGTTCGTATTGTTGGGCCACGAAAACGAAACCATTTTCACCTGCAAAGAACCGCGACCATTCATAACGCGACCCAAGTTTGACTACGTTCTTGGTTGCGTCTTGCTGCTCGCCGGTTTACGCCAGCTGGGTTCTTTGTTCAGCGAAGATTGCGTGAAGCGCCTTAAGGCGTGGATGGCGCGCCCGTAGGTTTGAACCGCAGCGGAAGACAAAAGAGACCCCGGTGGCTGGTTCATAAAGGGCATGAACTTGTCGGGAAAGCCGGGCATGGTACATCCAATGCAAATGCCGCCGACGTTCGGGCATCCGCCGATGCCTCCCATCCAGCCACGCTTTCCTACGTTGCATTGCACCACCGGGCCCCAGCATCCCAGCTTCACAATGCACAGCGGAGATCCGTATTCCTCCGCGAACTGCGCCTGCTCATAGAAGCCACCGCGGTCGCAACCTTCGTGAACCGTATTGCCAAAAAGCCAAGTAGGCCGCAACCCCTCGTCCAACGGAATCATGGGCGCGCGGCCTGATGCCATGTGAAGCAAATACAAGAGTGTCTCCATGAAATTGTCGGGTTGCACGGGACATCCGGGCACGCACACGATCGGAATCTCGGCTTTCGATTTCCATTGCCAGCCCAAATAATCCACGAGCCCCATGCATCCGGTGGGATTGCCTTCCATCGCGTGAATTCCGCCATAGGTGGCGCAAGTTCCTGCCGCAATCACCGCCCACGCTCGAGGAGCGAGGCGATCGATCCACTCACAGGTCGTAATCGGCTGCCCGGTCTTGCGATCGGTACCTAAAGCCGCCCAGTAGCCTGTGTCCTTATTGTGTTCATTCGGGATGGATCCTTCGACTACCAGAATGAAATTTTCCATCTTGCCCTCCGCGGCTTGATGGAAAGGCTTCAGAAACTCATCGCCATTGGCCATGGCGAGGAAGGGATTGTGCAGATTAACTTTTGGTATCCAAGGAACTTGTCCGCGCACGACATCTTCGATGCTGGGCTGAGTGGCCGCGGTCACCGCAACGGTGTCGCCATCGCAGCCCAAGCCGGCAGTGATCCACAAGACGTCGAGCTCAGTAACGGCGTTGATCGGCGCAAACGCCATGCGGTGCTCCGGGGGGATGATAACCCTTTCAGGCCCAGAGAGGAAGAAGGATCACTGCAGGGAAGGCTTACTCGAGAGCCCGAAGGAAAATTGTGGATGCCGAACAAGCCTTTAACCGCAAAGATCGCGGAGCAAGGCCGCAGAGATCCCGAAGAAAGGATGCGGAAACGGACCAAGAAGTTGTTATGGGCTTTTCTCCGCGCACTTTGCGTTGTTTTTCTCGGCGATCTCTGCGGTCAAAGGCTCTTCGAAAAGACTCTTACTAGCGCACCGCCCAAGCCAATCCGTCAGGCTGCTTTCCCGCAGAGATTTGCCCGACAACTTCCAGCGTCTTCAAATCCAGCACCACGACCTTGTCGTTCATGCTAACAGCCACATAGGCGCGTGCACCATCTGGAGCGATCAGGATTCCTGCAGCCCCGCCGCCCAGATTGAACTGCTTCACTTCTTTGCGAGAAGACGCGTCCATCACCACCAAGCTAATGCCGCTGCTTCCCGCGCCCAGACCTGAGATCAGGACGTGCTTCCCGTCCACAGTAAACTTCAAGCGGTTGGCGCCCTTCACCGCGATCGGCAGAGTTTGAATTGGTTTCTTGGTAGCAACGTCGATAATGGTGACTGTCCCGTCCCGAGCGTTGGCCGCCCATATTTCTTTTCCATCTGGCGACACGTCGAAGCCTTCAACACCATTGCCCGCCGGCACATTCGTCACCTCCCAGGTCATACGCGGCCGGCCCGGAGGCTGACCTGCGCCTTGCGGAGGCGCGCCGCCGGGCGGACGAAAACCACCGTTCGGTTGAGCAACGTGATCGATGATGCTTATCGTCGCTGAGTTCACGTTCGACGTGATGATCTGCTCGAGGTTTTTGGAGACGGCGATCATGTGAGTGCGGTCCTGGCCGGTGCCGAGAATCCAATCCACATGCTGGCTCCCAGGATCGTAGCGGCCAATGACTTTATTCGTCTCCGCCGTGAAATAAAGCTTGCCTCCGGCGAAATCCAGGCCGTGAGTGGAATGCAACGCACCCAGGTCGATCGGAGAAATCGCTTTACGGTCGACCAGATCGACAACGGAGATAGTATTAAGAGCGCTATCCAACCCGCCGTAGTTTGAGATGTACGCGAGCCTCCCATCGTCGGATGCGACGATTTCGTGTGGATCCGGACCGGAGGGTATGCGCTGAAGTACTTGTAGTGTTGCAGGATCAACGATCGCGACGGTATTGTCACTCTTTGCCAACACCAGAAGCGTCGCCGACGAGCTCTGCGCGAATGCAGCACTCACCATGAAAATCGCCGCGGCCAAGCATCCGGCCATGCGTAGAAAGAGTTTCGTCATTATCATTACTCCCGATTCAGGCAAGCTAGTTTACACCGCTCTTCCCGACGCCGCGCCTGAGGCCCAGGCCCACTGAAAGTTGAAGCCGCCGAGCTGGCCCGTTACGTCCACCACCTCGCCGATGAAAAAAAGGCCGGGAACTTTATGGCTTTCCATCGTCTTGGCCGATAGTTCATCGGTGTCAACTCCACCGGCCGTTACCTCGGCTTTCTCATAGCCTTCGGTCCCTGCCGGTACAATGGCCCACGCATGCACCTCACGCTCGAGATCCTCCAGCGCATGGTTCGTCCATGAAGTAGGCGAGTGCAACTCCAGCCAGCGGTCTGCGAGGCGCAGCGGCAGTGTTTTGCGGAATTCTGATCGGAGCACCGCCAGTGTCCGAGGCGTTTTTGGATCGTGGAAAAATGCTGTAAATCTCTTCTCGGGTGCGACATCGATCTGGATCTTCTGCGGCTTTTTCCAATAGGAGGAAATCTGCAGAATCGCGGGACCGCTCAGCCCGCGATGTGTGATCAGCATTTTCTCGCGAAATCGCTGCCCGTCGCACGAGGCGATTACCTCGGCGGAAACACCCGCTAGATCGCAATAGCGGGAACGGTCGTCCGCGTCAAGCACTAGGGGCACAAGCCCGGGCCACGGATCGCGAATCTTCAGCCCGAACTGTCGCGCCAAGTCGTAGCCAAAGGAGGTCGCGCCGATTTTAGGAATGGATAGGCCGCCGGTGGCCACGACTAGAGCGGGAGCATGGAATTCCGCGTTCGCCGTGTGTACGGCAAATTCTGTGCTTCGGCTCACCTCGTGAATCTTTGCGTTTAGGAAAATGCTCACGCCGGCAGACGAGCATTCCCGCTCCAGCATTTCCAGAATCTCCCGTGCCGAACCATCGCAAAATAATTGGCCTAGCGTCTTTTCGTGATACGGGATGCGATGCTTTTCCACCAGGGCGATGAAATCCGCCGGCATGTAGCGAGCCAGCGCCGACTTGGCGAAATGAGGATTGGCGGAGAGAAAATTCTCGGGCTGGCAATGAATGTTGGTGAAATTGCAGCGTCCGCCGCCGGAGATGAGAATCTTCTTTCCCAAGCGGTCAGCACGCTCCAGAACTGCGACGCGGCGGCCGCGCTTGCCCGCTTCAATGGCGCACATCAGGCCTGCTGCGCCGCCGCCCAGAATCAGTGCGTCGAATGAATGAATCACGGCGATCACATATAGAACAGGCTAAGGCGCGGCAGATTGTATTTTTCCAGAAGGCGCTTGTGAACATATTGCCGTTGCAGTTGATCGATCTGCGCCGCGGACATCTTGCTGCGGTAGGGAACCAGATCGCGGTCGGCCTCGGCTCGGACCGCAACAATCTCTTCATCAGGAGTCGACGCCACCAACATCGCAAAAAGTTTTTCTTCCAACACCGTGAGGCGGCGCTCGAGATCTTCTAACCGCGCCCCTGGTTTCGCTTCAATTTCGTCGGCCAGATCGCGCAGAGTTTTTGCGGCGCCGAGCGCAAGCGCGGAGACCCCGCCTTTCTGCGGCAAATTCGCCGCCGCCAGCAAATTGGCGTTTCGGCGCAGGAATGGCGCGAGTACTTCCGGCTCAAACCCTTGTCCACCGCGGGATCTCGCTGGTGGCGCAGATTCCCCTGAAGCCGCGCCAACGGCAGCTTCTTTCATATCCTCCGCCGCGGTCAGCACCGTCTGCGAGCAGTACGCCAGGCTGTTTACCTTCTTGGTTTTCGACGGACGCTGAGCATAGCGGTCAAATGCCTCGTCGATGCCCCGCAGCACGGCCTGCAGAGGAATGCCGGCATCTTTCCAGGTTTCGATGAGTGCCCAGTCGAGAGTCGAAAGCAGCAGCCCCCCGCCCCGGCGCTGCAGGAAACGCTCTTCAATCTCACTGAAATAGTTGAAATAATTTTTCACGGCAGGTCAGCGGACTGAGCGTGAGGATGCAGGCGCCGAAACTGCGTCACCATTCTTCGACTTCGGTTCCGGCGGTTTTGATGAAGCCTTCGATCCGGACTTCGACGCCGGGTTCGCCGAATCTTTCCGCGCGGATCCGTTCCGCTCCCAAATGATGCGCAAGCCTTCGAGCGTTAGAAAGTCATCCACGTTCTTGATGTATTTCGATCCAGTACCGATCATCGGTCCTAGCCCGCCGGTTGCGACCACGCGCGTCTCCCGGCCCAGCTCTGCAAGCAGCAGTTCCAGAATCCCATCCACCAGCCCCAGATAACCGTAATAGAGGCCCGACTGCAGGCTGCCCACAGTATTCGAACCGATCACGCGGCTGGGTTTGCGAATCTCGACGCGCGGCAAACGCGCAGTGCGTTCAAAGAGCGCGTCCGCGGAAATGCCGATGCCGGGGCAAATCACTCCGCCGAGATACTCGCCCTTCGGCGACACGCAGTCGAACGTAGTGGCTGTGCCGAAATCGACGATCACGCACGGACCGCCATATTTTTCGAAGGCCGCGACCGCGTTAACAATGCGGTCGGCCCCCACCTCCGCCGGATTGTCATAGTGCACCGGCATCCCGGTCTTAATCCCCGGTTCAATATAAAGAGGTCGCAAATTGAAGTAGCGCTCGCAGACCTGCCGCAGCACGGGATCGAGTGGCGGAACGACAGACGAAATCACGATGCCGTGAATGCCCTTCGACTCAAGGCCAGCCATGGAAAACAAGTTGCGGAAGAGCACTCCGTATTCGTCGACCGTGCTCGTGCGGGAGGTGGCGACGCGCCAGTTGGCCACAAGCCGTTCGTAGCGCGGAATTTCATCCTGCTCGCCAGCCGGATGAACTTTGGCCACGCGGGCGAAGACACCGAGCACAGTATTCGTATTGCCAACGTCAATGACGAGAAGCATGTTTTTTAAACGTAGCGCCGCCGTCCTGGCGACTGTCCGGCGACGCTAGTTTTCCCGCACGGTCCCGCTTAGCACCGTTCGAATTCCGCGATCTGTTCGTACCTGCAAGAACCCGCGCGAATCGAGGCCTTCGGTGGTTCCTTCGAAGGCTGAACCATTCTCTTCGATACGCACCGCTCTTCCTTGAACCCACGAGGAACTGTCAGCGAAACGCCGCAAAATCGACTCTCGGGCGCGCGGGTCCTCCAGCAAACGCCGATACTCGCGATCGAGTGATTTTAGCAAAGCCCCCGCCAACTCGACGCGCGACCATTCACTTCCGGTCGCGAGGCGAAGCGATGTCGCGTGCAACTCCTTGGGAAAACTTGCTTGATTTATATTGATGCCGATCCCCACCACAATGTAGCGGACGCGGGTCGCCTCAGCATTCATCTCGGTGAGAATGCCGCAGACCTTCTTTCCGTCGATCAAAACGTCGTTGGGCCACTTCAAGTCGGCACTCGCCCGCGAATCGATTTGCTGAATGGCCGCCTGCACCGCTAGTCCCGCCGCGAGCGAGAGCACCAACACATCCGACGGCGGAAGCGTGGGCCGGACGACCACCGAGCAATAAATCCCGGTCGAGCGCGGAGACTGCCACGAGTTGGCGCCGCGCCCACGGCCTTCTGTTTGTTCTTCAGCGAGAAAGACGCTGCCCTCGGGAGCGCCTTCCGCGGCCGCGGCCATGGCCGCCGTGTTAGTCGATCCAATTTTGTAGAAATGGTGGAGATGCTCGTCGAAAATCGTGCCCCTCACGACTGGCCGCAGAATCTCCGGCAAAAGCAAGTCCGGGACTGAACGCAGGCGGTAACCGGTGGCGGGATGGCCAGCCACATTCACTCCCAAGCCGCGTAATTGCTGAATCAAACGCCATACCTCAGAGCGATTCGAGGAAATTTCCTGGGCAATTTTGGTTCCGCTAGCGACGACGGTAGCGTGCTCCATGAGCAGACGCACGATGCGGCCGAGCCGCAGATCGGTGGGCTGTGGCTGGTGCGCTGCTGGAGTTTTTTCCCGCGAAGACGGCTTACGAGATTTGGCGCTTTTAGCGATGCGGAGATTATGCGCGAATTGCGGCTAAACAACAATCATTGCCTCAGGCTGGAACGACCCGCATGCTCATATCCACAGCCTGTGGCGAATGCGTGAGCAAACCCACCGAAATGAAATCGACGCCACTCTCGGCATAGGCGCGAACATTATCAAGACGAATTCCCCCTGAGCATTCCACCGGAATGTGGCGGCCGTCCTTTTGGAATTGGGGCTGCGCGCAGCGCTCGACGGCGCGGCGCACATCCTCGACCGACATGTTGTCGAGCAGAATGGCCTCGCCACCATGCGCCAGTGCCAGCTCCAGTTCCTCCAGCGTGCGAACCTCAACCTCGATGATCTGCGAACCGCGGCGGTTGCGCACGGCGCGCTCCAAAGCCGGAACGATGCCGCCCGCCAGGGCGATATGATTATTCTTAATCAGCACTCCGTCAGAAAGGTCGAGACGGTGGTTCTGTCCGCCGCCGCAGCGTACCGCGTTCTTGTCGATCACACGCAGGCCGGGCGCGGTTTTGCGCGTATCCAGAATGCGCGCCTTGGTGCCCGACACGGCTTCCACAAATTTGCGAGTCAGGGTCGCGATGCCGCTCATGCGCTGCAGAAAATTCAAGATGACGCGCTCACAGGAGAGAATCACGCGTGCATTGTGGCGAATCACGGCTACGGATTGTCCCTTGTGCAGTCGAACACCGTCGAAAATCTCGGGATGCGTGGTGACCTCGTAGTGCGCAGTCACGGCCCCGTCGAGCGCCGCGTATACATCGAGGATGCGGGCCACGCAACCGATTCCCGCGAGAATGCAGTCTTGCTTGGAGACAATTGTCGCAGCCGCACGCTGGTTGGGATCGATGCAGGCGTAACTGGTGGCATCGCGCGTCGCACGGTCTTCGAGCAGCGCATTCTCCAGCAATGTCGTAAGGCGTCTTGAATTCCAATCCATAGCCGGTACACGTAGCGACAGCCGCCTCGCCTGTCGAGCGGGGCGGACTGCTGCTTCAATTCACTGGCAGCCTAACTCCTTCAGCTTACTCTGCGTCTTGGTAAGCATCACCGCAAGTTCCTGTTGTTGCTTACGCAGGTTCTCGACCACGGTCGCAGGAGCTTTGGACAGGAACTGTTCATTGCCCAACTGCCGCTGGCCGCTGCCGATACCGCGTTCGATCTTCTCCAACTCTTTCTTTAAGCGGTCGCACTCGGCAGCTACGTCGATTTTTTGCTCGTAGAGCAGATGCACGTCGAAGCGGGCCGTTCCGCGTGCGCCGGTTCGGTTTGCGAGCGAGCTGTCGACAAACGTGATTTTCTCGACGCTTGCCAGCCGCTCGACCGCGCCCCGATTGTGATCGATCATCTTGCGAATCTCTGGCTCATGGGCAAACACCTCGATGGGCACCTTCACCTTGGGTTCGACTTTCAGTTCGGCACGGAGATTGCGGACGCTCACAATCAAGTCCTGCAGGATCGCCATCTCGGTCTCGGCGCCGAGGTCAAACTGTTCTTCACTCGCTTGCGGATATTCCGCGAGAGCGATCGATTTGTATGGAACCTTGCCCTCATAGATGGCCTGCCAGATCTCTTCCGTGATAAACGGCATGACCGGATGGAGCAGTCGCAGCGATGCGTCGAACAAGTTCACGAGGTTGGCACAGGCCGCGCGAGCCCCGCTTTGATCAGCGCCTTCTTCAAAGTTCAGCCGCGGCTTGATCAGTTCCAAGTACCAGTCGCAGAACTCGCCCCAGAAAAAGTCGTAGATGCGATTGGCGGCCTCGTGGAAGCGATAAGTGGCCAGCGCTTCGTTCACATCGGAGACAGCACGATTGAAACGCGAAAGAATCCAGCGGTCTTCAAGCGTGGCACTTTGAAATCTGGCAACGCCCTTGTGGGGCGAGCCTCCTTCAGTTGTCGCGGGCCGTAGGCCTGGCTCGATCCTGTCCACATTCATGAACATGAATCGCGCGGCGTTCCAAATCTTATTGGCAAACGCTCGGTATCCACCGGTGCGGCTTTCACTAAAGGCGATGTCGGTACCCGGTGCGGCCATCGCCGCCAGCGTGAACCGCGTCGCATCGGTGCCGAAGCGTTCGATGATGTCCAAGGGATTGATCACATTTCCCTTCACCTTCGACATTTTCTCGCCGGCTGCATCGCGCACCAGCGAATGAATGTACACTTGCCGGAAAGGCACGCTGTCATTCTTCTTGTCTTGCCAGCCGCTGGCCTTCTTGATGGCTGGATCCTGCTCGTGCCCCTCCATGAAGTGGCAGCCGAACATAATCATGCGGGCTACCCAGAAAAATAGGATCTCGTATGCTGTGATCAGGAGCGTCGTGGGATAGAACACGGCCTGATCGCGCGTCTTTTCCGGCCAGCCGAGTGTGGTGAACGGCAGCAATCCCGACGAGAACCACGTGTCGAGCACGTCGGAACTCTGCTCCAACTTCGCGCCACCGCACTTTGGACACTGAGTCGGTGCTTCGCGGGCGACGATAAATTCTTTGCAACCGTCGCACTTCCACGCTGGAATCCGATGTCCCCACCACAACTGGCGCGAGATGCACCAGTCATAGATATTGTTCATCCAGTTCAGATAAATCTGGCGATAGTTGTCGGGGACAATCGTGATCTCGCCGCTCTCGACGGCCTCTTTCGCGCGCTCGGCCAGCGGCTTGATCTTGATGAACCATTGCTCGGAAAGGCGGGGCTCGACGATGGTTCCGCAGCGGTCGCACTTGCCGATGGAGAGTGCATAATCTTTTTCCGCAACCAGATATCCCTGCTCCCGCAGATCAGCCAGCACGCGCTTGCGCGCCTCGAAACGGTCTAGCCCGGCGTACGGACCGGCGTTCTGGTTCATGTGCGCGTGCTCATCCATCACGTTGATCTGGGGCAGATGGTGACGTAGTCCGGCCTGAAAATCGTTAGGATCGTGCGCCGGAGTTACCTTCACCGCGCCCGTGCCAAATTCCGGCTGCGCGAGTTCGTCGGTGATGATGGGAATCTCGCGATTCATCAGCGGTAACAGAACTTTTTTCCCATGCAGGTGGGTGTAGCGTTCATCTTTCGCGTTGACCGCGATCGCAGTATCACCCAGCATCGTCTCGGGCCGCGTAGTCGCCACGGTGATGAACTCGTCCGAGCCCACAACGGGGTATCGAATCTCCCATAGCTTTCCCTGCACATCTTCGTGCTTCACTTCGAGGTCAGAGATCGCAGTCTCGTGCCACGGACACCAGTTCACGATGTAATTTCCGCGATAGATGAGACCTTCTTCATACAAGCGGACGAACACCTCGCGCACCGCGCGCGAAAGATTTTCGTCCATGGTGAAGTATTCGCGGTCCCAGTCGACGGAGGCGCCCAGGCGCTTCATCTGGTCGAGGATGGCATTGCCATAGAGCTTCTTCCATTCCCAAACGCGCTCCACGAATTTTTCGCGCCCCAGCTCGCGGCGCTTCTTGCCTTCTCTTTCGAGCTGCTTTTCCACCATCATCTGCGTTGCGATGCCGGCATGATCGGTGCCGGGGAGCCACAACGTGATGAAGCCGCGCATGCGATGCCAGCGCACAATAATGTCCATCTGCGTCTGGTTAAGCATGTGGCCCATGTGCAGGCGGCCGGTAACGTTCGGCGGCGGCAGCAGCAGCGTGAAGACAGGGCGCGTCTCGCCCTCAGGCGGCGTCTTCACCGAGAAGAGTTTTTCTTTGACCCAGTACTCAGCCCAGCGCGTTTCAATCGCGCCCGGCTCGTAAGCTTTAGGCAACTCGTGTGGCATCGAAGATTCGTTTAGGGCTGGCACTCTGCCCCTGTCAGCCGAGCACAATTCGATGAAATCCCTATTCAGAGATGAACTTTGATCTTACAGTCGAGAGAAAAGAAGGGCAAACCCGGCGGGGCCGCGGGATGGTGCAACCGCTTCACCGTTTAGCGCCAGCCGGCTCTTTCTCGCCTATGCGTTTGCTGACTTCGAATTTCATCTTGCCGGCTTTCTTGTCGGCGTCGACGATCACGTGATCGCCGTGAAGAATTTCGCCGTCGAGAATCTTTAGAGCCAGCGGATCCTGCACCAGCCTTTGAATGGCGCGCTTCAGCGGACGCGCCCCGAAGTTCGGGTCGTATCCCTGCGTGAAGAGCAATTCTTTCGCTGCGTCGGTGAGTTCCAGCGAAATCTTGCGGTCGGCGAGCAAGCGGCGAACATCTTCCAGCCGCAACTCGATGATGCGCACCAACTGCTCCTTGCCAAGCGGACGGAAGACAATGATGTCGTCGACGCGGTTCAGAAACTCGGGCTTGAAGTGCGTGTGCAACAGTTCCTGCACCTGCTCGCTGGCTTTCTCGAACTCCTGCGGGGTGTGAATATTTTCGGCCAGCAAGTAGGCGGAGCCGACATTTGACGTCATGATGATGATCGTGTTCTTGAAGTCCACCACTCGGCCTTTGCCGTCGGTCAAGCGGCCATCGTCCATGATCTGCAACAGTACGTTGAAAACGTCGGGATGCGCTTTTTCGATTTCGTCGAAGAGCACCACTGCGTAGGGGCGTCGACGCACCTGCTCGGTAAGCTGGCCGCCTTCTTCGTAACCGACGTAGCCCGGAGGCGCGCCGATCAGGCGTGCTACCGAGTGCTTCTCCATGTATTCGGACATGTCGATGCGCAGCATCGCGTGCTCATCGTCGAACAGGAATTCGGCGAGGGCGCGCGCGAGTTCGGTCTTGCCGACTCCGGTTGGGCCGAGGAAGATGAACGAACCAATGGGACGCTTGGGATCACTGAGGCCGGCCCGGGAACGGCGAATGGCGTTGGCAACGCGCTCCAGTGCGGCGTCTTGCCCCACAACGCGCTGTCGCAGCCGCTCTTCCATGGTGACCAGCTTTTTGACTTCGCCTTCCAGCATCTTTGAGACCGGGATTCCGGTCCACTTGGAAACGATGCGCGCGACATCCTCCTCGTCGACTTCTTCTTTCAACATGCGCGTGCCGCTTTGCGTCTCCATTTGCTTGCTGAGTTTGGCCAGTTCCGCTTCGGCCTGGCGAATCAAGCTATAGCGGATTTCGGCGACGCGCTGCAGGTTGCCTTTGCGCTCTTCGGCCTGCTCTTCGATCTTTAGTTTTTCGATCTGTTCTTTGAGGGCGCGAACCCGGGCGATGAGATCTTTCTCTTTTTTCCAGCTCGCTTTGAGCGTGTTCGATCTCTCGCGGATTTCGGCGAGTTCCTTCTCGATGACCGTGAGGCGCTCGCGCGAATTCGGGTCATCTTCCTTTTTCAAGGCCTGCTTTTCAATTTCCAGTTGCATCGCCTTGCGCTCCAGTTGATCGATGTCGGTAGGAAGCGAATCGATCTGGATGCGCAACGACGCCGCGGCTTCATCGATCAGGTCGATGGCCTTGTCGGGCAGAAAGCGGTCCGTGATGTAACGGTGCGAGAGCGTGGCCGCGGCCACAATGGCCGAATCTTTGATGCGCACGCCGTGATGCACCTCGTATTTTTCCTTGAGGCCGCGAAGGATCGCGATGGTGTCTTCCACGTTGGGTTCGCCGACGTAGACGATCTGGAAGCGTCGTTCGAGCGCAGCATCTTTCTCGATGTACTTGCGGTACTCGTTAAGCGTTGTCGCACCGATGGCGCGCAACTCGCCACGTGCAAGCGCCGGCTTCAGCATGTTGGAGGCGTCAATGGCGCCTTCAGCCGCGCCGGCCCCGACCAGCGTGTGCAACTCGTCGATAAAGAGAACGATCTCGCCCTGCGAATCTTCAATTTCCTTCAGCACGGCTTTGAGGCGTTCTTCAAACTCGCCGCGATACTTGGCGCCTGCCAACATCGCGCCCAGATCGAGTGCGACCACGCGCTTATTTTTCAAAACTTCGGGCACGTCGCCCGAGACGATGCGTTGGGCAAGGCCTTCGACGATGGCGGTCTTGCCGACGCCGGGCTCGCCGATCAGCACAGGATTGTTCTTGGTGCGGCGCGAAAGAACCTGCACGACCCTACGGATTTCTTCATCACGTCCGATGACGGGATCGAGCTTGCCGCGGCGGGCTTGCTCGGTGAGGTCGCGAGCATAACGCTCCAGCGCCTGATACTTGGCCTCGGGATTCTGGTCCGTGACTTTTTGCGATCCACGGACTACGGTGAGCGCTTTCAGAATTGCATCGTAGGTGGCACCGGCACGGGCAAGGATTACCTGTGCCACGTCACGCTTAAGGTGCGTAATGGCCAACAGCAGGTGCTCGGTAGAAACGTATTCGTCCTTAAAGTTAGACGCTTCCTGGAAGGCCTGCTCCAGCAGCTTGTTCGATTCATTGGAGAGCGTCGCCTGGGCCGCCTGGCCTGAAATCTTGGGAAGCTTTTCGATCTCGCCGTAGACTTGGGCGAGCACGGCCTGGGGGCCGATGCCAATCTTTTCCAGCACAGGTGGAACAATACCTTCCTTGTCTTCGAGCAGTGCCGCGAGCAAGTGGAGGGGCAGGAGTTCGGGATTGCCGTGTTCGGAGGCCAGCTCATTCGCACGCTGGACGGCCTCCTGCGCTTTGACGGTAAATTTGTCCCAACGGATGGGCATGGGGAACCTCAGATTTTGTCCTTGGGAAATTTAGTAATTGAGTAATTTGATTGTCCGATCGTCGCTTTCGGGTTCAAATTAGTCGACTACGAAATCTCGCTGATGAAAAAATTTAGGGAGGCGATGAGTTTTGCCGCCTCCCTCGAAAAGAGATCAAGCTGCGCTCGATGACCGGGCCAATGGGCCCGGTCCCACACGAGCGGTTGTATTACGCGGCTTTGCTGGGGCCTTTGCCTTCAAGAGTCTTCTCTCCCTTGGCGCTGCCCACATTGACCTTGATCTGTTTCGGCTTAGCTTCGGCTTTCTTGGGCAGTGAGATCTTCAACACGCCCTTGTCGTAGGTTGCCTGAACGTTGTCAGTGTCCACGGTGTTGGGCAGAGTGAAGGTGCGGGTGAAGCTGCCATACTGGCGTTCCACGCGGCGATAGTTCTCTTCTTTCTCTTCTTTCTCGATCTTGCGGTCGCCGTGCACGGTGAGCAGGTTATTTTCGACGCGAATGTCGATGTCCTTCTCGTCGATTCCGGGCACTTCGACTTTCAACGTCACGTTGTGCTCATCTTCGTAGACGTCGACTGCGGGGGCGAAGCTCGATGCGGTCAAAGACTCGTCCCGGCCTTCTCCGCTGTACGATTCGCGAAATAGGCGGTTCATGCGATCCTGCAGGGTGGAAAACTCACGGAACGGTTCCCAACGGGTAAGTACTGTCATAGCTAAAATCCTCCTTCAGAAATTGGTGTCTCAGAAAGTTCCAGGCTTCGAGAGGATAGTCCCGAAAGCCGTCATTACTTCATTTGACGCTGCATTAGCGTAAAAGAAGCATAAAAGTTGAGCGATTTATTGTCAAGTACTGTTTGCGCTGTGTTTTCATTAACTTACTACAGCAATTACGCACTTTAAATAGGCTGTTTCCGGTATATTCAACAGGACCGGATGGTCCTTTGCCTGTCCTCGAACCTCGAGCACCCTGAGGGTTCGATGAGCGTCCAAGGCCGTGTCAGCGAGCATTTCAAGGAAATTGGACTGGCTGACATGATAGGAACACGAGCAGGTCACGAGCACGCCGCCGGGGCGGAGCATCTTTAGAGCTCGGAGATTGAGTTCCTTGTAGCCCCGCAAAGCAGCATCGAGATCACGCTTGCTTTTGGCAAAGGCTGGCGGGTCGAGAACGATGGTGCCGTATCGCCGGTTGGTGGCGGCGTAATCCTTGAGCAGATCGAAGGCGTTGCCCTCGATCCACTCGATTTCGCGACCATTGAGGGTGGCGTTCTTCTCAGCCACTTCAAGAGCAGGACGCGAGCTGTCTACGCCGGTCACCTGAGAGCAACGCGCCGCTAGATGCAGGGCAAAGCCTCCCTGATAGCAAAAGACGTCGAGAGCCTCTCCCCTGGCATATTGCGCGGCGGCAGCGTAGTTCTCGCGCTGGTCGAGGAAGGCGCCGGTTTTCTGGCCTTCGAGCGCCTCGTAGCGGAACTTCACTCCGTTCATAGTGAAGCTGGTCGCAGATTTCTGGCCTTGCAACAGGCCTGACACACGTGGCGGAAGGGTTTCGAGTTCACGGACGCGTGGGTCCACTCGTTCGACAATTGCGGACGGACCCAGACGATCGGTGAGTTCCGCAAGAACGGTCTGGCGCACGGGGTCGGCATCCATTCCCTGGGTGAGGATTTGCAAAGAAAGAATGTCAGCGTAACGATCGACGATCAAGCCGGGAAGGAAGTCGGCCTCGCTGAAAATCACCCGGTAGGCCTCAGTGTCATGGATCAGCGGCTGGCGATACTCAATCGCCTCGGCAATGCGCTGGCGAAGCAGGGTGGGAAGGTCCGCAACCGGATCGGAGGAGATCATGCGGATGGCGATCTGCGAGGAACTGGAGTAGAGGGCAGTTCCCAGGGACTTGCCACGCTGGTCGGAGACGCGGACTAGCGAGCCGGGGAGGACGGAATCGGCAGAAACAATGTCGGAGCGGTAGACCCAGACGTGGCCGGTTTTCAGGCGGCTGGCTCCGCGTGGGGAAATCTTCACAGTTGGAAGTTTCTCAAGAGCGGCAGCGTTCGGCATGCAGTCATCTTAAAACGTATAGGGCCGTGATGCCGAAGGCAGGTCGAGCTACGCTCGACGACCGGGCCAATGGGCCCGGTCCCACACGTGCAAAGCTTGACAGCCGAAGCGGCTGTCGCTACGTGAGATGATTAGCTGGCGGCTTGTTCGGTGGGGGCGGCTGCAGTCTGGTGCTTGGCATGCGAGCCCGCGGCGGCTTCATGACGGGCAAGGTCCAGGTCGAATCTCAGCGAGTCTAATGCGACCATGGGAAGCTCGGTGCCGAAGGCGTCGAGTTCGTCTTCGGTCCAGCCGCCATTCAGGCGCGTGGCGTCGGTGATGTCCTCGGGGAAGGCGTGGCGATAATCCCCTTCGCGAATGAGGATGTCGCCGATGAGACGTCCGGTGTGGACGTCATAGACGCGGCGGCTGGCCTGGCCATGCCCGTTGGTCAGGCAGAGAAATACTTCGCCGATTCCATTGAATTCCGAACGGTAGTACCAAGCTTGTGGCGCGTCGATTTTGGGATGATGGCGTTTGGGGCGGGTCGTCGTTGGCTTCTGCTCCGCCAGTTCGTCGGCGGGATTGAAATAAAGGATTCGCTGGCAGGAATCGCAAACCACCATCTGCTGGCCGGATCGAACCTCGTTGTAGGTCTGCGGACGAAGCATGACGCGGCAGGCCATACATTTCTGATCCCGCACTTCGGAGATGCCGCTGCCGCGAAACTTGGATACACGCTCGTAATGCCGCAGCAGGTCCTCGTCGATGCCGGTGCGAATCTGGTCGCGTTTGGCGCGCCACTCGGCCAGAAGCTTTTCGTCCTTGGCAGTTACCTGGCGGGCCTCTTCTTTTTCCTTCTCGATTTCCGCGGTTTCGGCTTTTAGCTCGGCTTGTGCGGCCTTGACTTCTTTGTCGCGGGCGTCGGCGTTGACCATCAACTCGAGAATCTTATCTTCGTTGGCGGCAATTTCCTTTTCGGCGAACTGGATTTCGTGGAGCAGCGCCTTGTACTGGTCGTTGGTTTTGACGTCGAGCGACTGGTCGCGGTATTTCGAGATTTTGCCGCGAAGGTCGGTGATGGCGGTTTCATATTTGCGGCGCGAAGCTTCATCGGCTTTGACGGCGGCCTGGGCTTTTTCCAGTTGCGCCTTCGTTCCTGCCAGCTTCTGCTCGATGACAGTAACACGTTTGGGAAATTCAGCGACCTCGTCCTGCAGACGGCGGATTTCCTTGTCCGTGTCCTGCAGTTTCAACAGATTTTCTATATCAGGAAGCATTGCGTCTATTTGATTCTAGCACGCGATCTACGCGTCTACGGGCTTGATTGGGTCAGTAGATCGAAGAGAAAAAGCCCGCCACAAAGTGCTCAGAAGATCACGGAGGAAAAGCCGCGAACATGACGGCATCGTTAGTACGGTGCAAGTGCGGCTTCGGCAGTGTACACTCGTTCGTTCACGCGTTGAGAAATCTGCTGTTATTTCTTACCCGAGGTCGCTTCTTGAAAAGACAGCATTGCCGCCCTGCTATTGCCCTGCTCGCACTTATTTTCGCAGCCCTGGCTTTCATCCCCGCCGTGCCGCAGACCGCCCCCACCAAGCCACTCACCATTGAGACCATGTATCAGCCGGGAGGGTTGACCGGTCGCGCGCCGGAGACGATGGAGTGGAGTCCGGACGGCACCAAGCTCACATTTGTGCAGCGCAACGAAAAAGGCGAAAAAGGGGAATTGTGGTACGTGGACGCGGCCACGGGCGAGAAGAAGGTGCTGGTCAGCGCCACGAAACTAGCGTCGCTGGATCCAGACGTAAACAAGGCGGTGAAGAACGAGCGCGAGAAGGAGCGGCGGACCCGCTATCACGTCGCAGCGTATTTGTGGGCGCCAGATTCGAAGCACTTGATCTTCGATTCGCAGGGACAGCTCTGGCTCTACGATCTGGCAACCGCGACCGCGGTTCAGTTTACATCCGCCTCCGACCCTAGCGGAGACCCCAAATTTTCTCCTGACGGCGGGCACGTGGCTTATGTGCGCAAGCACAACTTGTTCGTTCGTCCGGTGAGCGGGAAAGATGAGAAGCAATTGACGAAAGACACCGGCGACGACCTGTTAAACGGCGACATTGATTGGGTCTACGCGGAAGAGTTGGGAGCCCGAAGTAATTATTTCTGGTCGCCCGACAGCAAGGAGATTGTCTTCCTGCACATGGATGAAACCAAGGTTCCGACTTATCCGATCATTGACTGGCTGCCGACGCATCCCAACGTAGAGTACGAGAAGTATCCCAAGGTAGGCGACCCGAACCCGGTGGTGAAGCTGGGCGTGGTGGACGCGGATAAGAGCAAAGTTCGCTGGATCTCGCTGAGCAGCGATCAGGATTCGTACATTCCGCGGTTCGGCTGGGTGCGCGACGGTGTGATTTGGGCCGAAGTGCTGAAGCGCACCGAGGACAAGATGGACCTGTATTTCGTCGACGCGAAATCAGGGAAGTCGCGGATCGTCCTGACCGAAACCACGCCCGGCGCCTGGATTGACTTCGAACATGTCGAAGTTCGGTTCCTGAAGTCCAAGGGGCAGTTTCTGTGGCCAAGTTGGCGGGACGGGAACATGCATCTCTATCTTTATAGCTTTGACAAAGAGAACCCGATGGCGGCGGAAGCCAAGCTGGAGCCGCAACTGACCAAAGGCGATTTCGAGGTGCTGGGAATTGAGGGCGTGGACGAGACCGCAGGCACTGTATTTTTTTCGGCGAACAAGGACGATCCACGGCAGGTACAAATCTACTCCGTGCAATTAGACGGCTCGGATTTCAAAGCGCTGACCACCGAAGAAGGAATTCATTCTGGAAACTTCAGCGATGACGGCAAACATTATTCGCACACGTTCTTCGGTCCGCATACGGCGACGACGATTACGTTGTGCGCCGTAGGAGGAGAGTGCAGTCCGGTATGGAAGGCGCGAGACGCCATTACGGAATATGGGCTGCGGGCGCCGAAATATCTGGAGTTCAAAGCGGACGATGGGACGACGCTGTATGGGCGGCTGCTGCTTCCGGCGGATGCCACAACCAATCCCAAGATTCCGCTGATCGTGAATATTTACGGAGGACCAGCGGCGCAGATGGTTCGCAAAGGGGCGCCGGATCCGTTTGACGAAATTCTCTCGCGAAAAGGCTTCGCCATTTTTGCCGTGGATAATCGCGGAACCCCGGGGCGCGATCGAAAATTTCAGACCGCGATCCGGCATGAATTTGGCGCGATTGAATTGAAGGATCAGCTGACCGTGCTCGATCAGCTCTTCGCGCAATATCCGCAACTCGACAAGAATCGCGTCGCCATCTGGGGATGGTCGAACGGCGGTTCCATGACGCTTTACGCGATGACCCATTCGGAGCGCTTTCGCGCAGGCGTCGCGGTGGCCCCGGTGACCAATCAGGTGAATTACGACAGCATTTACACCGAACGCTACATGGGCCTGCTCAAGGACGACAAAGCTGGGTACGAACAATCAGATGTGACCCAGGATGCGGACAAATTGCACGGCGCGCTGCTGCTGGTCCACGGCACCAGCGACGACAACGTGCATTTCCAGAACAGCATTCAGATGATCAACGCACTCATCAATGCGGGAAAGCCGTTTCGGCTGATGGTTTATCCCAACAAGACGCACAGCATTGCAGGCAAGGACGCGCGGGTGCATCTGTTCACAATGATTCTCGATCACTTTGAGCGCGAACTGAAGCCGAGCACTGCGCAGGCTGGTGGTCAGTGATCGGATTTTCAGGCCGTTTTAGAGATTTCTGACGCCGCTATTTATGCCGGCCTGAACCTTTGCGCGGCGTTTCTTTGGAGGAGCTGTCTTTCAGCGAGCTATCTTTCGAGGAACTCTCTTTGGCCCCGCTCTCCTTAGACGAACTTTCTTTCGATGAGCCGTCTGATTTTGCTTTGTCGTCCTTCTTGTCCTTCGAATCTCCGCTGCCAGACGCGCCCGCAGAGGACTTTTTGGCGTAATCCGTGACGTACCAGCCGGACCCCTTGAACTGAACGGCGGGAGCGGAGATCGTCTGTTCGACCCGGCCGCCGCATTCGGGGCATTTCGTGATCATCTTGTCAGAGAACTTCTGGATTTTTTCGAAGCGGTGACCGCACTTTTTGCACTGGTATTCGTAAAGGGGCATGAGTGTGAGACGGTTGTGAGGAACAACTCAGTTCATATTGATTTTAGGGGTGCGCGGCGATTGCGTCAATTAACGAGAGTGGGACGGCGCACCCTGTTTGTCGGGGCGCAGTTTGCTCGCCTACTCGCCGCCGACGGTGAGGCCGTCCACTCGAATCGTCGGCGCTGCCACCGACCCGCGGAATTCCAGATCATTCGCAATCTCAGAAATATTGAAAAACAATTCCTTCAGATTCCCCGCCACCGTGATCTCTTCCACCGGATACGCAAACTCTCCACCGGAAATCCACATCCCGGATGCTCCCCGGGAATAATCACCGGTCACCAGGTTCACGCCCTGGCCCAGAAATTCCGTGACATAAAGCCCTTCGTTGATTCCGCCGATCAATTCCTTCGCCGTCTTCGCGCCCGGCTGTAGAAAATAATTCCCCGGCCCGATCCCGGGCGTTCCCGCCAGACCGCGCGAAGCATTCCCCGTAGTCTGCAAGCCGAGTTTCTTCGCGGTATAAGTATTGAGCAGATAAGACTTCAGCACTCCGTTCTCAACCACCACGGTGCGCCGCGTAGGCACGCCCTCTCCGTCGAACGGACTCGTCCCGAAGCCGCCTGCCATCGTCCCATCATCAATAATATTGACGTTGTCCCCGGCAATTTTCTGCCCCAGCTTGCCCGCCAGAAACGATGCCCCACGGTACACCGAGTCTCCATTCACGCCTTCGAAAATGTGCTCCAAAATCGACGTGGAAACCATGGGATCGAACACCACCGGCACGCGAGCCGTCTTCGCCTTGCGCGCGCCCAACCGGCGCAGCGTCCGCTCCGCCGCAATCTTACCGACCTTCTCCGGAGCATCGAGCTTCTTCAGCGTCCGCGCCACCGAGTACCAGTAGTCCCGCTGCATAGCCCCGGCTTCGGTCTGCGCAATCGGCACCGCAGCCACTGAGCAATAAGACCGCCGGTACTCGCCCACAAACCCATGCGAATTGGCCAGAACTTTGTGCCCGGTCGCCGCGTCGAACGATCCGCCTTCCGAATTCTTGATGCGCGGATCGAAATCAAGCGCGGCCTTTTCCGCGCGCCGCGCGTAGTCGATTCGATCCGCTCCCGGCAGCGAATAAACGTCTTCGTGATAGAGATCGAGATCGCCGGTTAACGCTCCGAGTTGCGAGGCCTCAGGAATTCCGCCAAACGGATCTTCCGACGTTATCTTCGCCAGTTCCAACGCCGACTTCACCATCCGGTCAAGCCCCGCGCGCGAAAAATCGCTGGAGTATGTGCTGGCCGCGCGCTGCCCAAAAAACACGCGCACCCCAATCGACTTCGACCCGGATTCTTTCAGGGTCTCGACCTGCCCCATCCGCACGAGCGTGGAAAATTCATCGCCTTCGCGCACGACGCATTCGGCAGCCGTCGCGCCGCCCGCCATTGCACGCCGCACAATGTCCTGCGCAATCTCGCGCAAATCAGTTTCTATTTTCGGTTTTTGAGTTTCAACTTGAGTAGAAGACATAAGAAAATTCTTTACCACAGAGTTACGGAGGCACGTAGAAAGCAAGAACTGGGAATTTCGGAATTGGCTCTTTTTAGTTTGACCCGTAGAGCCCAAGTCCGAACCCAACAAAATAAATCACGATCGCCGAGAGCAATATCGCACCACAGACGCGCAGACTACGATCAAGGCGACTTTTTGGTTCCCCAGTCTTAGAAGCCAAACTGCTCCGCCACAAATAGGCAGCGCCAAATGCCAGAGGCAAGAGTCGAAACCAGCCAACAATGTCAGTATTGATCATCAAGCTGCAATCTCATCCGGCCCGCAAATTGCACATTTCTCCGTGTCTTTGTGGTGAAAAGCCTTACTGCATGAATCCGCCCGGATCTTTCCTTGCAGTCCCACCGACCGTCAGCCGATCGATCTTCAGCGTCGGAATGCCTACTCCCACCGGCACAGCCTGTCCATCCTTGCCACAGGTGCCCACGCCCTCGTCGAGTTTCAGATCGTTGCCCACCATCGAAACCCGAGTCAAAACATCGGGCCCATTGCCAATCAGCGTGGCCCCTTTAATCGGCGCAGTAATCTGACCGTCCTCGATCATGTATGCCTCGGATGCCGAGAACACGAACTTCCCATTGGTAATATCCACCTGCCCGCCACCAAAATTCACGGCATAAATCCCGTGCTTCACCGAGCGAATAATATCTCCCGGATCATCCTGCCCCGCCAGCATGTAGGTATTCGTCATGCGCGGCATCGGGATATGCTCGTAGCTCTCCCTCCGGCCGTTGCCGGTATCGGAAATGCCCATCAGCCGCGACGAAAGTTTGTCGCTGAGATACCCCTTGAGAATTCCGTTTTCGATAAGCACAGTTTCCTGCGTAGGCTCACCTTCGTCGTCGACATTGAGCGACCCACGCCGCCACGGCATAGTCCCGTTGTCGACCACGGTGCACTTTTCGCTCGCGACTCGCTTGCCCACCAGTCCGGCAAATGCAGAAGTCTTCTTCCGATTGAAGTCCGCTTCCAGTCCATGTCCCACGGCCTCGTGCAGCAAAACTCCCGGCCACCCCGGCCCCAGCACCACTTCCATTTCGCCAGCAGGAGCCTCGCGCGCATCCAGCTGCAAAATCGCCTGCCGCGCCGCTTCTTTGGCGAAAAATTCCGGAGTCTTCTCCCCAAAGAAGAAATCGAGCGCCACGCGTCCTCCACCGCCCGACGAGCCGCGCGCCGAGTTCCCCTCCGTCTTCGCGATGCACGACACGTTCATGCGTGCAAGCGGTTGCGAATCCTCCGCAAAAGTTCCGTCCGACCCAACCACCAAAATGTTCCGCAATTCGTCCGCGTAACTTGCCCGCACTTCCTGAATTCGCGGATCATAGGCGCGTGCCGCCTTGTCGCCCCGCATCACCAGTTCGACTTTCGCGCTGATCTCCGCGTCCACCGAAGGTAGCGTCACCGGATACAGACTCCGCGCCGCCGCTTTCTGAAAGCCGGCCACAGTAGTCTTCGCTGGGGCGCTCGCAATTAATGCCGCCGTACGCGCCGCATGCAAAATGCGATCCGCCGAAAGATCGTCGGTGTAGGCGTAGCCTGTGCGTTCGCCGGAGACAACGCGCACTCCGCATCCCGCCGAGATCCCCTGCGACGCTGACTTCACCATGGATTCATCCACCATCAGCGACGTGGACGAAAGATATTCGAAATAAAGGTCGGCATAGTCGCCGCCCGCCGATAGAGCCGCCGAGAGATAACGTTCCAGATCGTTCTCGGTCAAGCCGTAGTGTTCAAAGAAAAATCGTTGCTTATCCAATTTTTGCTTATCCAAGCTCTGTTTATCCACGTGAATTAGATGCCGGCGAGTTCAGCGAAGACTCGGAGCAGGCACTCCCCTTTGAGCTATTATCCCATACGAAATCCGATCCACCTCCGCTCCGGCAACTCTTCCACACCTTCACCGATAACCATGGTCACTCGTCACAGACTTCGCCCCGCCCAATGTGGACAATTCATTCGTGACTCCAGACGCCCTCACCCGCACGGTACAGGAATTTCTCAGCGACGCCTCGGGCGCCGTGGTGCTCGAGAACGGCGCCGTCACCTTTGATCTGGGCCAGGCCAAGTACTCGATCTCCGGCGATTACAATAAATGCCTGCTGCACCTCTGGTCCGCCGAACGCAACACGGTGCGCCGCGTGCTCGACGCTGAAATAAAGAGCGGAGTCTTGAAACTGGCCGTGCAGCGCCTCGGGCAGGCGCGTCCCACCCGGCTGGAAATCTGCCGCGAGCGCGATCGCCGCACGCCCTCGGCAAAGAAGGCCGCTCGGGCAAGTTATGAACAGAAACTGCGCCGCGCTCTCGATCGCCACTTTCCCGGATTCGCCGTCACCCGCCTCACCACCGCCGTCGACCTGGAGAAATCCTTTGGCCCGATCTACGCCCGCGGTCTGCTGCGCAAGGGCCAGTCCGCCTTTGCCGTTCTGGGAGTCAACGCCTCGGAAACGCAGGCGTCCATCGATGCGTCGCTTACCTTCGGCATCCTCTGGCTCGAAGCCTGCCGCCATTCGTCAGCAGGGAAGTTTCTGGTCGAGGGCCTCCATCTGTTCGTGCCCCATGGCTGTTCCGCGCTCGTCCGCGAGCGCATGGCCAACCTGAATCGCGCCGCCGCGAAGTGGAGTTTGTTCGAGTTGAACGAGCGCGACAATGTCTTGATGGAAATCGACTGCACCGACCGCGGCAACGTGGCCACCCGCTTGGTCCACGCCACCAACGAAGCCGCGGCGCTCGAACGCTTCGCCGACTCGATCGCCCGAATCAAAACCATCCTGCCCAACTGCGAGGTCGCTGTTCTCTCCGCCGCCGAACTTGCGTTTCGCTGGCGGGGCCTCGAATTCGCCCGCGCCCGCATGGGCGCCGAGGTCGCCACGTTCCGTAGCAAGCAGGAAGTCGTTTTCGGCGTAGGCGCCGAAGAGCACGTTCTCGAAGAACACAACTGGCCCTTCTTCCTGCAACTCCTCTCCGAGGTCCGCGACACTCGCCATCCCTACGGCCAGCGGCAGCATCCGTTGTTCCGCTTGCGCCCTGAACGCTGGCTGGAGTCTTTGGTTGTCGCCGATGTCAGCGTAATCGACGAGCGCCTCGATCCGCAGTCGCTCTATTCGCAGGTCCCCGCCTTCTCCGCCTCCGACCGCGCCATGCTCGACGTGCTAACGTGCACTCACGATGGTCGCCTCGCGGTCGTCGAACTCAAGGCCGACGAAGACATTCACCTCCCGCTCCAGGGCCTCGACTACTGGTCCAGAGTCGAATGGCATCACAGTCGTGGAGAATTTCCCCGCTTCGGATATTTTCCCGGCCGCGAACTGTCCACCGAAAAGCCCCTGCTGTACCTGGTGGCGCCAGCCTTACACATCCATCCCGCAACCGACACTCTGCTCCGCTACCTCTCCCCCGAAATCGAATGGGAATTCGCAGGCATTGACGAACGCTGGCGCGAAGGCGTAAAAGTCGTCTTTCGCAAGCGCCCCGAACATAGGACAAAACGTGGAAGCGAACTACTCAACCGCGCCGCCAGTTGAAGCTCTCGGCATATCTGGTTCACGCGTGCTCCTTACGGATGTCTTCTCTCTGTACCGGAACCAGTTTCCTCGCTGGTTCGCGATTACCGCGCCCACCTCGCTTCTGGCCGCTGGCGTTCTGTGGATGGCGGACCAACAGAATAAGAGCAATTTATCGAAGCATTCCGCCGCTCGAGATGAAATATCACCCCGGCGCACTCGCCACGACAATGGCTTTGCGTTTTGGCAGCTTTTTCATCAGTTGGCTTCTGGGCTGTTTTGCCTTGGCGGGAATCGCCACGGTAGTAAATAATCTCGATACTGAAGACATCGATTCAGTTTGGAGATACGACAGCCATCCACGCGCGCGTGAACACTTTGGAGGGTTGGTTCTTGCCGCCCTATTCACCTTGTGTTCCTTTGGCGCGGGCGTGGCTGTCGAGGAGTTCGTTATTTTTTCTGTGGTTCGGCTCGTTGGCTGGTCGCACTTTGCGCGATTCAACTACGGAGTTTCGCTCGTTGGCGCCGTGGTGGTCGCGAGCATCGTGTGTTGGCTGGGAATGAGCATCCCCCTCATTGTTGCCGGGAATGTAGGAGTATGGGCTGCTCTCAAGAAAAGTGTGGACCTTAGCAACGGCTATGAAGGTGCCTTGTTCTGGCTAGTCGTCCAATCCGTGGCCGGCTCCTTCGTCGCTTGGTATGCAACCTACTATGGGCTGAGATTGTTGTTTCCTACCGATTTTCGACAGACGCTCTGGTACGGCTGGCTGGTTTATATCGCCGCTGTATTAGCCAGCGCGGCGGTCGAGCCTCCACTCTTCATCGGCTTTTCCTTGCTCGCGAATCCCGTTCAATTGAAAACCTCAGCCCTTCCACGCCCCTAACAACCGCCGCAAATCTACCAACTGCGCCAGGTGATACGCGTTGTGATCCGCCACCAGCAACGCCTCCCGCAAAATCGTCTGCCCATCACCCCAGGGAATCCGCGCGAACAAATCCGTCTTCGGGTTCGCAACCAGATCCCCCATCTCCTTCAGATCACTGCGGAACTTCCGGACGCTCTCATTCCACGCAGCTGCGTTCGGCGGAGCTTCCGACTTCGGCCAATACCCCCCCGGCCACTTGGGCGAAACATGCTTCGCATTCCGGCTGAACTCCAGGATGTCCCACTGCGCCAGCCGCAGGTGTTCCAGCAGCATCCATGCCGTATGCGGAAACTTCGCCGGCTTCAGCCCGCGCAGCTTCACCGGCAGATCTTCGATAACGTCCTCGAACTTGGCATGCGCTCCTCCGCCTGCCAGAAGCTCAAGAAGATGTTGCCGCAACGATTGCTCCTGATCGTTCGTCATCCGTTATTCCTCCTCACGCAACAACCCAGTTTACGTGAGGGGAATCAGGAGGTATGGCGCGGGTGGAAAAGAGATGCGCTGCAAAGGAGGCCTGCCGGAAAAAGTTCGCGTGGAAGAGCGGCACTTCAGGGCCGCGTTAAAAGCGGAAGACGACGTGGGCTTTGCCCTGTGGAATTCCCTGTCAAATATCAGCCAGCTATTTATTCTGCGCGTTCGCGCTCTGCGACGACGTTTCCTCGCCCATGCCCCCGATTGCGTCGCCAGACAGCACTAACTCGACGCGGCGGTTCTGCTGGCGCCCTTCCGATGTATCATTCGACGCAATCGGCTCGCTCTTGCCGAAGCCGCGAGCTTCGATCGCGCTCGAAGGAATCCCCTGCTGCACAAAGTAATCGCGAACCGACTCCGCCCGTCGCTCCGACAATTCCTGGTTGTATTCGTCGCTGCCGACGCTATCGGTATGTCCCTCCACCGCAACGTGCAAACTGGGATAAGCCAGAACGATTCCCGAAACTTTGGCCAGACGCTCGCGCGCTCCGGGAGCCAACTCAAAGCTTCCGCTGCGAAACAGCACGTCCGACATATTCGCGATCAGCCCGCGTGCCGAATCGCGCGTCGCCAAGATCGAATTAAGCTGCTGCAGAAGCCGTGCGCGTAACTCCTGCTTTTCTTTTTCCGCCTGCAGCCTCAGGCTTTCCGCCTGCTGCCTCAGATTCTCTGACTGCGCTGCCGCAGCGCGAGCCTTGTCCGTCTCGGCAGACAACACCTGCTGTTGAGCCACCGCTTCGGCCTTGGCCTTTTCCGCCGCTTCCTTCTGCCGCGAAGCTTCCTGCGCCGCCGCCAGTGCTTCCTGTTTCATGCGCTCGGCTTCGACTTTAGCCTGCTCGGCTTGAGCGCGAGCTTGTTCGGCTTGAACTCGAGCCTGCTCCGCCTGCGCCCGTGCCGCTTCTGCATCCGCTCGGCGCTTGGCTTCGGCGTCGGCATCCGCGCGGGCCTTTGCCTCACGCGCCGCGGCCGCGGCCTGCGCTTCATCTTCCGCCTTCTGCTTCACCGCCATCAGCCGCGCTTCTTCCGCAGTCTCGGTCGCTTCCTTGGCCGCGACTCCCACTGTTTCCTTCTTCTGCTTCTGCCGGTAGAGCTCTTCGGCGTGCAACAACTGCTGTTTGGCTTTCGGCAGAATGGCGCTGGCGTACTTGTCGCCCGCCGCGATCATCGCGATGCGCACCGCATTCCGCGCCTCAAACAATTCCAGCGGGGTCTTGGTATCGATCCCGAAAATCGCGTCCTGAATGTGTGTGTTGGTCGACGAATACGTGCCGCGGGTCACCAACTCGTACTTGGCGTCGATATTTTCGCCGCCGCCGAGCACCGACGCGCTTTCCATCACCACCATGTTCCCAGGTTGCGTCACCGCGAAATAAGGCTCCGCCGTCACGATCATTCCAAACGTCTGCAGATCCGTATACGCTTTCAGGTGCGCGCTGCCACTATGGTTCAGCGTGAGTTCGCCGAGATTCACGGGACGCCCTTGCGGCGAAACTGCCCAGGCGACGTAGGTCAAATACTCCAGCCCAAACTTGGTCGCGTCTTCCAACCCCTGAAATGTGGCGTCGATCTCGAAGTTCGTCTTCTTTCCTTCCACTTTCGCTTCGCCCGAGGCGCGTCGTGACAAATCGGTTCCCTGAAAATCCACCTTGGTGGTCCCGCCCTGCAGCCGGTAATGCACTGCCTTGGTCGTTCGCGAGACGGTGCTCGCAGCCGCAGGGGCAGCGCTAAGAGCAGCAGTCGTCCCAGAAGCAGGAGTTTGCGTTTGCGCAGACGCAAGTGTCGCTACCGCGAAAACAGCAACGGCCAGAGAAGTGTTTTTCACAGTGATCTCGATCTGGGGGAGATGAGAGCTATTTAATCTTCTTGATAATCTTCGTTGATATGCCCAGGAATGAAAAGAACAACAAGGGATAGCCCTTTAGTAACAAAGGAGTTCTCCTCCGTGCCCCCTTTGGCCTGTGCCTGCCCTGACGTAGGAAGGGTGGTTGAAGCTTTTGACTTGAGCTAAGGCACAAACGCCATAGCGCCCTTAGGTCCTACCACGAGCGCGCCACCCTCCGGATAAGCGCTCACCGCATTGAATCGAATCCCTAACTTCTTCTTCCCGCCAATGCGCCTCGGATTGTTCGGCGGTCGCAAGTCAAACACAAAGTCCTCGCCGACGATAAAAAGTCGCTCCGGCGTCACCGGCTGCAAGCCTTTCTGTCTCACCAAAGCCGCCTGAAGCGCCGCCTCGTTCACCCTCCGGTCATAAGCCACAGCGGAAAAATAAGCGAGTGGTTGCAATCCAGAAAGGGTCCACGTCTTTCCTCCATCTTCGCTGAATGCCAGGTTCGGCCCGTCCTCCTTGGGACGCTTGTAGTCTCCACCGGCAATCACGCCATGCATCGCGTCGCGGAACGCGATCGAAAAGATTCCCGCTGAATCCTGCCCGTGCATCATCGGAGTATCGAAAACCTCCCAGCTTTGTCCGCGATCCGCGGAGTGAAACACGCGCGCGGTTTTGCCACCACTAGCAAACCAGATGTTGGAGTCCGACATTGAGTGGATGATCGCTATGCAACTATTCGACGCCGCGAAGGCTCCCTCGCCCTCCACCGCCGCGGGCATCTGCGCGGGGGCCATCGGCTTCCAGTTCTGCCCATCGTCCGTCAGAAGAATTTCGAACTTGAGTTTCCCGGATTCATCCGGAATGGGATCGCCCAGCACCACTCCATGCTTCGAATCCCAGAACGCCATCGAGTCGAAGAAGCCCTTGGGATTCGCATTGGTGAACTGAAGCTGCCAATGTCGTCCGCCGTCGCCGGTGTGGTAAATCCGCGACTGCTCCGCCGGCCCCGCCGACATCAGAAATGCCTCATCAGCCGAGAACGCCACGACCGCGCGAAAATCAAGCCCGCCCGCATCCGGCACCTGCGCCGGCGTCCACGTGCGCCCGCCATCCGTTGTGCGCAGAAAAGTCCCGTGCGTTCCGCTTGCCCACGCGATTTGGCGTGAAACCGCACTGACCCCGCGCAAATTTTCTGTCGTATGTGAAATCTGCACTCGCGGCCCAGATTGTGCCAACGCCGCGGCAGCGACGAGCAGTATCCATAAATAGCGCATGCGGAATTGTCGCAGAAATTCAGGTCCCGGAAATAAAAGAAGAAGACGCGCCCGCCCGCCTTGCCCCAAGCGGCCTGCACCGCTACAATCCCAAAAGCGCGCTTCCCGGTTGGTCTCGTAATCTGTCAGACGGTTACAACCAATATTCGTTCTCGAACCTCATAGATGTAAGTTAGGTTCTTTCACGTCAAGCTTCTCGGTCTTCAATACCTTGTATTAACACCGGCGCCACCGGCAACTTTGGCCTAATCGGCGTCGCCAGTACGAACACAGAATTGAATCATTCTGAGGAGAAGTCTATGCGTCGAATTTCTTTTGGCCAGACCGGTTGCGCGGCGTTACTGCTTCTGGCCACCAACTGGAGTTTTGGCCAGACCTTGAAAGTTCGTCCCCCCGCCGGACAAGACGCTCCACAAGTAACGCCGGACGAAAAAGAGCAAGCTGCGCCAGTGATCGAAGCCGCACCCGTCAACGTGCCCATGAGCGTCCCCTCAGGCACTCCGATTAAAGTCGCGCTCGATTCCGAAGTCCGCATCCGCGAAGTTGGCCAGCCCATCCACGGCAAGACCACCGAACCGATCTACGCCTTCGATAAATTGCTTATCCCTGTAGGCACGCCAGTCAACGGCAAAGTCTCCGCCATCGAGTCCGTGCCCAAAAAGATTCGAACTCTGCAAGCGCTCGACGCGAATTTCTCTCCCGTGCGCGCAGTACACGTGCAGTTTGATGAACTCGCAATGCCGGATGGCCGTCGCCTGCCCATTCGGACCGTAGCCTCCCCCGCTCCAAACGGGGTCTTGCGCTTTGTCCCAGCAAATGAGAAGGCGAAGACGAACAAGATCCACGATGCTGCCGGGAAAAAAATCAGCGCCACCCGCCAGCAAATCCGACAGCAATGGGCTGACCTGCAAAAACAGATCCACGAGCCCGGAAAAGTACACAAGCTCAAACGCCTCGCTGTCGCCCAGCTGCCCGTGCATCCCCAATACATCGACGCGGGCACTAGCTTCAACGCCGACCTGCAACAGCCCTTGGATTTCGGCACCGAATCCGTGAAACCCGAACTGCTCACTAGTGTCGGTACTCCGCCTCCGTCAGGCAGTTCCGTGCATGCTCGTCTGCTGACGCCTCTCAGTTCTTCGACTTCGCATAAGGGAGACGCAGTCGAGGCCCTGATCACCGAACCGCTCGTCGCCTCCGATCACTTGCTTTTGCCCGAGGGCAGCGTCATTCGAGGTTCTGTGATGCAGGTGCAGCCCGCCCGCCGCCTGGCCCGCAACGGCCAACTGCGAATCCTGTTTCACGCCGTAGCCCCGCCCGACGGCCTCGAACAAAAGGTTGTTACCAGCCTGGAAGGCGTGGCCGTCGCGAAAGGTGAACATCTCAAGCTCGACGCCGAAGGCGGAGCCCAGGTCACCACCCCACGCACCCGGTATCTGACCACCGGCATTCAAGTCATGCTAGCGGCAGCGGCAGCGAATCCCGATGGCGATCACGATCTGCACGGCGGCGGTGGTGGAGGTGGAAACATTGGCGGCGGCGCAGCCAATGGCGCCTCTGGCTTTCGTTTCGTTGGAATGATCGTTGGTATTCTCGCCCGCAACCGCGTGGTTTCTGCCGGCTTCGGCGCTTATGGCGCCGCAAACTCTGTGTACACCCACTTCCTCGCGCGCGGCCGCGACGTGGTCTATCCGAAAAATATGGCAATGGTGGTTGGATTAGGCGCACGCGAATCGAAACCCAATTCCGCAGCCGCTCCCGAACATCCAACCGATCAAGCCACGGTGAAAGATTCGCCCACCGGACAGTGAGCGCGAAGGTTTACCGGCAGTGTCTATGCGTCGTCACTTCGCCGTGAAGTCGGCGAACGCAGCAATCTTGCCCATATAAATCCGCAATGTGCAGCGGTTACCGACGTGGGCAAAAGCCACTTCCAGTGTCTGCGAGGGCTCGTCCACCCGCGCCGTCTCCATGGCAGCGCGCGCAATATCCTGTTTCTCATCGTAAGCCGCACCGGCCGTGACATTCTTATTCACTACCAACGTCCATTGTTCTTTCGCTGGAATGGCGTAGACCGCATACGCCCCAAGCGGAATTGTCGAGCTCCCAAGAGAGAGTTGCGCCTCGGTAAACAGAGTCATGGGTTTGCCCCCCGGAGCCCACGGCCTGCCATTGGCCGGTCTCTCTTTATTCGCGGGAACGGCACTGTAGCGCACATAAACTTGTCTTCCATCGTCCAAATTGCAAGTCGTGGTGGAAGTGCCGGCGCCGTCAGATTGCGCCGCCAGCCACGGTGTCCACAATAACGATATGAGTACAGCTCTCCAGACGAATGTGGCAGACATGATCGGAAAGCCCTCCGCGCAGAAGTGTAATGCCCCACAGGCTTTTAGGGAAAGCATTTTAGCTGCAAGAGCTTAAATCCAGCCACGGATGAGCCGTTCGTCGTGCGTCTTCGGTGATGTTCCCCCAGCCCCCAACGCTTGTTACCGTCACCTTCAGGTACACCTGCATCAGGTACCGAGCAGGCGATCCAATCGAGGGAATCAATGGCGAAATCAAAATTAAGAATTCTTTATGGCGAAGGCGATGAAGAGGTATTGAAGGCGCAAGCCGCAATATTCGAAAAGGCCGGGCACTCCGTGCAACCGGCCCTCGGCCGCAAGGCCGTGGACGAGGCCATCCGCAAGGGTGCGTTTGATCTGGTCATGCTCGGTGCAACCCTGACGCGCAATGATCGTCACCATTTGCCCTACATGGTCAAAAAGGTAAGCACCGAAACCAAAGTGCTCGTCATGCATGCCGACGGCACCCGCCATCCCTACGTGGATGCCTGCACCGACACCGGAGCAAGCATGGAAGCGGTGCTGAATCGCATCGAAGCTATGAATCTCACTGGCGCCATGCGCGCCGCCGCAGCCGCAGCGGGCCGCTAGCTCGAGCGATTATTACTACGAGCACCTGCGTTAGGAGTCTTATTAAAAATCCGCCCTTTCTCATTTCGAGACGTCTCGCGAACCAGCGAATGCACGACTCCCCTCAGTCAACAGGTGGAACAGAGAGCCGCCCGCAACCAAAGCCCGTTTAGTTAAAACTGGCAAATTGAACCCGAAAGTGGCCGAAAGCCATCGAGCGCGGCCACTCTCGCCCCACGCCAGCTCATTTCGCCGAAAACTTAAAAACCGTCTTCTGCCGGAATGTTTCCCCCGGCTTCAGGATTGTGCTCGGGAAGTCCGGGTGATTTGGCGAATCCGGGAAATGCTGCGTCTCCAGGCAAAGACCATAGCGGCGCTTGTAGACGTGACCATGCTTTCCGGTCACACTGCCGTCGAGGAAGTTTCCCGAGTAGAACTGAATGCCAGGCTGTGTCGTGGAGACTTCCAGCACGCGGCCGCTGGTCGCTTCATACACACGCGCAGCTAGCACCATCCCCTCGCCTTTTCGATTGATGACCCAGTTGTGATCGTAGCCGTGACCAAGGACGAGCTGTTCGTACTTATCGTCGATGCGGGCTCCAATCTTCGTGGACGTTGTGAAATCCATGGGCGTGCCTTTGACCGCTCGAAGTTCGCCGGTAGGTATCAGATTTTTATCGACCGGAGTAAACCGGTCCGCATTCAGCATGATTTCGTGGTTCAGAATATCGCCATTCCCTTCGCCGGCGAGATTGAAGTAACTGTGCTGGCTGAGGTTGATCGGCGTCGCTTTGTCGGTCGTAGCTTCGTAGTCGATGGCCAATTCGTTGTCATTGGTCAAGGTGTAAGTCACTTTGACCTTCAGATTGCCCGGCCAGCCGTCGTCTCCATCTTTGCTGAGATAAGTGAAGGCGACGCCAGTTTTGCCTTTAAGCGGTTCGGCATCCCAGACAACTTTATTGAGGGTTTTATCGACGCCGCCGTGCAGCGTGTTGGGCCCGTCATTCTTGGGTAACGTGTACGTCTTGCCGTCGAGTGTAAAGGTGCCGTTGGCGATACGATTGGCATAGCGCCCGACGATGGCGCCGAGATACGGAGGATTCGGAATGTAGCCTTCGAGCTTCTCGTGACCGAGCACCACATCGGCGAGCTGGCCCTTGCGGTCGGGGACGCGAATCGAAACGATGATGCCCCCATAGTTCATGGCATCTACTTCCATCCCATTTGCGTTCTTTAGCGTGTACAAGTTGATGGGCCTCCCCTCGTGCGTGCCAAAAGGTTTCTGTTCAACCGGTTGCTCGTGTCTCTTGCCGGCCTGCGCGAAGGCAAGGCCACCGATTGTCAGGCTCAAAAGTGCGGTTACGGTCGCGAGTTGTCTTGGCATCATGCGGGAAAGTGTACTACGACGAGCGCACCTGTGCGGCAACATCGTTACCAGTTACTTGACCAGCAGACTCATTCAACTTGGATTCGATTTTGGCGCGGCAGGAACCGCACAGCGCTGCCTCCCGCAAGTCGATCCACTCTACCGCGTGCGATGAGGCCATCACGCAGCGATAGTCCTGGCAATGATGAAGCTCGAGAGTATGCCCCAACTCGTGGATAGATTCTTTCAGAAGCCGCTGGCGAAGCAGGTCGTCATCGCGATCCAGGCCATAGAACTCCTGGCGCAGCCGGTGCAGCGAAACGACGGCGCAGCGGCCTGCAATTTGCGCTTCCCCGAAAACATACTTGAGGATCGGGATGTAAAGATCGACCTCGGCAACGGCGAGGAAACGCCAGTCCTGCGGACGCACTAGAGCCTGCATGCGTTGCAGGATTTCAGAGGAATGATATTGCTGGCGCTCGGGGTGATAACAAGGAGTGGGATCGAGGACATAGGGCAGGATCTCGCAAGCCACTTCGAGACTCCCGGAAATTGCAATGCTCAAGTCCCGGAGAATTGAGACCTCAATTTTCCCCACCGGAAGCAGGAGCAGTGTGTTCATTCAGGCCAGCTTCTTCGCGCCTCTTGATCAAGGCTAAGCCGCGTCAGTTTCGACTCTCCGCCGGAGTGCGCGTCCAACCATAGCGCTTGAGCTTGTGATGGAGTGTCACGCGGTCAATGTCCAGCACATCGGCGGCGCGGCTTTGGTTGCCGCCGCACTCTTCCAGAACTCGAAGGATGTGGACGCGCTCGATTTCATCCAGACTCCTGCCGCTGGCAGCAACCGAGGGCAACGATTTAAGAATGAAGTCCTGTTCACGTAGCTCCGGCTCTTGTGCCACGACCATGGCGCGCTCCACGGCATTTTCCAACTCCCGTACGTTGCCCATCCACGGCTGCAGCTGCAACTGGTTCATCGCACTCGGCGAAATGCGCGTGATGTGCTTGTTCATGGCGAGCGCAAACTTGCGCACAAAATGTTCGACGAGCGGCGGAATGTCTTCACGGCGTTCGCGCAGCGCCGGCAACTCGATGCGGAATACGTTGAGCCGGTAGAAGAGATCAGGACGGAACGTACCCTCTTCAATCATCCCTTCGAGATTCTTGTTGGTGGCGGCGACGCAGCGGAAATCGACCTTGATGACCTGGTTGCCGCCGACACGGGTAATCTCCCGCTCTTGCAGGACGCGAAGCAGGTCGGTTTGCGTCTTCAGACTGATGTCGCCGATCTCATCGAGAAATACCGTACCGCCTTCGGCGATTTCGAATTTCCCTTTCTTGCGGTATTGCGCGCCAGTGAAGGCGCCTTTCTCGTGGCCGAAGAGCTCGCTTTCCAGCAGCGTCTCAGTAAGAGCTCCGCAGTGGATGACGACCAGGGGATGAAAGCGCCGCATGCTCGCAGCGTGAATGGCGCGCACCACCAGCTCTTTTCCCGTTCCACTCTCGCCCGTAATCAAAACGTTGGCATCGGTAGGGCCGACAGTTTCGATGGCTTCGAGCACTCTTCGCATCGCCGCGCTCTTACCCACAAGTTCGCCGGGGCGCGTAATTTCAGCGACGGTTTCGCGCAGGCGAACGTTTTCTTTTTCCGCGCGTCGGTGGGCCAGAGCTTTTTTCACCAGGTGCGCGATCTCGTCCGGGTCGAGCGGCTTGCTCACATAGTCATACGCGCCGTTCTTCAGTGCAGTCACGGCAGTTTCCACCGACGCGTAGCCGGTCATCATAATAACGATGAGGTCAGGATCCATTTCGTGCAGCCGGCGCTGCAGTTCAATGCCGTCAGTGCCGCGCATCTTGATATCGAGCAATGCCAAGTCCCATTTATTTTCGGCCATGCGGGTGAGGGCGTCGCTAGCGCTCTCGGCGGTTCCGATTTCATAGCCTTCCTCCCGAAACCATTTCCCGAGCGAATCGCGGACGCTAAGTTCATCGTCGACGATCAATAATTTGCCTTGTGTTTCCACGTTAATCACCTCCTGCTAGCACTAGCGGCAATTTCGTTAGACGTGGGCGATGCGATCTTTCCGCCCTCCGCGTCCCAGGGCAGAGTTACGTTGAAAGTCGTGCCGCGGCCAATCTCGGACTGGACCTCAATGCTCCCGTTGTGGCGCTCCAGAATGCTGTGGCTGATGGCCAGCCCCAGGCCGACGCCGCGTCCCGTTTCTTTCGTGGTGAGAAAGGGCTCAAAAATTCGTGGCAGGATTTCCGCTGGAATACCGGAGCCGTCATCGCGCACCACGATGTGGACCTGATCGGGTTCGTGGCCAAAGCTCGTCGTGATCCATAAATTTCCGCCCTGCGGCATGGCGTCCAGCGCATTCATCACCAGCGCCAGAATCACCTGCTCCATCTGGGCGGCATCGCAGAGCACTGGCGGGAGATCGGGATCGAGTTGCGGCTGTACCTGAATGCCTGCGAGATCCAGTTGGTGTTGCACCAAGCGCAGCGACCGGTCAACCACCTGGTTCAGGTTGGTGGCTTGCAGGTTCATGGGCGTGGTGCGGGAAAAAGTCAGCAGATTCTTCACCAGATCGCCGCAGCGCCGGCTCTCCGACACGATCAGGTCGAGGGAGTCGCAGATTTCCTGATGGCGGACACTCCCAGCTCCGTCGCCCGCGACCTCGCGGCGGGCCGCCTCTTCTCGATCAATCCACTTGCGCAGCAGCTTGGCGTAGGTCAGGATGCCCGAAAGCGGATTATTGATCTCATGCGCCAGCACCGCCGCCATCTTTCCAATCGACGCCATCTTCTCGGTGTGCAACGCGTGTTCGTGAGCGCGCTTGAGTTCGCGCGTCTTCTGCTCCACCCGCTGTTCGAGGGTATGAGTCCAGGCGACGTTCTCCTCATGCTCCGAATGCAACCGCAGGCTCATATCATTGAAGGATGTGGCCAGGTCGCCGAGTTCGTCGTTGGATCGCACTTCGATCTGATATCCCAGATCCCCTGCGGCCAGGCGTTGGGTGCCGCGTTCCAGCCCTTTCACTGGCCGGCCAACGACTTGCCACACAAAGAACCAGCTCAAGAGCGCGATTAGCAGTAGGGCGCAGCCCGTGTAGACGATCATGCGCCGGCTGCTTTCGGCGACCTGAACGTCGGTCTTGGCGAGCGAAAGGTTGGTGTCGAGGACGCCGAGGATCCGCTGCTCCGCGGGATGCGCGTGGCAGGCGGCGTTCGAGCACGCAGGCTGGTTCTCGATTGGAGTAATAATGCCGAGCACGCGAGCTCTCGCGGCGTTGCGATAAATGCGGAAGCGATCGGGGCGATTCAGCCGCGCCAGCGGTTGCGACTGCGCATGGCAGGCGTAGCACGCTTCAGCGGTCTTATCGACAACATGGTTCTGCTCGGCCGCATCGGTGGTGTAGGTGATCGTGCCTTCCTGATCGAAAATTCGGATCTTCTCGATGCCAGGCTCGGCCGCCATGGTCCGCATCAAGTGGTACAAGCCCTCGCGATCGTTACGCAGCATGTATTCAGTGGTGCTGTGCCGAATGAGGTCGCTGATTCTCTCCGCGCTGAGCAGCGTGTTCTGTTCCAGGTGATGGCGATGCAGACGGACGTTCAAATATCCCAGCAGGGCGAAGATCACAACCATCGCGCCAAGCAAGAGTATGTTCAGTTTGGCGCTCAGCGTAAGACCCAGGCGCAGCCAGCGCTTGCGAGTTGGTTCAATCTCCTGCATGCTCCATCACCGCCGAAACATCTGGCAGAGCGGAGTCCCGCTCGGCAAGCGGCTCCAGCGCCGCTGCCTCTTTGGGGAAGATAGGCAAGTACTTCACTGCAATGCCGAAGAGGGCGAAGCCGCCGGCAATGATCATGCCGGTCACCGCCAGCTCAGTCCATTTAGGGAAGTAGCGCACTCCCGTGGACCCTTCAAATCCGGTGATACTCACGTTCATGCGGTTAGTAATGAACCCGAGAACCACGAGCACTGTGGCAAAGTAGAGCCCGTTGGCGCTCGACCGCACTCTGCGCTGCACTAACAGCGCCAGGGGCAGGATGATGGCGAGTGAGATCTCCAGCCAGAAAAGGTACATCTCGTATCCCGGGTGCAGCGCCAGTTTCAGCGCTCCCCGATTCGCCAGGTCCTCGAACCGGAGGATCGCGTACACTCCCAGCACCACTACTAGAACGCGGCCTAGTTCCTGCAAGACAGGCAACTCGAGTTGCAGCCCGAAATGTTTCGAACTCAGCGACGATTCAAAGATGGTCATCGCCAACCCCACAGCGATTGCCGAGAGAAAGAAGAACACCGGCAGCAGCGGGCTGTACCACAAGGGATAGAGTTTCTCCGGAACGATCAGATACAGCGTGCCCAGCGACGATTGATGCAGGGTCGAGAGAATCACGCCGCAGATCACCAGCGGAATCAGAATGGCGCGCACCACCTTTAGTGGCTTTTGCAGGTTGAAGCGCTCCAGCACGATCGGCGAGAATTCAAGCGCCAGCACCGTCGTGTAGAGCATCACGCAGTACGCCACTTCGAACATCACGGAATGCGGATTCCGCATAATGAGCGGATGCCATATGTTGTAGGGCTTGCCCAAATCGAACATCAGTGCCGCGCACACCAGGATGTATCCGAGAAATGCGGTCAGAATCGTGGGCCGAATAATCGAGTGTAGGCGCTTGATATTGAGAATGTGAACCGCGGCAGTAAGGGTGAATCCGCCCGCGGCCAGCATTACGCCGCAGAGTACGTCGAAGCTGATCCAGATGCCCCAGGGGAATTGATCGCTGAGGTGCGTCGAAGCACCCAGACCTTGCGTGAAGCGGATGAAGGTAGCATACAGGCCGGCCGCCATCAGAAATAGAAAGACGACTTTCCAGAAGGTGAACTTGAACGTTGTGAAATTGAAAGTCGAAGTGCGGGGCATTATCTCTTCCTCCCATTCTTGTTGGCGGCGTTCGTCTCCGTCGATTCGCGGCCTTCAACAAGCGCTACCTCTTCGCGGCGGTGCGTGATCCACCAGATTCCGCCCAGCACCATTCCACCCAACGGAACGAAGTCGGGAATGTGCGACAGCACGCGGTAAGTGAGCATCGGCATCGGATCTTTGGAGAGGTTGCTGCGGTAGCCAAAGCTCTCAAACGGAACCGCGGAGAGCAGCAGCACGGAAGTCCCGCCGACTTCCTCGAGTCCGTAAATGTGGTCCACATACGTGCCGGGATTGTCGCGAATCCTCTTCTGAGCCTCGGCGATCAATTCGTCGCGTTCGCCAAACTTGGTAGCACCCGTGGGACAGATTTCCGCGCACGCGGTCGGCTTTCCCTGGGCAACGCGGTCGGGACACATCGTGCATTTTTGAACATTTGGAACCAGCTTGCCCCATTCGTACTTGGGGACGCTGAAGGGACACGCGACCATGCAGTAGCGGCATCCCATGCACTTCGAAGCGTCGTAGGTAACGGGACCGAGCGCCGTCTTTTGGATCGCTCCCACCGGGCAAACAGAGGCGCATGAGGGGTCGTTGCAATTCATGCACAGCCGACGCATGAACTTGTCGTTGCGCGTCAGCACGACCGTCATTTTGTGGTCCGACTGGATCTGTTCGGCGGCGATGGCGTCGTCGTAAGGGAGCTTGTTCTGAGTAGCGCAGGCCTGTTCGCATTGCTTGCAGCCGATACAGATCGTCGAGTCATATAAGAGTGCTTTGCTCATGAAATATTTCTCCGGACGCAACGCTTCGACGCCGTGCCCGAAATCCTTTCGACCGACGCCTGAGCTGAATGAGGAATGAAGGAGCGATTACCGGCGTAACCGCAGACGGGAATCGGACCCGCACGAGCTGCTTACCTCATCAGATCGGAGGCTGTCGCGAAATTCAGCAGCTTCAGACAGTTAAGATTCTCAACAACGGCGTGATTTTCAGCCGTGACCTGCATCACCCTTGCAGGTGACGCTGGTCAACCGAGTCCGGAGGGTCGATTTGAACGGTCGAGCGTTGCTTTTTGTAGCAGCACTGTGAGGCGGAACGCATCAGTAGGGCGCATCGCTTCAACATCTTGAAAGCACGTCACTTCAGCGGCGCAATCATTGAAACGTTTTGGTTGCGAATGCTTTTCCTGTTGCGATCTTCATCGGCTAATCGATGCTGCATTTCTGCTCACTCTCCACGACACGTCGAATTCCTACTCTGGTATCTCGCTGGCACCATTAGAGATGAAGGGAATAACCCCCGCATTCCGCTACTTCGTTTGCCTTTGGCCTGGCGATTGCCTTTAGGAAAAGTGTGAGTGACCCAGAAGAAATGGGAACTCCGGCCGAGGTGGGTTATGACAGTCATCATGGTACTTCTGACGTTCGCACTTTTTCTACTCATTGATTATGTACGTGGACAGAAACTGGTAAAGCAGCCCGCTCTTCGAACTGCTCCACAGGAAGCGGTATCGCATGTGGTTCCAGCGATGGTTGCGGGCTTCCAGGTTCCAGACAACGTGCGCTATCACGCGGGGCATACCTGGGCGCTGAGCGAGAGTCGCGAGCTCGTGCGGGTCGGCATGGACGATTTCGCCTCCAAACTGGTGGGAAAAATTGACAGCATCGCCCTTCCGCAACGCGGACGTTGGGTTCGCCAGGGTCAGAAGATCTGGACCATCTTCCGCGACGGCAAGTCGGTGGACATGGTCTCGCCGATCGAAGGCACGGTGACCGACGTCAACGAAGCGGTAGCGAAAAATCCGGAACTGGCGCGCAAGGATCCTTACGGCGACGGCTGGCTCCTGACCGTGCAAGCTCCCGATTCCAAAATCAACTTTCGCAACCTGATGGGCGGCACACTGGCTCGGTTGTGGACCGAATCGTCCGCCCTGAAACTGCACAGCAGAATGCCGATGATGGCGGGTGCGGTAGCACAGGACGGCGGCGTTGCGGTCGATGACATCACCGCACACATGCCCGATGAGGATTGGGCAACTCTGACCAAAGAATTCTTCTTGTCTTAAGAGAGACGGAACACCGTCAAGGACGGCCTCGCCCGACCTCTATGAATCGCCGCCCGGGATCATCCCGGGCGGCTTTTTGTACAGGGGTGAATTCAGTCGGATAAGACGTCTTCGGCGACAGGCCGCGAGAAGGAACGAAGAATCCACGTGCCTACCAGCACCGCGGAACTCAGCATAATCACACGCATATATTGGGCAACCGGCAGCGCAGCGTCGCCAAAAATCGTGCGCAGCAATCCAAACGTCGCACTGCTGGCACACAGAACAAAATACAGGCGCTCTTTCGTGCCCCGCGAAATACTCACCAGCCAGGTCAGAATTGACGCAACCACCAGATAAATCGCGATCAGGATCAAGTCGGCAGTCGCGACGAACCCAGGAAGCAGAATCCCCGCCTTAGGCGAAGCGAAGCCGTGAATCGCAATCCCCAGAAAGACGACCGAGTGAATGAGAGCGATCAAAGCCCGCTTGCGATTGGTGAGGATGCCAAACTCGTTCATGCGATGATTAAGTCTCGCCGGTCCACGCTGAATTGAGGTGTGACCCGTCGTACCCCAATCTGTGATTTTCATCACAGAACCGACGCGCTCTCAAAAACTAGCGCCGCCGCCCCGGCGGCTGTCCGGCGGGCGTCCCGCCCGCCGCGCCGGGGGCGAGGACGCCCTCGAGACAGCCGGCAAGATGCTGGCGCCACCGTCCTGTCTTCCATTCAGCCAAATCGCGGTGATACCATCGCGGGCGTTATGCCCACCCGACCTTCAATTCTGCTTTCGCTCCTGTCACTGACTCTCGTCGCTAATGCCGCAGCCCAGTCTCAGCCTGCCCCAGCCCATCCGATTGTGCTGCACGCCGCCCGCCTGCTCGACGTTAAGAGTGGACGCATGCTCAAGCCCGGGGAGGTCCTGATCCAAGGCGAACACATCGCAGAAGTCGGCACTTCCGTCAATCATCCCGCCGGCGCGGAGGTGATCGACCTCGGCGATCGCACTCTCCTTCCGGGATTAATCGACGCGCACATCCACCTTTTTCTCCACTCCGGAGCGGAAGACCTGCAAACCGTGCAGGAATCGGTGCCGCAGCGAACCATCACGGCCACGCTGGCGGCGCGCGATGACTTAATGGCCGGCTTCACCGCCGAGCGCGACATGGGGACCGAGGGCGCAGGATCCGCCGATACAGCCGTGCGCGACGCCATTGATCAAGGCCGCATTCCGGGTCCGCGTCTGCGCATCAGCGGGAACGCCATCAACATCCTCGGAGGGCACGAGGATGCGATCGGCTACAACCCCGAGCAGCGCGTTCTGCCCAACGCCAACTACGCCAACAACGCGGACGAACTGATCGCCGTAATGCGGCAACAGTTCAAGGAGGGCGCCGACTTCATCAAGATTTATGAGACGGGAGCGGACTCGGTTCAGAACGGAAAACTCACGACGCCATACCAGTACACCGAGCCGCAACTCGAGGCCGCGGTCAAAGAAGCGGCGCGCCTGGGCCGGCGCGTAGCGGTGCACGCCACCGGAGAGCCCGGAACGCTTTTCGCTGCTCAGGCAGGAGTTGCGTCAATTGATCACGCCGATCAATTGAGCGACGAAACCATGCGCCTCATGAAGCAAAAACAGATTTTTGCTGTACCTACTTTCACCATCTTCGAATACTTCGCCGAACACCCAGCCACGCCTCAGCAAGGCGCGCGCCAACACCAGATGCTCGAGATAAAGATCAACGAATTCAAGAAGCAGATCGCGGCCGCAGTCCCCATGGCCGTCGGGTCCGACGTAGGACCCTTTCCTCACGGCACGCAGGCGCGCGAGTTTGTGCTGATGGTGAAATACGGCCTCTCGCCGCTGGCGGTGCTGCAGGCCGATCTACTCAACGGCGCAAAACTGCTCGGCTGGGATGGCCAGATCGGATCACTGGAGTCCGGATATTTCGCCGATCTGATCGCTGTCCCCGGCGATCCTCTGCAGGACATCGGAGTGCTGCAGAACGTCGGGTTCGTCATGAAGAGCGGCGTGGTTTATAAAAAGTAACCGCCTCTGCTGAACACGCAGCCTGTTAAGAAAAGCCCAGAGATGGCGAAAAGGCGCTCAGACAATTGTCCAACGGCCACTTGCAGAGAGCTTTTTCTTATCACACGGAGGCGCTCGCCTTTCTCCGCTCGCTCCGCGGATGTTCTTTGCGAACTCCGCGGTTAAAAGCTTTATTCGATGGTGGCAATCGAGTAGCCAGTACAGTTTCTAGGCGATAACCGATCGATTCGGTGGCCATGATGAGTAAACTGAAAGCCAGACATGCAAAAGAGTGCACATCCGCCCCTGATTCTTATTAAAAACGGGAGCTAAAGAGCTCATTTGTGAGCAGTTTGCCTCAATTCTGAAGTTTGACGGTGGATGCCCGATTGCCCCTTCCTATGTGCCACGCCGGTCTCGGCGGGCACCTATGACCTCTCGCAAATTCTCTGAGTTCTTGACCTTGAGCGTCGCTGTCTTGGTGTTTTGCGTCGCGCTTTGCTCCTCTGTGCATGCTCAGACTGTCCCAACCCAGCCTCTGCTCGCCCAGGGGCAAGGACCGTCGGTGGACGCACCCACGTCATTTGTGGAGGCTTCCACTGCAGTCGTAACCAGGCCCTCGACCGTCGGCGATCAACACAAGTTTTGGGATAAGCGAAATTCCGCTCTATTCGTAGCTGCTGCAGCTTTGAATGGCGCCGACTTCACCGTAACTCGCGCCAACCTGCAAAGTGGCGGACAAGAATTGAATCCGATGGTTCGCGTCTTCGGTCGTTCCACGGCGGGCCTCGCCGCGAACTTCATCGGAGAAACGGCTGGCATGGTCAGTATCAGCTACTTCCTTCACAAGACCGGCCATCACAGGCTCGAACGGATGACTTCGGTCGTCTTCATCGGAAACTCCGCCACCGCCGTCAGCTACAGCCTGACGCATCGCTGAAACCTACCGCAACCTACAGACGGCGCGCTCGGGATCGCGCAGTCTCTTCGTTTTCTCTCGTCATGCTCGGCAAAAAGCTCGCGGCACGCGCCCCGATTGCCTCATGACAAGCGAAGCCCGTCTAGTTTCGCCATATCCCCTACACCCCGCAACTCCCCAGCAAGTTGGTAGTATTACTCCACCAAACTATCGGGGCGAAAAAATCCGCCACCCAGACATTCAGGCAGAAACAGATTATGAAAATCGCAAATGATGTTACCGAGTTGATTGGCCACACGCCGCTGGTGCGGCTGAACAAGGTCACCGAAGGCTGCGTCGCCGAAGTCGTGGCCAAGCTCGAAAGTCAGAATCCCGTGGGCAGCGTGAAAGACCGCATCGGCGTGAGCATGATTGTTGACGCCGAGCGCCAGGGAAAAATCCAGCCCGGGAAAACCGTCCTCATCGAGCCGACCAGCGGCAACACCGGCATCGGTCTCGCCTTTGTCGCCGCGGTCAAGGGTTACCGGCTTATTCTCACCATGCCCGAAACCATGAGCCTGGAGCGCCGCGTCCTGCTGCTCGCTTTTGGCGCGGAAATAGTCCTCACTCCGGGCCCGCGCGGAATGACAGGCGCCATTCTCAAAGCGAAGGAAATTCTCGCCAACACTCCCGGCGGCTACATGCTGCAACAGTTCGACAACCCCGCCAACCCCAAAATTCATTTTGAAACCACCGGGCCGGAAATCTGGAACGACACCGATGGTCGCGCCGACATTCTCATCTCAGGCGTGGGCACAGGCGGGACCATCACTGGCGTTTGCGAGTACATCAAGCCCAAGAAGCCATCGTTCAAAGCCATCGCGGTCGAGCCTACCGACAGCGCGGTTCTTTCCGGCGGAAAACCGTCTCCTCATAAGATTCAAGGCATTGGCGCCGGATTTATTCCCAGCATCTTGCGCCGCGACTATATCGACGAAGTCATCACCGTGACCAACGACGATGCCATCGCCATGGCCCGCCGCCTGCCTCTCGAAGAAGGCCTGCTGGTAGGGATTTCGTCGGGAGCGGCCGTCGTCGCCGCCTTAAAAGTGGCGCGCCGACAGGAGAACAAAGACAAGCTGATCGTGGTCGTTCTGCCCTCGTTTGGGGAACGCTACTTGAGCACCATCCTGTTTTCAGAGTTGCGGGATAAGGCGCTGCAGATTCCCACGGCAGCGATTCCGGCTTGATTCGAGTGATCCATGCCGCACCTGCTGTCGCTAATTCGCGAAGACATAACCACGGTGTTGGAGCGCGATCCCGCGGCTAAATCCCGCCTGGAAGTGTTCCTGTGCTATTCCGGTTTGCACGCGGTCTGGTTTTACCGCATCAATCACTGGCTGTGGAATCATCGTCTATTTTTGCTTGGGCGATTCCTGTCGCAGTTCGCCCGCTTTCTTACCGCTATCGAAATCCATCCCGGAGCAAAAGTCGGACGCCGCCTGTTCGTCGATCACGGCCTGGGCGTGGTGATCGGCGAGACGGCGATCGTCGGCGACGACGTCACTCTCTATCAGGGCGTGACTCTGGGCGGCACCGGCAAGGAACACGGCAAGCGCCATCCCACGCTCGAAGACAGCGTGGTTGTCGGCAGCGGCGCCAAGATTCTGGGCAACATTACCGTCGGCCGCAACTGCCGCATCGGCGCCGGTTCAGTCGTACTGCGCAATGTTCCCGAAGATTCCACCGTAGTCGGAGTGCCCGGACACATCATCTTCCGCGAAGGCAAGCGTGTCGTCATTACCGATCCCAAACAGATCAACGATCCATTGTCCGAAGCCCTGGCATCGGTGGTGACCGAGGTCAACCGGCTGCGCGAACGCGTCCAGCAGCTTGAGGGCTCGGAAGCCAAAGGCGAACCGCTCTCGGAGTCGCTGCAGAGAATCATGGAAGATGTGGACTATCAGATCTAACGCTAGTTGCTCTTCGCTAAGCTAGCGAGACTCTCCACGCGAGCCGGCAGCACTGGAGGCCGCACCGAATCCGGGTTCCACTCAAAAAGAAATTGCGTGGCGGGTCCACATATTCTTCCCTGGCACGGGCCCATTCCGCATCGCGTGTACAGCTTCGCCGCGCGCCAGCTCTTGTGCTCTCGCAACCGTGAGCACGGAACGTCCTCGCAGCGGCAGACAATGGTCTCGGCCGAGGACAAGTCCTTCAGTTCGGGACGCAGGCGAAATGTCCGATCCAGCAGGCGGGCAAAGTGCTGCGTCTTCCGCCGCTCCCCGAATAGACTTCGAGCTCGTTTACTTTCGCCGGCAGCGGCAAGACCGGCGATTTGTCCCTCGACCAGGGCCAGTTCCACGCCTCCAATCCCCGTCGGTTCCCCGGCGCAAAAAATTCCTTTGATCGAGGTTTGCTGCAAGTCGTCCACCTGCACGTAGCCGCCGCTGATCTGGCATCCCAACAACAACGGCAACTCGACGTTTGGAACCAGGTGAAATCCGCAAGCCAGAAAATCGCACGGGATCACCTCCGTCTTACCGTTTCGTGAAATCGTGACGCTCTCCAGACGCTGCCCGCCGTGCGCAGCCAAGGGCCAGCTATTCGTGGCGTATGGAACGCTCGCGAGCTCTTTCCTCAACTGAAGCCCTTGCGAAACTTTCGCCGGATGCTTCCACAGGGAAGCCCCGAACCCCGCCAGCCGAATCCATGACGCCTGTTCACAGATGATCCGGATCTCCGCGCCCTGCTTCCGCAAATAAGCCGCAACTGCCAGCAACAGCGGCCCCGTCCCCGCAACTACCACGCGCTTGCCTCGAATCGGCAGACCCGACTTCACCATCGCCTGTAAGCCGCCCGCGCCCATCACATTCGGCAAAGTCCAGCCCGGAAAAGGCAAAAACCGTTCCCGCGCGCCCGTTGCCACCACCAGATTCTGATAACGCAATTCGCACAGATCGTCGTCCCCTTCGGCCAACAGAACCCCAGTTTCCGGCTGATCGAAAACTCTTTTCCCAAACGATGTAGTAACGTTTGCGGATCGCAGCCGCTCACTCCATCTCGCGGCTTCTACGGTCTCCACACCATTCAAGGCTCTTCGCCAGATCTGACCACCCGCGCTCGCATTGTCATCCACCATACCAACCCGAGACCCGCTCTCCGCCGCCAGCGCCGCGGCCGCCATGCCTGCGGGACCGCCGCCAATCACCAGCACGTCGAACCGTTGCTGCGAATCGCTATTCATCGGTTTCTACTTCCATCCCCGGCTCACAGACAATCTGGCAACTTCGGCAATGTCGCTTTCCATTGATAGAAACGCGGCACTCGAAACAGATCCCCATCCCGCACAGCGCCCCGCGAGGTTCCCCGCTTACCGATACCCGACAGGCTTGCCCAGCCATCGCCACCGCAACCGCCACCGTCGCACCCAAGGGCACTGACACCCGCGCCCCGTTCACGCTCAACGTGACGTCGCGAGCCGCAAGATTAGGCGTGGACATGTTCCTCTCCGGCTCGCGACGGCAAGTAGGGCTCAATCGGAATTTCCGCGGTCGCGCCCATGATCCCATCCACCAGAATTCTCGCCGTCGCTAGCGATGTCGTGATTCCCAATCCCTCATGCCCCGTCGCTAGAAACAACGACTTGTCTTCCGGCCACGGACCAATCAGTGGCAGCCTGTCGCGCGTAGCCGCGCGGAATCCGGTCCAGGTGCGTACTGCCGACATCGGTCCCAGCGCCGGCATATATTCCTGCGCGCGCAGCAGCATACGCCTCAAAATGTCATGGTCAACCTCTTTATGTTCCGCGCCATATTGCCGAGACGAACCGATCAGGATCTGCCCCGTCCTCCGCGGCTGCACGTTGAACGCAACCGAGTCATTGCTCACCGAATGCGCGCTCTTCAAATAACCCAGTTCCACCAACTGGTGCCGCAAAAAGCCGGGATACCGATCAGTAATCACCAGGTGTCCCTTGCGCTTCTTGATCTGAATTCCATTAGTCAGCTCCGCCGCCCAGGCGCCAGTCGCATTCACAATGATTTCTCCAGCGATCTCAATGCCGTCCGACAACCGCACTCGAGCTTGCCCAATCTGTGCGACGGATGCGCCCAGCTGTACCTGTGCCCCGAGCTTCTGCGCGCGCTCCATCAGAAACCTCGCCGCACACGGCGGATACAACACCGCATCCTCCGGAACCAGAAGTCCTCCCGTCATCCCCTCGCGCAAGTTGGGCTCCAGTCTCTGCAACACCTGCGCGTCGAGCACCGTCGTGGGAACGCCCAACCGCCCGTAGTATTCGTGCTTGCGCCGTACCTCGGCCATTTCTTGCTCGTCGGCCGCTACCCAGATCGTTCCACACTGTTCGTATTCGACATCGGGCGGCAACTCCGGACGCAGCGCCTGCCACAGCCGCTGCGAGTAGCGCGTCAGGGCAAACTGCGCCTCGGAATCGTCCATCGCTACAATGTGCCCCATGCCGGCAGCCGTGGCGCCGCTGCCCACCACGTCCCGGTCCACCACTGCGACTCGCAAGCCGCGACGCGCGAATTCGTCGGCGCAAGCCGCGCCCACGATTCCAGCACCCACAATGACCGCATCAAAACTCTTGCTGTTCATGTTCCCAGCCAGGGAGAACCGCTCATGCCCGGATTTTCGACAGGGGTGGGCCGCACGCTTCGTATTTTAGCTGCATCCGAAATAGATCAGCTTCTCGTCCCATGGATGGCCAAATCACGAAGACTACGAAGTCACACGAGCCAATCACCGATAAAACAACCTGCTCGTGATACTTCGTGCCCTTCGTGGTGTTGGTTCAGCTGTTGCAGCGTCTAACTTATTCAGACCCCGCGCAATCCTTTGACAAAGGCAAGCAGGTCCGATAATGTTCCGTTTTGCGTAAACGTTTACAAGCGGATCTAGCCGCTTAGTTTTTTGAGCGTTGCACCCCTCATTTCTCGATGCTGCTGAAGACACTGCGAGAAGAAGTCCTGGAAGCGAACCTGGAACTGGTTCGCCGCGGTCTCGTGCTTTACACTTTCGGCAATGTCAGCGGCATGGATCGCGGCGAAGGCCTGGTTGCCATCAAGCCCAGCGGCGTTCCTTACGAGGAACTTACTCCGGCCCACATGGTGGTTTCCGATCTCACCGGAAAAATTGTCGAGGGAAATCTCCGCCCTTCTTCCGACCTGCCCACTCATCTCGAGTTGTACCGGCGTTTTTCTACCATCGGCGGAGTGGCCCACACCCACTCGGAATTCGCCACCGCCTGGGCGCAGGCGCAGACGCCCATCCCCTGCTTCGGAACCACCCACGCCGATTATTTTCACGGGCCCGTCCCGGTGACCGAGTGCCTCAGCGCATCTCAGATTACGGGGGATTACGAACTGGAAACCGGTGTTGCCATCTGCCAGGCGTTTGCGAATCTCGATCCCGACGCTGTTCCAGCGGTGCTCGTAGCAGGCCATGCGCCCTTTTGCTGGGGCGCTAGTGCCGGCGCCGCCGCCCACAACGCGGTGATTCTGGAATACGTGGCCCGCATGGCCAGCCACACGCTATCGATCAATGCTGAATCCCGGCCGCTGGCGCGCGAATTGCACGACAAGCATTTCTTGCGCAAGCACGGCCGCAATGCCTACTACGGACAGGTCAAAACCAAATGAATCCTGCTCTCGCGATGTTGAACGTCCCCACGCTGGTTCATCTCTCGCCAGTCGACCTCGTCATCATCGTTTTCTATTTCGCGCTCGTGCTGGCCATCGGCCTGTACCTGAAAGAGCAGGCCAATACCGGCGAGGATTTTTTCATGGCCGGCCGGGAGATGACAGCTTGGGTCGCCGGCCTCGCCTTCCTGTCGGCGAATCTAGGATCGCTCGAACTGATGGGCTGGGCCGGCAACGCCTATAAATACGGCATCCTCGCGGCTCACTGGTATTGGATCGGCGCCATCCCCGCCATGCTGTTCCTGGCGTTGGTGATGATGCCCTTCTACCACATCTGCAAAACCCATTCCGTTCCCGGATATCTCAAGCTTCGTTTTGGATCCGGCGCCCAGGCGCTCTCTTCGATTTCTTTCGCCTTCATGACTGTGTTGATGAGCGGCATCAACATGTATGCCATGGCCGTCGTCATGCGCGTCGTTCTTGGCTGGGACATCAACGTCAGCATTTTGATTTCTTCCGTCACGGTCATGATTTATGTGGCTCTCGGCGGTTTGCGTTCGGCCATCTTCAATGAGGTTCTCCAGTTCTTTTTGATCTGGGCGGGCGCACTCTTGATACCGATTCTGGGCTTGATCGAAGCGGGCGGCTGGACCGGGCTCAAGGCAAAAATCCTGCAGAACCTTACGGAACTGCACGTGGCCAACCCCGGTGCCTACACCCATGCGTGGTCAACTTTGGGCAGCTTTACCGACAATCCCATGGGGATCAACTGGGTCGGCATTGTATTTGGCCTCGGGGCCGTCATCTCCATGGGTTATTGGACCACCGATTTTCTGGTCGTGCAGCGCGTGCTCTCCGCAAAAGATTTGCGCTCCGCCAAACTCGCCCCCATCATTGGCGCAGCTTTCAAGATGATGGTTCCGTTCATCGTGATCCTTCCCGGCCTGCTCGGTCTCGCTTTGCTCCGCGATCCCCACACCGGCAGCCTGCTGCGGCTTGTACCTGCGGATCTCGCCTGGTCGAAAGCTGGCCAGGCACAGGGCTTGCATGGTTATGACGAGGTCCTGCCTCTAATGTTGGCACGCTACTGCGGACCCGGCCTGCTTGGTCTCGGCATTACCGCTCTGATCGCAGGCTTCATGTCGGGGATGGCGGGCAACGTTAGCGCCTTTACCACGGTTTGGACCTATGACATCTACGGCGCCCTGATCAACAAAAATGCGTCGGACGAGTCGAAAGTGCGCATGGGCCGCTGGTGCACCGTGATCGGAGTCATCATCAGCATCGGCACCGCCTACCTGGTGATGAATGCCCAAAGTATCATGGACTACGTTCAGGAACTGTTTAGTTTCTTCATCGCTCCGCTGTTCGGCACCGTGATCCTCGGCATGCTTTGGAAACGGGCTACGCCAGCCGCCGGCTTCTGGGGCCTCTTCGCCGGAACGCTCTCTTCGGTTGGCATGTATAGCTGGGTGAAACTCGACCCCAGTGCGGTGAAATACGTCGCCCTATCGTCCCATGCACAGGATCAGGCGCAGAACATGTTTCGCGCGCTGTGGTGCTGGCTCGTGTGCGTCATCGTCACGGTAGTGGTCAGCCTGGTGACAAAGCCCAAACCCGACTCCGAATTAGCCGATCTCGTCTATGGTTTAACGCCCATTCCACACGAGGAAAAAGTCTCCATGTTCCACAGCCCGGTTTTCTGGGGCGTCGTCGTGGCGATTGCGTTTGTCATCTTGCAAATCATTTTCTGGTAGGGGGAGAGTATGAAAGTCGGTGGCTCTTTATCGATTTGGTTCTTTATTGGAATTTCTCTCGCCGTGAACGGCGCGGTCATCTTCGGCACCGGCATCTACGAGTTGCTGCATCCCCCGGAACATCAGGTTGTGCTCTACAACTTGCACGCCAACGTCTGGTGGGGAGGAATATTGTTAGCCTTGGGCCTATTTTTTAGCCTGCGTTTTTCGCCTGCGCGGGAACGCGCGCGCCTGGCGAGCAATTCATAATTTGTTTCTTAAACTGGTTCTCGAATTTTGAAAGAAGGCATTTTTTATGGCTGACAGAAAGATGACGATGGGCGTCATCATTGGCAACCGCGGTTTTTTCCCCGACCAGTTGGCCAAGACCGGGCGCGAAGAGATGATTCAGGCGCTGGCCAAGGCCGGCATGGACTGCATCGTCCTCGGGCCCAATGACAGCAAGCATGGCGCTGTGGAAACTCACGAGGAGGCCAAGCGCTGTGCAGCTCTGTTCCAGAAGAATCGTGAAAAAATCGATGGAGTGATTGTCTCGCTGCCCAACTTCGGCGACGAGCGCGCCATTGCCGACACCATGCGGCTGGCACGACTCGACGTTCCCGTACTGGTGCAGGCCACGCCCGACGATGCCAAGAACATGACGATCCTGCATCGCCGCGACAGCTTCTGCGGCAAGATGTCGGCCTGCAACAATCTGCGACAGTACGGCATTCCATATTCCCTCACGCGCCTGCACACTGTCAGCCCCGATTCGCAGGACTTTCAGAACGACTTGGCGTGGTTCGCTGCGGTTTGCCGCGTGGCCAACGGCATGCGCAATCTGCGCGTAGGCAGCATTGGCGCGCGTCCCACCGCGTTCAACACTGTGCGCTACAGCGAGAAGCTGCTCGAAGCGCACGGAATTTCCACAGAAACTCTCGACCTCTCGGAGGTCTTCGGCCGCATCGCGCGCCTGAAAGATGATCATCCGGGAGTGCAGGCCAAGCTGGCCGAAATCCGCAAGTACGTCACAACAGCCGGAGTGCCTGACGCGGCGCTCATCAAGATGTCCAAGCTCGGCTACGTCATTGACGACTGGATGAAATCAACGGACGTGAAGATCAGCGCGGTGCAATGCTGGACTTCCATGGAAGAATATTTTGGCGTGGTCCCCTGCACCATCATGAGCATGATGAGCAACAACCTGCTGCCCGCCGCCTGCGAGGTCGATGTCTGCGGGACGATCAGCATGCACGCGCTGGCGCTGGCCTCGCAGACCCCGAGCGCGCTGCTCGACTGGAATAACAATTACGGCGACGATCCCAACAAAGCCGTCTGCTTCCACTGCAGCAACCTGCCCAAGCATTTCTTTCAGGACGTGCGCATGGATTTTCAGGAAATCATCGCCGGCACCGTAGGGAAAGAAAATACCTTCGGAACAGTCGTTGGCCGCGTGAAGGCGGGGGCGATGAGCTTCGCGCGCTTCTCCACCGACGACACCGCAGGCGTGATTCGCGGATACGTGGGAGAAGGCTCCTTCACCAACGACTCGCTGAACACATTCGGCGGCGTAGGCGTGGTGCAGATTGCAGATCTGCAAAAGTTGCTGCACTACATCTGCGAAAACGGCTTCGAACACCACGTAGCCGCGAACTTCTCCACCACAGCCGCCGCCATCCAGGAAGCCGCCGTCCGCTACCTGGGCTATCAAATGCACTACCACGGAAACGCCTAGCAGCGCGCGTAGCACCGAGTAGCGCCGCCGTCCCGGCGGCTGTCCGGTGGGCATCTCGATGGTTCCCGCACCCGAGAGATCAGGTCACGTAGGGGCGGACGCATTCGTCCACCCTCGGGTTCAATCTTCTACGAGAATGCCGCCGCCAACCCCGACGTTAAGACCTTCCACACCAAATACCACCCCACCACAATCCAAATCGCCGTCGAGCGCTTCACCTTGCTGGTGGACGCATACCCAATCCCAATCAGCACAATCGTCCAGATAGTGATCACGTCGAGCGCCGACGCCATTCCACGCAGAAACTTTCCCGTGCTCGCAGCATCCAGGTAATAAGTGACGTTGGTTCCCACCGGATTATTGACGTCGAATCCCTCAGGATCGACTCCCGCGAATAACGCGACGGTTCCCAGGATCGCACCGACGATGCCGGGCAAGCCCGCATACATACTGATCGCGTAAGCCTGGCCAAACGTAGTCTCAGCCCCGGCCGCAATCTTGAACGTGGCCCACAACACGACCGTCGAGATCAGGGAGAGCAACAGTATTAACACTGGGCTCCCGTAGGCAAAGATGCGAGTGAGTTTGCTGGAAAGCTGAATCTGCCTGGCTTGCTGGTCGGGGGGTAGTTTGTCGAATTGTTCAGCGCGCGACGAGTGCGCGATCTGATTGCGGCTGATCTGGTCGAAGCCGATCTGCCGTCCCATGGAATACACAAACAGCAGGGAAAAGATGGCGATCAACAACCACGGGGCCCACCAGCTCGCGCTGCGGCGCAAGTCGGTAAATGTTTTCGAGGGCGCGATAAACGTATTAACAATGCGCGCCCCTTGCGATAGTGGCGCAGGCTGAGGTGTTGAAGCCGGCGGGGCCGGCAGAACCGGAGCAGCGGCCATGAATGCCTCCTAAGATTCGTGGGAATTTTATTCTTGCGCAGGCGCCTACACAAGAACTGCCCTCGACAAATTCACGGTCGTGTAACGAAAGATTTGCCCGTCACACTATGGGATGAGCGAAATCCGCGCGGCTCTGCGAAAGTCGCGAATCTCGGAATTGAAGTTGCCTCTTGCGGTTGGAGGGGGCTCCGGCGTCGCATCGCCAAGACGCACTTGCTGGCAAGTTGTACTGCCCGGATAAGATGGTGCGCATGTCGAATGTGACGCCGGTTGTCATTGCGGTCCTGGCCGCGGAACTGGTTCCGGCCGCGGCCTTTGGATTCGCCGGCGAACGCCTCACTGCGGCCGTCGCGCGCTTGCCTTTGGTCGTGCGCGTCACGCTCCCGGCGCTGTTGGCGCTGCCTTACGCCGTTATCGCGGCGTCACATCACATGTTCCATTGGCAATGGTTTGCGCTATATGCCGGTCTGCCGGTCGTGATGGCCTGGCTGCTCGCGCGAGGCGCGGCCGCCGATCCCGAGCAACGCGGCAACTGGCGCGATGCCGTAATCCTTCTCACTCTCGGCCTGTCCGTCGATCTCCGCTGGTTCGACGTAGCCTGGCCTGACGGCTTGCGCGGCCTGAACAATCTGCTGTTAGTCGATGCGGGCCTCTACGCCTTCCTCGCGATCCGCCGCCTGAGCGGCACCGGATTCGATTTCCACCTGCACTGGAGCGACTGGAAGACAGGCTTGCGCGAGCTACTGTTTTTCGCGCCCGCCGTGGTCGTGCTCGGACTCGCACTCGGTTTCATTCATCCCCATGCTAACGTGCCCCCCGCGGGCAAGGCGCTTGTCACCTGGGCAGGTATTTTTGTTTTTGTCGCCGTTCCGGAAGAACTTTTCTTCCGCGCCTGGGTACAGAATCTTCTGGAGCGCCGTGTCGGACGGCGCACCGCTCTGCTCATCGCCTCGGTGCTCTTCGGCCTCTCGCACTTCAACAAAAGATCGGCACACTTCAACTGGCGCTACGTGTTGCTGGCCACGATCGCTGGAATTTTCTACGGCCGTGCCTGGCGCGAACGCCGCCGCGTGCCCGCCTCGACCATCACCCACACCTGCGTCGATTGGCTCTGGTCGTGGTGGTTCTAGCGTCAAAAATGTCGCACGGATATGCCTTCCTCACGGAGCTTGCTGAGGCCCGTGATACCGCAAATATCCCAAGCCCACCCGCAGGTGATGGTGTAGCGAGTCAGGCACGCAGATAGCAAAACAGAGGCCCAGCAGACCCTGGGCAAGGCCGAGAGAGTAGAGGTTCTGATATCGCCGGAACAGCGCGCACGAAATCGCTCCCCACACCAGCGTCACGACAGTGAGCCATAGATTCGGCAAATGTGCCAGCGCAAACAACACCGCAGCCACTCCAACCGCCGCGTTTTCGCCGCCGAGAAGCCGCATCAGCCGAGGCATGAAGTAGTCGTTCAACAGAAATTGTTGGTAGAGCGTCCACAGCACGTACCCCGTCACGTGCTTGAGGTCGCTTTTATACAGCGGATGCAATGTCCCGATGCGTTTCGCCACCAGCACGCTCAGAGCTGTGACAATCGCGGCGGCGGGAAGAATCCACCAAGACCGCACCAGCCCGCGGCGCCCGAGACCGAGTTCGCCCAGACTGGGCCGGCGCGCCAGCACGATCGCCAGCGTCACAACCAGCGCGACGGGAGAAAGGATGCGCTGCGGAAACTCCGGCATCCAGATGATGCCGACGATCAGGCCGTAACCAAAGATCAGCTCAATCAGATCGCAAGCAGAATGAGACTTTAGACGGGACATTAGGAGAGTATGGCATGGGGAGGTTCGGCGTCGAGGCTCCTCTCTGCGCTCCTCGGACAGCCGAGGCGGCTGTCACTACATGAGTTCCCCTACACCAGCAGTTCCGGCGTAGCCTCAAGCAAACTGCGCGTATAAGGATGCGCCGGCCGCGCCGTGATCTGCTCCGTATCGCCGACCTCTACAATCTTCCCCCGGTACATGACTGCGATCCGCGTCGAGAGATAGCGCACCACCGGCATGGAATGCGAAATGAAGAGGTAAGTGAGACCGAAGTCGCGCTGCAGTTGCGCCAGCAAGTTCACGATCTGCGCGCCCACGCTGACGTCGAGCGCCGACACCGGCTCGTCGCATACGATAAATTTTGGCCGCAAAGCCAGCGCCCTCGCGATTCCGATGCGCTGCCGCTGTCCCCCGGAAAACTCGTGCGGATAGCGCGTGCGCGCAGATTCATCGAGCCCCACTGCACGAAGTAGTCCGCCGACGCGAGTGCGAATCTCGTCCTTCGCCCGACCAGAAATCCCCGAGCCTGTCTCGGCGTCGAAACGCCCGCCATTCCCGCCTGAAACTCCATGAATGATCAGCGGCTCGGCAATGATGTCTTCGACGCGAAAGCGTGGATCGAGCGAGGCGAATGGGTCCTGAAAAATAATCTGCATGTCGCGGCGCAGCCGCCGCATCGCGGATCCGCGACTGAAGGCGTGTCCACTCCCCGACAGGTTCACCAGGTCGCGGCCATCAAACAGAATCGATCCCGAAGTCGGCTCGATCAGCCGCAAAATCAGCCGCCCCAGCGTGCTCTTGCCGGAGCCGGATTCCCCGACCAGCCCCAGTGTCTCCCCCGCGTGGATATCGAGCGAAACGCTATCGACCGCGCGAACTCCCCCGCGCGGCTTCCCCCCAAACGGCGATTCGCCATGCGAGAAAACCTTCGTCAGGTTGCGGACTTCAATCAGCGCCACGTTGCGATGCTAGCAGCACCCGGGCCACAGATTTGCACGGATTCTCACGGATACCACCTTCTAGTAACCAGGCCAAATCCGCGTTCACCCAGCCGCCAGCATCGGCACCGCCGCCAACGCGGCCAGCAGTCCCACAAACTTCCAGCGGCTGAAATGTTCTTTCAAGACCAGGCGCGCCAGCACCACCGTCACGGCAGGATAGAGCGAAGTGATGACCACCGCCTGGTCCAGTCGCCCGCGCTCGCTGGCAACGACGAACAGAGCAGTGGCGCTGATGTCCAGAAATCCTGCCAGCATGCCCAGCCCGATGCGCGGCCGATCAAGTGTGATTGGCGCGCGCGTCACCACCACCGCCACGGCCGTCGCCGCAAGCGACCCGATGCGTGATATGGCGGCGACCCACACTGGAGAGCCCTGCGCCTGGTGAATGCAAAGATAAAAACCGGCGAATCCCACTCCGGCAAGCGCCGCCATCCCGACTCCGGCTGGGCGAACCGACGATCTTTCTCCCCCGGACGACTCCGGGCGAGTGATCAGCCACAGTGCAACGACGGCGAGGACGAAGCCGCAAATCGTCCACCGGCTTGGGGTGCCTTCCAGTGCTACGTCCGCCAGCGTCGGTATGGCTGCACCCACCAGCGCTGACACCGGAGCTATGAGTCCCATCTTTCCCGCCGCCAGAGCGCGATAGAAAATGGCGAGCGAAAATCCTCCCGAAATTCCGGCCAGAACCGCCCAGACGATACTCCTGCGCGAAGGAAATTCCCCGTGCGCTCCGAACGCAATGGCAAACATCAGCACCAATGCGCACACGTGCGAAAAGGCCGTCAGCACGAACGCATTCGCACGCCGCGACGCATATCCCCCGGAAAAATCGGACGCACCCCAAAGAAACACTGCGCAAACGCTGTAAGCCGCAGGCGCGAATTGGTTCACCGGCAACACGCCCGAAGAGCGTACCACGCCGTCTGATTTTGACTTACGTGGGGACAGCCGCCTCGGCTGTCCAGGCGAGCGAAGCTCGCCTTCTTTCCAGCGACTCGGCCTCCGCCACTCCATTTCCGCATGTTAGAATTTCCACAAGCATTCCAACCGCGATCTTCAGGTTCTGAGGCAAGTTTGATCGAACTGGCACCGTCGATTCTTTCCGCAGATTTTGCCCGGCTAGGCGAGCAAGTCCGCGCCGCAACCGAAGGTGGCGCCAGTGTCATCCATGTCGACATCATGGATGGTCACTTCGTTCCGAACCTGACCATCGGTCCTCCAGTGGTCAAGTCACTGCGCAAGGCCACGAAGTTGCCGCTCGACTGCCACCTGATGATCGAAAATCCCGACGACTTTATACCCATATTTGCCGAGGCCGGCGTCGACTGGATCTCGGTGCACCAGGAAGCCTGCCGGCATTTGAATCGCACTCTGCATCTCATCAAGAGCCACGATTGTCTGGCCGGCGTCGTGATCAATCCAGCCACGCCCGTGGAGACGCTTTCGGAGGTGCTCGACATCGTCGACTACGTGCTGGTGATGTCGGTGAATCCCGGCTTCGGAGCCCAGAAGTTTATCCCCTCAACCCTGCACAAAATGCAGCGCTTAGCGGAGATTCGTCGCCAGCGCGGCTGCCATTTCCGCATCGAGGTGGATGGCGGCGTAGCGCTCGACACCGTCGCTCAGGTGGTACGCGCAGGTGCGGAAATTCTCGTGGCAGGCAACGCCGTGTTCGGCAAAGGTGATCCAACCCAGAATGCGCAAGCCTTGTTGAAGTCGGCAATGGAAGCCACACTGCAGAAAGTCTAACGTTGTTGAAGCAGGCCTTGAACCAGCGGCTAGTGGTCAGTGGCCAGTTCAGAAATCCGAAGGATTTTACTGGTCACTGATCACTGATCACTGGCCACTCTCAGAGGTCTTATGTCACGTCGAAGTCTGGTCATTGCTGTATTGGGCCTGCTGCTGATCATTACCAGCGCCTGCACCAACAAGAAGTCTGTCAACCCGCTGGCCAATGTCGGCTCGAAGCAGCCCGACAAAGTCCTGTTCGACAAGGCGATGGACGCCATGCGCCACAACCGCTTCGACGTCGCACGTCTCACGCTGCAAACCCTAATCAACACCTACCCCGATTCTGAGTACATCGCGCGCGCCAAGCTGGCCGTGGGTGACTCCTGGTATGCAGAAGGTGGAACCGCCGCGCTGGCACAGGCCGAGCAGGAATATGCCGACTTTGAGATCTTTTTTCCCAACATGCCCGAAGCGGCCGAAGCGCAGTTGAAGATCGCTAACATCCACTACCAGCAAATGGAAAAGGCCGATCGCGATTTCACCCACGCCAAGCGCGCCGAGGACGAATACCGAAAGATGATTCTGCAGTATCCCGACAGCAAGCTCGTGCCCGAGGCCAAGCGCCGTCTGCTGGAAGTGCAGGAAGTTCTGGGCGAGCGCGAGTTTGAAATCGGACGCTTCTACTACCTGCGACAATCCTATCCCGCGTCGATCGCGCGCTTGCAGTCTTTAGTAGAAAAATATCCGCTCTACAGCCGCGCCGATGAAGCGCTCTATCTGCTGGGGCAGGATTATGAAGGGCAGATTGCACGCATGCGGAGTGCGCCCACTTGCGATGCGAAGGGCCTGCCGCGGGGCTGCGCCACCGAAGATACGAAGTCGCGCTTCATCGGCGAGTTAAGCAAGAAAGCCTCGGAGGAATACTCGAGGATTCTGACTCGTTATCCGCTGATGGACCGCGCCGACGACGCCAAAAAGCGCTTGGCAGCCCTGCATCAGCCGATTCCGCGGCCAACCAGGGGCGAGGTCGCGCGCAACCGGGCCGAAATGGAAAGCCGCGGCGCGAGCTCTACCGTACAGCATTTGATGGGGATCGTAAAAAAGGGACCTGATGTGGCAAACGCCTCCAAGGTGGGCGAACCCTCGCTCGTCGAGGCCGAGCCGATTTCAGCAACCTCCGTCATTCGCAATGAATCAGCCGCAGTCTCAACACCGGGTGAGAAAAGCGTAGGCGTCGAGATTGTGAATCCCGATCAGCCCGCACCCGATGCAAACGCGCCAACTCCGGATGCAACTCCAGCGGGCGCTTCTCCCTTCGGAAACGCCGCTGCAAGCGCGCCAGCCACGTCCGACGCCAATGAACTGAAGCCCAATGCAGGCGCCGATCCCAACGAATTAAAGCCCACAGATAGCGGAAGCGACCAGGCGCTGCCTCCGCCACCGCAGGTGAATGAGATTCAGGGCCAGTCGTCGTCCCACACCGCGAGTGCCGATGATTCGACACCCGCCACCGACGCCGAGCTCTCCAGCAGCAAGAAAAAGCACAAGAAAGGTCTGAAGAAGGTGGTCCCGTTCTAAACGATCCCGTTCTAAGCGAGTAGTCCGGTTCTTCGGGGACGACTAATCGCCGTTGAAGCAAAAGCTCTTCTCCAAGTGTCCTATTCTTGAACTCGACGCGAGCCGCGAACGCGAATCTGCGCCGCAAATGCTTACCAGCTGAATGCTAAGTGCTGACTGCTGAAAGCCGAAAACCCAACACTCAAGACCCAAGTCTAAGCAAACTCCATACTTCCGCCGTCCGCACTCCTCGCCCTGCGCACTAGGTGCTGACCACTGGTAACCGGTTACTTCCCTTCCGCGTCATTGACTTAGAGTGTGGCTCGGGTTACCTTCGCGTTATCTCCCCGCTTCAGAGGAAACCTTTGGCTAGGAAGATACTGCTCGCCGATGACAGCGTGACCGCCCAGAATATGGGGCGGAAAATCCTCGCGGACGCGGGGTACGAGGTCATTACCGTCAACAACGGTTCGGCCGCTCTGAAAAAGATCTCCGAGCAGAAACCCGATCTCATCGTTCTCGATGTTTACATGCCTGGCTACAGCGGGCTGGAAGTGTGCCAGCGGCTCAAGGAAGCCGCCGAGACCTCGCGCCTTCCCGTGCTGCTGACTGTGGGCAAGCTGGAGCCTTTCAAACCAGAGGAAGCCAAACGCGCACGCGCCGATGCCTTCATCGTCAAGCCCTTTGAAGCCAGCGAATTGCTGAGCGCCCTAAGCAAACTCGAAGACAAAATCGTGCCCCGTGGAGAGTCCTCGAAGCCAGGCCGCTTTGCCCGTGTGACCGCGGCGCTCGAGGAAGGGAAGTACGACAAGTCCGTCGCCATCGAAGAGGACATCGGCTGGAAGAACCGCATCACTTTCCCATCCAAGAAGAAAGACAAGTCCGCGTCAGAGGACAGCGACGAGGCAGCAGTTTACAACCCGCCCGACAGCGGACGTAAATCTGCCGAGAAGCGCTACTCGAAACTTGAGGAACCACGCGTCGACCTTGGAGCCTTAGCGCCGGAAGGTTTGCCCAAAGATGTGACGCCGGAGGAGATCGCGGCATTAGCGGCAGCCGCGGCGCAGGTAAAAGGCAAGATCGCCGAACCTCAAACTACGGATTACTCGGAAGCCCGCGTTATAGAGACGGATCAGACGCCGCCTGCATCAGCGGTCCCGCAGGAAAACGCAATAGTCGAGCAGAAGTCCGAAGAAAAGCCCGTCGAAAAGATCGAAGACAAAGCTGAAGTCTTCGAAGATAGGTCCAGCGAAGCGGCCAGCGCGGTCGCTCCCAGCCCTTCCGATGTGATCGCCGCGCTTGCCGGCCTGAACCCGAATGCTGCCGCACCGCACGACGCAATTCTGGAGACCGAACCCGCTGCAAACAATCCTGCCGAACCGGCGGAGAACGAACCGGTCACCATGGCAGTGGCGGCAAAAACCGAGTCGGGAGGCGAAACGCCGCGTTGGAAAGCTGTATCGGTTGCGCTCGATCCCGAAGAGGCCATGATCTCTCTCGAACAAGAGATGCAGAAAGCTTATGCGGCTTATGCCGCTGCCGAGACTGGACATGCGGCATCAGTTGCGGCGGTCTCCGAATCTAGCTCGGTCGAGAGCGCTCCCGCAACCGTCGCTGCGTCACCGGCAGAGCCCGCGTCACTTGAGCCCGCGGTTTCGATTCCCGCTTTGCCTGCCCCAGAAGCTGCGCAGGAATTGACCGCGTTGGCCAGTGCTTCCACCGACGCGATCCGCGCAGCCGTGCAAGAACTTGAAATGGTCGCGGAATCCTATCTTGGCGAACCGGCTTCGCCCGCAATCGAGCCCGCATCTCCGTCGCAGCCCGCGCAACTTACACCCGAGACTCCTCAGCCTGTACAAGCTATGGCCGAAGAAGCGGCGCCTTCGCCAACCAAACCGTCGCTGCCCGAAGCTGCTAATCTGGATGCTGCAAGACTTCCAGAGTCCGATTCAAAACCCGAAGCCTCAAGGCCACAAGACCTGATCGCAGCCTCTGCTCCCATCTCGCCAACTTTCGTCAACCAGACTCCGACGGAGCACACAATCGAGAGCCAGGCGTCCTCGCGCACGGAACCCGCAGCAGACGGCAGCGCGCACGCCCAGGACAAAGAGGCCGAATCAACTACGGCTGCAGCGTGGGCAAGCTGGCGGCGAATCCGTGAGTCTGGCGATCCCAAGGAAATGGCCTTCCAGCACCAATCTCCTCAGGATTCCGCGGCCATGGCGGTTGCTGCTGGGGCCGAAAAAGCTCCCGAAGAAGCTTCGTCAGAATCCGAGTCCGAGTCGGCGGAAATCGCTAACATCGTCGACAGCGTGCTCGCCGACCTGCGGCCGAAGATCGTCGAAGAGATCTCCCGCAAGATGGGCAAGAAGAAATAGCAGCTTTCATCCCGCCTCATCTCGCAAGCGCGTAGCGACGGTCACATTCGCCCGTCGGCTTCTCCGGCTCACTTCAAATCAAAGAGCAACACTTCCGCGTCCTGTGTCCCTTTGATAGTGATTTTCTCCTCGTCGCTAATGGCCGCGCCATCGCCTTGCGCCAGCGGTTTTCCGTTCAGTTCCACCGCGCCGCGTGCGACCTGAAGCCAGCCATGACGTCCGGCGGCGAATTCATGCTTCACCTCTTCTCCAGACTTCAGCAGCGTGACGTACAGCTTCGCATCTTGATTGATCTTCACCGATCCCTCACTGGCATCGCGCGACGCGATCAGTCGCAACCTGCCGCGCTTCTCTTTTTCGGGAAAAGATTTCTGCTCGTAGCTCGGCATAAGGGCAGCCTTTTCGGGCTCTATCCAGATCTGCAGCAAATGCACTGCATCGGTGGTTGAGGGATTGAACTCGCTGTGGCGAATGCCGCTGCCTGCGGTCATGCGCTGGCCATCGCCCGGCAAAATGACCGATCCAGTCCCCAAACTGTCTTTGTGCTCGAGTTTGCCCTCGAGCACGTAGGTGATAATTTCCATGTCGCGATGGGGATGCGTGGGAAAGCCGGTGTTGGGCGCAACCCAATCCTCGTTGATGACGCGCAGCGAGCGGAATCCCATCCATTTCGGATCCCAGTAATCACTGAAGCTAAAGGTGTGATGAGTTTTCAGCCAGCCGTGGTCTCCGCCACCACGCTCCTGGCTGCGACGAATCTGAATCATGACGTACTCCGTTCTTTGCTTAGTAATTAACTTATAACTATTAGATGCCGGAGGGATTCAGGCCGGCTCGTGAGCGCGGAGCAGGCGATTTTCATCGCGCAGACTTGACCAGGATGAGCTCAAAACGGGGAAGTTTACTGGTTAGTGCCCTCCCCCTTCCCTCCCGGTCTCTTAGAATCATCGGGTTGACGGGATTTTGGAAATTAGAATGACTATACACTTGACGTAGGAAAGGTCCGAAAAAGAGCCGCGCAGGCCCTCGATGCCTTAAACGCCCTCGGGGTGGCGCTAGCCGATCACGACCACCAGTGGACATCTAGGGAGCGTTGGCTATACCAGCGGGCTTCGGCGTGGCTTACTTCGGTTTCTTCTTGTGATGGGGATTCGGCGGCATAAGACTTACCCCAAGTTCCGATGCTTTCGTATATACCGCCGCTGTGCTTCTTCCGAGTTTGAGTCCGATTACCCCAGTTGGGGTATCTTCTCGGGCAAGTTGTCTCAAGTACCGTTCGTCTTCTGACTTCCATTCTTTACCAGAATTGCGAAGGTATTTCGGTTTGTCGGGCATATCGTGCTCGCTTTCTAGGGGAAGAAAGCCGTACGGTTTCCGTACTGTGCTAGGCTCAGACTATGCCCGATGACGTAACCGTAGACAAGACCAAATTTGATGCCTTGCTGAAGAAGATGCTGGAAACCCCGCCTCTGCCGAAAGCAGATGTAAAGGTAGCGAATCCGAAGCCGAAGAAAAAGAAGGCTACTTAACTTCTTCGGAGATGACTTCCAAGTGGACTTCTTTGCCGTTGAACGTTACGAGTAATTCGTGCCCGTCTGGTTTCATGGGAAGGTCTTTACCTACGGGCAACGGAGGGCTACAGGATAGGGGCTTGAATCCATCCTCGTCCCTTGTCCCAATGCACTCGGCTTCTATCGTGGATTTACCGTGACGGATCGTGTAAGCCGCTGTTGAGATATTGTTTAGTTGCTTACTTGCCCGCCATTCGTACTTCTGTACTGTGTAGGTATCCTGATTGTCACAGGCAAGAAGTACGAGCGGTAGAAGCAACAGCATCTTTTTCATAAGTTATGTACGTTTACCGTACAAGTTTGATGTACAAAGCAGATGCCCCAGAGGTTAGTCCGGGGCACCCGTTTACTTCTGCCGCCCGGACTTGATTTTTCGCGTCAGATCGTAGACCTGAAGCGCGTAGTATATCGCCTCTAGAGCGTTTACAAGTGAGTGCATAAGGCACCTTCTTGGATGAAATCGGCTTGCGCCGCCCAACCACGCTCTACCTTGCGCGTAGAGTCGGAAGCGACTGTACTCCGCGCCTGCTTGTACATCAATCCCTTTTAGAAAATCTCCCGCGTCAGTTTCTTGTACGGCAGAGGCTTTTTCTGCGTCAGTTCGCGGGCAATCTCCTGAAAGATGAAAGGTTGCATCTTGCGGCGGTTGTAGCGCCAGCAGAACTCGCTCAGATATGAGTCAAGGTGATCTTGGCTCAAGTGATGATAGGAGCCGATGACGCCCCGTTTGAATAGGGAGAACGCGCCTTCTACTGTCTTGGCGGACAGTTCGCCAAACTCATCTAGTTCGGACTTGTGGTTGATTACCTTGTGTTGGGCTACGGGCACGATTGACGGGACAACCCATCCGTAAGTCGGGTGACCATCCGTTACCACTTGAGAAGCGTTCGGGCTAACCTTGGCTTGCAGGATGGGTTTCAGGGTCGCGGCCTTCGCGTTGCTGATCCGTTGCATGTGGACTCGCCCGTTACGCTCTGCGATTCCGAGAATGGAAATCTTGGCATCCTTCGCGGCTTTGACGCCTTTACGGAGTTTCTTGCCGCCGAGATAGGTTTCGTCAATCTCTACGACTTGACCCTGCCCGCCTAATGGAGCGGTTTCCAGTTCCGACATAGCCTTGCGGATTCTGTGGCAAAGGTGCCATGCGGTTTTGTACGGGACGCCGATATGACGCCCGACCTGAAGCGCCGAGATTCCTTTCTTCGCTTCGGACATCAAGGCCATTGCCATAAACCATTTCGTCAGGGGCAAGTGGGAATCGTGAAACAGGGTGCCCGTGGTAGCGCTGAAATGTAGTTTGCAGTCGGCGCATTCAAACAAGCGGGCGGGCTTCTTGGTCTTGCCTATCGTGTCGATCCGATACACCTTGTCATGCCCGCAAGCAAGGCACTTAACACCGTTGGGCCAGCGTTGCCCGACCAAGTAGTCCAGCGCTTCATCTTCCGTACGAAACGTCTTTGTGACTGATAGGAGATTCACAATGCCTTCTTTGCCTTCTCAACAGCATCACATGACTTCTCTCTCGCTTGTGCAATCGCTAACGAAAGCGATCCAAACATGGCGAGGCACGATGGAGGAACGTCGCCCGCAACTTGTGAAGAGGCATTACGAAATAATGCGGGAATTGGAGAATGAGCTCGCAGCGACTCTACTTCCCGGCTCAGAGCCGTTTGCCAAGGAATGTTCTGTGCTGGACTCCAATTTTCTTGGAGAAGAACACGAAGAATCTCATTCTCAAGGCAAAGAAGTTCAACTTCTTCTACCAACTTCTGTAGCGAATTGATTTCGTTGTCCATGCCCGCAATCATGCCACACCGCCGTTCCTAGGAGATTCATAGTGATTCGATTTCTTTCCGTAATTTTTCGTAACGCCCGTCGAGTTCTTTCTTGGCTAGGTTCGTGGCGTCTTGTGCGTCGGCCATACTCATCTTCAACGACGGATGAGAAGTCGTTGCGAGAAGAGTGGTTCGCAAGAATTCAATCTCCGCCACCAGAGTCAGCAGGACTTGCTTTACTTTTACGTCTTCCATGCCCGCAATCATGCCACAATCGGTTTCCTAAGTCAAGTATATAATCATAGAAATTAGTTCATGGGGCTCAATCACTTGCGGGCAAAATCTTGAGCGCCAAGGTTTTAGCTTCGTGCTGTCCAACTAGTGACGAGCCAGCCACGGCTTCGCCGTCACGCAGAATGACAGAACGTCCGGGTGCAGCGCAAGGTCAGATGTCACACGTTCTGAGCGGAGCCTGTGGATTTCCAATTCGTTCTTCGTCACGGATTCACACGGATCGACACGGATCTGCAAGAAGCAGAAATCCAATGATTTTCGATCGGTGAAAATCCGCGGAAATCCGTGGCGAACGAATCCTCTGTGGCACACTGAACGGATGCACCAACTTACGCTCGGCGACTTTGAACTCAGTGTTTTTTCTGACGGCACATATCCGCTCGACGGCGGAGCATTCTTTGGCGTCGTGCCCAAGGTGATGTGGTCGCGCAAAGTCGCGGCCGACGACAAGAATTACGTCACCGCCGGTCTCAACTCGCTGCTCATCCGCACAGACGGACCGCGCACCGGCAAGCAGACCGTGCTGGTCGAAACCGGAATGGGCAACAAGCTTTCCGAGCGCATGATCAAGTTTTACGGCCAGCCGGCAAAGCTGCTCGACAATCTTGCGGCGGCCGGCGTCGCACCCGAAGATGTCGACATCGTCATCAACTCGCATCTGCATTTCGATCATTGCGGATGGAACACGGTGCGCGACAAAAACGGCCAGATCGTTCCCACATTCCCGCGGGCGAAATATTACGCGCCGGAGGGCGAATGGCAGTATGCGCGGCGTCCCAGCGAACGCGACGCCATCAGCTTCATCCCGGAAAATTACGATCCGCTGGTCGAGAGTGGGCAGATGACGCTGCTCAAGGGTGGCGAAGAAATTCTCCCCGGCATTTCGGTGAAGACCTTTCCCGGTCACACGGCCCACATGCTGGCGGTGATTGTGAATGGTCGTCCAGGTCTTGAAAGGTCGGAGGCTCTTGAAAGGGCGCCCAATGAAGGGGCTTTAGCCCCTGAGGGCACAATCGCATGTTATATCTCCGATCTGATACCCACGACGGCGCACATCGACCTCACCTGGGGCATGTCCTTCGATCTCTATCCGTTGCAAACGATCGAGAGCAAGAAGGAATATTACGCGCGAGCTCTGCCGGAGAAGTGGCTGACGGTTTTCACGCACGATCCGAAAATGCCGTGGGCGTATGTGGAGAAGGATGAGACAGGGAAGCTGGTGGCGCGGGGAGTGTAGATGATGAGTCGAAAATTCCAGTTCACGCTCTTCGCCGACTACTTCCAATTCTATCTACAAGATGAGAGTGTCGATGGAGACCTTTCGGACAGTTGGACGCAAGAGGCAGTCGACCGTCTTCTCGCAATCGCCCCTGGCACGATCGGAGTGGGCACGGTTCGCAACATGAACGTTCCCGTCACGGTAGAAATCGAAGATGGCCCACTTAATGAGGATGCCAGTGTTTGGGATCAAATCAACGAATGCACGATTGATGTGCCGTCGGGTCGCCTCGTGATCGCGGGATGCACGGATTACTTTCCGGATGCTGCGCGAATCGAATTGTCTCCGGGCTCGTATCGCGCACGGATTTACTATGGCAATCTCAGTGAGCTAAGCACGGACCAACTAAATGGCACTGACCACTACAGAATCGTTCTATGGAGGGGAGCGCCGAGCCCACTTAACACGATCAAGCAAAGAACAAAAACGAACGCTCAATAGCGCGTCAGCAAAATGAACGGCTTGTTGATCAATCGCGGGCGAGGGCGCCCGCGCCACACAACCGGGCTTCGAAGAATTCTTCTACGCGGGCGAGAATTTCGGGCGCGCTTTTTGATTCGTAGATCGCTTTGCGTAGGGCGGCGGCCGACGGGAAAGGCCCCCACGGCTTTAGCCCCTCAGGGGACTCGTTGATTCGTCGCCAAGCCGGTCTCGGCAGCTAAAACCGCACACAAGCACTCGGGCTTTTTCGGCACGACTGAAGTCGTGCCCTTACCAGTCGAGCTCTGGGGCGGCGCGAAAGGTCAGCCCGGTTGAATTCCAGCAGACTCGGCAATTGCGCGGCTTCGCATTTCGTTCTACCATCCGAAGCAGTGGCTACCGCGAAAAACAATCCCAATCTTAATGCTAACCGAGCGCGCCTGGTTTCCGCTGCGCCCGTCGAGGACGATTCCTCGTTTGAACTGAAGCTGCGGCCGCAGCGGCTGACCGAGTTCATTGGGCAGAAAAAGGTAAAAGACAATCTGGCGGTTGCCATTGAGGCCGCACGCTCTCGCGGCGAGGCCATGGACCACGTGCTTCTCTATGGGCCTCCGGGGCTGGGCAAGACGACACTGGCGAACATCATCGCCAATGAACTCGGTGTCCACTTTCAGCCGACTGCGGCGCCGCTGCTGCAGATCAAGGGCGACCTGACCGCGATCATCACCAACATGCAGGATAAGCAGGTGTTGTTCATCGACGAGATCCATCGCCTGCAACCGGTGCTGGAAGAGTTGCTCTATTCCGCGCTGGAAGATTACAAGCTCGACATCATCATTGGGCAAGGACCGTCGGCACGGACGCATACGCTGGAGGTGAAGCCGTTCACGTTCGTAGGCGCGACCACTCGCGCAGGATTGATTTCCGCGCCTTTGCGCTCCCGCTTCGGCATCGTGCTGCGCCTCGAATTCTATGCTCCGGAAGATTTGCAGGTGATTGTGGAGCGCTCGGCGGAGATCCTCGGAGTTGAAGTCGACGACGCGGGCGCGAAGGAAATCGCCAGCCGTTCCCGCGGGACGCCCCGAATTGCGAATCGCCTCTTACGCCGGGTGCGCGACTACGCCCAGGTCCGCGGGGCCGGGAAGATTGACGAACCCACGGCGAAGGCAGCGCTGGAAATGCTCGAAGTCGACCATTACGGATTCGACGAAGTTGACCGGCGGCTGCTGTTAACGATTATCGAAAAGTACGAAGGCGGCCCGGTGGGAGTGAATACTCTGGCCGCCGTGCTGGCCGAAGAGCCTGACGCCATCGAAGAGATCTACGAGCCGTTTCTGATGCAGATTGGATTTCTCAACCGCACTCCCCGAGGCCGCGTCGCCACGCAGTTGGCCTACGATTACTTCAAAATTGCGCCGACTCGCAGGCAGAGTTCGTTGTTCTAGCGGTTTTGATACCGCGCGCTTTGAACCTCCGCGCTTGGGGTGAAAGCTTAGATACGCTATCGGGTTCGACCAGCCCCACAAAACATATTTTCCTGTTTTGTCTGCATGCTCATAGTGTATCTTTCTCACTTCCACCGAAGGGGGCGGGGGAAAAGCCGGGGGATTTTTGCGTCTGTCTCGAGTTCTGGGTCAATGGGGCCGTTTTGCGGCGGAAGTTGCGGTCGTAGCTTTGCTTTTCCTTCTTGCGACAGATCTTCACGCCTTACCTTCGGCCGCGGGATCCCCATCTCCGCAATCTATTTCCACCCTGCAAGATTCGCAGTCTACTCCCCAAAGTTCTCCACCGCCCTCGGCGGCCAAGCCCGCGCAAGAAACCAAGCCTTCTCCGCAGTATCCTCCGCCTTCGGCGCAGCTGCCGGAACCTCCGATTAAGAATCCCGACGTGCAACCGGCGCCGAAGCCCGAGGAGGCCACGCCCTCGCTCACCATTCCGCGCCTGCCGGGTGCTCCCGCCCTGGACGACTTTCTGAGCATGCAACCGCAGGGCGGAGTCGCCCAGCAGATGGCCAAGGTCACCGGCTTCACGCAACGCAATCCGCACGACGGAGAAAGCGTTTCCGAACCCACCGACGCCTATCTCGGCTACGACCAGAAAAATCTGTACGTAGTCTTCGTATGCTTCGACGATCCCCGGGAAGTGCGCGCTCGCATGTCGCGCCGCGAAGATGTCTACGACGATGACCAGGTGGAGATCATTCTCGACACTTTCCACGACCGCCGGCGCGCCTACGCCTTCCAAACCACGCCGCTGGGCGTGCAATGGGACGCGATCTGGACCGAGGCGTCGCGCGAGGAAGAAACCAGCGCGCACTTCGACACCTCGTTTGATACGGTGTGGGATTCGCGCGGCAAAGTCACCGGCCGCGGATTCGTTGTGTGGATGGCGATTCCCTTCAAGAGCTTGCGGTTTCCGGCTGCTAAACATCAGGACTGGGGAATCATTTTGTATCGCGGTATCACGCGCAAGACCGAAGATTCCTTCTGGCCCCACGTTTCTTACAAAGTCGAGGGACGCCTGGGCCAGGCCGCGACTCTCTACGGGCTCGAAGGAATTTCTCCCGGCCACAACATCGAACTGATTCCTTACGGTGTGATGCGCGGATTTCGCGCACTCGATACGCGCGACTTCACCAATCCCTACTTTCAGAAATCCACCGTGCACGGCCAGCCTGGGCTCGACGCAAAGTTTGTCATCCAGGATCACTTCGTGGTCGACATGACGGCCAATCCCGACTTCAGCCAGGTCGAGTCCGAAGATCCGCAGATCACGGTGAACCAGCGCTACGCAGTTTATTTCCCCGAGAAGCGCCCATTCTTTCTGGAGAATGAAGATTTTTTTCGCACGCCGCTGGATTTATTTTTTACTCGCAGCATCGGCGATCCCTCGGCCGGAATCCGCCTCACCGGAAAAGATGGCCCATACTCCGTAGGTCTGATGGCCGCAGATGATCGCAGCCCTGGCCTCGCTGTGCCGGATAACAACCAGTTCTCCGGCATCCGCTCCTATTTCTCAATTGCCCGCGTGAGCCGCGACATTTTTCGCCAGTCCAACGTGGGCGCGCTCTACACCGATTGGGAATGCCCTACCACTGGAGAATTCAACCGCATCGGCGGCCTCGACACGCACCTGAAATTCAATCCCAACTGGACGCTCGACGGCCAGGCGGTCGTCAGCTCGAGCAATCTCAACCTGAACTGCGAGGCCAACCTCTACCCGTTCAGCTCCGGCAATCGCGGCAACAATAATTACTACGCCGGCCCCGCCGCAAAGGTGGAACTGCGTCGCGATGGCCTGCACTTCACCTACGACGGAATTTATAACGACATCAGCCCGGGCTTCGTTTCCATTCCCGGGTTCGTCAACCGCGTCGACATTCGCGAGACGAACCAGCAGGTCGACTACCGCTTTCGCCCCAAGCGAGGTTGGATCGTGGATTGGGGTCCGTCGCTCGCCGTTCGCTACGATTTCGACCACACCGGCCTGCGCCTCGACGCTGACTACGTTCCCTACTTTGCGATTCAGGGGCGAGGCCAGACAGTCATCATCGTGCGTCCCTACGAGGATTTTCACGAGCGCCTGCGTCCGCAGGATTTTTGTTTCTACGGATTTTCCATTTACTGTCCGCCAACGGTTCTGGGCAATCAGGACTATCACGAACACACCAGCGGAGCCTCCGTCCAGACTGGCTACTTCAAGAAAGCTACGCTACAGGCGAGCTATTACTGGGGACAGGGTGTGAATTTTGTCGCGAACCCCGCCAATCCCGCGCCCTATAACCACCCTTTCCTGGTAAACGAAGCCAATGCCCAGGCCTCGCTCACCATTCGCCCGATCACGCCGCTGAAAATTGAGAACAGTTACCTGTTCGAGCGTCTGCACACCGACAACAATACTTTTATTTTCGAGCGGTCCCAGGTTCCCGGCGCGGGCCGCGGCATTTTGAACGACCACATCCTGCGCAGTAAATGGAACTGGCAGTTCACTCCCCAACTTTCTATGCGCGTGATTTTGCAATACAACGGACTGCTGGCCGGAACTCCGGGTGTGGGCTCTCCCTACACCTACCTCCCGACTCAGAAGGAATTCAATGCCGACTTCCTCGTGACCTACCTGGTGCATCCCGGCACGGCGATCTATGTTGGCTACAACAGCGACCTGAAGAACCTGAACGTGCAGCCGGGCGTAGGGGTGTTCCAAACGCCGCGAAACTACATCAACGATAGCCGCCAATTTTTCGTGAAGGTTAGCTATCTCTTTCGATTCTAAAAAGCTGTCAGCTATCAGCCGTCAGCTTTCAGCTAAGCACACATTAATTCCAGAATCTTCTCGCGTCCCGCAAGATAAACCAAGGCTACATCAGCGAACTGAGCATGGATATCCTCATACCGTTTCATCAGCGCTAAAATTGCTTCAGCCTCCGTGCCAGCCAGAGACATCAGCTCAAGAAAAACACCATCGATGCTGCGCAATAGTTGCTGAACCGCCCGCGGAGAGTTTCGCAGGAGCCAGGCTGCCTCAGTAATTACCGGCCAGCACGAAAGCAATGGACTTGGCATTTCGCGAAGCGCGTTTACGCAGGCAGTGTGGTATTCGTCTTCGCGCGAGAGAATGGCAACCAGCGGACCAGTGTCCACCAGAATCCGCCTCATTTGTCTCGGCTGAAGCCTTCAAAGTGACGGCGATTGGAACTCAGGTCCTTGGCAGCGCGTCGCACGCAGCCAATCAAACCTGCCTTTTCCGCTACTTCATAGGCGGAGCGCGACTGGCTTCCCCGGCCGAGATAAGTCTCTAGCGCAATACGTACCAGATCCGAAGGAGTCTGTCCTTTGGCGCGGGAACGGTCCCGAAGGAGAGTTCCCAGCGTTTTAGGAACGCGTACAGCAATTCGCTGCAAAGCCATAGATAGACAATTGTCAGACAACCGAAAGCCAAACCCAGCTTCATCCCTTCGGCAAATGAATCGAACCACAACTAAGACCCAAGACCTGGCGCCAGCGCTACAATATGCGCGTGCCCTCACCTGAGATTCACGGGCCGTCTGCTGAAGCCGAGAGGGAAGTCTCGCATAAGAATCACCGCCATGCCGTCTACGCGTCGGAAACGGCGGGGCTGTTGCTGATCGCACTTGTTCTGCTCGTCCTAACCCTGGTTCGCTACTGGCACGAGATCCACTGGAGCCTGCGCTGAACGTGGCTTCAGCACCCAGCGACACCGCTCCACCCAAAGCGCTGCTGGCGGTGATTCTCGGCCCGACGGCCAGTGGAAAAACAGCGTTGTCTCTCGCGCTCGCGCAGAAATTTAACGGCGAGATCGTCAACTGCGATTCGGTAGCCATGGTGGCCGAATTCGACGTCGGTACGGCCAAGCCGAGCGCCGCCGAACGCGCCCTTGTGCCCCACCATCTTTTCGACGTCGTCGACCCGACGCACTACATGACTGCCGGCGAATATGCTCGCCTGGCGCGGCAAGTAGTCGCGGAGATTAACGGGCGGCATCGTTTGCCGATCATGGTCGGCGGCACCGGGCTGTACTTGCGCGCTTTACTCGAAGGGCTCTTCCCCGGTCCCCAGCGTTCGGAAGAGTTGCGCGGGCGCCTTCGCGAAAGCGCCGCAAGCCGCGGTTCCGACCATCTCCACAGAATTCTCCAGCGCTTGGATCGTGCCGCTGCTGAAAAGGTCCATGCCAATGATGTCCCCAAGTTGATTCGCGCGATTGAAGTATGCCTCGCGTCACGTCAGAAAATGTCCGAACTATGGCAGCACGGCCGCGACCCGCTGCGCGGTTTCCGCATTTTGCGGCTCGGTCTCGATCCGGATCGCACTGCTCTCTACGATCGCATCAACCAGCGTGCCGGCCGCATGTTTCAGAACGGATTGATCGAGGAGACTCAGCAACTGCTCCAGAAGTATGGCGCAACCGCTCGGCCGCTGGCCTCCCTCGGCTACAAGCAGGCCGTTCAACTTCTGCGCGGCGAACTCAGCCGCGAGCAAGCGATCCAGGCCGCCCAGCAAGCCCACCGCAACTACGCCAAGCGCCAAATGACGTGGTTCCGTCGCGAGCCGGAGGTTACGTGGTTAAGGGGTTTCGGCGACGATCCACAGATCCAGCAACAGGCTCTGCTACTCGTGGCGGAGAGGGGTCTTGGGTTGTAGGTGTTAGGTATTGGGTCTTCTGTATTTGGGGTTGCGGTTAGAATCGAGCCACTTTTTCACCGCTATTTTCTTTTCTATCATGAAGTCCCAAAACCTAACGCCGAAGACCTAAGACCTGCCCTTCTGCTATCGTTCCTGCATGCCCCGAATCTTCTCTGCCATATTTCTTATCGTGACACTCGTCCTGCCCGCCTTCTGCAAGAACAAGCCTCCGCACAGCGCTCCCGCGGCCGCCTCCCACGACGACAAGTGGGCCGAGAAGACGCTGCACAAAATGACCGTCGAGGAAAAAATCGGGCAGGTCTTCATGATCTGGTGCCGCGCCAGTTTCCTCAATGTAGAGAGCCCCGAGTACCTACAATGGCTCGACGCCATGCAGAAATATCACGTCGGTTCGTTCACCGTGTCGGTTCACGTCGATGGACCATTTCTCCTGCGCACCGAACCCTACGAAGTCGCCGAATTGCTGAACCGGCTGCAGCAAAAATCCAAGCTGCCATTGCTCTTCGCGGCCGACTTTGAGCGTGGGCTCTCTAACCGCCTGCTCGGCGCCACCAACTTTCCCCACGCGATGGCCTTCGGAGCCGATGGCAACATCCAGGACGCAGAGACCTTCGGCCGTATCACAGCCCAAGAAGCCAGAGCCATCGGCATTCACTGGAATTTCTTCCCCGATGCCGACGTGAACTCGAATCCCGCCAATCCCATCATCAACACGCGTTCTTTCGGAGAAGACCCCCAACAAGTCGGCGATCTGGTCGCGGCCTACATTAGGGGAGCGCACGAGGCCGGCATGCTGACTACGGTTAAACACTTTCCCGGTCACGGCGATACTGCCACCGACTCCCATCTCGGTGTCGCCAGCGTGAACGGGGACCGCGCGCACCTGGATTCGATCGAGCTTCCGCCCTTTCGCCAGGCCATCGCCGCCGGCGTCGACTCGGTGATGGTCGCGCATGTTACCGTCCCCGCCCTCGATTCCGATCCAAACCATGTCGCCACCATCTCGCCGCCGATCATTTCCGACCTGCTCGAAAAGCAACTCGCATTCAAGGGCGTCATCGTGACCGATGCCCTCGATATGGCTGGGCTGACGCATCTTTTCGCCAGCAACATTGGCCGCGAGGCCGTGGAGGCCTTCAAGTCCGGCAACGACCTGCTGATCATTCCGCCTGACCTTGCCGCCTCTTACGAGGCCATGCTCAGAGCCGTTCGCTCTGGTGAGATTTCCGAGAAGCGCCTAAACCTCTCCGTGCTGAAAATCCTGAAGATGAAAAGCGCTCTCGGCCTCAACAAATCCCGCACCGTCAATGTCGGCGCCATCGCGACCGCTGTGGGCAAACCCGAAAACATCACCTTCGGCCAGCAGGTGGCCGACGCCGCCATCACCCTGGTCCGCGACAATGGCAAACTTCTTCCCCTGAAATCCAAGGGAACCGCCGCACCCGCGCTTCCGTATATGACCAGAGAGGAGACCCACAACCAGGTGCTCGCCGTGCTTTTTTCCGACGACGTGCGCACGGATTCCGGTCGCGCCTTCGGACGGGAGTTCCGCGCCCGCATTCCGGACGCGCGCGTGATTTATGTGGATCCTCGCATCGCCGCGGGCATGACCGACGAGGTTCTGAAAGCAGTCGACGAGGCGCAAACCGTGGTGGCTGCCGTCTATGTCATTCCGACGGCAGGCAAAATCGGTAACACGATGGCGATGACTGATGCGACCGGCACGTTGCTGCAGCAAGTACTCGATCATGCCGCCGAAAAGACGGCGGTCGTCGCTATGGGGAACCCTTATCTGGCCAGCGATTTCCCCAAGATCGAAAATTATATGTGTACGTTTTCCAACGCGAGCGTCTCGGAAATAGGCGCGATCAAGGCGCTGTTTGGGGAGATTCCGATTCGCGGCCATCTACCCGTTACCATTCCGAATGTCGCGCAGCGCGGCACCGGTCTGGAACGTCCGGCGCGCCTCGCCAAAGGAGGGTCTCCACATGCGCAGAACGCAATCTCCAATCATTAGCAGTTCGGTTGTCGCCGCCCTTATTGCATTGCTATTGTCCGCCTGCAGCATCAACGTGAAGAAGCAGCAGAACGGCGAGGACAAGCAAGTCGATATCCAGACTCCGGTCGGCGGCATTCACGTCAGCAAAGGCGCTAACGTGGCTGACGTTGGGCTGGCCGTCTATCCTGGGGCGCGGCTGAAACAACAGGGGTCCGACGGCTCAGACAAAAGTGCCAACGTGGATATTTCGAGCTTCGGTTTTAGGCTGAAGGTGGTTGCGTTGCAATATGAGTCCGACGATGCTCCTGCCAAACTGGTGGCCTATTACAAAGACCAGCTCCAAAAATACGGGCATGTTCTCGAGTGTCACACTAGCCACCTTGATCTGAATCCGGATGCGAAGCACTGGGACCATGATTCTCATGAACTGACCTGCGAGGGATCGAGCGGCAACAAGATCGAACTGAAAGTCGGCACCAAAGAGTACCAGCACATCGTGGCGATTGAGCCTGAGGGCAAGGGATCAAGCTTCGCGCTCGTGTATGTGCATGCTCACGGCAAGGACGCGGAGATCTGAATTCTCGGCGACGTTCTTGAGGAGGATCGTAATGTTTCGTAGTCTGATACTCGCGCTCGCAGTGACTGTGGCGATACCCGTTCTAGCTCAGGATTCCGGCAACCAGAACAAGAATCTCGACGTTCGCAGTTCGGCTGGCGACCTGCACATCGGCAGCGATGCGGATGCACGCAAGACGGGCCTGCCGCTTTATCCCGGCGCGCGCCTCAAAACTGACGATGATAATAAGGGCCAGGCGAATCTGAGCATCTTGACCGAAGCGTTTGGAATGAAACTGGTGGTCGCCAAGTATGAGTCCGACGACGCTCCCGCCAAAGTCCTCGACTTCTATCGTGACAAGCTGAAGAAGTATGGCAAGGTTCTGGAGTGCCATTCCCAAAAACACGGTGGCAGCATCGACGTGGACGACGATAGTAAAGAGTCCAAGGACGGCAAGGACAAAGACAGCAAGGAATTGAAGTGCGACGAAGACTCGGGGCCAGTCACCGAATTAAAAGTCGGCACTGAAGACAACCAGCACATTGTCGCCGTCGAACCTGGCGACGCGGGCAAGAGAACGACCTTCGCGCTCGTCTACGTGCATACCCGCGGCAAGCGCGGGGAAATTTAGACGTAATTGGGTTCGCAGCAGTTGAATCAATGAGTGGCCGCTCCGGTCCTTGCTCCCAACGCGCGCCCTGCGGTACTTTCAAAGAGCGCTCCTCAATCCCTGATGGAACAGCCCTGCTACAAGTGCGGCCAGACCGTGGAAGAAGGCGTACCTTTCTGCCCCCATTGCTCAGCCCCGCAGATACGAGTATTGATCACTGAAGCCGCGGCGCCGCCGCTCGCTTTAGCGACTGCCACGGCGTCGCGAGACTCTGCAGTTCTCCCGGCGTCGCAGACTGTCCCCGTCCTCGCTCTTCCCATGCAGTGGTCCGACGCGTTCAAGCCGTGCGCGCTCGCAGCGCTGGTGGCCTCATTACTGATGGCGTTGGGCCTGAACCCGTTCGTAGCCATGTTCAGCGTGGGATTCCTGGCCGTCGTTTTTTATCGTCAGCGGCGGCGCGAAATCGTTGTGAAGGCCACGGTCGGAGCCGGACTGGGCGCGCTCGGTGGATTGCTGTGGTTTGCAATGTCGTCTGTGCTGGAGACCCTGTTCGTGATCTTTCTGCACAGAGGACCGGAACTCCGCAGCCAGCTCGTGCTCAGGATCCAGCAAGCTGCCTCGCAAACCACCGACCCCCAGGTGTTGGCCATTTTCGACCGCCTTAAGACCGAGGGTGGGCTTGAGGTCTTAATGGTGACGGGTCTGATTTTTGCCTTTCTCGCCGCGATCGTCTTGGGTGGTCTCGGCGGCGCGCTGGGCGGGGTAATCCTGGGCCGCCGCGACAAATCCTGATCGCCTTTTGTCGGCATTGCTTGGCGCCGGTCTCGTTTAGCGCCGGCATTCCTGCCGGCTGTCGCGAGGGCACGTTGCCCTCGCGTTCGGACGCGAACAGACTGCGAGAGCAATAACTGCATCGCCGACCCAGCGTGTCTCGCGCATCTTGCAGCCGCTTCTCCTGCCGCGTATGATGCACGGTTTGCACTTTTTCCGATGAATACTCCCGCACGCGGTTCGCTGCTCGGGATCGAACACCTCGACGCGAAGGAAATTCTGGGCTTGCTGAAACTGGCCCGCCGCATGAATCCGCTGAAGGCCCGTCCGCTACTGCGCGGCAAGCGGATCGTGCTGCTGTTTTACGAAGCATCGACCCGGACCCGTTCCTCATTCGAGTTCGCCGCGAAGGCGCTCGGCGCAATCACCACCCTCGTGCAGTCCTCCGGATCGAGCATCGAGAAAGGCGAATCCGTTCTCGACACCGGCTACACCCTGCGCGCGGTCGGAGCGGATTGCATTGTCATGCGCCACCCATCAGCGGGCGCGCCGCACCTAATGGCGCGGCATCTCGATATTCCCATCATCAATGCCGGGGACGGCATGCATGAGCACCCTTCGCAGGCCCTGCTCGACGCCTTCACCATCCTGAAACACAAGAAGTCGTTCCAGGGACTTCAAGCCACCATCATCGGCGACATCTTGCACAGCCGTGTCGCCCGCAGCGCCTGCCACCTTCTCACTAAGTTTGGCGTGAAGCTCACGCTCTGCGGTCCGCCCGAGTTCGTCCCCGATGTGGCCGCCACGCTCGCACCGGGCCTGCGCGTCACCCGCCACCTCGAAGACGCGCTTCGCGGAACGGACGTGATCATGCTGCTGCGTGTGCAAAAAGAGCGACTGGCCGGCCAGAAAATTCGATTGCAGGACTACATTGCACGCTACCAGATGACCAACGCGCGCCTGAAACTAGCCAAGCGCGACGCTGTCGTGATGCACCCGGGCCCCATCATCCGGGGCCTGGAATTGACCGCCGAGGTCGCTGACGGCCCACAGTCGGTGATCGTCGACGAAGTACACAATGGCGTGCCCACACGAATGGCAATCCTGGCTCGGGCCTTAGGGAAGGCAAAATGACCCGCAACTTTCGTCATCTCCATCCGCCCTATCGCCCGCGCCGTTGTCACCAGCGCCGTTGTCACCAGCGACTTTGTCATCCTGAGCGCAGCAAAGGACCTATGCACTCACTCGGCGCCCAGAAGAAGTACACAGGTCCTTCGCGCAAAAAACGCGCTCAGGATGACACACGAGTTTTGCGAAAATTAACGATGGAAGCGTCCCTGAGGAGTTGCGGATGACTCGCCGCGAAAATGCCAGCCTGTTGATCAAAGGCGGTCACCTGATCGATCCGGCGGCAAAGATCAATGCGCCGATGGATATTCTATTGCGCGAGGGCCGCGTCGCCGAGGTTGCTCTCCCGAATAAGATCCGCGGAAGTGCCGATGAAAAGTTCGACGCGCGCGGCCTCATCGTTGCACCCGGATTCATTGACCTGCACGTCCACCTGCGCGAGCCTGGCCAGGGCTACAAAGAAACCATTGCCAGCGGCACTACAGCCGCTGCTGCCGGTGGGTTCACGTCGGTCTGCACCATGCCCAACACCGCGCCCGTAGTTGATACTCCAGAATGGGTCGCTTGGCTGCGCAGTCCCGAGCGCGGAGCCGTGGTCAACGTCTTTCCCATCGCCGCCGCCACGCGCGGCAGCCGCGGAGGAACGCTGACCGACTTCAGCGCCCTGCAACGCGCTGGAACCGTTGCTGTCACCGACGATGGCAAGCCCATCCTCGACGACGACGTGATGCGCATGGCTCTCCGCCTCGGCGCGGAATTGAATCTTCCCGTGGTGCAGCACGCGGAAGATACGCGGCTCACGGAGAACTGCTCGATGCACTCCGGCCCCACAAGCTTTCGACTTGGCCTGCGCGCCATGCCCGCCGCAGCCGAAGCCGGAATCGTGGACCGCGACGTCACGCTGGCGCAGCAGATTCGGGAATCGCGCCTGCACGTGGCCCATCTTTCCACCGCCGACGCGCTGAAGTCAGTACGCCGCGGTAAACGCGCGAAAGCCCGCGTCACTTGCGAAGTCACGCCGCACCACTTCACTCTGATCGATGAGAACGTTGGCGAATACGATACCAACTTCAAGATGAACCCGCCGCTGCGCTCGGCCACCGACCGCGAAGCGATCGTCGTCGCGCTCTCCGACGGCACGGTGGACGCCATCGCTACGGACCATGCCCCGCACGCTGCGCACGAAAAGCAAGTCGAATTCGAACGCGCTGCCTTTGGGATTACCGGACTGGAAACCGCACTGGCGCTGGCGATCACCAAACTTCATCGTGATCACAAAATTCCGCTGGCACGCATCGTCGAGCTCTTCACCGCAGGCCCGGCCCGAGTCTTTGACCTCCCCGGCCGCGGCTCATTGGCCCGAGGAAGCTTCGCCGACGTGACCATCTTCGATCCTAAGAAGCGTTGGACTTTCGAAGCCGCGAAATCGCGTTCGCTCTCGCACAACACTCCCTTCGACGGCTGGCAATTCGTAGGAAAAGTCGCGGCGACAATCGTTGGCGGGAAGATCGTATACCGCGCCGATTGATCGCTTGACCCGTTTGTGCAGAATTGCTGTATGTGGGGACAGCCGTTCTCGGCTGTCCGGTCGAGCAAAGCTCGGCTTCTCGTCACTTCCCCAAAATCCCCATGCGCTTTCCGACGCTCTTGAGCACTTCCAGCGCCCGCTGCAACTCATCCATCGTGTGCGTCGCGGTCATGATGGTGCGGATGCGCGCCTTCCCTTCCGGAACCGTCGGGAACGCAATGCCCGTACCGAGCACACCTTCCTTGAACAGTTCGCGCGAGAAGTCCATGGTGAGCTTGCCGTCGCCGATAATGATGGGCGTAATCGGAGTCTCACTGGCTGGAGTCGTACGCCCGCCGACGTCGAAGCCCAGCAGTCCAAGTTCTTTCTTCCAGAAGCGCGTGTTCTCCCAGAGTGTTTCCATGCGTTCCGGTTCGTTCTCCAGAACGTCGAAAGCCGCGATGCACGTGGCCGCTACCGATGGCGGATGCGATGTCGAAAACAAAAACGGACGCGCGCGATGATAGAGAAAATCAATCAGATCGCGCGTGCCGCAAACGTATCCGCCCAGTGCGCCAATTGCCTTCGATAGCGTTCCCACCTGAATGTCGACGCGACCGTGCATGCCGAAGTGGTCGATGGTGCCGCGTCCGTTGCGCCCCAGCACGCCGGACGCATGCGCATCGTCGACCATCATGATGGCGCCGTATTTCTCCGCCAGGCCGCACAGCGCGGGCAGCGGGCCAATGTCGCCGTCCATCGAAAAAACGCCGTCGGTGATCAGCAGCTTTTTCCCTGGCTCGCCTTTAACGCTGGCCAGTTGCTCTTCCGCGTGCACCATGTCCTTGTGGCGGAAGACCAGGATTTTTGCCTTCGAGAGCCGTGCGCCGTCGATGATCGAGGCGTGGTTGAGCGCATCGGAGATGATGAAATCGTCCTTGCCCAAGACCGCCGAGACCGTTCCCGCATTCGCCGCAAAGCCTGACTGGAATACGACACACGCCTCCACGTTCTTGAAGCGCGCGATCCTTTCCTCCAGTTCCATGTGGATTTTCATCGTCCCGGCTATCGTGCGCACCGCCCCTGACCCCACTCCGTATTTGCGGGTCGCCTCCAGCGCCGCCTCTCGCAGCTTCGGATGCGTGGTTAATCCCAAATAATTGTTCGACGCCAGATTGATGACCTTTTTCCCGTCGAACGTGCAGACCGGCGCCTGCTCGTCCTCCAGCACGCGCAGCTTGAAGTGCGTGCCCTTGGCCTTGAGTTCGTTAAGCTGGTCAGTAAGGTAGGAAAGCGGATTGGTTCGGGTTGCGGTAGTCATGGAAAGCCTCGCCACGGATTAACACAGATTCAAACGGATAAAGACGAAAAGATAAGTCTAATCCCAGGATGGAGCAAAAACAGTGGCCAAGCAATTGATCGAAGTTTGAGTTATCCGTGTAAATCCGTGCAATCCGTGGCTCAAAACATGATCGGATTGCCGGTCGCAATGCTGGCCTCGCACAGGCGCTTCATGCTTTGAAAGAACTCCTTCTCTCCCTCGGTCAAAATGTCGCTGGAGCCGAGCACCAGGTCCACTTCGCGCAACAGTGCTGGCGACTCTTTTGCGGGGATCCAGTCGCCCGTATGCGTGCCGTCATACACGACCTGTTTCAACAGAATTGGGAACTTTGGCCCGGGGTTTCCCTGCAGGCCGCGCAGAAATTCCCGCAGATGCTGGGCGCGTGTAATGTTGCCCAAGCTTTCGGAAGCCAAATAGCCTTCGTGATCGCACGACCCCTGAACCCACTGGTCATGGGCCTCCCATTCGTCTTCGGTAGGATCTCCCGACAGCGAAGGCGAGCCTGCCTCATCCCACGTAAACCTGTCAGGAAATGGATGCGGCTTCGCTCGCCCATCGCGAATGCAGGTGCAACGTACGAATGCGTCGAGACTCATATCTTCTTTCGGTTGTAGTCTGGTGCGCAGGTTGCACCACGGCTAGTCGTGCGCAAAAGTGCCCGCTCCACACGAAGCTAGCGCACGCCGTTGGGATATACCAGAATCTTGCTCGCTTCCCCGGTCTTCAGCCGCTCCATGGCCTTCGAGAAATCTTTCATCGCAATGCGATCCGTAATTACCGGATGCAGGTTGAGCTTCCCGCTCTTCAGCAGCGCGGTCATCTGGTACCAGGTCTGGTACATGCGGCGCCCGTTGATGCCCTGCACGGTAATTCCCTTGAAAATGATGTCTTCAGAAAAATTCAACGAGATCGGCTTCGAGGTCAGTCCGAGCAGGGAAATTCTTCCTCCCCGCCGGACGATATCGAAAGCGGTGCGAATCGAGTCGGGATGGCCAGCCATTTCCAGCACCACGTCCACGCCCAGCCCGCCAGTCTTCTCCATCACGATCGCGTTGACATTCTCTTTTGCGGGATTGAGCACGTAGTCGGCCTTCATCTCGCGCGCGACCCGGGCGCGGTGCTCGTTCACTTCAATGGCAAACACCGAAGTCGCGCCCACCGCCTGGGCTACGGCAATCGAAAATAATCCAATCGGCCCACAGCCCGTGATGGCCACACTCTTGGCCGCGATTTCTCCGGCCAGCACGGTGTGCACCGCATTTCCCAGAGGATCGAGAATCGAAGCGTATTCCAGGGGAATCGCGGGATCGAGCTTCCAGATATTCGACTCCGGAATCACGACGTACTCGGCGAAGGCGCCGTCGGCGTCCACGCCGATGATTTTCACTTTCTGGCAAATGTGGCTCTCGCCAGTGCGGCACTGCAGGCACTTTCCACAGGCCACGTGCATCTCCGCGGAAACGAAATCGCCTTCCCTGACGCTCGTGACCTCATCGCCAAACGCAACCACTTCCCCGCAAAACTCGTGCCCCGGAATCAGCGGCGGATGAATGCGGTTCTGCGCCCAACGGTCCCAGTTATAAATGTGAAGATCGGTGCCGCAAATCGATGCGACTTTCACCTTCACCAGTACGTCGGTGCGTCCGAAAGAAGGGATTTTGACTTCGCGTATCTCCGCGCCTGGCGCTGCTTCTGGCTTGACCACTGCCAGCATTGTTGAAGCCATCATTGCCACCTATGAGTACTGTCTCGGAACGAAAACTATATAAAACACAAAACATATGATTTTAGCACCCTGCGCCGCGTCGCTCGGTGATGGCCTGGCATATAAGTCGCAAGGCCGCAAACCGTAAACTCGACAACCGCATCGAAGCACCGGCCTTTCCAGGACGGAGGTTGGAACTCTTGCGCGCTCGTTCTCTTGCGATTTTGCTGCTCTTATTCTGTATTCTTTCCGGCGCCCCATTATCGGCATCTCCGGTAGCCGTGCGTTACAAAGAAGGCTTGCTTCACGGCTTTCTCGTGCTCAGCACGCTCGACGGCACCCCTCTTGCCGAAGGCGACCTCACCCAAGTACTTCAGGGCAATCGCATCACTAGCCATCTGATCTTCCGGTTCAAGGACGGCTCACGGCAAGAGGAAAGCGTCATCTTTTCCCAGCGACGTTATTTCCGGCTCGTCAGCTACCACCTCGTGCAAAAAGGACCGGCATTTCCGCATCCCATGGAAATCACGATCGCGCCTTCCACGGGAGAAGTCACCGTCAGTTACACCGACGATGACGGTAAAGAAAAAACGGTAAGCGAGCGCATGAAGCTGCCCGCCGATCTCGCGAATGGCATCGTTCTAATTTTGTTGAAGAACCTGCTGCCCGACCCGCCGCCTCTTGAGGTATCGATCGTTGTCCCTACGCCCAAACCGCGCCTGGTAAAACTGGCGATCAGTAGTCCGGGTAAAGATTCGTTTACCCTGGCAGGAGCTGGCCGCGAAGCTCAGCATTTCGTCATTAAAGTTCAGATCGGCGGAATTGCTGGGCTCGTGGCGCCGTTACTGGGAAAGCAGCCGCCGGATTCGCACCTCTGGGTTGAGGGCGGGGAAGCCCCAACTTTCGTCAAGTCCGAAACCATCGCTTATCTCGGCGGCCCGATCTGGCGCGTTGAGCTGGTGGCTCCCGTGTGGCCCAGAGCCGCAGCGCCGGAATCAAAGAATGGTGCCACCGAGAAACACTGACGGGAAGAAAGTGACTGATCTATTTCTCCCGCACTACGCCTCTCTCGAACTTGTGCGCCACCGCTTTGTGGTCTTTGAATTCTTCCGACTTGCCCCGCGGAATGCTCAGCGTCTTCCACTCGCTCGACCGCAGATGCTTGGCCAGGAATACGATCTGCCCAATGTGAGCAGCGTAGTGCGCAATTTGTCGATTGATGGCTTGCAGCACAGTGTGCGGCTCTCCCCGAATCGTCACCGTGCGCATCACGTCTTCAGGCTTGAGCGCCTCGATGGCGCCCTGCACGCAAGCCCAGCCTTCTTCCCACCAACGCATCACGTCAGCCCGCGTGGTCGCTCCGCTCACTTCAAACTCGTGGTCGCGAAAACGGTCCGGCTTTTCGCCGTCGCTCGTCAGGAAGTCGGTGAAGCGCGAGCGCATATTGCCAGCCAGATGCTTTACTAGAATTGCAACCGAGTTCGACTCTGGATCGAGCGTCAGGAAAAAATCGTCATCGCGAAGCTGTGCCATCGCGCCTTCGCCCATGCGCTTGTACCCGCGCATCTGGCGGCGCGCTTCATCGATATATTGGGCAGCGAGATCGATCGCCATCGTGCCTCCTCTCCTTACTTCCTTCCCCATCCCCCGCCACCGGGAGTCTCAATCGTAACCCGTTCGCCGTTGCGCAGACGAGTGCTGAACTTCGCCGGCACCGTCTCGATCGAACCATCACGCCGCGTGATGACAGTCTTCCCCGCAGCACCGTCAGCTCCTCTTGCGAGTCCCCACGGCCCGCGCGTGCGGCGATCAGCCAACAGAGTCACCTCGCAGTCGGTCAGCACTTCAATCTCGCGGACAATGCCGTCACCGCCGCGGAACTTTCCCTCGCCACCGCTGCCCGGGCGCAGCGAATACCTGCGCACCCGCAGCGGATATGCATACTCCAGCGCCTCCGCCGGGGTGTTCAGCGAATTCGTCATGTGTGTATGCACGCCCGAAACCCCATCCTTGCTGGGCCGAGCGCCCATTCCTCCGGCAATGGTCTCGTAGTAAGCGAAGGGCTCGCCGGTGCGCGGATCGATCCCACCGATGGTCAAATTGTTCATCGTCCCCGATGCCGCAGCCGGGATGCGATCAGGAATGGCTTGCGCCAGTGCCCGCAACACCGCGTCGACGATGCGCTGCGACGTCTCCACATTTCCCCCGGCAACTGCCGCGGGAGCTCGCGCGTTCACGATCGTCCCTGCGGGCGCGATGACTTGGACCGGCCGCATCAGCCCCGCCGCGGCGGGAACGTCGTCCGCGAGCAGGCAGCGAAACACGTAAAAGCATGCCGAGTAAGTGATCGCAGCAACTGCGTTCACGCTCCCCTCAACTTGCGGATCGCTGCCACTGAAATCGACGGTCACCATGTGGCGCGGACGCCCCCGTCCGCGAGTAGCGCCGCCGGCTTCGCCGGCTGTCGCGACGGTAGCCTGCCGTCGCTTCTCGCCAGAGTGATGAACTGTAATCTCAACGGCAATCTTGATCGCCCGCTCGCTAATCCCATCACCATCCAGAAAATCCTCCGCCCGATACTTACCGGCGGGTACGCGCTGTAAAAACGCGCGCATCAATTCCTCGGAATAATCCAGCAGATCGGCCCCAGCCCGCCGCGCCCGCCCCAAGCCATAGCGCGAGCACACCTCGCGTATCCGCTCAGCACCCGTATGGCAAGCCGCGATCTGCGCGCCTAAGTCGCCTTCGCGTTCTTCCATAGTGCGAACATTATTGAGCAGCATCGCCAGCACGTCCGCATTCATCGTGCCCCGCCGCATCAATTTCACCGGAGGAATGCGAACGCCCTCCTGGTAGATCTCCCGGCATAGTCCCATCGAGCCGGGATAAGCGCCGCCCACATCGGCATGATGCGCCCGAGAAGCCACATAAAAATCCGGCCCAGCGTGGCGCGGACCTGCCCTGAGCGGTAGTCGAAGGGGCCCTCGCCCGCGGGTTTTGCCAGATTGCGTACGCCCCACATACACCGGCGCGACCAGCGTGATGTCAGGCAAATGCGTCCCGCCGCGAAAGGGATCGTTCAGCATCACCACATCCCCAGGCTCCATCGCCCCCGCATCAATGGCCGCTCGGACCGACATAGGCATCGACCCAAGATGTACCGGCATATGATCCCCCATCGCGATCACGTCACCGACACTATCGAAAACTGCGCACGAGTAATCCCGACGCTCCTTGATATTCGGAGAAAATGCCGTACGCCGGAGCGCCGCGCCCATCTCCTCCGCTATGGAGTGATACAGGTTCTTGAAAATTTCCAGTTCAACCGGATCGCGGCGCATGACGCGCAGTGTACTACCAGCCGTTGGTTGTTTGCCGTTGGCCGCTAGCAAATTGCCGGTTGCCCTCGTGGCGTTCGCAATTTGGCTAGCGACTTACGACGGACGACCGCGACGGCCAGGAAAGAAAATCCGCATAAAGCCGCAAATTTGTATTGACACGTCGGCTACGCTGCCGCAATATCTTGGGATACAGAACGACGCCCTACCACAAATAGGGTGGTTGCTTCAAGTACAAGGGCCCTAGTCGAAAAGCTTTGCAAGGGAAAATCGTTTCACGGAGGAACTTTCATGGCAACGAAGAAGAAAGCAAAAAAGAAGAAACACTAACCGTCAGCGAGACGCTAACTCGCAACCGCCACGAATTTCACTGGCCTCTTAAGAGAAGCACCTCCTAGGAGGCTTTTCCTTTAGGACAGCCGCGAAAAAAGACCCGAAAAAGCAACGGTTGGGCTTCAGCGTTTACAATACCCAAAGAGTGGCAACCCCTGCTTCACTCTTCGCTCATCCGAGTTAAGACGCCGTTTCCAGGGAGGTGCTTGTGCCACACTTTAGTGTTTGGTTCTCTCGTTCCCTCGTACTCACCGCGTTAGTCTCTTCGGCATGCGGCAGTGGCCGCCAACTGCGCACGGTTTCTCTCAACCCGCCCGCCGCGGATGCGCAGAGCTTTCCCGGCGGGAAAGTCCCCTTTGTCGCAACTGGCATATTCAGTGACTCGCCGACTCCAGTAACCCTCACGAGCAAGGATGTGATGTGGTGCATCGGGGCCAGCGACGGCAGCTGTGTAGGCAACATCAACCCGGGCGCCACCGTCGATCAGACCGGCATGGCTCAGTGCAACTCTGGGTTCGTGGGGACTGCGACCATCCTGGCAGGAAAGCCGTCGTCCGTCATGGGAATGCCCGACACAGGTTCCCAACTTAAGGTGTTCGGCGCTGCCAAATTGACCTGCCCTTGAACTACCGGACGACGAAATTCTTAGAAGGCGCGCTGCACGTGTGTCACAATAGGCAGACCACGCGGGTTATGCCGCGGTAGCGATCAAAATGGCGGCGCGCAAAAAAAACTCGGCGAAGCACAAGGCGGATGAAATCCTAATTCCCGACAAGCTCTATTTCCGCATCGGCGAAGTGGCTACGCTCTGCCATCTGCCCGCTTACGTCCTGCGTTTCTGGGAGTCGGAGTTCCCGCAACTCAAGCCGGTCAAGAGCAGCACGGGTCAGCGCATGTACCGCAAGCGCGACGTCGAAGGCGTCCTGCGCATTAAACAGTTACTCTACGAGCAGGGATTCACCATCTCCGGCGCCCGCCAGCAGTTGCGCGCAGAAACCAAGTCCGACAAAACGCAATCCGCAATCCCTTTCCCTACGCACTCCGCTCCCGAAATCCAGAACATCCGCCAGGGCCTGCGCGAGATTCTCACCATGCTTTCCACGCGACGCACAGGATAGTCGCTGCAACGAGGGCAAAGTAAAAGAGGCCCCGCATTTCTGCGGGACCCCTCATTTTCGCTCTTCTCCAGCGATCTCGGGTATCCTTCGCGCCCTGCGGTCAAAAGCTTTACCGCAGAGAAGGCTGAGGATTTTCTGAGTGCGCAGAGAACAAATTGATTAGGAATTGTTGGCCGAAGCTTTCAGATCCTGACTGGCCTGTTGCTGTCCTTTCTTAGCCTCCGTCTTGCTGTTCGTGGCGGGGCTCAGGGTCTGAATGGCTTTCCCCAGACTCATGGTCTTGGTGCCAGTGGCAGCGGTGGCGCTGGGTGCGGCCGAGCAGTTAGAGCCACTGGGCGCCGCTGTTCCGGTCATGTTGCTCTTTAGGCAAGCAAAGTTGATGCCCAGGTTCTTGCTGACGTGGGCTGCGGCCACACATTGTCCCAGATTCTTAAAGCCGGAGCAGGCCTGCTGCGCCGATTCTCCGGTCAGGGAACCGATCTTGCTCGAGAGGCTCTTGTTCTGGGTCAGGAGCTCGTCCATGGGCTTGCCGTGGACTGCTGCCGTGCTGCTCGCGCTATTTGTGTTAGCGCTGGCATGGCTGGTGCCACCCATAGCATTGCCGGGTCCGGTCCCGTGTCCATGCTGCGCGAACGAGGGCGCACAGTACAATGCGACCGCGATTGCCATAACAACAAAGCGTATCTTCTTCATGGGGTCTCCTTGTTTCGTTCTTTCGTACTTACTGCTGATTGCCGCGATACAACTGCCGCAAATTGATGCCGATGGAGAATGAGACCGAATTCAGGTCGTATACAAGGCTGCGGGTGAAGCCGAGTTCGAGATCCACCTTCCCCCGCGGGTTGCCGTCAATCCAGGCAGAAAAGCCGTCATCCTGGGTCAGGCTGGCGCTTCCCGTCGTCTGCTGATTCTTCACAATCATCGGTCCATGCTGAACGGACCCGACAGCTGCCTGCCCAGGAAGCACGCGGCTGAACACCGTCTGCTGTCCGCTGGGCAGGATGTCGTACCCCGATGCGCCAACACTGATGAACTTCCACACGTCGTAGCTGGCGCCGCCCTGGAAATGAGTGTTGAAGCCCAGAGTCGTGTAGGGTCGGAGGAATAGCCGTGAATCCGGGATGGTGTTGGCGATGCCCAACTCCACAAACGGTGTCAGGTCTGAAAAGGCATGCTCAATACGATTGGTCCAATCAAACGTAGCGCGGCCTGTGCTCAAGCCTTTCTTGCTGTCTCCTAGCGGCGCGGCTCCGGTTAGTACAGTACTGAAACCTAGCGCCCGACCGGGATACTTCAGGTGCAGCGCCAAATATGGATTGCCCAGGCCGGTGGTCGAGGTCCCACCCGTTGTCGAAGAAGGCCTCACGAAATAGATGGGCGCGCCTAGGGCAAGCCCGAAGTGAGGGTTGAAATCATAGCCGACGTTGGAGTTCACCTCGTAAATCTGGCCATCGGCGTCGGACGTTCCCCCGAACTCCACATACGATGTGATTCCACTCTCTTGCGCTGCGGGCTTGGCTGAAGACTGGGCTGCTGCGATTCCCGCAAGCGTGGTTATCGCCACGATAGCCAAAACAGAAGTTCGCGTCATGAAATTTGAGAAGCCTCGAATGAAGTTTTGAGTTGCGCCAGAGCGGTAGAATCTGGCCTTACCAAAGTCACCCCGAGGTAACCTTAGCGGCCGTGCTCCAGTGTTCTCGCATGTTCTGCTGCTTCTTCACGAGGGGCAAGTAACGAAAGGCAAATCAGGGGTTGGTCCAGAATCACTAGACGGGTCAAGCAGGAGGTTCTGCAAGTGCCCAGAAAAGTCTCATCAGCCGGGTGCGCTGCGAGTTTCTTGCTATGCCTCCACCCAATTACTTCGCTCCAGAATCGTCGGCGGCTCATAGGTCTTTCCTCGCGCCAGCTTGCGTTCCTCCCGCCGCGTTGTCCATAGCAGCACCGGACCGAGCACTGCCGGAAGCATTCGGGAGACGATTCCGGATTCCTGCCGGAACTCGCCCCGCAGCGCCCGAATCTTTTCACTCACTTCGCGATCCACTTTCCGGAATTGTCGTTCCATTGCCCATAGCGCCGAGCTGTAGACTCCGCTCAGCCTTCCCATCTCGCGCGCAAACCGCGTCCGCACGCGTGCATCTGGGGAATCTTTGTAGCGCTTCCATCCTGACATCAAAGTTCGCGAAATGCGGTACAGGCTGGGGCCGTTGAGCTGAAAGTCGCGCCAGAATGCCCAATCAAGAAAGCGTTTGGAATCCTCCCGCGAAATCGCCGCATGCTTGAAGTTGAATTTGAACTGGCCGTGCACGTCGGCGTAGTCCACATCGCGAAGCAGCCGTCCCTCTTCTGCCATCTGCTGGTACAGCGGAGTTCCCGGCACCGGCGTGTAAAGCATGAACTGGTGAAAGTCGGTGTCATGTGACACCGCGTGTTCGATTTCCGCCAGGATGTTATCCGGCGTGTGATGCTCCAGCCCAATGATCGTCGATCCCTGAACGCGAATCCCATGCTCGCGCAACTCGCGCGTAAGCTCGCGCGTGTCCGTTCCCTGCAGCTTGCTATAGCCGGCCTTGGGAGATTCCAGCCCCATCCACAGCCACGACACACCCAGTTCCACCAGTTCCTGCATGGTGTATTTGCGAATCGCATTGGCCGACGCAAACACCGACATCGCCCAGCTCTTATTTCCTTCCTTCATCAATTCCAGAAGGCGCATGGCGCGCTCGCGGTGCAGCAGGAAATTCTCGTCCATCACGAAGAATGAGTTCACCTTCAACTCATCTTCCATGCGGCTCATCACTTCGAACAATTCGTCGCCGCTTTCGAAAAAGTTGACGAACTTTCCCTTGCCTCCGAAAAATGCCGAAGTCGTACAGAAGTTGCAGCCCATGGGGCAGCCGACCGAAGGAATGATGGTCGCTGCCGTCGCCCCCTTGCGCTCCGGAAGTCGGATGCCCATAATCCGCGTGCGCATGCCGGAAACGATCGCCGGATGCCGGATCGGCGCGCTCTCATCTTCGCCCAGATAGCGGCGCATCCACGAAACACCTTCGCCTTTCACAATGAAATCGGCTTCAATCATCGTTTCGATCCCCGGAATGGCCGCCACGTGCCCGCCGACCACAATCACTGACTGAGGGGAAAGATCCCGCGTCATGCGGCACATCTCGCGCACTTTGGCGACGTTCACAATAATTCCCGTGATGCCGACCACGTCATATTGATTATTCTTTAATTGGCGCGCGAAGTCTTCACGCGTAGGAAAGTCGAGCACCGCGCAGGGCGCTGAAATATTCGCCTGGATCATCATGATGCCCCAGGACCGATGAAACATGCGCAGCGAAAAACTGCCCTGCGCGCGTGTGACTTGATTGTGATAGAGCTCCATCGGGTTGATGTAGCGGCTGCCGAACTCGTCGTCCTGCGCATACGGTCCGAAGACCGAACTCAGCAGAACGCGCGCGTTCGTTCCTTTGGGATGTCTTTCGAAACTGCCGTAATGAATTTTAGGATGGCTGACAGCAATATTGCGGGTATGAAGTTCCAATTCTTTTCATCATCCATTTCCCCCCACATGCCGTTACTGCAATCGTAATCGTGCGCAGCCGCGCCGCAACCTCCGCGCCAAGAAAACACAAAAAGATTACAAAGGCAGGACACTGTCCAAACGTAACTTAAGAAACCTCTAGTAGTGCATACGAACTTGAACCGGACTTGCCTTGTAGCCTAGAATCGCTGCGCCATGGGTTCCGAACCACTGGAGATCGAGCGTCTCGACCGCGGAGTCCTGAGCCTCCATGGTCCGCTGACCATGGAGAACGTTTCGCCCTTCATGAACGCCGTGCGCCGCGAAGACGCTCCGACCATGATTCTGGATTTCAGCGGCGTGCCCTATCTCGATTCTTCCGGGCTGGGATCGCTGGTCAGTGCGTGCACTTCGTGCGCCAAGGCCGGACGCCGCATGGCGCTTACCGGCGTGAATAAACGAGTGTTGAAGGTTTTCGAGATTACCCGGGTCGAACAGATTTTCCTGATGTTCCCCACGCTCTCCGACGCGCTCGAAGCATTCACCAACGCCGGCACAGCGTAAAAAGCTCACGCAGAGACAGCCGCCTCGGCTGTCGGCTGAGCACAGATCGTGTGGGGACCGCCGCGCTCGGCTGTCCAGCCGGACTCGAACAGCGCGATCCTATGCCACCCGAGGCGGAGTGGCCTTCTTGCCGCCCGCATTCACCGCATCCAGCCGGATGCGCGTGACCCGCGCCGTTTCCTGCACCAGATCGTTGGTCATCTTGGCGCCATCCCCGGCCATCACCGAACCGGCGGCCAGGGCGAAACGCAAGGCATCGGCCTGATCCTCGAAGTACAAAACGACTTGTCCCGACATAGCACTTCTCCCTGGGCTCGGAGCCCTCAGTCGTGAGCCACACGACTTGGAAAGATCACCTGAAGAACAATTCCAATCAAACCGCAGTGCTTAGACGAAGGACGCCGTTCGATCTTTTATTGATTCTCGGGGTCAACCGCGTCCAAGTCAAAGTGATTCTCTTGGTTCCACTCACACACTAGGCCATCCTTCGGGGGATTTGGGCGGAAAACGGCTAACGGCAGGTCGGGTCAACCGTCTTAGACCAGGGTGTGCTCCGGAAGGTCAGCCAATGCGAGTCTCGTTCGGTTTAATCGTCCTGTTCCTCGTTACCAGTCAGGTTTGGCGGCAGGCCGCTGGCGCCGCGACGCTCATCGGTTCCTGGGAAGGCGAATCCAAATGCACGGTATCTGACTCCCCCTGCCATGACGAACATGCCCTCTATCGCGTTACCGTCGACAAGAAGAATCCGGCTCAACTGAATATCGACGGCTACAAAGTCGTCGAGGGATCACCGCAATTCATGGGCGCGCTTACCTGCCAGTATCACGCCGAGACGGCCATTTTGAGTTGCACCGGGAACACTGGTAAGCAAGACGACTGGGAGTTCCACGTCGCCGGCGACACTATGACAGGCACGTTAACGGTCGGCGCCGAGAAAACGCTCTACCGCCGCATCAATGTTCGAAAGAAATGATGCGATAGGGGTTTCCTTCGTGAACCTTCGTGTCCTCAGTGGTTAAGCGCCTTTGACTCCAGGAGCGAGGGCGCCCAAGAGCTATACTGCCCGTGCATGTCAGTAATAATCTCGATGCTCCGCGGCGTGAACCTTGGCAGCCACAACAAAATCAACATGTCCGCTCTGCGCGCCCTGTACGAATCCTTAAAACTCGAAGATCCGCGCACCTACGTGCAAAGTGGCAATGTCATCTTCCGATCAAAAGAGAAGATCTCGCCCGCACTCGCCAAGAAGATTCAGAATGCAATCGAGCGCAAGTTCAAGTGTTGTCCCGAGGTCATCCTCCGCACCACGGACGAACTGAGAAGTGCCATCGCCGCTACCCCGTTTCCCGCCAGCCGCGGCTTAGAGCCCGGCAAAATCCTCATCACCTTCCTCAACGCTGAACCCGGCCCAGAGGCGCAAACCACGCTGCTGAAGCTGAAGAAACATCCCGAGGAAATTCATCTGAAGGGCCGCGAACTCTACATCTACTTTCCCAACGGCGCCGGCAGATCCAAGCTTCCGTGGTCGACTATCGCAGAAGCGCTGAAGACACAAGGCACCGCCCGCAACTGGAACAGCGTCACCAAGATGTTGGAAATCGCCGAAGAGATGGAAGCCGCAGATTAAATCCCTGAGACCGAGCGTCGAAGCCGGTCGTCATGGCTGATGGCTGACCGCTGAGAGCCGGCAGTTCATTCTCCCAATCCGCTCCACGCCATGCGATGAAACAACTCGTCCATTTCCTTTGGATCCGCCTTCATTCCTTTGTCAACCCACCAGTCGAGCAACGAGAAAAAGCTTCCCGCGAGCGCGTTGGCCTGGGCCGATCTCTGCGCCGGTTCAATCTTCAGGCCCGCCAACTGCAGTCTCTCTTCGATCGAACGCGCAAAGAATCCGCGACCCAGTGCGTGCACGTCACTCACCTTCCCAGACCTCAGCAACGCGGTATAGAACTCATGTGCTTCGCGAACGTGCGTGAAGAATTCCTTTACCGGCAACAGGCGTTTCGGGGACGCTCCTCGACGTGTCAGCGCCGTGGAACAGTTCTCAAAAAAATCTTCCACATCACTTAAGAACAAATCGTCTTTGTCGCGATAATGAACGTAGAATGTGGAGCGCCCCACTCCCGCGCGGTTCAGCACTTCCTGCATCGTAATCTCTTCAAAATTCTTCTCGCGCATAAGCGCAACCAACGCATCACCAAGCCTGTCGCGCGTGCGTACTACGCGACGGTCTTTTTTCCCATGAGAGACTGCGGTCTTTGATCTCCGTGCTTTCATCACCCTTCATTCCTGGACAAATTCGCCGTCTTTGTCCCGTATCGCGTGACTGTTGCAAAATACGCTTTCCCGGGCAAGCGATTTCTGTCTAGAGTATCGATCATGACAGACGATCGTAAAGCCGGAATTGCTCTCATCGCCGGATCGCTGGGCGGCATTCTAACCATGGCAATACACCCGACGGGAACGGCCTCGCTAAGCGCGGACCAAATCGCGCATCTGGCGATCGTCTCCGGCGCCGCGCACTCTCTTGCCATGGTGAGTGTCCTCTTGCTGTTCTTAGGTACTTGCGGGCTGGCGCGGCGCTTAGCCGCAGCCGACCGATTTTCTTTCGCAGCAATCGTCACCTACGGTTTCGCCTGTGTCTCGATCATGATCGCCGCGGCGGTTAGCGGATTCATCGTCCCGGATATCATGAAGCACATGATCCGCGACGTTTCTGCCGCTGCACGCGAGTGGCAGATTGTGATTACCGGCATTTTCCAAATCAATCAGGCCTTCGCGCGCATTTATTCGGTCGCCGCCTCGATCGCAGTGATTCTTTGGTCCGTATCGGCGCTGCGCAACGGTGGACTCGGTCGTGGTGTTGCCATTTACGGCTGCATGATCGCCCCACTCATCATTCTTGGCATCGCCATCGGACACTTGCGCCTCGATGTTCACGGCATGGCCGCTGTGATGTTCGGCCAAGCGATCTGGTTCATCGTGGCTGGATCGCAGTTGTGCGCTCGCCCGGCCGACGGTGTGTCGCCCTAACCAGGCAGCCCATGAGATGGCTGGTCTTCAAACATGATTGAGCGAGTGCGACACTAAGCATTCTCGAACTCAAAAAAGTGCGCAATCGGTTTGCTGACTTGACACCCACAACGATTCGGCCATAGCATTCATCCCCGGCATTCTTCTTCGCTCATGCCCTGATGGTTGGGCTCTCGTTTCTCAACACGTTCGGCTTATTGATCATGGGCAGATTTCAAAGAACACCCATGCTTGGCCGGACCGTTGTTCGACTGCCACTTCCAAACTAAGTCGGAGGTTTCAATGAAATCGAAAATGCCGATCGTTGCTTCTTTGCTGGTCCTTGGTTTTACGGCGACTTTCCTGGTCTTTCCACTGGTTGCTGCCCCGCCGACCACCCCGACAAACATCGACGTTAGCCAACTTTCCAACAATGAGTCCGAAGAGGCAATTGCAGTCAATCCAACCAATCCGAACAATATTGTGATCGTCACCAACGTCGTCGTCCCGGCAGCGGGCATGTTCGCGGCAGTGAGCTTCGACGGCGGTTCCACCTGGGCCACCAGGATCATCGGAAACAACGACAACCTGGGAGCCGCATGTTGCGATCCCAGCTTGTCGTTCGACGAATTCGGCAACCTCTTCCTCGGTTATCTTTTCAACGTTGGCAACACCGTGCCAATCGCGCTTAGCACAGATGGAGGCCTGAGCTTCAACATCATCGCCAATATCGCAAAACCCGCGACCTCGAAGACGCAAACCAGCGACGAGCGCCGCGGTCTGTTCCGCTTCGTCGACCAGCCTACAATCGTAGCGGGACAAGGTGAGGTTTGGATCGTATTTAACGGTGGCGGTCCGATCGTAGCCACGGGTGCGCCGGTGACCGGACTCGGCACGGTGGGCAGTTTCATTCCCGTTGAGGTTGTTGCCGGCACCAACAATTGCACCTACGGAGACGTCGCCATCGGTCCTAATGGTCAGGTAATGCAAGTCTGCACGCTGACCGAAAGCGGCCAGGGTGGAGGCAAAATCTATGTGAACGTCGATCCCGATGGCCTGGGTCCGGCTGGATTCGGCGATCACAGTATCTTTGTGGTCGACACTCACGTGGGAGGCTTCGATTTCATACCGGCTCAGCCGGACCGCTCAATCGATGCCGAACCCGGCCTTGCTTGGGATCGTACCGGTGGTCCGCACAATGGACGGGTTTACCTGGTTTACACGTTCGAGCAGAAGAACGAAAGCGACAACATGGACATCTATGTCCGTTATTCGGACGATGACGGCGCGACCTGGAGCGCGGGCGTCCGGGTGAATGACGACAACACGGTGAACAGTCAATTTCTTCCGAAGATTTCTCTTGATCCAACAACCGGGAATATCGCGGTCAGCTGGTATGACGCCCGCAACGATCTTGGCAATGGCGGGCCCGGTGACACTGACGGTATCCCCAATGACGATGCGCAGATCTGGGGCGCATTCAGCACCGACGGCGGGCAGACGTTTACCAAGAACATTCAGATCAGCGCTGGGACGTCGAACTCTCACGACGCGCAGAATGGCATCGATTACGGCGACTACTCGGGGCTGTCGTTCTACGGAGGAATCGCGCATCCGGCATGGTCTGACAATTCCAACAGCACCGGCAACAATCCTGACGGCACTCTACACCAACTCGACATCTATACCGCCAGCGTCCCGGTGCGTAGTCACTGATCAGCAGATTGGACGGGGAAGCCTATTGCGGATCTCGCAACAGCTTCTCCGTCTGCTCTATTCGATGAATTTTTCGGATTGAATGGTCGGGACGGGCAGATTTGAACTGCCGACCCCTCGCACCCCAAGCGAGTGC
>CALFMO010000056.1 GCA_937879855.1 uncultured Acidobacteriaceae bacterium | reverse complement strand
ATGCTGAAGCCGATGCTGGCGCGCGGCGAGCTGCACGCGGTCGGGGCGACGACCCTCGACGAGTACCGCAAGCACATCGAGAAGGACCCCGCCCTCGAGCGGCGGTTCCAGCCGGTGTTCGTCGACGAGCCGAGCGTCGAGGACACAATCTCGATCCTCCGCGGCCTGAAGGAGAAGTACGAGGCGCACCACGGCGTGCGCATCACCGACAGCGCCGTGATCGCCGCGGCGACGCTCTCCAAGCGCTACATCACCGAGCGGTTCCTGCCCGACAAGGCGATCGACCTGATCGACGAGGCGGCGAGCCGTCTCAAGATGCAGATCGACAGCAAACCGGCCGCGCTCGACGAGGCCGACCGGCGGATCATGCAGCTCGAGATCGAGCGCGAGGCCCTGCGCAAGGAGACCGACCCCGCCTCGCGGGAGCGGCTCCAGAACATCGAGCGCGAGATCGCCGCGCTGCGCGAGCAGAGCCAGGCGCTGCGCGCCAGGTGGGATCAGGAGAAGACCCTGATCGCCGAGCTGCGCGCCATCAAGCAGAAGATCGACGAGACCCGCACGCAGATCGAGCAGGCCGAGCGGGCCGCCGACCTCGAGAAGGCCGCGCGGCTGCGCTACGGCACGCTGCGCGAGCTTGAAGAGAAGCTCAAGGCGCAGGAGGCGAAGCTCGCGGAGCTCGGCGAGGGCCGGCTCCTCAAGGAAGAGGTCGACGCGGAAGACATCGCGGAGGTCGTGAGCCGCTGGACGGGTGTGCCGGTGACCCGCCTCATGGAAGGCGAGATGCAGAAGCTCGTCCACCTGGAGGACCGGCTCCACGAACGGCTGGTGGACCAGGAGGAAGCCGTCCGCGCCGTGGCCGACGCGATCCGCCGGTCCCGCGCCGGGCTGGCCGATCCGCGCCGCCCGATGGGGTCGTTCCTGTTCCTCGGGCCGACCGGCGTCGGCAAGACCGAGCTCGCGCGGGCGCTCGCGGCGCTGCTCTTCGACAGCGAGGACGCCATGGTGCGCATCGACATGTCCGAGTACATGGAGAAGCACACCGTGAGCCGCCTCGTCGGCGCCCCGCCGGGCTACGTCGGCTACGACGAAGGCGGGCAGCTGACCGAGGCGGTCCGCCGCCGGCCGTACCGGGTCATCCTCTTCGACGAGATCGAAAAGGCGCATCCGGACGTGTTCAACGTGCTGCTGCAGCTGCTCGACGACGGGCGGCTGACCGACGGCCACGGCCGGACCGTGGACTTCCGGCAGTCGATCGTCATCATGACGAGCAACCTCGGCAGCCAATATTTGAGAAGTCTGGATCCGGATGACCTGGCCGCGTTCGAGCTCGTGCGGGTGCAGATCCAGGAGGAGCTGCGGCGCACGTTCCGGCCCGAGTTCCTCAACCGGATTGACGAGACGATCGTGTTCCGTCCGCTGAGCCGCCGCGATCTCGGGAAGATCGTCGAGCTCCAGCTCGCGACGCTGGTGAAGCGTCTCGCGGACCTCAAGATCACGCTCGAGGTCACGCCGGCGGCGCGCGGGCTCCTCGCGCAGGAGGGATACAGTCCCGACTTCGGCGCGCGGCCGTTGAAGCGGCTCATTCAGCGCCGCATCGAGAACCCGCTCAGCCGGCACCTGCTGGCGGGCGACTTCCGCGAAGGCGACACGGTCGTCGCCGATGCGCAGGGAGCGGAGATCGTGTTGAGGAAGGCCACTCCGGTGCCGGCCAAGCGGTAAAGGCCGGCCCGGCAGGAGGTCGCGAAGCGGCCGGAGGTCCTGCGTCAGACAGGGAGGGCCTCGATTCTCGAACTCATCGTTTTTGTGAGCGGCGGCGTGCTGCTCGCGCTGGAAATCGTCGCGAGCCGCGTCGTCGCTCCGTTTTTCGGGAACTCCGTCTACGTGTGGGGCAGCCTGATCGGCGTGTTTCTCGCGGCCCTCAGCCTCGGCTACTACCTCGGGGGCCGCATCGCGACGCGGTGGCCGCAGCCCGGACCGTTTCTCGCGCTCGTCCTGGCCGGCGGCGCCGCGACTTATCCCATCCCGCACGTGGCCGGCATGGTTCTCGCGGAAGTCGCCGCCCGGGACCTCGGCCCCCGCTGGGGGCCGCTGCTCGGCAGCACGGCGCTGTTCTTCGTCCCCGCCGTGCTCATGGCGACCGTGTCGCCGTACGCGGTGCGCCTCAAGGCCCGCACGGTCGAAGGCATCGGCAACGTCGCCGGCATGCTCTACGCGCTCAGCACGCTCGGCAGCATCGCGGGGACGCTGCTCGCCGCGTTCGTGCTGATCTCATGGCTGGGCATCCGCTCGCTCATCCAGCTGCTCGGCGCCGTGGAGATGGCGCTGGCCGTGATCGGATTTCTGTGGACGCGCCGGATGGTGCCGGCCGCCGCCACGGCCGGTACGCTCGCCGTCATCGCCGTCCTCACCTCGGCGGTGCCGCCTGACGGCGCCGACGTGGTGTACGCGCGCGACACCGTCTATCACCGGATCACCGTGAGCGACGAAGGCGCGATCCGGTACCTGCGCCTCGACCGCTACTGGCAGAGCGCGCGCGACCGCTCGGCGCCGCTGCGCACCGTGTTCTCCTACACGGACTACCTGCATCTGCCGCTCGCCCTGATCCCCCGGCCGAAGCACGTCCTGTTCGTCGGGATGGGCGGCGGCACCGCACCGTCGCGGTTCTTTCACGACTACCCGGATCTCGCGATCGATGTCGTCGAGATCGATCCGGCCGTGGCCGACACGGCCATACGCTTCTTCGACCTGCCCCGCGGACCGCGCCTGACCGTTCACGTGCAGGACGGACGGCTGTGGCTGCGCCGCACCGCGGACCGCTACGATCTGATCGTCCTCGACGCGTACCTCATCGACACGATTCCGTTCCATCTCGCGACCCGGGAGTTCTACACGGAGGCGGCCGCGCGCCTTGCGCCGGGCGGCGCCGTCGCGGCGAACGTGATCGGCGCGCTGCGCGGGCCGGAGAGCCGGCTCTTCCGCGCGATCGACAAGACGTTCGCGTCGGTGTTCCCGGCGGTCTACGTCTTCCCGGTCGACGGCGACGCCGGGGAATCGCTGCAGAACCTCATCATCGTCGGGACGTCCGGACCGCGCCTCGACGCGGGCGCAGTCAGAGCGCGTGCGGAAGCCGCCGCGGCCTCCGGCCGCGTGACCATCGCGGGGTTCGTGCGGGACGCGGCGACGCTCGTCGCGCGGCCGGTCGAGACCGCGGACGTCCCGCTCCTCACCGACGACTTCGCGCCGACCGACGTGCTGGCCGCGCCCCGCCGCTAGAGGCCTCCATGCCGGTCGTCAAACTGGCCCTCGGCGACGTGGTGCGCACGCGCAAGGCGCATCCCTGCGGCGGCGATCAATGGGAGATCGTCCGGCTCGGCGCCGACATCGGCCTCAGGTGTCTGCGCTGCGAGCGCCGGGTGCTGATGCCCCGCTCGAAGCTAGAGCGGCGGATCCGGGAGTTCGTGCGGCGGGGGTCGTAGGGGATTCGGAAGGAAGCGTCTGGGGAACAGCATAATCGTGTATAAACTCACTAAGCACGTCGCCGTCGGAGTGTTGCAGCGCCATCGTACCCGTAATCTTGCGCCGAAGCTCTCGTAACCTGACTCAGGACGACGCCGGGCGCAACGCGGAGTTGAGCGTGCAGGACCGCTCTCGGATTCTTGAATCGGCGCTGACCGCCGTGACGCCGTTCCTCGCGGCGGCACTCATGATCGTCGCCGCCGCGCGCAGTGCGCACGGCATCGTCCTCCCGCCCTTCGAAACCGGCCTCGCGCTCTTTGCGCTCGCGGTGCTCGCGGAGTCCTTCGCGGTGCCGCTCGTGGCCGGCGGGTATGTCTCGCTCGCCGCCCTCGTCCAGCTGCCGGTGATGGTGCTCTTCGGCCCGATTCCCGCGGCGCTGGCCGGCGCCGCGGGCGTGGCCGTGGTCGACACGATCCAGCGGCGCGGGCGCCTGAGCCGCGTCTTCAATCCCGGGCAGCGCGCGCTCACCGTGCTGCTGGCGGGATACGCCTGGAACGCGGTGGCGGCGCCGGGTAAGTGGCTCGCGGCGCCGCTCGCGTGGCCCGCCACCGGGCTGGGCGCCGCGGTGCTCGTGTCGATCGCCGTCTACGCGGCGACGCAGGCGCTGCTCGTCAGTCTGCGCCTCGCGGTAGTCCGCGGCGAGCGGCTCCGATATGTCCTGACGCACAGCGGGGTCTGGCAGGCGTCGACGAGCGCCGCGCTGGGGGCGGCCGGCATCGCGCTCGCGCTGTTCGTGTCGGGCGGTCTCACGCAGCGCGAGGCGGGCGCGCTGGCTCCGCTGCTGATCGGCGGCGTGGCGGCACTCCTGCTCGCCGTGCGCCGGCACGCGGCGCACGAAGCCGCCGCGTTTCATGCCGCCGCCGGGGATCTGCTCGGCACGCTCGAACCCGGCGGATTGCTCGACCGGCTGGCGGATCAGGTCGTCCGCATCGCGCGGCCCGACGCGCTGTGGATCGCGCTGCGGGCCCCGGAGGCCGGGTACGCGATTGCGCTGGCCCGCGGGCTGACGTCCCAGCAGGCGGCCCCGCTCGCGACCGGCATCATCGCGGGCGCCGCAGACGACGCGCTGTTGCAGCGGCGCACGCTGGCCGTGTGGGACTACGCGCGGGAGCCCCGGCGGCGTCAGGACATCGCCGGTATCCTCGGCGGCCGGCAGGTGCGATCGGCGCTCACGGTGCCGCTCGCGGCAGGGACCGAGGCGCTCGGCGTCCTGACGCTCGTCAAGGACGCGCCGGGAGCCTTCACGGCGCCGCAGCAGCGGCTCATCGCCACGCTCGCCACCCTCGCCGCCCTCGCGCTGCACAATGCCAGGCTGTACGACGCCACGCGGCGGGCGGTCGCCCGGAAGGAAGCCCTCCAGCAGGTGGCCCGCGCCGCGGCGGCCGGCGTCGGAACGACCACAATCCAGCAGCTCATCGTCGACCTCGCGACCGAGACGCTCGGCGGCGCGCGCGGGGTGCTCGCGCACTACGACGACACGACCGGCACCCTCGTCGCCGCGGCGTTCCGAAACATCCCCGACGACGTCATCCGGCTGCGGCCGGCGATCTCCGGGACCGGCTGGCGGACCTGGACCGTCGTCGAGGCGGTCCGGCGGGCGCGCCCCGTGGCCACCGCGGACACGCTCGACCTGCCGGGCGCGCCCGCGGTCCTGCCGGCGGGTGCGTCGCGCGCGGTGGCCGCCGCGCCGATGATGTCGAAGGACCGCGTCGTCGGCGCCGTCGCGATCGGGCGAGACGAGGTCCATGCGTGGACGCCCGACGAGATCGACCTGCTGCAGGCCTTCGCCAACGAGGGCGCCGTCGCGATCGACAACGTCAGGCTGTCGGACGCCACCCGCGCGCAGCTGCAGCGCATGGGGGCGCTCGAGACGATCTCCGAACGCATCAACTCGGAGCACGACGTGAACGCCGTCTTCGAGCTCATCGCCGACAGCGCCCGCGACGTCCTGGGCGCGGACCGGTGCGGCATCTTCCTCGGCGAGCCCGGGCGGCACCCGACGCACGTATTCACCCGCGGCCTCTCCGACGAGTACGTCACCCTCGCGGCCGGCACGGTCGCCGCGGGCCTCGGGGCGGCGTCGGTCGTGATGTCGCGCCGCGAGCCGGTCGTCATCACGGACGTCGAGCAGGATCCGCTCGGCGAGCCGGTCCGCAAGGCCGCGGCCAAGATCGGATACCGCACGGTTGCGCTGTTCCCGCTCCTGTACCGCGACCGCGTGACGGGCGTGCTGCGGCTGTACCACGACCGCGTCCGGCCGTACGCGCAGGCGGACATCGCACTCGGCGCGGCCTTTGCGAACCAGGCGGCGATCGCGGTCGAGAACGCCCGGCTGCTCGACGGCGCCGAGCGGCGGGCGCGCGAGCTCGCGCTGCTGAACCGCGTGATGGGCCGCGTCGCCACGGCCCTGCGCCCGGAAGATCTGTTCGAGACGCTCGTCGAGGAGCTGCACGCGACGCTGCACTACCCGCTCGTCGCGCTGCTGACGCTCACCGATGACGGCACCGCGCTGCGGGTGGTCAGCCGGCGCGGCTACCTGGGCGACATCCCCATGCTGGTGCCGATCGAGCGCGGCATCGTCGGGCGCGTCGCGCGCACCGGGGTGGCCATCCTGAGCGCCGACGTCGCCACGGAGCGCGACTACCTGACCGTGGACCCGCGGGTCCGGCAGGAGGTCTGCGTGCCGATCTTCGTGGAGGGACGTGTCGTCGGCGTGATCAACGTCGAGACGGCGGATCCCGTCCTCGGCCGGTCCGACGTCGAGCTGCTCACGGCGCTCGCCGGGGAGGTGTCCTCCGCGCTGCGCAACGCCGTGCTCTTCGCCGAGGTGCGGTCCGCCCGCGACGAGATCCAGGCGCTGCACGAGGCCGCGCAGATGGTCAGCGCCTCGCTCGAGCTCTCCGCCGTGCTGGAATCCCTGGTCAAGGTGACCTGCCGCCGCTTCGGATACGACCGCAGCGCCATTCTGCTCGCGGACGAGCGCGGCGATCTGGAGGTGCGCGCCGCCTGCGGCGCGGGCCACGCGCTCGGCACGCGGATCCCGGCCTGGGAGGGCGCGGAGGGTCAGGCGGCGCGGGACCGGCGCCCCGTGCTGATCACCGCGGCGGCCGGCGACGGGGGGCCCGTCGAGACCACGCTCGCCCTGCCGCTCGTGCGTGAAGGCCAGCTCATCGGGGTCTTCAGCGTCGGCACGGCGGACGCGGACCGCCTCGGCGAGCGCCCCCGCCACACGCTCACCACGCTCGCCGGCTACGCGATGGTCGCGATCGAGAACGCGCGGCTGTACGAGCAGACGCGCCACCTCGCGGCCACGGACGGCCTGACGGGCCTCGCGAACCACCGGGCGTTCATTCAGGCGCTCGACCAGGAACTCGAGCGGTCCAGACGGTACGCCCTGCCGCTCTCGATGATCATGATCGAAATCGACCGGTTCAAGCGCTACAACGACACCTACGGTCACCTCCGCGGCGACGACGTGCTGCGGATGGTGGCCCGCACGCTGGAACGGGAGCACCGCAAGCAGATCGACTTCGTGGCCCGCTACGGCGGCGACGAGTTCATCATCCTCCTGCCGCACACGCCGCGGGCAATTGCCGCCGACGTGGCCGAGCGGATCCGGCGCACCGTCGAAGACACGCCGTTCATCGTCGGCCGGGACATCGCGTCGATCACGATCAGCCTCGGCGTCGCGTCCTTTCCGGAGGACGGGGACACCACGATCACCCTCATCGAGGCCGCGGACCGCCGCATGTACGCCGTGAAGCAGGAAGGCGGCAACGCCGTCGCAGCCACAACGTCCTAGCGCGGCAGGCCGTGACCGGCCATGAGCCTGGCGTGCGGCCTCGTCGGCCTGCCCAACGCCGGCAAGTCGACGCTGTTTCGGGCGCTCACCGCCGCACCCGCCGAGATCGCGCCCTACCCGTTCACGACGATCGCGCCCGGCGTCGGCGTCGTTCCGATTCCGGACCCCCGCCTCGAGGAGATCGCGCGCGTGGTCGCGCCGGACCGCGTGGTGCCGGCGACGATCGAGATCGTCGACATCGCCGGCCTCGTGCGCAATGCCCATCGCGGCGAAGGCCTCGGCAACCAGTTTCTCGGCCGCATCCGCGAGGTCGACGCGATCGTCCATGTCGTGCGGTGTTTCGGCGGACACGTGGCCCACGTCGAGGGCGGCCTGGATCCGATCCGCGACATCGAGATCGTCGAGACCGAGCTGCTCATGGCCGACCTCGACACCGTACAGCGCGCGCGAGCCGAGATCGGGCCCCGCGCCCGCACCGGGGCGCAGGCGGCGCGGGACGAGGACGCGGTGCTGGCGCCCCTCGAGGCGCACCTGGCCGCGGGCCGCCCGGCGCGCACGTTTTCTGCGGTGGAAGACGCGGCCGAGGGCCACGGCTCCATCGCGGAGCAGACGACCCCGACTTCGCGGCCCAGCGGCCCCGCGCAGTCGGGGGGCGGGGCGGTCGGGCGGCTGCACTTGCTCTCGTCGCGGCCCGTGCTCTATGTCGCGAATCTGGAAGAGGCCGAGGCGGCCGGCGGTCCCTGCCTCGACGCGGTCACGCGCCGCGCACAGGGGGAAGGCGCCGGGGCGCTGGGACTGTGCGCGCGATTGGAGCTGGAACTGAGCGAGCTCGATCCCGCGCAGGCCGCGGAGTTCCTGGGAGCGCTCGGTCTCACGGAGCGCGGACTCCCGCGCCTCGCCCGAGCGTGCCTCGACCTCCTGCGGCTCCGCACGTTCTTCTCGATCGCGTCCCGCGAAGTCCGCGCGTGGACGGTACCGGCGGGCACGCGCGCCGCCGAAGCCGCCGGCCGCATCCACACCGATATGGAGCGCGGCTTCATCCGCGCGGAGGTGGTCGCCGCGCGCGACCTGGTGGCGAGCGGCTCCCTCGCCGCGGCGCGCGAGCGCGGGCTCGTGCGGCTGGAAGGCCGCGCCTACGAGGTCCAGGACGGCGATGTGATCACGTTCCGGTTCGCCGCCTGAGCCGGGCTGTGCTATAATGACCGGGTCACACCAAGGCACATTGTGCCTTCCTGCCCTGTACCGCGCCGCCCGGTGCGTTGAGACAGGGCCGCCGGGGCCCTCGGGCCGGCAGTCCATCAGGAAGGATGTGAGACGGATTGGCTAATTACGAGATCGTTGCCGTGCTGCGCCCTGACCTCGAGGAAGAGGCGATCGGCGCGGCCATCGCGCGCGTCCACCAGCGCATCACCGAGCACGGCGGGACCGTCACCAATACCGACCGCTGGGGCAAGCGCCGCCTGGCCTACGCCATTCAGAAATACCGCGACGGCTTCTACGTCCTTACGGTGTTCTCGCTCGACTCCGGACAGGTGGCCCGTCTTCGCCAGACGCTGGGCCTGCAGGAGGATCTCCTGCGCTTCGTCGTCGCCGAGCATCACCCCGCGCCCGTGCGCGCGGCCCCACCCACAGCTTCGGCACCGGCGGCCCCGGCCGCGCCACCCGCCGCCGCTCCGGCCCCTGCCGCGCCCGTACCCGCGGCGCCCGCGCCGGCACCGGCGGGACCCGCGCCGGCCGCCCCGGCCACCGCCGGCGAATCTCCGGCGGCCGGAGCGGAGCACGCCGATGTATAACCGCATCATCCTGATCGGCCGGCTCACGAGAGATCCGGAACTCCGGTACGTGCCGAGCGGCGCGCCCGTGGCCAGCTTCACGCTCGCGGTGGACCGGCCGTTCCAGAATCAGCAGGGCAACCGCGAGACCGATTTCATCGACGTCGTCGCCTGGCGCAAGACCGCGGAACAGGTCAGCCAGTACCTGACGAAGGGCCGGATGGTGGCGGTCGAAGGGCGGCTGCAGATCCGGTCGTACGAAACCCAGGACGGACAAAAGCGCAAGGTGGCCGAGGTCGTCGCGGACGGGGTGCGCTTCCTCGATCGCGCGAAGCCCGGGGCGGGTCCCGGTCCGGCCGAGCCGGCGGCGGCCGCCGCCACGGGCGTCGGCGATGAGCCCGCGCAGGGCGGTCCCGACGAGGACGTCCCGTTCTAGACGAAAGGGAGGATCGGCATGCCTGAAGGCAGGGATAGGGAAGCGCGGCCGCGGCGCGATTACCGCCGGCGGCCCAAGCGCAAGGTCTGTTCGTTCTGCGCTGAGAAGGCGACGTACATCGACTACAAGGAGATCAACCGGCTCCGCCGGTTCGTGACGGAGCGGGGCAAGATTCTGCCGCGCCGCGTCTCGGGCAACTGCGCGCGCCACCAGCGCGCGCTCGCGGTCGCGATCAAGCGGGCCCGCGAACTGGCGCTCCTGCCCTACACCGGGGAGTAGGCGTCCCGGACCCTGCGGTCCGTGACGGCCGCCCCGGCCGAGCCCTTATGATACCGCCCGCCCGCCGCCACCCGACACGCGGTCTTACCGAGGGGGCGATCCTCGCCGCCCTCACCGCCATCATCGGCGCGGTCGGTCTGCTTGCGCCGCCGGTGGCGGTGCTGCTCGCGCCGCTCCCGATCATGCTGCTGGTGATCCGCTGGGGCCTGCGCATCGCGGTGCTGGCGTCCATCATCGCCGCGGCCGCGCTGTTCCAGTTCGCGGGGCCGGTCAACGCCGTGTCGGCGTTCGCGATGTTCGCGCCGCTCGGGCTCACGCTCGGGTGGGGCGTGCGCCGGGGCCTCGCCGCGCAGTGGACGATCCTCACGGGCTCGGTCGCGTTCTTGTTCGCATCGGTGGCGATGATCGCCGGGGCCGGCGCGATGATGCATCAGGACGTGATGGGCGACTTCATCAAGAGCCAGGTCAAGGCGATGCAGATGGCGATGGACATGCAGCGCCGGTTCGGCGCCCCCGCCGCGCAGGTCGACGAAATGCGGAAACTGATCGAGATGCTGCCGCAGTTTCTGCGCACGGCGCTGCCGGTCGCGCTCGCCCTCGGGGCGCTCTTGTGGGCGTACCTGTGCTACACCGTCGCGCGCTCGGTACTGCGCAGAGTCGGCCATCCGCTGCCCGCCGTCCCGCCGATCCTGACGTGGCGGCTGTCGGCCGGCCTCTCCTCGATCATGCTGTGGGCCGGCGCGATCCTGTCGCTCGTGGCCATCCGGCTGCCGCAGTTCTTTGGCGGCGCCGCCTTGGACGCGATGCTGGTCAACCTGTTCGTGTTCGGGTTCCAGGGTGTGCTCGTCGGCGTGACGTGGGCCAACCGCCGCGGGTACCCCGCGTTCATTCAGATTGTATTCGGGTTCATGCTGCTCGGCGCCGGCATACTCCCGCTGCTCGGACTCGCGATCCTTGGCATGCTGGACACGTGGTGGGACTTCCGCCGGCTCCTGCCGCGCGCCGGCGGATCCGCCGCGACGAGCGATGCGGCGGCGCACGAGAGCGGTGAGCCCGGCCCGACCGATGTTCAGCCCCTGCTGCCTGGGGCGAAACGGCCGTCGAAGGTGGTGCACCAGCGATGAGAGTGATTCTCCTCAAGGACGTGGCGGCGCTCGGCCACGCCGGTGACGTGCGCGAGGTCAAGGACGGCCACGCGAGAAACTACCTGCTGCCGCGGGGGTTGGCGGCGCCCGCAACGGAATCCAGTCTGCAGGCGCTCGAGCAGACGAAGGCCGCCGCCGGCCGCCGCGAGGCGCGCCTTAACGAGGAACTGACCGCGCTCAAGGGCCGGCTCGAGGCACTCGTCGTCGAGGTTCGCGCCCGGGCAGGTGAGGACGGCCGCCTCTTCGGGTCGGTGACCACCCAGGACGTCGCCGAGGCGATTCAGCGGCAGGGCGTCGACGTGTCGAAGAAGCAGATCGAGCTCGACGAACCCATCAAGACCACCGGCTTCTATAAAGTGCCGATCCGGCTGCATCCCCGCCACACCGCGAAGGTTGAAGTGAACGTCGTCTCCTCAGGTTAGCTTTGGGGTAAGACCTTTCTCGCTCACCAGACTAATTGGCGGCCTGCCGTAGCCCGGCGATGAACCGCCAAGAACGCACGCGGCGAACCCCCCACGCCGACACAACGTAATAAGAACACTGCGCCTCGGGGGGGACGTATGAAGCGCCTGTGTCTGTTTGTGTTCGCGCTCCTCGTAGCCGTGCCGCCGGCCATCGCCGCGCCGGCCGGCGAGTTCCTTGTGGTACCGGGCCGCAGCATGGGGCACATTGCGATCGGCATGCGGCTCGACGCGGTCGAGAGCGTCTTCGGACGTCCGTCGAAGGTCGACCCGACCGGCCGCACCCAGTGGTACGAGTGGAAGGCGCCCGACAACCGTCTCCGCTCGATCGCGGTCGAGACCGTGCAGAACACCGTCGTGCTGATCAGCCTTGCCCATGACCCGCGCTACCGCACGAGGGACGACCTGGGGGACGGCACCACCTTCGCCGAGGTGCAGCGCGTGCTCGGACGGCCCTCGTCGATCATGCGCCTGGGCGGCTTCTCCATCGTGCAGTACCGCAAGAACGGGATCGGATTCGTGATCGACGGATCGGACCACGTCAGCGGCATCGTCATCGCACCGGGAGTCTAACCACCGCCGCGCCCGCCCCGCCCCGCAGCGTACGGGCCGCGGTGTGGTCTAAAAACCAAACCTTGAGGGTATAGCATCACCTAACCGGGGCTCCGTGGAGGGGCGCCGGTCAGGGGCACCGGGTGCCGGATTCGCCACTGGGTGGACGGCCAAATTATCGGATTGAGACTGCGAAGACCGCCACCATCGTCCATGTCTTCAACGACATCGACATCGCCAACGCGAACGCGCTTGGCGACGCGCTCTTCCGTGCGCTCGAAAGCCGCCGGCCGCTCGTGATCGATCTAAGCGATCTCGTCTACGTCGACAGCGTCGGTATGCACATTCTGCTGCGAACGGTCCAACGCGCCGAGCGGGCGGGAACCGCGGCCGTGCTCGTGGCCACCGGTTTGATCCGCCACGTGATCGAGCAGGTCGGCCTGGACCGGATCGTCCGCGTCGTGCCGGATGTCCCGGCCGCCATGCAGGCGCTCAAGACTAAATCCCGTTCAACCGCGGCGCAATCGTAAAATTCAATCATCCCGCGTCTACAGGTGAGCCCATCGCGCTCTGACGGGCGGCCGTCCTCAAGATATCCCAAATGATTGGAAGCGGGTCCCCAGCTTATCCGGAGCCTGTGCACGAAGTATGAAGCAATAGTCACAGGATTTTCGCCCTATACACCCAGCAGGCCAACAAGGACGGACGCCGCTACATATTGCATCTATTGGCTCGGCCATGCGGCGGCGTCCTTGTGCTGGCGCGCCCGTACGAGGTAGACGAGAGCGAACATATGTTCTATAATCGTCGCAGGCCCGTCACCGGGGAGTTAGTGTGAGCATCGCCCAGCAGCTGGAACGGGTTCCGCCGCAAAATCTCGAGGCCGAGCAGGGTGTGCTCGGCTCGATGCTGCTCGACCGGGACGCCATCGCCCGCGCCATTGAAGGGCTCCGCGCCGAGGACTTCTACCGCGACGCGCACCGCGTCATTTTCCAGGCGATGGTCGAGCTGTTCGAGCGCGGGGAGCCCGTGGATCTCATCACGGTCACCAACCGGCTCGCCGCGAACGGCAAGCTGGAGGACGTCGGCGGCCCGACGTACGTTGCCGCGCTGCCCAACGTCGTGCCCACCGCCGCCAACGTCGAGTTCTACGCGAACATCGTCCTCGAGAAGTCGATGCTGCGCGCGCTGATCAGCGCCGGCACGCACATCGCCGCGATGGGCTACGACGGCGCCGACGACGTCGCCCAGATGATCGACCACGCCGAGAAACTGGTCTTTGGCATCGCGGCGCGCCGCAGCGTCCAGGACTTCGAGGCGATCAAGGAGATCCTCAAGCAGAGCTTCGAGAAGATCGACCGGCGCTATCAGGAAAAGGGCACGCTCACGGGCGTGCCCACCGGCTTCACCGATCTCGACATGCTGACCTCGGGCCTCCAGCCGGCGGACATGGTGATCTTCGCCGCCCGTCCGTCGGTCGGAAAGTGCCTGAGCGCCGATGCGGAGATCGTCCTCGAGGACGGCAGCGTGGCCACCATCGAGGAGATCTACAAGCGCCGCCAGGCGCGCCTGCTGACCCTCGGTGCCGACTGGCGCTTCAGGTTCACCGAACCATCCGCGTTCGTGGACGACGGAAAGAAACCGGTGTTCCGCGTCACGACGCGGCTCGGCCGCCGGGTCGAGACCACGGCAAGCCACCCCTTCCTGACACTCGACGGCTGGTTGCCGCTCGCGGCTCTTCGTGTAGGCGACCGGGTCGCCGTTCCGCGGCAACTGCCAGTCTTCGGCGACCAGCCGGTAGAGGACCATCACTTGCACCATCTCGCGACGGCGGTGCGCCAGGCCGTTCCGCCCGCGGCGTTTACGCTGCCGCGACCGCAACTCGCCCGATTCCTCACCCGGCTCTTTGCGGAGATAGGATGCGCGAGCACCGGCCCTGATGGTGTCCTCGCATATATCGCGTACACGACGGCCGCCGAGCGTCCCGCCCGCCAGATTCAACATCTGCTCCTCCGGTTCGGCATTGTCGCATCGCTCCACAGATCGAGGAGGCACTATCGCGGCGCCGCGCGGCCGGCCTGGCAAGTGGAGATTACGGACGCGGCGTCGATTCGCTCGTTCGCCTCCGAGATCGTTACCTTCACCAAAGAATCGACGGTCGAGCCGGTGCTGGCCGCAGCAATCGGAAGTCACGGACCTCAGCAGACCCAACGCATGGCGCGGTTCGAACGGCCTCGAGTCGCAGCGCGTCGATTCCCCGCCGTAGAGGCCGCGTCCGTGAAGGATGTCGCGGCGGAGTCGGATCGGGGAGACCAAGGAGACCTATACTGGGACGAGATTGTCACGATCGAGCCCCAGGGTGAAAAACAGGTATACGACCTCACAGTCCCGGTAACGCATAACTTCGTTGCCAATGACATAGTGACGCACAACACGACCCTCGCTCTCAATGTCGCGCAGCACGCGGCGCTCGTGAGCAAGATCCCGGTGGCGATCTTCAGCCTTGAGACGAGCAAGGAACAACTCGTCCAGCGTATCCTCTGCTCGGAGGCGCAGGTCGACAACAGCAAGCTTCGCACGGGCTTCCTCGCCGACGAGGACTGGCGCAAGCTCGCGCGCGCCATGGGCGGGCTCAGCGAGGCGCCGATCTTCATCGACGACTCGGCGACGATGTCGATCATCGAGATGCGCGCCAAGTCTCGCAAGCTCAAGGCCGAGCACGGACTCGGCCTGATCGTGATCGACTACATTCAGATGATCCAGTCGTACAAGCGGGCCGAGAACCGGACGCAGGAGCTCAGCGAAATCGCCCGCGGCATCAAGTCGCTCGCCAAGGAGCTCGACGTGCCCATCATCGCGATCTCGCAGTTGAGCCGGGCCGTGGAGGCGTTGGGACAGAAGCGGCCGATGTTGAGTCATCTTCGCGAGAGTGGCGAGATCGAGCAAGTCTCCGACCTCGTCGTGTTTCTGTACCGCGAGGACTACTACGATCAGGAAAAAGCGCAGAAAGAAAACAAGGCGAACATCTGCGAGCTCATCATCGCGAAGCACCGCAATGGGCCCATCGGCACGGTCGAACTGTACTTCCACAAAGAATACAGCCGGTTTGCCAATTTGGAGAAACGCCGCCAGTAGTTTGTAGAGAGACGTTTTAGTTGGCCATTTACCAAGATAGTTGGCCATGATTTGGACATTATTACCGGGGTATTTGGCCATTCGGGCCTCGCGAGAGGTGCCGGCGACGCGGATAGTTGGACATTTCCTACTGAGCCGGGCCTGGGTTGGCGAAGGAGGACTCTCGACTCGTCACGCGCGAATGGACGCGGCAAGCTATCTTTGTTTCCAAAAGGGTCTAAGAGTGGATTTGGAGTCCGCGCTTTGAGTCCCGGGGTATGGTAAATGGGCTTCTTTGGACGGCGACCGAGGCGTTCTTCATGGTTGCGAGGCCCGACCGCTGCTGACCGAGTTCGAGACTACGCGCGCCGGCGACGCCGCTTCATGGTCAATGAGGCGGGTGCAGCGTTGGGGCTGACACCCGGGCAGGCGCGGAACGCGGTCCAGTATCTCCTTGCACGTAAGGAATTGAGGCGCTGCGATGATGCGCCATGGTATCTCGAGGTGGCGCCGTGACGGGCTGGGTTGGGGCACCTGCGTCCGTTTTGTGTGCCTTATGAACGGTACTCGCGCCAGACGGGCCGCCGTGCATCTAATTTAGCTCATGATACGAGACACAATCGCGGGCCCCGTCTCTTGAACCGAGACTATGATGCCTGCTTCGGTCACCACTTCACCAGTGCGCGTTAAACGCAACTTGCGATTCTTCCACAGTGCCGGATCCCATAGTGTGCCGTACCACGGGATAAAGGGTGCCGTGCCAAGGGTAGTCAACAAGTCAACACAAGCATGGTTTACAAGGTGCTCAGCCGTTGCGGCAGCGCGATGAAGGTGACCGAATTCGGGATCCTTCGCAAGGTCACGTACGTGACGGCCATAGTCCGAAGAGGTTTGCCGGTAGAACCATCTTGCCCATTCGAATAATTGATCGTCGTATTGTTCGAGACTCACGAGCGCCGTGTATCGAACTCGTAGTAACGAAATTGCGGTGTTGGGAGTAACCGGCGCATCGACCGGACCGCGCGGCTCTCCAGTCCCCTCCTTGTTCCAAACCTTGCACAATTTAGTCTCGAGATCATGCCAGTCAACTTGGTCTGGATGCCTGCCGGCGCAGATCTCTAGCGTGACGTTTTCGAGAGCCTCCTTTAGCGCCTTTCGCCCCCTTGCGTACTGCGGGAGGTTCATCTGCCGCAAGAACTCCCGCGCGGACCGCCGGTCGGCGACGAGGGAAGGCGAGAGGCACGAGCGTCCCCACGTGTTCATTGCACGACGCACTTGCCGTAGCGGAATATAGTCGTCGCCCCACCACAGCCACACGAAAACTGGTACATTGTAAAGCCCGAGGATGTGCTTGGTGCGACTTTTGCGTTTCTCCAATAGTGTAAGGAACAGTTCGTGCTGTGACGGGGGGAAGGCGTCAGGTCTCCCACGCCGGCCCGGTGAATACAGCGACGGCTGATCTAACAGGCCGCGGTTGCTCCAGTCGTAAATAAGGCGTCGTGAAACGTCCTGGTACCCTAGAGCCAACGCTTCCTCGACGAGAGTCCCCGAAGTGTACGTTAGACTAACGTCCATTTCCATTTATTATGCCACGGCCTCTTCTGGATCGTCTCCGGTCGCTTCGGCAAGCAGGTGGAGAACAACAGCAACCGCAAAGGCACCCCACCGGTCCTCTTCGACATCTTGGGCCAAACCAACGATCCATGTTAAGAGCGCAAGCGCATGAAGCAGTTTCCGTAGGTCGCTGTTTCCCATGAAAGCTCCCCGTAGACCAGATTTGAGACGCTTCCCGCGAGTCGAGTAAAACACACAACGGGGGCCGAGAAACAGTCTCGATTTTCGTGTAACATGCCGTGCGAGACTGTCCAAACTTGGTGAATGCCAATGGGCACATATGATTTTGTGGTCACGTGGTTCTCTTTCTCAGTGGTTCTGGTGGCCAGCGGCGTAGCCAGGAGTCTTGCAGAGCCTGTCGCTGCGGTCGTCGCTTCCGGGCTGTCGCCTTAGCGAGCTATCTTCACGCTGGCGCCCTTTCGTTGAAGGGGATTTTGGGAGCCCAATGGGGCGCGTGAATATGGCCAGGCCCTCGGGACGCTCGACATTGACGATGTGGATGGGCTCGTTAACGATCGTCCGCGCACTGGCGTTTCTATTCGTCAGGGCGTCTGCTAAAGACGGAGAAAAGAAGGGTGGAGGTGGATTGGATGGGAGCGGACTACTCTGAGAACCCAAAGCGCGCACTCGCAGAGGACTTGCCCGCCCTCGGATGCCGTGTCAAACCGGAGGACATATCGGTGCGCGAGAGACCGGACCAGGCTCAGGTCTTTCGCGGGCTTGGGGCACTTGCGATGGGCATCTACCAAATCGGTACGACCTTCTGTGCCGAGACACCGAACCGGGGGTTGGATCTAGACCAGCAACTAAGCGCACCCCCTCGGGTAAGCCTGGTCACCCTAACGGTCGACTTCGATATTCTGCTCCGGAAGCGATTAGGATGCAGACAGCACGGTGCGCACATCGCAAGCCACGATGGTCGAACGTTGACGCTTGCGATCGAATCCAGGTCTCGTGATAAACGTCACACGAGTACCCTCTGCTGGTTGGAACCTAGGACTCTTGCAGTCTCTTGCGTCGAAGAAAAATTCTTGGCGGTCATCTGAACGGATGAAGCCCGCGCGGCCATGTGGAAACATTCTCACTACCGTTCCAACGCGTCGGGGTGTAAGTTCCTCATTCCAGCGCTGCCAAAGGCTCCGTAACTCTTTCAAGATAGTAGTGGGATCGCGGTGTGCCTGGTCGACGGACCACTGCGCGCCAAGCGTCGTCAGGTCGTCGGACGGCTTCCAGCCCATTGTGCCGCGTACGGCAAGACAGAGAGCGAGATGCAGTCGCGCTAGATCTGGCTCGCGACGGTGCCACAACACTCTGGCCAGAAGCTGTACAGCTCCGAGCTTGAAGTGAATCTCTCCTGGAGCCTGCAAGGCCTGAAGCGCATGCTTGTACGTACGCTCGATATCGCCTGCCGCCCACGCCGCTTCCGCGATGTCCGTCTGGATGAATGAAACCGGTTTGCGCGCAGCAAGTTGTTCAAGGTCAGCAAGTGCGTCCTGTGGGTGGCCCATGTGCAGCTTGGCCAGCGCTATTCGTCGTCTGAACCAAATATCGTTGTCATGATGGAGAGGATGACACTCGACAAGTCCACGGTTGGCGACGTCCAAGCAATCTTTCCAACGATCGAGACGCTCGAGCGCGCGAGTGCGAACTGAATAATAACGTTCTCGCGCTGATGCAAGCTCACGCGTGCGGCCCGTTTCGTCACTCTGGCTTCGAGGTTCGGTCGAGAGCCGAGTGGGATCAAGCTTGTCTAGCCACTCTAGCGCACGTACGTCGCGGCGGCGATCCGACCACGCTTCGGCTACACGCAAGACCGTAACTACATAGGGTGTTGTAGAAGTATACGCGTGCTCATCAGAGGTCATGAGATCGACAATGGTCTTGGCTGCCGCGAAGTGTTGCGGCTCAAGGATGTCTGTACCACGGGTTTGGTCGTAGAGGGCCCACGCGTAGACGGACCGCCCGAAACGAAAGTCTGGAGCCAGCGCCTGGACTTCGCGTGCGACTCCAAGAGCTTCTGAAGTGCGACCGAGTTTCCGCAAACAATGCGCATATCCCCAACCGGTCCATCGGTCGCCGTCGGGCCAAAGGGCAGCATACTCGTGGGCTGCCTCTTCGAAGCGACCATTCCTGCGGAGGTCGTCAGCTTTCGCTCTCTGTTCCTTCATTGACCCAATGTGGAGAAGGTGCGTCACTATGGGCATCTTCGCCCTCAAGCACCTCACGCGTGGTACGAAAATTGAGCTTCGCTACCTCCCCCAGCCAGTTGGCACCCCAACGCCGTACGAACTCCTTGGCCGCTCGGACCACTTGGGGCGAAGCTCCCTTCGGTAGTGCGATCTCAGTGCGTTGAGACCACTGTTCAAGCCACAGCAGGAAACCGTCTCGCGCGAGGATCGAGGCGGCTGCGACAGCGATATCTGCTTCTGCCCGATGGCGTTGATCGATTGGTATGCCGGCACGTCGTGTCCGCTCTTCGATATAGTGGCTATCAGCGAATTGATCCACAAGTACGTACTCAGCAGACAGCCGCTTACCCGCCAAGACGGCTAGCAGCTGGTCGATCGAACGGCCATGGCCCCACCCGAGAAGGGAGTTGAGGTTTTTCTTCTCACGCCTGAACTGTTCGTAGAGGCTGTTGAATCGACGTGGGTTAATCGCAACGACGGCATATCTCCCATCCACAAGGCGCCGAATCTCGTTGGCGAGTTCTCGCGCGCGTCGATCCGACAACGTTTTGCTGTCCCGAACCCCGAGCTGTCGAAATTTCGCCGCGGTCTCCCGGTCTACGTACACAGCCGCACTAACCAGTGGACCGAAGTAATCGCCCTTACCGGCTTCGTCCGTTCCGATGTGAGGGCGGATGTCGCTGTCTAACGCGCTGCTATTCTGATCCGGAGAGCCGCTCCGGGACCGTGTTTTTGACGGTGGTAGACCCCCAATGGCTTGAGTGATCCCTTGCGCCACCCCATATGCGTGATCCCACGCCGGAGCGGTCCCCTGAATAACACAACTGCCCTTCTTGTACAACACTACCGTCACGCGGCTTTGCCCTCGGGTTAGCCGTAGCCGCCATCCTTCGTGTTCGTGGGGCGCTTCGGTGGCGGCGCCGAGTTCGAGAAGAGCCTCTTGATAGCGATCTTGAAGCTCTCGCGTTGGCAATTGGAAAGAGAACGTTTCCTTCTGGACCGGTTCAGACGGCACGCGTTCGGCAATCAGGCGGTTTGCGGCATCGAGCACTGGCCCCGCGCGACCATCCGCGTACACGCGGCCATTCTTGTAGACCCAGACGTTCGCCGAACCGCGTGCGTTGGCAACCGCAAAACGGTGGCCGTGTTCCTCTTCAGTTTCGTTTTCGGTCAACAGATCATAGTCTCGAAGCGCAGTGCGAACCAGACGAACTAACGCTGCATACCCAAGATCGATCGCCGATGCTGATTGTCGAAAAGCGCCATCGGCCTCCCTGATGTGCGCCACGGGTAGAACGATCAGGTCTGTTGCTGCGGCTGCCCGTGCTTCCTCGAGGTTCTCTCTTGGCACGAGAACGCGCCGTATGCCGATGCGGCGCGCTGCTGCGATCTTCTCCGCGATACCGGTGACTCCCTTAACTTCACCTCCGATGTCAAGGCGACCCGTAGACGCTGTAAGGGCGGCATGCGGAAGATTCCCGCGCGCGACACGAGCGGCGATGTAGAATGGAAGTCCGATCGACTCACCGACGTAATTTGCCGGCCACTCGATCCTAGCTTCCCACCCGTCGCCGCCTAGGCCAAACCGCAGTGCAATCCCAGCTTGCTCCTCGATCTCCTTGTCTGCTCCTGACCACAGCCGGTTTTCGTTTGGGTGTCCGGCGATCACCTTGACGCCCAAGGCTAGACCCTGATTTCTCGCGCGATCGACGAACAAGCCCCATGTTTCGTATCCCTCACGATCAGCGAGATCGTCAACCGCTACCCGAAGATCCGTTGCGGTCTGCGTCGGGAATCGGTCCCATCCCACTTCCTCTAGGAACGCTCGTGCACACGCTGCACGGCTCTCCGTGTGCGAGAGTCTCACTCGGTGAATCTTTTGGGGATCGAAGCCTTGGAGGCCAGCCACCTCGTCGTCACCGAGGATGGTGAAGAGCACCTGCGGTTCGTTGTCGAGATCGCCCAAGGCATCGACCTGATGCTCTCGGTCGCGCAACGTGGCTAGTCGCTGGCCGAGTTCTGCTACTCGACGCTGCAGTGCCGCTGGGAATTGGTTACCGTACGTCTCAAGAACCTGCATAGCACGCGCAAAGGGGACGAGATTCCCCGGTACCGCTGGCAGCGTGCGCTCCAGGATACGTTGTAACAGCTCGTCGCTGCCCGGACTCCTGAGCCACCAGTCTTGGACCAACTGGTCAATTGCTCGCGCATCAGCTTTCATCGGACACCCTCAATTCCAAGTGGCTGATGTCCCCTGGCACAATGCCATAACCGTCACCGAGTAATACGTGTTCGCCCATTTCGGGCCGGAACGGCGGAGAGGTTACCGGTGCAGAGAGTCGATCTGACCACACCGCAATCCACATGAGTGCCGATAGACCGAGTAGTTCCTTTGCTACCTCTTCAATCACGAAGAGCAACTCATCGGTTCGGAATCGGTGCTCGATTCTTCCTCGGAGACGCCCTCTGTCGGGGATCTCGACCTCCCAGGAACGAAACTCTTCCTCAGTGCTTGCAGCTGCGAAGCGCCGATTCTGCGCTACATCGGCAAGCTCGACAATGCGGCGCATGGTAAGCGATACTACACGTGGCAGTAACTGGGCAGTGCCATCTTCCTCTAACATGCTGGCGTATCCACGACCAAGAAATTCAATCGATTTCTGCATCCATTGCGGAGGTTGGATACGCGAATCTTCCGGTTCATTAATAGGCGGTCCAAATCGTTCTTCGGAAGCGCGACCGTCGAGTGCGCTCTGGACGATTGCTCGCCCGGTCGCAGTTAGCTCTCCGATGCGCGTATCAAGTTCGTTGGTTTCAGCGATGGTTTGATTGCGAAAGAGTACTCGCCAAGGCACTCTGATATCCGTATCGTCCCGATACAGCACAAGGTCAAGAGACGTAGCATTTTCTACATCCGTTGCAAGTGGCACCACTTCGACCCAAGATCGCTGCTTTTCGCACCAGGGGTTCGATAGGATGAGCAGCGGCACACGCCCCGTGGGATCAGAGTGAGGCGAGCGGAACTCAGCGCTCCACCAAATTTCGCCAAAGGCAGAGGATAGCGGTTTTGTTTCGTGCCATCGAGGCCATGATTCGGCATCAGGAAGGCCCGATACGCTGAGCTGTTGAGTGGGCGATGCCCGCCGTAGCTCTTCTACAAGTAGCTGGCAGGGGCGACACTCCTGAAGGTGCGAGCAGAGTGTCTCCGACAGAGGACCATCCAGGTACTCGAGCCAGTCAATAGGCAGGGGGCAGCGCATGATCACTCACCACGCTCATGTAACAAGGATTCCGTCGCTCTCATGATCGCACCGGCCTCCTCCACGGTATCGGCGCACTCGCAAATCATTTCAAACGCTCGATAGACGGCCTTACGGAGTTGAAGTGGGGTGCCACATGCCTTTGCGGCCTCTCCCAAACTACCTTGAGCTGCGAAGTATGCGGCGAGGAGCCTTGATTCATCGATCTCTAAACGGGAGACGACGCTCCGAGCAATCGCGTCGACGACGGCGTCGTCACCCGGGTCGGGATCCGCTGCTGGCACGGTCTCGTCAAGTTCGATCTGTTCCTCTGTTGAGAGAGAAAAGCGACAGCGCATAACATCGACAATGGCACTCAACGACAAGCTTCCTTCAGCGCGGCCAAGTAGATAAACGAGGAATTCGCGAAGCTTTGGATCTCGCAAAATCGGGGAGAGCTTCTGCGAAAACGGCCCATACCGGATCACCTCCAGGCTATCGTCGCCCAGTTCGGATGCGACCCGGAGAAGGTCACGCTTCGCTAAAGGCGATGGGTCAGTTGCCGCTCGCTCCGTCAGCGTCCACTCTTGTCCAGGTCCTAGTGAAGCCGGCGTAACGGCTCTGAAAGTTGGATCATCACGCAACATCGAGCGTACCCGTTTGTACAGATTTGAGGCGATGGATCGCCGACGCTTGTTCACGAGATATTGGCCCAGCGAAGTCGTCAACGCCGCGCGCAACTGTCCCACGTTCCGCGCCGATGACAGCATTGCCTGGAGATCTGCCCGGCGCCAGAGTCGCTCGCTGATCCAGTCATGAAGGACGTCCTCACACGCTGGTCGGTTCCACGTCCCATAGGCGGAGTACTCAGACGGCGGATACGTCCGAGCCGTCGACCATACAATTCTGCCCAGCAACTCGTACAGGAGCGGACCGACCCCTACCCGCTGATACTCCGCCCGATAGTCTTCGAGTGTCCTCATCGGCGCGTCAGCCCACGAGTTTCTTAAGTGCGACCAGGTTGCTCGCTTGGATGGCCACCCGGATTTCCTCTCTGCGGCCAGGCGCAACTCGGCCCTTGAACTCCCCGACCTCGACCAAGCAGGCAAGGTCGATGCTGCCGCTCCACCAGATCCGGAAGAATGTGGGCTGGGGCAGGTTTGCTTCGCCGGTGTCGAGTGCCACCTCGGGTTGGCCGCCAGGTTTGGTTGATCCGGCCACGTAATGCGCTCGGGCTGGGACCTGAGCGCCCGGCGCGGATTCTAGCGCGACGATCAGACAATAGCGGCTCTTGCCTCCCGGGTACTTCGCGTATTTTTCAGGTAACCGCCATATGTCGCCCACGTTGACCTTCAAGTGCGGCTGGCGCAACTGCGCCACGATCTCGGCGGGTAGCGGCATCGAGCCCGGTTTCCTCAACGCTACCTCACGGCGGCTGCGGCGGCTCAAGCGCCAGCCGATGGTTAGAGTTGCCTAACATGTCCTCGTCCCCCGTTTACGGCCGGACGAACAAACCGATAACGGCGTCCCTTTCGGTAGAACCGCGATTCGACGTCTCACCTGCGCCCTGCGTCCGGCCCGAACGCCGGGGCCGCCGGCGAGTCATCGCGCTGACGATCGCGTCGGGGCCGTGATATCCGCAGCCACGCCGAAGGCCTTGACCGTGACCATGGCGGGCGTCGAAACGCTGTTCTACCTATATTGAAACGGGAATCGCCCGTTGACTTTCATCATACTGGAGGTTTCACATGGATGTCATTTCCGGGAAGGCGCACGCGGCGGCTCGCGGACGCGAGTTGGCGCACATCACGCTTGATGGCAAGCCCCGGGAGGTGCCCGCCGGTCCGACCGTGGTCAGCGAGCTCAAGCGGGAGCTGCAGGTGAACCCGGCGTTTGTGCTCTTCTTGATCCACGGACACGAGAAGCGCCCGCTTGGCGACGCCGAGACGATCGACGTCAAGTCGGGCCTGCACTTCGAAGCCGTCCCCGGCGGCGGGGTGAGCTAGTCTCGTCATGACCCCCGACGCCCGGCAGGCGATCGTGCAGGAGTTGGCGGCGGCGTTCGGCGGCGCCGAGGACGTGAGTCCTGACGCGCAGCAGCCGCTCCACGTGCGCCTGACCGGCTTGCAGTTCATGGCTCCGTGGCATCCGTCGCCGGCGGAAGCGCTCCTCCGCTTCGGCGGCTGGCCGGACGTCCGGCCCGATTTCTGGATCGACCCAGCCGTGGTCAACGCGTCCGGCCAGCCACCCCGCAACCCCACGGACGAGTACATCCTCGGACGGGTGTGGCGACGGTTCAGCTTCGGGTTCCCCTGGCCGGCGGAACCGCGGACGGCAACCCGGGCCGTCCAACTGTGGCTCACGCGGTTTCGTGAACCCACATGAGACGGCGTTTCGCTCGGCGTGGCGTCCACGGCCGAGCACCGGTCCCCGAACCGCGACCGGTGGAGCTCCGGATCGCGGCCGACCTGTTTGCACGCGTCCGGGGCCACGTCGAGGATACCCGGCGAGGGGAAGAAGCCGGCTTTCTCCTCTGCGGCCTCGGCCGATCTCCGGACCACGATCTGCTGGTTGTCCGGGAATGGATCCCTATCCCTGATGACGCGATCACGTCACGCGGAACGGGCCCGATGCTGGCCTGGAGCGCCGACTTCAACGCACGCATGCTGGTCAGGGCCGATGAGCTGCACGCGGCGCTGGTCCTCGTTCACGCGCACCCGGGACGTCGAGCACCGGTGCCGTCGCTCGATGACACGCGGTATGCTTCTCAGCTCTTTACGATCGCGAGCCGTATGCTCCCCGGGCGCCCGTCCGGCGCGATCATTCTGGGCGACGGAGCCGCAACGGGAGCCTTCTGGCAGGACGGGCGACGCGTCGGGGCCCTGCGGCGTGTCCGCGTTGTCGGTGTCCCTCTGCGAAACTGGCTGCCGCAGCCGGACGACGCCATTGACCGCGCCCGCCCGCGTCTCAACCGCCAAACGCTGGCGATCGGACCCCGCAGCGATGCCCTCCTCGCCCGCGCGGCCGTTGCGGTCATCGGGGTGTGCGGAGGAGGATCGCATGTCTGCCAGCAGCTCGCCCACCAAGGCCTTGGCCGGCTCGTGGTGATCGACGGCGACCACGTCGAGGAGTCAAATCTGAGTCGGATGGTGGGGGCGACATCCAAGGATCTGGGGGCGTTGAAGACGACCGTCATGCGCCGCATGATCACCGCGATCGACCGGTCGATCGCGGTTCAGGAGATCCCGAAGCGGTTCCCGTGCGAGGACGCGATCGCTGCGCTCAAGAGCGTGGACGTCATCGTCGCGTGCGTCGACTCGTTCGCCGCCCGCGAGCAGATCAATCTCTTCTGCCGCCGCTACCTGGTCCCGCTCGTCGACATCGGGATGGCGATCGTGACTAATGGGGAGCAGCTGGTCCACGCTCGCGGGCAGCTCGTGGTCGTCACGCCGGACTCGGCGTGCCTTCGCTGCGGGCCATTGCTCTCCGACGCCGCCTTGGCCGCCGAGCAGATCGAGCGGCCCCGAGGGTACGACCGAAATCCGAACGCCCCAGGGGCGCCCCAGGTGGTGTCGATGAACGGCACGCTAGCGTCCGAGGCCGCGAACGCCGTGCTGGACCTCATCACGGGGTACGCCGGAGGGGTTCGTGGAAGCGGCTGGTGGACCTATGACGGCCGGCGCGGTGACCTGACGCCGTTCGCGTCGCTGGCGGTGCGGGATGGGTGCCCCGCGTGCGCCGAGCAGGCACATGGAGACGGCAAGTGACCGGCGCGCCAGGCTGGGCACCACTAGCAAACAGGAACGACGAGTCATGCGTAGAAAAACATCGGTTACCACCATCGAACACGTGAGCGGGTATCTGGAGCCCGAAAAACACGGGAGCGCAGAAGAGACTAGCCATAGTGTCTCAGCGGGGGTGGGAACGTGAAGACTAAAACCGATATTGCGACCGCGTTGGCGGCAGACCACAACCGGACAGTCAGCGAGCAGGCGAAGGATCTTCTCGGCTCATTGATTCAGAAGGAACAGTACGTAGGAGAAGTCTTCTCGATCGACTACGAGGAGGCAACTGTCGAAATTCATGATCATCACCGCAAAGACGTTGGCGGTATTCCGGGCTTGTGTTTTCTCATTGCGACACGCATGGGCCCGGACGACACTGATATCGACTATACCCTAGAGGACACGTCCGTGATTCTCCTGCGAGTCATGGACGCCGCCCCTTTGCCCAACGATCAGGAAGCACTGCGGATTCGGGCAGAAGCTGCCCAACGGGCGGCCGGCGAAGAAACCAAGCATTGGGATCACGCGGAAATGATGGACCCTCAGACTCACAACATCCTATCCTTTGCTGGCCTCAAGTGTCGAGTCGTCGGAACGTTTTTCCTTGATAAAAACGCGCATGGGGACCTCGCATTGAAGTTCGGAAGTGACATCTCGAATTTCTATCCCAACAAGGGGTTGAAAGTATACAAGCCCAACGGCCAAGCGCTCCAGAAGATCGTGAACCACCGCGACTTCAATCGTGATGATCTAGCAAGCGCAGAAGAGGTTGAAGTGGGCGAAGTTCGCTACGCTTCAACAAACAGAACCTTCCAAGGAGTTTCCGACGTCAAAGTTAGGCTGACCCCAGGGGACCTGCTGGGTCAGAAGACTGCGCTGTTCGGCATTACTCGCATCGGAAAGTCAAACACCACGAAGATCATCGCGCAATCAGTCTTCGCCCTGCGATGGTCGGCGCAATTACGCATTGGGCAGGTCATTTTTGATCCGGATGGCGAGTATGCCAATGAAAATGTCCAGGATGCTGGTGGAACTCGGAACCCATCAGCTCTCAAGAACGTCTGGAGATCACATCCCTCCGGTAAGAAGGACGACGTGGTGACCTACGGGATCCTTGAGCATCCCAACGATCCCGATCGAAGACTGATGCTGCTGAACTTCTACGACGACGCCACTCTGCAAATCGGTAAAGAAATCATCAATAGCGCCTTACACGACGAGGGCGGCGTAAAGTACATCAGGAACTTCCGCGATGTACGGTTCGACCACCCGGATCCCGCCGACCAATCGGCCGGGGTTCGCTATCGTCGCCGCCGGCTCGCGTATCGTGCGCTGTTGGCAAGAGCCGGCTTCGTTGTTCCTGCTGCTCTTCGTCCTGATCCTAAGGGTCTCTTTAATCACAAGTTGATTGAGGCCTTGAAACGAGGCAAAGGTCAGGATCCGGCTGCCTATCAGGCGGCCGCTTCCATCTTGGACAAGAACGACGGCACTGCAAGCTGGAGTGCCATCGGTGATGCCATGGCTACACTTTACGAATTCATGAAGGACTCCAACAGTGAATACGATCAATTTGAGAGAGATTACCTGAAAGAGAAAGAGCAAAAGGGCGAGGAACCTCAGCCGTGGGCCGATGAGGATCTCAAGAAGATCCTCGAGATGTTTGCCTACACCAACGGACCGAAAATAGTCGGTCACGTCCGAGCGCAACACACGAACACGCTTACTGGGGACTATGCTGATCAAATATATAACAATCTCGTCGAGGGGCGGCTCGTCATCATCGACCAATCAGGTGGCGATGAAGCGATCAACCGCTCAGTGGCGGAGAGGGTCATGTGGCGTATCTTTCAAGAGAATCAGACGGATTTTCGCACCGCCAAACGACCTCCCGAGATTCTTGTGTACGTCGAGGAGGCCCATGAACTGCTACCGTCGGGTTCTGAGAACGATTTGACGAATGTGTGGGTTCGGGCAGCCAAGGAAGGCGGCAAGTACCGCATCGGTATGGTCTACGCCGATCAAGAGGTTAGCAGCATCCAGCGCAACATCCGGACGAATACCGCGAACTGGTTCATTGGTCATTTGAATAACAACGATGAAACGAAAGAGTTGCGCAAGTTCTATGACTTCGCCGATTTCGAGTCATCGATCTTGCGCGCCCAAGACAAAGGCTTCTTGCGGATGAAGACGCTGAGCAACCCTTTCACGGTACCTGTACAGATTCTGAAGTTCGAAATTCCGGTATAGCCGATGCCCTACGAGGGGGAGTTTGCGTCGTACGGGCCGTTGCGCCGCTTGGTGAACAGCCCGCGCGTCCAAGCGCTCTTGGCGAGGATGAACAAGAAGGCACCGGAGCAGCAGAGCTCGGAACTACCCGTTGAACATCCTGTAACGGCGAGCCCCTGGATTCCAGACTTGGTTTTGGCGATAGATGGTAGTCATATACCGCAACCGGTGGTAAACGGCTATCCAGGCGCATCGATTGAGTATCTGACTGTCGCGGCGGTTCTGCTCGACCTCAAGAAATTGCGTGCGCTCGATGCACATCGCCCAGTCGATCCTCGGCAGTTTCGGGATACTGAGACAACCGCATCGATTGACGAAGCGCTCCCTGGCGCCAACGTTGTGATTGATGCGGAACTCTCTGCCCCATCGTCGCTACGCAAGACACTATTCGAACTCCTGGTCAATACTCGAATGGCACCAGACGCCGAATCGCTGCTTGAAACTTACCAAGCAATTCTCCCGCACAAGCCCAGCACGCACCATCAGGAGTGCCCGTACGACTCTATCGACGATTGTCCCGCGCCTGATCGAGGCTACTTGCCCGCGCCAGAGCGGTACACATGTACGTGCCATCTGAAGCGAGCGTTGTACTCCACCGATGCGCTCCGAATTCATGAAGGCATGGAGCCGGCAGGTGCCAACGGCGCCATGTTCGCGGAGATCATGCAAGTCCTCGAACGGCTGTGGATGATTCATGTTCTGCGGTGGTTGGAAAGCAGAACGTTCTTGACGACGCTGAGACGACTGGCGATCGTGCTGGACGGCCCCTTGGCGGTGTTCGGTCATCCCGCCTGGCTCTCGCATGCAATATCCAAGGAGTTGCGCCGCCTGAATGATGAGGCGCGGCGTGTGAACAATGGACAGGACATCTTGCTGGTGGGCATCGAGAAAACCGGTTTGTTCGTAGATCATTTCTTGAATCTTGACCAAGGCCCGAGAGGTCAGCAAGGTAAATTGAAGCCGAGGAGCATCCTGCTCCTAGACGATCCCTATATCAAGCGCAACATCATCTATTCTCAAAGCACGAAGCCGTACGGCTTGGACACCTACTTCGGCAGAAAGTTCTTCTACAAAACGGCGTCGGGCGCACTTGTCGTGGCGACACTACCGTTTCTGCGAGACGGCGACAACGATACGTCCCGCGCGCAACCAACCCAATTCCCGCGGCTTGCGGACGCCTTGAGCCTTTTGGACCAAATGGTCTCTTCAAGGTTCCCCAACTCGCTCGTACCGCTCGTGTCAGCGCACGCGGAAGCGGCCATTCCACTACGGCTTGGGACGCGAGTGCTTGAGGAACTAGCGAAGAAACTCATGCCGGAGGCCTCCGCGGTTTCCTGAGCGCGAGACATAACTCAGGACTCTCTGGAGCGTTCGGCCAAAATCGCCCGAGCCGACGTGCGCATCCACTTCGCCAGCAACCGTCGCAGAGAACGGTAGTTGCGGATTGCGCGCGCGATCCGTTCGGCTTCTTGGCGCCGAAGTTGGGTGTGAACCAATTTGCCTTTAACGAGTCGGCCCCACTCGTAATAAGGACCGTGGCGGGCAGCTGGGTCCACAGCGCACCTGCACTGCGGCTTTCCACACACCTTTCTTCTTGACGTAAGCGATCCGTTGCAGATGTAGTCCAGATTCATGATTGTCTCGCGAAGTTGACCGAGACGGGCCGGAACCCGCAGGCGCCGGCGTATCCCGTTGTCCTCAGATATCGCTCTTGACTTTGATTTCATCTGTCGCTACTATTAACGACAGATTCATTACCGTCTGTCAACGGGGGACCGCCGGCGGAGTAAGAGGGTATGTGCACTGGATCGCTCACGCTGCGCTAAGTGTGCAATGATCGCAGGGGGACTATTTGGAAGCCTCACAACGTGGAGGGCACGTTGTCGCGAGCGCTAAGCTCTGCAGAGGACCGATGGGCGGGTGTGGGGCCCTACTATGCGATGTTCCCCGTCCAGTTTACGAACCACGTGATCGAGAAATTTGTCGGGAATCGCGGACGGGTCCTTGACCCATTCGCAGGGCGTGCCACGAGTCTTTTCTCTGCGGCAGCCCGTGGACTGACAGCCGGGGGGATCGAAATTAACCCTGTCGGGTGGGTCTACGGACGGGCAAAATTGTTTCCAGGACAACAACAAGCCGTCGAAGCCAGGATAACAACGATCGCAAGGGCCTCACGGGCAACAGATCTCAGCACCATCAGCCTGCCGCGGTTCTTCAACCTATGCTACAGTCCCCGCGTGCGCCGTTTTCTCTTGGCGGCCCGAGCGCTGCTCGATTGGCGGCACAGCATTATTGATTGCACCACGATGGCGTTTATTTTGATTTATCTCCACGGCAAGCGCGAGGCGAGCTTCTCCAATCAGATGCGGCAAAGCAAAGCGATGGCGCCAGATTACTCGGTCAGCTGGTGGCTCCGCAAACGACTCACGCCGCCGCGACTTGATCCCGAACAGTTCCTTCTACGACGTGTCCGCTGGCGCTACAAGGCGGGGCGACCGGAGGTGACGCCAGCATGTTTCTTGCTTGGTGATAGCGCGATCCTCATGCCCCGCCTTGCAAAGCATGGCCCCTTTGATTTCATGTTGACGTCGCCGCCGTACTATGGCGTTGCCAACTACTACTATGATCAGTGGCTGCGATTGTGGATGTTAGGAGAGGCGCCCCAGCCCGTGTGCAATGCCGATCCCCACAAGGGGAAATTTCACGACCGAACATCGTACCGCACGCTGCTGGGCAAAGTATTCGGGGAAGCTTCCAATATGCTAAGGCGATCCGGACACGTCTATGTACGCACCGATGCTAGACAGTTTACCTACGAGACAACGGTCGAAACGCTACGTGAAGCGTTTCCCAAGTGGCGCCTAAGGACGACTGCGCGGCCCTTCAGCCGGCCTACGCAAACTGCACTCTTTGGAGACGACGACGAGAAACCGGGAGAAAAGGACATCATCCTGACCGGCCCGGCAGCTTCCTAAGGTTCATCGACGCTTGGCATCTCCGTAAGAATCCACCACATTGCTGGCACAACTGAGTTATCCGGGCCATGAAGAAATTTACCACTTGCTCGCAGGGTTTCTATTTCGACCTCTGGAACAGCCGGCCTAACGATGGCTCACCCTCGTATCGGCTAGGCACCGTCAGACTAACGAAGCACGAAGTTGGGACGAGATCGTGAGCGACTCGAGCACGTAACCGGCGGCGATGGCGGGGGGTAGACGTCCAAAGTGAAGGCTCTGTCCGTACGCCAACCATGGGCTACTTTGATCGTCCGGGGGATCAAGACGATTGAAACGAGGACGTGGAAAACTAATTATCGGGGCGAGCTCGTGATTGTGGCGGCGCAGCGTGTAGATCTGAGCGCGTCAGCGCGTGCGGCCGAACAGCGGTTTTTTGATGCCGCCATTGGCAACTGGCCACGTGGAAAGATAGTTGGTCGCGTTACGCTGGTGGATGTTAGACAATTGACCGGCACAATCCACGAATGCACGGCCGCCTGTTGCCCCTGCTCCGGTCTGTGGGGCTGGTTCCTCGAGCGACCCATAGCCATTCCAAACGGCGCACTGGTTCGGGGTAAACTGGGCATCTTTGAGTTGTGTGACATCAATTCCGGAGACATCGGCGCAGACGAACCCGCCGTCCCGCTTTAGGCGCATGACAAACTCTAGGTCTTCGATTGCCCCTCCAGCGCCAGCAAACCGAGACCACGGATCGATCGGAGACGAACCTCTCGGCCCAAGCCATACCACGCCAATCGATGCACCCGGAGTCTGTGTTTCATAGAGTGCAGGATTAATTGTTGCTTCTGAGACGAATTCGTCAACGCCAGGCACATAACGGTTCGGGACAACCGCTACGCTGTGCAGTCCCATATGAGTGAAGAACGGCAAGCATACGTCTTTGATCGCTTCGCTAAAGGTCACGTACAGGCTTCGTGCGGCCGTAGCGCCAGCTAACTGAATTGCCGTATGAACCAACAGTTGACCAACGCCAAGGGCGCGCGCACGTTCATGAACGTGCAACGTGCAAAGCTTTGCCCGAACACCATATTTGACGATCGTAAGGCCGGCAACGCCGAGATGGTCCAGTACGATACGAATGGCGCGCTGGCCTCGCTCAACGTCTGTTAATGTGCGGTCCATCCATTGGTCGATGCCAGGGTAGAGTGAGCCCATCGGCTGGACGTAGTCCAGTAGCGCTCGCCGAAGAGACGTTGGTAGAAGCTTCGTTGACTCAATCATCGCTAAACCACTTCGCCAATTTGAGTTCTTGTCCATCATATCGTGATGGCGCGGGAGGCGGATCGGGAACCTCGGACATTCGAAGGTAAGAAACCTTTGCGAGCGGGGCGCCATCGTAAAGACGTGTAGCAAAATCATTTGATCGGACTTCAAAAATCAATGGCGTCCCCGGTCGCCCTCCATGCTGGCCGTGTCCGAATCCGGGATGTGCAAACCCCGCGTAGTGAATTCGGATATCGCCCAAGGTTTCGGAAATAGCACGAATGTCCACTGCGATGCTGACGGGAAGACTAAGCCTTTCCTTCGATTTCATGATGTAGAACGCCTGTGGTTGCAGTGTCACGAAGTTGGACCCCCGCCGCTCAACCGCCACGGGCTGCCAGTACCTATTTTTGGGAATCGTTCTATCTGCGGCAGCGAGGTCGATCGGCGCATGGGGACCATCTAACCGACATTCCGCAGGTCGCGAAGTAGAGTTTGGCGATTTTTGGCGGTGGCGGAC
>CALFMO010000055.1 GCA_937879855.1 uncultured Acidobacteriaceae bacterium | reverse complement strand
AAAGTCGGGGCGTAGCGCAGCCTGGTAGCGCACCTGCCTTGGGCGCAGGGGGTCGTAGGTTCAAATCCTATCGCCCCGACCATCTTTCTCTGGAACGGGCAAACCGGTTCGTCCCAATTCTCAATCGCCGATCCTTGCTTTAATCCAGAAAACCTGCAGAAAAAGAAACACTTGCAATCTCGGCCCCTCACCGTAGAGGCTTCCTTTGCAATCTTCTCCACAACCCCTGCCATCCCTAAACGCATCAGAACTCCGGATAAAAGTTTCACCCCAAAAAATGGCTACCGCTTCTTCGTCGTCGCTGGGCCGCCCGATCCCGCTTTGGTTGATCGTGTTGTGTGCTCTTGGCTTTCATGGGCCGCTGCTCATGATTCAAGTGCCGGCCAACAGTTTCGACGCCAACTTTCACATGTCGATGGCGTCGCACTATGCGCACCACTGGTTCGATCCCTGGAATGAAAAGGCATTTGCCGGTTTCTCGCAAACCACCTATCCGCCGCTCACCCACCAGTGGATCGCAATGTTCTCTCATGTGATTGGGCTGACCAACGGCTTCATGCTCGTGATGGGGATCTTTATTTTGTTGCTCCCGGTGGGGGTCTACCACTTCGCGCAACTCTGGACATCGGATCGCGCCGCCAGCTATGCCGCTTTCGCTTCGATCTTCCTGGGATCACTCTGTCTTCTGGCATATCAAGACGGCCAGATCGGCACGATATCGGCCACGTCGCTTTTCCTGCTTTCTCTCCCCTGCATCTATCGCTACACCCTGCGTGGAGAAATGAAGGACTTAATTCTCGGGCTCTTCATTTCCCTCTCTGCTGCCGCGGCTCATCACGCCACCTTATTTTTTGGCGTCATGTTCTTCGCTGGCCCAGTGATCTGGATCGCCGTGTCGGACTATCGCCGCGAGCATCCCGAAGGTTCAATGTCCGTGCCCATCCGAAGGATCGCCGCCTTCGGAAGTCTGGCGCTAATTGGAATAGGAGCCGTGCTGCTGCCCTATTTCCTGATCCTGCTGAAAGATCCGATCAAGCAAATCGCGATCCCACATTTGAGCCGCGCCAATTTCCTGCTCGAGCCTATCTGGGGCCTGCACTATTGGCTGATGCCCTGCGGAGCGGTCGTGCTGGCGTTGCCCTACGTGTTCTATAAGGGCGGCGAGTCTCGGCTGCGCCCGTTGTTGGTTGGCTTCTACTTCGCTTTTATCTTCGGGCTTGGAGGCACGACGCCTCTACCCCGCTGGTTGCTGGGCAGGGCATTCGAAATTCTGACCTTTGAACGGTTCACCTTCTGGGCCCTGTTGCTGGCGTTGCCCTTCGTGGGCATGATGGCGGTTTATCTAATCGATCGTTTTGGCGCTGCCGCGGCTGGCGTGCTGGCCGGTGCGATCATCGCCTCCGGGTCGTTTGCAGTAGCCTGGAACTTGTACTTCCCTCTGATTGGTCCCGAGCCGGATGTCGCCCCCATCGTCAAGTTCCTCAACACACAGGGGCATGACAAATATCGATATCTGACGTTGGGATACGCCAACGCGATGTCGAAGATCGCCTGCTATACCGAAGCGCCCAGCGTCGACGGCGAGTACAACTCCGCGCGTACGATTCCTGAATTAACCAGGCACGGCGTTGCCCAATTAAGCAGCGCGAAGTTCTATCACACCGAAGGGATGCTGGCCCTTTCCGAGATGCTGCGCCATGCTCGCCGTTACGGCCTGCGATACATTTTCGTTCACGATGCCTTCTACAATCCGATCCTCACCTTCGCCGGCTGGCGTCAGATCGACAGCTTCAACGACGGGGAAACCACGGTGTGGACCACCATCGGGATTCCTCCCGCCACGACGATCCCATCTCCGCTGCGGCCTCCGCGCTGGCAAGGGATCATGTGGGGAACAATCCCATTCGGCACCAGCCTGGTGACCATCGCCCTAGCTTTCATTTTCGCGAGGAAGAAAGACGATTCCAAGCCCGACCGAGGAGTCGAAACGGGCAAGGCGGAGAATGATCGGTTCGTATTATTGTCAATTCCCCGGGAACCTTCCCCCGCCCAAGAAGTTATCCACCGTCCATCTACAGGGGACAGGGTAAGGTCCCCGGAAACTGTTGAGATTGCTAAGGAATCCACCCTACAACAGCAAGTTCAGTTGGAGCATCCTAAACTGCCGTGATGAAACCATATTCGTACAGCATCGTCATTCCCGCCTACAACGAGGCCAAGCGTCTTCCCCGCACACTGCAACCGATTCTGGCATTCATTGAAGCGAAGTCCTGGGACGCCGAAATTATTGTGGTCAACGACGGCTCCATCGATCAAACGGCGGACGTGGCGCGCGAATTTTCGGCCAAGCATCCCGCTGTCATCCTGATCGATAATCCGGTCAATTGTGGGAAGGGCCAGAGCATTCGCGACGGAGTGAGCCGTGCTACCGGCGACATCATCATTTTTGCCGATGCTGACAATTCCACGCCCATCGAAGACGCTGAGAAGCTGGTGCAGGCGATCGATGCGGGCGCCGACATTGCTATCGGATCACGCTGGGTTGACCGCAAGCTGCAGGTGCATCCGCAGCCCTGGTACCGGCGACTGAACGGCCGGCTGTACAACCTGTTGCTGCGCAGCATTCTGAATCTGGATTACAAAGACACGCAGAACGGGTTCAAAGCTTTTACCAATGCCGCTGCGAAATCTATCTTCGGCCTGCAAAGGATCGGAGGCTGGGGCTTCGATGCGGAAGTGCTCTTTCTCGCGCAAAAATTCGGCCTCAAGGTGGCCGAGATCCCCGTGGAATATATCTACTATGCCGAGGGTTCCAAGATTCGTCCGTACCGCGACGGCGCTCGCATGTTGTCGGAACTGTTAAAGGTCCGGTGGTACGAGCAAACGGGGGCTTACTCGATCCATACGGAGCCAAAGCACGTGCCCCCTGACAATCTAGGGGAAGCACCGCTTCAGGAATCGCCCTCGGAGTAGCTCGTACTCCCCAGCTCTGTCGTTCCGACCCGCTTCTTTCATTCCGACCGCAGGGAGGAATCTACTTTCTACCTCCTCAGTCGCCGCCTCGTACTATGCTAAGCTCGTCGGTCCGAGGAGGCGTAACCGCGAGTGGACCTCTACCGCTGGCTGCCACCCGATGCCATCAAGATCATCCTCGTTCTCTTCCTGTCGTTCCTGATCGGGCTGGAGCGCGAGGAACACAAGAGCGCCTTGGGCTCCTACTCGTTTGGCGGCGTGCGAACCTTCCCTCTGATCGGCCTCATCGGCTACTCCATCGCTCTCCTCTCGGGGAGCCAACTGCTGCCGGTCACCGTCGGTTTTCTGGTCGCCGGCGGATTCCTGTTGTTGTCCTACTGGCACAAGCTGACGCGGCTTGAGGCCGCTGGCGTCACGTCGGAAATGTCTGGCCTGGCGACGTACCTGGTCGGAGCTCTCGTCTACTACGACCATTTCTGGATTGCCACCGCGCTCAGTGTGGCCAGCCTGCTGCTGCTCGAACTAAAAGCCGCACTCGAAACCCTTGCCACGCGAACCGCGCCGCAGGAGATTCTTACCTTCGCCAAGTTCCTGCTGCTCACCGCAGTGATTCTTCCCGCACTGCCCAACCAGGACTTTGGACGCTTCCACATCAATCCTTTTAAAACCTGGCTGGTGGTCGTGGCCGTCAGCACGATCTCCTATGGCAGCTACGTGCTGCAGAAAGTGACCAAAGAACGCGGCGGCGTGGTGCTGGCCGCATTCCTCGGCGGCGCCTACTCTTCCACCGTAACCACGGTGGCGGTTTCGCGCCGGGCCGCCCGCGAACATCGCCCCCACCTGTTTGCCGGCGGTATGCTGATCGCGTCGGGCGTGATGTACTGCGCCTGGTCGTCCTGCTGACCCTTTTCAATCGCCAACTGGGCGCAATGCTCACTCCTGCCTTCCTTGTGCTCGCCGCAGGCGCGATTGCTGTGGGATGGTTCTGGTCGCGCCGGCCCGATCCGGATGCCTCCCAATTCAAACGCGAATTCGAGCCCGGCAATCCACTGGAGCTCACAACCGCTTTTCTCTTCGCTCTTCTTTTTCTTGGCATGCTGGTGGCCACCCAGTTGGCGGTGACGTATCTTGGCCGAGCCGGCGTCAACATCCTGGCCGCCATCATGGGAGTCACCGACGTCGACCCCTTCATCATGGGAATGACGCAAGCGGCCGGCAAACTCACGCCGCTGCCGGTGGCGGCCACCGCGGTCCTGATCGCCGCCTCCAGCAACAACCTGATCAAAGGCATCTACTCCTTCAGCCTGGCCGACCGAAAAACGGGAATGCAAAGCCTCCCGCTGCTGGTGGGATTGGCGGCGGCAGGGCTGGTTCCGTTGTTGTGGCTCTGACGTCGCTTCGGTCCCTTTAGCCCTATCATTCCCACTTCCGAACCTTTTCATTCCTCAACCAAGTTTTGTCATTCCGACCAAAGCGAGGAATCTGCTTCTCTCGGCACCGCGCCGGGTGAGGTCAAACGGCTGGAGGAAACCTGTATGAACGTGAGCATCTTGACCTTCAAACTAACGCAAAAAAGCGCCAGCGGAAACGCAATCCGAAGAATGCATGACGACGCAGGGGTGATTTTGAGTGAAATGGCCTGGTTTCGCCAGTCATCGTGCAGACGGGCGCGATGTTTTGGTTCCGGACTCGGTGGGAATCTCTTGCCAGACCAAATCGTGTGCCTCACCTTGAACTCGGTGCTTGCGCTACTGCAGTTTCTGCTGGCAATGTGAAATGAAACGTTGCACCGAGTCCTCCGTTGCCTGTGGCCCACAATCGGCCGCTGTGCGACTCAATGATTGACCGGCTGATCGGCAACCCCATGCCAGTCCCGTTTCCCTTCGTTGTAAAGAATGCGTCAAAGATTTGTTCGGTCTGGTCCAGCGGCAATCCCAAGCCGGTATCACGGACCGAGATCAGCAGTTGACGATCGCAAACTTCCGACTTGATCGTCAGCTCACGGCCGCGTGTCGATTCCTTCATCGCATCGAAGCCGTTCAGCATCAGATTCATGAAAACCTGCTGTAGTTGCACACGGTCTGCCAACACCTTAGGCACATTCGCAGCAAGCTCGGTGCGAATGGAAATTGAGTACCGGATTGCCTCGCTGCGCAGCAAGACAATCATTTCTCTGATGAGTTCATTTACGTCCAGCAAGTCCCGCTGCAGAACACCCTTCTTGAAGAACGAGTTGATTTCACTAATGACGTCGCCCGCGCGCGTTACGGACTCAACGACTCTCGCTGCCGCTTCGCTTGCCTGTAGCAAATCGGGGACATCGCGCTGCAGGCACTTCAAGCAGGTTCTGGCGTTTATGCGTGCCGCGGAAATCGGCTGCTTGATTTCGTGTGTGATCGAGGCCGCGAGCTCGCCCATTGTGGTCACCCGATTGATATGCGCCAGTTCGGCTTGCGCTTGGCTCAGTTGTTGATTGGCGGCCTTAAGCTCTTTGGTGCGCTGAAGCACGCGCGATTCGAGCTCGTCGTTCATTTTCTTGATTTCTGCTTTGGCCTGTTTCAGTTCAGGAGTCTCGATCAGTTCCCAGTCGCCACGGCGTCTCGCTGTTGCAAACTGATGGGTGGCCACTACATCCAAGAGCTCATTCGCTCCGCATGAATTCAGCGAATAGGTACACAACAATGTGGTTAGCTTTCCAGTTACGCTGTTATTGACCAACTGCTCGTATTCCGAAAACGCCTTCCAGTCCTTTTTCTGCAACCATGCCGTGTTCCCTGTGCCCCTAAGTCCTTCATATCCCCGGTCCAACGCTCGATCGAGTTTCTCATTCCACGATGTCATGACTCGGTTTGAATCGAAGGTTCCAAACTTCAGGTACCAATCTTGGCCATCGAATACTTCGATGCTTCCCTTAGACAGATAGTGACCAAACTCAGGTATTGCGTCCCGCAATCCATCCCAGGCTTCCCGCTCGGACAGCGGCTCGGAGACAACCCACACGCAGAACTCGTTGTCTTCGAGTCCCGCTTTGAAATATGACAACAGCATGTCGAGCAAGTCCTCTCTGCTCTCGTAAAAGTTGCAAAAATGTGTTCCCCAAGGCCGGTCTCCCACTACACTAATTCCTGATCTTCTCATCTCAGTGGTTGCCATCATTGACGTTGCCTCCCGGTTGAATAGTGCACGTTACCGGCTGGAATCAATTTCCAATAGCCGCCCGGATGGATAAGCTCTCGGCTATTGTGTAGTGAAGGTTTTGTCGTGCGCGCCATGGCGTCTCATGTCTTGATTGCGGACTTTTAGACTTGAATTGATCCAGCTGTGAAGGGGTGGTTAGGGTACGGATCGGCGCCCAAAATCTGCATCACCCGAAAACTTCGCGAGGTGGCCTTAGCTCTCAGGGTCGGCTAGTGCACGCCAAATTGAGAACACAAACAGATTGGTCCCTGGGTTTGTCTAAGGTCAATACCGTGTTTACCTGATTTTCTTTTTATTCCGGGCCTGGTGCGTGGAGCAGGATGACTGACGGTCCTTCGCCTTGGTCGTGGTAGGCGATCTGGACTCCGTCAAACGACGTAAAGATCTTCAATGAGCCTCTCGGAACACGGAACGCAAAGCCGGCATACCCGCGACCTGGGATTGTACGCGCCTAATTGTTGATAAATCGCCATCTCTAACAATGTCGGCCTGTGTCAAGCACTTTTGAGCACACAAGAGCATGCACTCGTAGAAGAGCGCCATTTCGCTCTCGTAGTCGGTTTGCGCGTTTCCAACCTGGGCTCGCTTTGAATCGTTCGGGTCAGGAACTCGGTCCGACCCAGCCATCTCTTCGATCACTCAGTGCGATCAAGATTCGCTTATTCGAACTCCCTCACTTACTGGGAGCGGGATGCCCAATCATTACGCCGGTGATTTAGTTCCCACCATCGCGATTTCCGGGCTCTCCCGCGTGCGAACCGAACTTTTTGCTTTGTGTGTAATCCAAACCTTGGCGCCACATCCAGTACAGATGCACGGCCAGCTTGCGGGCCATTGCTACTTTCGCAATCTTCCGCCCGCGCCGCATGGCGAGATGAAAGAACTTACTTCGCCACTGGGGTTGACTTCGTACCGTGACCTGTGCCGCTTCCACCAGCAGAAACCGGAGCAGCACGTTTCCCTGTTTGCTGATGTGTCCCAGTCTCCTCCGGTCCCCACTGGATTTTTCCTCAGGAACCAAACCCACATAGCTGGCGATCTGCTTGCCGCAGTAAAAGCGCTCCGGAGTTCCGATCACCAACTCGAAAGCCACTGCCGTCAGCGGACCGACTCCGGGATGCGTCCTGAGCAACCGTGTCACCGGACGTTTCTCCACCTCCACTTCCAGCGCCTGCGTGAGTTCCTGGATCTTGAGTGTCAGTTGGTCGAGTAAGTCGAGTAAGTCCCGCCGCCGTCGGCTAGCCCAAGGAGCCAGTACGATCGACTCCAGTTCCTGGCGACCGGCCGGCCGCCACAACGCCTTCTTGCGACGCAAGCCTTCGTTCAGCGGCACGACATGCAGCTGGTTCATCACCCGCGTGCGCATCTGCACCAGCCGATGCCGATGCCACAACAGCTGCCGCAGATCGCGATTCTCTGCGTCGGGCACCCAGATACGCGGGAAGCGACCTTCCATCAGCAATCGCAGCAACAACTGCGCGTCCTGGCGATCCGTCTTCTGCTTGCGCACCCGCTTGGTGCGAATCTCGGCGGGATCTCCGATCCACAATTCAAACCCTAGCTCGTGCAGCAAACGCTCAAACCAGCGCGAGTGCCCGCTGGATTCCATCCCTACGCGCACCGCTAGATTTCGCAGCTTCAGTTCCCGGTAAAACTGCTCCCCCTGCTCCCGATGACCGAGCCGCCGTTCGCTCAGCTCCCCGGTGTCTGTGTCCACGAAAGCAATTTGCTGGAAGCCCGGATGATAGTCACAACCTATAATCAGCATGTTCGGCTCCTTTCCTCCGAGCCCTTTGGTTGGTTCGCGCCTCCAAAGTTTACTCGGGCCTGGGAGCCGACATTGTTTATGGAATCATTACGCTCATTGTCAGGCGATGGCCCACGGCCGATCCGCGAGCTCAAAAGCCAACAGCAACCAGTTTGGCGACAACGAGCAGGTAGGCTCCGATGGCAATGACGCCATTCAAACGGATCGCTCGGTAGGATGCCGGCCAGGGAAACATCAATACGCCAAAGAATGGTTTCAACTTGTCGGGCCAGATTAACCCCGCCACTCCGAAGACCAGATTCAGCTGCGCAATAAGGCAAAAGACAAGATTGTCCATGAACATAAATCCAACGCCAAAAACTCGCCTTTATTAAAAACGGAACTGGGACCTGAGTAGAAATTACGAAGGTAACATCGTTGGCCTTACTTGGCTAGACCCCAATAGTGGCGGCTCATTCGGCTCGGCTCCAACCATCGTCCGCCGACCCAATCCTCTCCGGGTATTAAGTCCGGCGCGATGAGCTCCTAAGGCCTAAAGTGGCGCCGCTTACCGGATTCGGCGTAGGCAGAATGTCCTCTCCACAGCCGCAGAATTTTCACTCCCTGTCATCCCAGGTACGGGTAGTCCTTCTTTTTGCAGCATTTCTTTTGGCACACGACGTGCTTTCTGCATCTTAGGGTCGCGAGGAATGCAAGTGAGCATAAGCAAACGATGGGTGAACGGAGCACTGATTGCGTTCCTCGGCTCCCTGGTCATGGCGCAGGAACCGTCCGTGTCCGCCCCCTCACTCGACGCAATCCTCCAGGCTGTGCAAAAAGCGCAAGCCGCAACGCGTCCCAATGCTTCGTATCAAGTCATTCGCGAATATCACCTGTTCAGCGTGAAGGATTCGAAAACTGATTCCCAAGTCGTGGCAGAAATCAATTTCAGGCCACCTTCCTTTCGGGATTACACAATCCAGAGTTCCTCGGGCAGCAACCGAGGTCCACAAATTGTGCGGCGCATCTTGGATCATGAGGTGAAAGCCACCTCCCAGGACAACCGAGCCAGCAGCGCCATCAGCAGCGATAACTACAATTTCAGCTACCTCGGCGAGGCCACTCTTGAGGGCCGGCCATGCTATGTCCTGGCATTGAAGCCCAAGCGCGCGGACGAAACCCTGATCTCCGGCGAAGCCTGGATCGACAAGCATTCCTTCCTGATTCGCCAGGTTCAGGGCGAGGTTGAAAAAACTCCTTCCTGGTGGCTGAAGACCGTGCGCATCAAACTGGTGTTTGCCGACCTCGATGGAATTTGGGTGCAGAAGAGCATGGAAGCGACCGCCGACGTGCGGGTGGTTGGAGCGCATACCTTGACGTCGCGCATTCTGGATTACCGGAGAGAGCACGAGGTCGCCGCTATTTCCGCCACGAGTTCCACGATTCGAAAGCCTTAACCAAACAACGTCAACATCAGATTCTGACTGATGTATTTCTTGCTATTGAATTTCCTTCCGGTGCTCTCGCCTGACATGTACCGAATCTGCCCGAAGATAGGCCGCTCGAACCAGGGGCGATCAAATTTCCCCATAATCGCCCACGCAATCCCGGCGTAGCCGTTGGGATCGCGTCCGTCGAGCTGGTACTTGTCGTTGAGACGAACCGCGATGCGGTAGGCTTCGGCGGGAGAACGGCTCCAATGCAGAATCTTCTTCGCCCAGTACATGCGCATGTAATTGTGCATCCAGCCTGTCGAAACCATCTGCGTCTGCGCCGCGTTCCAAAGATCATCGTGGGTCTCGGCGTGCTCAAATTGGTTTTCGCTATAAACCACGGGGCGATGATCCTCCGCGTGCTTGGCCAGCGTCCGGTGGGCCCAGGCTTCTCCGCACTCAAAGCTGTCGTACTCGGGATGGAAGCGCACCAGGTTTACCGCTAGTTCGCGCCAGGTGATGACCTGGTTGAGAAAGGCTTCCTTGTCCGCCGTTGGTGCGTCGGACTTTTCGACGGCCAAAGCTACAGTGATCGGACTGATATGGCCAAAGTGCAAATAGGCCGACAATCGGCTGGTATGGTCGATCTCCGGTTTGTTGCGGCGCATGCCATAGCCGCGCAGCTTGCTGTGAACAAATTCGCGCAGCAGCCGGAGCGCCTCCACGGTCCCTCCACGCCGGTTTGTGATCGGGGAAACCGAGCGATCCAGATGCCAGCCTTGCCTAATGTCAGAGCCGCACTCGAGAGAGGTCAGGCCCGCTGGCTTTTTCCACGCCACACGCGCGCGCGGGTTCCCGGCCGGAACGAGAAACTTCTTCAGGTGCGGTTGCAATCGCGGACGAATGAACTGCGCCGCGTACTGCGCTTTTCCCAGCAGCTTGGAAGGAACAATCACGTCGGCATCCACCGTCCACAGCGGCACGTTCAGTTTCTTCGCCGCGGTGAGCCGCCACCCTTCGGGCTCGCGAAGGGGATTTTCGTCCCCAATCACCAACCCAGCTTTTACTTCGTGGCAGAACCGTGTCAGGCTGTGCTCGGGAAAACTGCGGAGCACGAATCCGATGTTTCTCTTCGCGAGCGCCGCAGCAATGTCTGGAATGCCCTCGGCAAGGAACTGGTAGTGGCGCAGGTTGGCGTTGGGGAAGAAGGGAACCGGCGCGAGAAAGACCACGACCGGCTTGTGCAACGCGTTGGCGGCGTCGACCGCAACATCCAGCGCAGGATTGTCGACGCCACGTTGCGCCCTCTGCATCCAGTAGACGACACATGCTCCGTCCGGATCCGGTGCTCCGCCGCGGCGCACGGCAACTCGTGGATTCTGAGAAATTTTAGTGAGTTCGTCCATCGGCGGTGGGCAGGAAGGAGGACTGACAACGATCCTCACATTGAGTAGTGTAGGGCGCTCAAGCTTCTCTGCCGTGTGCTGCCTCCGCCGGGAAGCATGTTGATTGCACACCACGAAAACGGGAAGTGAAACTTTTCTCGAAGGGAAAAACGAGTAGCGCCGGCATCCTGCCGGCTGTCCCGAGGGCGTCGACTCCGCAAAGACCTCGCAGCTTTTGTTCTAGTTCGCCTGCAAAATCGCATCCGCCACGCGCGCAGCTTCCACTGCCGCCTTCACGTCATGCGTTCGCAGGATGTGCGCGCCCTTGAGAATTAACGCAGTCTGCGTTGCGAGCGTTCCATACAGGCGCTCTTCCGGCGGGACATCTTTTCCGTCTGCGCCGAGGGTCCGGCCAATAAATGATTTCCGCGAAGTGCCCGCCAACAGAGGAAATCCTGCGGACTGTAATTCGCCGAAACGCGCCAGCAAAGGATAGTTCTCCTCGAAGCGCTTTCCGAACCCAAAGCCCGGGTCGAGCACGATCCGCTCGCGCCGCACTCCCGCCAGCACGGCCTTCTCGGCCCAGTCCTTGAGTTCACGCTTTACCAGCAAAACGATGTCACCCGCCGGCGGTAGCGTGCGCCATTCTTCGGGACGCCCACGTGAATGCATCAAGACCGCGCCGCACTTGAGCTTGGCGACAATGCTCGACATGGCCGCGTCCCAGCGAAATCCGCTGACGTCATTCACGATCTCGGCCCCGGCCCCTATCGCCGCGCGAGCCACGTCTGCTTTGTAGGTGTCGATCGATATCACGGCGGCAGGATGCTTCTTCTTCAATGCGGCGATGACCGGCAATACACGCTTAAGCTCTTCTTCCGCGCTCACCGCGGGCGCACTAGTTTTGAGCGTGGCCACTGAAGATTTCTTTGTGCTAGTCGGACTGGCCTCGGCTGCATTCAGAGGGCCCGCGCCAATGCGGGCGCCCGGACGCGTCGACTCGCCGCCAATGTCCACAATGTCAGCCCCTTCGTCCAGCAACCGCTCTGCATGTTCGATTCCTTTGTCCTGATCCAGGAACTGCCCGCCATCGGAAAACGAATCCGGGGTGACGTTCACGATGCCCATGATCAGCGTCCGCTTGCCGAGTTCCAGCGTGCGCCTCCCCAGGTTCCATTGAAAGACGGATCTCATGCGGCACGATTCTAATTGAAGCTGCGAGGAGTAACCTGGCGCACGACTCTATCTGCGCCGCGCGGCTGCTTGGCGTTTGCGCATGCCGTGAACCGCTCCCGGGCCCGTGCCAGTCGGAGGCTTTCGCCGGCCTTCAAGCAATTCCTTGAGAACGGCCGCATTGTTGTGGCTCTCATTCTTCGAGGCAAACAGCAGCGTGACGCGTTTTCTTTTGTGGGCGAGCTGGTAGAGCTGCTGCAGCGAATCTTGGGCTTCCGGTTGCGACAACTCCTGTAGATACTTTTTGCGAAAGCTCTGCCACTCATCGGGACGAGCATGATACCAGCGACGCAGTTCGTTGGAAGGCGCCAGATCACGAAGCCATTCGGCAATGGCAGCTTCGGCCTTCGTCAGTCCTCGAGGCCACAACCGGTCAACGAGTACACGCACCCCGTCCCTGCTTGTCGCCGGTTCATAAATTCGTTTGATCGCAACCATGAGTCGGGAAAGCGCCGCTTTGCTCTATCATTGTAAGACGGCTCGCAGCGCCGCGTACGGCGTGACTTCGAGGATGGTGGATGCAATTGAAAGGAAAAAGTTTGCTGAGGTTTCTGAAGAATCTTCGTGCCAGATTTTTGTTTGGAGTGCTGGCTATCATGGTGTTCGCAATGCTCCCCGCGTGTGACGTCGAGCGCCGCAAGTCCGACGCCGAACTCGGCCTCAATCCGCAGCAGGCCGCCGGCCGAAAAATCTATGACGCTCATTGCGATCGCTGCCATGAGCCCTATTCCACTCGCGGCAAGAAAGGCCCAGGCCTCAAGGGAATGTTCCAGCATAAATATCTGTCGTTGAGCGGACTACCCGCCAACGATGAGCGCGTCACCGATATCATCCGCCTCGGCCGCAACGCAATGCCCGGCTATAGCCAGACTCTGAGCTCACAGGACATTCAGGACCTGCTTGCTTATCTACATACGTTGTAGGTGTGATCCTTGGCGGCGAGGTTGTGCCGTTTTCGTGGGATAATCCGAGCATGAAATCAGGCGACAGATCAGGGACAAAGAGCCCGGCTAAAACTGAGCTTTTTCGTACCCTGCCATCGGTCGACGAGCTCACGCGCTTGCCCAATGTGGCAGTGTTCGCTGCGAGCTATGGGACAGCTGCGCTGGCTGATGCGGTCCGCGCCGTGCTCGCTCGCTTGCGGGAAGAGATTGCTTCGGGCTTGCTGGATGAGCCTGCCGTGCAACTCGCACTCAACGGAGTTACCGACGCCATCGAACAGCGTCTTCGCCGCGCCATGGAACCCTCGCTGCGGCCAGTGATCAACGCGACTGGCGTTATCCTGCACACCAACCTCGGCCGTGCTCCGCTGGCGGAGGCTGCGCTGGCGCACATCCAGGAAACATCGAGCCGGTTCTCCAATCTTGAATTTGATATCGAAGCCGGCATTCGCGGCAAACGTGACGTCCACGTCGATCGCCTGTTTCGCAGCCTGCTCGGCGAAGGCACGGCACACGTAGCGACAGCCGCCTCGGCTGTCGAGGGTGAGCAGTCCGTGAGCGAGCACAACGAGACGAAGAATGAGCGCTCGGTCTCGACCATCGTCGTAAACAACAATGCCGCGGCCGTTCTGCTGGCGCTCAACACGCTCGCCGAGGGCGGCGAAGTGATCGTCTCCCGGGGCGAACTCGTGGAGATTGGCGGCTCCTTCCGCATCCCGGATGTGATGGCAAAGTCTGGCGCAACACTGCGCGAGGTGGGCACGACCAATCGCACTCGCGCCACCGATTATGAAAAAGCCATCACGGAGCGCACCCGACTTTTGTTGCGCGTGCATCGCTCCAATTTCGAGATCACTGGCTTCACCGAGCAGGCATCGACCGCCGAACTCGTCGCACTCGCACAGCAACGTGGCGTGCCTTTAATGGAGGACCTGGGCAGTGGCGCCCTCGTCGACTTGCAGAATTTCGGCATCAGCGGCGAACCCATTGTCCTCGACAGCCTGCGGGCCGGCGTCGACATCGTGACCTACAGTGGCGACAAACTGCTCGGCGGTCCGCAAGCCGGACTGATCAGCGGCCGCGCCGACCTTGTCAGCCGCATGCGCGCCAACTCTCTGTTTCGCGCCCTTCGCGTTGACAAGCTGACCTATGCTGCGCTGGAAGCGACGTTGCTTGCCTATGTGACGCGCGATCACGACGCCATTCCTACGCTGAGGATGATGGGGCTGACGAAACAGGAAATCGGCAAGCGCGCCGAGTCGCTCGCGGCACAGGTCCAGTCGTCGACCCTCAACACCGAAGTCACAGGCGGAGAATCCGTCATTGGCGGCGGCGCCGCGCCTTCTTCGGTTCTTCCGACCCGGCTGCTGGCTCTCAGGTGTTCCCGCCTCACCGCCGACGAACTGGCCGCGCGCCTGCGAGCGTCTGACCCGCCCATCATTGCCCGAGTCGAACAGGGACGCGTGCTGCTGGATTTGCGCACGGTATTCCCAGATCAGGATCCTTCGATCGTGGCGGCGCTCAATCGAATCGCCCCCTAGCCTTTCCGCATCAAAATCTGTTGGCTGTTCTCTACACTATCGGACACTCCACGCGCTCGATCGAAGAGCTGATCGGCGCGTTGCAATCGCATCAGATCGAGACACTGGTCGATGTCCGCGCCTTCCCCATGTCGCGGCGCCTGCCTCAGTTCAACCGCGATTCGCTGGAACAAAGCCTGCCGACGTCTGGAATCCGCTATCTATCGATGCAAGTCCTTGGCGGTTACCGCAAGAAGATCCTCGAAGATTCTCCGCACATTGCCCTGCGCAACCAAAGCTTCCGCAACTATGCGGACTACATGCTTACGCCGGAATTCGAACACGCGGTCGCCGAACTGCTGGCGCTCGCCGAAAATTCTAGGACAGCCTACATGTGTGCCGAGCGAGTATATTTCCGCTGCCATCGCATGCTAATCTCCGACTGGCTTGTCGCTCACGGACACGAAGTCTTGCACATCGACGCAGAAGGCCCGGTCAAACCTCACAGGTTAATGGCAGAGGCGCGCATGATCGATGGCCGGTTGATCTACCGGGGAGATCGTTTGCTGTAAGATTCTGGGCTGAAGGCACTCTCGAACATGATCGTAGGCACCGGCATCGACATCGCCGAAGTTCCCCGCATTCGCCAATCCATCGAACGCTTTGGGGACCGCTTCCTGCAACGCGTCTTCACCGACGGAGAGATTCGCTATTGCGACTCGAAGGCGAATCGCTTTGAGCGTTACGCGGCCCGCTTCGCCGCCAAGGAGGCCGCCATGAAGGCCCTGGGCACGGGGTGGAATCACGGCATACGCTGGCGCGATTGCGAGGTGGTCCGCATGCCCGGAGGCCGCCCCACAATTGCGTTCCATGGGAAAGCCGCGCAGTTCGCGGCCAAGCTGGGAATGAAAAATGCGGCGCTGTCGATCACGCACACCGCCGAGCAGGCCTTTGCGCAAGTGATTCTTGAGAGCTGACTACCTCGCACCAACCGTCAATACGCTGCCTGTCATCTGCTAGACTGTCGCCTCCAATCGAATATGCCCGTCGCCACCGCTACTCCTGCCTCCGAGAAAACCACAAATCCAATTGGAGAACGGACTCTGCTGGCGGGGCTCGCGCTCACCAGCTTCGCGGCGCTGTTGCTCGAACTGGCCCTCACTCGTTTATTCTCCGTCGTCCTCTTCTACCACTTCGCTTTTCTCGCAATCTCGATTGCTCTGCTGGGCCTGGGCGCGGGAGGCGTTTGCGCCTACCTTCTGAAGATCAGGCTCGCTCGCATCGACACGCGCACGCTGGCGGCGCGGCTATGCATGATGAATTCCGTCGTCGTCGTCGCCGTACTCGAGGTCGTCCTGCATGTTCCAGTCTCGCTGAATGTCTCCTGGGGAAATTTCGGGCGCCTGACCGCCCTCTACGTGGCCGCTGCCGTCCCCTTCTTTTTCACCGGACTTCTGTTCGCACTCGTTTTCGCGCGTGAGACGCGACGCATCCCGCGGCTCTACGGCGCCGACCTGTGCGGTGGAGCGCTGGCCTGCCTGGCGGTTGTTCCCTTGCTCAACTGGATCGGTGGACCGAACGTCGTACTATTCGCCGGCGCCACGATGGCTGCTGCCGCTACGATCTGGGCCGAACTCCGCTCTCTGCGCAGGAGCGCCGCCTGGCTAACGCTGGCTTTGCTTGCCCTGATCGGTGCGAATTATTCGGGGCGTCTGATCGACGTGGTCTACGCAAAGGGAATGTTCCGTGATCCGTCGCAGGTCGAGTTCGCGCGCTGGAACGCGCTCTCGCGCGTGGAGGTCGACCGCAAGGATCAAGCGAAAGTAGTGGTCATCGACGCGGACGCTTCCACTTACATCATGAATGCTGACGTGGCGCTCTGGCACCAGACGGAGTGGGAAAGCGACCTCATGTCGGCGCCGCCGGCGCTGGCCAACGTGCTGCGTCCCCACGGCGAGTTCGCCATCATCGGGCCCGGTGGCGGCGTCGATGTGCTGCGCGCCATTGCGAACGGCAGTCCCAGCGTGACCGGCATCGAGATCAATCCCATTATCGCGACGACCATAATGCGCCTGCGTTACGCCGACTATTCTCAGCATCTTTACCAGCGGCCCGATGTGCACATTCATGTCACCGATGGCCGGTCGTTTCTGCGTTCCAGTCCTCAACAGTTCGACGTCGTGCAAATGACCCTCGTCGACACCTGGGCTTCTACTGCAGCCGGGGCGTTCGCCCTCAGTGAAAACAATCTCTATACCGTCGAGGCCTTTCGCGAATATTTCAATCACCTCAAGCCCGATGGAATGATCGCCATCACGCGCTGGGAATTTCGGCATCCGCGCGAAGCCTTACGGGTCGTCGCGGTGGCGATGGAAGCCCTGCATCGCCTGGGGATAACAAATACCGCGGGCAATTTTATTGTCGCTTCGCAAGGATCGCTCGATGAAGACGGCATCCCGGTCGTGGTGTTGGCCAAGAAAACCCCGTTTACGTCCGCCGAAGAGGACGCGGTCAGCAAGCATCTTGACGACTACCAGCAACTCGAGCCGCTGTACCTGCCCTCGGACCCTGGGCAAAATCCGTTTTCCGATCTCATCGCCAGCAACGATCCCTATGCGTTCGCGCTCCGGTATCCCTACAACACAGCACCCGTCACCGACAACGCTCCCTTCTTTTTTTTCACGCTGAAGCCGGAGCAGATTCTCCGTGAAAAGGGTGACCGCGGCGGCATCGACTGGAAAGTGAATCTCGGAGTGCTGGTACTAATGCTCGTGCTGCTGATTTCGCTCGTGGCCGTGCTGGCATTTCTTGTTCTACCTCTTGCGCTCAGAAGCCGCATCCGAAAAGTTCGCCACTCGCCCGTTCCCTTGTTTTATTTTGTGGCTGTCGGCCTCGGCTACATCCTGGTGGAGATCGCCTTTATTCAGCGCTTTGTGCTTTTTCTCGGCCATCCCACCTACGCTCTCACCGTTGTCATCTTCCTCCTGATGCTCTCCAGCGGCGCGGGAAGCCTGTTTTCGAGGCTTTGGCTGCCGCGCACGAACCTGTGCTGGATACCTCTCGTGCTGGTCATCGTAACGCTTCTCGCCAACGTGTTTTTTCTGCCTGGTCGTTTGGCAGCGCTGGTCGGATTGCATTTCGGATACCGCCTGTTGATCAGTGGCGTTCTCCTCGTCCCGTTGGGATTTGTCATGGGGATGCCGTTCCCCACGGGCCTGCGCGCGCTCGCTGCCTCTCCGGTTCCGGAATTTCCCACCGAGCAAAGCGCTCGCGATAATGCCGTCGAATGGGCCTGGGCGATGAACGCTGCAGCCAGCGTACTCGGATCGGTTATGGCAATGGTCATCGCCATCCAGTTCGGGTTGACGGTTACCTTGGCCTGCGGAGCGGCGGCTTACCTGCTTGCTCTCTTGCTAACATCGGCACTGCGCACCAAACCCGCCTAGACTCGCTCAAGTTTTTGTTATCATTCGAACACGGGGCCGGTCGCGTTCCCAAGCTGTTTCGCGCGACCGTTGTAATCTCTACAAACTGGCACCATGAGGACTATATTTGCCTAGCCAGAAGCAGCTCAAGTGGTCGCAACTGCGCGTTGGGATCACGGTGATTGTTGCCACTCTGACGCTGGCCGTTCTGTTGTTTCTGATGTCCGGCACCACCGGTCTTTTCGCCAGCCGCATCACCCTGAAGTCTTACTTCGACAATGCTCAAGGTTTACGCCAGGGCGCTCCGGTGCGTCTGAGCGGCGTCGATGTCGGTAACGTGACCAAGATCCTCATCGTGCCCGACAAAGACAAGCAGCAAACACCCGTCGAAGTGGTGATGAAGGTCAGCACTAAATACAATTACGCCATCCATCGCGATTCCGTCACTTCGCTTGAAACCGCAGGCGTGCTGGGAGAAACCTATCTCGACATCGACAGCCTGCAGGCCCTCGGCCCTCCGGCGCGGGATGGAGATACTTTGCAAACCCAGGTACATCCCGATTTCAACCAAGTGGTTCGCGCCAGCCAGGGCACGCTCGAAAATATGGATGCCCTGTTAAAGCGGGCCGACAGAATTCTGGCTTTTGCCGAAAGCGGCAAAGGATCGCTGGGCAAACTCATCTATGATCCCACTCTCTACAACCGCTTCTCCTCCACGGTTGCGGAATTCCAGCAAATTGTGCAGCAGGTGGGAAGCGGCGAGGGCAGCCTGGGACGGCTGATCAGCCGTAATGATGCCTACGAAAAATTTATCGCCACCCTCGACAAGATGAATGGCGTAATCGACGACCTTCAGCAGGGCAAAGGCACTGCGGGGAAGTTCCTGAAAGACCCCACTCTCTATAACAATGCCAACGATACCGTCGCCAACATGAAGAAGCTCAGCGAAGACATCAATGCCGGCAAAGGCACCCTCGGCAAGCTGAGCAAGGACGATGAACTGGCAAAGAAACTCGATACCACGATCAGCAAGCTCTCCCAGCTGACCACCGAACTGGAAGCCGGGCAAGGCACTGCCGGCAGGCTCATCAAGGACGAAACTCTATACAACAACGCGAACGAGATGCTTGTCGAGACTCGCAATCTGCTGAAAGCAATCCGGGAGAACCCAAAGAAGTACCTGAGCATCAAGCTGCACGTCTTCTAGAGAAGAGCAATGTGGCAGGCTACGAAACTACTCGCGGCGCCGCAGCGGCGTCGGCATGCTCGTGTGCGTGGTAGCTTGACCGCACCAGCGGCCCCGACTCGACATGTCGGAACCCGTAGCGCAGAGCCTGTTCTCGCAGGTAAGTGAACTCTTCCGGCTCATAGAAGCGGGCAATGGGCAGGTGATCCTTCGAAGGGCGCAAGTACTGCCCAACCGTGAGAATGTCGACCCCGCGCGCGCCCAGATCACGGAAAACCTCGACCAGTTCATCCGACGACTCGCCCAGGCCAACCATCACGCCGCTCTTCGTCACCATGCCGGGAGAAAATTTCTTGGCATTCTCCAGCAGCGTCAACGTGCGCTCGTAGCGCGCTCCCGACCGCACCGCGCGATAAAGCCGGGGCACAGTTTCGGTATTGTGGTTGAGCACATCCGGTTTGGCATCCAGCACGATGCGCAGCGATTCTTCCAGACCCTGAAAATCCGGGATCAGAACTTCGACCCGGCAATCCGGCGAAAGCTCGCGAATCTCGCGGATGGTCTCCGCAAAAATTCTGGCACTGCCAATGTTGTCATCGTCGCGGTTCACGCTGGTGACGACCGCATGTTTCAGTCCCAGCGTGGCCACCGCCTCCGCCACGCGCCGCGGTTCATCCAGGTCAATGGGCGCCGGGCGTCCCTTTGGGACGGCGCAGAAACCGCAACGCCGCGTGCAAATATCTCCCAGCAACATGAAAGTCGCAGTCTTGTGGTTCCAGCATTCGCCGATGTTCGGACATTGCGCCGATTCACATACGGTGTGCAGCCCCAGGCCCCGGGCCAACTTCTTAAGGTTGTGGAAGTTGTCGCCCACCGGGGCTTTCGCCCGCAGCCACTGCGGTTTCGGCAGCCGCGGCGGCGCGCCGAGTTCAATCTGAATCAGTTGGGAAGACCCTGCCATCGTCTTCGATTCTATCAGTTCAGCCGTTAGCTACCAGCGAAGGAGCCTGTGTCGGAGAGGTCAAGTTCCGGTTAGCCGACCTTTGCGGGGATGCGTTAACCAAGGCCGACGCGGTGGAGCAGATCTACAAAACGCGGGTCGCCACGCAGCGGGTCGAAGAGTGGATGCACTTTCAGGAACTGCAACATGCTTGACCGTTCCTTGTAAGCCTCCTCGAGCCAGGCAAAAGCGTGCTCGTTTTCGCCCAGGCCCAGGTAAACGATCACGAAGGATGCGGCTGCGACATAGCCATGCTGCTTGCGGCGTTTCAATTCAGCGAGTATGCGCAGCGCATCGGCGCGACGGCCTGCACGGGCGTAGGCCGCCCCGAGAACGTCAATGAAGCCGGAACCATGGTCTGCTAGGACAGCCGCTCTTTCCAGCGTCGGAATTGCTTCGCTCGCTTGACCTTTGATGACGAGAGTAAACCCCAGCAGCCAAAGGCTGTAGATGTCGTTCGGGTGCACGTCGAGGGCGCTGCGTAACTCGTGGACGGCCTCATCGTAACGGCGGGAGTGAAAAAGAATCCAGGCAGTACCCCCTGCTGAGAATCCAAAGCGATCGAGTTCGCGGGCGTGCTGCGCCGAAGTCAGAGCCTCGTCCATGCGGCCATGACACAAGAGCCACTGCGCAAGTCCGACGTAAGCATCGGAATCGTTGGGGGTTAATTCGAGCGCCCGCCGGTATTCTGCTTCGGCTTCGGCCCAGCGCCACTGTTGCTGCGCCACTATGGCGAGCAATACGTGGCCCTCGGCGATGTTCGGATCGAGCTCCAGAGCTTTGCGGGCCGCGCTCACAACCCGTGGGCGCTCCGTATCGGGAGTCCCGCCCAACAAAACCGTGCCCAACCAGGCATGCGCGGCTGCCAAGCCAACATAAGCCGGCGCAAATGCCGGATCCTTGCTGATTGCATCCTCGAAATAACGAATGCTCTTCTCCGTGCCAGCTCTGTTGTTGTTGTTGCTTAATGAGGCGCGCCCTTTCAAATAGCTTTCGTAGGCTTCCGGCAAAACGGTGTGCCATGAGGCGAGACGCTGCTCTTCTTTCCCGCTAACAGTTACCTCAACCTTGCGGGCGATGGCTTGGGCCACGTCACTCTGTAACGCAAGCACGTCAAGCAGTTCCCGATCGTAAGTCTCCGACCAGAAGTGTTCGTCAGTTGTGCCGCGAATCAACTGGGCAGTAACGCGAATGCGATTGCCCTCTCGAATGACGGAGCCCTCGACAACAACGTCCACTTGCAAGGCTTTTGCGATCTCTGGAATCGAGAGATCGGAACTCTTGAGGCGCATGGATGACGTTCGGGAAATCACCCGAAGATCGTGAATGCTGGAGAGGCGAGATACCAACGCTTCGGTCATTCCGTCGGAAAGGTATTCCTGAGCGGGATCGCCAGAAAGGTTCTTCAGTGGCAGGACCACGAGCGACTCGATAACCGGATGCGTCGAGCTTCGAGTGTTGCGAATGTGGATCGCAACCCAACCAGATGCCCAAATTGCAAGCACGGCCGCCAAGCTCGCCAGCAGCATTACGACAGGAGGTCGCCGGGGCCCCCGCTGAGCAGGAGCGGCTGCGATTGCCGCGCTTTGGCCCGCTTGGGCAGGCTGCGTCAAGGCCGACAATCCGGCCGTAGCAGGCACAGTCGCTTCTCCATCGGCCACGGGTGCGGCGAAGCGATACCCCTTCCCGACCACGGTTTCGATGAAACGGGGCTTATCAGGATCGTCGTGCAGCACCATTCGGACCTTGCGAACGGCTGTGTTGATGCTTTGATCGATATCAACGAAAACGGTCGTGCCCCAAAGCCGGTCCGCGACCTCTTCGCGTGTAACCAGTTCTCCGTGTCTCTCTACCAGTAGGAAGAGCAACTCCATGGGCTGCTTTTCGAGGCGCAGAATGCGCTCGCCCCGCTGCAGCCGATACCGCGACTGGTCAAGTGTGAAATCCCCGAAATGAAATACCTGGGCCGTACTTGCCCCCAAACCGCCACTTGGTCATGGCACTCAAGATCATGCGACATAAAACGTCTAAGTAGCAAGCGGTCAGTGGGTTGGCACTTCACAAAAACTTCATACGACTTTCATTCGATCTCCATTGCACCAGGATGGCCTCTCTGAGAAAGTCCATCCGGTTTCGAATACTTTCGGAGGTCGAAATGAAGGGCAAAGTTCTAAAAACTGTCGTAACCGCTGTTGTCCTGTGTGTCTTCGCGATCTGCGGGTACGTGCTCAAGTCGAGGGCAAATCCTGCGATCGGCGTTCACCGCACCTTAATTGGCAGAGGGACGTATGACCGTTTCATGGTGAATACCGACCAGAGCCAAACCTTGAACCCCAGTGACCCAACCGTTAAACCGTTCCAATACATCGCAAAAGCGCAGGCGCTGGATAAGACCGATCCCGCTATTGATGTGGAGGTAGATACCCACCTCTACGATCCATTGGGTTCCACGGGTTGGCATAAGCATCCGGGGCCCGTATACATCACCGTAACCTCAGGTCAGATCTCGTTCTATGAATTTGATGACCCTACCTGTTCGCCTCATGTGTATAGCAAAGGTCAGGGCTTTGTTGACTTCGGGAGCGGGCACATCGGCATCAACCAGGATCCTACCAATTCGGCCAGCGATGTTACGGTCGCAATTACTTCGGTCGGAGGTGTGTTCCGTACCGAACTTCCGGCTGGGAATCCCAATTGTAGCTTCTGACAACCGGCGGCGATCACATCGGCGCCTCCGGGGCATAATTCTTCGCCGCCGACAACTCGCTTTGATGTAGGCACTGCAGAAATTGAGCGGTTCACAATGTAGAGCCAGTCTTGACTCTATGCTGCCCTAAAAACCGTTCTAGCGAGTTGCCGGCGGTTGGCCCGTTCGCTGGGGATGAGGCGGGAGCCAACATCTTCTCTCTAACCCGCGGCGAGCACCGGTTTCAATGCAGTTCGATCTGAGGGACAAAACGACCCCTGTGCAAAGCTGATCCGGGACCTGCCATTACTGGTCAGAAATCGGCGAGGCTGGCGTCATTGCCTATGACCTATTACTAGCGGATAACGGTCAAACCGGAAGTGGAGCCCTCAAAGATTCTCGTGTCAACTATTTCAGCATCGTTAAGTAGAATGCGTTATTTCCCGAGCGCAGGTCCTTCCCGTACGAAAACACAACACCGGTGCCGAACACGCGCAGCTTGATTTGGGCTCCGGTATCCCACAGCCACTTCTGCGAACCGAGCGCTGACGAAGGATCGGTAATCTTGCCGCTATCAAGAAATGGCCCCATCTTCACCGTGACAATTCCGTTTCCATAAAGGTTCTTGTCCGTTTCCCAGTTGGCCAGAAAGTAATTGCGCCCGAGAGGCGCGCTCCCCTTGCGGCCATCGTGCGTGCCAATGTGTGCCCGCATGGGAAGATTGTTGTCCCGCTCCAATCCCAGCATAAAGAGTTCGTCGAACGGAACAGTTCCGAAGGTCTTGCCGCCGCGGAATAGCTGTTGCATTTCGTAGTCGTCTCCTTCGGCGCGTGGGAACCAGTGCCATCCGAGCGAACCTTGCAGCTTCTCAGAGGATTCCGCCGGTTGCGACCACAGACGTGCGGCTTGCGACGAAGCGCTAGCATCCACGGTAAATCGCTTCTCCGGAATGCGCCACAGTGTAGCTTCGACCTCCGCCAGTTGTTTGAGTTGATAGCCTTTGGCCAACAATGCCGGCGTCAAGACAGTGCCAGGCACAACGCTGCGGAAATCGCGATCAGAAATCTCGGTACCCGCCGACCAGTACCACTGTCCGCTGGCATGAGACGCAAGATTAAAGCCCAGCACTTCACGACGCAGGTTCAAACTTGCGAGCGGCATGAATCCGGGCGCCTCCGAATTCAAGATCACCCAATTCTCGTTGCGCAGATCCGTGCCAACGTTGTAACGATATTTAGCGCTGTGCTCAAAAGGGCTGGAAAGTTCACCAAAAACGCGCCGCTTCTGCGCATCCCAGCGAAACATGGACACAATATTGATCGCTTGATGGTGAAAGTTGTAATACTCGGGATCGACACTGAGAAACGGCAATCCGCGCAGAAATAAAAATAATCCTTCCCACTTACTGCTGCCAAACCCATTGCGCTCCTGGTTGCGAAACCAAACATCGAACTTGCCATCCTCTCGCGCACGCAAATCAAATTGATAGCGGGAAAAGATTCCCAGCGATCGGATGCGGGCATCGGTTGCCAGGAACTCCGACCACCGCAGCGTGCTGGCCGGCGAAAATGCAAAAGCCCGATCCAGTAACGCTGGTGATACCTGGGGCACCGGATCGGCCCTCGATTCTGCAACCTGCGGCTTGCCCACACGGTTCCAGTACTTCAGTGCGCCGTCGAGATTCCCTTGAAGAAAATAAATCGTCCCGAGAAAGTCGTTCGCGTATGCGTCCCGCGGTGCCAGCTTAAGAGCTCGCCGCAGGCGACGAGCGGCCTGCGGATAGTGTTTCTGTCGAAATTCCACTCCCGCAAGCTCGATCAGAAACCGCGGATCGCGCGGTGCCAGGCGGAGCCCAGCCTGAAAGGCATTCTCGGCCTCACGCCACCGCTCCAGTCGCGCCAGCGCAGTCCCGTAGTAAAAATCCAAGTCGGCGGATCGCGACGACAGCGGTCCGAGCAGGCGAGCCAGCTCTTCCCAGCGTTGCTCGGCCGCTAAATGCTTGACCTCGTCCGCCGAGGGTGCTGCAGCGGAACTAGTTTGAGCGAACAACCTCAGACAGCTGGCGAACACCAGAGCGAGGACACGCAGCGTCGGACTCTTAAAGGCACGCGGCGCTCGACTCCACCGGTCTGTGGCTTTCATTGGATGGTGGCACGGCGGGAGCAACAGTAGTTGCGAGATTGAAAAATTCGTGGAGGCAAAGGCCCAGGAGAAGGCCGATCCGAATACACACGCGCGTTCAGTGCGAGCCCGCCTCAGGAAGAGCGAGCAGCGTCCAACGTCCTGCAGCTTTCCATTCTTGCTCGAATCGGGACCGGTCTTCCTTGAGAAGTTTGCGCTGCGCCGGATCATTTACCAGCACGAGTCCATGCTCTTGATCCAGTCCGGCGACGACCACGTAATGCAAAGGCGTCATCGACCCCGGCTTCAACGCCGCAATCAAGGGTCGCCCCTTTTCCAAATGCTGCTTCAAATCCGACCACTCTCCGGCGAAAGCGTACGTGGCATATCCGTTCTGCTGGAAATACCGCTCTATATCGGAAGCATAAATCCCATGCGCCGTGTCCGAATGCAGAACCCGCTGAATCTGCTCTGCCTCGGCCGTCGGATCCCCCCGCCGACCTTGTTGCAGTTGCCAATACTGCATCACCATGGCGATGCTCGCCGCGCCGCAACCGTCCTTCTCCTGCTTCACAAATGGCACGTCGAGCCAGATGCCGGTAGGGTCGGCGGCAAAAAGTGCCGCGGAACAAAGCATGCCGCCAACCCAGAGCATCAGGACAATGGTGCGGATAGAGCGAGGCATCGGATCCCCAGTTAGTGCACCGCGACGATAATCAGTATCAGCGCGGCGATGAGAATCAGGATAATAATCAGGTCCCGGTCGCTCAGGTTGCCGGCGGCGAAATCGGCCTGCGCCTTGTTTGCCCGGGACGCCAGTTGCGCCAGTTCGGCATCACTCAGACTTGCTATCGCCTTCTTTACCTGCTCCGGATCGGTATGAGCCGCCTTCAACGCCCGCTGCGCTCGTTCCGTGGAGAAAAACTGCTTGAGCGTTTCCAGGTTCTGCTGCCTTACTCGGGACGCATCCACGGCAGCTTTCTGCAGCTCTATGGGACTCACGACGTGCTCCACGCCCTGGGCCACCAGGTTTTGCGGAACGGCGAAAATCGTAGCCAGAACGCATGCGGTCACCGCTCGAACGCACTGCTTGAATTCAAAGTGCACTTTCGCACCCTCCAAGTAGATGTATGGCCAGATTTAAGAATTCTACACGGTGTAGGATATGCCCGGGCAGATCACACAGGTACGCTAGCGATCATTAACCAACTTCAACCAGTCCGTATGTATGCTGCCAGCGTGCTCGCATATAGACCAGCGCGCGACTGATTTCTTCCGCAGAAATTTCGGCATTCGGCCCGGCGATGACGGCGGCGGCTTCGCGCTTCGCGGCTTCCAGCAATTTTGCGTCGCGAATCAGGTTGGCCACCCGGAAGCTCGGAAGTCCCGCCTGCCGGGTACCAAAGAATTCACCGGGACCGCGCAGTTCCAGGTCGAGTTCGGCGATTTGGAAACCGTCATTGGTCCGCACCATGGCATCGAGCCGCCGCTGGCCATCTTCGCTGACTTTTCCTCCGGTCATCAGCACGCAAAACGACTTCGCGCCGCCGCGGCCGATTCGCCCACGCAACTGATGAAGCTGCGCCAAGCCAAAGCGCTCGGCATGTTCGATCACCATCACGGTCGCGTTGGGCACGTCCACGCCGACTTCAATCACCGTCGTGGCGACCAGAATCTGCAATTCGCCACGCTGGAACATCCGCATCACCTGTTCTTTCAGGTCGGCGTCGAGGCGGCCATGCAGAAGACCCACTTTCAGATCGGCGAAAATATTAGTGCTGAGCTCGCGGTACATTTTGATCGCGGCCTTGAGTTCGCTCTCCTCGTTCTCGGCGATCACCGGATAGACCACATAAGCCTGGTGTCCGGCCGCCACTTGCTTTCGCACGAAATCCCACACTTTCGGCGACTCTGCGTCGGTGACGCTGCGGGTGACAATCGGAGTGCGTCCGGGCGGCAGTTCGTCAAGTATGCTGAGATCGAGATCGCCGTAGAGCGTCAGCGCCAGCGTTCGCGGGATAGGGGTTGCGGTCATCACCAGAACATCCGGCTCGGCCGAGTCTGTGTGGAGACGGGCGCTCCCGCCCGTCCCGCCGAGCGAAGCTCGGCTATCGTCATCGGAGGACTTCCTCATCAGCTTGAGCCGCTGCAATACTCCAAACCGATGCTGCTCATCGACAATCACCAGTCCCAACTTGGCAAACTCTACTTTTTCTTCCAGGAGTGCATGGGTGCCGATCACCAACTGCGCGTTGCCCTGCGAAATATGCCGGCGCACCTCGCGCTTGCGGTCGGATTCGAGCGATCCTGTCAGCAGCACGATGCGATACCCGGCGTTCTCCAGAATCCGCCTGGCCGAAAAATAATGCTGCTGTGCCAGAATTTCCGTGGGAGCCATCAGCGCCACCTGGCATCCGTTCTCGATGGCGATGATGGCAGCCTCGAAGCCAACGATCGTCTTGCCCGAGCCGACGTCACCCTGCAGCAAGCGCCGCATGGGATAAGGCTTCTCCATGTCAGCCGCAATTTCCTTCAGCACCCGCTTCTGGGCGGGCGTAGGATGAAACGGCAAAATCTTTTTAATCGCCGCCCGCACCCGATCATCCAGACGAAACGCGATACCCGTCTGCGCCTTCTGCTGACGTCGTTTCAGCTCCAGTCCCAGTTCAACGAAAAACAGCTCGTCAAAAATCATCCGGATGTGGGCAGGCGTGCGGGAAGACTGCAAATCCTGCAGACTTTCGCCGGGCTCAGGCCAGTGCACGTTCCACAATGCCGCGCGCGGCGAGATCAGCCCCAGGTGCGCGCGCACGGCGGCAGGAATCGGCTCCGGCAAGTCGGGCGTTAGATTGTCGAGCGCAGTGCGAATCGCGCGCCGGAACCAGCGGGGAGTAAGGCGCCCGATCGCCTCATAAATCGGCACGATGCGGCCGATCTCCAACGACTCTGCAGCTTTCTTTTCCGCGCCATTCTCGCCGTCGCTGACTTCCCCCAGAATTTCGAACTGCGGCTGAATGATTTGCAGTTCGCGGCTGCGCTGGTCTTCCTCGACTTTTCCATACAGCGCGACCATTTGCCCCGGTTTGAACTTGTCCTGCAAGTACGTCGCATTGAAAAACAGGCACCGCAGGCGCGCGCGTCCTTGGCCCACGGTCAGCTGAAAGATCGGCATTCTCCGCGTCCGGAAAAGGCCCGAGTTGCGCACTTCGCCGATGACCGTTGCCATTTCGCCGGGGCGCAGTTCGGAGATCCCGCGCGGATTCAACCGGTCTTCATAGCGAAAAGGCAGATAATGGAGCAGGTCGCCGACGGTGTGAATTCCCTTGGTGGCAAGAATTTCCCCAATGCGCGGACCGACGCCTTTCACATATTGAACCGGGGTGGAAAGTTCGAGCATGCCAGGTTTCCAGGAGCGCGGAAGAAGAATGGTAGCAGGAGCGACCGTTCCCTTGCGTGCGCCCGAGATGGCGATTGAAAATGGTGTAGCGTGAGAGCGATCTTCGCTAGCAACTCGCGGGAGAGCGGCGGTGTCTAAACCATCGGTGCTCGTCAATTTTCTTCAGGCTTTGCTGGCGATTATTTTGGGCAATGTGGCGTACTTCGCCCTGCTTCCATCGTTGCCACCGGCGGCGCAGCACCACCGTTTTCGGGTCGACCTGGGCACCGCTGTGGATTTCTTCTTTTGCGTAGTTGCCTACGGCTTGATCCGAACTGCGAGGAAGTGGCGATAGGCCGCCTCTGGCTGATCGCAGCGCTCGTCCGTTACTTTCGGAACCTTGGTAACCGCTTCCCTTGTTCGTACAATTCGTTCCACCATGCCGAAACTCGCGGTTTTATTTGACGCGGGCCAGGCCGTGCTCTCCACCTTTGATTTGGACGAGGTGTTACAGAGAATCCTGGCAATCGCGCGCGACTTTTTTCATCTGCAGAATGTGGCCATCCTGCTGCTCGACCCGGAGGCCAAGCAGTTGTGTGTCCGTTCGCAGATCGGCTGGGATGAAGGCAAGGACACGATTCATCTGGGACAGCACGAAGGCATCACCGGGGCCTCCGTCTTGAAGAAACAGCCAGTGTATGCGCCCGACGTGACCGAGGACCCTCGCTACATCTGCGCGGCGCAATCCACACGTTCGGAGCTAGCCATTCCGCTCATGGTGCGCGATGAAGTCGTAGGCGTTCTCGACTGCCAGAGCGACCGCGTCAATCATTTCGACCGAGAAACCATCGAGCTGCTGACTTTATTTTCCACCCAGGCCTCCATTGCGCTTCAGAACGCGCGCCTGTATTCGCTGGAACGCCAGCGCGCCCGGCAGTTGGAAGCGATCAACGCCATCGCGCAGCAGAGCACCGCCGTGATGGAATTGGAGGAACTTCTGGTCCGCGTATGTTCGGTGATTCAGAAGGCCTTTCAGGTTTCGCATGTATCTCTGCTCCTTCGAGAGGAAGGCGACTTGGTGATGCGAGCCCATCAAGGCACGCTCACACCCTGTATTCCAGCCGGGGGACGCTTTCCTGCTGGCCAGGAGCCTTGGTCGCGCGCGATCTCGGCTACTGGGACTATTATCGAAAATGACCTGAGCGCTATTCCCGAGCCTCTCCGGCTGTTCCGGGAGTCCGGCTCACGCCTAAGCATTCCGCTAATCTCCTTTGGACAAACGCTTGGCGTGCTCACGCTTCATAGTTCGCAGCCCAACGCGTTTCGCGAAAGCGAATTGCAGTCGCTCGAATCGGTCGCCGATATTTGCGCCAATTCCATTCAGAACGCGCACTACGTCGAGCGGGTCAAACAACTGGCCTACCTGGATGGGTTAACCGGCATTTTTAACCGCCGCTTCTTCGAACTGCGGATCATGGAAGAGATGGAGCGCGCCCGCCGCTACGGAACCGGCATGGCCGTGATCATGGCGGATATCGATCAGTTCAAGCGGCTGAACGATGAGTTCGGTCACTTGCTGGGGGACGAGGTTCTCCGCCAGGTCTCATCGCTCTTCCACCAGCAATTGCGAAAGGTTGACGTGGTCTGCCGCTACGGTGGCGAAGAATTCGCAATCCTGCTCACCCAGATCACTAGCCAGCAGGCGGTTGCCATCGCCGAGAAGTTGCGGCGGCTGGTTGAGACCTTTCAGTTTCCGGGAGTGCCGCGGACCATCACCATCAGTGCGGGAGTCGCGGCCTTTCCCGCTCACGGTAAGACCCGCGATGACATGGTACGCGCGGCCGACAGCGGACTATATGCCGCAAAGCAGGCGGGACGAAATCGCGTGTGCCTCGCCGCCCAGGCTCTCTCCATTTCCAACGGCCAATAACACCCGCATCGCCAACGTTCCTAGATATCGAGCCAGTGCTTTCGCTGTTCCAGCAACTGGTTCAGCCGCATCCGCAGCTTTTCCTGATCCTTCTTCAACTGTTTTTGCTCAAGCAGCGATTGGCTCTTTAGCTTCTCGACCTGCTGCTGAATGACCTTCTTTTGCCCACAGAGATCTTTGCGAAGCTCCCTCGCTGAAGTGTGAGCTTTTTCGGTGGCGAGCGTCATCTCGTCAGCGACTTCCCGCTTCCACTCGCTCCAATCGAATGCGAATTCCCCATCGATCAGTGGGCCCCCGAGACTTTCTTCATCCTCAAGCAGCACGCCTGATTCCCTGTGCTCGGGCAGTGTCAGATTCAGGTTCTGCTCTTTCTTGTCGCGAATCACGCCCACGCTGACCGCCGCACCCTTCCGCGACCGCACCGCGTGGGTGAAATCGCCGGTATCATGCACCGGTTGGTCGTTGATCTTCACAATCACGTCTCCGGCACGGAAGCCGGCCTTTTCCGCACGGCTGCCCTTCTCTACCGCCCGCACCAGCACGCCGTTTCCATTCTTCACGCCGAAGAACTCTCCCAGTTGCGGAGTGATGTTCTCCACCGACAGGCCGCTGCGCGCCGACGAGGTCACCATCACCATATTGATCGATGGAATATCGATGTCGGGAATGTGAATCTCGGGAACGTGGACATTAAAGTTCTTCATGTCGTGACCGTTCATGAAAGAGAATTCTTTTCCCTTGTCGGCCAACTGCACCTTCACGGTCATCGGCTGCCCGTCACGGCTCAAGCCGAAGGTTACGACGCGGCCAGGCGGCGTCTCGTGGATCATTCGCCGCAACTGCGCCCCACTTTCGATCGCAGTGCCGTTCATGCTGAGAATGACGTCGTGCTCCTTGATGCCCGCCTTACCCGCGGGAGCATCCTGATCGACCATCGTCACCTCAACGCCCTTCTCTTCCTTCAATTTCAGCGCGCTCAGGCGTTCGGTGGTCACATCCGATATGTCAACCCCGAGATACGAACTGGTGCCGCCTTCTTCGCTGGAGAATACCGTGATTTGCTCCGGCGGATCTACCGGCCAACTCTGGGTGGCGTGCGAAAAGCTGAGGAGCAACGGCAACACTACGATGCTTGCCACAAGGTATTTGCGCATAGCAGTTCCCTCAACGTGAATCAACCATCGACAATCGTTCTTTCACTGCCCGACGTGTTTGAAACGAATATCGCCAGTCGAAGTATGAACCTTCAGCATGGGCCCGCCGCCGTTCAGCTTGCCCTCGGCAGTCAGTGTCTTCGGACCCCACTTGTCGCCCTCGGCGGCGATGTGAACATCAGGGAAGTCGGAAGTGATGTGGTGTCCATTTCCCATATCCACGCTGGCGCGCACGTCGATCGCTACGTCGGAGGCAATATACACGGTGATGTCGCCCGCGCCCGTTTCCAGATCGGAATTGTTGCGCTCGCCGCCCGTATTTACCAGCTTCACAGTAATTGCTCCCGCACCCGTTTCGGCCCGGGCTGAGGGCACGCCGTAAAGCTCAATGCCGCCGCCGCCAGTCTCCGCATGCACGTGTCCCTTGGCTGAGGTCAGGCGGATGCTGCCGCCTCCCGTTTCGATCTCCGCGGGACCGCCAATATCACTCAAATCAACGCTACCGCCGCCAGTCGATGCTTTGACTCTTCCGTTGCAATGGCGCACGGTGATGTTGCTGCCGCCAGTTTCAATCACCGCGCCTTGCGCGCAGGACTGAACATCAACGCTGCCGCCGCCGGTTTCGGCTACAAGCTTCCCGTTGGCGTGCCGAACTACAATGGCCCCTCCTCCGGTGTGTAGTCCGAGATCGCCGCTGACCGTTCCAACATCGATCGCGCCGCCTCCAGTCTCGGCCAGTACTCCTCCGCCAATGTCATCGAACTTGACGGTACCGCCTCCGCTCTCCGCTTCGACGCGGCCTGCCAGGCCCGTGGCATTTACGTCGCCACCTTGGGTTTCCAGCTTGAGTAGCGCCAATTCGCGCGGAACCGTAACCGCAAACTCCGAGGAACAATGCTTGGGCTCCCTCCCGCCCTGCCAGTCTCCCACGATCCAGGCGGTGTCGCCCTTCACGTAAGCGGTGATCTTGTACTGCTCGAACTCGCGGCGCGCCTCTTGCTCGGATGAAGTGCCAAAGCGCGTATGAACCACATAATTGATGCCCTGCTGTTGCCCGCCGCGTACGATGACCGATCCCATGTCGACTTTCACTCTTAAGTTTTTGACCGCTGCCAGCGAACCCGTGATCTCCTGACCCCAGGTCCCGCCCTCGCGGATTACATGTGTTTCCTGCGCCAATACCAGAGGCGCAAGCAGAGCCAGCACACTGGCCAGCCCAACGATTTGTAGCGCGCGTTTCAAAATATTCCCCTCCGTTCTCGATCGTTCTTCGTAGCGAGTTCTTTGTAGCGCGCCGCCGTCCCGGCGGCTGTCGCGGGGGCGTCCCGCCCACGCAAACGAAGGCAGGATGCCTTCGCGCCAGCCGGCAAGGTGCCGGCGCTACTCCTAATCAATCTCTGGCAACTGCGCCAGCATGGTCCGGGCCTGCGACTTGATATACGTGCTCTGATCTTTGGCAGCGAGCGCCATCAGCACGCCGCGCACGCTGCCGTCGGCCTTCACCGGCTCGATCAGCCGCAGCGCTTCAATCCGCACGCCGGAATTGTTGTCGTTCACCAGCGCCCGCAGCACCGCGTCGCGCACGTTGGTGTCATCCTTCACGTAATTGCCCAGCGCGCTCAGCGACTTCAGCCGGACCCCCGGATTCGTATCATTCTGCAGCGCGTAGATCAGCGCTTCCCGCACTTGCATGTCTCCGGTTTTCTGCGCCAGCAGATCGACCGAATCCACCCGCACGCCTGTGTTGTAGTTGTTGCGGGCCGCGTAGAGCAGCAACTGCTGGATCTTCTCGTCATTCAGCGATCCCTGGGCTTCCTGGGTCGAAAGCGTGTTGTACTTGATGCTGATTTGGTTTGTGCCCGGCTGCTGCACGATGGAACTGATGCCGGTAATCGAAGCTTCGGAGGGAACAGCCGTAGAATTTGATGGGTTTATAACTGCAGCTGTATTTGCGGGTCGCGACCCATAGAGCTTGTAAGTGGCCGTCACGCCTCCGGCAAAGCCAAGAATCAGAATCGCCGAGGCCAGCGCCGGGGAGAACCGAACTTGCCGCAGCCAAATCCCCGGGTCGAACGTCAACCGGCTCCAGACGCTGCCCTGTTTGGCGGTCTCCAGCGCTTCCTGCAGGCGCATGCGCGAAGCCGCCACCAGGTTCGGCGGAGGATCTTCGGCCTTATCCTGCGCCAGCAGCGCATGAAAATCCTGCTCCGCCTTCAGTTCGGCTGCACAGTCTGTGCAGCGCGCCACGTGTTGCTCCAATTCATGACGAGCATCATCCGCCAACTCGCCATAAACCTGAAGCACGATATTCTCTCGAACCCATTCACATTTCATAATTGCACCCTAATCGACTCATGTGGGGACAGCCGCCTCGGCTGTCCGGCCAGCGCGAAGCGCGGCCGCTCAATCCCAACGTCTACCTCATATCCGCCAGCGCCCCGCGCAATTTCTGCGTGGCGCGGAAGAGCGTATTCTTGGCGGTCTCTTCCGTAGTCTGCAAAATCTCTCCCACAGTTCTCAGCTTCAATCCGTGGTAATGCTTCAACTCAAACACCATGCGCTCTCGCGGCGTCAACTTCTCCAGCGCTCCGGAGATGCGCGCCCCCAACTGCCGGCGCATCAAATCGCGCTCCGGATTCGCTCCCGCCCGTCCGTCGGCCACCTGGTCGAGCAGGTCGAACTCGCCGCCGTTGCCGTCTTTCACGACCGGCGCATCCTCCTTGCGCACATTCCTTTTGCGCAAGTGATCGAGGCACAGATTCGTCACAATCCGGTAAATCCATGTGTAGAAGGAACACTCGAACCGGAAACTTCCGATGTTCTTATAGGCCTTGAGGAAGGCGTCCTGATAGACGTCCTGAGCGTCCTGCTCAGTTCCGGTGAGATGGAGTGCGAGCCGCAACACCGCCTGATCGTAGTGACGGACGAGTTCCTCGAAGGCGGCGCGGTTTCCCCGCTGCGCCTCTCGGATCAACATCGTGTCGTCTATGCGGCGTTCTTGCCCAGCCATGCGTCCCCGCGCGGGGTCATGGTTATTGTCGACTCTCTCTACTCTCTCACTCTTTGTCTTCGAGTGGGCCCGTCCGCCTACGGCAATTGGTATTGCCCATGCACCGGCCGGCATTTTTTATTGTCCTCTACCTGCCCGGTATTCATGCCATATCCGGGCTTGCACAGGAATAGACGAGGGGTCGACCAAACCGTGAGCAAAAATTATAGGGCAGGGGCAGATTATTTGGCGGGCCTAGGTGATTCTGGGGCAAAGATTTAGAGGGAAACAGAACAATGGCGGACAATGCCGGCCGGGGATTTGGCAAGGAAAATGCCCCGAGAACGATGCAGTTTCTGGTAGCGCCGGCATCCTGCCGGCTGTCGCGGGGGCGTCTCGCCCACGCAGCGGCGAGCCAACACTAGGGCATAACCTCCTGTCACTGGAATTCAGTTCGTCACGGACAGCAAAGGGCTAAAGCCCTCAACGCGAAAGGAACTCGAAGCACCTGTCGAATACGACGCTGCGTGTCATCAACAAGATAGAATCCCTCGCACTTAGCAAGGAAGAGGACAGCAGGCCTACTCAGCCGCTGCTTCCTTCTCGATGACCACCTTCAAGTGCGCGGTCACGTCCTTGTGCAGCTTCACCGGGATCGAGAACTCGCCCACGGTTTTCAGCGGCTCGTGCAGCTGGATCTTGCGGCGATCCACGTTGAATCCCTTCTTGGTCAGCGCATCGCCGATGTCGCTCGACGTGACCGAGCCAAAGAGCTGATCGTGCTCGCCGGTGCGCCGCTGGAACGACACTGACACGCCGTCAAACTGCTTGGCCAGTTCCTCGGCCTGCGTCTTCTCCTTGGCCGAGCGCCGCACCGAGGCGGCCTTCATCTGCGCAATGACGGCCTTGTTACCCTCGTCGGCCTGAATGGCCAGCTTGCGTGGCAACAGATAATTCCGTCCATATCCTTCCGCGACCTTCACCACATCGCCGCGGGACCCTAGCTTGGCTACATCTTCCTTCAGAATGACTTCCATGATAGCTCCGATGTCAGAAAGTTCTTTTGCCACGGATTCACGCGGATCAACACGGATAAACCAAATCAATTAAAAAGTCTTATCCGTGAAGATCCGTGCAAATCCGTGGCTAAGGTTTAGCTCGCCCGCCCGGCAAACGGCAGCAGGGCAATGTTGCGGGCTTTCTTGATGGCCGCCGACAGCCGGTGCTGGTGCGGCGCGCACACGCCCGTCAGTCGTCGCGGCACGATCTTGCCGCTTTCGGCGACGAACTGGCCCAGCATGCGGTAATCCTTGTAGTTGATGTCTTCGATCTTCTCGACGCAGAACTTGCACACTTTCTTGCGCCGGAAAAATTTGCGCCCGCCGCCACCTTCGCGCGGAGGCCCACCCGGCCCGCGTCCGCCACCACCGCCGCCAAATCGCGGACGATCTCCGCCCGGACGATCTCCGCTGGAACGCGGCCTCTCGCTCGGCGCCGATTGCTCTGCTGCTTTCGTCTCTTCAGCCATAATTCTCCTCTAATTCTTCTCTCGATGTCTGTCCGACCACCGGGTCGGCATTTCTCAGCGAACTCTGCGATTTCTTCGCGTCCTCAGCGGTTAAAAGCTTTTGACCGCAAAGTTCGCAAAGAACGATGCGGAGAAACGCAGAGAAACCCGCTTACAAACCCCGTTACGCCGTCGCCGGAGCTTCCGCTGGTGCTGCCGGCTCTGCCGCCGCTGCGGGCTGTGCGCTTACTTTCTTCTTCGCATCGCGAAGCTGCTTGATCTTGTCCAGCCGCTTCTGCTCTTCATCAATGCGTACGGTAAGGAACTTGATGACCGGCTCGGACACGCGCAAGCGGCGCTCCAGTTCGTGAATCACTGGGCCTCCGCCTTCCACGACCATCAACACATAGACGCCTTCGTGAAAGCGCCGTACGGTATAGGCCAATCGGCGCTTGCCCATCTTCTCGACACGCTGTACCGTTCCGCCTGACGTAGGCACCACCGACTGCAGTGTAGAAATCAATTTATCCAGATCTTCGTCCGTCATATCGGGACGAACAATAAACATCAGCTCATAGATGCGATTCATTCGTTATCTCCAAATTCCTGGCCACTGATTCTCACGGATCTTCACGGATCAAGCCCTAAAGGAGCTTCTTAAATCCGTGAAAATCCGTGCTGATCCGTGGCTAATCTTTCTCTTCGTCCGGCTCTTTCCGGTTGAAGCGGTTCATCGCCGCCGCCGGACCATCTTTCAAAATCACCTTCACCGCTTCTTCCGCGGTGTCCAGCATTCCGTCGGCCACCTTCAAGTCCGCCTTGCGCATCGGCGCCAGCAGATACTCTTTGCCGTCGGACACTTTCCGCTCCGGCGCCACGCCGATCCGAATCCGTAGAAAATCCTGCGTGTCCAACGCCGCGATGATAGACTCGATGCCGTTGTGCCCCGCCGAACTGCGCCGCGTATGAATGCGCAATGTGCCCAGCGGAAAATCCAGCTCGTCCTGAATCACAATCAGGTCCGATTCCGGCCTCGCCTCGTATTCCTCGACCAACTCCCGCACCGAGACGCCACTCAAGTTCATGAACGTCTCCGGCTTAGCCAACAGCACCAGCTGATCGGCGATCACAGCCCGTGCCGTAAGCGCCCGGCATTGCCGGTTTCTCACATCCACTCCCAGGTTTCCCGCGATGCGATCAATCGCCAGAAAGCCCAGGTTATGCGGCGTGAACTGGTACTCGATACCGGGATTGCCGAGACCGACGATCAGTTTCACGCCATCATCCCGATCCACGTAGCGGCGGACGCATTCGTCCGCCAGGTTTCAGCCCAAATTTCTTGAGCTGGCGGCCGCCTTCGCGCTCCGCCAGACGGGCGAATAGCCTGCCCTGAGCGAAGCCGAAGGGCGCCCGTCCCTACACGAGTTATTTCTTCTCCTTCTTCTCAGCCTTCTCAGGCTTCTCTGCCTTCTCAGCCTTGCCAGCGGGGGCCTCGGCGCCCTCTTCCTCAGTCTCCTGCTTGCCCTTCTTAATGACTTCGGGCTCCGCCGGAGCTGCCGCTTCCGCCGCAACCGCTTCAGGAGTCGCCACAACTTCTTCCTTCACCGACGTAACGTGCGCCACCGGCTGGTTCGGATCGGTAAGAATCTTGATCTTCTCCGAATGCGGCAATTCCGAAACGCGCAGCACCTTGCCAAAGGTGAGGTGGCTGACGTCGGCATCGAAGTGGGTCGGAATATCCCCCGGCAAGCACTCGACCTCCACCTCGCGCAACATCTGCTCCATGATGCCGCCTTCCTGCTTCACGCCGGCCGATTCTCCCACCAGGAAAATAGGCACGTTGACCCGCAGCACCTTGTCGAGCGCGATGCGCTTCAGGTCGATGTGCAGCAGCTTGCCCTTGATGGGCTCGTACTGCCAGTCGACGATCATGGCCTTGCTGCGCTCGCCGCCGCTCAGGGCCAGGTCAAAAATCGTGTTGTGTCCGGTCTCCGAGTTCAGAATGCGCATCACGTGCCGCGGATCCACGGCGATTGGCAGCGAATCCTTGCCGGCGCCATAAACCACCGCCGGAATCTTTCCTTCGCGTCGCACACGCCGGGCATGATTCTTGGTGCCGGCCTCGCGAGGTTGTGCTTCGAGTACGTTTTGTTCCAATGTAGTCGCCATAAATTTCAATTCCTGTCTAAAAAATTAAACTGTCATCCTGAGGCGACGGCTTTTCGTCGCCGAAGGACCTATGTAAACAGCTTGCTCACCGAAGTCTCTTCATGATTGGCCTGAATCGCCCGGCCAATCAATCCCGCAATTGAGAGGACGCTGATCTTCCCTCCCTTTTGAGTTCGCGCCGCATCCGCCTCAGGACTTAGCGGAATCGTGTTCGTGACCACGACTTCCTTAATCACCGAGTTGGTGATGTTCTCCACCGCCGGCCCCGACAGCACCGCATGCGATGCACAGGCATAAACCGAAGTCGCGCCGTTCTCCATCAAAGCGTCCGCGGTCTTTACCAGCGTTCCCGCTGTATCGATCAGATCGTCGATGATCAAGCACGTTCGCCCGTCGACGTCGCCGATCACGTGCATCACTTCGGCCACGTTGATTTCCACGCGGCGTTTGTCGACGATAGCCAGCGCCGCATCCACTTTCTTGGCGAAGAACCGCGCCCGCTCCACGCCGCCCGCGTCCGGCGAAACCACCGTCAAATTCGGCAGGGCCAGCTTGCGGAAGTGATCGACCAGCACCGGCGAGGCGAACAAGTGGTCCACCGGAATATTGAAAAAGCCCTGCAACTGCGGCGTATGCAAATCCACAATCAGCGCCCGATGCGTGCCCGCCGTAGTCAGCAGATCGGCTACCAGCTTCGACGAGATCGGGCTGCGCGGCTTGTCCTTGCGGTCCTGCCGGGCATAGCCGAAATATGGCATCACCGCCGTGATGCGCCGCGCCGAAGCGCGCTTCAGCGCATCGATCATCAACAGCAGCTCCATCAGGTGCTCGTCCACCGGACGGCACGTCGGCTGCATGACGAACACATCCGCGCCGCGCACGTTCTCCTGGATCTGGACGTAACACTCGCCGTCGCGGAACCGAATCACCTGCGCCTGTCCGCGCTGCATGCCGAGAAAGTTGCAGACTTCATCGGCCAGCGGCTCGTTCGCCGTGCCGCTGAAGATCTTGAATTTCTCATCGGTTCGCGGACGCGGCCTCCGGTCGACCTTTTCGTCAGTCACGGGCGGGCTCTTCTTCTCTACCGTCTTGTCGGTCGGCGTCACCAAAGTAGCCATAGTTTTAAGCTCTCAGCTCTTAGCCTTTAGCTCTTGGCAAAACCGGCGCTCCGATGCTCGCTTGAGCTAAGAGCCAAGAGCTAACAGCCAAAGGCTTCTTTTCTGGCTGGGCCGCTAGGATTCGAACCTAGACAAAGTGCTCCAAAGGCACTTGACCTACCATTAGTCGACGGCCCAGTAAGCAATTGTTGATCGCCCAATTGCTGATTGTTGATTGAACCCCAGTGGGGCATCTCAATTGTCAATCAACAATCAAAATTCAACAATCAAAAATTCTACGTCGACCGCGAGCCATGTGGCGACGGCCGCTTTCGCCCGTCCAAGCCACGGCACATGTGGCGACGGCCGCCTCGGCCGTCCAAGCGAAGGCGAAGCCGAGCGCCCGACCATCGAGCCTCTTATCCAGCAATCAAACGCCGCCAGTAAGTCCGCCGCGGCAGCGTCGAAGTCGCCCGCGCCGACCAACCCTGCTTCCGCAGCATGGCCGTCGCCCGCAAAGCCGCCGCCCGCGAGGCAAATAGCCCGTACAGCGCGGAACCGGAACCCGACAACGACGCGTACGTCGCGCCTGCGCGCAAAAGCGCACGCTTGCCATCACTCAGCTCGGGATACTCAGGAAAGACGACCTGCTCGAAGTCGTTTTCAATCCCGGCCCGGACAAGCTCGAGAAGGTGATTCTCGGCCCGGCCCCTTCGAAAAGGAGCACCGGAGTAAGGTTCACTCAGCCACGCCGACAAGCCGCGGCCAAGCTCATTCATTCTATCGGACAGTCCGGGGACCGTCAATTTCGCAGTCTCATTTGTCTGTGTGGGGACAGCCGCCCCCGGCTGTCCGGCCGAGCGAAGCTCGGCTGGGCCTGAGCCCACCCGCTCCTTCAAACCTTCGCGGGCAAGAGTGCCCGCGCCACACTGGGTCCCTCCAGACAAGCGATCCCACGCCGCAAACGCCTTCGGAGTCGAAACGCCCACTTCCGGCGTTACCACAACACAAGCTATCGCCGGCAAGTCTTCCAGCGGATACACCCGCTCCCCGCGTCCGACACCGAGCACAGTTCCCCCCACAAGAAACAAAGGCAAGTCCGACCCGACTTCCGCCACGATCCGCAATCGTTCGGTGGGAAGCAAAACTTTTTTCAGCGCCCGCTCCAGCCCAAGCAAAGTCGCCACAGCATTCGCCGAGGCCCCGCCCAATCCACCCTGGACAGGCAACCGCTTCTCAATCTCAATGACCACGCGCCCCTTGGCGCGCAGCGCAGGCATCACCTTCTCAACAATCCGGAAACACGTATTGGAATCATCCTTCGGCACGCGCGGATCGGCGCACCGTACTTCGATTCCATTGCCGCGCCCCACGCTCACGCGAATTACATCGTGCAACCCGATCGTCTGATACACCGTCAGCAGTTGGTGGAATCCATCCTGCCGCGCCGCGCCAATGCGCAGCCCGAGATTGATCTTGGCGAACGATCGCACCGTAACGGTCATGGGAGGAATGATTGTAACGGCTCGATTGTAGATTTCGACATGGAAGCTTCCCCGATCGCGGTTAGCGAATACCAGTCGATTTATTTATCCACTCTGCCTATACTGTGCCAGCATCGAGCGCAACGAGGTATCAAGCTTGAATCTATACGCGCCGTCAGGGGACGACCTTTTCACCGCGATTATCCTAATCGCGGTCATCGCCCTGACGATCAGAGGTTTGGCGTGGAACCACGTCAAGGCCCTGTTAGCCCGAGGCTGGCTGACCTACCAAGGTACAGTGGAATTCGGAAGCGTAGAAGAGCGGAGGACTCGCTACAAGAACATTTACATTGCACGAATCGACTACTCCTACTCAGTGAACGGCGAATATTATTCTGGCTACCTGGAGCGGTTGTTCCTTCGGGAAAGGTCGGCCGATAAGTTTGTCTCCACGATGAAGGGTCAGATCGTCTTCGTGCGTTCCAACCCCAGCCGTCCGGAGCGATCGGCATTGCTGAAACAGGACCAGCCCGGTGGATGGCCGGCGTAGGCCTTCTGACGCCACCGTCTCACCCGCGGCGCTTGTAGAGAATGGCGAATTCGAAGCCAGGGTTGGGTGGGAATAACTCTGCGATTTTGCGCAAGCGTTCGGCCAGCGCGGAGGGCGCCAGCAGCGGGTAGTCGCGCTCGCGCAGATCGTAGTAGTCGACGTCGAGGTAGAGCGACAGCAGGTAGATGGAAATCGTGTCGGAGAAAGTCGCGTCGAGGTATTCGTTCTTGTAGCGCTCGCTGTCGGGCCCGTTAGCGGTGGCCAGCTTGCGCGATTCCCACGCGTCAAGAGACGTTTCCCCGCGAACTCCCGCTTCCACCTGGCTCCACGCCAGTTCGCTGAACTCGCGCGAGACCCCGGCGCGCTCCACCAGGGCATGCCCAACGTTGATATAAAACTCGAAGGCAACAGAAAATTTGTCGTCCATCAATCGCGTCGAGATGAACACGCACTGCGAATCGCCTAGGTTCAGGTTGCGATGGCACACCGCGTTGTCGCTGAGCGCCACATCGTAGCGATCGGCGATAACCGTTTCCTCGCCCTGGCTCACGGTCAGCGGCACGAAGTAGTAGGCCTTCCGTTCGAGCGCCGCCGCGATCTTTTTGGGGACGGCCGCGACCATGCGTTCCAGGTCAAACGAATTAACCGCAACCTCGCCAGCGACGGCGTAGCAAATTCCGTTCTGCGCCTGGGAAACCGGCGTGAGCCGTACGATTTCAGCGGGGCTGCGAGTGATAGCTGAGGCGGCCTGCGACATGTCCTGCCCTATTCTACACACAGGCGAGAGAACTCCTCGCTCGAGGGTTCCTTCGCGATGGCTTCGAAAAGATATTGGGGGGGCCAAGCCCTCGTAGGCGCCAACTTAAGGAATTATCGCTTTCCGGTTTGCTCGTGATCCACCCAGGATCTAAGAATAATTGCCAAGGGGTTCGGCCCTACTGCGACGCGAATTGCCTTCTCTTATTGACTGTCTATAAGAGCGGTGCTACTCTCTTATAGACAGACGATAGGAGAGTTCATGCCTGCCACTCAATCCGATCTCCTGCAAGGCACCCTCGATTTACTTATCCTGAAAGCTCTTGCCCTCCAGGAACTGCATGGGATGGGCGTATCGCGCAGAATCGCACAGATCACTGGCGGCGCCTTCGACGTCAAAGCGGGCTCCCTGTTTCCCGCCCTGCACCGCATGGAACAGGCCGGTTGGCTTACATCTTCCTGGGGAGAATCAGAAACCAATCGGCGCGCGAAGTTCTACGCGTTGACCAAAGCCGGCAAAAAACAACTGCACACCGAGTCGGAGCGGTGGGAACGAATCTCTCTGGCCATGGCGACCGCCTTGCGCACTACATAGGAGGCTCTATGATCAGTCGACTCCGCGCGCTCTGGAACAATATCTTCCGCAGGCAACTACTTGATCGCGACCTCAATGAGGAACTCCAGGCCTATCTGGATCTGGCATCGTCCGAAAAAATTCGGGAAGGGCTGTCTCCCGAGGAGGCCTATCGCAACGCTCGCCGCGATATGGGAGGGGTTGAGCAGGTTGTACAGAGTGTTCGCGATGTTAGCGCGGGAGCCTGGTTGGACAGGCTGGTGCAGGATCTTCGGTACGGCGTTCGAACGCTCGCGAAGAATCCTGCTTTCACCCTGGTTGCGATGGCGACACTGGCGCTCGGAATTGGCGCGAATACGGCGATGTTCAGCCTTCTGGATCAGGTGGTTCTGCGGCTCTTGCCCGTCAGTCATCCCGAGCAGCTGGTGATCGTCCGAGAAACTGGCAACCACTATGGCAACAGCTACGGCCCCAACACCATTTCCTGGCCGATGTTTGAAGATTTGCGCGACAACAATCAAGTCTTCACGGGAATGTTCTGCCGGTTCCCAGCTACCGTCACCATCGGCGACGACGACCGAGCGGCGCAAATCCCCGCGGAACTGGTCTCAGGCTCCTATTTCCCGATACTAGGCGTGGGAACGTCATTGGGCCGCCCTATCGCTCCGGACGACGACGCGGTTCCTGACAGCAAACCGGTCGTGGTGCTGAGCAACAGCTTCTGGCGGAGCTACTTCAATGGTGACCGCACCATCGTCGGACGGACGATCGCCCTCAACGGTTACGCGATGACCGTTATTGGTGTCGCGCAGCCCGGTTTTGACGGCGTGGAACTTGGAAACCCGGCAAAGGTTTTTGTTCCAATCATGATGAAGACGGAGATGACTCCTCATTCGGACGGCCTCAAGAACCGGCCCCGCAGGTTGAGTTGGGTCACGGCCTACGGCCGACTGAAGCCCGGCATCAGCGCACAGCAGGCAGAACTTTCTCTGCAGCCACTTTTGCACGGCATTCTCGAAATGGAGGCGCAGCAGCCTGAATTCACCAGAAACACGACGGAAGCGGACCGGCAGCTGTTTCTCCGTAATCGCATTAAGCTCTTGCCGGGGTCTGACAATAAACTCCGCGAAGATATGCGCAGGCCACTATGGCTTTTGGTCGCGCTCACCGGGGCGGTGCTTCTTCTTGCTTGCGCCAACCTGGGCAATCTGCTGCTGGCCCGTGCCACCGCGCGAGAGCGGGAATTTGCTCTTCGCCTGGCCATCGGCGCCGGCCGGGCGCGCATCGTCCGCCAGTTGCTGGTGGAAAGCCTGCTTCTGGCGGGCGGAGGAGCAATCCTGGGACTGGCGCTGGCCTTTCTGGCGGATCGCATTCTTCTGCGCATCTATTTGCCCGCGGATGCGGCCGCCGAGTTTGTTGTCTCCACCATCCCGGATGTGCGCGTACTGGCCTTCGTTGTGTGCGTCACCGTGTTGACTTCGTTGGTCTTCGGCCTCCTGCCCGCGGTTCGCGGATCGCGCACTGAAATTTCTCTCTCCCTCAAAGAACGGTCAGGCGCGCTCTCCACCGGGAGCATTTCTCTTCGCAGGATGCTGGTCGGCATTCAGGTGGCGTTGTCGCTCCTGCTACTTGTCGGTGCAGGCCTCTTCGTTCGTACTTTGCGCAACCTCCAGGACCTCGGACCCGGCTTCCCCACCGATCATCTTCTTACCTTCTCAATCAACCCTTCGCTCAACGGATACTCCGACCAGGAAACCAAATCGTTCTATCAACGACTGAACCTCAACCTGCAAACCATGCCCGGTGTTGAGTCGGTGGGATTCTCGGCGATGCCACTCTTGAAAGGATATGCATGGCAGAATGCGGTTCTGGGAAAGGATTTCGAAGGAGCGCCGATGGAGGAGCAGCCGGTTCTCTGCGAGATCGGTCCGGATTACTTTTCCACGATCGGTATTCCTGTCGTCGCCGGGCGCGCCTTCACCGCTAAGGACGAGGGACCGGCCAAATACGCGATCATCAATGAAAGCTTTGCCAGGAAATACTTCCCGGGCAGACCTCCGATCGGGCAGCGCTTCGGCCTGGTGGACGAGTTGGAGCCAGTCAGCCCGGACATTGAAGTAATCGGAGTGGTCGCCGACAGGAAATACAGAGACATTCGGGAGACGCCTCCCGCGCAGGCCTACTTCCCCTACTTCCAAGGCGCCCATTTCCGTTTTATGAATATCTATCTACGCACGCAGGCTGACCCACGCCTGATCGAGAATGAACTTCGCGAACGCATGCGGCAGTTCGATCCTCATGTTCCGGTCGTTGGGCTTCAAACCATGAACGAACAGATTGGATTCTCGCTGCGGACCGAGCGGCTGGTAGCGAGCCTCTCTACGGTATTCGGCGGACTTGCCACCTTACTCGCAGTCATCGGGCTTTATGGAGTCATGGCTTATGTTGTGATGCGGCGAACGCGCGAAATCGGAATCCGCATTGCGGTCGGAGCGCTGCGGAGCCGCGTCATCGCGATGATCATGCGCGAAGTGTTCGTTCTCATCGGGGCTGGCCTGCTTGCCGGCTTTTCGCTGGCGCTGGCGCTGGCCAATTTGGTTCGCAGCCAGCTGTTTGGATTGAACCCACGCGATCCACTGACGTTCATTGGCTCGGCGGTTGTTCTGACTTTGGCCGCGGGCCTTGCCGGCTTTTTACCCGCCTTGCGCGCCAGCAGGGTCGATCCGACAACCGCACTCCGGCATGAATGATCCCGTTCGACCCGGGTGCCCCTGCCGCGAGATCGTTTCAGTGGTTGCCGATCTGGCCGAGCGGTCGGTTATTCGGGGGGTTGGAAATCACCTTACGTCTTCATCGGCTAGTTTGGAACTGATCCTGGATTTAACATTGTCCAATCCGATTTGCTTTAGAGGAGCGATTCGTCCTTATGAAAGAGTTTCCTGATTTCATGAAGCATGCCGCCAACCGGATCGCTGTTAGCAGCCAGGCGACTCCAGGCGTCGAGGGGTATGTGTTTGATGGATTGGATGGGAGCCAGATGGCATTCTGGACGTGCTCCGAGACGACGCCCTCGGCGCCGCATGTGCACGACTTCGACGAATACATGATTGTCGTTCAGGGCTGCTACACGCTGATTATCGGCGACAGGAGAACTCCTGTCAGGGCGGGAGAGGAGTGCTTCATTCCCCGCGGCACGCTGCACGGCGGCGAGGTGGAGGCTGGGACCAGGACCATCAATGCGTTTGGCGGGCGCCGCGCGAACCGGGTGAATGAAAGTTCGAACCCGTAGAATGGAAGCTGAGCTCATGGCCCTGGCACGCGCATCCCACGCTCCTCGCTGGTACACCATCCCGGTGCGGGTTTGCGTAGTGACATTTATCGGGACGCTGCTGTGCTTTGCGGTCAGCTTGCTGCTCGGTATCCTTGGCACCGTGGCAGTTTCCGCGCTGCGGGGAGTGCATCCCGACATGCGGATTGCCTATCGCCTGATCGCGCTGCCCATGGCGCTGGTGGCGGGAGGGATTATTTTTGTGCTGGCGCTGGTGATGGAGATCCGGCATTACCGCCAGAGCAAAACTCTGTCGGCGATCGAGAGGCTGGGCTAGGAATATGGCTCCCCGCATCGCGATTCCTATTCCGCATTTTTCTGACCGCGAGTATGCGGAGCGGGCAATTCCGCAATACGAGCGCGCGGTCGAACTGGCGGGAGGGAAGGCTGTTCGCGTGGGACTCGATCAGACTCCCGACGAAATCAGGAAGTTGATTGAGAATTGCGATGGTGCGCTTCTGCCTGGAAGCAAGGCCGACGTTGATCCGGCAAGGTTCAAGGCCGCGCGATCGAGCCACACGGCAGCGGCAGATCCGCGGCGCGACGCGGTGGATGATCTACTGCTCGAGGACGCGTACCGGCTTGGCAAGCCGGTGCTGGGCATCTGTTACGGCTTGCAGAATCTTAACGTGAACCGTGCGGGATCGCTGATTCAGCATATTCCGGAATTTCTGCCGGAGGCGACGCGGGCGAAAGTAAATCACGAGGCTGGGAGAAATGTCGCAGTGGCGCACGCGGTTGAGATCGAACCAGACTCGAGGCTGGCGGAAATCGTGGGTAACGGATCAGGAGTACAAGGGTCACTGGTGCTGCCCGTGAATTCCTCGCACCATCAATCTGCGGAAAAGATCGGTGAGGGGTTGCGAATCGTCGCGCGCTGCCCTGATGACGGAATTATTGAGGCACTGGAAGGGACTGCGCCGGATCATTTCGTGCTGGCGGTGCAGTGGCATCCGGAGCGGTCAGTAGAGCAGGATGCAGCTTCGCGTGCCATTTTCCGGGCGTTTATTGCGGCGGCGGAATAGCTTTTATCGATTAGACTGCGCGCCTTGCCCTTTTCTTTGTTGTTTTTTTCTCTCGCGGGACGGGCTGGAGCAGGACTACTACGTGAGCGAGAGCGGCGTTCTCAAAGTTGAGCCCCTCGGGAGTCTTGGCTTTCAGGCCCACGCAGTCGCTGGGCACGCCCAGCAACTCGGCGACTCTCGCACGAATGGCCATGGCGTGAGGGCCGATTTTTGGGGCAGCCAGAATCAGGCTGGCATCGACGTTGGCTAAGACGTAACCAGCGTCGCGCACGCGTTTCAGAGCTTCGCGCAGGAAGATGACCGAATCCGCGCCCTTCCATTGCGGATCGGAGGGCGGGAACAGCGCGCCGATATCGGGTGCGGCGATGGCCCCCAGCAGAGCGTCGGTGATAGCGTGCAGCAGAACGTCGCCGTCGGAGTGCCCGCCCAAGCCTTTGTCATGCGGCAGGCTGATTCCGCCAATCTTCAACGGAATTCCGGCTCGGAACTCGTGCGAATCGAAGCCGTAGCCTACGCGGGTCGTTGGTCGTTTGTGGTTGGTCTTCGGCATGAATGGTTAGCGCCGTTGCGCTGGCTCGGCCGAGGTGCGCAGGTAAAACTCCGCCAGCTCCAGGTCGGCGGGGGTGGTGATCTTGATGTTTCGGGGCGAGCCCATCACTACAGCGACTTCGTGTCCGGAGCGCTCGGCCAAAGAGGCTTCGTCGGTGCCCATGAAGCCATCGGCGGCGGCTTCATCGAAGATTTTCTTGATCACGCTGTACTGAAATCCTTGCGGGGTCTGTGCGAGGACCACGCCGGCGCGAGGAATGGTGGATTTGATGATGGCGCCTTCGGCGGTGCGTTCGACTTGCTTGATGGTATCGACTGCCGGAAGACCGGCGATGGCGGCGCCATATTTCTTGGCGGCCTCGATGACCTCGTGAATGATTTCAGGTGTAACCAGCGGCCGCACAGCGTCGTGCACCAGAACCACATCGTCGGGCGCGGCCGAAAGGGCGTTGAGCGCCTGCTCGACGGATTGTTGGCGGTGTTCGCCACCCACGACCAGTTCGATTTTTTTGTGCTTCAGGACATCTCCGGCCTCTTTGGATAGACGTTCGCGGAAACCTTCGATTTCATTTTCCCGCAGGGCAATCCAGATTTCGCTGACTGCATCGACGTCAGCGAACCTGCGCAGCGTATGGATAAGAATTGGCGTGCCCGCCAGTTCGGTGAACTGCTTCGACGGATGCGGCTTCCGGGTTTTCGCGTCGAGAGCGCTGGGCATGGGTGCCATCCGCGTCCCGAGGCCAGCGGCCGGAATGATGACGATCACCTTCATGGCGGGGTGTAAGTATACGAGGGGCGGAGCCGGGAGTTCAAATTAGCCCGATTCGCCGTCGGCCCTGTGTGGGGACAGCCGCCTCGGCTGTCCGGCCAGCCAAAGTCGCACGAAGGAAGCCATCACAAATCGACCCCCTTCGTGATCCTTCGTGCCCTTTGTGGTCCATTGATTTTTCTCTTTTCCGACGTCAAACGTTTCGCACACGCGTACCACCGGTTATTCTTCGCCGCACATTGTCGACATACAATGTTGAAAATCTTTCCTCGGAGTCATCTCCAATGCACCTCGCCGTGCGATTTCTTCAATGGATATTTTGGAATGCCGGACGGATCTCCAGTTTGATGGCGGCGGGTGCGGTGTTGGGAGCAGTGCGCATCTATTACAGAAAGTCGGCGCTGGAGCGGGCGACCTGGCTCTCGAGCCTGTATTCGAAGTTTTACGAGGCGCCCGATTTGAAGCGAATTCGCAAGGCTTTGGATGACAATCCGCCCGACGCTCCGGAAGTTGTAGACCTGGTGCGAAACGAAGATTCCGATCTAACCGACTACCTGAATTTCTTCGAATTCATGGCTTATCTCGAGGCGTGCGGTCAACTCACGAAGAGCGACGTGGCAGCCCTGTTCGACTATTACTTGCGGCTTCTCTCGAAACACAAAGACGTGCGAGAATACGTAGTTGAAGGCAGAAACGGCTATGGCTATTTGAAAAAACTTCTGCCGCGTTTTCCGCCTGAGGATCATCGGATCAGAAAATGACTCATCATCTTTTCGTATATGGCACATTGTCTCCGCGGCACGCGCCGCCGGAGATTGCCGCCACGGTACGTCGTCTTCGTCCGGTGGGGCAGGCGTCGGTGCGCGGTCGCCTCTACGATCTTGGGGAGTATCCCGGGGCGGTGCTGAGTGAAAAGTCGCGGTCGGTGATTCGTGGAGAGGTGTTCGAGCTTCCGGGCGACCCGGGCACGCTGACGTCGCTGGACAACTATGAGGGCTTCGAGCCGGGCAACCGAAACTCCAGCCTGTTTCTCCGCCGGACCTGGCCGGTCACCATGGACGACGGCAAGCGCCTTCGGTGCTGGGTATACGTCTATAACGGAACGATGAAAGACGCGCAGCCGGTCCGAACCGGCAGATATTCACGGCGGCGAATCGCACGCCGACCAGGGAGCGCGCGGTCCGCGGCGAAGTAAGACCGATCGTTACGAAGTGCTTTGCTTGGTCTCCAAAGTACCCGTCGCGGCGACCGGCGCGGTGCTGGTCGCGGTTAAAGGTACCGGTGGTACCGCCGCTGAGACCGGCACAGCCTGGCGGCTATAGGCGGCGCGCTCGTCCCACTTCCCGAAAATCATTTTCCCAGCGGTGGTTTGAAGCACCGATGTGACCGAGACGTCGATGGTCTTGCCAATCATCTTCCGCGCGTTGTCGACCACCACCATCGTCCCATCATCCAGATAAGCCACGCCCTGGTTGTATTCCTTGCCTTCCTTCAGGATGAAGACGCGCATGGTCTCGCCGGGAAGCACGATTGGCTTCAAGGAGTTGGCCAGTTCGTTGATGTTCAGGACTTCGACCCCTTGGAGTTGCGCGACTTTGTTCAGGTTGAAGTCGTTGGTAATGATCTTGCCCTCGTAGACCTTGGCCAACTCGATCAGTTTCAGGTCGACTTCGCGGACGGCGGGGAAATCGTCTTCCACAATCTGAATCTGCAAGTTGGCGACCTTCTGCAGGCGCTGCAGGATGTCGAGGCCACGGCGTCCGCGGTTGCGCTTAAGGGAATCGGCCGAATCGGCAACAAGTTGTAATTCGCGCAACACGAATTGCGGCGTCACGATGATGCCGTCGAGGAAGCCGGTCTCGGCGATGTCGGCGATACGGCCATCGATAATGACGCTGGTGTCGAGAATCTTGTAGCTCTTCTTGCTCTGTTTCTCGCCGCCGAAAATGCCGCCGAGCGCCGCCAGGTTCAGCAGATCGCCTTTGTTGGCGCCGACGATGAGGCCAACGTAGGCCATCAGGAGCATAACCAGAATCTGGAGAAAGCTCTGGGTGTTGCCGGGCGGAATGCTGCTACGGATGACGAGTGCGAAGAGATAGGCGCCACAAATGCCCAGGAAACTTCCGATGGCGGCGCCGATCAGGCGCTTGAGGCTGACCGTGCGCAGCTTCCATTCGAACAGCACGATAGCGGCGCCGATCGCTGCGCCCAACCCCGCGTCAATGTAGCGAGTCTGTCCGAACGGCTCGATGAGAAAGCAGGTGATGGCTACAACGACAATAAAAAGAAGGCGTACAAAAATGATATCCACGGTAAACCTCCCCGCGGATGCAGATTGCCCATATGCCCATACAACCAGGCGATGCACCCGTGCCAGTTCCTCGCGCCCCGGCGGGAATGGCCCTCCACTTTCGCATGCGGGGCGCGCATGAATTAGAGGATGAATGTACGCCCCGTTCCGGCCGTTGGGGCTCAGCCGGATGGATCAATAGACCGACGCCAAAAGTATATACCCGAGGGAAAGGTTCGGCGAACTGAAGTCAGGGATGCAGGTGTTAGGTGTTGGGTCTTGGTCTTGGGGGTGCACCGTCTGATGTCGGACTTCCGGCCGCAGGCCAGCCTAACACCTCAGACCCAACACCTGGAACCTCGAGCTCGGCTTCTACGGTCTCGTCCCGCCCCAGCGTCCAGCAAAGACCCGAGGATGGGGCCGCGGCGCTTGGCATCTCACAACGGCTATTCTGCGCGCTGCTGGATCACGGCATTGCGCCGGCCCGTAGTCGGTCAAAATACAAGTTGGAGGATCTGATGCGAGCTCTGAGATTTTTGAATTTAGGAATCCTCGCGGCGTTGATCGCGAGTTCTGCGGTTCTTTATGCGCAAGACGAAAAACAACAGGAAGACAAGCCGCGGCAGGAAGAACCGAGGCGGCAGGACGAAGCGAGGCCCGAATCCAGACAGAATGAAGCGAACCGACCCGCACAAAACGAGGCCAAGCCCGCGAGACCGGATCAGCAGCAACAAAGACAGCAGGAAGCGCAGCCTCGGGGAGAAATGAGGCCGACACAGCAAGAGCCGAATCGGCAAGAAACGGCGCGGCCGGAAACAAGGCGACAGGAAACCGGCCGGCAAGAAACGACTCGACCGGAACAACGCCAGCAGGAATCGGGACGGGAGGAAACAGCTAGACCAGAAGACCGCCGACAAGAAACGGGCCGACCGGAGGGTCGCCGGCAGCAAGACTACGCCCGTTCTGGTGAGGATCGCGGCCGCATTCCCGAGGAGCGGTTTCGGGCCGAGTTCGGCCGAGAGCATCACTTCGCCATGCATCTGCCCGAAGTCGTCGAGGGTCGTCCGCGTTTCCAATATGGCGGGTACACATTTGTGCTGGTTGATCCCTGGCCACCAGCTTGGGCCTACAGCGACGATTGCTACATTGACTATGTCGATGGCGAGTATTTTTTATTTAATACGCGGCACCCCGAAGCGCGCCTTGCCCTCGAACTCGTAATGTAGAGGTAGACCTGAAGCTCGGTCTTGGGTCTTAGGTTTCGGATGTCGGCAGAACATCTCAGACCTAAGACCTGGGATCCGCAGCCTACGAATCAAGACTCAACACGGTTGCTGGTCTCCCTGCTAGACTTTCCCTCTGTGAAAGCTCTCGTGCTCAACAAGCTGACCGGGCCAGACGCCCTCTCGGTGCAAGACGCTGCGGAACCAACAGCGAAGGCGGGGCAATCCCTGGTGCGCGTGCATGCGGGAGGGATGAATTTCGCCGACGTGATGACCACCAAGGGCGGGTACCCAGGAACGCCGACGCCGCCGCTGGTTGTGGGACGCGAGTTCTCTGGAGTGGAAGAGAGCAGCGGGCGACGCGTGATGGGATACGCGCAGTGGGGCGCATTCGCGGAGAAAACCGCGACGTACTCCAACATGCTGTGGTCCATTCCCGATCAGTGGAGCGACGAAGAAGCAACAGCGTTCCCGGTCAACTTCTTCACGGCATACCTCGGATACTGGCAAGCGGGCATGACTCCAGGAGCCACATGGGGACAGCCTCCCCTTCAGCATGCAACTGTCCAGAAGAGCGCGCCCCCTCGCGTCTTGATTCATGCGGTAGCCGGAGGCGTGGGCACCGCCGCGGTGCAGATCGGGCGGTTGCTCGGAGTTGAGATGTATGGGACGTCGTCGTCGGACGAAAAACTGGCGCGCGTGAAAGAACTCGGCCTGCAACACGGCATCAACTACAAGCGGCACGATTACGAAGAGACGGTGAAGAATCTGACTCACGGCGAAGGCGTCGATGCGGTCTTCGAAATGCTGGGCGGAGAGCACACCGCGAAGAGCTTGCGGTGCGTGCGGGATTTTGGACGAGTCATCCAGTATGGGACGGCAACGGGGAAGGCTCCCCAGATCGACTTGCGCGCGATGTATGCGAAGTCGGCGAGCGTGCAAGGGTTGTGGCTGAGTTATTTGGCGCAGAAACGCGAGATCATGGAACCGGCTTGGCAGCAGCTTTCCGAATGGATTGGACAGGGCAAGCTGACGCCGCAGGTCGGCCAGGTGTTTCCGCTGGAGCAGGCCGTGGAGGCTTACAAGCTGCTGCAAGAAGGCAAGAACTACGGGAAGATCGTACTGAAGATTGGATAGCTTTTTCGGGGCACACGCAGCGGCGGACGCACTCGTTCGCCCGGTTGCAGCGGACAGGATTGGTTCCGGACGAATGCGTCCGGGGCTACGTTTTTTGTCGAATGCCATCGAGAAGCGAATACTCCTGATAGCGCTTCCCGCGCAGGGAAGTGGATACGCGACGCGCATGCCCGGTTCAACCTCAAGAAAATCGTTTTACTAACTCCCCCTCCGGTGTGCAATAATTCCTCCCCGTAAGTACTCCGGGTCGGCGCGTGCGCTGTCACGGACGCACTCCAAATCCAAAGTGGAGAATCTCATGGCCAAGAATCCCCTGACTCGTCGTCAGTTCATCCACATCGGCACGGGCGCCGTCGCCGCCACCACAGTTGCCAAAACGGTTTTGCAGCCTCACATGCTTTACGCCAAGGCTCGCCCGGTCGCTCCCAGTGACACGGTGCGCTTCGCTTCCATCGGCACCGGCATTCGCGGATGCGAACATCTCCAGGCTTCGCTCGAAGTGCCTGGCATTCAGTGTGTCGCCGTTTGCGATCTCTACGACAGCCGCCACACTGCCGCGCAGGAAGCGGTTAAGAACCCCAGTGTGCCCGCCACCCGCGACTATCGCTCGATTCTCGATCGCAAAGACGTCGACTCCGTCCTCATCGCCACCATGGATCACCAGCACCGCCACATTTTCGAGGACGCTTGCGCCGCGGGCAAAGACGTCTACTGTGAGAAACCCATGTCGCACACCGTTGAAGACGGATTCGCCATGGTCGAGGCCGCACACAAGCACAACCGCATGGTCGCCGTCGGCAGCCAGCGTGTCAGCTCGGTGCTGTACGCCAAAGCCAAGGAGATTTACGATTCCGGCAAACTAGGCGAGGTCTTCTCCATCAACGCGTACTGGGACCGCAATTCGCCGAGCGGCGCGTGGGTCTATCCCATTCCGCCCGATGCCAGCGAGAAAACCATCGACTGGAACGCTTTCCTGGGAAATGCTCCCAAGCGCTCCTACGATCCCGTGCGTTTCTTCCGCTGGCGCTGCTTCACCGACTACGGCGAGGGCCTGGGCGGCGATCTCTTCGTTCACCTGATTTCGGGAATTCACTTCATCACCGGAACAACCGAGCCCGCACAGCGCGCGCAGTCGAGCGGTGGCCTCTATCACTTCAAGGATGGCCGCGAGTTCCCCGACCTGATCGAGACTCTCTACGACTATCCCAACTTCCGCGTCACTCTGCGCTGCAACCTGAACAACGATGGCGGCGAGTTCATCGGTTTCTACGGCACCAAGGGCACCATGATCATCAAGGATTCGACTCTGACCTTTACGCCGCAGGACACACGTCCCGAACCCGAAGGCTATTCGATCTTTGGCTGGCCCAAAGCGCTGCGCGATCAGTATCTCCAGAAGTGGCACGAAGACCACCCGCAACCCCAGGCTTTGAAGTGGCAGGTCGACAACGAGGGCGAGTCTTACGCCAACCCGCCCGGATACAGCGACACGGTCGATCATCAAGCCAACTTCTACAACGCAGTTCGCACGCGCAAACCGGTAGTCGAGAACGAAGTTTTCGGCAACCACGCCGCCATCGGCTGCCACCTGGCGAACTACTCCTACTTCAACAAGTCAATCGCAGTCTGGGATGCATCAGCAAAAAAGATCATAAAAGGCTAAAGCGCTCACGTAGGGACAGCCGCCTCGGCTGTCCCTTTTCTTCTCTGCAGAAGAAATCTCATAGAGAAGCTGCTTGCAATACTTCTCTCACGGTTGAGAGAGGAAGGCCATGCGGTTGAGGCGGACAAGCTGGATCGGAATATTGCTGATGGCCACTGGTATGCTCGCTCTCATGCTGGACGGTGTGGTTTCGCACTCGCACTTGGCGCCCGGTGGACTTGCCTGTGTCGCTTGCACAGGGCAGTCATTTCAGCAGCGGCGACTTTGGCATCAATCTCACCGCGCAGTACGCCATTGATATCAATGCGAAAGGCAAGATTCCCGTGGATGATTTGGGATGTTTGCTAGGCAATGACATGCACGCAACCTGCCCCCTAAGTTCCGTCGTGCGAGTGCACTGGACACTGTTCAGCGACGGGATTGTTGCGCAGGATACTTCGGACGGTTCAAAAGGCGGCGGTGCGACATACTCGACCGGTGAGGCATTTCGCACAATTGGGTTCTTTAGAGGCGAAAAGGGTCGACGCTATAAACTTGACGTTGACGTGCTAGCCGATGGCAGCAGTCTTGCGGTCGCGAATCCGCGCCTGAGCGTAAGTGTCTTTGACACAAAGTACGAGTCAGGTCTAGTACTGAGTGGCCTGCTTCGATTAGTTTGCGTGATCATCAGCCTTGTTGGAGCGGCCCTCTTGGTGAAGTCTGTCCTCTCCCAAAAGCGGGTTCGCGTCGTACAATCCGAAATACCGCCCGCCAAGACGTAGCAAGCCGCATCTCTACGGTTTCTTCTTCGCCGGCAAATATTTCTTCTCAATCGACGCCACCACCACATAATTCGGATCGACCATCTCGTTCAGATGAATCTTCGCCACCTTCGACAACAACTCATAAGCATCCAGCTCCGAAAGCCCGTAGTCCTTGTGAATCCAGTGCACCAGTTCCGTGAATGCAATGCGCACCGCATCGTCGACCGGACGATACGCACCCACCGTCATAATGGCGTCATCGTTCTCAAACCGCGGCCAGCTGATCGTCCGCCCCTTGATCACGCTGAGCTGCACTCGTGCCTTCAGCGGAACTTCGATCGCAGTTCCCGCGACCTCGCCATCGCCCATGGCTGCGTGCCCATCGCCAATGTAGAACAGCCCGCCCTTCACGTTCACGGGGAAGTAAACCGTATTGCCCACGCTGGCCTCCGGCGAATCCATGTTTCCCCCGAACTCCGCGGGCACGACTGAACTGCGCGCCTCGCCATTTGCCGGAGCCACGCCAATGCACCCAAAGAATGGATGCATCGGAATCTTCACCGAAAAATCGGAATCGAGCGCCTTGAAGGTCGCGGTATTGGCGGCATGATCGATGTGATAAAACCACACCCGCTCGGGCAGCGGCGCATGCAGCATCGGCGTGTAGTTGGTCTCGTTGATGGCGCCAAATCCGGGAGCGAACGCGCCCACGCCCGTGTCGCCGTCAACTTGCAAATCGAGAATCTTTACCGCCAGCGTGTCTCCGGGCTCCGCGCCCTCCACGTAAAACGGCCCGGCCAGCGGATTGTCTCCTGTAGCCATGCTGAGCGTGTCTCCCGGCTTCTTCAGCCCGTTGCCAAAGCAGTCCAGCGTATTGGTATCCAGAATGTCACCCGACTTCAAACGCAAAACTGGTTCAGCCGTAGCAAAAAGATATTTCACATTGGCATTGGTCGTGGTGTAGTGGACCACGTTCTGCGCCAGCGCGGAACCTGCCAGCAGCACAACCGCAAAAATGCGAGCGTTCACGTACCCTCCGATGAGATGAGAGATTGCCGTGATTGTAATTGAGGCCGGGTGCCCCATCCTTGTCGCGTTCTTTGCGACAGGGTGGGGATTTTGAGCTCTCTGAGGAGGCTTCCCTCTGTGTTCTCCGTGCCCTCTTTAGAACATCGCGCGTTACACTTGAGCAAAGGAGCACCCATGACAGTTGATCTTAGCTACGATGAGCTGGTGCTGTTAGTTCAGTTAGTCCAGCAACGCTTTATTCAAATGCAACGCAAAGACCCCAAAGACACGGCGCCCTTTGAGACGGCACTATTCAAGAGGCTGTACGACGCACACATGGATGCAATGGACGAAATGAAGAGGACGGGAGGACACACGCGAGAGGCTGACTGGCCAGCAAAGTCGGTGTGATCGCGGACAGCCAGCCGATCCTGTCTGCCTGCTCTGCTGATCAACCTGCAACCCGTCTCAAAATTAACGTTCTTTCTTCTGCCGCGCATAGAACCGCCGCACCTTCGCACGGTTTCCGCAGCGTGTCATGTCGCACCAGCGCCGCTGATGGTTCTTGCTGCTATCCAGAAAAAACCATTCGCAAGTTTTCGAGGAACATGCCCGCACGAACTGCAAGTGATCGGAAGCCAGCAGATCGGCCGCCGAACGCGCAATTGGCCAGAGGACGCTCTCGAAATCAATCAGATCGTCGAAGCGCCATTCGAAGCCGCCCTTCGCCGGAGCCAACTTCATGTGTCCAGCCGCCGTTTGCACGAAGTTATTCAGTCTCGCTAAAGCGGCGGGCGGCACCGCGCGCTGGTTCATGATTGCCCAAAAAACATCATGAATGGCCTCGCGCAGTTCTCTCGCCCACAGCAGCGCTTTTTGCGCGCGCTCCGGATCGGCATAACTGCGCTCGTAAAGCCGGTCCACCTGGTTGTGCTGCAACAAGCCAGTGTCTTCCGCGAAGCGCGCCAGATCGGTATAGGTCTGCAGCAGTTCTTTGGGCTTGATGTGACGGTCATCGAGCGTGTTCACGAAGTCCAAGCAGACGTTGCCCGCAATCAGATCGAAGCGTGGCGGACGGCGGCGCGCAATCTTTATAGGCTCCTTAATTTGAGTAATCCCTCTAATAGTATTATCTAACCATTAAAACATACTTGACAAGTTAGAACCTCAGAGCTAGCATTTTATCTAACCGCTGATATATTGTTTGGAGGTTAGGTAATGGCAAACCATCAGGCAGCGCAAATTATGGCCCTCATCCGCAGCGGTGACCTGATAAACATTGGAGGCAGGCCTCTGCTCGTGACCAGTCCCCGCAAGTTCGCAGGCGTTCGCAGCCGCGCCTATTCAATCCAACTGGCGCTCGCTTTCGCGGCGATCTACCTCGTCTGGGGCTCCACGTATCTCGGCATACGATATGCGGTCGAGACTATTCCGCCGCTGGTTGCAGCCGGCATCCGGCATTCAATCGCGGGCACGATTCTTCTGGCATGGGCATGGGCGCGCGGATTTCGTCCAACGCGAGCGAATTGGATTTCCGGCATCATCGTCGGAGCATTATTTTTTCTGGTTGGGCACGGCTCACTACATTGGGCTGAACAGTACGTGGGATCAGGCTTGGCCGCGCTGCTGATTGCCACCGAGCCGATGTTCATACTTATTCTGGCTTGGTCGATGGGCCAGCAGAAGATTAGCCGGGTCAGCGCGCTGGGCCTCGGTTTGGGAGTGCTCGGCGTCGCCCTGCTCACCGGCGCGGAGTTGACTACGAAGGGGTCCAGCCTGGCGGGCGTGGTGGCGGTGCTGGTGGGTTCGCTGGCGTGGTCGGCGGGAGTGGTGATCTCTCCGAAGGTGAAGCTGCCGAATGATGCGCTGGGACGCACGGCGCTCCCGACGATCTGCGGCGCTGTGATGCTGCTCGCGGCCGCGGCACTGACAGGAGAATTTCATGCCACCCACTGGGCGAGCATTTCGCTGACGTCAATCTTCGGCTTGGCTTATCTGATTGTCTTTGGATCGGTGATCGCGTTCACCGCTTACACGTGGTTGCTGCAGCGGTGTCCGCCGGCACTGGTGGCCACGCACACCTATGCGAATCCAGTGGTCGCGGTGTTTCTGGGATGGCTGCTGGCTTCCGAACCGCTTACTATGCGAGTCGTGCTGGCGTCGGTCGCGATCCTGGGAGCGATCGTGCTAATTCGCAGAGGAGAGCAGAGAGCGACGCCACCTGTGGTGACTGCGAAGGCTGCAAAAGCCGGATCGATTGAAGAATGCGCTTAGGAATCGCATTCCAGTTCACAAAACACAATCAGCGATCTTTGCGGTACAGCAGATCGCGCATCGCTTCCCGGCGAGCGGCGTTCGCTTCACGGGTATTCTTGCGCTCATCGGCGTCTACGCGGCGCTTGTTCGCGGGGGCACTTGTTTCGGGAGTGCTGCACGCGGGACAGCGGTCGGCGAAACCGGGCTTATCCGGCTTCAACTCGAACTCCTCCTCGCAGACGCTGCAGATTTTTATGGGGAAAGCCATTCCGTATCCATGATACGACGCTGACAACGGAGCGTTCAACGCGGCGGGACCCAGTTTTGGCAGTTGCCGGTTGAAGCGGTCGAGCTTCGCTCGACTGGACAGCCGAGGACGGCTGTCCCCACATGAGAGCAGACTTAACTTTTTTTCAATTTGTATCCCGGTGGGATTTCAAACAGTGAGGGATGCGGTTCGTCAGTGGAGGTGGGCTTGCAGTAGGTGGTTTGCTCACCGGCGGAGCTCTTGACCTTGGTCAGCACCGCCGTCCCCAGTTTGACGCTGGTCCAAACCTCGGTGACAGTGGGCTCCAGTTTGGCCAACTGCTGCAGGTTCGGGGGAATGGGCATGGCCGGCATCCCGGGCATGGGCGCTGCTGGCGTCTGCGAAGCTTGCGGCGACTGCGGTTTCGAAGACATTTGCTGCGCCTGCATTTTCGACATTGCCTGCTGCTCTTGTTTGAGGACGTAGCGCTTGCCTTCGACCTCCACACCCTCGATCATTGCTTTTCCCAAATCGTGTACCTGCAAAGCAGGATGATGCGCCGCCGTGCCAGAGGCTTGTAAGTTCTGCGAACTCGAAATCGCAGACGGCGCTGCCGGCATGGGAATGATCATCGCCTCTTTCTTCAAGTGATCGAGCAAGATGGCCTTCTGACTGGCGGGGAGTGTGATGACGCTGGTGTGAGGAGTATCGATTCGCATGCTGCCACTGCTCGATTTCCAAATGCGCGAGGCGGATTGAGTGGGCGCACCGCCGCCAGCGGCCTTCGTTTGCGTGGCACAGTCCGAGCACGACGGAACAATCGGAGGCTGCGAAGTCTGATCCACCGTGCGAGAGTTTATCACGCTTGATTTGCCCACCGGCGCTTGTGTGCTGAAAACCAAAATCCGGCGAAAATCGTAACAAGAAATTCCAGCCTTGAACCTCGCCTCGGGGATTACCCGTAAGAGCGAGTCAGAAATTGGAAGTAAAACCTCCTTCCGGTACATGGCATCAATCTTAGGGCTTGGGGATACGGAAGCAGAGTTGGATCGCGCTTCCTGATCCCCATTTTTGCCGCAGACTATTGAAGAAGGGAGCAGACGATGTCCGGTGCGCCCAGAGTTCTGGTGGTAGATGACGAGGAAAATATCCGAACCATGCTGCGCATGGTTCTGGAGAGCGAGGGTTTCGTCGTCACCGCCGTGGGCACCGTTCCGGAAGCACTGGCCGAGATCAGCCAGTATCGTTTCGATGTGCTCGTCTCTGACTTGAACGTCGGACATCCGGCGGACGGATTTGTGGTGGTGAGCGCGATGCGACGGACGCATCCCGAGACTCTTACCTTCATCTTGACGGGCTATCCCGGTTTTGAGACGGCGCTCGAAGCTTTGCGACAGCACGTGAACGACTACTTGATCAAGGGAACGCCGGTCGACGAGCTCGTCAAGAAAATCAAGGCGGGACTAGCCACCGGTCAACCGTCTGCAGGTCGACCGGGCACTAAGCGCGTGCCGGCAGTGATCGAAGAGAACAAAGAAAATGTGATCCGAGAATGGCTTCGGCGGGTAAACGAGAATGACGAACTGCAGTTGCTGCAATTGTCCGAGGCCGACCGGAAAGATCACGTTCCTTCATTACTGGACGAGGCAATCAACCGCGCGCGCGACAAATATATCGGCGTCGCCCGCCAGAAGGCCGCCGAGCAGCACGGAACCCTTCGATACCATCAAGGCTACTCGGTTCCAATGCTCATCACCGAAGCCCGGCTATTGCAGAATGGGATTGCGGAATGCGTCCGCAGCAATTTTCTGGTGATCGACTTGAGCAATCTAATGCCGGACATGATGAAGATGACAGACACGATTTCGATGGAGTTGGAGCAGTCGGTGAGGGCGTTCACGGCGCAGCAGGGATGGCGTTCCCGCCAGCAAGATTCACGTCGCGGGACGAAATAGACTATCAACTCGCTGAATATATGATGCATGGTCTGGATGCCGGACGGTGGCCTTCGCGTGGCGGATAGGATTGTCCCACCCACATTCATTCATCAACTCTTGTGGTCGCGGTGGCGCAGGTAGTCGATGAACATCTGCTCGACGGACTTGTCGTAAGCGATGGAGACGTGGCGGACCGTGCGCCCGCTGACAAAGTGACAAACTTCTTCGGCGAGATTCTTGGCATGATCGCCGGCGCGCTCCAGCGACTGGGTCATGAAGATGATCTGCAGGCTGGCCTGGCGGTGGGCGTTTTCCGGATTCTCGATGTGACGCAGAAAAATCAGGTTGCGCAGGCGGTCCATCTCGGCGTCGGCGCGCAGGACCTCAATGGCCTTCGGAACATCGCGCCCTGAAAATGCGGCACCGCAATCGGTCAACATCTTTTCGAGGAGCGTCGCCATCTGGGTGAGGTCGCGAGTGTCCTCGGAGTCGATGCGTCCGCTGACGGCGAGGGCGCTGTTGGCGAAGCTGAGCAGCAGATCTCCAATGCGCTCGAGGGCGATCATGACTTTCATGCAGGCCAGGAGTTCGCGAGCCTCGGCGGGCCCGACTTCGGTGATGGCGGTGGTGACTCCGCTGTCGATCTCGAGGTCGAGCGTGTCGAGTTCGCGCTCGCGCTGACGGAGAGAGTTGAGCAATGGGCTGGAGCCGGTGGCGATGCCTTCAGCGGCGGCCCCGGCCGCTTGTTGCGCCATGTGGCAGGCTTCCACGGTACGCCGCACAATGTGGTGATGAGCCGGCTCGGGATCGGGAATCTTGGTTGCGGTACTTATAAATATATCCGCCGGGCGAGAACCCTTACGACGAAACAAATTCTGGGAGTCGTTATCTCGATTCTGTCGCTTGTGGGCTGGGGTTGGCAAGGACCGAGCATAGAGTCGGGGCTGGAACTTTTGGTTAATGAGCTGTGAATTTTCTGTGATTTTTTTGGGACGAGCGTTAACGGCTGCCTGTGGCCCGTCCTGCGGTGTTCGGGAGATGCCTTCCTCTAAAGTCTAAAGAATTTAACCGCCGAGAACGCGAAGAGCGCTGAGAACGGGATTCCGCTAGATATGCAGTGCTGGTCGTCGCCGACAGCCGAGGCGGCTGTTGCTACGCAGTTGCCGCGATTCACGCTTTGGGGAGCGTGAACAAGAAAGTGCTGCCGTGGTTGAGTTCGCTTTCAGCGCGGATGGCGCCGCCGTGGGCCAGCATGATGTGTTTGGCGATGGCCAGACCGAGGCCGGTGCCGCCGGATTCGCGGGAGCGGGCTTTGTCGACGCGATAAAAGCGTTCGAAGAGGCGCGGCAGATGCTCCGAGGCAATACCGGCGCCGAAATCCTGCACGTAGAATTCGATGCCGCGTCGAGCCGGGCGCGCGCCCAGGACGATGCGGCTGCCGGCGCGACCGTACTTCATCGCATTATCGATGAGATTGGAAAATACCTGGTGGATGGCTTCGCGGTCGGCGCGCACGGCGGGCAGTGATTCAAGGGAGCCATTGCCTCCGTTGATTTCTGCGATCGTTAGTTCCACTCCCTGGCCGCGGGCGATCTCGCGAAAACTTTCTTCAGCGTCGTGCAGCAGTTCGACGGGCGGAACGGGCTCGGTCTCAAAGCGTGTCTCGCCGGATTCCACACGCGCCAGGGTGAGCAGGTCTTCCGTGAGTCGCGACATGCGAGCGGCGTTCTTGCGGATGATCTCGAGAAATTCGCGATTAGAACCGGAATTGTCGGAGCTGAGATCGAGCAGAGTTTCGGAGTACCCCTGAATCGAGGTGAGGGGAGTGCGGAGTTCGTGAGAAACATTGGCGATGAAATCGCGGCGGGTTTTCTCTACGCGCTCGGTCTCGGTGAGATCGCGGAGCACGGCGACTGCGCCGCCATCGGGCAGAGGCGCGGCGGTGACATCGAAGGCGCGGCCGGGGACGATGGAGGTGGCGCGAGTTGTCTTTACCTGCTTCGTCGTGGTCGCCGCCTTGACGGCAGCGAGAAAATCGGGGTCGCGGATGGTCTCGACCACCGGGGCATTGAGGCGCGCGTGTTGCGGCACAAGGCGATCCATCGGCTGATTGGCCCACTGCACAAGGCCATCGGCGCTGACGGCGATGACCGCGTCCTGCATGCTGTTGAGCAAAGTTTCCAGCTGACGCTGGCTGGATCGCACGGCCGCAAAACTGCGTTCGACCTGGCTGGCGGTTTTGTCGATGGCCGCTGCGACGCGGCCAATTTCATCGAGCGGCTTGTCTTCCACTCGCGCCTGCAGGTCTCCCTGCTCGATGCGGACGGCGACGTCGACGATGTGCTCGAGGCGGCGGGAAGTCCAAACCGAAGCTGAGCCGGCAATGAGCAAGGCGATTACGAAAGCGACGGCTGAGCCCCAGATCAGCCGGCGATGGACTTGAGCCTGCACTGCTTCGACATCGGAAAGCGGATAGGCAAGGCGAACTGCACCACCAGATACTGGCACGGCCACGTAAAGAAACGGAATGCCGACGGTCGCGCTGCGGCGCTCGTTCTCGCCAACTTTACCGTTGAGGGCGGCGGCGAATTCCTTACGCGTGGCGTGATTCTCCATGATCGCGGGATTGGCTTCGGAATCGGCGAGCACTTTTCCGGAGGCGTCGATGATAGTGGCGCGCGCACCGGCGGCTAAGCCTTCCTGCGCGGCGATTTCGGTAAGAGTGTGGGTGCGATCGGTCTCGACTCGGTGCGCGAATAGGAGAGCCTTCTGAGTCAGGTTGCGTTCAATCTCGGTGCGCAGCGAGGCTTCCCAGGCGCCGCCAATCATGACATCGAGAATGGCGGCGGTGGCAGCAATCACGATCAGGAAAACAGCGAGGAGCTTGAAGAAGATGCGGTTCTTCAATTTTTCCTCGTCTTGAACCCGCTGATCATTTCGGAGCCTCGAAGCGGTAGCCGGCGCCGCGTACGGTTTTCAGATAGCGCGGGTTCTCGGGGTCCGGCTCGATTTTCTCACGGATGCGGCGGACATAGACGTCGACCGAGCGCGGAGTAACGTAGGCGGTGTCGCGCCATACGGAATCGAGGAGATGGTCGCGGCTGAAGACCCGTCCTTTGTGGCGCGCGAAGTAGTCGAGCAGGCGGAACTCGGTGGCCGTAGTGGGAACGGGATTTCCGCGCACGGTGAGCGTCATGGCCGAAGGATCAATCTCGATTTCGCCGATTTTGATGGGGCTGGGCGGCAGGGGACGCTCGAAGCGGCGAAGCACAGCCTTGACGCGAGCGACGAGTTCGCGCGGGCTGAAGGGCTTGGCAATGTAGTCGTCAGCGCCGAGTTCGAGACCGAGGACGCGATCGGCTTCGCTGCTTTTCGCAGTCAGAAAAATTACGGGAACCGAGGAGAGGCCCGGAGTCTGGCGAATGGTGCGGCAGATTTCCAGGCCGTCCTTGCCGGGCACCATGATGTCGAGGACGAACAGCGCGGGACGTTGGCGCTCGGCGTCGGAGAGAACGTTCATTCCGGTGGGATAGACACGGACGGCGAAGCCTTCATTTTCGAGATGATGGCGGACCAGGCGGGAAATGTCGGGATCGTCTTCAACCACGAAAAGGCTGGGTTTCACGGGATTATTGTAACTGGAAAGCCGCGGGCGGTTGCCAGTTGTCAGCGGCCAGTGTGCGGTTCGGGCGCGAATTTCATCGGATTGTAACAATCAGGTGGGAGGCGCGGTCGAGATAGAAACTCTTATCTCGTGGGATGACAGTCGTGGCGCTGTATTCGGTGATGACGGCGGGGCCTGAGTATTTCCTGCCAGGCTGCAGATCGTCTCTTGCGTAGATCTTCGTGGACAGTTTCTTGCTCTCGAACGAGACAAGACTTCTTGGCGAGGAAAGCTTGCCGAGCTTTGCTCGGCTGGGGCGGACGAATGCGTCCGCCCCTACGTGGGACGTGGTGGATCTTAGCGTGGCGCGGAGGCGGAGGGTTACCAGCTCTACTTCGCGATTGGAGTGACTATAGCCGTAGCGGCGGTGGTGTTCTTGATGGAAATCGCGGAGGAGACTTTTTGTTAGCGGGATGTTGAGCTCGTATCCCTGGCCGCGGTAGCGGATGTCGACGCTGCGTTTGTAGAGCGGTCTTCCCTGCCAGGCTTCGTGGCGAAAATCTTTCGCGGCGTTTTTTTTCAACGTGGAGAATTCGCGATTCAATTGCTGCGCGGGAACTTCTCCAGAGATGCGCCACAGGACGGTGCGGGAGTAATCCTTCACGACATCACTCGCGAGGATGCCGAGCGCCGAGAGCGCGCCCGGAAGTGCGGGGACGATGACTCGCGGGATGCTCAGGGCTTCGGCGAGGGCGCAGGCGTGCAGGCCTCCGGCGCCGCCGAAGGCGACGAGCGCGAACTGGCGCGGATCGCGGCCACGCTCAATGGAAACCACGCGGATGGCTTTTTCCATGGTGGCGTTCACGATGCGAATGACTCCGGCGGCGAACTTTTCCAGATTCAGATTTGAATTTTGCTTTTTCAGCCACTCTTGCGTGACCCGGCGGGTACGATCGAGATCGAGAGTGAAATCGCCGCTGAGAAAACGCGTGGGCTGCAGACGTCCGAGAAGAAGATTCGCGTCGGTGACCGTGGGCTGGGTGCCGCTGCCATAGCAGATAGGGCCCGGATCAGCTCCAGCGGATTCGGGACCGACGCGCAGAACTCCGGCGGCGTCGAAGCGGGCGAGCGAGCCTCCACCGGCGCCGACGGTGTGGATGTCGAGCATGGGCACGCTGATGGGAAGGCCGATCACTTGCGCGTCGGTCGCGGTGGTGATGGAGCCTTCGACGAGCGAGACGTCGGTGGACGTGCCCCCCATGTCGAAGGCGATGATGCGATCGAAGCCGCTGGCGCGGCCCGTGGTCGCGGCGCCGACCACTCCGCCCGCGGGGCCGGAGAGCACGGTGCGGACGGGTTCGCGGGTGGCGGTGGAAAGCGCGGTGATGCCGCCGCTGGATTGCATGACGAAAATGCGAGAACCGGATTCCGGCCTTCGGCTTTCGGCTGTGGGCGCCACCGCCGGGATTTTCGAAAGCCGGGAACCGGGCGCCGGAAGCCGAGAACGCATGCGGTCATCCAGATTCTCCAGGTAACGCTGCATGACCGGTTGGAGGTAGGCGTTGATGACTACCGTTGAGGTCCGCTCGTACTCGCGGAATTCGGGCAGGATTTCGTGAGAGATCGAAAGTGGGACGCCAACGGATTTCAGGGTTTCTGCGACGGATCGTTCGTTGGTCGGATTGGCGAACGAGAACAGGAATGAGATCGCGACGGACTGCGGCTTTGCTCGAGTGATCTTTTCGGCGATATCGTGCAATTCTTCCAGTGTGGGTGAGTTCAGGATGTCGCCGTTGCTGGCGGTGCGTTCCGGAATTCCGAAGCGGAGCTCATTGGGAACCAGCGGTTCGATGCGGTCGAAGAAGAAATCGTAGAGCTTGGGGCGTGCCTGGCGTCCGATTTCGATGGCGTCTTCGAAGCCGGCCGTGGTCACGAGCGCGGTGCGCGCGCCCTTGCGTTCCAGCAGAGTGTTGGTGCCGACCGTGGTGCCGTGGAGAAGGATGAAGTCTTCTTCCGGCGCAATTTTTCGGAGGGCTTCGACGATGGCCTGCGAGGGATCGGCTGGGGTGGAGAAAACTTTCAGCATGCGGAGGCGGCCTGCGTCGGTCCAGACACAGTCGGTGAAGGTGCCTCCGGTGTCGATGGCGATGCGGAGAGGTTGAGGGCGGCGGGGCATGATGCGACCGGAAGGTAAGGGTAACATCTGGGCTAGATTCGAGGTCCGCCAAAGAATGTTGGCGGTCGAAGACTAAGTAAATCTTTAAACCTGTCGGCTCTAAGATACGATGCTACGCATGGCGGCCAGCGCGAATATTAACCAATTCATTGAACGTGCCAAAGCAAGCGGCGCAACAGAGCAGTCTCTCGTCGGGATCTTGACGGCCCGAGGATGGCCGGAGAAAGAAGTTTATGAGGCGCTAGCCGCTCACTACGAACGAGTGATCGGAGTGGAGGTTCCCCGTCGCGGAGGTGCTGGAACAGCCGCCAAAGACGCTTTCTTCTATTTGCTGATCTTTTCCACCTTAGGCACGTGGACGTTTGGGCTGGGGGCGCTCGCCTTTACGCTAATCGATCGATGGTTGGCCGATACTCTGTTTTCGACTGGGTATTATCAAGGCTACGACATGGTGAGTGCCGCTGCATCGATGGCTTCGATGTTGGTGGCTTTTCCGATCTATCTGCTAGTCACCAGATCGGTTCTGCGCGAGGAAAGAAGGCATCCAGAAAAACGCAGTTCGCCGGTGCGCAAGTGGTTAACCTACATGGCTCTGGTCATCGCCGCATGCGTTTTCATCGGCGACTTGATTGCGGCCCTAACATTCTTCTTGCGCGGCGAGATTACATCCCGATTTCTTGCGAAAGCCTTTGTCGTATTAGTGATTTCTGGGGGCGTGTTCTTTTACTACTTCGGTGGGCTGAGACGATCCGAGGAGTCAGATGTTGAAGGTAAGATGCGTGGGGACGCATGGATGGCCGGTCTAAGTGGCCTGGGTGTCGTGGTTATGTTGATTTTGGGATTCTTGTACCTCGGAACGCCGAGCACTCAACGAGCGCTGCGAGCGGATCGAAAGCGTGCCCAGGATTTGTATCAGCTGAGCGATAAGATCCGTAGCCTTTGGACCGCCAACGGGAGGCTGCCAGGGCACCTTGACGAGTTGCGGGATACTGCCTTGGCCGATCCCATTACTCGCGCAGCCTATGAGTATCGTCCTACGGAAGGAAGCCGCTACGAATTGTGCGCAACGTTCGCGCTCCCAAGCGAACTGAACCAGGTGTCACCGCGCGCAAGCGTGTGGTCCCATCCCGCGGGGCGTCACTGCTTTCCGGTTGATGCCTCACAAACGTTGGACAATCCTTACATTTACTTTCCTTCTGATTAACCTCTCGTTCATAAGAATCGCGGCGCACTTCCTGAGAGCACGCGGGCGGGGGCGCCCGCACCACACTAGATGGTGAAGGTGGCGTAACATTTGCGTTATGAGATACGCATTTCTGGTGGAGACGTACGCAACCGAGCGGGTGAAGGTGGTCAGCGTCTGGGGCGAGTTCCGCGATGCGGATCTCGCAGTGCGGCCGCGCGATGGAGATCCGCGGGGGCGCAGCGTGCGCGAGCAGATGGTACATCAGTGCGTGAGCGAGGATTTGTGGTTCCGCAACATGCTGGGAATTGATGTGGGAGCTCCGCCGCTGCCGGCTTCGGAAACCCAGCTGGAGTTCATCAAGCGCTATGCGGACGACAGCGGCAAGCGGCTGGCGGCGCTGCAGGCTAAGGACGAGGCGTGGTGGGAGGCGGATGCGAAATTCTTTGACGTGCAGCGATCGCGGGCCTGGGTTATGGTGCGGCGGATGACGCATACGTCGCATCATCGCGGACAGTTGACGGCCATGCTACGCATGCTGGGTCGCGAGCTGCATAGCAATTATGGGCCGACGGCGGATACTGGCGGGTTGATGCAGAATCATGCGCCGACGATTTACGCGTATGGAAGTTTGGAGGAGTTGTTGGCGGGTGGGCCGAAGACGAAGCTGCCGGGGGCGGGTGGGAAGGCGGTGACGGAGCGGCCGGGATAACGGCACCGCTGGAAAGACGCGGGCGGGGGCGCCCGCGCCACACCTCGCTCGCTTCGCTCGCTGGACAGCCGAGGCGGCTGTCCCTACGTGAATCTCGCTTAACCCTTCGTCGTAAACGCTAGGGTCAGCAGCGTTTTTTGTTCTACTTCGTGGGCTTTGGCGCTGCCGGTCGCGGGGCTGGGGCTGGAGGAACGCTTCACCGAGAGCACCGGGCGGTCGCCGGCGATTCTCTTCAGACGCGTGAGCATGTTGAAGAGAGCACCCATGTTCGCAGGCTCTTCCTGCACCCAGACGATGTCGGCGTTTTTCCCGTGGCGATCGAATTCGGCGATCACTTCTTGTTCCGGAAACGGGTAGAGCTGCTCCAGGAAAACAATCGCGGTGCTGGTGTCTTTTCGCTTCTTTCTTTCGGCCTGGAGTTCGTGGCCAATCTTTCCGGTGCAGATCAGGATGCGGTCGGCTTCTCCGACCTCATTGTCGGGAATGACGTTCAGAAAATTCTTGTGCGTGAAACCCTCGATGGGCGAGCTTGCGTCCGCGTGGCGCAGCATGCTCTTTGGAGTGAACACGACCAGCGGCTTGCGCCAGTGGCGTAGCCCCTGACGCCGCAGAAGATGGAAATACTGCTCGGCATTGGAGGGCTGCGCGATCTGAATATTGTGCTTGGCGGCGAGTTGAATGAATCGCTCGATGCGGGCACTGGAGTGCTCCGGTCCCTGGCCCTCGTAGCCGTGGGGGAGTAGCATCACAAGGCCGGAGAGCAGATTCCACTTAGCTTCGCCGGCGCTGATGAACTGGTCGATGATCGCTTGCGCGACATTGACGAAATCGCCGAACTGAGCTTCCCAGAGGACTAGAGATTCGGGATAGTCGCGGCTATAGCCGTATTCAAAGCCGAGCACTCCGGCCTCGGAAAGAGTGGAGTTGTAGATCTCGCAGCGAGCCTGGCCTGGCGCGATGTTTTCCAGCGGGACGAATTCGTTTTCGTTTTCGGTGTCGACGAGGACGGAGTGCCGCTGGTTGAAGGTGCCGCGACGCGTGTCCTGGCCGGACATGCGAACGTGGATGCCGGCCTTCACTAGGCTGGCAAAGGCAAGGGCTTCAGCCATGCCGTAATCGACGGGGCGTTTGCCAGAGCCCATTTCCGCGCGCTGCTCGAGAAGCTTCTTTACCTTGGGATGAATGTGGAAGCTTTCCGGGTACGTGGTCAGGCGAGTCGTGAGCTCGGACAACTCTTCAGGCGACAGTCCGGTTTCGACTTCGTATTCCGGTCTGTAGAGACCGCCGAAATACTTGTCCCAATACTTGGGGAGTTCGCGCATCAAAGGCTTGTGCTTGACGCTGCCGGCTTTCTTCTGCGCGGCTTCAAATTCCGCGCGGATGGCGGCGGCCCGCGCCTGTGCATCCGTCGCGCCGATGTCGTCGGCGTAGATTTCCCAGAGCGGCGGATGCTCCTTGATCTTCTTGTACAGAAGCGGCTGCGTGATGGTGGGATCGTCGACCTCGCTGTGGCCGTGACGGCGATAGCCAATCAGGTCGATGACCACGTCCGTGCCGAACTTGTAGCGGTACTCGGTGGCCAGGCGGGCAACGCGCACGACTGCGTCGACGTCTTCGCCGTTCACATGGAAGATTGGAATCGACTGGCGGCGCGCAATGCAGGCGGCGAATCGCGTGGAATGTTCTTCGGTATAGCTGGTGGTGAAGCCCAGAAGATTGTTGACCACGACGTGAATCGTGCCGCCGACGGTGTATCCCGGCAGATCAGCGTAGTTCATGGTCTCGGCGAGAATGCCTTGCCCGGCAAAAGCGGCGTCGCCGTGGACGAGCAGCGGGAGATATTTTTCGCGTCCGCCTTCGCCGGTGCGATCTTGCTTGGCGCGCGTGCGGCCAACGGTGACGGGATCAACCGCTTCGAGGTGGCTGGGGTTCGAGACCAGATGAATGTGAACCTTGCCGCCGCTGCGCGTCTGGTATTCACCGGTGGCGCCCATGTGGTATTTCACGTCGCCGGAGCCAAGAACGCTGCGGGGATCGACGTCCTCGAATCCGGCGAAAATTTCCTGCGGTGGACGCTTAGCCACATGAGCGATCACGTTGAGGCGGCCGCGGTGGCTCATGCCCATGACTAACTCGATGGCGCCGCGCTGGGCGGCGGTGTCGAGAACTTCGTCGACCAGCGGGATTAGGGCGGTGACGCCTTCGAGCGAAAAGCGTTTGCTTCCGAGATAACGCTGCTGCATCACTTGCTCGAAAACATCGGCGCGAATCAGCAGGTCGAGAATGCGTTGCTGGATGTCTTCCGTAATATCGAAACCTTGAGACGGTGATTCCATCTGCTCGAAAATCCAGCGGCGGCGCTCCGGGGAGTAGATGTGGTTGACTTCGACGCCGATGGTACTGGAGTAGATGGCACGGGCTTCGCGGGCGTACTCGCCCTCATGTTCCAGTTCCGGGGTATCGCGCGGACGCAGAAAACCGAGGGGATCGAGATCGCCTTCGAGGTATCCCCACTGGCGATAGGCGCTGAAAACGCGCTCGCGTTCGGGGTTGGACGTGGTCGGGGTTTCGACTACGGCGGCGCTGGAACCGCCATTGGAAGATTTGGTTTTCGGGGCCATAAGGTGCAGGTACTAGCATAAAGGATGCTGGGATACGCGTGCGGGATTCTCGGGCTAGGAACTCAACCACAGAGGGCAGAGAGGGCGAAGGGTAAGACTTCACGTCAAAATCCCCACCCTGTCGCATAGCACGCGACAAGGGTGGGGCACCCGGTTCGAACTTACTTTCGGTCGTTGAAGGTGAACAGGTCCATTAGATCGCCCAGGGCGGGACTGTTCAGCGGGACGTAGGGATTCTTTCTACTGGTAATTGGATTGGGGAAGTTGTCTCGGCTGCGAGGCGTCAGCGGAGAGAGTCCCCAGTTCGCTTCGATGAATTTCAGGATCGAAACGTGGTCGGCGTAGGTATGCGAGATGTGTCCGGCCTTGGTGAACGGAGAAACCACCAGCGTGGGAATTCTGGTGCCGTCTCCGAAATAGTCGAGAGGCTGAATGTAGCCGGAGTCGTAGTAGCCGCCGCCTTCGTCGAAGGTGACGATGATGGCGGTACTCTCCCACAACTCCTCATTGGCCTGGACGCCGTCAACGATTTTCTTCACGAAGCCCTCGAACAAGTTGAGCTTCGAAGAAGCGGGGTGACCGTCGAGCCATCCGTCGGGCTTCACGTAGGAAACAGCAGGCAACGAACCGTCTTTGATCCCCTGATAGAGGGCAGTCGTGTCCTGATTGTGGGCCCGACCGGAAGCACTCGTCATGATCGAGGTTGAGTACTGGAACGGATTGCAGATGTTGCAGTAGGTGTTATCGGCGGTCACGTAGTTGCCATCGGGATTGGCGAGGTAGGTGCTCCACTGGTCGCCGTAGTAGGCCCACGAGATGTGCTTTTCGTTCAAGGCATCGCCGATGTTGCGGAGGGGCGATGGCGGAATCGTGAAGACGGTTTCGTTGGGATTAGTGATGTCGGCGTAGGCGCTCTTGCCGCTGCCGTAGTAGCCCGGGTTGTAATTATTCAGGAGATAGAAATGATTTGGTTCGCAGTTGGGGTTAATGGGCCGCCGAAGCGAACCGAGGTAGCTTGTGATGGGAGCGACTCCTGGTTGCGTGATGTCGCCACAGTTCGTGTATGTTCCTCCGCCAGACGAAGGGGAGCCGAACGAGCCGTTGCCGTAACCGTCTTCCGTGTACCAGTTGTTGGTACCGGGCTGAGGATTGGGATTTTCGATTTCATCGACAACGCCGGCATTGGGGCTGCCCGCGGCGACAAGTTGGTTGTGCGGGGGCTCAGCGGGATTGCCGTTGCCATCGCTAAACCAGATCGCGTCGCCGGTGCCAAGCATGACGTGATTGGCGCCGGTTCCACCCATCACGGATTGATGGAAGTTGTCGCTCATCGCAAAGTGGTCGGCGAGAAACTTCAAGTAAGGCGCGTCTCCCTGCTGCATGTTGTAAAAGCCCATGGAGGTCGAACCTTCCTTGGTGCTGGTATCGGTGAAGCCGGAAGGTTGAGCGAGTCCGTTGGAGCCGGCGCCGATTGTGGTTTCGAGCCAGGGGAACAGGTCGGACTGGCATCCGGTGGGGTTCGATGCGGTTGCATTTGCCGCGTTGCAATCAAACTGCTGCCACATCTGGTAGAAGCGGTGGACCGGGCTATTGTCGTACGCATCGTAGGGATGCGTCGGGTACGTGATCTGGAACGGCCCGGAGGGCAGCGAGGCCGCGTTGGGAATGCGAGTGTCAACCGCTCCGTGCGCGAGTCCGGTGCCGCCGGTGGTTAAGTACTTGTAGTAATCGTTGGGCAGGCCGTTCTCAACCGCCATAGCGGTGGCGACATCGGGGAATGGGGCCGTGGTATAGCCACCGGCGAGAACCGGAGGCAGAACCGAATACGCGGCGTTGCCTGAAGGGCTCAGTTGATATCCGTCGGCGCTGGTGTCGCTGGCTGAGGACTGGCTCGCCAGGAAGAAGTTGGGGCCGGGAGTTCCGTCTGGGTTGACGATGCCCTTGGAAAGCAGATTCGAAATGCTCTCGCCACGACGGGGCTGGTAGGTTGCAAATACGTGGTCGAAGGTGCGGTTCTCTCCGATGATGACGATCACGTGCTTGATGGGAGTAGCGGTGGAATGCTTGTCGTTATCTCGAGCCGCAACTGGAAGCGGCGCGCCGAGATTGGCGAGGATTGCGAACAGGCTGGTGGCAACGGCGAGATGCTGCCTGGCTTTCGCCAGGAAACCTGGTGCGAGCATGAATATTCCTCCTGAGTGAGTTGCTCAGCAGAAGGTAGCGAGGCAACGGTTACGGGCAGGTGACGCGGAGATGAAATACGGATGAAAAATAATCCACAGCAGTCTGGGCTTTGGGATGCTCGTCCCACGCTTTCGAGTGCATACGTCCCCTCGTAACGTTGTTCTGCTCTCCATCACGCCCTATGATCGTGAGTTCTCACGACGGATTTTTCCATGCCTGACATACGTTGTATTGGCATTGCCACCGGAGGCGGGGACGCTCCCGGCCTGAATGCGGTCATTCGCGCCGCCGCCAAAGCGGCTGTCCTCAAATACAAGTGGAAAGTGATCGGCATTCCCGATGGGTTCGACGGGCTCATCTGGCCGGAGAAATCTTTCCCACTCACGCTCGACCGGGTCAGCGGAATTCTGCCACGCGGGGGAACGATTCTCGGCACCACCAATCGCGGCAATCCTTTCAGCTACAAGACCAAGGAAAATGGGCAGGAAGTGGTGCGGGACATCTCCGATGAGATCATCGCCAATTCCAAGAAGTTGGGCATCGACGCGATCATCACCATCGGCGGTGACGGCTCGCAGAAAATCGGCTATGAGCTTTTTCAGAAGGGCATGAAGATCGTGGGCGTGCCCAAGACCATCGACAACGATTTGTCGGCGACCGATTTTACTTTTGGGTTCGACACGGCGCTGCACACGGTCACCGATGCCATCGACAAGATCCACACTACGGCAGCCTCGCATCATCGCGTGATGGTGGTGGAAGTCATGGGGCGGGATTGTGGCTGGATCGCGCTGGCTGGGGGCATTGCGGGTGGGGCCCACGTCATTCTGATCCCCGAAATTCCGTTCTGCATGAAGAAGATTTGCGACTTCATTGCGCTGCGCGAAAGCCGGGGCAGCCGTTTCACCATTGTCGTGGTGGCCGAAGGCATCAAGCTGCCACCCGAGTTGAAACAGATGGCTCGCGGCAATCCGGTGGGCAACACCATCGGCGATGCCATCGGACTGTTTGCCAACAAGGAAGTGCGGGTCAGCGTACTGGGACACATTCAGCGCGGCGGTTCGCCCTCGCCTTTTGATCGAGTGCTGGCGACGCGCTTCGGTGTGGCCGCAGTGGATCTGGTTGCCGAGGGCAAGTTCGGAAAAATGGTTGCGCTGCGCGCCGATTCGATTATCGCTGTCGACATCGCCAACGCCATTGGCCAATTGAAAACGGTGCACCCGGATGGAGAACTGGTACGCACAGCCAGGGCGATTGGAATCGGCTTCGGAGATTAGCCCTTGATGTGGCGCGGGCGCCCCGCCCGGGTTCTGCCGGAAGCGAGTCTGCCTCTCTCCGTTAACATCCCTAACGTGATTTCAATCACATTCTGCTTCGTCGGATCGTGGGACGATGATTTCACACAGAATCCATGTCAGATCCTCTCTTCACTGCATTGCCGAATGTGACCGCAGCTGCGCGCGATCAGGAAGAATTGCGAGCCTCGCGTTTCGCCATGCGCCTCTCGCTGGCGGTGGGAGTGTTGATGTTGCTCGGCAAAACCACTGCCTATTACATGACAGGATCCGCGGCGATTCTGTCGGACTTCGCCGAGTCGGTGGTGCACGTGATTGCGGTGGCCTTTGCCGCGTTCAGCCTGCGGCTCAGCAGCAAGCCCGCCGCTCCTACGTTCCTGTACGGGTACGAGCGTATCGCGTTTTTCTCCGCCGGATTTGAGGGCGCGATGATCGTCATCGCAGCCATCTGGATTCTGATCGAGGCCATCGAAAAATGGCTGGCGGGATTGCCGCTTGAAAATCTGGGATCGGGCACGGTGCTGCTACTGGGAGCAGGAATGCTCAATGCGTGGCTGGGCTGGTACTTACTGCGCGTGGGCAAACGCAGCCACTCGCTGATTCTCGAAGCCGATGGCAAGCATGTGCTCACCGACTGTTTCACCAGCTTTGGCGTGGTCGCCGGACTCGGCCTGGTCTTGCTCACGGGATGGAAGCCATTCGATCCGCTGGTGGCGATCGCGGTGGCTATCAACATTCTGTGGTCCGGCGGGCGTATGGCCTGGCGCTCGGCCGTAGGGCTGCTCGACTACTCCGATCCTGAAACCGGCAAGTCGATCCGCGAAAAGTTGGACCTGATCTGCAATCAGATTGGCGTGCAATATCACGGCGTTCGATACCGCACCACAGGATATCGGCAAATTATTGAGGTGCACCTGCTATTTCCGCACGCCTTGGAGGTAGGGGAAGCGCATCGATTGGCGACAACGCTGGAAGAACGTTTACCGGTAGAACTCGGGAAGCCCGCGGAAGTAATCACCCACCTGGAATCGCTCGAAGACCACGAGCACGTGCATTCGACCGGGCACTACACGGGTCGGCCTGAGAGGAATTGTTGATTGATAATTTTTGATTGTTGATTGCGGAGCGGCCTCCGCTGAATTCAATCAACAATCAGAAATCATCAATCGCCGTGGCCTATTCCTTCATCATGTTGTCGATGGTGAGGTAAAGCTGGCTGTTGTCCTTGACTTCCACGTAGGGCTTGCTGGGATTGCGGCTGCTGACGATGTAAACCGTGGGCGTGTGGTCGAGTTTGATCGCCTTGCCTAGGTCGCGGTCGGCATTGACCAGCGCGGCGAGCTTGCCGCCGGGATCGAGCACGAAGGGCAAGTCGACTTTGTGCTCGGTGGCGAATTTTTCTGCGTAGGCCCGCAGGTTCTGTGGATTGACTTCGAGCTGGTTGGCAAAAATGTAATCCCGGAACTCGTTTCCCAGCGCCTTGGAATGGGTATCGAAATAGCGCGCCATGATGGCCGCCTGATAGGACCAATTGTGCATGGGAAGCGGGAAATCGTGACGCACGACCGGAATCTTGTAGGTTTTTGAGGCCTGCTCGAGTAGCGGCGCCGTGCGGCTGCACATCGGACACTGCAAGTCCTCGAATACCACGATGGCGACTTGCGCTCCCTTGGGCGGGCGCAGCACCGAGTCGAGCGTATCCTGCGCCGAGGAGGAAACCGCGGAGGTTAGCGCGGCGAGCAAAAATACAGAAAACACAAGCAAACGATTGCGAAGTATGTTCTTCATCAGAGTTTGTTTTTCGAACGAGAAAGAACCCACATTAACTTAGAAGCAGGAAATCTCAACCGGGCAACCTGCGTCCCCGTGATTTTCCGTCAAGAGTCACTTTCTATGGTAACCGACCCTGGCTGGATATGTCTTGGCCGGCAATTCATTCCGCCTGGCAGGTTCATGAATCGTAAACCTCTACGCAGGAACTGCAGGCCGCGACGCGTTATATTGGAAACTTCCGTTTGCGCTCGAACTCAATCGTGAGATTGTTGGACTCATTCCGAGGCGGCTGGATTACACCGGCAGTACTGGCGGCAATCCTGATACTTCCCGCTTGCGGCCGCGGGCATCATCGTGTGCTGGAAGTCGCCTACGTGTCGGCGCCACAGGCAGCGCTGCGCGACCAGGTTGCGGCTATTTACAACCGCGTCGGCAACGTAAAGAACGGCGAGCGCGTGGAAGTGCTGGACCGTGAAAAGCGGTTCGCCCGCGTACGAACGGGCAGCGGCATCGAGGGTTGGATCGAGCAGCGCTACCTCGTCGACCAGAAGACGTACGATGCCATCCAAAAACTTACCCAGGACAATCAGAGCGATCCCGTCCAGGCGCCGGGGGTGCTGCGCAATGAGACCAATTTGCATGTGACGCCCGGCCGTGAAACCGAACATCTGTACCAACTTGCCGCGAGCGCGAAGGTCTCGATTCTGAAGCGGGCGACCGCCGAAAAACAGATGGGCGCGGCGCCGCCGCCCAAGCCAGGCCGCCTTGGGGTGAAAGCTTCCGCGGAGCCCATACTTGAGGACTGGTGGCTGGTGCGCGACGATCAGGGCCGCGTGGGATGGGTGTTGGCGCGCATGGTCGATGTGGACGTACCCCTCGAAATTGCGCAGTACGCCGAGGGACAACGTTTTGTCGCCTTCTTCGTCTTGAACCAGGTGCCGGACAACGACAAAGGCCTGCAGAAGCAGGTTTCACAATACCTTTGCGTGCTCACTGAACCGCACGACGGCCTGCCTTACGATTTCGATCAGGTTCGCGTTTTCACCTGGAACACGCGCAAACATCGGTATGAGACCGCATACCGGGAACATGGCCTTGACGGAATCCTTCCCGTAACCCTTACACAAGAAAATTTCGACAAGGAAGGAACCCTTCCAGTCTTCATCCTGCGCGTGAAAGACAATAACGGAAACGTCAGCGAGAGGAAGTACAAGCTGAACACGCCGATTGTGAAGCGAGTGCTGGCGCCGGGAGAGACAGTGAAGCCGAGTTCGACCAAACGTCGACGCTAAGGGGCGCTACCTGAAGTGATGCCGCAGCCTACAAGAAACATCCCAAATTCCATAGATTAACGTTAAGGCTGATACATATTTCGGTATTTCCGCATCTCCGATGCGCAACAAAGTCATTGAAAACAATGGTGTTAATTCCATAACTGTTTTGGTCTGTTGTTTGCTCTGTTACGTTGTTCCAGCGTTTGTCTACCGATCTGAGCAAGTCCCGGCTCCCATGGGCCCCTGCGCCGTGAAGTCGCATTCAGTCGAGAGAATTGGGTTCCAAAGCAGGTTAGATCGTTCCACTTCTACGTTTTCGAGGAGAAAAAGCAATATGAAACAGGGCGTGAATGGTTTTAGGATTTTCGCACTGATTGCAGGGCTTATTGCCCTGGTAGCAACCTTAGTATCTGTCCCCCCGGCGTTTGCTGACGAACTGTACGGTCGAGTTCGCGGAACCGTAACCGATCCTAGTGGCGCGGTTGTGCCGGGCGCGACAGTGAAGATTACCAACCTCGGCACGGGTGCCGTTAAACATGCGACGACCGATCAGAGCGGCTCGTATGAGATTCCCAATCTTCCTGTCGGCAATTATTCGGTCACCGTTTCCAAAGACGGTTTCCGAACCTCGGTGTTGGGCAACCTCAAGTTGGAGGTCAACGAAGTATACGTTAATAACGTGAGTTTGCAGTTAGGCGCGACGGCCGAGGCAGTCGAGGTCACGGCGAATCCCGCCCAAGTTGAGCAGTCCAGCATGCAGTTAACTGCAGACATCAGCGCGAAGACCATCACGGACCTTCCGCTGAACGGTAGAAACTGGGTGGTGCTGCAGCAGACACTGCCGGGCGTCGTGTTGCCCGATACGCGCTTCAACACAAACTATTCCACCAATGGCAGCCAGGCACAGCAGAACAGCTATCTGATGAACGGCGGCGATTTCAATGATTTGCCTCTGAATTCCCCGCTGGCTCCTCCGAACCCAGACACGATTGCGGAAGTCAAGATGGTCACGAACACGATCAATCCTGAATTTGGCCGTAACTCAGGGGCGATCATGAACGCAATCACGAAGTCGGGAAGCAACAGCTTCCATGGCACGGGGTTCGAGTTCTATCGCGACACCTTCCTTAATACCAAGGCCTATTTCCAGAAGACGCCGGCGGTGTTCCACCAGAATCAATATGGAGGCACGATTGGCGGGCCGATCTGGAGGAACCACACATTCTTTTTCTTTGGTCTGCAAAATACGCGCGCCCGCCAGCCCGGAGCGAATAGTCTCGGCACGACCAATGTCTACACGCAAGCCATGTTGAATGGCACTTGGAATGCCGCGAAGATGAGCACCACCCATAAGATTCCGTTCAATATGACCGGATCGAATGGGCAGCCCTGCGTGGCTGGCGTGGACACATTCGCCACCTGTTTCCCGACCGGAGTGGTACCCACCTCCGACTACAACTCGCTATCGGCACAACTGGTGAAGCAGTTTGTCCCGCTCCCCAATTGCGGAAACGCGACTTGCACCCTCTATTCCTTCCAGCCGCTGACCACTCTGAAGGCGAATCAATACATTGGCCGGATCGACCAGAATTTCGGTTCGAAGGACAGTCTCTGGTTCTACGCTTACGCGAACGACCAACACACGCTGAATGACATCGCATTCTCGGCCGCGACCTTGCCGGGCTTCGGCGACAAGAGCGCTCCCTACACCAAACAATTCACCACCGCGTGGACGCACACCTTCACCACCTCCATCTTGAACGAGTTTCGTGTGGGTTACACTCGGCTTAACTTCGACACGGGGACTCCGCAGAAGCTGGTAACTCCCAGTAGCGTGGGTTTCACCAACATCTTTCCCCAGATTCCGCAAGGCGCCGGCTATCCGAGGATGACGGTGACCGGCTATTTCAACCTGGGATTCACCAGCAACGGCCCTCAACCTCGCAAGGACCAGACCTATCAGCTCACCGACAACTTCAGCTGGATCAAGGGACGTCACAGCTTCAAGATGGGCTATGACGGACGGCGTTTCCAGGTATGGAATCCATTCGGCGCACGAAATAATGGCTCGTTCTCTTTTAGCAACAGTGCGAAGTTCGGCTCTGGTGATCCCGGACTGAACTTCTTGTTGGGAATACCGACCAGCTATAACCAACAATCTGGTCAAGTCATCATTGCTCAGGCCTACGAGCACTATGCCTACTTCCAGGACCAATGGCGCGTAAAGGACAATCTTACCCTCACTTACGGTGCCGGGTATCAGATCGATACGCCTCTAGCCGAGTATCAGAATCACGGTCTCTCGCGTGCCTGCATCTCTCCCGGCGTACAGTCGAGAGTATTCCCGGTGGGCGTCGCGCCTGACGGAAATCCTGCCGGAGCGCCCTTGGGTTATTTGTTTCCCGGCGATCCCGGATGCGACATTCGCGGCGGGGTTAGCACTAAATTCAATCACGTTGGGCCACGCGTTGGCTTCGCCTACAGCCCGAGCGGGGATAACCGGTGGATCGGTCGTGCCGGCAAGACCTCGATTCGTGGTGGCTTCGGCATGTACTTCAACCGCTCCGAAGAGGAACTCAACCTCCAGGATCTGGGTTCGCCACCAATTGGACAGAGCAGCAATGGCGTTGGTGATATCGGCTTGGTTCCGTCTTTCCCCAATCCTTGGACGGACGTAGCGGGCCGGGGAAGCATTCCCAATAAGTTCCCCTATGTTGCGCCTCCACCCGGGTCACTCATCGACTTCTCCGTCTACTACCCGATGGGCATCAGCGTGGACGATCCCAAACTGTCGACCCCATATTCCATGAACTACAACTTGACCATTGAGCGCGAATTGCCCGGCAGGACCATTCTGCGCGTTGGTTATGTGGGCTCAAAGGCGTACAACCTCATTAGTTCCTACAGCTTCAATTCAACAACTCCGGCCGGGGTACAGGCGTGTTTGGCTGACCCCAACTGTTCTGGTCCTGGCAATCCCGATTCGCAGCCGGTTCTGTTCCCCAGTCACTACCCACTGCCTGGTGATATCTTTGGAAATAGCGGCATGCAGCACAGCAACGGCTGGTCAAACTACAACTCGCTGCAGGTCACCGCGGATAAGCGGGTCAGCCACGGCTTGGAGTTCCTGGCCAGCTATACCTGGTCACACTCGCTGGATACCAGTTCGAGCTTTGAGGACACTTCATTTCAATTTGCCGGTGCGTATGATCCTTACGGTCGCTTGAGTCGCGATTACGGAAGTTCAGCTTTCGATGCTCGTAATCGTTTCGCCTTGACCTTTAGCTACGAGATTCCCAGTCTGCACCATCTCTACTCAGCAGTACCGGGTAGGCTCGTTGAAGGTTGGCGCCTGGTAGGCCAGACAATTCTCCAGTCCGGCTTTCCCATTAACTTCCAGGATAGCAATGAGCTATCTCTAACTTGTTCCACAAGCTTCTCCTTCTATGCCTGTCCGGACCGTCCGGACATCGTGTCAACCCCACATGCTCTCAATCCACGGGCATCTAAAGATCACTTTTGGTTCGATCCGGCCTCGTTCACCGATAACGCACTTGGAACGCTGGGGAACACGCCGAGGGGATACTTCCGTGGCCCGGGTTACTGGGGCTCTAACTTCTCCATTCAGAAGGACACGGCAATCACAGAACGAACCACGTTTGAAATGCGGTTGGAAGCGTTCAACGTGTTTAACCACGCTAACTTTGCCAATCCTGATGGCGATGTCGCATCTGGGACCTTCGGGAACATCCTGAACCTCAGGCCATTCCTGGTTACGGCAGGTGAATCCTCCCGACTCGTCCAGTTGGGAGCCAAGTTCATCTTCTAGGATCCTGCTGGAAACGTGCGGGCCGGGCTTTATGCCCGGCCCGTTTTATTTGATGGTCTCGCCAAGAATCAAGGGCGTGGCCTTCGCGACGCTCGTCTTCGGTTCCTACTTCCCCAGGATCGTGTAGTGGCTGCTAGTGGCCATGAAGAACAGCAGGGGCACCGACAAAAAGAAATTTGTACGCGAAGCCAGAAACGCCTGGCGCGCCATGGTGGCCGCGTCGGCGGGAGGAGTGCCCGCCAGCGTTCCCCGGATGATCTTCTTGTTGTTAGGCCAGATGATGCCCCACACATTGAACAGCATCACAATGCCGAAGCCGCCTCCCACTCCAATCGAGAGCACGTGGTTGTCGTCCCCACCTACCGGCGTGTAGTTCACAAACAGCCATCCAGCGGCGATGCAAAGAATTGCTGTCAGAGTGCCGAGGACGTATCCGCTGGGCGTCATTTTCTTGATCACCAGGAACAGGATCGCCCAGACCACAATCCACAGCAGCAGGAAGAATCCGATCGTACTGCCGCCGTTCTTGCCCACACGCTCAGCGTCGGGTGCAACATAAAACTGACCCCAATACCAGAATCCGATAAACACCGTGACCAGCGCGCTCCAGCGAAACCAGTTCAACGCAGGTAAGGTCATGTTTTGAAGAATTTTGGGCTTCATGCTGGCGTCCACCTGCTTCATGAACGGAACGTTGATTAGGTTAAAGAAATACAACAGGCCGACCCAGGTGATTCCCGCGATGAAGTGGAACCAGCGCAGGATCAGTTGCGTGGCTTCTGTGCCAGTGTGGGTAGGCATAACGAATGACGCGGCGACGGCGACGAAATGGTGCATTAGGTTTCCTCCGCCAACTTTGCTCTGCAATGTGGAAGTGCAGGTTGCTGAGACTCCGAGTGCTCCGAGAAGCGGGCATTCGGCGAAGAGACAAACAGGCTTTAACGGGAAAAGACAATCACGAATCCGAACGTGCATCGGTGGCTCGTGCAGTCGAGGAAAGTCTGCACTTTGTGGCGACGGCTGTCAACCCGTGGGCCGGTCCCAGACGAATGCATCCGGGGCCACATGTTCGTAAGACGGGGTCCGCCAATTCCGGTTGAAAAGCGGCTCAGATCGCCGTATGGTACTCACATCTGCCGAATGGCGCAGTTTCCGCGCGCGGTCGGCAGAGTTGCCCCCCTTGTTCCTGTGGCAGCGGCTTGCGGGAACATGCTGTTGCTTTGAAGCGGCTCGCGTGCGAAGTCGTGAGCGGCTGGTTGGCAGTTCGCAGTCTACCTATCAAGGAGATCGGCTATGGACAGCAATAAGCCGGCGCAGAACATCCAGGATTCCTTCCTCAACACGGCCCGCAAGGAGAGACTCAGCATTACGATTTATCTGCTGAGTGGAGTGAAATTAACGGGCCGCATCCGCTCTTTCGACAAGTACTCCGTGGTGCTGGAGGCGAACGGTCAGGAGCAACTCATCTTCAAGCACGCCATCTCCACCGTGGTGATGGGGCGGATGGCGGCGACCCATGTCGCTCACGTGGCGCATCCAGACAAGGCGGTGGGCGCGGGATCGGCGCCCGGGCCGATTCCCACGCCGAGCGCTTCAGGCACCGAAGGATAAGGCGTTTTCGGATTGCGAAGTTCTCATCTCAAGAAATCTCGCGGCACCTCGCGTCTCAGCGGACGTGTGCCTCTGGGAACGAAGGTTGTTCCTCAGGAACCGGAGCGCGAACGCGCGTTTCTGGTGGGCATCGATGTCCGCACCCGGAGCCGGGGCGCGAAGAGTGCGGTTACGGCACAGGCGGCCGTGGCGCGCGAAGCCTCTGCGATGCAAGCGAAGCCCGCGGGGACGCCAAAATCAAATGGCAAGCCAAGCATCCCCGAATTCGACGCCGACGAGTCGATCGCGGAGCTTCGCACTTTGGCTGAAAGTGCCGGCGCAAAAGTCGTTGGCGAGATCTTGCAGCGGCGCGACCGGCCCGATCCGGCGACATTGATTGGCGCGGGCAAGCTTGAAGAAATCGCAGGTGCGGCGGCTTCAGTGAACGCCGACGTTCTCCTGTTCGATCACGATCTCAGTCCTTCGCAGCAGCGCAATATTGAAAAAATCATTCAGCGGCGAGTGATCGACCGCACTCAGCTTATCCTCGACATTTTTGCCCGGCATGCGCGTACCCGGGAAGGCCAGCTGCAAGTCGAGTTGGCTCAGCTGCAATACATGATGCCGCGCCTGGCCGGGCATGGAGTCGAGATGTCGCAACTAGGCGGCGGCATCGGCACGCGCGGTCCCGGTGAAACCAAGCTGGAAACCGATCGCCGGAAGATTGCGCGGCGCGTGCGCCATGTCGAGCAGCAGCTGGAAAACGTGCGGCGCATTCGCCGCCAGCAGCGGCAGCGGCGCGAGTCGGCGCCGGTCGCGACCGTCGCCCTGGTGGGCTACACCAACGCAGGCAAGTCGACGCTGTTCAACGCGCTCACGCAGGCCAAAGTGCTGGAATCGCCGCGCATGTTTGCCACGTTGGATCCGACGATTCGCGGCGTGGAGCTGCCCTCCAAGCGCAAAGTGCTGCTGTCTGACACGGTGGGATTTATTCGCAGCCTGCCGCACACTCTGGTCTCGGCCTTCCGCGCCACGCTAGAAGAGGTGCAGCGTGCATCGCTGATTCTGCATGTATCCGATGCCAGCAACCGACTTTCGGCCGAGCAGGACGCACAGGTGGAAATTGTTCTGAAAGAACTGGAGGCAGAAAAGAAGCCGCGGCTGCGAGTGATGAACAAGATCGATCTGCTGGATGACGAAGTGGCCCAGTCGTTGCAGGCTGACGCGATGCGCGACAATTCGAAAACAGTTTACGTTTCCGCCATGGAAGGCATGGGCTTGGATCGCTTGCTGGAGCGGATTGACGCGATGATCGAGGAAGATCCCGTCAGCCGCGTGCATCTGCGCGTGCCTCAGGCGGAGGGCAAGACGCTGGCCATGCTGGAGGAGAAGGCGCGGATTTATTCGCGGGCGTACAAGGATGGGGCGGTGGAACTGGAAGTAGAAGCGTCGGCATCCGTAGTGCGGAGAGTCAGGGAATGGGTAGTTAAAGGACTTTGACGTATGTACACTTTTTGGGTACAATTGTACCCATAATGGGAACATGGGGCATTGGGCTGTTTGGCAGCACCCGCAGCGCTCTGCTGGCCTTGTTGTTTGGCCACACCGACCAATCGTTCTACTTACGCCAAATGGCTCGTGCCCTTGGCGGAGGTCACGGTGCTCTGCAGCGGGAGCTCAAGCATTTGGCCGCAATGGGGTTGATTGTCCGCACGACGAGAGGAAATCAGGTTTTGTATCAGGCCAACGTGCGCAGTCCGATCTTTTCAGAGATAAGGAGCCTGGTTGCAAAAACAGTTGGCGTCCACGACACGATTCGCGGCGCGCTGGCGAGCCTCGCCGACAGCATTCAGATGGCATTCATATACGGTTCAGTCGCACGCCAGGAGGAGAGGAATCAGAGCGACGTCGACCTGATGGTGTTAGGCGATGCTTTATTCAGCGAAGTTGTAACCGCGCTTGCACCCGCGCAGAAAGCGCTTGGACGCGAGATCAATCCGACTGTCTTCCCCGTGTCGGAGTTCCGTTCCAAACTAAAAGAGGGGAATCATTTCCTCAAGAGTGTCGCGAGTGGAAAAAAACTGTTCGTGATTGGGACGCAACGTGACCTTGCAAAACTGGCTCCAAAATAGCTGGTTGGTTCAGCATGCCACTAGCTCACAGGAGATCGCCGATCTGTTGCGAATCTCCGACCGAGACTTGGCGGCATGTCAGGTTTCGGGGCTGCCTGCGGATTGGAGACTCACAATCGCCTATAACGCAGGCCTGCAGGCAGCTACCGCAGCTTTGGCGGCCGCTGGATACCGCGCATCAAGAGACAATCATCACTATCGAGTAATCCAATCGCTGGAATTCACCATGGCTCCTGAGAGAAGTGTGATCGACGCCCTCGACGGTTTCCGAAAGAAGCGAAACAGCAGTAGTTACGACTCTGCCGGTGCCGTTTCGGATCGCGAAGCTGGCGAAATGTTGAACCTAGCCGTTCGACTGCGGCGGGATGTCGAGTCGTGGATCCGGAAGACGCATCCAAAATTGATCGAGAAAGCATAGGTCTCGGGTCGCTTCCGGAGTCTGGCAATTTAAATGGGCCGGCAACCAAGAAGCGGTGACATTCCTTGGCTATCGGCCCATTCGATCCTGAATTGGATCGGAGGTGATAGTTCAATGCTATTCCTCTTTTGGCCGAAGTCAAGCGCTATGTGCAGGAATTTGCGACGTTACCGTGGCGAAACTTGCAACTATTCCCTAACCCTATTGTTTCCATCGGTCTGGAAATTAGTCGGCAACCGCCATACTTTTTTGGGAATCGAGCCTGCAAAGACCCAGGTTTTCGGGCAAAACCGGTCTTCTTCGCGTTGACAATAAACTAAGGCGGACGTTAGACTTAACAGTTTTCATAGCCCTCATTTTCCGGTCTATATCAGCATCACATGGATGAGACTCTTCAACAACTAGGGGAATTACTGCTCGGAGCCGTGCCGACGGTGATTCTGCTGACGTTGCTCTACGCTCTCTACACCCTGCTTGTGCACAAGCCATTGCAACGGGTGCTAGCGGAGCGGCGCAGCAAGACTGAGGGCGCAATCGAGAAGTCGCGAGCCGACATTGCCGCGGCCGAGGCGCGCACCGCGGAGTACGAACAAAAACTGCGCGAGGCGCGAGCCGCTGTGTTTCGGGCGCAGGAAGCGCGGCGGCAGGCCGCGCTGCAGGCTCGTACCAGTGCGCTGAACGAGGCTCACACCAGGGCCCAGACGCAAGTGCTGGCGGCAAAGAAAGACATTGAGAACGATCGCGCCGCGGCCCAGGCGGGCTTGCAAGGTGAGGTGGCAGCTCTGGCGCAGGAGATCGTGCGCCGGGTATTGGAGCCGGCGCAGGTGGCACGTTGATGAGTCTTCAAGAGATGGCGTCAATTACAAAATTCGTCCGCTCGTGTCTTTTCGCCATTCTCCTGTTAAATTTTGGCGTGATGTTCCTGCATGCGCAGGCGCCTGCGCCCGAGCAGCCTGCCCCTGAGGTAGCGCCTGCTCCTGGTCAGAAAAAGCAAGCCCGCGACGATTCCAAGCGCCAGAATTACGGCCCCGGCCGGCAACTTGCCCACGAGAGTAATGAAGCCGCTGGCGAGGGGAAAGATGAAATGGCCGAGTTCAAGGAATCAGGCTCGGTGCAAATGATTGCGCGGCTCACCGGATTGAATCTTCAGCAATCCTACTGGCTAAGCATCGTCCTGAATTTTGTTGTTATTGCCGGTGTTATCGTCTGGGCCGGCTACAAGTACTTGCCGGGAATCTTTCGCGACCGCAGCGCTGCCATCCAGAAGGCGATGCAAGAGGCGCAGATGGCCAGCGAAGAGGCGCGCCGCCGGCTGGCTGACATCGAGTCGCGTCTGATGAAGCTCGACGTCGAAATCGGAATGATGCGCGACGCCGCCGAAAAAGAAGGCGCGGCAGAGGAAGCCCGGATCCAGGCCGCCGCGGAGGAAGATGCGCGGAAGATCGTGGCCTCAGCGGAGCAAGAAATTGCAGCGGCAGTCAAAGCCGCCCGCCGCCAGCTGAAAGCCTACGCCGCCGACCTCGCAGTTGGATTGGCAGGCAAACAAATTCGCGTCGACGCCGCCACCGATCAAGCTCTGGTACGTAATTTTGCCGGGCAATTGGGCGCCAACGATTCTGGAGAGGACCGGAACTAATTATGGCTTCGGTCGCCAACACCTATGCCCGGGCTTTCGCGGACGTAGTTCTCAGCGCGCACCTCGACGCCAGTCGGGCCGTGGCCGGACTGCGCGAGATCGCGAGGTTGCTGGACGAAAGCTTGCCACTGCGGCGGATTTGGGAGAACCCAGCGGTGCCCGCCAACCAGAAGCGCAATCTGCTGGATGCGATTGTGCAACGCGAAGGCATCGATAAGCCGGTGCGCAACCTCGTGGCCGTGCTGATTGATCACCGGCGGGTGCATTTCCTGCCGAGGATCATCGAGCAACTGGAAAAAGAACTGGATGCCCGCCTGGGATTCGCGCAAGCGCAAATCTCCAGCGCTCGCGAATTAGGTGACCCGGAAAAGCGGGCTCTCGAATCGCAGATCGAAAAAACCACGGGCAAGAAGGTTCGCGCGCGCTACGCGCTGGACTCAACGCTGCTCGGAGGCGCAATGGTCCGTGTAGGCAGCACGATTTACGACGGTTCGGTGAAGGGCCAACTGGAGAGGATCAGGGAAGCGATTAGCTCCTAGCCTCTTGAATTCGGGGGGCGACTTTCCGGTTGAGACAGAGAAAGCTTTTGACCGCAGAGTTCGCTGAGAACCGCCGCAGAGAGCCCGAAGAGAATCGAGCTGAAAGCTGAGAGCGCCGAATACGTAGATTCAGAAATGGGCTGTAGCTAAGAGCTAACAGCTAAAGGCTAAGAGCTGATTTTATGGCACAAATCAAAGCAGACGAAATTACTAAACTGATCCGCGAGCAGATCGAGAACTACGAAACCCAGATCTCCGTGGATGAGACTGGCACCGTCATCACGCTCGGCGACGGCATCGCACGCGTTTATGGACTCGATAAGGTCATGGCCGGCGAGCTGCTTTCTTTTCCGCACGGAGTTGCGGGCATCGCCATGAACCTGGAAGAAGACCAGGTGGGCGTGGTGCTGCTCGGCGAATATACCGAAATCAAGGAAGGCGATGAGGTGAAGCGCACCGGGCGCATCATGAGCGTGCCCGTGGGCGACGCCATGATCGGGCGTGTGGTGAACTCGCTAGGCGAGCCAATCGACGATAAAGGACCTATCGCCACCGATAAGTTCATTGCGTTGGAACGCATCGCGCCGGGCGTGATTGACCGCCAGCCGGTGCGCGAGCCGATGGCCACCGGGCTCAAGGCCATCGACAGCATGATTCCGATCGGCCGTGGCCAGCGCGAACTCATCATCGGCGACCGCCAGACCGGCAAGACTGCGGTCGCGCTCGACACCATCATTAACAGCAAAGGCAACGATCTGATCTGCATCTACAACGCGATCGGGCAGAAGCGTTCGTCGATCGCGCAGGTGGTAAAGATTCTGGAAGATTACGGGGCGATGGAGTACACCATCGTCGTGGCGGCATCCGCATCAGAGCCGGCTCCCATGCAATACATTTCGCCTTATGCGGCGTGCGCCATGGGCGAATACTTCCGCGACACCAAGCGGCATGCGCTGCTCATCTACGATGATCTCTCCAAGCACGCGGCGTCGTATCGTGAGATCTCGCTGCTGCTGCGGCGTCCACCGGGACGCGAGGCTTATCCCGGAGACGTTTTCTATCTCCACTCGCGACTGCTGGAGCGTGCGGCGAAGTTGAGCAACAAGATGGGTGGCGGGTCGCTGACCGCGCTGCCCATCATTGAGACGCAGGCAGGCGACGTCTCAGCCTACATTCCCACGAACGTCATTTCGATTACCGATGGCCAGATCTATCTGGAAACGGACTTATTCAACCAGGGCGTGCGCCCAGCGGTGAACGTCGGCCTGTCGGTGAGTCGCGTGGGCGGCAGCGCGCAGATCAAAGCTATGCGACAGGTAGCGGGAACGTTGAAGCTCGAACTGGCGCAGTACCGTGAACTGGCGGCGTTTGCCGCCTTCGGCAGCGATCTCGATAAGGCTACGCAAGCCCAGCTGAATCGCGGACAACGGCTGGTCGAGTTGCTGAAGCAGAATCAATTCTCACCGCTGCCGTTCTCCAAGCAGATTCTAATCATCATGGCTGGCACCAACGGATTCCTCGACGACATGCCGGTACCTCAAGTACGCGAGTTCGAGGCCGAGCTCTACAAATATGTGGAATCGACCAATCCCGGCCTGCTACGCGCGATCATGGAGAAAAAGATTCTCGATGACGCGTTGAAGAGCCAGTTGCAGAGCGTGATCAAAGAAGCCAAGGAGCAGTTTGTATCGGAGAGGGAAGCAGTGGCGAAGTAAGTAAGCTTTTAGCCTTTAGCTCTTAGCTTGAGGCGGAGCGACGTAGGTTTGAGCTAACGGCTAAGAGCTAAAAGCTGATTTTCCATGGCAAACATTCTCGACATCCGGCGCCGCATTCGCAGCGTGATCAACACGCGGCAGATTACCAAGGCCATGAAGGTGGTCTCGGCGGCGAAGCTGCGCCGGGCGCAGGAACGAGCCCTGGCGGCGCGTCCTTATGCGCAGATGTTGACCAACGTTCTGAAGTCGCTGGTGGCGCGCGCCGAGATTTACGATCCGGAGACGGGCGAGCCGAAGCATCCTCTGCTGGCGCAGCGCGAAGAGAAAAATATTTTGCTGATCGTGGTCACTGGCGACAAAGGGTTGGCCGGCGCGTTCAACGCCAACATCACGAAAGCCGCCACACGCTTCCTCGAATCCAAGGGTGGGAAGAATGTGGACATCGAGGCCATTGGCCGCAAGGGACGGGATTTCCTGCGGCGGCGCTATCCCGCAGCGAAGGTGCAGACTCGAAGTCTGGCGGATCTTTCCGAAGAGATGGAAGCTGAGCCGGAGGCCGCCGAGCGCGCTGGGACCGTCCAGATCACCGGCGAGCACGTGGGCGTTCTCGGCAAGGTCGAGTTCGCGCAGGCGCGAACGCTATCCGAGAATGTGATTGCCCGCTACAAACGCGAAGAGATCGACGCCGTTTATATCGTGTTCAACGAATTCAAGTCGGTCATCGCGCAGAGGCTCGTTGTGGAGCAGATTCTTCCCATCGAACAGATCGGCGAGCAAACCGTGCGGCTGGCCGAGGAGATGACCGAAGAGGAAAAGAAACGAGCCAAAGAAGCTGCGGTGAGCGCGGGCGTAGGCTTGCGCGGTACGGAACGTCCCGCGGACGAAGCGGCCGCGGAATTTGGCGCAGCGCAAGTTGATTACATTTATGAGCAGCCGCCGGAAGAATTGTTCCGCGACCTGTTGCCGAAATATATCAGCATCCAGATTTTCCGCGCGCTGATGGAGTCGGTGGCCGCGGAGCACGCCGCCCGCATGACGGCAATGGACTCCGCCACTAATAATGCGACCGACATGATCGATTCGCTGACCCTGGCCATGAACCGGGCGCGCCAGGCGAAGATCACGAAAGAGATCATCGAGATTGTCAGCGGCGCAGCGGCAATGTGAGAAGAAGCTATTAGCTATTAGCCTTTAGCTCTTAGCTTCCCGGGAAAGACTAGTGCGAGATTGCTCGGAAACGTCTTTGCGGAAAGGCGGAGCAATCGTTCACTAGGCGCGAGATTGAGCTAAAAGCTAAGAGCTAAAAGCTAACAGCTGAGGTTTTATGCCTGAAAACGTAGGACATGTCATTCAAATTACGGGTCCCGCGGTCGACGTGCAGTTTGCCGAGGGGAAGTTGCCACCAATCTATGAGGCGCTGCAAGTCGTGAGCGATGGTTTCACCGTGCCCAATCCTATCAAGGTGATTCTCGAGGTGCAGCAGCACTTGGGCGAGGGCCGTGTACGCTGCATTGCTATGGAGCCCACCGACGGCATGGTGCGCGGGATGAAGGCCATTGACCAGGGCGGACCGATCTCTGTGCCCGTCGGGCGCGGAACTCTGGGCCGCGTGATGAATGTGATCGGCGAGCCCGTCGATCAGTTGGGCCCAATTGAATACAAGGAAAAGCTTCCCATTCATCGGCTGGCGCCGGCCTTCGACGAGCAGGCGACCACGGCGGAAATGTTCGAGACCGGAGTGAAGGTCATCGATCTCATTCAGCCGTTTTTGAAGGGCGGCAAGATCGGCTTGTTCGGCGGTGCGGGCGTGGGCAAAACCGTCGTCATCATGGAATTGATCAACAACGTCGCCAAACAGCATGGCGGCTATTCCGTGTTTGCCGGCGTCGGAGAGCGCACCCGCGAAGGCAACGACCTGTGGCTGGAAATGACGGAGTCGGGCGTGATCAAGCCGGGCGATCCGGCGCACTCGAAGGCCGCGCTGATCTATGGACAGATGACGGAGCCTCCAGGGGCTCGCCTGCGCGTAGCACTGACAGGACTAACGGTGGCGGAATATTTCCGCGACGCCGAGGGCGCGGACACGCTGCTGTTCATCGATAACATTTTCCGGTTCACGCAGGCCGGCTCGGAAGTTTCCGCGCTGCTCGGCCGCATGCCCAGCGCCGTAGGCTACCAGCCGAACCTGGCCACCGAAATGGGCGAACTGCAGGAGCGCATTACGTCGACCAAGAAAGGTTCGGTCACCTCGGTGCAGGCGATTTATGTTCCCGCCGACGACTTGACCGATCCCGCTCCGGCCACTACGTTCGCTCACCTCGACGCGACGACCGTGCTTTCGCGCGCCTTGACGGAAATCGGAATTTATCCTGCGGTCGATCCCTTGGCTTCAACGTCGCGTATTCTCGATCCGCGCATCGTGGGTCAGGAGCACTACGACGTAGCCCAGACGGTGAAGAAGACGTTGCAGACCTACAAAGATCTGCAGGACATCATCGCCATTCTCGGCATCGACGAATTAACCGAGGATCAGAAGCTGACCGTCGCCCGCGCCCGCAAGATTCAGCGCTTCCTCTCGCAGCCATTCCATGTGGCCGAGCAATTTACTGGCGCGGCAGGACGGTACGTCAAGATTGCGGACACGGTGAAGGGCTTCAAGGCGATCGTGGAAGGCAAGTACGACGACATCCCCGAGCAGGCTTTTTACATGAAGGGCCCGATTGAGGAAGTGCTCGAAGCGGCAGAGAAGATGAAGGCAGCAGCGTAAACGACAGTGGCCAGTTGCCAGTGATCGGTGGTCAGTTAAACCACCTGATTCCGAAAACCGGCCACTGACCACTGGACACTGATGGCCGATACTTTCAAACTCGAGATCGTCACGCCGGAAAAGAAAGTCGTAGACACGGCGGCCGAGGAAGTCCAGATTCCCGGCAAGAACGGGTATCTGGGCGTGCTGCCGGGTCACGCGCCACTGATCACCGAATTAGCGGTAGGCGAGATTAGTTACCGCGAACATTCTCAAGAGTCGCGCTTGGCGGTGGCTTGGGGATTCGCCGAAGTATTGCCCGACAAAGTAACGATTCTGGCGGAGACCGCCGAGCGTCCGTCGGAGATTGACGTGGAGCGTGCACGCAAATCCAAAGAGCGCGCCGAGCAGCGACTCACCAGCGGGGATACGAGCGTCGACGTGGACCGCGCCCTGGACGCTTTGCATCGTGCCGAGTCTCGGCTCGACGTCGCCGCAAAGGGGAAGTAAAGCGGCTATTGGCCCTTAGCTCTTAGCCGTTGGCTAAATCGAAATTCAAACCTCAGACCCCAGACCTCAGATTTAATCCTGCGTTGTTGAGGCCGCCGGCCTCCTTATACAATTGTGCCGTTTGTTCCTCGGAGGACTCGGGCTCATGAAAGTTTGCGTCTTTCTTTTGGTTTCATTTTGCATGCTTTGCGCTTTTTCGACTGCTCAGCAAGCCAAACCCGCGCAGGCTCCGCCTCCGCAGCGGCCACGGCTGGACACCCCTGAAGTGCACTCGGACAACAGCGTGACCTTCCGCTTCATGGCTCCCAACGCGAAGGAAGTGAAGCTTGCACGCGAAGGCACCGAAGAGGTGGCCATGCAGAAGGACGAGAAGGGCGTCTGGACAGTGAATACGGCGCCGCTTTCTCCGGACTATTACGGCTATTCCATCATCGTCGATAACGAGCGCGCGATCGATCCTTTTAACCACCTGCTGAAACCGAACCTGCTCAACACCGAGAACATGGTGCATGTGCAGGGACCGCCGTCGCTGCCTTGGGAATTGAATGACGTACCGCACGGCGAGATTCATCACCACTTTTACCGCTCGGCCGTGGCAAACGACGAGCGCGACTATTACGTCTACACTCCGCCAGGCTACGATCCCGCGGCGAAAACGACCTACCCCGTGTTGTTCCTGCTGCATGGCTACAGCGACGATGCCAGCGGCTGGACTGCGGTGGGGCGCGCCAACGTGATCCTCGACAACCTGATCGCGCAGGGAAAAGCAAAACCAATGATCGTTGTGATGCCGCTCGGATACGGCACCATGGAGATGATCACCGTGGGATGGGGAGTTTGGAATCGTAACGACATCCGTGACAAGAATTTCTCGCGGTTCCGCGAGGCACTGCTTACCGAGGTCATGCCCAAAGTTGAGAGCGAATATCGCGTAGCCGTCGACCGCGATTCACGCGCGATCGCCGGGCTTTCCATGGGCGGCTCAGAATCACTGCTGACCGGGCTGAACAGTCTCGACAAGTTTGCCTGGATCGGAGCGTTCAGCTCGGGTGGAATCCCCGATGACTTCGAAAAAGATTTCCCGGGCCTCGATGCAAAAGCGAGCCAGCAAATCCACCTGCTGTGGATTGCCTGCGGCACCGAGGATCGTCTGATCACGGTGAACCGAAACCTGCGCGAATGGCTGAAATCGAAAGGCATTCAGCACACCGATATCGAGACGCCCGGCATGCATACGTGGATGGTCTGGCGCAGGAATCTGGCGGAGTTCGCGCCATTGCTGTTCCGGTGAGTAGCGCCGCCGTCCCGGCGGCTGTCGTGGCAGCATCCTTGCGCCACAGCCTGGAGCATCTCAATAACTATCCGCATTTCCATAGGCGCGAGTGCGGGGACGAGACGCCCCCGCGACAGCCGGCGAGACGCCGGCGCTACGCTTCAGCTTCGGTTCACTATGGCACGTTCACGTGGTCTCGAGTCTCCGCCGGCACGTAGTTCACGGCGGCCGTGCGCTCCAGTTTGTCCCAGGCGAATCTGCGGCCTTCCAGCGCGCGCTTCAGGGTTTTGAAGAGCACGACGGAAAACAGTTGTCGATAGGCGAAGCGCTGCAGCCAGACCTGGCTCAGCAGCCACGCGTCTTCTTTGTCATCCGGGCTGCGGCGCTCTAGCGCAAAGGCAATCGCCGAGGCGATGAAGTCAATTACCAGGAACGCAAAGAAAAACAAGACTAACTTGTGGAAGCTGGCGGGATTCGTCGAGTCGGGATGGAAATGTTTCTGGATGAAATACCACAGCGTACCCACGGCGAACATGATGTCGATGAGCGGCGAAACCAGCGGCAGCAGGATCTGAAAAATCACGATGTTGGGAAGCGCCACCCATCCCAGCGCGCCTTTGCGAGCGAAAACTCCGCGGTGTTTGTAAACCGCCTGCAGGATGCCGAAGGACCACCGGAAGCGCTGGCGCATCAGCCCGTTTGCGTTGGTTGGAGCCTCGGTGTAAGCGAGGGCCAAATCCTCATACTCGACGCGATACCCGCGGCGGAGTAACGCCATGGTGAGGTCGGCATCTTCGGCGACTGTGTCGACGTGATACCCTCCGGCCTCGCGCACCGCGGAAACGCGCCATGCCCCAATCGCGCCTGGCACAACGCTCACAGCGCCAAGCACGTCGAGTGCGCGGCGCTCGAAGTTCTGGCTGGTGATATATTCCAACGCCTGCCAGCGCGTCCACAGGTTCACGCGGTTGCCCACCTTAGCGTTGCCCGCGATGGCCCCAACTTTAGGATTGATGAAATGCGGTACCAGCCGCGCGATTGCATCCGGAGCGATGATGGTATCTGCGTCGATGCCGACGAAAAGTTCGGCGTCTCCAATATGCTCGATGCCGTAATTGAGAGCCGTAGCTTTGCCTGCGTTCGGCTTGGTGAGGATCAGCACTTTTCCGGCGGCTGCTTCGGCCGCGAAAGCCCGCCGCGCCACTTCGAGCGTCCGGTCCTTGGAGCCATCATCAATCACAATCACGCGCAGGTTCGGATAATTCGAATTCAGCGCGGACCGCACGGTCCGCTCTATCACTTTTTCCTCGTTGTAGGCTGGGATTAACACCGCGACCTTCGGCTTATAGGAGGCGACCTCCGCCGGCTTACCAAAAATCTTTTCCCGCACGCGGTCATACACCGCCGCCGTGCCGATGAAGATGAGGCGCCCCGTCATCAGCAAGTCGCCGAGCAGGAAAATCCAGGTGATGCCGATGATCATTGCGTCGAACATCCAGAAGCCCAGCCGGTCCAGGCGAGCCGCCCAGAGCTCGCCTCGAGGCAAGGGCGCCATCACGTCCGCCCGGGTTTTACCCAGCAGTTCGTAGACCGGGGCGATCTCATAGCCTCGCGCCCGCACTCCGTCGATGATCATCGGCAGAGCGCGAACGGTCTCGCTGCGGTTTCCTCCGCCGTCATGCAGTAACACGATGTTGCCGCACCGCAGATTCTCCTGGCGGCAGGGCGGCAGATGCGACAGCACGTACGACGCGATCTTCTCCGCCGACGGATGTCCGCTCCAGTCGTCGGGATCGATCCGGTTGCCAACGGTGATGTAGCCCATTTCCTGCGGAATTTCGAGCGGCCGCACCTGGTCGGCCGTGTCCGGCTCCTCATCAATTGCGTAGGGCGGCCGCATCAGCGTGGCCCGCACTCCCATCAGGCTGGCGAACAGGCGCTCGGTCAGATTCAACTCCACCTTCATATAGGCGGTGGAGATGTTGCTGACATCGGGATGCGTGAACGTATGGTTCCCAATAGTGTGACCCTCGCGGTCAATCCGTTTCGCGATGCCTGAGAACTTGTCGGTCTGAATGCCGATCAGGAAAAAAGTCGCAGGCGCGTGCTTCTGCTTGAGTACATCGAGAATCTTCGGAGTCCAATCCGGGTCGGGGCCGTCGTCAAAAGTCAGCGCAATCTTCGTCGGACTATAACCGTAGCGCCCCACCCGGTAAGGCTCGGGCAGGTTCTGGAAAACTTCATCCGTGATGAGGCGGCTGTTGGTGTCGATGGTCAGATCGCGGGTTCCATGCGCTGGCTTGTCTTCAATGCGCAGGATTTCGCCTTGGCCCTCCATGTCCACGTCGGCTCCAGGCGGCACATCTTTCAGCTTGTCGGCCGCCCCCGCATCCCCGGGCGCGTCCCATACCCGCCACAGCGAGCGGTCTTCGCTCCCCAAGCGCCACAGGGCGAATGTCTGAATCCCCAGTGTTTGCGCGGCTCGCATGTGATTGAGCGCCGTTACCCCATCGACGAACCAGACGTCGTGCCGGAAACTTTTCTCGTCGAGGTAACTGAAGTGGGGATTCATCGCATCGTCGTCGAAGTTGATGTCTTCGTCGGAATCCCGCGCCTCCAGCCATGCCTCTTGCACGCTCACCGAGGTATCGTGCAATTCGGGAGGCAGATTGCCCTTTTTAGGTTTCAGCACCCAGTCGTAGCCATAGTTGGCGATCGCGCAAATGATTTTGTTCTGAGGAATAACGCTCTTCGCAAACGTCAGATTCTGGACGAACCAATCCTGCGAGGCCACTGGACCGGAGGCGGCGCCGGGGAAGTGCTCGTCGTAGTTCATCACTACGACCCCGTCGGCTGCCGCTGCGACCGCAGGATAATCGTATTCGCCGTTATGCGGCGGCACCGCCACATAAAGCTTCATCCCATGCGCGTGCAAATCGCTGGACAGTTCGTTCAACAGTGCGACGTAGCCGGGCTGACCCTTAGCAGGAAACGCTTCAAAGTCAATCATCAGTCCTCGGTAGCGGCCAGAGGAAAGAAACTGTGCCGCTTGCCGGCGAAAGTTTGCCCGAGCATCGGGACTATTAAAGAAGTCGACAACATCACCCACCCAATCGATGCCGTCGAAATTGTTCACCATGGGGAAAACTTCCATGGCCGGATCGTCCGTTCTTAATAAGGGCATCACTCGGTCGTCGACCGGCAGTACAGTGTTGCCCTGCACCACGTCAAAGAACTTGCTCGTTTGGTCGTCGATGCCCTGGAGTCGTCCGTCCTTGGTGAGCACGTGCAGCCAGTCCGGGTAAAGAATGTCGATCTGTCGCGCGTAAGAGCGCAGAGAGGAGAAGCTGGCCGCGTCCCAAGGCACATAGAAGGCGGCGCGAATTCCCTCGCCCTGATTCATGGTGACCAGAGAGGGAGCCACTTTGGTCTTGCGGTGAGAGCGGGAAAGAAGCTTCTTCTGGCGATCGCGCGCTTTGTCCTTTTCGCTCTCTTTCAGCGCTTTGAAGGCGCGTTTCTGAGGCGAAAAAAGCAGCTCCGGCAAAGGCTCGTCGCGCAGCGCCGTGTAGACGAAAAAAATGATCAGCGCCGAAACGAAGACCGCCGTAACGTCAACCAGGCGCCGCAGGCGTTTCCATCGGGCGCGTCGTGGATCATAAAAGACTGGCTGAGCCATGGGGGACTGTTCATCGTATGCCGCGGACGGCAGACGGTCAATTCCAGACGAGGCAGGGTGAGTCAGCTGCTCTTGGTCATTAGATGCATTTTACTACCACCGGGATGACCGCAAACGCGCTATGATTCGCCGTGCGCCAACTGGCGCGGGTCGTGCTGGAACTGGTGCAAAAGAAAGCGCAGTTCTTTGTGGCGGCGAGCCTGGCGGCGCTAGGCCTACGCCTGTTGCTGGTCGCCTATTTTCCGGCGGTCGTAGACGATTCCCGCTTTTACGCCGACATCGCCCAGAACTGGCTGCGGCACGGCGTCTACGGCATCACCAACTCGGGCACGATCAGTCCGACTCTTTCTCGCCTGCCGGGATATCCGGCGTTTCTGGCAGTAATCTTCGCACTCTTCGGAGTCGGAAACTTTAGCGCAGTCCTGCTTGTGCAGGTGCTGTTCGACCTGGCGACATGCTTCGTGATTGCTGACCTTGCTCGGCGGATGTTTTCCGCGCGAGCGGCGCAGGTGGCGTTCCTTCTGGCGGCGCTTTGCCCTTTTCTCGCCAACTATGCTGCGGCAGCTCTCACCGAGACACTCGAAATTTTCTTCACTGCTCTCGCTTTCGATCTGGCCTTCTGCGCGCTGGGCGTCGGTGAATCGGCCTCGCAAGCTCAGCGCTACGGCGTCTGGCTCGGCTGCGGCCTATCCGTGGGAGGAGCGATTCTGCTACGGCCCGATGGTGGAATATTACTGGCGGCGATCGGCGGATATCTACTGTGGCTGCTGGGAAAGAGCCTGCGCACCACGGAAAGTGACGTGCGCTTCGCCACTCAAACCCTTTTCTGGGCTGGAGTGCTGGTCGCCGTGGGAGCCTTCGCGCCGCTGGTGCCCTGGACGCTGCGAAATCTCCACACGCTGCATCGCTTCGAACCGCTCGCACCGCGCTACGCGACCGATTCTGACGATGTGGTCATGAACGGCTTCAATCGCTGGACCAAAACCTGGATTGCAGATTACGTTTCGGTGCAGGAGATTTACTGGAGCGTCCCCGGAGCAGAAATTGACCCGACGAAGTTGCCCCGGCGCGCCTTCGATTCCCAGCAGCAGCGGGAGCAGACTGGCGAACTCTTTGCCGATTACAACCGCGACCACGATATGACTCCGGAACTCGATTCCCGCTTCGCCGCTTTGGCGGCGGAACGCGTTCACGGTGCCCCGCTGCGGTATTACCTATGGCTTCCGGTCGTCCGGATAGCAGACATGTGGCTGCGTCCGCGAACCGAGTTGTTTCCTTCCGATCCGCGCTGGTGGGAGTTCAACGACGACCGCCGATGGCTTACGGTCAGTCTGGTATTTGGATTGGTCAATTTGGTCTATGTCGTGATGGCCCTTGCCGGACTGGTGCGCGCCCGAGCATGCTTCGGGGTTGGGCTTCTGGTTTTATTTCTACTGCTGCGCTCCGCATTTCTTGGCAGCATGGAGAATCCCGAACCTCGCTACACGCTCGAATGCTATCCCGTGGTTATAGTTCTGGCCTCGGCGATCTTTCACCGGCGTGCATGATCAAACAGGGAGGTTATTGGGAGCATCACCCCAGCGGCGAATCGCTCATGCGAAAGCGCGTGCGGACATGTTCGGAAATGAGTTCGATCGCTGGACGGTTCTGCAACGGGTCGGCTTGCGCCAGATACTTCATGGCGTCGACGAGCAGGCGCTGCCCATCCACGTAACGAGGATCTGAGGAGCGTTCCCGGCGCTTATTGCCCAACTTCGGAGGCACCGTAATCGTAAAAACCTTGGCCATGAATGATCCCAACTGAAGGGTGGGGCCAGTATATCGTCCCCAACGCGATTCTTAGCACACCTTCTTGTTCTTTAAATTCAATAACTTAACCTTTGGGCGAAAGCGTCTGCGTCTTGCTTGTAGTCTTCAACTTGAAAACGTCGTCCGGTATCTTCTTCCCGTTCAAATCAATGTTTTTATATTTCGTCAGCCGGTAGTCTCCCTGCGGCGAAAAAAACTGCTGTTGCACCGAAATCCCCTTGTCGAGATCGATCCAAAGAATGATCTTGTTGTAATTATTGCGGACTTTGTCCGATTTGGGGATGAGTTGCAGCTCCGCTGTCGCCACGCCATCAATCGTCTTCGGGCCAGCATAGGTCACATCGAATGCCTTCACCAGGTCCTTGCCGCTGCCGCCAAAACCCAGGACGACGTAACTTTCAAAATCGACTTTATTCTTGCCAAGGTCGTAAACCGTTACCTGATCGGGCTTGGGCTGGTACATCGAAATCTTGCCGTTGCTGAAGAGCACGTATTTCGTGTCTGGTTTTAATTTGGCCGGATCGCTTCCAGCCATCTTGACTACGGCCATCATCTCGATCTCTTTGCCGTTGCGCCGGTAATAGATGGTGCCGGTTTGAATCTCGTCGACCTCATCGATCACTTTTTCGTAGGAGTCCCACTCAAAATCGGCCTGCAAGGTGTGAAAGCTGGGCGCGGCGTCGTCCATTTTTTTCAGGACAGCATCCAGTGCGCCGGAGTCGGCGGGCTTTGCCTGTGGCGCCGCAGCGAAGCCGAAGATAGAAGTGAAGCCGAGGATAGAGAGAGCGAGCGCGACGAGAATGAGAATGACCGGGAATCGTTTCATTCAGACTTTCTTTTGGATCGCTACCTGGCCGCGGCTACTCCCGCTGGGCTAAGACTCTGTAACTCTGAACTTTACCCTTGCCATCTTTCACGGGTTCGTAACTCACGATCGAAATCGCGCCCGAGATGGGTTCGATGATTCGCAGCAACTGATCCTGCGTCGAAACGTCATCCCCAGGCGAAACGGCGCTGGCCGCGACCTGATAAATGAGACGGCCTTGAGCGTCGGCCGTCACGACCACTTCTGTCGGATGCGGATTCCGCGCAATGGGTTTGTCGTTGAAGTTAATCACACGCGGCGAGAACAAAACGAAAATCAGAATCAGTGTGACCATAATGTCGTAATGGAGTGTGCCCCGCTCGTATTGCCACAGAATGTATCCGCGAATTGTTCGCCAGATGGCCTTCATGGGCAGGGGCGCGGGGACCGCGGTGCTTGTGAGTTCTGCTCTTTGCAAGTCTAGTGACCACTCCTTCTCTTGGCAATGCGAATCAGGTCTTGAGTGTTGGGTGTTGGGTCGTAGGTGTTGGGCTATCAAAACAGATACGCTCAGAGCCAAGGACTCAACACCAAATAGGCAGCACCTAACCCCCAAGACCTAAGACCCAAGACCTAAGACCCAAGACCTAAGACCCAAGACCTAAGACCTGCTTCCCTAAAACTTCTTGGGCGTAATTCTTTCGGACCCGATATAGGGACGCAGCGCCTCGGGAATCACCACGCTGCCGTCAGCCTGCTGGTAATTCTCCACAATCGCCACCCAGGTGCGACCGACAGCGAGCCCGCTGCCGTTCAGCGTGTGCACAAATTCGGTCTTGTTCTTGCCCTCGGGACGGTAGCGAATGTTGGCCCGCCGCGCCTGATACGCTTCGAAGTTCGAGCATGACGAAATCTCGCGGAACAGTTGCTGGCCCGGCAGCCAGACCTCGATGTCGTACGTCTTCGCCGCCGACGCTCCCATATCACCCGTGCACAGCGTGACCACGCGGTAGTGCAGGCCGAGTTTCTGCAAGACTTCTTCAGCATCGCGCGTGAGTTTCTCGTGCTCCTCGTAAGACTGTTCCGGCCGCGCGAACTTCACCAGTTCCACTTTCTGAAACTGGTGCTGCCGGATAATCCCGCGCACATCCTTCCCGTACGATCCCGCCTCGCTACGGAAGCACGCTGTGTAAGCGGTTAATGAGATCGGCAGCCGCGCCTGCTTCAGCACTTCGTCGCGATAAAGGTTCGTAACCGGAACTTCCGCCGTGGGAATCAGCCACAAATCCTTGTCGCCGTGCGGCACGCGGAAAGAATCCGCCGCAAACTTCGGCAGTTGCCCGGTGCCATACATCGAATCGGAATTCACCAGGTAAGGTGGCAGCACCTCGGTGTATCCGTGCTGGCGCGTGTGCAGGTCGAGCATGAAGTTTGCCAGTGCCCGCTCCAGCTTTGCGCCGAGATCCCAGTAGACGGCGAACCGCGCACCCGTCAGCTTCACCGCCCGTTCCAGATCGAGGATGCCGAGCTCGGCGCCCAAGTCCCAGTGTGCTTTGGGCGCGAAATCAAATTTCGGCGGCGACCCCCAGCGCCGCACTTCCACATTCTGCTCGGCGCTGTTGCCGACCGGCACGCTGGCATGCGGCAGGTTGGGAATGCCCGCGAGAATGTCGCGCAGCCGCGTATCAAGATCCGCCGCAGTCTTTTCCAGGGCCTGAATTTTCTCGCGCAGATCCTTGGTCTGAACCATGGCAGCGCTGGCGTCCTGCCCGCTCTTCTTCAATTTTGCGATTTCTTCCGAGGCTTTGTTGCGCTGAGCCTTACTGGTCTCCGCCTCGGTAATGGCTTGCCGCCGCTGCGTGTCGACCTCGCGAAAATCCCTGAGCACGGCAGACGGATCCATGCCGCGCTGGCGCAGCTTTTCTTCCACTAAAGACAGGTTTTCGCGAACAAAATTCAGATCAAGCATGGGACTAACTAATGTATCGGAAAAGCCCCGCGAAATGCACGCCGCTCGCGTAGCGACAGCCGCCTCGGCTGTCCGCCAGACTCCTAGAGAAGTGCAGAGCCGAACTACTTTTGGCGTATTCTTTCCGACTGTGTAAACTACCTTCGCGATGAGGTCGTCCCCCAGATCTGTGGCTGTTCGCCTCTTCTTCTTGCTGACGATTATTGCCAGCTTGCCGATTCGCAGTTTCGCCTCCGCCTACGACGCCCATCCCAAGCTGATTGTAGTCATCGTGATCGACCAGTTCCGCGGCGACTATCTCGAACGCTACCGCAATCAGTTCGGGGACGCCGGCTTCCGCCTGCTTCTCGATCACGGCGCATATTTCTCCAACTGTAATTACAATTACGCCAACACACGCACCGCTCCCGGACACGCCACTTTATTCACCGGCGCCTACAGCAACGGCCACGGCATTGTCGGCAACGAATGGTGGGAGCCCAGCAAGAAGCAGATGGTGACTTCCGTCGAGGACGACAACACGAAACTGGTTGGCGTCGCCGGAGAAAAAGCTGGCGCCTCACCACACAATCTCCTCGCCGACACGCTGGGCGATGAACTTAAACTGGCGACGCAAGGCAAGGCTCGCGTATTCGCGGTTTCGTTGAAGGATCGCGCCTCCGTCCTTCCTGGCGGCTTCGCCGCAGACGCGGCCTACTGGATCGATCCCACAAGCGGCGCGTGGGTCACATCCACCTACTACCGCGGTGATCTTCCCCACTGGGTGCAGGAGTTCAACTCCATCCGTCCCGCGAAATATTGGGATCGCGAGTGGAAGGATGCGCAGGGAGCTATTCTCCGCTCGACTGCGCACCGCAAAAGCAAAGACGGCTCCGACGCCGGCTTTTATGAAGTCGTCGGCCCGACATCATTCGCGAACGAGTATGAACTTGAGTTCGCCCAGGAGTTGGTGCAGTACGAAAACGTGGGTCGGGGTCCCGCGACGGACTTGCTTTCCGTCAGCCTCTCGCCCAACGACATTCTCGGTCACCAGGTCGGGCCGGATTCTCCCGAGATGCAGCAGATGGCTCTCGATCTCGACCGCGAACTGGCCGACTTCTTCGCATTCCTGGGACATCAAATCGGATTGGCCAATGTGTGGATCGCCCTTTCGGCGGACCACGGGGTTTCTTCTCTACCCGACGCGGTGAAGAAGCTGCGAATTCCCGCCGCCAATCTTGACAGCAAGAAACTCGAAGCACAACTCAACAGCGCGATCGCCACAAAATTTTCTTCCGGCCACGCTGCCGCTTATGTCAAGCTGGACTATCCCATGGCGTGGCTCGATCAAGATGCTTTCACCGCCGCTCACGTGCGCGAGCACGACGCCGAGGCTGCCGTCGGCGAAGCCATGAAGCAAGCCGGGCTGCGCGGCTACTACACTAAGTCCCAACTCGCCGACGGCGAAGTTGCCAACACTCCGCTGGGGCGAAAGTACTTGAACAGCTATTCATCGGAAGGAAGTTGGTACGTAATGGGCGTCTCCGACATTTACACCGTGGGTCCGGCCAAAGGCACCGACCACGCCTCGCCCTACAACTACGATACGCACGTGCCTCTCGCCTTTTACGGTTTGCCATTCCAGCCTGGCACTTATCGGATGCCGACCGAACCCGTTGACCTGGCGGCCACGTTCGCCTCTCTGCTTGGTATCAACGCTCCGACCCACGCCATCGGTCGAGTACTGACGGAAGCGCTCGCGCCCACGCACTCCGCCGGAGAAGGCCAGCCATGAGCCCTTCCGCCAATTCCGGATCCCCCGATCTCAGCGTCAGCGTAGCCGGCATTCCACTCAAGAATCCGGTGATCGCCGCTAGCGGCACCTTCGGCTACGGCGTTGAATTTGAGGACGTGGTCCACCTCGGCAAGCTGGGTGCTCTTGTAGTGAAAGGATTGTCGAAGGAACCGATGATTGGTAATCCTCCGCCGCGCCTGTGGGAGACCGCGGCTGGGATGCTCAACGCCATCGGCCTGCAGAACATCGGTGCCCAGGCTTTTCTCGACGAGAAGTTGCCGCACCTGCGCAATATCAAAAACGCCGTCGTGCTGGCCAATGTTTTCGGCTACACCCGCGAAGACTACGAACGAACCATCGAGATCCTCAACCAGGGAGAGGGCATCGCCGCCTACGAACTGAATGTTTCCTGCCCCAACACCGAGCAGGGAGGTATCCAGTTCGGCACCGACCCGCGCTCGCTGGATGAAATTGTCACCACGGCTAAACGCATCGCCGCGCGGCCACTCATCGTCAAACTCTCTCCCAACGTGACCAGCATCGCGCAGATGGCTTACGTGGCGCAGGAAGCTGGCGCCGACGCGCTCTCGGTCATCAACACCTTCGTGGCCATGGCGATTGATCCCGAAACCCGCAAGCCGCGCATCGCCAACGTTACCGCCGGGCTTTCCGGTCCGGCGATTAAACCAATCGCCGTGCGCATGGTCTATGACGCGGCGCACGCGGTGAGAATTCCCGTGATCGGCATGGGCGGAATTTCAACTGCCGCCGATGTCATTGAATTCATGCTGGCCGGAGCTTCCGCCGTGCAGATCGGTACTGCAAGTTATTGGGACCCATGTGCCACAGAGAAGGTTGTGGATGAACTGGAAGAATGGTGCCACGAGCATCACGTGGCAAAGCTCGCCGATCTCACCGGCGCAATGCTGATGGAATAAATTGGTTGTTAACGGTAGCGCCGCCGTCCCGGCGGCTGTCGTGCGGGCGCCCCGCCCGCACTCTTCGCGGGCAAGATGCCCCCGAGACAGCCGGCGAGACGCCGGCACTACAAGGTGCCCTATCGTCCCTGAGCGTACCAGATCGATCCCGGAGCCTTGTAATTCTGTCCCTCGCCCCACACCGCCTGCGTAGCGCCATCGCTATCAATCGCGAGCCCGAAGTAGTCTCCAAAAGGAAAGCGGAACCCTCCCGGCTGAATGTAGTCGTAGCCGCGCACCGACCCCGAAAGCTGCGTCTCGGCACTCCACGTGGCCCCGCCGTTGGTTGAACTGCGGTAGTAGGTATTCCACAACTGGCGGTGGACTTGGCTGGTATCAGGCGTTCGCGCATCCATCCATGCAACGCGAACGTCGCCCGCCGCGCCCGCCGCCAACGCAGGAAACGAATGTTCCACGCCCGGCTCGGCGTTCGAAACATTGGCCCGTTCCGCCCAGCTTGCTCCCCCGGTTATCGATGACGAAAAGTAAATGCGCTCCGGTCCGCCATTGACGGCGCCCGCGTTCCATAGCGCGTAGAGCGCTCCTGCGGCGTCGGATGCCAGCGCGATCTGCGGGCCCAAATAACCGGTCTCGCAACTTTGCGCGTCACAGTCGGGAGGCGCGCTCGACACATCCAGCAGCGAGGTGTTCCACGTCCGCCCGCCATCGGCTGAGCGGCTCACAAAAATGCTGACCGGACGCGTCGGCAGTTCATGGCGTGCATACGCAGTCCAGCCAAAATAAACATTGCCTGCCGGATCGACCGTCGCCCCGCCTGCCAGCGACGATCCAGGCGCGGCATTGGAGTTCACCTGCACCGCCGCAAAAGTCTGTCCGGCATCATGCGAGGCGGCTACAAAGAATTCTTCCTCGTGGTTGAAGCCCACATAAACATCCGCGCCGCGGACTGCCAGCACGGGCCTGTCGGCATCGGTCTGCCCGCGCTCCGCCCACGAAAACGACCACGTGCGCCCGAAGTCGAGTGACCGCGCCACGATAATGTCGCGCTTGTTGTTCTGCATCCAAGATGCATACACGGTTTGCCGGTCCAGAGGATCGACCACGATTTGCGGATCGAACTGCCCGGTTGCAACAGGAAGAAGGGCACGCGAAGACTGCCAGGACAGTCCATTATCGTTGCTGACGATCAGCGCAACAGTTGGAGCCGTGCAGTTCGGGCAATCGGGCACAGTACCATACTGCGGATAGAGCACGTAGACGTGTCCATGGCCGTCGGCTGCGATGGCGGGTTCCCACTGATCGCCACTGCGGTATCCAAGGCGTGTCTGAGGCGTGAATGCAGGAACAGCCAATGCAGCCTGAGCCGCAGCCAAAACCAATAGAACCAGGAGCGCGAATTTCAGCGCAGTTCTTTCCCCGGCTTGGAAGTGGCTGGTCAACAAAAACACGAATCGGAACCCCTACAGGATCCTTTTCGGACTCTATCGTGATTCGGAAAGAGCGTCAATTCACGAGAGTACCCAGACCGGGATTTTACAAGCCTGTGACCTTTCTGGCGTTCGGCCATCCAATAGAGGAGAATACAGACCGAACAATCGTTCAGCGCAGGGAGCAAAGGCAATGGAAAAGGCTACATTCGCAGCAGGATGCTTCTGGGGAGTCGAAGCCACCTTCCGGCAAATTCCGGGAGTTCTCTCAACCCGTGTTGGCTATATCGGCGGCAAGACTGAGAACCCCACCTACAAGGAAGTTTGCACCGATCGCACCGGCCACGCCGAAGCCGTGGAAGTGGATTTCGATCCGGCCAAAGTCCGCTACGCCGATCTGCTGAAAGTTTTCTGGGAGAACCACGATCCCACGCAGGTGAACCGCCAGGGCCCGGACTGGGGCACGCAGTACCGCTCTGCGATTTTCTTTCATTCCCCGGAGCAGCAGACGCAAGCTCAGGCCTCGAAAGAAGCTCTCGAGAAGGCGCACCGCTACTCCAAGCCGATCGCAACCCAGATCGTTCCCGCCGCAACGTTTTATCCGGCAGAGGACTACCACCAGCAGTATCTGGAAAAGCGGGGCTTGGCCAGCTGCCACATCAATACGTAGAGACGTTGCTTGCAAGGTCTTTTCACCACGAAACGGGAGAGGTTAAGATCACGCGGTCAGCAGTATCGGCGCACCCTTGGTGATCACCAGCGTATGCTCGTAGTGAGCCGAAGGCCTGTGATCCGCCGTGACCATCGTCCACTTGTCCGGCGCGATGAACACCCGGCCCGAACCCGCCGCGATAATCGGCTCCACCGTGATCACCAGGCCTTCGGTGAGCACCTGATTCGACTGCGCATCCGGAAAGTTGGGCACGCGAGGCTCTTCGTGGATAGTGCGGCCAATCCCATGTCCAGCCAGCGAGCGAATCACCGAAAATCCACTGCGCCGGACTTCGCGCTCCACGGCGCGCCCAATCTCCCAAACCCGAAAGCCGGCCCGCGCCACCAGCATGGCCTTTGCGAATGCACGCTCCGCGCACGCCACCAGGTTCTTCCGCTCCTCCGATACTTCACCCACTGGAACGGTTAACGCGGCATCTGCCATGAATCCATTTTTTTCGATAGTGACATCGAGCTTTACCAGGTCGCCTTGCTGCAGCGCCCGATTGCCGGGAATGCCGTGCACCGCTTCGTCGTTGAGACTGATGCAGCTTACACCCGGAAAACCATAGACCAGAGCTGGCGCGGACTGTGCTCCCTGCTCCCGCATCACATTCGCGCCGACTTCGTCGAGCTCCGCGGTGGTAATTCCCGGGCGCACCTGCGCCTTCATCGCGTCCAACATGCAGCGCACCACCTCGCCCGCGGCGCGCATTCCTGCCATCTCTCCCGGCTCATTGATCGACATGCGATCACCTCAGAACCATCATACCGCCGCGAGGAACATCAGGCGGCCGCAGGTTGTCGCGGCCAGAAGAACAACAGCAGAATAAAGCCGCCCAGGTAGTAGTAGACGCTCGCTTCCACCGGGCTGCCGCGGAAGCGCAGAATCAGGCCAAACAAAGCCAGGGACTCGCACAGCACGTAGGTCGCAATGTAGCCCGTTCTCCAGTGATTGAGGCTAAGGCTATCCTCAGGCTGGCTCGCCAGACTCTCCCCTGCGCGCAACACCAGCGTGCGCCGCACCACGAAGATCGCGCCCACGATTGCTACGCTCAAAGTAGCGAACAAATAGCTGAGTGTGGAGTCGACGCCGCGCGCAGCCGGGCCCACAACTTGTCCAACGATGGCGTAAAGCACGATGCTGCCTAGCATCGCCCACTGCACCACCCGCAGTGTCTTGAGAGCTCGGATCATGGAAAGGATAATTCTCTCCGAACGTGCGGGAGGATTGCAGCGATTCTACGGCGGAACGCTTCGCAGGAAAACTTTTTTCTGTGTCTTAGTGATGACCTTGGTTTGGCCTTCCGGGGCGCATCCGCAGAAATATTTGGAAAGAAATGGGATGCTCCCCGTAGGCCAAATCGAGCGCTGCGGGCTTGGAGTAGAAGGTCACATCCGCGCCCAGCCCCAGTTGCCAAGCCAGGTCGTGAATTAAGTCGCGCACACCGCCGAACGTATAGGCCCCGACCCGGTAGGCAGGATGTACTGCCGCCTTCGGAAAAAGTTCGTCCTTGTCGATCAACTCCAGCCGCGAGAAGGCATAGTTTCGTTCCCGAAAATTCAGCGTCGATTCCAGCAAGTAACTGTTCAAAGTCGTGTTGATCGCGATTTTGTGCACCCGCCCCCAAAGCAGCGTGGTCGCCCAGCTCCCAGATGCCAGCGGCCGGTTGTATTCCACCGATGCAGTCTGGCGCCATTGGCTGCCCGGCTCCAGCGCCTCCGGATGTTCCAAGCGCCCAATGCTGTATTGTGCAGTCCAGTTGTGCGCGGGTGCAAAGATCGCACGCCCCGACCAGGAATCAAGCGCCGCGAATTGGATGCTCCAGCGTTGCTCATTCGGCTCGCGCCCGTTGAAGGCGGAAGCCTCAAGCTTCACGCGGTCGATCACGAATCCTGTCGTAACCACTCCGAAACTGGTGTGCGTCGAATCCTGCACATGATGACCCAGCGGCGCCATCGGCAACTCTGCCGCCGACGCGCGGTGCAGATAGGTCACCGGACCTAGTGCAGGCTCGGCCGACGGCCCGCCATAAAATTCCCACGAAACCTTCTCCGTTAAAGGCCGCAGGTAGAGCATGGACAGTTCGGCAAACACATTATGCGGGTGCTGATGATCTACTAGCGCCTGACCGTGGTAGGTCTCGCCCGTCTGAAAAAGTTCAGGAAATCCCGGATGCGGCGAGGTCAGCGATTCCGCAGAATACATTTGCCGGAAAAGAATCGTGCCCTTGCCCAGCTTGTGTTGCTCCATGGTCATGCCCCAGTTGACCGACTCGGCTTTGCCCTCGCCGCGCGGGCCGCCCTGCTGGTTGTAGTCCACGAAAATTACGCCGTGCGCCATCAACGCCCATCCCCCGCGCATCCACATCCATTCATATCCCCGCACCGAAGCCGGCTGCCAGCCCGTCCCCGACCCTTCATGCGGCGAAGGCAGCTGCGATGCGGCTTGGCCCATGGGCATACTCATATCCATCTGCCCCACGGACGCCTCTTGCGCCACAGCGGGCGCCAACGCAACTAGGAATAAAACGGCAGAAAATATTTTCTCCACGAAAACCCTCGTCGAACTGTTCTCATCCATCAGTAGGAAACGCCAGAGCGCAAAAGCCAGAAGCCAGAAGCTAAAAGCTAAAAGCTAAAAGCTAAAAACTAAAAGCTAAAAACTAAAAGCTAGGAGCCGGTCCCCACGAAAGGCTTTGGGAAGGGCACGGCTTCAGCCGTGCCGCCAGCCACCTCAGAACAAACGGGCTTTGGCCCCTGAGGAACGCCCGCGCAAGAATTTCTAGATTCTGAGAGAAAGCGCGCCAGGCGGGCTATTGGAAGGAACTACAAACAACACAGAAAGGCGATCGGAAGATGAGTCTAAACGAAGCTGCTGAGCAACCGCCATGCCGCAAACCTGCGCCTCCAGAGGACGATTCGAAAACGCAGCATTCGGGATTGCCGCAGCGTGCCCGTTCACACAACACTGATAGCTGAGGGGAGTAGGCGACGGAGTTGCGGGCGAATGGCTATGGCAACCCGCGGGATGTCGTGCAGGAGCGATAGAAAACGCAGACAGCGCCTGCGCCCCCGGCAAGGCGATAAAAATCGCTGCCAGCAGCCCCATCGCGATCATGCGCCAGCTCGCCTGCATTTAGGTCCCGGTAATTTTGATGCGAAGTTCTTCGGGAAGCCGCTGCCGAATTTCCTCCGGCAAGCGGTCATGCACGCGCCGTGCCCCTTCTTTGGCCGCATCCAGAACGGTTACCGGCGCCGGGGTAGCCACCGCCACGCCTAGCCAGATCAGCGCGGAAAGGCCGAATCCCGCGAGCGCCGCAATCTCCAGCCAAAAGGCATGCCGCGGCCCCAGATGCCAAATCACGCCAAATGCCAGCAGAAACACGCCCGCGGAAATCGAAGCCAGCGCAATCAGTCCTACATCGATGATGCGATGGATTTGCTGCCGGCTGCGGCACCACTCACACGCGGCGAAATGGTTTTCGTAGTCGCCGCGCATCTCCGGCGCCAGGCCAGAAATATCGTAGCGCCAGCCCGCCAGAATCTTGCCAACGATTGGATCAATGCACTGCTGACTCATGGGGGAATCAATCAGCCCCGTTACAGGCGAATCGGCTCGATAGCCTCAGTCTGGGACGCCAGAACCACCCGGTTATGGAACAGTCCACCCCGCGTGGCGAGCGCTTTCTCCGCCTCTCTCCGCGCGATTTCCGGATGATTGTTCTGCTCAGAGAGATGCGCCAGCACCACAAACGTTGCACTATTATCATAGTCGTTTGTGAGAAAATCGGCGAGAGCCAGGTTCGACAGGTGCCCCACACGGCTCATCACCCGCTGCTTCACCGACCACGGATACGGCCCGCCGCGCAACATCTCCAGATCATGATTCGATTCCATCACCAGCACATCGCAGCCCCGTAGATGATCGCGCACGCTCACCGGCAAATATCCCAGATCGGTGGCGACGCCAACCTTGATGCCTTCTGCGCGAAATGTGAATCCCACCGGGTCGGCCGCATCGTGCGGAATGGTGAATGGCCTCACCTCGATATCGCCAACTTGAAAGCGATGCCCGGACTGGAACGCCTCAAATTTTTCCAGCTGTGGCCGCTCGCCTTTTTCATTGCGCATGGCGCGCGCCCACGCCTGATGCGTAGCTCCGGTCATGAATACTGGGATGCGCAGCTTCTTGGCCAGCGTTGCCAGTCCGTAAATGTGATCGGAATGCTCGTGGGTGATCAGAATTGCCGAGAGCATGTGCGGATCCTCTCCCAGCGATTTCATCCGCTTGAACGTCTCGCGGCAGGAGATGCCGGCGTCAACCAGAATCCTGGTGCAGGCGCTGGCTACAATCGCGCAATTCCCCCGGCTCCCGCTCGCCAGCATCGAGACATACACACTCATGCTCGCAGCATACGCGCACGCGCTGTGGATCGGGAGTAACTTTTTGATTATCTGCTATCTTTGGGACGCAGGCCTTCGGTCGTAGGTCTTAGGTAGTAGGTCGACATCTCAACACCTAATTCCTAAGACCCAAGACCTGAACGCAAATCGCTTTTACTTTCCTTCCCGCAACCGATCCAGCGCCCGCCGCAGAATCGATCCACCATACGACCCTGCGATCCCGGGAAGAAAGGCCAGAAAGGATCCATACACCTGCGCCCGCGTCGGCTTCACGGTCAAAATCAAATAAGCAGCCAGTTCAGTCAAAGGAATGAAAATTCCCACCACCAACACCCAACGCCACGGCCACCGCGGCCGCAGCATCCCGAGCAGAATGCAAGCCATCAGCACCAGTAGCGCAGTGAAGAGCAGATCGTTAATCGCAACGTCGGCCCAACCCGTACCAATCCCACAAGCCGCAGCCAGCAGATAAAACCAACCATCGCCCGAGCTCTCATCGGTTTTCATTCAGTCATCAAAAATCTGAAATCTGAAATCATCAATCCTCAATATGTGTAGAATCCCCGCCCGCTCTTCCGCCCCAGCCACCCAGCGTCCACCATCTTGATCAACAGCGGACATGGCCGGTACTTGGGATCGCCCAGCCCACTCTGCAGCACGCGCATGATGTCCAGACAAACGTCGAGCCCGATGAAGTCGGCCAGCGTCAGCGGCCCCATGGGGTGCGCCATTCCCAGCTTGAACACTTCGTCGACCGCCTCCGCTGTGGCCACGCCCTCCATTACCGCATACATTGCCTCATTCAGCAGCGGCATCAGCACGCGATTGGAAACGAATCCCGGCGCGTCGTTCACCTCCACCGGCGTTTTCTCGAGCTTCACTGCCAAGTCGCGCACGCTGGCGAAAGTTTCCTGCGAGGTCGCCAGCCCACGAATCACTTCCACCAACTTCATCACCGGCACCGGATTGAAAAAGTGCATGCCAATCACTTTTTCCGGCCGCCGGGTCTGCGCCGCGAGCTTGGTAATCGAGATGGAAGAAGTATTCGAAGCCAGAATAATTTCCGGCCGGATCAGGCGGTCGAGATCGCGAAAAATTTCTGTTTTGATTTCGAATTTCTCGGTCGCCGCCTCGATCACAAAGTCGCACTCAGAAAGTTCGCCGCGGTCCGTTATCGCCCGAATGCGCTTCAGGGCGCCAGCCTTGGCCTCAGCGGTAATCTTATTCTTCGCGACCTCGCGCTCCAGGTTCTTGCCGATCGTTTCCAGCGCGCGATCCAAGAATCGTTGTTCTATATCGCACAGCACCACGTCGTATCCCCCGCGCGCGAACACATGCGCAATGCCGTTGCCCATTGTCCCCGCACCGATCACTCCCACGCGTTGAATGTCCATGTTCGTGCCTCTCACGAAAACGTTCGAGTCTACCACCGACCGGGGTGCCCCATCCTTAACGTCGCGCATTTTGCGACGTTAGGGTGGGGATTTTTACTTCGCAGTCAGAGAGACAAACCCGGCCCGTTCTGGAACTCGACAGCCCCCGACGTAGTAATCTCACGAGGTGTAAAATATTTAAAGCAATCCTCGATGACCTCGAAAGGAATCCTCCCATGGCAACGCTAGAAGCCCCCGTCCGGCCGCGCTCGACCCTGCATCAGGGACCATTTGTCACTGAGCCCTTCTTCGATTCTCGCAACGAAGACAACGCGCGCCGCATGCGAGCCGCCATCGCCAAGGTACGCGGTCAGTTGGGCCGCGAATACGACCTCATCATCGGCGGTAAGCGTGTCAAGACCACCGACAAGATCAAATCGCTGAACCCGTCGCAGCCCTCGCAGGTGGTCGGCATCCACCAGAAAGCCGGCAAGGATCACGTCGAGCCCGCCATGAAAGCCGCTCTCTCCGCCTTCGAATCCTGGAGTCGCACCACCGTGGAAGAGCGCACCAGCCTCGTCTTTCGGGTTGGCGACTTGCTGCGCCAGCGCAAGATGGAATTCATGGCGTGGCTGGTTTTCGAAGTCAGCAAGAATTGGGCCGAGGCCGACGCTGACATTTCCGAGACCATTGATTTCTGCGAATTCTACGCGCGCGAAGCCCTGCGCTTTTCCAAGGCGCAGACGCCCATCCAACTACCCGGCGAGCACGACACGCTGTTGTACATCCCTCTAGGCGTTGGCGCCGTCATTCCGCCGTGGAATTTTCCCTGCGCCATCATGGCCGGAATGACGCTCGCTTCCATCGTCAGCGGCAATACCGTCATCCTGAAACCGTCGAGCGATTCGCCCACTATCGCCGCGAAGTTTGTCGAATTGCTCGAAGAGGCCGGAATGCCCGAGGGTGTCGTAAATTTCTGTCCCGGCGCCGGAGCCAGCTTCGGCGATGCCGTCGTGGCGCATCCCAAGACTCGTTTCATCGCGTTCACCGGTTCCCGCGAAGTCGGGCTGCACATCAACAAAGTTGCAGCGACGCAGGCTCCCGGCCAGATTTGGATCAAGCGCGCGATTTTGGAGATGGGCGGCAAAGACGCGATCATTGTCGATGCCGACGCCGACATTGATTCCGCCGTTGAAGGCGTGGCGCAGTCCGCCTTCGGCTTCCAGGGCCAAAAGTGCTCTGCCTGCTCACGCGCCATCGTCGACGAGCGAATCTACGACAAGTTTCTAGAGCAACTCAAAGCTCGTGTCGAAAAAATCCAGGTCGGCGATGTCACCGAGAATGCCGCGATGGGCGCAGTCATCAACGAAGGCTCGATGAAAACCATCCTCGGCTACATCGAGCAAGGCAAAAAAGACGGACGCCTTATCACCGGCGGCGAGCGCGCTCCCGGCGAAGGCTACTTCATCAAGCCGACGGTGATTGCCGACATTCCGCCGAAATCAAAACTCGAGCAAGAAGAAATCTTCGGCCCGGTGCTGGCCGTGATCAAAGCGCGCGGCTTCGATCACGCGCTTGAGATCGCCAACGACACCGAATTCGGCCTCACCGGCGCCGTCTACACCAAGTCGCGCGACAAGATCAATCGCGCCATCCAGGAATTCCACGTCGGCAACCTGTACATCAACCGCAAGTGCACCGGAGCGATGGTGGGCGCACACCCCTTCGGCGGCTTCAATATGTCCGGTACCGATTCCAAATCAGGCGGCCCGGATTATCTGTACTTATTCACCCAGGCAAAATCAGTGGGCGAGAAGATCAGCGGATGAGTCTTGAGAGTGCCTTCTGTGTGGAGCGGGCACTTTTGCCCGCTGCTTTTTGCCGCTGCCGGCAAGCGGGCAGGAGTGCCCGCTCCACATAATCAGTTCGAATGAGAAGGCCGCCCGCAGGCGGCCTATCTTTGAAACCCATTCGCAAAATCCTACTGGGCAACTCCCGCGGGCGGTTGCGGCGCCGTGCCTGTCGTGGTTGCGGCCGCAGCCTCATTCAGAATGCGGTGATGGATGGTAAAGAGCGCAAGTTCCAGCCGGTCCGAAACACCGATCTTGTCATAAACGTTGCGCAGATAATTTTTGATCACCTGCTCCGTGGTGCCGAGCTGCGATGCGATCTCCTTGTTCTTGTAACCTTGCACGATCAGCGCCACGATGCGGAGTTCTTTGGCGGTCAGCCGGTCGCGCACCCGCAATCCGACCATGTCGTTTTCGGTGAGTTCGCTGGGCACGGCCACGTCCTGCACCCAAGTTTCGCCGCGCGCCACTTTGCGCACGCAGTCGACCAGCGCCGCGCTGGTAACATTGCGATAGACGACGCCGTGCGCGCCATTCGTCATGTGTCGCTGCGCGCTTTCGCCGGTGTCGGCCAGCACGATCACGCGCGTCTTGGCTTTGTTCGCGGCTTGCACGATGGCGGCAAAGTCATTGTGGAATCCCGCAGCCACAACCAATACCGCAGCGCGGAATTTGTCGAGGGCCATGAACATCTGTTCAGGCGTCTGGGCTTGGGCCACGATACGCATCTCATCTTCGACGGCAAGGACTTTGGCAATGCCCGCCCGGAAGATCGCCTGGTTGTCGGCCAGAATCAGTTTGAGCATGTTGTCAGCGCTCCCCGAAAATCTATTTCCTCACGAATTCGTACGAGTCGATCACGCAGGCCACGCCGCGGCCTTCACCACCGGTTCCGGTTTCGTCGGCGCGCACTACTCTCCCTTTACACTGAATGGTCACGTTCTCCGCAGCGCCGGTCATCTCTGGCGGCAGCGTGATTTCAAATTCCACCGGGGAACCAATCTCCATCGAGGAATCGGCGCGAATGTACACTCCCGCCGCGCTGAGATTTCCCGTCGTTCCCTCGGAGTCTCCGCCGCTTTCTCCTTTATGTATCTTGATCGGCAATTCCAGCGGGAACCGTTTTCCGGTCCGTGCTTCTTCCCCCACGGTGCCTCCTCTAGTCTGGCCTGCTCTGTTTTTCTCGTCTGCGAATGAGGCCAACATCGTCACACCAAGCTCCTGGCGGGGCGCAGGCCCGCTATTTATGCTCACGGGCGGTTATATCACGAAAGGCACCCGCGTAAAAGCCTGATAACCCGTTAGTCAACGGTAGCAACTAGATTCCCCCGCTATTGGAAGGCTTTTCTGGAGCGGTGCGACGAGTTCCACATCTGGCCCCGGGGCCGTGGTCAATCGACCGTGATAGTGTTTTGTTCACTATCTCGGGACATTCAGCGGAGGGCTTATATGGCGAAACGGTTTCAATTCAGCAGAAGGACCGCGGCTGCGGCACTCATTCTTGTCCTTACTCTTTGCGGAGCCGCGATCGTAGTCGCTCAAACGCCATCGGTCCAGAAGCCTCCGAGTCCAGAGCCAGCGCCGAAGAAGGCCGCTCCAGGCAGTACGGAAGCGAAACCGAACGAGCCTCCCGCGGTTTTGGTGCAACTGAATGGCGCCCTGGAAATGCTGGCTGCGAGGGTGGCCCCTGCCGTCGTGCAGATCCTCGTCACAGGATACGGGCCGCTGCGCGAGAGCGATCAAGACCGTTCCCAGACTGCCTTCATCGTCCGCCAGCACGCGGTCGGCTCGGGAGTGATCGTAGATGCTAACGGCTACATCATTACCAATGCTCACGTGGTCGAAAATGCCCAGCGCATTCGCGTCGCGCTGCCGCTGCCGATGGGCGACTCAGCCGGACTGGTGCCGATAGGGAAGCGCCGCATTCTGGAAGCGCGCCTCATAGGCCAGCACAAGGAAACCGATCTCGCCCTGCTCAAAATCGATGAGACCGATCTGCCGACACTGCCGCTGCTCAGCCAGCAGCGACCCCACGTTGGCCAACTTGTATTCGCCATCGGCAGCCCCGAGGGTCTGCAGAATTCCGTGACCATGGGAGTGGTGAGCGCGCTTGCCCGCCAGCCCGATCCCACAAAGGCGCTCACTTATTTGCAGACTGATGCCCCCATCAATCCCGGCAACAGCGGAGGGCCGCTGGTGGATACGTACGGGTACGTGCTGGGCATCAACACTTTCATTCTGTCGCAAGGCGGAGGCAGCGAGGGTCTGGGCTTCGCCATTCCGGCGCGAGTGGTCGACTTTGTCTACCGCAGCCTGCGCAAATACGGGCACGTGCATCGCGTAGAAATTGGCGCCGGAGCGCAGGAGATTACTCCGACCCTGGCGGAAGGATTGCACCTGCCGCGCAGTTGGGGCGTTGTGGTGGACGACGTGAAGCCGGACGGCCCAGCAGCCGCCGCGGGCCTGCAGGTTCAGGACATTATTCTCACGGCGGATGACCGGCGCATCGAAACTTTGCCGTCGCTTTCCGCCGCCCTGTACCTGCATCGTCTTGACCAGGTGGTGAAGCTCGAAATTCTGCGCGGCAACGAGAAAAAAACACTCTACGTCCCTGCCATCGAACAGCGCGATCACATGGACGAACTTCTCGATGCGGTCAATCCAGAGAACAGCCTGATCTCCCGCCTGGGCATTCTAGCGATCGATCTCACCGACAGTCTGCGCTCCCGTTTAGGCTCGTCGCTGCGAGTCCAGTCGGGAGTCGTCGTCGTGGGACGGGCTGCCGACTTGATCTTGCCCGACACCGGCTTGCAGGCGGGCGACATCATTCATCAACTAAACACGACTGCCATCGATTCTGTGGAAGGTCTTCGCGCGGCGGTCGGAGCGGTCAAGGCCGGAGAGGCAGTGGTTTTGCAAGTCGAGCGCGATGGCGGCCTGCTGTATGTGAGCTTTGAGATGGAGTGAGGTGAAGAATGAAAATCGTTAGCATACGAGAAGTCAAGACTGACCTCACCCGGCTGATTGAAAAAGCTTGCATGGGCGAGCAAATCATAATTGCTCGGGGCAAAGATCGTATCGTTCGGCTGGTTCCAGTACGAGAGCGTTGAATACGCCTTGTCATCCTGAACGAAGTGAAGGACCTATGCATTTGATAGCAGCAATGCACAGGTCTTTCGCTTCGCTCAAGATGACAAAAGGTACTTCAAGATCACAAGGCGGCTCTTATCTCGTCCCTACACCGACGGCTGACGCCTTCATTTTCCCCGCGCTCTCGACTGCAATTCCCAGCCCGGCAACCAGCGCTTCCACCACTCGCAGTTCGTCCTCTGTGAACGCATCCGGTTCTGCACGATAGAGAGCGAGGACCGCCGTAACCCCGGCAGCGCCTTCCATGGGCACAGCCAGCGCCGAACGCAGCGTCCTGTACTTCGCGGGATTGTCCACGTACCCCGGTTCCACCAGCGGATTGCCGTTGCGGATGGCTTTATGATTTTGCGCGACCCAGCCTGAGAGCCCGCCTCCGTGCGGAATTTTCAAAGAAGAGAACAGGCGAGCATTTTCGCCACTCACAAACTCTGCCGTGAGCATGCCATTCCTTGGGCGGTAGACGGCAATCGCATCGTGCGGTACCAGGTGTTTCAGGCGCACTGCAAGCAGAGAAAGAATATCCTCGCTGCGCAGAAAGGAGCCTGAACCGCGGTTGAGTGCGATGATTTCCTGCCCTTGCAGCCGCGCTGCCACAATCAAGGCCGCGGAATTTGCAGCCGGTCCCGACGCGACGGCATTTGTGCCGGCGGATTTCTCGAAACCCGCATCAGGCGCCAGGCCGCGCACTACCTTGACGTCGGTGGACAACTTCGGCGGGCTCTGCAAAGGCTGCTCATTGGCCAGCTTCTCGAGTTCAATGTAGCGCCGCTGCAGAATAGCAACCACCTTCGGATCGAAACTTTTGCCCGCGTCTTCCACCACCTTCGCCATGGCCTCATCGAGCGGCAGCGCTTTGCGATATTGCCGATCCGACGCCAACGCATCCAGGCAATCCACCGCGGAGAGAATGCGCGCGCCGATCGGAATGGCCTCCCCGACCAGTCCGTTCGGATACCCGCTGCCATCCCATTTTTCATGATGGGCGCGCACGATGGGCGCCACTGGATAGGGAAAGTTAACCTGCTCCAGAATTTCCGCTCCGACGGTGGGATGGATCTTCATCTTCTCGAATTCTTCCGGCGTGAGTTTTCCCGGCTTCGAAATAATGTGTTCGGGTACCGCCAGTTTTCCGATGTCGTGCAGCACGGATGCTGCCCGCAGCGCCTCGGTTTCGTCCTCGCTCAAGCCCAGTTCTTTCGCCAGTTCCATCGCGTAGACGCGCACCCGCTGCAAGTGTTCGCCAGTCGTTTGATCCTTGGCTTCAATGGCCAGCGCGAGCGTTTCGATGGTTCGCAAGTGCAAGCTCGAAACCTGCTCGGCGTGCCGCTTCTCCGTTTCCAGCTTGCCGAGATAAAGGCGATAAGACCGGTACATCAAGTAAATCGGCGGCAGGATCAGCAGCGACGACTGCCATCCGATGTGTCCGTTCAGGAAGTGGACCAACCCCGCGACCGCGGCGCCGACCATGTAGTAGGGGAACGACCAGAGATAGCTGTCGTTCCAGACCTTGGGGATGGGCTTATTTTCGGTCAGCCCGATAATGGTCGACATGGCCGCCGTATTGCAGCTGAAGTGGATGATCGCGGCCACCAGAAGAGCAAGCGGCCCCGGCCCGTGCAGGACGCGCGTTACCACCAGCGCGTAGGCGCCGTAGGCGATTGAACTGGACACCGTCAGCTGCGCCCAGTTGAAGACGAACTGCACTAACTTCACCTGATGCCTTCGGCGCAAATACGCCTGCCCCACCGTGCTAGCCAGGACAATCAGCAGCGTCTCTGGCATGCTGAGCTCCAAAATTCCCAGCAGTGTGAACAGGAAGTTGACCGAGAGCGTTGCATCAAGTCCCGGCAGCGTGACTTTTAGCGAGGATGCCAGCAACGCTGCCAACAGATAGCAAACAAATTTGACCGGATCGTCCGACCGCCAGTGCGAAAATGCCAAGGCAAAGCACAGGGCTCCTGCCAGAGCCATCCCGGCAATGAACACACGTGCGCCAATGGATCGTATCCATGACATAGGTGGTGCTTAAATTCTCAACTAAGCGCGGGACCATGTCCGCCCAAAAAGAAACTCCTTGATTACCAAGGTTTTCGACGAATCAGTTACTTGCAGCGATATTGGAACGCCGCCCGCCAACTCACCCGCGAGACGATTTGGCCCGTGCCCCGGGCGTGGGACAAAGTGCCCGGTGAATTTCGCAACAGGCTCCCGTAACTCATTGAGAAATAAGGGTAACCGCAGTACCTATTTGGACCCCCACCTGCACATATCAAAGTCACTTAGGACGGTTACGCGCCTTTGAGCGCTGTGGTTTTTTGGGCAATTGGGGGGACAATGAAAAGGTTCTTGCTTCTAATTTTGATTTTTGCGGTTACCTTCGCGCACGCCGACAACTCGAAAATATCGCCAGAACTGCAAAACTATCCTTCGACCCAGAAGGCGCAAGTCATTGTGCAGTATGCGCCGGGAACGCAGGTGAATTGCAGCGGCCTATTAGGTCTGCTGGGATGCCTGGTCAACGACATTCTGCAACTTGGCGGCACGATCCTGTCCGAGTTGCCATTGGTCAACGGCTTGGTTGCGGTGCTTGACGGCAACGGCATCGTGAGTCTTTCGAACCAGTCGGATGTCGTATACATCAGCCTGGATCGGCCGCTGACGCCTACTCTTAGCAACGCTGCGCCCGCCGTAAATGCGTTTTCGGCCTGGCAATCTGGCTACACCGGCGCTGGCATTGGCATTGCTGTTATCGACAGTGGGATCGCCAGCCATCCTGACTTGAACGGTGGCGCTTGGGGAGCGTCGCGCGTGGTCTGGAATCAGAGCTTCGTTCCGGGCAATAGCAGCGCCAACGATCAGTACGGTCACGGCACGCATATTGCGGGCCTGATCGCGGGCAATGGCGCCAGTTCGACCGGCACATCGTATTCCAAGACATTTGAAGGTATCGCTCCACATGCCAATCTGATTAACTTGCGAGTTCTCGATCAGAACGGTGTCGGCACTGACAGCGCGGTGATCTCAGCGATCACGACGGCAATCTCGTTGAAGAGCACGTACAACATCCGCGTGATCAATCTTTCGATGGGACGCCCGATCTACGAGAGCTACAAGCTCGATCCTTTGTGCCATGCCGTCGAAGCAGCGTGGAAGAGCGGGATCGTGGTCGTGGTTGCAGCCGGCAACAACGGGCGCTATCAGGCAACGAATGGCTACGGCACCGTGACTGCTCCCGGCAACGATCCTTATGTGATCACCGTGGGCGCGATGAAGCCCATGGGAACGCCGACTCGCGTCGACGATTTGATGGCCAGCTACAGCTCGAAGGGGCCGACGGCGCTCGATGCGATTGCCAAGCCTGACATTCTGGCTCCCGGCAATCTGCTGGTTTCGCTGGAAGCTCCAGGCTCGACCCTCTACACCGAGTATCCCGGCAATCAGGTTCCCTACAACTACTATGTGAAGGGAGGAAGCAGCTCTCCGTCATCGAAGTACTTCACGTTGAGTGGCACCAGCATGGCGACTGGCGTGGTGAGCGGAGTCGTCGCCGATCTGCTGCAGAAGAGTCCTTCCCTCAACCCCGATCAAGTGAAGGCGCGCCTCATGAAGACGGCATGGAAGTCGTTGCCGGCCTACAGCAGCACGACAGACCCAACCACTGGAATTACCTACACCGACCAATACGACGTATTCACGGTCGGCGCCGGGTACATCGATGTGGAGGCTGCCCTCGCCAACACCGATGTGGCCAAGGGGACGGCGATGTCTCCGGTGGCTACGTTTAACGGAACCACCGACACCGTGACTTTGAACGCCAACCCATCCTCCGTCTGGAACACTTCTTCCACGTGGGCGTACGCCACTGTGTGGGGATCATCTCAGTTCGTCACTGGCACGTCGCAATCCACTACCACTCAAACCTCTGCCAGCAACGCCATGTGGGGCAGCAATGCCATGTGGGGTAGCAATGCCATGTGGGGTAGCAATGCGATGTGGGGCAGCAATGCCATGTGGGGCAGCAACGCCATGTGGGGTAGCAACGCCATGTGGGGCAGTAACTTTGCAGCCGGCGAACAATAACAATCTGCGCACTCGATGGAACAAGGGCCCGCGATTCAACTCGCGGCCCTTTTTCTTTGAACGAATCACGTAGCGACAGCCGCCTCGGCTGTCGAGCGAAGGCGAAGCCGAGCGGGATCAATGCAGCCTCCTCAGAATCTGTCTCTTATACACATCTGACGCTGCCGACGATCTTACGCGTGTAGA
>CALFMO010000054.1 GCA_937879855.1 uncultured Acidobacteriaceae bacterium | reverse complement strand
GAGCACCTGGTTCGGGACCAGGGGGTCGGAGGTTCAAATCCTCTCTCCCCGACCATTCTTTTCAAGCACATAAGCGCTACTTCTGGTTTTCCGTCTACATCGATGTAGACGATTTCGTAACGGTGCTGTCCTCAAGGGCCAGCCTGAAAGCATCCCGATGTGCCGGGATCTCAATACGATCTCCGTTGACATCCCTCTATGGCTTCTGCAGAACGATAATGGATTCTTTTTCAATTTTTGAGTTCGATTTGATAGGAAACTGCATGACTCGATTCTTGATCCGGTATCGAGATGTCTTCACGTGCCTGAACCCGCTCTCTTTTGCAAGCCAGGTTATTGTCCCAACGGTGGGAACTCGACTGCCCCCTGTCTCACTGTCGCCAACCACGATTACGCAGTGACCTCGGGTCGGTAGGTAGTCGTGAAATATAGCCAGCCTCTCCTTCATGGTCTGAAAGTATCGCCACAGAATGCGCGCTTTCTTCGATCTTTGTTGTGCCTGAAGATCAAGAAGCAGTCTGTCAATTGGTGCATAGCCAAGTTTGGGCGGTATGAAAGCGACGTCACTGACTGTGCTGCGTCCGATAAACTTTTTGCTAAGGCTGATCGCCCCCTGCTCATCGAGAAATCGTCCCAAAAAATATTCCAGGCGGTGACGTCGCCAATACTCAATGGCATTGCAATAGGGCGGGGAAAATAAAATCAGATCAGCCTGGAAATCTGCTGCAGGATTAAACCTCAGAAGGTCTGCGCAGTCGGCTTGTTCATAATATGCGGGGGTATCGTACGTACCCTTTTTCCGAAGATAAGCGGTATATTCTTCCATTCTCCGAATCGCGAGTTCGACGCGTCGCTCGAATTCGCGAAAGACATCGATCGGATATCCGCGCTCAATTCTTTCCCTCATGTGCTTGGTGATCTCGAGTCCGCTGACAGGGCTGGGGTCTGCGAGACTAATCCGTCGGACTGAACTAAGGAGACACGCCAAGAAGAAGCGGCGGACAGCATCAGATCTACTGGGCAGACCGCCGTTGAAAATCGAGTGATCGATTAATGCGTAGTCCACGAGAACGTACCGACGGAACCAATATGTGAGTCTCTCAAACTCACGTGCCTGAACTCGGGTCAAATGTTCACGCATAGCGTTCGACCGAATGTCACGAAACTTTCGGATTTCAACCTCTGTTTCACTCCGGCGGAAGCTGTTAAGCGAATCCGACAAGTCGGACCATGCGGCCCTTAGGGTAGCCCCGGAAATCGGCGTCGTTTTGACTCGGGTGAAAAAAGAACTTACCGGATCGATGTCGAGTGATAAAGAAGGAATTCCTGCTGCTTTCGCTTCAACCGCCACCGTTCCGACGCCCGCCATCGGATCTAATACGCCTGTCGGACGAAATGACTGCAGAATATGTTCAACTAGTGGCGGATGGAACTTGCCTGGAAATCGAAACCAATCGTGGGTGAAACGATAGCCATGAGAAGAACGCCAATTGAGTAGGTCGGTTTTGTTTACCATGTCAGGTGAGTCATCTGTTTGCCTATGCGCTGACATTCTAATGCTGGCGTTTTTCTTTTTGGGTTGCCACCCTGAGAGCTGGTGTCGCTGGGTGCGCCTTGGATTTTCCGCCATCTGGAGCCGTTTCAGCTGCAATACGCGTCATGGCTTCGAGGATTGTCTCGACAGGTGCTGTCACGCTAAATTCGTACGACTGTCTGTCCTTGACCACTACCATTCCGGTGGTAACTGCAACCGCCTCCAAAATATGTTTGATTTGTTCTTTTGTTATGTGACGTGAGGTAAGGCGACTGTCACCAACGAGCATGCCCGGGTCTGGAAAGTTTTGGTCATGTTCGGCGGATTTATCGTGCGCAACTTCGAGCACTAATTTCATGAGTCCCAGATCTGGCAACTCTCGCCACTTGGCTTCGATGAAGTCTTCAAGCTGGTCCGGGCGGTTCACGGTCGTCAAAATTTCCGCAACTTTGTCGTAAGTGAATGGTCGCTTCTGATGCAGCCTTAACATTTTTGCGATGGCAGACACCGTAAGCAAGGGCAGCTTTCCCAATGTTTCCCTCAGCAACGCGCTGTCTCCACCCCCCTTACCGTCGATTTGATATTCGCGAGCAATAGCGATGGCAGATGTGCATCGAGATTCCTTCTGCTGCCGAGCTACGGTCGCTTGGCTTAGTTCGGTGTGTGTGATAACGCCCTTGGTTCCCTTCGCTTCGATGGATATTCGGAGATTAACCGAGCCAGTTATCGGAATTGCTACGATACCATCGGGGTTGTCCGATCCGCCAATGCGTCGCGCTACGAGTCTCATGCTTCTGAACGCATTTACGACTGCATTCTCGAAACGGGTCCCGCCTTCATAAGAAGCATTCTCGATCTCCTGGATGTGTTCTTCCACTGGATCTCGGATGAAGCCAGCGGCACTACGTAACGCCGCGTCGATCAATTCTTCAATTTCTCGGATAATCGCAGGAGCAACGCCCTTTGCAGCGAGATATCCTTCCGCAAGTTTGTGTCCCGCGATGATCTCTCCTATCATGCGGCGCAGTTGCTTCTGTCGCTGTTCACCAAAGTCGTCCAGAGCAGCGATAATAGGATGATCTTCATTGACTTGGATGGTGTGTGCTTCCGCGTCGTATCTGGCTGCCGGACCGTCTTCACCGAGCGTTACGAAATCAATATCAATATCCGAAACTCCGCCCGGCGGAAGAACACCTTCTCCCAAGCCTTCTACCGCAAGAGGGGCCAAAAGGGGGGAACCGCTTCTGATCTTCGATCCGAAAGACTGCGGTGTGAAATCTGCTGCTTCTTCTTTTTCCTCGGCTAATGAGCGGGTGAAATTGAACAGTGTTCGCATTACTTCCCGAGCGATCTGCGCTTTGGGGCTGTTTTCCGACACTGCGTTCCGCTGCACCAGCAAAATTTCATCCAAACCGGGAATTTCGACTCGCGCTAAGAAGCGTCGCCAATAGGCGTGACTCCTTGGGCTGATTCCAAAGAGTTCGTCTTCCGGATTGACGAGTCTTCCAGAGGAGTAGATTGCGAATCCATGATTCACGTAGCCACGTTCATCGAGCTTCTCTGTAGTAAGTGTTTGATTGGCGAGGACTGCGCTACCGGCAACAGGGCCCAGTAGTGGAACATCGATGGCTTGTATCTGTTTGTCGGTATTATTTGGGTCGGGCATCTTCACGAGTTTGATTTTGTAAAGATCAGGGGAGACGTCAGCAAGGTTTTCGAGACGACGTTCGATTAGCCAATACTGCTGCAGATCATTCTCCAATTTCTCGCGGAAGGTTTGATTCAAAACTTCAACCGTAAGTTCGATGTTGCCTGGAGAAATTTGGCGTTCAGGAACAACTTGGTTCTCGAGGGTTACCTTGAAATTTTTGTAGATTGGAAGAGCGGTGGAAATCATTCTGCGTAAAATCCCGATTTTCAGAGCGCGTTCAAAATTGCCTTCCTCAACCTCTTCAACCACCGCCATCGTCCAGGTGCCCCAATTGCGCTTCCATGGACGCGGGAGAGTCCCGAGAAATGGCTCCAGAAGTTTTTGCGCCTCCGATTCCTTCAATTTGTACACCGTGAACCGAGGTGGGCCACCATCACCGCGTCCTTTGATCTCATCCTTGCCAACTGAAACAATACGAGTCACGCCTTTAACAGTGGCAACATGGGTCAGTCGCCGTCCCAAAGCATAAGCAGCCAACTTGCCAACACCAAACTTGCCAATCTGTAGTCGATCATTGTCGATTCTGCGACCTTTGCTATCGGGTTTCTTGGGGCTGTCTGCTACGTGCCAGAGACTCCGAAGTCCCTCAAGGTCCATCGATTGTCCATTGTCCAGAACAACAAGTGCCCCTTTCTTGTCTTTCGGCAACTTAACGTGGCTTTCCGTTGCGCCTGCATCGTAACTGTTGCAAACGAGTTCCTCGATTGCTTTTCGTGGATTTGTATACAACTGTGCAGAAACATGCCTAATGATGTCGTAGCTTATATCGACCCTGACGTCACCCTCCGCGGTGGCTTTGCCTTTGAAGATGGAGCGTAGGTCGGACATTATGGGAATTATCACACGAAGCGGATGCGAGCGAAAGGCGCATGAATCCACGCTGATTTTACCGGAGCTTCCGTCGAAAGAAGCCACAAGGGCCATCTTCTCGCTCCACCAGGATTCATGCGGTTCTCCCGCCTTGCCAAATCGGTGGACGTCCTTTAACAATCATTGGTACCAAAGAGCACATCACACACGAGGAGGGGATAACGAGGTCTGGATTTGCCTGTGCAGTAACCCGATTCTGCAATCTAGGCTTATGATATGGGCGAACGAAATTATGACGCAGGCGGATGCTCAAAATCGACTGTCGAAGGCGCTTGAGTCGTTCAGCAGAAACGAACGAAAGCTGCTGGAGAGCGGGGTGAGAGAAGACGCCCTGTCGCATCGTTTAGCGATCCACGTTGCTCAGCAGTTTCCCGGATGGGACATCGATGCTGAATACGACAAAATGCATGTGGACGGTATGCCTTCGGCCAAGAAATACATTGGAATCGATGGTCGCGAGCGTGATGCAATCCCGGACATTATTGTCCACCGACGACAAACAATGGACAACTTTCTTGCCATTGAGATAAAGAAGATCGGAAACAGGCGGGGGCGGGACGACGACTTTGCAAAACTGAACGCCTATCGAGGGCAGCTCGGTTATATTTTCGCTGTGTTCGTCGAGGTTGGGATGGAGAAAAGAGTCCCCGCATTCAGAATTCAATTTGTTTAGCAGCTCAGACAAGCTGACTCGTTACCGGTATCTCTTGAAGCAGCACCTTTTCTTGTTTGTTGAGCGCCTTGATAGATCTGGCAGCTCTTCTCGCGAGACCCTTCGTGATGTTATCAAGCTCGATAATGAGACTTTTCTCCGAATGACCATTCCAAGACCCTTTACCGAAGTATAGGGTGTAATTGAGCAGCCCGAGCCCTAAGAGGGTATTGTTGACTCCTTCGATATTCTTGTACTCGGTAAGGATGCGATACATAGACTACCTCATCCTCGAAACCAACGGTTGCGCCAAGCGGTGCGGTAGGTATCTAGGTATGGCTAAATTCATGAATTCATCACTGTCTTCGATCTCGACATTTGCGCTGATCCCGTGGACGTAGCCTCCCGAGACTTTCCGTGTCCAAAATACTTGCTCACCGCTTGCGCCGACGCATGTGCCTGCGCGCGCTCGATTGAATGCTCGCCGCAGCCTGAGCAAATACTCCTTGACACTCTGACGACAGACCCCCAAGGCATCCGCAAGCATCTCGGTCGTATGTTCAGTTCTTGAATGGAGCATTAGGTATTCCGCCAACTCGCGCAGTTTCGGTCCAGCCTGAATCTGTACTTCAGCGCAGCCGGTCTTAACCGAAATCTGTGCGACGTGACCGCCGCAGCGTCGGAGAATAATGGTTGGAAGATGCTTCTCCATGCGACACTGCCACTGGATTTTCTTCACGACCTCGACGATTTGCTCCGAATAAGCGCGGAGAAGATAGTGAGCGCCGAGTTTCTCGAAGGCGACTGCTACCTCCGGGCCTTGTGAAAGAAGAGACAACGCCATAAATCGTGGGCACTCGATGCCCTTAGCGGCGCTCGCATTCTTCAGCTGCCTCACGAAATTCTGCGCCTGACTAAAATCTCTGCCCGTCGTGACGATCGCGACCTTCAATGTGCTTCGCAGCGTCGAAGCGTACCGCAATCCTACGCTCGGCGACTCGGCGTGCAGCACTCTCCATCCGGTCGCTCTCTCTAAATGAGCCAGAAGGGTCGCCGTCGAATCCATGCTCTTCTCATTGAGAAGAATCGCCGATTCGGTGCCGGCTTGGACGCGCAGCATCGATGCGAGGCCATCTCGATATGGAGACTCGAAATTCAAAAAGAGAGAACCCCCGAGGTGAAAGCGTCCGAGTCTCGAGGATCACCGCTTTTCGGCGCGGCGCTCACCCGCAGGGCGTCGGTCAAATTGCAACTTTGGTTGAGCCCTTTCAACTCGAGGTACCGCATCAACTGTTTCAGCACCCTCCGCAGCGCACCCGAATCTAGGCACGAGAGCTTCGTGTGAAGCTTGCCGCCACCCGCGAACTCGATGCCGATGAGCGGGTCAGGCCGCGACGAATCGACAACATCGACGAACGCGAATCCAGCCACTAACAACGCGTTGATCGCGTCGGCCTTCCTCCGATAGAAAGCGGCGCGAGCAGGGTTACAACTGGCTTTGGCTCGACGGTTGGCGTTGAAAGCGCGCGTCTTCAGGTGGACAATATTGGCTGGAACGAGGGCTGGATCGGCCAAGTCTTGACTTTTTAAAGACTTAGCTGCATAAGGTAAGAGAGGTGCGTTCGCTGCTGGCAAGATTCCACTCTCCTTGTCGGTAGCGGCCCGCATCTTGCGGGTGACGGGCCTAGTCGTCTGATCACGACTAGGCCCTTTATATCCGTGGCTGACGTGAACTGGAATCCAGCAACTTAGAATAAACTGTTCAATTCCAGGTGAGTTTCACTTGCAATAAAGAGGTTCTGGGCGTGCAGGATGTCGGAAATGTCCCAGTCGATGGGAAGAAAATTCGCTCGCTAAGAAAAGCTAAGTTTCGCTCGCAAGGAAAGCTGCTCGACCGCATCGCGAAGTTGGGCGGAACACTATCCCTGCATGAACTCAGCAACATCGAAAACGGGCGAAGCCCGACTATGCGTCGGATGAACTTCGATTTCCTCCGGCGGGCACTCGATGTTTTTAGCTTCCAGATCGAGCGAGCGAGCGATGGAAGTGAACGCTCCATCGTCGAAGAGTCTGAACGCGAATATTCCGAACCAGTCCTTTCCCCAATCGAGCTGTATTGCGAAAATCAGCTATATAAAGCAGAGAAGGTGAGAGCCCATGTTTCCGCGGTCCGGTTATGGGGTGCCGGAGATCATTTCGTAACTGAGCAGCATTTTGACGCCACCTACGTTCATCAACCATTCAAAGTTCATTCGGACCTTAAGAAGGCCCGTGATGAGTGGATCGTCCGCAGGAAGAAAGAAACGGAAGCGAGTGGGCAACTTTTTTTCAATGGCCCTAATCTCCGTCTTATGTCGTTTCGTGACACGGTAAGCACCATATCGGGAACACCGCGGGAGCAGCCGCGGATCGAGGTGCGGCTTGGACCGGTGGAGTGGTTCGACTTCGCAGGTTTGAATGGCAGAATGCGCGGAATCCTAGATAAGCCCGCAGATTTTGAGAAATATCTTAAACTCTCAGAAATTCTCAAAAGTAGGAACGTAAGTGATAACAGTATGCTCACGAATATCGTTGATTGCAACGTGACGATCATCACGACTGACGGTTACGCGGCCTATCAACTACGAAGCACTTATAACGAATCTGTTCCTTATACGCTGTCCTCATCTGTCTCCGAAAACGTCAATCGTTACAAGGACGATGTCACAAAGCAGGGTAAGGCGGGCTTTCAGCTTGTGAACCCCGATTATGAATCCGAAAAGGAAGTCAAGGAAGGTTATAAGCCTCGTGGTGTACCGCATCCGTTTTGGACAGCAAGGCGCGGAATTGGAGAGGAGCTTTCCACGTCACTTCTAGATTATCTCCAACCAAACGCACTCAAGCTAACGGGGATTTGCTACAACCTGGAGGGCTACCACCCAGATTTTCTCTTTGTCGCCGCAATCGATCTCACGAAGAAAGAAGTAGAAGAGAAATGCCAAAGAAATCCTGGCAAGGGGTTTCGAGAAGTTGGCGAACTGCGGTTTACGAGAGCGTGCATCGACGACGAGACCGAGAGGCTGCTTGCGCAGCCCGGATGGGTTGCAGGCGATGAAGCATCCTTGTTCCGCGCGCTGGAGGTGATTGAATCGCTCAAAAAGCAGGGCGACTATCCGAATGTCTTTAGATTGCTTAGAGATCGCTCCTCGGGAGGATGATCGGTTAGGATACCCACTGTTTATAAACTGTCAGCTTTTTGGTCGGCCCCTCAGAATTACGATGGACCATTAAATTTGGTCTATTCATCGTTTGGGGGCCGACCAAAAAGCTGCGCTCAGGTGTCGGTTTTCTTCTCACTTCGCGCGAGATGCATGAGAGCCAAAGCGGCGGCGTCGAAGAGAGCCTGAGTCGCAGGTTCGTTCTGCCAGGGTTTTCTTTTCTTCGGCAACCGCCATGCCAATTCAGGAAAATGAGCAACGACCGCTTGAGAGACTTCGTGCTTGTTTCGTCTCCCAAGGTCTGAAAAGTATTGTCGTAGCGACGAAGCACTAATAAAGCGCAGTGTAACCGACCGCCTTCGCGCCTCTTGCTTCAGCACGTCAAGTGTTGCTCTTACCGAAACCTGGTGGCGAGCGATTTTGGTATTGTGACGCGAAAGGATGAGCGATGGAGCAAATAGTTCACTGAGACGTGCAATTTTGTGCCGCAATGCTTCCTTGAGATTTCCGCGATATCCGGATACTCCACAATCGAGAATGATGTTTGGCTCCTCAATCAGCACAAAGCCGAATTGCTGTGCGCGGATGTCGATCGCCAAAATGTGCAGTGAGCGAGATTGCATGAACATCGTTCGTTATTCCTCTGGCAATGCGCGACGTTCGTCAAGCCATGCTAATTTCTGAGCGATAAGAGATGCTCGCGCGGCCTTTCCGATCCTTTCCTGCAGGTGGCCCTCAAGCTCCGAAAGCCGTGGGGCGATGGCTTGCTCCACGGCCATACGGAGTCCCGGGAAGAGTTCGGAAATGGGGATGTGGAAAACCACTTCGTAGCCGATGGCTGTAAGCAATGGTGGAATAGTGACTGATTGTTCGTGTCGAGAAACTGCGCCTTCATTTTTGTATCCAAGAATGCGCGCGAGTTCCTGCTGGCTCAGACCAGCCTTTTTCCTGTGGTGGCGAATGTGGTTCCCAGCGTGCACTATAGTCGTTTACGCACTGTGAGTTACGGTTGGTAGTTTTCGACCTCTCTAGATATAAAACGTATCACGTGCTACTTAGTTGCAAAGGCACTAAGTCCTGCACGGCGTGCAAGTTTCAGGAAAGGGGTACATGAGCATCAGCATTTTGTCCCACAGACCTCTCAAAGGCAGGCTGCATCACGGCATAGGAACCTGCACGCTGCGCATGATTTGATGTCGTCCACTCTCTCTAATTGCATCCCGCGCAATATGGGGCACCTTTCACGTTCTTAGCGAATGATTAGGATGTCCTCATGTTTAGTCAGAAATCCCAGCGCGGCCGATTGCAGGAAGGCATGATTTCCAAACCCGAGGGCGATGCGTATTTCAATAAACAGCTAGAATTTGAAAAGCAAATGCTCGCGGAGATCTTGCTGGACTTATACGAAAGTAAGTTAAAACGGGAATCGTGCGGCCTTGACGCGGAGCACGAAGGGCCTACGATTAGGGAAAGGTTGTAAACAAAGCTTGTAACTATGTTGAGATGAATGGAATCGTTTACGTTCGTGTTTCCTCAAAGGAACAGGTTGCTGGAACCTCCTTGGAATCTCAGGAATTCGCGTGTCGAGAGTATGCCGGCCGTAACAACGTCACGGTGCTTCGTGTGTTCGTCGAAAGAGGGGAGTCTGCGAAGTTTGCCGACCGCACGCAGCTTCTCGAACTTTTTGATTTCTGCCGCGAACGGCAGAATGCCGTTCAGGTGTTATTAGTTTGGAAGGTTGACCGTCTCGCGCGAAATGTCGGGGACCACTTCAACATCAAAGCGAGGCTCTTGAAAGAAGGCATCCGAGTTATCTCCGTAACCGAACCGATAGATTCCAAGCCAGAAGGAAAACTGCTCGAAACGATTCTCGCAGGCTTCGCCCAATTCGATAACGACCTGCGGGCAACACGCACGGTACAAGGTATGCGCCGCAAAATCCAAGAAGGCATCTTCCCATTTAAGCCGCCGTTGGGCTATAAGACTATCAATCAGCGCGGTAGCAAGAAAACGGCACCTGATCAACCTGACGAGCCGACGTTTAGTTTGCTTCGGCGGGCCTGGAATGAATTTGCCACGGGTGCGTATACTCAGGCGGAGATTCTTCGCATGATGTGGCACTGGAACTTGCGGACGGCAGGCGGGAAACCGGTTCCCAAGCAAACGCTCAACGACATCTTGCATGATCCGTTTTATGCCGGAATCATTCGCGACCCGTGGTCGGGAGAGGATCATCCAGGCCGACACTTGCCGATGGTAAGTCCCGAGGTATTCGCGAAAGTGCAGGAGGTGACGCGTCTCCGGAACCGCTCCCCGCGCCATCAAAGTATTCGGCCCGAGTTTCCGCTCCGCATGTTCGCGCGATGCAGCGCCTGTTCGCATTACGTGACAGGGAGCCTTTCGCGGGGTCGCTCCAGGCACTACCCTTACTACCATTGTTTCAATCATTCATGCGAAGAGCGGATAAATCACGCAACCGAGATGGTTCATGGAGAGTTCGAAGGCTTTCTGAACGCGATTACTCCCGACCGAGAAGACCTTCAGGATTTGGGGCACTACGTAATGCGATTGATCCGTGAGCGCGCGAAAACGGGCGCCGTGGTCGCTGAAAAGAGAGGGTTGGAGTTGAAGCGAATAGCAGAACAGCAGCTGCGATTGGTAGAGATGAGGGCGAGCGATGAAATAACGGTTGAAGAATTCACTGCGCACCGCGAACTGCTACGCGATCGCCAGATGTCTTTGCAGGCGACGCGGGCGAATCGCAATTACGACGAAGTCCGCATTGAGAGTCAGATTGAAACGATCTGTGAACCACTTTCTAGGCTTCCTGAGACGTGGAAGGAAATGGACCCTACAGTTAAGCAGCGGTTCCAACGAATGATTCTCCCCAACGGTTTTCTAATTGGAGGAATTGGAACCGCTCAGATGGGTTGTCTTTTCTGGACTTTTGTCTCATCCGAGCGAGAGAAGTCCGGTATAGTGGCCCAAGACGGACAGTTTTGGAACCAATTGATGGAAGATATCCAGCAATTTGCAAATGTGTTTACTAAAAACTATTCCGAGCCCGCTGCTTAAGTCGTGGTTTGCATTCACTCAAGTTTATAGGCTGATCTCCCAACTAACAAGGTGGCTGTATTTGCACGAGATACAAGTGAATTCTTAATCGATATGCAGGGACTTTACTTCCATTTAAAGGTTTGTATTGAATGGGCAGATGAAGACGCGAAGACCGGTCCCTTTTGGGCACAACAAAAACCGCGCTGTGAGATTTTGATACTCAAGCGCGGGGTTGAAGGAGTTAAATCTGTTTGCGTCGGGCAAACACCCAACGAACGTCAGGGTCCCACATCTCGTCGATGCCACCATAGTTTATCTCGAGCCACTGGCCGTCCTCGCCGCGATCCACGGAAAACACGACGAGGCTTCCTTCGGAATCAGCAACCGGCTCCATTGCCATCAGGATCCACTCATCCATTGGCTGATCAGTGTAGGCGAGCCTGAGCTGTGGGCCGACTTCCGCAGGAACAAGGTCAAGGCCGAGTTGTCTTGCGCGAGAGTAAATCGTGCCGCGGCGGGTCGCTTTCTGGAAGCCAAGTTTGGCGACAGTGGCGAGCACGAGCTCGATTTCAGCTTCTGTGTCGGCAAGCGGGACCTTTTTGAGGACGTCCACTGCCCAGCCGCTGATGCGGAAACCGTTGCTTATGAGAACCTTCGAGAGGTCCTCACACGATTTCTGCATCCCAATCTTGATTGTCTTCCACGTTTTGGTTTGGCGTGGACCGGTGATTGCGGTGCCGTCATTGAACCAACAGGGTTCTTTACGAAGGAATCTATTGAGCTCACTTTCCCATACTTGTCCATTGTCTCCGCCAAGATTTACAAGTAGTTGGTTGAGCGGTCCGGCAAAAAAAGCGCGGAGCGCCGTGCTGAGCGAACGTTCCATGGTCAGTTATCCTCCAGCCAGAGGACTACTTCTGTAGTCATAGCCAAAAGACACCTAGGCGAGTGTCTTGTGGCTATGACCACTCAAAAGCTATTTAGTTATCAAGGTGAGAACCACATCATATCTAATAGATATACAGAGATCAAGGGAGGAGGGCATTTATGACTATGACTGCCCGGTTTGAGGACTATCGAGCGGTTGTAAGGACGTTCTGGGCGGGATATCGATTTGGATCAGATGGTTCCGGATCGCATAGGCAAATAGGTCGAGAATGGTGCAGAGGCTGAGTTTCCGCATAATGTTCTTCCGGTGAGTCTCAATCGTTCTTACACTCACGCTCAGTTGGGCAGCGACTGCTTTCGAGCTGTTGCCCTCGGCCAGCAGCTGAGTTATTACGCGTTCACGCGCGGTTAATCTAGGCAGCTTGGGAGCTTCGCTCCGCGAAATCGCTTGCCCCTCTTCGAGAAAGCCCGCCAGCACCAGATCGTTCACGCGAGGTGTGAAGAACATACGTTTCCGCCGCAGTGCTTTTATCGCGGCAACCAGATCGCCGGCGGAGTCGGACTTCAACACGTATCCGCGCACTCCCGCTTTCAGGGCTTCGCCGATCACTGCCTCCGAATCTGCGTCGGTAAACATGATGACCTTTAGTTCAGGATCTTTCTCCAGCAGTTGCCGAGTGGCGTCCACGCCATTAAGGTTTGGCATATAGTGGTCCATGATTACGACATCGGGCTCCAATTGTACGGCCCTTTCGACAGCTTCGCGACCGTCGGATGCCTCTCCGCAGATTTCCCACCCGGAGTGCGTGACAAGCAGGGCGCGTAAACCGAGCCGCATAATTTCGTGGTCGTCGACTAACAGGATTTTTAGTGCCATGATTTCACCCCAAAAACATACAAGAGATACTTGTTTTCCAATGCTTCATAGAAATAGGGGGATTAATGCTACCACGAATGGGTTTCGACAGATTGCGGCCAGTATGGATCGAACCAGCCATTGCAGCTTTTTCCCTGCTTTTGCGCTCTCTCCGGATATTTGCTGCGGAACATCTGGGCGCCTGCAGGGTCGGCTATCGAAGGGTTAACTCTCGATGCCCAACCCCCCCTGCATCCAAGATTCGAACCTAGTCAAAAATTCGATTCAATAAAAATGGGGCTTCGAGGTGATACGGCGTGTAAGGCGCTGCGGGGCCAAGAACCTGTTCTTGCAAAGTGACTCCGTTTGCCAGCCGCGCAATATCTCCCACCTTTCATTCCTCCGCCCGCGCTATAGAGTGAGAGCACGCTTCGATCCGGGGGTCGGGATCGAAGCGTTTGCGGGAGGGGAAGGCCCGAGAGCGATTTTTACACGGGAAATGATTGGCCCAATATCATATGTAGGAGGTAAGCGCGCACTCGCGACGCGTCTGATTGAAATCTTCCCGCCGCATACGACATATGTCGAGGCGTTTTGCGGGGGCGCGCAACTTTTTTTTCATAAACAACCTTCGAAGGTTGAAGTCCTGAATGACCTCGACGGCGAGATAGTCAATTTCTTCCGGGTGTGCCAACTGCATCACGAAGAGTTGCTCAGATACTCCCGGTTCGTGCTCGTCAGTCGCCAGTGGTTCGAACTCTTGCGAGCCACCGATCCCGCGACCCTCACGGACGTCCAACGCGCTGCGCGATATCTATACTTGCTCAAGAACTCCTTCGCGAGCATCGTGCGACATCCCAACTATCACTGGCACGTGGTTCAGCCCCCAGGCTTCAACCTCGAACGCCTTCCTCGGATCATTGAAAACGCTCATAAGCGACTCGAACGGGTGCAAATAGAAAACCTGCCTTACGAGAAAGTGCTCGCGCACTATGATCGAAAGGAAAGTCTTTTCTATCTCGATCCTCCCTATTTTGGCCGAAAGCTTTACCGGTACAACCTTGCGCCAGCCGACTTCGAGCAATTGGCGGAACGGCTCGCGACGATTCGAGGGAAGTTCGTTCTTTCCCTAAACGACGTACCCGAGGTACGCACTCTGTTCCAGAACTTTCAGATCTCGGAAGTCGATCTCCCGTATACGAGCCAAAAGGCATCGGGGCGGCGCTATCGCGAGCTTGTAATTACAAATTTCAAGCCCCGTAAGCCCTCTAAGTAATCGCAACGAGAAACGGAGAAAATTGCAGAAAAAGCCAATGAAACATCAAAGTATTAGATGCTATCCACAGCGGCACTACTTCTGTGCATAACCAATTGAAAATGGCGAATGGTACCATAAAAGCAAATCCATGCTGCGATCGCCACTCCTTCGCAGGAATATCCTCGTGGCAAATGTCGCCCTCCTTTTGGGCGATTTTTTATATACCAACCCTAGGAAACGGAAAATAGAAACACGGCACTTGGCAAAAAACATTTTGGTGGGTGGGCTGATTGCCATCTTCGTTTTTTCGCCGATAGCGTCCGCATCCGCGCAAAGCACGACCGGGCCAACAACCACGAGCCCTCCCACGGCCGCCTCAGTTCTGCCGAGTTCGTCAACCAACGCGCCGTCGCCCGCTTCGACAACTCCCACACCCACAAGCAGTCCAACACCTGCATCGCAGAATACGGCGCCTGCTTCTGAGACTGCGGCTCCTGCCCCTACAGCTTCTAGCCCTGCATCACCAAGCACTGCAAGCGCACAATCCGCCACGCCCACTGCAGCACCCGTCCCGTCGTCGCCACTGTCGCCGTCTGGCCCATTGTCACCAAGTGGCCAAGCGCCTGATATTCAACCCGTCGTGTATCCCTCGTTCAACCAGAATCAAGTCAAAATCGATAAAAATACGGGAGCCCTCAACACGACGTTTCCCATCGATATCCCACCCGGCAGGAACCATTTACAGCCCAATCTGGACCTTGTCTACAACAGCCAAAATACCCAACAGGGAAGTATTTTCGGGGAGGGCTGGGCGATCAATATCCCACATATAGATCGGCTTAATAAGAGCGGCGTCGATAAGCTCTATAGTACGAGTTCCCTCAATTATTTCACCTCGTCCCTCGACGGCGAGATCGTGTCGACTTCAACCGTAAGCTCGACTGCCACGTCTTATGTCGCCCGTACCGAAAACGGTTCTTTCAACAAATACACATATACGAGCTCCACGAACCAGTGGCTCATGACCGACAAAAACGGAACGCAATATACGTTCGGCTCAAGCACGGACGCACTGCAGAACGATCCTAATAACGCCTCGAACACGTATAAATGGATGCTGAAGCAGATTAAAGACACGAACAACAACGTCGTCACGTATAACTACACGAAAGACTCCGGTCAAATCTACCCTTCAAGTACCTTCTATACCGGTACGCCCACGTCGACCGGCATTTTCGAAGTCGATTTCAAGCTGGCGACAACGACCACAATTGACAATGCGACTTCCTCGGCCACCGGTTTCGCCGTGAACACCAATTATCGCGTGAGCGAAATTGACGCGAAATCGAACGGCACGTGGGTGCGAAAATACGTCCTCGGCTACACGGTTGGCGATAACGGTTATACGACGCTTCTCCAATCAGTTGCCGAATCCGGCGAGAATGCGTCGGGAACGGTCGTATCCTTGCCCTCGTCGACTTTCAACTACCAGCTCCAGACTCCCGGCTGGACGAGCTCTTCTACCTGGAACCCGCCTACTCCCTTTGTCGCAAATGGCGGCGGAGACAATGGCGTGCGGATCGGGGATGTAAATACCGACAATCTCACCGACCTCATCTTGAATGGCAGCTCGACCGTCAATAACGCAGCCGGATGGACAAGTTCTTCAACGTGGAACCCGCCGATAAACTTCGTCACGGGTGGTGGCGGCGACAATGGCTACCGCCTGACTGATGTTCTCGGCAATGGACAAGCCGCTATCATTTCGTGCAACGGGTCGTATGTCAATAACGGGGCCGGATGGACGAGTTCTTCCACATGGAATACGCCGGTCTGCTTCGCGACAAACGGTGTCGGCACTGGCGCGATCCTCGCTGACCTGAACGGCGACGGCTTGCCCGATATCCTCTACGGCACTTCAAGCAGTACGGCAGTTGGGTCGTCAACGAAAGCATTCCAAGTCGACACGAGCAGCACCCTCACGACTAGCCTGCAGGACTATTATAAGCTCGAGGATACGACTGATTATTGGGGAACGAATAACCTGACGAACAATGCGACGACGACTTTTGACAGCGGGAAGGTGAACAATGCCGCCGACGGCGGTTCGACGAATAGCGCGAAGTACCTTTCCGTCGCGAGCAACCTTGGCGTGACGAGTACCGTAAGCATTTCCTTGTGGGCAAAGTTTGCGGGAACGCCCGTGAATAACCACCAATACACGATGTTCAGCGCTGACAGCGCGTCGACCAACGTCAATTACCAGCTCATGGCGTGGTACAACAACGGCACAAAAGAGATCGCTGCGTATCGTGCAAAAGACAACGTCGCGGGGGCCTATGCGACCTATAATTTTGCTTTTGACGACAACGCATGGCACCACTATGTCCTCACCTATGACAACACGACGGTAACCCTCTATGTCGATGGAGTGAGTCAAGCTACAACTGCACAAAATGGCTCAGGAAGTGGTGGATCGAACCACGCAGATATCTTGAGCGACGGCGGCACGCAATACTGGCTAGGAGCGATTGACGAAACGGGGATCTGGAGCAAGGTACTCTCTGCGACGGAAATCTCCAACCTTTATAACTCCGGCAGCGGCCAGACCATGGTGACGAATACGCCGTCGTCGACCAATTACATCGCTTATTTGAATACCAGTAATGCCTGGGCGACAAGCACTATTTGGACGCCACCGGTTCCTTTCGTGACAGCAGGAGGGATTGACGCCGGTACGCGGCTCGTCGACGTGAACGGCGATGGGCTTCCAGACATCGTCCAGGGTTACACCGATGCGAGTGGCACGATCCATGATGTTACCTACCTCAATACTGCTACCGGCTGGGCGACGAGCACGGTTTGGACGTTACCGACCTCCACCGCATTCGTCGCGAATGGCGGGTGGGACAATGGGTATCGGATCGCAGACGTAAACGGCGACGGCTTAGCCGACATTATTTCCGATTACACGGACGTGAGCGGTAACGCCACGACTTCGGCGTATCTCAACACGGGGCACGGCTGGACGAGTGATCCCATTTGGGTGCCGCCAACGGTCTTTTCATCGCTCGGAGGCTATGACCAAGGTGCGCGGATCGTCGACGTCTTAGGAAATGGCATGCCTGCTGTCATTTCGGGATACACCGACGCCATCGGTAACCACTTTGCGGCATGGGTCAACAACAATGCGATCCGGGCAGATTTGCTGACATCGATTACATATCCGCAAGGAGGCAGCGCATCCATCCAATACATGGCGGCGTCACAATTCCTTGGGAGCGGGGGAAGCATCACGAATCACGTTCCCTATCCCGTCTATGCGGTATCGAACATCACGACGAGCGATGGCTCCGGGAACACTGCATCTAACGTGAGCTACCAGTACGCGAGCGGAACCTTCTATTACAACAGTCCCACCGATCATCAGTTCGCCGGGTTCGGTTTCGTTACGCAGACTGACGCTGCAGGCAATGTGACGAAATCCTATTACCATACGTCGAATGGCACTGATTCCGCGCGCGGGGAATACAACGACAATTTCTGGAAAATCGGGAAACCGTATCGGATCGAGAATTATGACAATGCGAACAACCTCTACAAGAAGGTCATTAATAGATGGGATAGTTTCAGTCTGGGCGGTAACGCCGCGTTCGTGAAGCTCGCCACTTCGACCGAAGAAGATTACGACGGACTCTCGACGCACAAAGATTCGGCAACCGCATACAGCTACGACAATACGTCCGGCAACCAAACGCAGAAGGTGCAATACGGGCAGGTGACGGCGAACGATGATGGTACGTTCACCGACACGGGCAGCGACCTATTGACGACGGCCTATACCTACGCCTCAAGTACGAGTTCGAATGTCATCGGAAAACTCTCTGATGAGACGCTCACGAACCAAACGAGCACCAAGATTCAGGAAACCCAATACTTCTATGACAATCTGGCGCTGGGGAGCGTGAGCAGCACGGCGAACCTTACGAAGCAACTCGATTGGAAGAGTACGAGCACCTATATTACGACCGTCCAGAACACGTATAACGGCTACGGGCTCGTCACCCAGAGCCTCGATCCGCGGAACAATACGAGCACGTTTGCGTATGACTCGTACAATCTCTACCCAGCGACTTCGACGAATGCGTTAAACCAATCGACTGGTTATCAATACGACTATTCGACGGGCAAACCTACGCAGACCGTCGATCCGAACAATCTCACATTCCAAACGACCTATGACGGATTTGGCAGGCCTCTCACCGTACTCCAGCCTGACCAGAATACGACCTCAACACTCGATACGAGTAGGACGTTCACTTATACCGACACGGCGAATGCAGTGAGCGTGCATGAAGCGGACTACCTTACCGCTACTTCGACCGTCGATACCTACACCTACTATGATGGCTTGAACCGTTTGATCCAGACACGGAAGTCGGCAACCGATGTAGGGATATATAAAGTTGGAGACAAGACATACAACAATATTGGTCTTCTCCAGAAGGAATCCTTGCCGTATTTCATGAGCAGTTCCACGCAGAGTTCGGCTACGGGCACCTCGGCGCTCTATGCTGTCTATGCCTACGACCCTCTGGGACGGGTGCTCACGATGTCGAATGCCGTGGGCACGACAACGTACGCCTATGCGAATTGGAAAATCACGACCACCGATCCGAACGGCAACACGAAAGACATCTATGACGATGCCTATGGCAACCTCTCGCAAGTTGGTGAGCACAATGGGACGAGCACGTACACGACGACATATTCATACGATGGACTTAAAGATTTATTGAACCTCACTGACGCGAACGGCAACGTGAGAGGCTTTGCGTACGACGGTGTAGGCAGGATGGTGTCTTCGACCGATCTCCATTCGACAGCGACGAGCACCTATGGCGTTTGGACATATGCGTATGACGACGCCGGGAACGTGACGACGAAAGTTGATCCGAAGAGCCCAATCCATTACCTATGCCTATGACAACCTGAACCGCGTGTCGAGCGAAAGCCTGGGTGGGGTTGCAAAGATTGCCTATACCTACGACTCTTGCACTAATGGCGTCGGCCGCCTCTGTTCGGTTTCGAGCACAGATGCCGTTTCGCTCACGACAAAGACATATGATCCGGAAGGGAACCTCGCGAGCGAAACGAAGAAAATCGACGGGACGAATTTTGCGACGAGTTATACCTATGATCGCCAAGGCAATCAACTGACCATCACGAGTCCCGATAACTCCATCGTCCAGTATGTCTACGGGTCCGGGGGACTCGTGACGAGCGTGCTCGAGACCGAACCGAACAGCAGCTCGACTACGCTCGTTTCTTCCGTCGATTATTCTCCGATGGACAAGATTACGACGCAGACCGATGCGAACAATGTCGTGACGGTAAATACCTATGACAACACCCGTCTCTATCGTTTGTACAGTACGGTGACCACGGATAACAGTTCCGGATTGGGACAGATGGCTCCGGTTGGAGGCGGAGGCGGCGCAGGACGATTAGGTCCGCTTGGGCCGGGTGGTGCGTCAACATTTTCGTGCACTGGCGCAGAAACGACTTATACCGTTCCCGCAGGCGCGACGAAGCTATTGATCACTGCTTTCGGCGCCCAAGGAGGAACGCCAGCAAGAGGCGGTGGATTAGGAGGCGAGACGTCAGGAACTCTTGCCGTTACCTCAGGCACTGTCTATTACATCAACGTTGGTTGTCAGAATGGATATAACGGCGGAGGCGTTGGAGGCACCGATTACAACAATACGAACAATGGCGGTAATGGCGGAGGCATGACATGGATTTCGGCGAACAGTAATTTCACGACATCGACGGTGATACTCGTCGCTGGCGGTGGGGGAGGCATTGGCGGCAACGGTGGCACGGGAGGTCCCGGCTATGGTGGTACGGGAGGTGGGTTAAGCGGTAATGGTGGCACCACGGGGAGCGGAGCGTACTGCGGAAGTGGATATTGCGCAAGTGGAGGCAGCGGTGGCACTCAGACCACTGGTGGTATCGGTGGCACCCCTGCCGGATCGCAGGCTTACGATGGGGTCGCTGGGGGTGCTGGCTATGGCGGGTTTGGTGGCAATGGTAACTATCTTGGTGGCGGAGGTGGAGGCGGTGGTGGAGGATTTTTTGGCGGCGGTGGTGGCGCAGGCAATGGCTACAATACTGGCGGTTTCATGGGTGGCGGTGGCGGAGGGGGATCGTCATACACTGCCGTTTCGAACTTCCTTACCGCAACAAGCACCGTGGCAGGCGTGAATTCGGGCGACGGGTCTCTCACGATTACACCTATTACACCGCTCACGAACCTCAATCAGTATCTCTTGAATACCACGACAACGTTGAGCGCAGGAAGCTCAACCAGCTTGGGCGGTGTTACATTCGGCGCGACCCTCAATTCCAATGCGACCGCCACCGTTCAGCTCCAGGTTGAAGTGGAACCAACGGGGACTGTATTTACGAATGTTCAGAATGTGACGTCAAGTATTTTCGTGACGCCCGGAAGTAACGCGACGGCGACATTCTGGGGTCCCTCGGGATACACCGGCGGATATCATTGGCAAGCACGCCAAGCCGATTCGCTTGGCCACACGAATATTTGGCAATCATTCGGGTCAAGCTCCACGTCAAGCGATTTTATCCTGGTTGCGAGCGGCACATTCAATCCAACTCCGGTCATTACTTCAACTACCCAGTATCGCTCGGACGGCATCACGGTTTTGAATGAAGGAAGCTCGACCAACAAAAACTCGGTGGTGTTCAGCGCGAAATTGGTTTCCTACATCGGGCGAAACATGCAGCTCCAAGTTGAAGTTGAACCATCGGGCACTGTATTTACGAACGCGCCCAATGTCACGTCGAGTCCCTATGTCGTTTCGGGCAACATTGCATCGACAACCTATTTCGGGGCGAACGGTAATTATCACTGGCAGGCGCGTGCGATCGATGTTTTGAACAACACGTCGACCTGGCAAGTATTTGCCCCGGCAGGTACATCGACCTCGACAACAACCTTCAATTACACGGGATCCGATCAGACATGGGCTGTCCCAACACAGGTGACCTCAGTAACCATACAAGCGTATGGAGCGAAAGGCGGATGGGCGCAATCAACGAGTAATAGCGGAGCGAATGGCGGGAGCGTATCGGGAACACTCGTCGTGACTCCGGGAACGATATATCACGTGATGGTGGGGTCAATCGGCTACGCCGGTTCGGCGTCGACTTCAGCAAATCCAGGATTTGGCAACGGTGGCCAAGCTGGGGGATCGAGTGGCACTGGATTCACGGGAGGAAATGGAGGAGGATGTAGCGGACTTTTCACGAGTGCTACGTATAGCACGAGTACAGCCATTCTTGTCGCTGCAGGCGGAGGTGGTGCTAACTCTGGTGGCCCATCTGGAGGTCCGGGCGGTGGCCTCACGGGGAGCGCCGGAAGCAACCCAGGCGGTGGTAACGGAACGGCAGGAGGCGGAGGAACCCAATCGGCAGGTGGCTCCGGCGGAAGCGGCGGAACAGGGGCTGGTAACGGGACGGCCGGAGCAGCCATTCAAGGAGGAATTGGTGGCAATGGCAATGAAGGTGGCGGAGGAGGCGGGTGTGGATATTACGGTGGAGGAGGTGGTGGGGGCGGAGCAACGTCCGGTAATGGTACGAATGCCGATGGAGGCGGTGGGTCGTCTTTCATGTCTTCGTCGCTTACGGCAACGAGCACGGCATCAAATGCGTGGAATTCTACGGGAACGGTGTTGCTCACCTATAAGCCTGCTGCTGCAACGTCGACCGATTTCATAATCGCCGTACCGCACATCAACTTCACCTTCCCGGCACAAGGAACGACGACCCAGAATTTTGCAAACTGGCAATTGAATGCTGATACGGTAACCTCGACCGATAGTTATTCATTGACGGTCAACTGGAATAACACGACCGGCGGCCCGGCACAGACGTCGACGATTAATGCGAGTGGTACCCAGCTTATTTCAGGTGTGAACGTTCCGAAACCGACATCGTCTTTGGATTACACGTTCGACTCGGTCCCAGTCTTGATAAACGCGACGGCGACGCTCTTGGACGGTTCGACAACGAGCGCCACGAGCTCCCTTAGTTTCACCGAAGTCACGACATCGACTCCGGTTGGCTGTGGCCCAAAGACCATTCAATGCATTACTTATAGATATGACAATGATGGGAATGTCACCCAAATTATCGACAATTCCACATCCAGCGCGGCCATAACGGTCAACTATACCTACGATTCTCTAAATCGCCTTATCACGGCGTCATCCTCCAATGCCGCGAGCGGTCAGAATTACCTCAACACATTTACCTATGATCCTGTCGGCAATATTCTAACTGGTCCTGCAGGCAATTATTCGTATGCCGGACAGGGTTATCCAGATCCAGACGCCTTAACTGGATTTTCGCCGTCGAGTACGAACAGCACTCCTACCACCGTGACCTTCAACTATACGGGAGCGATAAAGTCCTGGACGGTTCCCACGGGCGTCACCTCGATAACGGTAAATGTCGTTGGCGGCGACGGGGGTAGCTTCGGCGCGAGTTACGGTGCGACAGGCGGCTCATCCACTGGAACTTTAGCGGTTTCTCCAGGACAAGTTTATTACGTCGCAGTCGGTGGTCATCCCACAAGTAGCGTAAATATCGGAGGTTACCCAGGAGGTGGAAATGCCGGAGGTACTTCCGGCGGCGGAGGCGGAGGCATGACGTGGTTTGGCACATCAGGAAGTAACGCTACGGGTACGGCTTGGCAATCTCAGGTATTGCTCGTTGCAGGAGGTGGCGGTGGCGATTGCGACTGCATCGCCGGAGGGAACCTCGATGGAGGTGGCGGTGGGGGAAATACGGGAGGAAATGGCGCAGGGACGCAAGGAGGCGCTGGTGGCAGCGGCGGAACCCAAACAGCCGGCGGAGCGGGAGGCACTCATACCGGAAATGCCGGAGGAACGGGAACTGCCGGACAGGGTGGAGGAGGTTCCACTTCTCTGAATTACTCCGGCGGAGCTGGCGGAGGTCTCTGGGGCGGTGGTGGCGGGAATACGGGCGGTGGTGGTGGCGGTTCGGGATACGCTTCGTCAACCATGACTGCAACCTCGACCGCCCAGTTTAGTAATAAGGCGGCCGCGAATGGTGCTGCCACGATCACGTATACGCCAGCAGCAGCGGTCGCGACTACGACCTATACCTATGACAACAATGGCAACCTCACGAATGCATCGGGCAGCATCGTATATACCTGGGACTACCGAAACGAACTCCTCACCGCTTCTTCCTCGGGCGCGACATCAACCTATGGCTATGACTATACGACCCAGCGGGTGAAGCTCGTGAGTGGAACCTCGACGACATATTATCCAGAGACGACGTACAACGTCACTGCTTCGACGACGGTCAAACACATCTTCTTTGATGGCCTGTTGCTTGCGACCGTTACGAGCGGAACAGTTCGGTACGTTTCGGGTGACATGCTTGGCGGATCGAATATTATCACCAATGCCTCGGGCACTATTGTTGAGACACTGCAATATTTCCCATATGGGAAGATAAGAATCGATAACACGGCGGGATCGTATGCGGGCGAAGTCAGAAAATATATCGGGCAAGAATATGATAGCGCGACTTCGCTCAGTTATCTTCAGGCGAGATATTACAATGGCACGCAGGGACAATTTATTAGCGAAGATCCGGTGTTTGTTTCCAGTCCGCAAAATCAAACTCTCATCGATCCGCAATCGCTGAATAGCTATTCCTATGCCGACAATAATCCGATAAGAAATAAAGATCCGACAGGGCAGCAGGTGTGGGAAGAAGCGCTTACCGCGTTTGGTATTCAATTCGCCCGGGCTTATCTCGTCAACCTCGGAATCGGTCTCTTCCTTGCGAGCAACGCGAACTCCGTTCCGAGTAATATTAGCCAGCCATCGCAAATAAATAACAATTCCACTCTTGCAGTTTCGCCCACCCTCTCTGCTCCTTTCACCGCACAAGACTATCTGAATGTTGCCGGAGAACAAATATTACCAAGCCTAGCTGGCCCCGGGGGTGGAGAGATCGCCGAACGTCTATTAGGTCCGGGCAGGAAGTTGATCGGGAGCGCAGTAGGCATTGGGGCTAGTAGCTTATTGCAAGGCGAAGTTCAACGTGGTTCAACTGGGCAAAGCCAGCAACAAATCTTTGTCGGTGCTGTAGTTAATGCGGGAGCTAGTTATGTAGCTAACCAAGTTGTCGGCGGCGTTCGGGGCGCAGACGTTCAAAGCCTCAATACGAATTTCGTTACCGGGGCTCATATGCAGAATGAGGTTCAAAACGGAGTTGTATCGCAATCATTGGTGAGCGTCGCAGGTCCACCGATCCAGAGTGCCCTCTCATCAGTTCTTGGCCAATTGAGCGGTGCCCTGAGCGCTTTGTCGTCGCTCTTATCTGTACAAAGCGCGAGATGAAGAAGACCTATTACGGCTCCGCGGTTCTGCCAATAATAGTCTTCGTCGTAGGCACGCTTTGGGAATTCGTATTCCTGACGCTCCAAGGCACATTCTGGGTGAATAGAGTGAACTACCTCGAATTCATTCTAGAGTGGGGTCTGTTCTGTTTTCTTATCTGGTCTTCGATGATGATTGAAATGAATCCGCCAACCATGACCCGAAGGTTCTTTTTCCTGTTTCCCTCTACGCATAATCTTTCCGAAGTAGAAGGGGCGCAAGAGGTGACGGCTACGGACATTTACGGGACGGACAGATTCACGCAGATCAGATTTAAGAACGGCGAAAAGTGGAACTTGGCGATGTTCAGCAAGAAGGATGTCAAAGAGATAATGGACACTGTCCGAAAACACTCCTCGTAAATATTCTCCATACATCAACGCATCACAAAGGTCGAAATAATAAAAGAACAATATGGAAATAGTTTTTGGGACAATCTGTTTTATCGGAGCAATTCTAAATTTTGTTTTTTGGAAAAAACATCAAGATAAAGATCTCTTGTGGTTCGCGGTAATTAGCTCAATCGGATTTCTCACTGCCTTGATCGGCTATTTCGTAAAGTATGTTTTTCTGATACCTGCAGATGCTTTTTTTATCGTCAACTCATTTTTCCTTATAGTGAATTCCGTGGCGTTTGTATCGCTGATCATGATCGGCTTTAAAATGCTGATGAAAAAAAAATTAAAGACTCCTTTTCTATCAGCAATACATTCATGAAACAAAAATTATTGCAGGTCGGCATCGTAGGGGGAGTGGTGGTTGCGGTTACCCTTGGTATGGCATTAGTTAACTTTTCTTCCGCCCAGACCGCCAGTTCATCCCCGGCGCCTTCATCAACACTATCGGCTGATATAGCGCCTTCCGCGCCTTCAGATCAGCCGTCATCATCTCTGTCGACATCATCTTCATCCAATCCGGTATCACTTACACAATCTCCTTCATCAAGCACAACATCTTCTACGGACGCAATACCCTCTTCGACGCCGACTAGTTCCGTGCAGATTTCTCCATCAAGTACGCCCTCCGCCACATCAACGCCGATTGTTGTTATTCAAGCAGCTACTTCGACTCCGACCTCAACCGCAGTGTCGTCCTCGAGTACGGCATCAACATCAACCTCCACCCCGATTCAATCCGATGTTTTAATCGCCTCATCGACGATTGCTACGTCTTCAGCTCAAATGTCATCGATGCCGATGGCGTCTTCATCTCTCAGTCCAACGGTGCCGTTATCTTCGACTGAATTAACCGCAACATCATCAAGCTTACTAACATCCGCCTCGACTCCGACGAATCTCACCGCCTCTGCGGTTTCGGCCTCTCAAATAGACCTCTTGTGGAACGGCTCCACGGGGATCGCGGGATATAAGATCTATCGCGGCGGGTCGCTTTTGACGAGCGTGTCAGCTTCAAGCTCCGTAAGCGCTGGATACATCGATAGCGGCCTTTCGTCGAGCACGGCATATAACTACACCGTCGCTGCATATGATTCAAAGGGCAACATTTCACCCCAATCCAACCAGGCATCCGCGACGACTGAGCCAGCTCCGCCCCCGCCGTCGACGCGTTATGCGGTGTGCGATCAAAGCGTCAAAAATGTTCCGGGCAATTATCCGACCATCCAAGCTGCTATCGATGACGCAAGCGTCGGAGACACGGTGAAAGTGGCCGCTGGGACCTATAACGAAAACATAAGACTCAAGAGCGGTATTTGTTTGGAAGGCGCGGGCGTTGATCAGACGATTATTTCGAAAAGCGGCGCTTCCGGAATACTCGGCATTGGCGTTTCCTACGTGATCGTCAAAAATCTCACTGTGGGAAATAGCGGGAGTGTGAACGCGGATGGAGGCGGAGTCAGCCTTTCGGGATCGACGAACATAACCTTGCAATCGTGTCGTTTTACGGGAAACATCGCCGCGAACGGGGGTGGAGTCTTGGCGTCGGAAAGCAATGTTACCGTCGATCATTGCATCATTGATGGCAATACGGCTCATAACGGAGGCGGCGGGATCGTGACAGAGTCGAACTCCGCAGCGGTGCTTACGAATGTCACGGTAGTCAACAACGCATGGTCAAATGCTCTCGGGAACGGCGGCGTTGGAGGGGTTCAGCTTTATGGATCGGGTTTGCAGATAGCCAATTCGATTATTTGGGGCAATAACCAGAACGTTGCCGGTGGTAGCGCGAACGTGAGCAACTCGGATATCGGTGGATGGTCTGGCGGGGCAAACAATATCACCAGCAATCCCGATTTCGTTTCGGCGACCGACTATCACCTCCAGGCAGGCTCACCAGCGACGGGGATGGGAGCGTATTAACCAGGCCCGAACTAAAATGTTGAATTTCTCCGATTGGGAGGTTGTACTCAGTAATCTCGTCGACGCCCTGGCCGACGCGCAAGAGATAACCGCCGAGCTCGCGGTAGCGATGCGCGCAGAAGCGCACCAAACTTGGACTGAAGCTGAACGGCTTTCAAGAGAACTGAAGAGAGAGGATAAGCATAAAGCTGCATCGTAGGTCGCGATAAATCCTTTCGTCGACTTCTCGAAAAGTAAAGGCCCATTATCTGCCCCCACTGAGAGGTCGACGCAAGGATTCTTTTCTGATCTCCTTCATCCACAGTTCTGCTTGTCGCGCAAAATCTCCTACCTTTCTTTTCCTCATCCACGCATTAGGCTGAGCAAGGGCCCGGATAAACCGGGCCCTTGGTTCTTTTTATATCTTTGTGACGATCCGGCTGTTACCCGGTTTTGTCAGGGCTCCCTCGACAATTGCAATCACGATGATCCACTTCTTCGAACATCTCATTGCAGCGATCTGGAACCGCCTTCGCGGGCGGGGAGGCGAAGTGCGGCAAGAGGGCGGAAGTCTCGATCTTGGATTTCGGATCGTGGACGGCCGCACCGTGCGCTCGCACCTTACGCTCGCGAACGCGCGGCGCGCAATGCACATCGCAATCCTCGGCAAGACCGGTAGTGGCAAGAGTTCTCTCATGCGGCACATGATCCAACAGGACATTGCCGCGAGTCGCGGCTTCCTGTGCCTCGACATTCACGGGGAGCTCACACCGTTCGTCATGAGAACGATCAACGCCCGAGAGCGCGGTGAGCGCCGCCACTTGAGCGACAGGCTCGTTCTCGTGGCACCCGCAGACCGGGAGATGTCGGTCGGCCTCAATCCTTTGGAACATGCGGACGACTTCGTTCGTGTGGCCGAGTTCTCCCAAATTCTCCGACAGCGCTGGTCGCTCGATCACTTCGGGGCGCGTACGGATGAGCTCTTGAGGAACGCTCTCTATGTGCTCGCTGCAAACGGTCTCACGCTTGTCGAACTCGCACCGCTTCTCACCCATACCGGCTTTCGCGCGGCCTGCATGAAGAAGGTGCAGAATGCCGAGGTCCGCCAGTACTTCGAGCTCCGGTTCGACGCCGTGAGCGAGCCAATGCGGGCCGTAATGCGGGAGCCGATCCTGAATAAGACTTCGGCCTTCACCGCCGATCCGCACTTCCGCCACATCGTGGGGCAGGAACATTCAACGTTCTCGCTCCGCGAGGCGATGGACGAGGGCCACTGGGTTGTCGTGAATCTAGAGAAAGGACGCCTCGGCGAACATGCACTCACCCTCGGAAGCCTGATTCTGACCATGCTGAAGAACTCCTTGTTCACCCGCGAGAAGCGATCGCTCTTTACCGTCTACTGTGACGAGATACAAAACTTCGTGGCACAGGAGAGTGGCATCGAAACGATGCTCTCCGAGGCGCGCAAGTTCGGCGTCGCCTTCGTCGCGGCCAACCAGTTCCTTGACCAGTATCCAACGGAAACCCGTGCCGCGATCCTGGCGGTCGGCACCCACGTCTTTTTCCAGCTTTCGAGCGCCGACGCAGCGCAGGTTGCTCAGGCGCTCGATGGGGGGAAGCCGCTGGCCGAGCGGCTGAAAAATCTGCCTGCGAGACACGCCATCGCGAAGAGCTCCTCGGACCGTTGGGCGGAGATTGCAGTGCCTACGGTCCAGGAACCAAAGGTCGACTACACGGATCTGCTCAACCGGACACGGTACACACGAGGACGGGTGCGCGCCCACGTCGAGCGCGACATCGCAAAACGCCACGCCGTCTTCGCCCGCAGTTCCGATGAGGTGCTCGATGCCTGGGAATGACCATTCGGGCCTCATCGTGCAGCCGCGAGACCGGCGCTTCTTCGAAGAGCTCGGAATCATGCGGGTCATCGACCGGGAGCAGGCCAAGATCGTCGCCGGGTTCGGCTCCACGACGAGAGTGAACGCGCGTCTCTTGGCACTCACCAGAGCTGGGCTCCTGCGTCGCTCGTTTCTTGGCACCGGGACGGGCACGAGCGGCGGCAGCCGCAAGGCGCTCTATGCACTTTCGGAGAAAAGCGCGCGGCTCGTAGGCGTGCCTCATCGCGGGCCGCGCCGCAAGCTAGACGAGACGCTGGTTGCCGATTTCTTCGTGGAACATCAAATGGCCGTAAACGAGATCTATTGCGCGTTGAAGTACCGCGAAATGCCTCAAGAGGGCATTGCATTCCGCCGCTGGATCGCTTTCTATGAGCCGGTCTCGCAGGGGGTCCGTCTAGTTCCAGACGGATATGTCGAGCTCGTTACGAAGTCGGGAGTCCTGGCGGCATTCCTTGAAGTCGATCTCGGTCATGAAAGAGGCCCGGTTTGGAAGGAAAAGGTTAAGAACTATCTCCAGTTGGCGCTCTCCAACGACTTCGAGCGCCGCTTCGGACAGAGCCGCTTCCGGGTGTTGGTCCTCGTGACCTCGGACCGTCGGATGCACTCTCTGCGGAAAATCGTGGCGGCGACCACGCAAAAAATATTCTGGTTTGCCAGTCTCGCGACTGTTCGGGACAAGGGGATTCTCGCGCCCGTGTGGTTCCGACCCATCGGTGAGGAGCCCAGGCCGTTTATCGACGAACGCTCATGAAATATTGCTACGAATGCGGACGAATCACGGCGGGTGAGCCGCTCTTCTGCAATTTCTGCGGAAGAAGCTACGACGTCAAGCTTTGCTCCCGGAGACACGTGAATCCGCGGGCGGCCGAGGTTTGCTCGACGTGCGGCAGCCGCGAACTCTCGACTCCGGGGCCGCGGGTCTCTTTCCTTTGGAAGATCATCGGCTTTCTCGCGCGAGCGTTGGTCGTTCTGCTCATGGTCTACGTCCTCTTGGCCATTCTCTACGCGCTGCTCGTGGAGCCTGGGACCAGGGGCGCGTTGATTGCACTGGGGCTCCTCTTGATTGCGCTTTGGTTCATCTGGGGGATGCTGCCAAATTGGCTCCGACAGTTGGTACGACGGTCGTTGGGTAAGAAAGGACGGCGCGATGATCAGTAATTGTGGGGTGGGGAGCGGATGCCATGAGGAAGAGCGTAAGTCACGTTTCGTGATCGACGCCAACCGCAGGCATGGGTTGGGCTTTTCTCAATTTCGCCTAGGGCAGTGCTGCCCGCAGCATTGCCCTAGGGTTAGGCGCGTGTCATGAGCACCGCACCGGACCTTTTGGGAGAACCGCTCACGATCGCCGAGGTGGCCCGTTTGCTCGGCTGTTCGGTCTGGACGGTGAGGCAGCGGCATCTGCACTCCGGATTGCCGTACTTCCGGACGTCGAAGACGGGCAAGCTCATTTTCTATCGCCGACAAGTTGTCCGCTGGATCATCAAGTCGCAAAGCCGTCGGGAAGGTACTGTGGGAATGACCTCGCGCAAGGGCTAGCCGCTCGTGCTTCCTAAGAGAGTTTGCTCCGGCGGCAAGATTTCCCACCTTTGCAGCAGCAACGGGCGCTATACACTCAGATCGACACTTCGATCTACAGGTGGTCGAAGGGTCCCTTTCACAGATAGGCCCGTCTGCCGGTCTACGGCGGACAGCCTTTCCAGTTCATTTACAACACTCCCATAACGGATGGGAAAGGGCAGAAGCTCTTTTCCCATCCGTACGTTCTTCTTTTCTACCACATCGTGACGGGGCGCTTTGAAGTGAGCGCGATGCTCACGGGTTGTTACCCAATTCTGACAGGGTGTCCTCAACAATGCAGATGGGGCCAGAGTTTACCAATCAATCGAAAGGGAGGATGCACGTGAGCTTGTGTCACAAGCAAGTCGTGCACGGATCCTTGAAAAACCAAGAAAAGGAAAGGAGGTGAACAGGAATGACGCTCTGGAAGCGTGGCAACGTGTACTGGTCGTACAACTGGATCGACGGTAAACGGTTTATGAAGTCGACCGGAACCGGTAACCGTCGTTTGGCTGAACGGATTGACGAACGGTATCGGGAGGAAGCGAATCTCGCACGGCACGGTGTGAGCCAGCCCATGCCCGACATGACGTTCGCTGACCTCGCGGCGCGCTTCCTTGCCAATGGCATTCCGAAACCGTATCACCGCGATCGACTGAAAGTTTTGCTGCCCTTTTGGGGCGAGACGCAGATCGGACGAATAACTAAGAATCTCGCGCTCGATTATCGCAAGTGGCGACATTTAAGGCGCCAACTTAGGGAAAGCACCGTGAACCGCGATCTCGAATGTCTCCGCCACTTGCTTTTTTGGGCCGTCGATGAGGGTTTGTTGCTCACGAATCCCTTAGGTCGCCTGCGCCTCGAACGCGAACGTAAACGAAAACGACCGGTGATGAGTCTCTCGGAAGAGGATCTACTACTCAGTGCGGCAAAACCCCATCTTCGTTCGATCATCATCGCGGCGCTCGATGCAGGTCTCCGGCGTGGCGAAATTCTGACCCAACGGTGGGAAGATGTCGACTTCGCTAGGCGTTTGCTCTTTGTAAGTAAAAGCAAGACCGCCGAAGGTGAAAAGAGAGAAGTCCCTATGCCGGGCAGGCTTTTCAACCTGCTCTGGGACGCGAGGGAAGATGAAGGACTCATTTTCACTTTCAAAGGCGAACCCATCCATTCGATCAAGACCGCTTGGAAGACGGCGCTCACACGCGCCGGTATTCCTCGCTACCGATTTCACGATTTGCGGCATTGCTACAACAGCAGGCTTTTAGAGGCCGGCGTGATTCGCGAAATCAGGATGAGCTTGATGGGTCACTCCTTAGGAGACGACCCGCAGGCGACGTACAGCCACGTGGAACTGCCAGCCAAACGCGATGCCATTCGCAAACTTGAACTGTGGCTCGCGGAAGAAAGAGTACGCATGTTGCAAGAAAGTCAAAAAGGAGAGAAATGATGTGACTGAAGATCGAAAGCTCAAATTGGTCGTCGCGTACGACCGCAACCGCAACGAGTATTCGCTGGTGGAGCACAACCAGACGTCTGAGGAGGTCCAGAGCTTTCTCAACCAATGGACGCGCCACCTCCGTGAGGGCAATTCGTTCATCGTGCTCGATCAGACACGACGGCACGCGACCGAAAAAGCCCAGAGCTGCCGAGCCTGCCGCGATACGGCTGCACGCTCGGCCCGCCTCGAACCCCAAGCAAAATTCATAAGGAGGAAGAATGACGCCACCGAAGCCTAAGGACACGGGAGCAGCCCCGTCCCCAACAACACCGACAACCGCGACGACGACCCCGACGCAACGGAAGCCCTGGGTGAAGCGAAGTCCAGTCGACATCATGCTCGCGCAGATCGACCGGCTCCGCGACGATGTCGCCGCGAAAAAGGAAGAATACGAAACAGCCAAGCGCCAGCTCGACAAGCTCGAGGCGGTGCGGAAAGCCCTCGAAGGAACCTAGCTCTTTATTTCAGGAGTCTGCCTACCCGGCGGCTCCTTTTTTGTGGGGAATCACAAATGGTGCAATTCGTATCAACATTATGCGTTTTGGCGCTCGCCGTTCTTGGCCTTCTCGTGACGATCGGTGCAGTGAGTACCAAAGAGGCGGGAGCCATGCTTGGTCGGGGCTTTGGAGCCGTCCTCCTGGCTGTGTATGCGCTTTGCCTGCTGAAAGTCGTCTTGATGGCGGCGCTCAATCTCCTTAAGAGTGCGGTCCTCGTACTGGCAATCGTCGTTATCGTCCTTGCGGGAGTCCTTACAGTCGCGTGGTGCATCGCAGCGCGCAGGAAAAGATTGTCGAAATCAAAACATGACGGAGGAAGTTATGAATAAGTTGAAACGAGTCGTTCATACGTTGCGAGAGGAATGGACGAAAATCGACTGGGAAAACTTCGCGTACCAGACGGTTCTTGCTTGTCACGACGAGTCACACGGCATTGAAGCGTGCGCCCATCACTTGCACGCATACGAAGATCAGTTGCAGCCGGAGCTGTCCAGCTTGCATTCCGACCTCGCGATCCTCCGTAGCCGCGGCTCGGCATTACACGAGCATTTGTACAACCGCCCGCTCCCGGCTAGCGATGCCGCCCTTCTGACGCATCGAACGCACGTGCGCCTCGTGTTTGGACTGTGTGCGATCACGGCTGGTGCCTGCTTGGTTGGCAATCTGACGACGTTCGTGCTGCTCGGATGGTCGCCACTCATCGCGTTCCTGGCAGCAGTATTCATGACAACACTGCCAGTCGGACTGGGGCACCCGGCTTACGAGCGACTGGTTGCTGGCCGTAAATGGTTGCAGGCCGGTCTCATCATCGCGATAGCCGCTCTCGGTGTGGCGGCGTTCTATGAACTAGGTCAAGCGCGCCGAGTCATTCTCGATAAGGCGACCGCAAGATCGGCAGCGAGCTCCTACGTCGATAACGCCGACCCTGACCAGACTTCGGAGACCGGAAGTAGACCAAGGGACAGCGAGACCGAAGTGCACGGCACCCTCGGCGGGGCGGCATTTTTGATCACGATGGCTGCTGAGCTCGGTCTCGCGTATCTCGTGGGGCTTCTCGTGAAATTACGCACGGACCAAGATTACGCAGCCTGGAACGAACTCAAAGCTGTGGTTGAGGAAATCGCAGTTTTGGAGGAACGAGTGGCCGAATTGCTTTCGCGCATCAAGCGCGCCAAAAGGCAGTGCATGGCTGGAATTCGGCGCGCACAAAGCGCGAGGAAAAAACGGAGGACGCCCTACCACAAAGCTTTGACTACCTTGGTGGTCCTCGCGCTCACGTGTGTTCCTCGATCGCACGGCCAAGTGATTCGACGTGAGGAAAGCACACTCATCGACAGCAGCGCGTCTATTTCGAGACAGCTTTTTCGAGAATACGTGCGCTCGACCAGAGAACTTCTCAGCGCTGAGCCGCCGAACACCCGCGTCTGGGTGTCGAGCATCGTGGGGGATTCATTTGGCGCCCAAGACATCGTCGTAGGTTGGACCCCAGAAGTGCACGGCGTCTTTACCGATGATCTAGACCGGGCGCGTCAGCAGCTCGCCAGCACCTTCGTGACGAAATCGTCCCGTTTGGCACCGACAGCGCAAGCAACCGATATCATCGGCGGTCTGTGGCACATCAAAGCTTTATTCGAGTCCTCTTCGCAGTCGCCTCAGGCAGTCGGCAGAGCATCCGTCAGGATCGTCAACATCTTTTCAGACATGAAAAATGACAGTCGCGATTTTTCGATGCCTGACCTGCTCGCACTAGGGCCTGATCGAATGCTGGAGCGCGTGAAAGGGACCGATTTGCTGGTGCCGTTGCCACGATATAAGGTGTATGTCTACGGAGCATCGACAACGGGACTAACTCCGCGTTCGTGGATGACGATCAAGCGGTTTTGGGAGCTATATTTCGCGGCTGCTGGTGCGGAACTCGTTACGTATTCGGCGGAGTGTGATGTGCAACGTTAATCGCATTAGATCGCAGGGCCTTTTGCTCTAATTTCTGAATCAGGCTACGATGAGAATGCGCGTTTCAGAACCTTGGGAAATAAGGGCTTATCCTTAGAAACTGCGCTATTATCAGAAGTCTTCTCCCCTCTATATATAAAGGAAGATGCCAGTCCTCACTGAAGCTGACACTTGTCGTCTGTACGTCCTTCCGAAGCTCTACGGAGCTGGGTGGACCGACGAGCAGATAAGCGAACAGAAAAGTTTCACTGACGGTCGCATCGTCGTGGCGGGCACGAAGGTAAAACGACGACCACAGAAGCGCGCGGATTACCTCCTGCGGTATCGGCGCGATTTCCCAATTGCGGTAGTTGAGGCCAAGACGATCTATTCCCATCCTGGCGACGGACTCCAGCAGGCGAAAGAGTACGCACAAATTCTCGGCCTGAAGTTCGCATACGCGACGAACGGCAAAGGCATCGTCGAACACGATTTCCTCACCGGCCGTGAGAGAGACCTCGATGGATTCCCAGGCCCCGACGAACTCTGGGGACGCCTTCGCGCAAGCGAAGGGATCGACGAGAAGACCGCCGAGCAAGTCCTTGCACCGTATTACCACCTTTCCGGGAAGTCGCCCCGCTACTATCAGGAGATTGCGATCAACCGGGCAGTGCAGTCGATCCTGCAGGGCAAGCGTCGGGTCCTTCTCACGCTCGCCACTGGCACCGGCAAGACGGTCATCGCTTTCCAAATCTGCTACAAACTCTGGAGTTCTCGATGGAACCGAAAGGGTGAATACCGCCGCCCCCGGATTCTGTACCTTGCCGATCGCAACGTGCTAGTCGACGATCCCAAGGACAAGATATTCGCACCATTCGGAGACGCGCGGTGGAAGATTAGCGGTCAAGCGCTCAAAAGCCGAGAAATGTATTTCGCTACATACCAGTCAATTGCGAGAGACGAACACCGTCCGGGACTCTACCGAGATTTTCCGAGAGACTTTTTTGATCTGATCATCGTGGACGAGTGCCACCGGGGCAGTGCGCGGGACGAGAGCAACTGGCGTGACATTCTAGAGTATTTTGAACCCGCATTCCAGATCGGAATGACAGCTACACCGCTGCGGCAGGACAACAAGGATACCTACGCGTATTTCGGCAATCCTCTTTATACGTACAGTTTGAAGCAAGGCATCGATGATGGGTTCTTAGCACCGTACCGGGTCCATCGCGTAGTCTCCACTGTCGACGCTGCGGGTTGGCGACCTACGAAAGGGGAACTTGACCGTTACGGTCGGGAGATCCCGGACGGCGAGTATACAACGAAGGACTTCGAGCGGCTGGTTTCGCTCAAGGTCCGCACGCAAGCCATCGCAAAGAATCTTACCGATTTCCTCAAGAAGACCGATCCGTTCGGCAAGACGATCATTTTCTGTGTCGACCAGGAGCACGCGGAGGAAATGCGGAAAGCGATCAACAACTTCAGTGTCGAAATCGTGAAAGAGCATCCGGATTACGTCGTTCGTGTGGTTTCCGACGAAGGGCAGATCGGACGGGGATATCTTGATCGGTTCATGGACGTGGAAACGCTCGTGCCGACGGTCGTCACGACATCCCAAATGTTAACGACCGGAGTCGACGTACCGACGTGCCGCAACATCGTTCTCGCACGAGTCATAAATTCTATGACCGACTTCAAGCAGATCATCGGTCGAGGAACTCGCGTGCGCGATGATTACGGGAAACTCTACTTCAACATTCTCGACTACACCGGCAGCGCAACCCGATTGTTTGCCGATCCGGACTTCGATGGCGAACCGGCTCTGATCACTGAAGAGGAGATGGACGCCTCCGGGAAACAGGTGGAGGTGAAGGTGGTTGGGCCGGAAAAACCCGAAGAACCCGAGGATGTTGAGTTTAATGAGCACATAGACAGAGAGCCTTCCGACGCTCCGCCCAAGAAATATTATGTCGACAAAGGCTCTGTGGAGATCGTGGCGCATTTAGTCTACGAGCTCGATGGGAATGGGAAACAACTTCGGGTGGTTAAGTTCACTGATTACACCGCTGAAAAAGTACGCAACATGTATCCCTCCGCCGCGGTACTTCGCACGAAATGGAGCAAGTCCGAAGAGCGAGCAGAGATCATCCAGGCGTTGGAGGACAGGGGAATATCTTTCGATGAGCTCGTCAACGCTGCCAATCAGCCCGAGGCTGATCCCTTTGACCTTCTCTGCCACGTAGCTTTTAACGCACCGTTGAGAACCAGACGTGAGCGGGCAGAATTGCTACGGAAAGATAAGAAGAACTTCTTCGACAAATACGCGCCGGAAGCACGACAGGTTCTCGCGGAGATGCTGGAGAAATACATCGAGTACGGTACGGCACAGTTCCAGATCCCAGAGATTCTCAAGGTCCCGCCAATTTCAGAGCGCGGCACCGTGCCACAAATAGCGGCTCTCTTTGGCGGTGCCGAGAAAATGCGAGAGGCTGTCACTGAAATGCAATCCCTACTGTATGCCTCATAATTCTTTCAACCCATGACTCCACGCAAAACCAAACTTGAATTGCCGAAATCCACGGCTCAGCAACTCGGGAACATTGTGAAATCCTGTCGCGACATCATGCGAAAGGATAAGGGCCTCAATGGCGACTTGGATAGGTTGCCAATGCTCACGTGGATCATGTTTCTGAAGTTTCTCGACGACATGGAACAAAGCCGGGAGGAGGAAGCAAAGCTCGCGGGCAAGAAATTCCGCCGAGCCATCGATCCGCCCTATCGCTGGCGGGAGTGGGCGAGCAAGCCGGATGGTATGACCGGGCCGGAGCTCATCGCGTTCATCAACCAGGAGGAGGCGGTGCGTCCGGACGGGAAGAAAGGTGCGGGGCTCTTTGCGTATCTGCGGTCTCTCCAGAGTATGAACGGCGACCGCCGGGACGTCATCGCTAAGGTCTTCGAGGGCACCGTCAACCGGATGATCAACGGCTACCTCCTGCGCGACGTCGTCAACAAGGTGAACGAGATTCACTTCACCTCCCGGGACGAGATCCACACCCTCGGGCACCTGTACGAGAGCATGCTGCGGGAGATGCGGGACGCGGCCGGCGATTCCGGCGAGTTCTACACGCCGCGCGCACTGGTGAAATTCATCGTGACGGTGGTCGATCCAAAGCTGGGGGAGACGGTGCTCGACCCTGCTGCCGGCACCGGCGGATTCCTGGTGGAAGCGTTCGAGCACCTGAAGAAGCAGGCAAGAAAGGCCGAGGATTTCACGAAACTGCAGAAAGGGACGCTCCACGGCGTCGAGGCGAAGCCGCTGCCGTACCTCCTCTGTCAGATGAATCTACTTCTCCACGGCGTTGAATATCCTGAAATAGACCCAATGAACGCCCTGCGTTTCACGTTGCGCGAGATCGGGGATAAGGACCGGGTGGACGTGATCGTGACGAACCCGCCCTTTGGCGGCGAGGAAGAACGGGGAATTCTGTCGAACTTTCCGGAAGATAAGCAGACGGCAGACACAGCTCTGCTTTTCTTGCAGCTCATCATGCGGAAATTGAGGCGCTCTGTCGGTGGTTCCAAGGGCGGCCGGTGCGGCATGGTCGTGCCCAACGGAGTGCTTTTCGGGGACGGCATCTCCGCACGGATTAAAGAGGAATTGCTTAAGGAGTTCAATCTGCATACGATCGTGCGGCTACCGAACGGAGTATTTGCGCCGTATACGTCGATTCCCACGAATCTACTTTTCTTCGACCGAACGAGGCCGACGAAAACAATCTGGTATTACGAACAGCCGCTGCCGGAAGGTCGGAAAAATTACACCAAAACGGCGCCAATCCAATTCGAGGAATTCGCGGGTTGCATTGCATGGTGGGGGAAGCGCAACGAGAATGAACGCGCGTGGAAAGTTAGAGTAGCTGACGTACTGAAGTATGACGGAGACGGAAACCTCTTGTCGGTCAATCTTGATATCAAGAATCCTACCGCCAAAGAGGACATCACCCACTTGCCGCCAGAACAGTTGGCCGAGAGTATCTTGCAGAAGGAACAACGGATTGCTGAGATTGTGACAGGCATTAAAGAGCTTCTCGCGAAACAAAGCGCATGAGCAAGAACTGGCCAAAGGTGCGTCTGGGCGAGGCATTGCTGCCCGTCAGCAGACCTGTGATGGTAGACCCAATCACGACATACTCTATGCTTGGGGCGCACTGGTATGCGAAAGGCCTTTACACAAAGGATGTATTGCCTGGTTCCGAAATTCAAGCAAAACATCTTTATAAAGTTAAAAAAGGCGACTTCGTCTACAACCGCCTGTTTGGATGGAAGGGCTCCTTCGCAATAGCAAACGATGAGAATCACGGTTGCTATGTATCTAATGAATTTCCTTGCTTTACAGTTAAATCAGATCAAGCTGATGGCACATACTTGTGGAGATACTTCAGTCTTCCCTCTGTATGGGATGAAGTCCTAAGCCTTAGCACCGGCGGTACGCCAACTAGTAGAAATCGTCTTAAAGAAGAACAATTGCTCGCCATGGAGATTCCGCTTCCTCCATTGTCGGAACAGCAGCGGATTGTGGCACGGATTGAGGAATTAGCGGCGAAGACTAACGAGGCTCGCGACCTGCGGAAGCAATCGGAGGCGGCGGCGGAGGCGCTCGTGGGCGCAAGTGCCGCAAAGCTGTTCCAAGAGTTCAACCAGCGACAGCCAATCGAGGCAATCGCTGAGGTACGTGGCGGAATCCAGAAGGGGCCTCACCGTGCTCCGGGCGCAAATCCGGTTCGATATCTCACGGTGGCGCACGTTCAGCGGAATCGAGTTCTTATGGACGACCCTCGTTTCTTCGAGGTAACAGCCGAGGAATTGGAACGCTGGCGACTGCTCTCCGGCGACGTTCTGATTATCGAGGGTAATGGTAGTGCCGAGCAGATTGGCCGCACTGCGCTGTTTCGCGGAGAAATCGAGAATTGCGTTCATCAAAATCATGTCATTCGTATACGCCCCAATCAGCAGAGGATGTTGCCAGAGTTTCTAAACTCTTTTCTCAATAGCCCAGCAGGACAAGACGCGGTTCAAGGTCAAAGCCGTACCACAAGCGGTCTTCGCACGTTAAGCGTCGGTCGGATCAAAGCAATAGGGGTTCCCGTTCCTCCGCTCTCAGAGCAGCGCCAGATTGTCGCCTACCTGGACGGGCTAAAAGAACAGGTAGATAGATTTAGGACGTTCCAATTGGAGACTGCAAAAGGGCTCGATGCCATCATGCCTTCGATTCTGGACAAGGCGTTCCGTGGAGAGATGTAATCCACTAGTCTTAAAGAATGAGGAGGGTCGATGTTAATACTATTCGCCCATTCGACAGTCTCTAGGCACAACTATGAACTTCCGACATAACAAAACTCATGTCACTTCCCGTCATTGACGTTATAATCAGCGAGATGTGTGGGAAGAGAAACTGCTTTCGGTGCGCTCATGTTTCATTCCTGCTCTAAGAGATAGGCCGTTTGCACATTACTCTAGTAATACGCAGTAACCTTCCAAAACCTTGACACGCTGAGGGGCGGATCGTATCGTGAACTCATGCATCGCCTGATTCAGACACCCGAAAATGGGAGGCTGAAAAGCGGTTCACATCGGAGGATGCTATGGCCCAATTGACCTCGTCGACGCGCGTTCCTTAAGAACAACAACCCCTGACAATCTTCTAGTTAGGCGGACTCAAATTTATCCGGACCAGTGTGTCCCGATGCGGAGTCCGAAGCGGCGAATTCAGTAATTCGACGATACGGCATAAGTGTGCCGCTATCAGGAGGGATCTACCAATGTTGAACGTCACGAAGCTGTCAATCTTACTTGCTTTACCAACTCTTCTGTTCGTCTTTGACGCACAGGCACAAAATTCAACCCCGCAGTTCGGGAAACATCAGTCTGAAGATCAACAGCTTGATCAACAAATGCAAAAACTGGATCAAGAAATCCAACAACTTGATCAACAAAAGCAGAAACTTGATCAGCCGAATGGGTCTGGAGACATCTCGGCAATTTGCAAAGCGACTGAATGTGCGGCGGTCTCCCCACAGGTGGTAGTGGGAGCTACGATACTCTCTGTCGTCGTCGGAGAACTGAACAAGTCTCAGCCCTTTGGCCCTACAAATACGCTGATGCAGGTTTTCCACGCTGTCGGTGACGGCGGTCAAGCTGTCGGTGACGGCGTTAACCATGCAAACAACGAAGTGCACCATTTCATTAACTGCTTGGTCGGATGCCACTGAGCGGCGGACCTGCAACGTGCGTTATATTGTGTGAGGGGTAGCCGCCGTTCACGGTTTGGATAGCTCCGACCGGGATGGCGGCTTCTTTTTAGCTGGACCTTTTCGGCATCTGGTTGCTCGGTACGAACTTGGACTTGCGGTGAACGGGTGGCTCAATTTTCATGTTCTTCTGGGCGCACGCACCACAGATATCCCCTGGGCAATCTGTGCTCGCAGATCGGAGTTGGCTTGTCATCACCGTCGTCATAACTTACGGCTTCATCGTACTCGCTCATAGAAAGTTCTCCCCATCAGACAATACTGTGCGACGCGGCTGGTGCGGGTGAATCTGTCGTCACTCACAAATTAGAATCCTGTGTAGACGATTTTGTAGCGGTCAAAGCACTCCGGTTCACCAAAATTCAACAGCATTCAAAACGCGTCCGCAACGAAAACAAAATAAATCTCTTAGAATCTACAAATTTCAGGAGAGTTCAATAAGGGATAGAATCTGGTTCGGGAACAGGTGCTCTACCCGACGGAACTCCTTTAGAGTCAGCAACCCAAAATTCCACAGTTGTTGAAGTTTGTTGAACTCCGTCGGACTAGGAGGCTTTTGCAGCTACAAAATCGTCTACAGTGCCAAATCTCTTCCACGGTGAAAACTTCTAAATCATTTATATGCAACGGGTCAGCTTTGCAGCACTTTGATCGACCACCTGGGGTTGCACCAGAGGGTCGACTCATGATGACTATGAAATCGGATTACCGTGCCATGCGAGACTATGTGCTGAATGAACGGAGTCGCAGACTCACTTCGCTCCCTAAAAATCAGAGGAGAGAGCCTTTTAGTCAGGTGCCAGGGTTCGGAATTCGTAACAAGTTGTCGCGGGCTCGTAATTCTTGCATTGGTAATTCATCGCCGCAGTGTATGCGTATGTCACTGAAACACTGTGGATTCCGGGCACCAATTTATTGTTCTGATTTTGTAAATTGGAGAACGGCTAACAACTAAGCAGCAGCTGTGAACCTAGCTTTTTAGCGAGGGTGTCCTTTGGTACTTGTACTCCTTTGCCAAGATTTTTGGCGGCCTCTCGCCTAAAGCGATTCAACAAAACGATCGCTCATTCCCATACTGGGCCTACTCTCAGCTTTGCAGCGATTGGTGGTCACTGCGAAGAATGTGATGTTTTTACTTGCAATTTGTATAAATTCTGGAGTTAAATGCCGTTTCATCGGGGGATCCTAGCCAGAGATAGTTGAGCGATGGCTTGCTTGGGCTTTCGAAAAAGCTCCAACTAACTACCTTGAGACAGGAGGCGAGAATGATCAATCAACCTTCCCAGAAACAGACTGGCCGCTGCAGAATCGAAGCCCCACTATCGGATTGAGTCACAAAATTTGCGGCCAGGTTTGGCTACACCAGAAGGGATCTCGCCAACTCAGCGGACTTGCACTGGCGTGTCATGATCCGATATGCCAAGGACCATGGGTATGATCCAACGGGCGTGGAGGAGTGGGTGATGATTGTATCGCAGAGCGGCAATGTTGATTTTTATCCGCATTGGATTCCTGAAGACCCCAACGGCAAATTTGATCGAGGCTGGTCAGACCGCACGCCGCTTAAGAATCCACCCGACTCGCTAGACGAATTGTAAGTGACCAACAGGCGACGAACGTTGGAACAATTCAAGAGGAAGAAAACCTTCTTCAGATCGCGAGGAAAGAGGTAACGTGGCCAAGGAAAAAGATAAACAACGCGGAATTTCTACGGAAGAGTTGAAGAAGCTGCAAGGCAAATTGAGAGATGGCGTTTTGCGAGACATACAGTCACTCGATCCAAAGGCGGTCGCGGTCCTCTCTGTTAATACTCAGGTTCGCGCGGACTTCTTTAGCGACTGGCATGATCGGTTTAGGGATGGCGGTGGCTTTGCGGACGGTTGGGGCAAGGCCGGGGATCAGATGTTGGGGTTGACCACAACGATGAATCCACGCGCACTAGCTAAGAGCGGGCCTGGCTCTACTGCAAAAGAATAAGCTCATGGGGGAAGAGTGACACTCAACCTTCTCGTTGTTCAGCCAACCTCGCTCTGCAACCTGAACTGCCGATATTGCTATGTTCCGGGGCGGCGAAATGGCGCACTGATGTCGGATCAAACGTTGAACGTGCTGTTCGAGAAGGTTTTCAGCAGTTCACTACGCGGGCCTCAGCTGGAGATTCTGTGGCACTCGGGAGAGCCCATGACGGCAGGGCTGCCATTCTTCGAACGCGCGGTGGAAATTGCGGAGCGACACCGCCCTCGTGACCTTTCAATCACACACTCCATTCAAACGAATGGCAGCTTGATCAACCATGAATGGGCTTCTTTCTTCAAGGCACACGCCTTTTCGGTTGGAGTGAGCCTTGATGGCCCCGAATGGCTTCACGACGATAGCAGGGTAGATTGGTCGGGCCGAGGAACGTGGCGAAGTACTATCCGCGGGATTGAGCTGCTCAGGTTAGCTGGGATCGAACCTGGAATCCTTTGCGTGCTAACGGCAAAGACCTTATTGCACCCGAATGAACTTTTCGCGTTTTTTGAGGGATTGCATGTACGCTGGGTTGGCTTTAATGTCGAAGAGGTCGAGAACGCCAACGTGTCCAGTTCTCTTGCAATGCTGCCCTTAGACGAAGTGTCAGCGCGATACCGTGCGTTCCTAGAGCGCTTCTTCGCACTTTGGCGACGCTCCGGAAGCCCATTCGCTGTGCGCGAATTCGATGACATCGTGAATGTGATCAGACACACCCACGACGGCGAAACTCACTTCCGGACTCCAGACGAGACGCTCGGACTTGCCATTCTCACCGTTCAACGAAGCGGGGACCTGTCAACATTCTCTCCTGAATTCGCCGGTGGAGTGTGCGCCGATCTGAACAATTTCGTCATCGGAAATATCCACGACTGCGACCTCGATCGCTTGGACGATGACGCGATATACTTGGAAATGCGTCGGCGTGTTGTAAATGGCATAAGACAATGCGCGGCACAATGTAAGTGGTTCATGTTCTGTGGCGGAGCGTACACGTCGAACAAGTACTTCGAAAATCATAATTTGGCGTCGACTGAGACGACTGCCTGCCGACTACACCGCCAGGTGCTTGCCGATGCATTACTAGGGCAAATCAAACAGTGGGTTTCGCTCGACTCGGTCGGGACCGTTGAAGTAGCGGCGGTTCCATAGTTCGCCATAGGTCCGGGCTCGCCATACGCCATACTTTTCCTAAGACTGTGAGCGGGATTTATCTTTCGGACTTCATTTTGAACAGCCTTATCTTCCGCAAACTAGGTTCGAGCGTGGAATTTGGAGAACGCTGTAATGGTGTGACTTGTTTGCAGGTGGGAATTCGCGGGTTGTGAATGAGATTCGTTACGAATTCCGAACAAGACTACTAAAAACGTACAATAAAATGTCCTTGACAGTAGAAATGCTTCGGGATAGTGTCTCGGACACTTCTCTCGGGGCCACCACAACACTTAGCAAAATGACGGAGGTCGACAATTTATGTCGATCACGGGATCACGTTCATCGCTAGAGCCGCAAGCCTCAAGCTTCCTCCAGTCGACTGTCAAGTTTCGTTCGCCCGCTTGTTTGGGCTTGAGCGCTCATAGGGGAACCTTCAGTAAGTGCATGTCGACTATGGCGGCCAGTACTTGCCTCGCGCTGCTCACCGCTTGTTACGGCGTGACGGTTGATAAACCGACAAACAATAGCATGGTAAGTAATCCGGTTGCCGCGTCCATTTCGCTACGTAGTTATTGCAACAATTTTCATGTAACCCTTGATGGAACCGACGTCACAAACCAATTCACATCTCCTAGCTTTAGTCCAGCCACGGCGGTTTTCAGCAATCTGCCAGCCGGGCACCACACACTAAGTGCCAGTGCGTACACGGACATACCGTGCTCAGGGGGACCTTCAAGCGGGGCTTCCAGTACATTCACGGTCATCGGCCCGTCCTTTGCACTGTCCGCTAGCCCCAACCCGCTGACACTCATTCGGCAAAGCAGTAAGACGCTGACCATCAGTGTGACGCCGAGCGGTGGCTTTAACGGGTCTGTTGCTGTAACGGTTTCTGGCTTACCGACCGGGGTCACTGCTTCGCCCCCAGGCAACATCTCCTCGGGGGCCAGTGGGACAACGACAATTAAAGCCGACGCTACGCCTATCGCGGGCTCTACCACCGTTACTTTGAATGGAGCCTCCGGCAGCATTATGGGTACCGGAACTTTCACGGTCATCATCGCAGCCCCGAGCATCACTTCAGTCAGTCCTACCTTGGCGGCTCGCGGCGGAACGGTCACTGTTACGGGTACTAATTTCGATTCGGCGACCTGCACAAACAATGTTGTATTGGTGGGGACGGTAACGGCCACGCCCTCAACCTGTACTTCAACAAGCTTGACGTTTTCTGTTCCGCCAAATGCGCCGTTTGGCAGTCAGCAGGTTAGTGTGAAGACGAGTGGACTGAACAGCAGCAATTCCAAGCAGCTTGAGGTTGCCAGGCAAACCGGCAATTTTGTCGAGATCTCGAGCGCAATCGAGGGAAACGTGTCTAACGTAAACTGTTCAACGGGCGCTGTGCAGTTGAATGTCTGTGGACCCAATTGCCCTGGGTCAGCAACACCATTCCTGGCCACTTATAAAAAGGCTGGCGGTCCACAGATTGGACAACAAATACCGTTTCACCTCAACAACACGCGTGTGGCAGGGCTGGGGGGTGCCGGCTTCAACTTTTGCAGTACCGGTGTAGTTCTTGATGGCGATGCTACGGGATTTTCGCCGCAGCTAATGGGTATTGTTTTCCTTGATCTCGGAAGCGGGCACACCTTCCCGCCAGGTGGTGAGTATACATTCAACTTTGTCACCCCGAACGGAGCATCATCCTACACGCCGAGAATCTTCCAAAGTCCTGACGGGACGCTCATAATTGTCGTCACTGCATCAAGCATAGGACCTACCCAGCTTACTGCAGCTGTATTCGATTCATTGAATCCTAACAATCCTCCATCGACGTCTTGTCAGTCGGCAGCAGTTTCCAGTACCTTCTCGGCATCGGTGACTAGTAGCAACACGATCAGCGCTTCTCTGGCAGGAACAACATGCACGGTTCCAATTCAGTGAGTTGTCATCGGGCTGAGTTGTGGTCGAAGAGTTCGTCCTGGTTTACATTCAGGATTGAAGCGATTGCAAGCCGGTTGTGCCTGGAACCATTTCGGCTGCTCACAGGTGGTTCACGTTGTTCGAAGGCTTGAGCGGCAAGGAGTCTGGTCCATTCGGGAGGATTCCCACCGGGTCGAGTCACGAGCAAACTGAAAGGAACCGGATTGCTTTCGGTCGGCTGGTTAGCGACATGATGAATGAAACAAAGGAATTCCGATGGCGGGCCGATGGTCGAGATCGGTCCGGAGAGAATGTTAGACCGTGCGAAATCGAACGGGCCCATCGTTTCCGTTGAGCGGCAAAGTCAACATCGTTGAGCTGTCCCGAACAGCCTCACGCCGCAAATGTGGACGACAGTGAAAAGCTTTTGGACCGCCTACTTCTCCCTCGCCAGGGCAGAGCTTGAATTGTACTCGACCGATTGCAACGCGCAGCGCTTCGGCGGTTTTGCTACTTGCTAACTACAAAACTTCCTCCAGCCGAGTACATGTTGCTACCTCCGATGTTCGTGAATGTATTCCCTGAGACGGTTGTCACTCCAGAGTCGGCCATGATGCCGTTCCCGGCAATCCATCCGAAGCTGGTGTCGGAGATATTCCACTGGCCGTAGGTTTCGACAGCATTGGTCGCGATGTTCGTAAACTGCGAGTTGGTTATAGCGAAGCGATCGAACACGCCGGATGCTGGTGCGTAAGGGGCGATCCCCGCCCACATGTTCGAGCATTTCAGGTTATTGATGTTCACTGCACTCACGTACTGCACAAATTGCATACAGTACTCCGCGATCGGACTCCCACCCGGATAGTCGATTGTGATGTTCGAGAAATTCAGAGCAGTGGCAGGTGTTGTCGAACTTGCACCCTGGATGTAAACCCCCCATGCCAGTGGACTTCGGATAACCACGTCGGAGATGCTGATAGCGGATATCGGACCAGTGAAGCGCTTAACAATAATGCCTTTTGTGTCGCCTGCTGCGATCAGGGGCTCAATTGTTATGTTCGAAAGATCATCTTGCGAGGTTGGGGCATAATCATCCGACTCAACAATGACCGAATCGATGCCGTGGCCCCTCGCGTAGACCCCATCTACCGTCGAGTTCGTTCCCTTGAGGACGAAGCCGTGACAGTTCATTACCGTAACGACATTGTGGACATACGCATGATTCACATTCTCGACCAGCATGCAGTGGGCCGCAGCGGTGGGGCTATAGCCGAGGCAAGAGACATTCTCGATCCTCGGTGATTCGACTTGTCGAGCGCCGAGCACCTGGCCACTGTTGTAGATCCCAAAAGCGTCCGTTGCGACTCCGCCATTGTTGGCGTCGATATATGCTGGGCCAGCGTCTACGCCAAGAGCTTGCACCGTAAGATAATCTGCTCCTGTGGATGCAGGAAGATGCCCCTGCACAATGGTTCCTCCGCTCAATGCTGTAAAAGTAGAGTCGTAGCCTGGCATGCCGGAACCTTGAATTGTGATGTTTGGTTTTGTGATGACGTCTGTGGAGTTATAACCGCTGCTCCATGTCCCGATTCCTAAAGATACTATTCCTCCGGTAGGCGGAAGACTGTCTACCAGCTCCTTAACGGTTTGGCCTGCCTCCGCATACACGGTCGGCTTGTTCATGCTACTCGGGTTTGTCTCACATGCGAAACTAACAATCAGTGCTCCTTCGGCCAGAACCAGTAAAATCAAGTTGCGCATGAATTTCCTTTGGTGATCAAATCTCTCGTTCGCGACAGTCTGCAAATGTGTAAACGTAACGCCAGAGTATAAATCAAATACCCTGCACAGGGTTTGTTGCAGGTATACAGCGAGCAAATCGGGACATACCAGTGAATTCGGCCACTCAGGCGCTACATCTCAAGCCAGCTCGCAAGTCCAACAGCCACTACACCTAGCCATACATTAGTGCTTTTGTTCGGATTTCGTAACAAATGGTTGAAGAATTGTGACAGGCTCTCTTTTTTGTTGACATCCCTACCTATGCGTAAATATTCTGCTTCGCAATCAGCGAGGTGGATTGGCCCATTAGAGCGGCGGATCTCAGTTCCGTTAATCCTGCTTCGCTGCTTCCCTTGATGTGTGAAACGGAGTGCGCTGCCAGTCGTGGGCAGACGCATAGTGCGGGCACGTTGTCGCATCGGTGATCCGACTGCTATGTCGGAGGGACCATCTGTTCAGTTCATCAGGAGGAAGCTTTATGTTGCGACGTATCGCGGAGTCATTCTCCCTCTCCTTAATCACATCGCGTTCATGCACAGGACTTGCGGCTTGGTTTGCGCTTGCGCTCCAGATTATCAGTTTTGTCTTGTTTTCCGGCTTCGCCAAGGCTCAAAGCAATTCAGCCGCAGGAATCCTTCCATTCTCGACACATGAGTTTGGGATAGATTTGGCGACTAGCAATATCACAACAATACTTCCTTTAAGAAGCAAGGTCGGCAAGATACCGTTCGCTTATGCCATTACCTCGAACTCGCAAGCCTATAAGAATGGTTCCCATTGGATTGTCTCGACCGGGTTCTACGGGCATCCAACCGGCGCGGCACAGCTTATTAATACAGTAATGAACTACACGCAGAACTCTGCAGATTGCCCAACGACAACTTGGTATCACATATCGTTTACCGATGCCACTGGTGCACAACATCCCATTCCGGCAGGATTCCAAATATCAGTGTGTCAAGGAGGATCTCTTCCTCCAGTGACGACAACCGATGGTTCCGGCTATACATTCGTGGTTATGGATCAACATAGTGGTCCATGGATGCTGTATGACGCCTCTGGCAACGGAGCTGACATGTTTTCTGGAGGTTATGAAAAAGACCCCGATTCTACGCAGATCAGTGCTGCCCAGAGCGGTAACGTAACGACATACACCGACACACTGAACGCAACCCCAATCGTCGCCACAATCAATTATTCCAACGAGTCCTTGGGAGACACTTACAAATATACCGATGTCAATGGGAACACACAGCAGTACGCCGTGTCGTACTCCTCCTTTTCAAGTCTAGGGACAGCCTTCGGGTGTACCGGCGTCACCGAGTGGTCATCGGGGTCCTTGTACCTTCCTACACAAATAACCAGGCCAGATGGCACCAAGTACACTGTTTCGTATGGGTCAACCGGTCGCGTATCAAAGATTGTCTACCCGTGGGGCGGATACATTTCGTATTCTTATTCAGGCGGCAACAACGGCATCAATTGTTCCTCAGGAGTTGTTCCTGTGCTAACTGTTACGGCAAATGATAACAACGGTAACAGCAACACATGGACGTTTAATAATTCAAACAGTAGCAGCACTCCTGGAAATTTCACGGTCACTGAAACCGATCCGGCGGGCAACCAGACGGTCCACAATTTTGCAGGGGAATACCAGACGCAGCTAGCGGTATATCAGGGCGGTTGCCCCACAAGCATCACGGGCTGCGCGGGCGGCGGAACCCTGCTGAAGACGGTCACCACTTGTTACGGAAGCAATGGCTCGGCTCCGCCCGTTCCACCGAACTGTGCGGCACCCTCAGCGGTCCCGTTTCTACCGATTACCGAAACTGACGTTTACACTTCCCTAAACGGTTCATCGGCCAGTATCCTTAAAACCACTTTTGACATCTACGGTAACGCCACCTCCGTTCTCGCTTATGATTTCGGTGCAACCACGCCGACCATTCAAACCTTCACGAGCTACGGTCAGTCGTGGAACGGTACTTCCTGCAGTGCGTATCCCTCCGGCACATACATTTACACGACGCCCTGTTACAGCCACACCGAGAATTCCTCGGGCGCCGATATTGCCAGGACGCAAATCACCTACAGCAATACAGGCCATCCGACATCCACAATGAACTGGGTGAGTGGCTCGTCGTGGCTGACAAGCTCATCTACTTACAACTCCAACGGTACGGTCGCTACAGCCACAGACGTGAGCGGGACCGTCGCTACGTTTGCCTACAACGGCCCGAGCGGGTGCAACGGTTTACTTCCCACTTCGGTCACTACCAGTGGTCTGACTACCTCGAGACAATGGAATTGCGACGGCGGAGTGAAGGTGAAGGACTTCGACGCGAACGGGAATGCCACGATCTACGGTTACGTCAACTCGTCGGGAACTGCAGATCCTTTCTGGCGTGCGAGTTCTATTACCGATCCGCTCAACAATGTGGTATGGACGAACTACGGCACAAACACTGTCGAAACAACGAGGACGTTTGGTTCCTCGACGGAGGACTCCATTACCACTGTGGATGGGTCCGGTCGAAGAATTCGCACGCAAACTCGGAATGGGTCGTCGTACGACACCGTCACATACAAATACAGCTACAGCGGCACGGGCGCGACTATCAGCACCTCCGTGCCTTGCTCCGCAGCGTTAGGCGCAGATTGCACTACGGGATTCACCGTGGCGGCATACGATGGTAGCGGCCGTCTGTCCTCCACGGTCGATGGTGGCGGCGGTACTGTAAACAACACGTATACTCAAAATGATGTAATCAGCACCTTGAGTCCTCATCCTAGCAACGAAAATAACAAGACCACACAAGTTGAATTTGATGGTCTGGGACGGACAAAATCTACTTGCCCTATTCTGTCTAGTGGAGGCAGCTCTTGCGGACAGTTTGCAGGGGGTTCTGGTATTCCCACCACGTACACGTACTCGTTATCTGCCGGGAGTATAACGACGCTTGCGACCCGCGGTGCTGAAACCCGTACAACAGTAAAGGATGCTCTTGGACGTGTTATTTCCCAGACCACTCCGGAGGGCGGAACCAAGACTTACATATACGATTCTTGGTCTCCTGGATTGTGTGGGTGGACTAGCCAGCCAGGACAATTGATGGCGATTAACAATCCCGACGGTTCGCTTAGCTGCTACGTGTATCAGAGCGGCCTAGGGCGTTTGTCAGATGTTGGGTGGAGCGGACCTGCAGGCAGTCAAGGTGAGTGTAAGCACTTTCGATACGATACAAGTGCAAACGGTATAGTCAGCGCTCCAGGTACGATCAATAACGCCGCCGGTCACATGGTGGAAGCGACAACGGATAACTGCACTGTGTATCCTCCTACGAGTGCCACGATCATCACTGACGAATGGTTTAGTTATGACAAGCTGGGAAATGTGACCGATGTTTGGGAGTTGACTCCACATTCCCTTGGCTACCTTCACACGTTTGCGTCTTGGTATCCCAATGGGCAGCTGAACACACTGAATAGCTCTGGACTCGGCACCACTAGCGGCATCACTGGTATCGGCGCTCTGACGTATGGTTTAGATGCCAATGGAAAACCGAGCACTACAATGATGGGATCGAACCCTATCGTTGCTGGCGTGACGTATGGCCCTGTCGGTCCAACTACCATAGATGTAGGCGCTGGCACCGATCAAGACGTGTACACCTACTCTCCGAGTACAGGCCAGATGACTAATTACAAGTTTTACGTTGGCTCCGCGAATGTAAATGATGCGTTAACCTGGAACACAAACGGAACACTGGGATCGCTAGGGGTTACCGACGGATTAGACGCTGGGGGTAGTCAGACCTGTGCGTTTGGGTATGATGATGTCGCTCGATTGACCTCTGATAATTGCGGTTCCGTGTGGGCGCAGACTTTTTCCTACGATCAGTACGACAACCTGACGAAGTCCGGTAGTTCGTCCTGGAACCCAGGCTATAACACAAAGAACCAGTATTCAAGTGTTGGAGCAACATACGACGCCAATGGCAATCTGACATACGACGGATACTCACACTACACTTGGGATGTTTTTGGTAAATTGACCGGGGTTAACGTTGGCGGAGCTATTAACTGCGGGAGCAGTGGTACGTGCGTCACATACGACGCCTTCGGTAGAATGGCCGAGGAGAATCAAAGTGGGTTGCAATTGATTACTCTTTACAGCCCGATAGGAAAGATAGCGCTTGTGTACAATTACGCTAACCAAGGCATCATATATGTCTACACCGCAGAAATTCCGCTGCCGGGAGGGGGAACTCTTGCTGAAGGTGGTGGTGCTTTCTACCTTCACAAAGATTGGCTCGGGACTGCTAGGGTAGGGCAATCTGTGCCCTCCAGCGGAAATGGTAGTGTCTTCTATGACTACGCGTTTGCACCCTATGGAGAAGAGTACGACAAATTCGGTCAGTCTTCGATAGCTGGTGGCTTTACAGGCGATTGGTCGTACCTTATCTTCGGTGGCCCTTTATATGACACGCCAAACCGAGAGCTTCACAATGGTCAGGGCCGCTGGCTCTCTCCCGATCCGGCTGGCGCGGCATGGAACCAGTACGCCTATACGACAAACCCGAACAGTTTTACCGATCCCTCGGGACTGTGTCCAGATTGTCGTATCGAACGGTTCGATGCCCTTGGGTCTCAATCGGAACCATGTTTTGTCAGCCCAGGCTGCATCATGATAACCGGTTTCGCAACCCCAAATGAGATGCAGGCAGGTTTGGACACTTATTTGAGCAGCATTCCGGGGTACTACGCGCAAGGGGGAAATTTGTGGGTGCATACAGGCAGCACCTTTGTTCCTGGCTACTCTGGAAACTGTCCTCCGTCGGAATCAAACGGCTGCGGCAACTTCATGGGTACCATTGTACCGACATGGGTAAACCTTGGATCGAATTCCAGTTCGGGTAGCGGGACCAATGCCGCAAACAACGGAGGACTGCTGGGAGGGCTATGGAGTGACGTCACTAATTGGTTTCGGAACGCCCAATTTGTGGGGGCGGGGGGGAGCCTATGGATTGCTCACCCGAAATACCCGCCGGGCTGGTCCCCAGGAGGCAACGTCGTTTCAGACGGGAAAAACAGTCACATATGTCTTTCACTAGCATCCGGTGGAGTTGGAGCGAAGGTCCCGGGTGGATCTGCCGGGCCGCTTTTCGGGAATCCCTCGAAAGCCTTCGGCATAATTCAAGGTGCTAGCTTGAACATAAATGTCAATTTCATTCCAACGCCTATTGGCTTTGTAGGTGGGCAAATGATTATTTCGTCCGCGGGTGTTCTGGCGGGACCGACAATTGGAACTTCCGGAGTCTCGGTATCAGCAAGTTATTCATGGCCATGCGATTAGCCTTCAGGTTTTTACTGGAACTCGCTATGTCTGGCGCGTTCATAGCGGTAGGGTTGTTGATTGCCTTCTGCCCAGCCATATATGCGCGATGGATACGTTGGTCCAATGTGGAATACTATGCGCCGTGGCTGGTTCGCGGACTAAATGTCTATAGCTGGCGCTCTAGGTCGGTCGGTATCTGGTTGGCGCTCTTCGGTGTTGTATTAGCTATCATGGTTGTGCGGATTCATTGGTTCCAATAGCGACCTTTCAACTATAACTCTTCCACGCTACTGGTCTTATAGTCGGGGTCGCGACGAAGTCCTCGCAAGGATTCCAACTTCAAACCTAGCGTACGCTCAGGCTGAAGAGGTGATGAAAAAACTGAACCGCTGCTCGGACGCTCGGACAGTGTCAGTATGAGAAACATCCTGGTCGAAACGGTCCGATCAATCAGCGCCACGAATGCGACGGTTGGGGCTGACTACATGTCGATCATGCTCGCGGAGCCGCATCTTTTGCGTGCAGATATAGAGTTCATCATCGGCAGCTCTGGCGATTCCCATGGTGGACCGGTGTATTCACCGTGGGTTATTACACCAAGAGTACGTTCACGAGCCGTCAGTCTTGCTCGGTGGATGGGAAATACATAGTGGTCCTTGGACTATCTATCTCAAAGATGTTTCTCCGAGGTTTCGCAACGTGGGCAATCAGACGCCGCCAAAACGTCCTCGATCAAAGGGCGCGTGTGCTCGCTAGAGAAATGCAGGACCGTTCTGGGCGCATCTATGCTTCACCTTGTATTCGCCTCCGACAATGTAGACGATTTTGTAGCTGCGAAAGCACACGACTGCAATAAGTTTCAACAGGTTCTAGCGCCGAGCTGCAAGCGATTCAATATCAATCAATTACGTTCAACAAAATTCCACAGATTTGAGCAGTGTCTTGAATCTGGTTCGGGACCAGGGGGTCGGAGGTTCAAATCCTCTCTCCCCGACCATAATTTATGTTTGGGTTAGCGATTCGCCTTCTCCGACGTGTTTTGTGACGTAACCGTCTTCCTCTTTGCTCCTGCTCCCGAGAGCGCATCGATTGCTCGCCTTTTGGCTTCTAGGCGAACATGCGAGTAAGTTTTGTGCGATTGCCAGTCCACTTGCCGGGCAACTTCCCTGCACTCCCTGGAACAGTTCAAGTGAATCAGCGGTTCGCGGTCGCTGCGGAGGCGGCTGGGGCGGGCTTGAGCGGCGGAGGCAGGGGCAGATGAGCAGTGATCCCTTGGCCCTCCGTGATTGTGTAGATGAAATCGGCGGGGACGTCGCGCAGCAATTCGGTCTGGCCGCCCGGCCAGGTAACTTCGACCTTCTCCATCTTGTCGGCAGCCCCCAGGCCAAAGTGCAGCCGCAGGTCGTTCTGCGAGAGATAGCTGCCACCGCCCCGAACTTCGTTGAACTGCGTATCTCCGGCAGCATGAATGGTCACCCGCGCGCCGATAGCGGCACGATTGCTCTTGGTTCCAATCAAATGAAAACCAACACGGTGGTTGCTGTTGCGGGTTTTATCTATCAACAGCGATGGCGGCTGGCCGATGTTGAGCACGAGAATGCCAATGTTGCCGTCGTTATAAACGTCGCCAAAAGCAGCACCGCGGCGCGATTCCGGCGGGATGTCGAACACGCCTGAGGGTTTGGAAATATCCTCAAAGGTTCCGTCGTGATTGTTACGGAACATCTGCATGGGTTCTTTGTAGCCAGGGCTGCCGGGGATCGCATCCACTTGCGGATAGACATGCCCATTGGCGACGAATAGGTCCGCCCATCCGTCATTGTCGAAATCTGCGAAACCGGCTCCCCACTTAACATAGCGATAGCTTGGCTGGCCGAGTTTCGCCGGCCAGGACATATCCGTAAACGCGCCTCCACCAAGGCTCCGGTATAGGTTGTTGACTTGGTCCGTGTAGTTGGTGACGAACAGGTCAAGCTTGCCATCATGGTCGTAATCGGCGAAATCCACTCCCATGGAACCGAGTTCCTGGCCGTCATCCCCGAGGGCCACGCCAGATAGCATGCCGACCTCATCGAAGGTGCCGTCGTGCCGGTTGTGGTAAAGGAAATTGGGCCCCGCGTCGTTGGCCAGGAATAGATCAGGCCAGCCGTCGTTGTCGTAATCCGCCCAAATTGCGCCCAGACCATAACGGTGCTGTGGATCGTCCATCCCCGCTTTCTTGGAGACATTTTCGAAGGTGCCGTCACCGCGATTGTGAAACAGATAGTCGCCTTCGCCTGGCATCCCCCAGGGTCCGCATTGCACCAGCACGCCCTTGAAGCGGCAGAATTTTTCGTCGCTGCCGAAGGCAGGAAGATGGTCCATATCTACGTGGACATAACGGGAGACAAACAAGTCCACGTGGCCGTCGCGATCATAATCGCCCCAGGCGGCGCCAGTGGCAAAGCCGGTAATTCCGCCAAGCCCGGTCTTCTCAGTGACATCTTCAAACTTGCAGTCGCCGAGTCCGCGATAGAGGACGCTGTGTCCATAACCGGTAACGAACAGGTCCAGATTGCCATCGTTGTCGAAATCGGCCACGGCGACGCCCATGCCCCAACCTTTCACCCTGAGTCCGGCTTGCTCGGTGATGTTGGTGAATTTGCCGTCGGCGCCCTGGTGATAAAGCGTGACCATCAGGTCGCCGGCGGCGCGGTAGTGGTCAACGCTAGATCCGTTGGTTACCACGATGTCGAGCCGGCCGTCGTTGTCGCAATCAAAGAAGCCCACTCCGCCGCCCATGGACTCGACGATGTAATGCTGCTCCTTGGAGGCCAGGTGTGAAACAGTCAGCCCGACCTGTGGCGCGACATCCACGAACTGGGGAACCGGTGCGGCAGAGGCGTTATTTTGGGCGGCCAACAAACAGGAGGACAGCAGCAGAACACCGCAAATGGAAAGAAGAGGACGCCCGGGCATAGATAATAACGTCAGGAGCTCGGTCATTTTACTGCGGAAAGATTGGTAATGGAACCAACTCGTGGAAATGATGCGGCGCGGATGTCGCGGGCTGCAATTGGTGGCACGGGGCTCGCGTCTCTTTCTCGACCTGGGACGTTGTCGCAAATTAGGCGTGGTCCACGGCGAAAGATGCATCGCCTATAAAAGTACGCTCCGTTGGTGCTGGGCCGGTCGAATCCCGAACTACCAATTCGGGTTCAATTACGATCTTGGGTATCCAAGGTGTGTGGTCTTCGAGTCGTTCGAGCAAAGTGCGTGCTGCTGTTTCACCCATTTTTTCTAGCGGCTGTCGAACGGTGGTGAGAGTTGGGTTGTTGTGTACAGCAATTCTAATGTCGTCGAAGCCCACCACGGAAATATCTTCAGGAACGCGCAATCCAGCTTCCTGAAACGCGTGGATGGAGCCAATGGCAGAGATATCGTTATACGCAAACAGGGCAGTAAAGGGCCGCCCGCGGGCGAGCAGCTTCTTGGCGAAGGGATAACCCAGTTGCGGCGTGGCATCGTCGCTCTCAAGCTCTATCACAAGGCTGGCCGGCATGCCGACGCCTAGTTCCGCAGCAACTTCGCAAACGCAATCCCAACGATCCTTTGAATCTGGGCTGACGTGAGCACCTTTCATGAACCCAATGTCCGTGTGGCCAAGCTCGAGGAGATGACTCAGGGCCAGCCAAGCTCCCCGGCGATGATTGAGGACGACATTTGTAACATTTTTTAAACGGAGGTGCCCAGGGACGGCAACCGTTGGTAGCGGCAAGGGGCGCTCCATAATTGTGTCGATCGTAATGAAGCCTTCGACGCCGCGATCCAAAAGAAGATGCGAATAGTTTTCAAGGAGCTTCGGATCGTGACGGTGAGCGACCGTGAGGAAAAAGTAACCTTTCTGCCGAAGGTAGCATTCGATTCCACTGATAATCGGTGAACCATAGAAGTCGCCGATTTCTTGAGTGACCACTCCGATCATGTATGTCCGTTTGGTTCCTAGATTGCGCGCGTGAAAACTGGGACGATAGTTGAGCTCACTGGCGGCCGCGAGAATTTTCTTTTGGGTATGCTCCGGGACGGAGCGGGAGGCAGCGGATTTGTTCAGGACCGCGGAACAGGTTCCTTTGGTGAGTCCGACGCGGTCGGCCACCACTTGCAGAGTCACAACCTGGGATTTCTTCCCACTTTTGTGCTTCCTTGCGTTCATATAGCTATTGATCCTAACATCAGCGGCCTTTCCAGCTACCGGACCTGAGGCGAGCTGTGCCATTCAACATGCCTGATTACCTCAAGAATACCGGTTAGCTATTGCGAGAATTCTTTAGAAAACCGTTTTTTTAGCTTGACAACAGAAGGCTGCTTGCCGTTAAATCCTCCCGTCTCAGTAGTAGTGCAAAAGTATTAGTCATCGAAAAATGCAGAATTTCTAATAAGCACCTGCAGTAAACACCGTCCTCCAGGAGGCAGTCTATGGGGTCTAGGCTGTTGAAGCTGATCGCGGTTCTAGCACTTTCCTCAAGCATGTTTTTGCCGTCTTCGTTTGCTCAGAAAACCTCCGGAGATCTTGTCGGAACGGTCACTGACCAGAGCGGTGCTGCAATTCCAGGAAGCGCACTGACGCTGACTGACCAGGCTACTGGAACTGAGCGCAAGACCACCTCGGACGTCCAGGGCAGTTTCAGCTTTCTTCAACTCACGGTCGGAACCTACACGCTCACTACGACAAAAGATGGGTTCAAGACGGTGACGCAGAAGGATCTGGCAGTGCACGTCGCTACGGTGACGAATACCGCAGTGCATTTGCCGGTAGGCGCGATCGCGGAAACTGTGACCGTTGAGGCCAGTGCAATCAATTTGAACACGGAAAACGGTGAAGTGGGCAACGTCATGCTGAGCGAGCAGGTGAGCCAATTGCCGCTGAATGGCCGCAACTTCATCGAACTGACCACACTGATGCCGGGCACCGCTGTGGGAGGGGGCTTCGACAATAAGAACAAGGGCTTGCTGGCGGGGGTTGATATCTCCTTCAGCGGCGCACCAGCCAACGCCAACCAGTGGCAGGTGAACGGGAGCAACAATAACGACGAAGGTTCGCAGCGCACCATTCTGATCTATCCCTCGGTGGACGCCATTCAGGAATTTAAGATCCTGCGCAACAGCTATGGCCCAGAGTATGGCGGGGCTGGCGGCGCGCAGATCAACCTTGTCACCAAGGCGGGCGGGAACCAGTTTCACGGCGATGCCTACTATTTCGGGCGCAATGATGCGCTCAATGCCGAAAACTATTTCCTTGGCCAGCAGAAACAGAACTGCCTTCCCGGCGATCCTGTCTGCGGAAAGAAGAACTATCTGCGCCGCAACGACTACGGCTACACAGTAGGCGGCCCAATCAAGAAGGACAAGGCCTTCTTCTTCTGGTCGGAAGAGTGGAACAAAGAGCGCCGCGGCCAGGTGCGGCAGGCGTGGGTCCCGACGGCAGCGGAGCTTGGGGGTAACTTCAACGATATCGCGGGTTGTCCCGCGAACTCCGGCGCCCCCCCGGTACCGCACGATCCGACTACCGGACTGCCATTCACCAACAACACGATTCCCGCCAGCCAGCTCAGCCCTGCCGGCGAGGCATACCTTTCCCAGCTTCCACTGCCGAACCTCAACAATCTCTGCGCCGCACATGACTGGGTCTCGCAGGTGGGAATTCCGCTGAACTGGCGCGAAGAAAACGTCCGCGGCGACTTGAACATCACCAAGCGCATGACTTTGATGATTAACTTCACCAATGAATCGTGGGTGAATCCATTGCACGGATATGAAGAAGGTGGCCTATGGGGCGATTCGAACTGGCCGGCGGTGAGCGATTCATGGTCGCAGCCAAGCAAGATGCTAGTAGCCAAACTAACCACGGCCATCGGCTCCAACAAGGTCAACGACTTCGCCTTCTCCTGGGGGGCCAATCGCATTAACATCACCCAGGCGGGCGATAATCCGCAACTGCAGAAGCAGATCGTTTCCGCCATGCCCCTGATTTTCCCGACCAGCGGGAAACTGCACGGCAACCAGCTTCCGGAACAGATCTGCTGGTGCTCGACATATCTCGGCACCCTCGGCCCTTGGGGCAACCGCCAGGATCTGTACACCTGGAAAGATGATTTCTCCATCTCGATCAAGAGACACACCTTCAAGGTGGGGATCCTCTACGACCAAAACGCCAAGGATGAGGAACAGGGCGAAGAGGCTGGCGGACTATGGGGCGCGGCGGGCTACAACGTGCCGGGAAACAGCAACGCTAGTCTTTCGGGCAAGGGCTATGCCTGGAGTAGTCCGACGGGCGGCAACCAATGGGCGGACACGATCCTGAAGAATGTGCTCTGGGGAGCGAATGAAAACTCGAGAAATCCCATCAGCGATCCTCGCTGGCGCGATGTCGAGTTCTACTTTGGCGATACCTGGAAGGTAACCAAGAGCTTGACCTTGGATTACGGCTTCCGCTGGTCGTTTATGCCTGACGCATGGCTGGCCGATAACAAGCTGGCCACCTTTGAACCGTCCGCGTTCAATCCCAACCTCGTAGATCCCTCTACTGGTAAACCGGATGCCAATTCCCCCTGCAACGGCATTGTGTTGGCGGCGGGGGCGCCTAATGGCTGCGCGACACTGGGCTTCCCTGGAGGTGTCTACTCCAAGAATCGCAGCATTGTCCCCTCAAATTACCACCTGATTGCGCCGCGCGTCGGTTTCGCGTGGGACGTATTCGGCCACGGGAATTGGGTACTGCGCTCAGGGGTTGGACAGTTCTTCACTCGCGATCCGATCAGTGGGACTAGCACCCGCCTCGTCGGCGCAAATCCGCCGTTCACGGTTGGTGTCGGCCCCGAGCGTACGCTTGACGGCCCGACCTTTACACAAAACGTGAATATGTATGATTATGCCGTGGGCGGCACGGCAACCCAAAGCGTATCGCTGAGCCCGAACCTAGCCAATAGCTGGCAGTGGAACTTGACCACCGAAGTAACGCCGTTCCACAATGCCAAGCTCGAGGTCGGTTACGTTGGCCTGCGCGGCATTCACCTCGCGACCTATGAGGATATCGATCAACTGCCGCCACAGAACCGTCTGGCTTGGATTACCCGCCCGAGTGGGAACAATGAGAACAGCCTGTTCCCCTTCGGCGCCAAGTACAGCGGTGCCCCCGGCGCCATCTACCAATGGACCCATAAGGGTGATTCCATTTATCACTCACTCCAGTCGCAGTTTACGCTGAAAATGGCCCATAACTCCATCTTCCAGACGAGTTATACCTGGTCCAAGAGCATCGCAAACACCGAAACCGATTATCCCAATAACCAGGACGGCATTGCGGATCTCTACAATCCGCGCGCAAGTCGTGGACTGTCGGACTTCGATCGGCCCCATGTTCTCTCGTCGAGCCTGGTTTACAACCTACCCGGTCTCGAAGGGCGGAATAGTTTTCTGAAAGGCGCTGCCGGCGGATGGGAAACCAGCACGGTGGTAAGCGTCGCAACCGGCAATGCTCTTACCATCACTGGCGGATTGCAAGGGACTACCTGCGTCTCTCTCGCAAATGGGGCACCATGCACCGGGACCCTCGGCGCGGATCCCTGGGGAGTGGTGGGCAACGGTGCCTTCACGAATTTCAGCGTTCGTCCACTGTCTACAGGCGCGTCTTGCTTCAGCGGAAACAATCTGCAGTACATCAGCCCCAACGCCTTCACTATGAACGGTTATGTCCTCGGCCAGGCGCCCCCCGGCCAGATTGGTCAGTGCCATGGTCCGGCCATCCGGGATGTGGATTTCGCGCTCGACAAGAACTGGAACATGCCGAAGATACTGGGCGAGAGTACTAAACTGCAATTCCGCCTGGAGTTCTTCAACCTGTTCAATCATCCGATGTTCCGCTACGGCAGTTCCAGCGCTGATAGCAACCAGAACCTGCACTTCGTAGGCCATGGTGGGCAGGTCGTGAATGGCGTCGTAACGGGAACTACTCTGCAGACCGGATCACCTTTCGGCAACACGCCGTTCTCGAGCAACCTGGGCAACCGCGAGATTCAATACGCCTTGAAGTTGATCTTCTAAAGGCGCTCGCGCATCGGATTAGGGAAAAGGTGGGCTTGACTTTGGTCCAGCCCACCGTTTTAATTTAGCGCAAGTTCATTCCTTGAACGGAAACGGGGCCTTGGGCGGTGGTCAGCCGCGCAGTAAAGGGTGAGTGTAAAACTTGGAGACCAACCGCGCTACTTTTGGTCGTCTTCGTATTGGTTTCTGTTGTTGTTGCTGAAATCCCTGCCAGAAGTCGAATTTCCGAGCTTATCCGCCACGATCAATTGCCCGCCGCTGAGCAGCAGCTCTGGGACGTCTTGAGCGCCCATCCGGACGAAGTCTGGGCGCTGGAGCTGATGGGCGAGCTGCGTGCCCGTCAGAAACGCTATGCCGAGGCCGAGGCGCTGTTCCATCGCGTGCTTGAAATTGACCCGTCCAGTCTGGAGCCGCAACGTAGTCTGGGAGCTTTGTACCAATCGGAGGGTAAAGCGGCGGAAGCAATCGCGGCCGAGCAGGCGATCGTGAAGAGTGTACCTCACGATCCTGATGCGAACCTGGCGTTGGCCACGCTGTACGAGCAGACGGGCAAGTATCAGGAGTCAGCGGCGGCAGGGGAGCGCATCCCGCTGACATCGCGCCCAGCGGGTCTTCTCCCGCTGCTGGCCGATGATTACTTCCAACTGGCGCAGCCCCAGAAGATACCTCCTCTGGTCTTGCAGGTGTTGCGCCTGCCGCCGGCGAAACAGGGAACGGCGCTCGATTTCGTGGTGGTGCTTCTTCAGAACGGCTACGTCCAGGACGCGTCAAAGTTGATGCAAACGATCAGGCCAGCCAAGCCCGGCGGCGGTTACGTGCACGTCCTGGCACGGGTTCGCGAAGCCGAGGGGCGCAAACCGGAAGCACGGCAGTTATTGGCTGAGGCGCTCCGCATGCAGCCGAAATCGTTCGACATTCTCTTCGATTCCGCCCGCTTTGCCGCCGAGGAAAACCGCTGGAAAGATTCGCTGGAGCTGTTGAACCGTGCGGACGCGGTCAAGCCGGACGACCCCGCCGTCCTGATGAAGCTTGCGGTCGAATATATGCAAATGGGAGAGCTTGAGCGCGCCAGGTTGGCATCCAAGCGCTTGTATGATCTGGAACCCGACAATCCAGATGCACAGTACGTCTATGGCAGGATATTGCAGGAGACGCAGCGGTTCCAGGAAATCCTCGACCCCTTGGCGCGGAAAATGGTGGCGGAGCGGCCCAACGACCCGCACGCCCTCTTTCTGCTGGGAATGGTTGACTACGACCAAGGGAACGATGCCGAATCCCACCAGGAGTTCACCCGCAGTCTGCAGTTCGATCCTAAGAACAATGACACGCGGTATTACCTGGCGATGCTCGATGAGCGCGAAGGAAATTTTGACCAGGCTCGGAAGGGGTTGGAAGAGGTGGTGAAGACCGACCCCGGCCACGCCGGTGCCCAACAGGAGCTAGGGGTGATCCGGCTGCGCCAGGGAGATGTAGGTGGCGCGCGCACAGCCCTGGAAATCGCGGTTAAACTGCGGCCCGATGTGCCGCAAACACACTACCAGTTGGGGCTGGTCTATGCGCGGCTGGGAATGACTGAACAGGCAAAGACACAGACGGAGACATACCAGCAATTGCATCAGGCCTTGAATGACAAGCTAAAGCGCGAGATCTATCCGCAATCCGGTAAAACGAAGTCTGCCCCACAATGATGCCGCTCCCAATCAGCCGAGGAATATTCGTTGTTTTTGCATTGGTGTTCGTGATGCCCATTTTTGCTGCCCAGGCGCCCGCCCAAAAAGCGGAATCCGCCGCCAAGAGCACAGCGCCGGCGTCTAGAAGCGCGCCGCCCAAAATTGACAGCGCGCAACAGCATTTCGACTCCGCCCAGACCTATCAGCTAGCCGGAGATTTCGAGGGCGCAGCAAAGGAATATCGGCGGGCGATCGCCATCGGGCTCGACCACCTCGGCAATCTTCGCGCTGCCCGGCACGATTATGCGGGCGGGGAGCAGTTGCTCCAGCAGGCGCTCGCAGCAGACCCGGATAATCCAGATCCAGCCGTGGACCTCGCCATCACCGAGCTTTATTCCGGCGACATGTCGAAGGCGGAAACGGACGCGAAGGCGGTACTGCAAAAGAATCCGGACCATGTCCGCGCTCGTGTCCTGCTCGGCAAGATTGATTTTTTGCAGGGGAACTATCAAGCCGCGGCGGACGAACTGCAGGCCGCGCTAGCTCTGGCCACGGATTTTGACGTAGCGTACAGCCTTGCGTTGGCTGATCTGGAACTGAAGAAAACCTCACTGGCGACGGTGCTCTTCGACGAGATGAAGAACTCGCTGCCCGAGAGCGCGCAAGTGTACATATTGATCGGGCGGGCCTTGTTGGCGACCGGCTATCCGCAGCAGGCGACGAGAGAATTCGAGCACGCGACCGCGCTGGACTCAAAGTATCCGCAAGTCCACTTTTATTTGGGGTTGGCCGCTCTGTTCAGCGCGCAAGCGCCCGACGTTCCGCGCAGCGAGAGCCAGTTGGAGCTGGCCAAAGCCGAAACCTCGCTGCAGGAAACAATAAGGCTCCAACCTCAGGACTCGCGGGCATTTTTTTACCTGGCCCGATGCTACGCGTCCGAGCAGCAATGGGCAAAGGCGGCCGATGCCTATCGCTCCGTAATCAATCTGACGCCGGCTGCGCAACAGATGGATGCCGCGATGGCGGGCGCCTATGAAGGACTCGCTGAAGCGCTGCACAAGCTTGGCAAGAATGCGGAGGCCGATGCGGAGTCGGCGAAGGCGCAGCGGCTTCGCACCACGCTTCAGAAAGATAGGGCAGGCGCGGGTGTAAGCGATACTGAGAAGGCGAACGGTGACTCGAATCAGCAGGAACTTCAGTCCATGATGTTGCGGCCCGGCGATTCCGAGCCTTACGATGCCAAAGCGGAGGCAGCGTACATAAAATCCGTGTCGCTTCTGCTGGGACAGGCGTATCACAACCTGGGGGTGATTGACGCCCGCGCGTCGCGTTACACCCAGGCCGCTGAAAAATTCTCGCTAGCGGCGAAATGGGAGCCTTCGATCCCCAGCTTGGACCGCAATTGGGGCCTCGCCGCGTACCGCGCGGAGAAATACGACGAAGCCGTTGCACCCCTGAAGCGTGAGTTGCGCCGCACCCCGAATGATCTCTCCATCCGAGAGATGCTCGGCCTCTGCTACTACATGACCGATAAATTCGCCGAGAGCGCGGCGACGTTGCGTTCCGTGCTCGATCAATTGCCGGACAACGCAGGCCTGCTATACGCTGCCGGCACGTCGCTGGTGCGCAGCGGTGATGCGAAGAATGGCGCGCGCGTTTTTTCGCGGATGCTGGAAAAGGACCAGAACGTGCCGGCTGTACACCTGATGCTGGGTCAGGCGTACGCACAGGAGCAGAATTATCCCGAGGCCCTGGCGGAGTTTGCGCAGGCGCTGCGCCTCGATCCGCACACCGCCGAGGCGCACTATGGCTCTGGAATGGTGGCACTCAAGCAGGGAAAGCTGGATACGTCCGCGGATGAGTTTCAGCAGGAGCTATCGGTCAATCCCGGCTACATCCCGGCAGAATACCAGTTGGGATACGTCCGGTTGGAGATGCATCAGGCCGACACGGCCGTCCCGCTATTGCAGGACGTGGTGAGTCGGCAGCCGACTCATTCCGATGCCCATTATGAGCTGGGGAAGGCCTTGCTGGAACAAGGAAAGCTGAAGGATGCCATTGAGGATCTGGAAACCTCTATCCACCTGCACCCGACGGATTACGCTTACTATCAACTGAGCGTCGCATACCGGCGCGAAGGGCGCGCCAATGATGCAGAGCAAGCCATGGTGATGTACCAGAAGCTCAGGCCCAAGCCTCATGTCTCGCAGCAATAACTGGCAGGCTGGTTGGAGAAGTACCTCTATGAGGCGGTTCGTGGTGCATAACGGGATGTTGCTGCTCTTCGCCGGTGGCCTTGTCACCGCGCAGCAGCCCACTCCTCCTCCGAAAAACCCTGGGCTGGTGCTCCACGTAACCACGCGCCTGGTGCTGGTGGATGCTGTCGTCCTCGATAAAGAGGGCCATCCGGTGAAGGGCCTGAAATCGAATGACTTCACGGTGACGGAAGACGGCGTTCGTCAGAGCATCGCGTCGTTCTCCGAGCGCGATTCTGAGCACGCGATAGCGCCACCGCCGGCGATCCTTCCTCCGCACGTGACGACTAACCGCCCTGCAGTAACCCAGACGAATGCAGAAAACGGCACGGTAGCAGTGCTGCTGCTCGACGGTCTCAACACTCCCGCTCAAAATCAGGTGTACGTAAAGCAGCAGATGTTGACGTTTTTGGCTCGGCAATACGATCCGAACACCAGGCTGGCGGTGATTGCCCTGACCAACAAACTGACGGTGCTGCAGAATTTCACGCAGGATCCGCCTCTGTTGCGAGCGGCACTGGGCCGATACCTCGCTGAAACGCCAGCGCTCGCGCGTAGCGGTGGCCAGATGGAAACGCCCTCAGCTTCTGTTCCTGCGGCAACTGTCAATTTGCCGGCACAGGCCAAAGGTGGACCCACCGGCAGCGGCCCGGACCCCGGGCTTCCTGCAACGCTCGCTGCTGGCGGAAGCAGCGCCAGCATTTTTGAAGACATTGCCTACATGATGGACCGCTTTGAGCGGGAGTCGGAAAACTTCTCGCGCGACACCCGCATCTCGGCTACCCTTGCGGCTTTAGAACAAATTGCTCGCTTCATGTCCGGACAAAATGGACGCAAGGTGTTGCTGTGGTTTTCAACCGGCTTCCCGTTTTCTGTGGTGGGAGATTCGCCCAGTGCCATGGAGACGGAAAGAAATTATGGCGATCAAATCCGTAGGACCATCAATCTGCTGAACGATGCGCATGTGGCCACATACACCATTGATGCGGGTGGGCTGGTACCGGAAAGCTTAGGGGATCCAAGCCTCAGCGGTCGTGATAGTGAGGGTAAGATTCACCTCGGCATAGACGCCAATCGCGCCTTGAGCCACGAAGCCTTCGAACGATTCTCCACACACGACGCCCTGGAAACGATTGCCCGCGATACGGGCGGGCGCTACTTCGGCAACCGCAACGATCTTGATCAAGCCATTCAATCGGCGCTCACAGAATCAAGTGCCTATTACATGCTCGGCTATTACCCAAGTCAAAAAAAGTGGGACGGGAAGTTTCGCAATATCAAATTGCAGGTCGACCGGCAAGGCACACAATTGCGTTACCGCCGCGGATATTTCGCGGTGAACCCTTCAGATTGGAGAAAGGACAACGGCGACCGCATGCTGGCGGCGGCTTTAACAGCGAATTCGTTGCCTTCGACGGAAATAACCTTCATGGCTCGGGCGCTGCCACCGCAGCCAGATTCGGATACGGTGGTTGAATTTGCGATAGATCCTTCCACCCTGTCGTTTCAAATCGAAGCCGGGAACCTGCACCACTGCATGCTACAGTTTGAGGTACAGGCGTTCACCCCCGAAGGCAAGCGGGTAAAGACGGAAGTCCAGACCGCGGAGGCATCACTGCCGGAGCCGACTTTCGAAAGGGTAAGCAAGCAGGAACTGCCCATGAGCGTGCCTATCCGACTGGCGCCGGGGAAGTATATTTTGCGTCTCGGCGTGCGCGATAACCTCACCGGATTGTTTGGAACGGCAGATTTGGCATTGGAGGTTCCAGTCAAGCGGGAAAGCAAGCGGTAGCGCGGCATTTCAGAACAGCAAATCATCGCTGCTGGCCGTCCAAGTGGGTCTATAATTTGTCAGTTTCTGAGCTTTCAGCTCGCGAGAATTTCGCTCGAAAAGGCGTTCCGCACGGCGAGATGGTTTTCTTTCAGCAAAGGATGGAGGGACAGTCATGAGATCGAGTCATCTTTGGTCGCTCACTCTGGCGCTGGCCTTTTTCTCGGCGGCCAGTGCCGCACAGCAGCCGACCACCATGAGCGCGGGGTCTTCTGCCGGAATCACCACCGTAAGCGTCCGTGTTACTTACCAGCAGAGCCACCGACCCGCATCTGGACTGCGAGTAGAGCTGATCTCACCGCTCGGGGGAGTTGCGGGTATACGGACAACCGATGGAAATGGCGGCGCGACCTTCGACGGCGTTTCCAGCGGGCGTTTTCAGGTGCGGGTAAGCGGGCCCGACGTCGAGACAACGAATAGCGATATCTTTGAAACGGGTGGCAGCCAAGGGGGACCGTATATCACCGAACACATAGAGGTTCGGTTGACCAACACCGTTATGAGTGAGATGGGTAGCGTAGCTGTCGCAGTCATCGTTCCAGAACCTGCCCAGAAAGAATTCAAGTTGGGATTGAAGGAAATGGACAAAAAGCACTGGGAGGAAGCCAAGAATCATTTTCAGAAAGCGATTGCTGCGTTTCCGAAATACGCGGACGCGTTCAACAATCTTGCACTGGCGGAAATCCAACTGAAGGACGGCAAGGACGCCGTGGAATCGTACCGTAGCGCCACGCAGATTGATCCGACTCTGCAGCAAGCCAATCTCTATTTGGGTCAGTTCTACTATGAGAACCGGCAATACAAGGAGGCCGAGCCGTATCTGCGGCGCGTTGCTGCCGACCAGCCTAAGAGCGCGCAAACCCTCACCGCGCTTGCCAACGTTCAGCTCCAAAACGGCGAAACCGAGCTCGCCCTCACCAATGCCCGCAAAGTGCCGTCCCTTCCCGACCACAAGCAGTTTGCGATTTCACACCTGATCGTGGCGCAGGCGCTCACCGGAAAAGGCCAAGACAATGAAGTCGCCAAGGAATATGAAGAGTATTTGAAGGAAGCGCCGGACTCTCCTTTGGCGCCCCGGGTGAAGGATGCATTGGCGAAGCTGAAGCCCAAATAAGAGCGGCAAGAGGAATGGCCGAGTAGCTCCCGTTGCTGTCATGGGGCTGCAACCTCGCCGTGTAAAGCACCACCGCCCCATAGCCACATCCCATTCGCGTTCTTCCGTTTCGTTGGTCTACTTTACCGGAGCCGCGAACTCTTGATTATGGTCGATATGAATTCCGCACCACTTAATCGGAAGCTTGGTTATGTCCTCCAGTTGCGTTACGACGCGATGAAGCTGTGCTTGTAGACGTCGAGGTTGATCAGGGTAGAATCGATGATCCCGAATATGGCGAAGTCTGTCTCGATTCTTGGCGTGCTGCTCCTGACCACTCTAGTGGCGTCTCGCTCCTTCGTAATCTCCGCAGAGTCACAGTCGCGCAAGAGCCACGAACTCAGCACTGCAACTGAAATTCGGCTGATTGATCCGGGGTGGTGGCCGACCAAGGGAGCTTTTGCGCGCGATCAATATGTGGGCTCGGAGACTTGTGGACTCTGCCATCAGGATATGGTTGCCACGCAGACGAATACGCCTATGGCCCATGCGGTGAAAGCGGCAACCGCAGATGCGTTCACAAATATGCCCCACTCAATGCACTTCCGCACCGGGCCGTACGATTATTCGGTCTCCCAAACGGCGACCGGAGCAGAGTATTCGACCACCAATGGCGAGCAGTCCGCGTCAGCGGCCTTGAGCTGGGTATTCGGGGACAGGCAGTTCGGGGATACCTTTCTGTATCAGGAGAATGGGATCTATTTTGAGAGCCGGGTGAGCTACTACAGGACTCTGAACGGTTTGGATTTGACAACCGGAAGGACTCGGTTTCAGCCTAACCGCATCGACACCGCACTCGGCCGGCGTATGTCCCCGGATGAGCCTCCGTTGTGCTTTGGCTGCCATTCCACGGCCTCCAGTACGGATGGTCAATTTCGGCCCGAACGGTTGATTCCGGGCGTCACCTGTGAAGCATGCCATGGTCCGGGAGCACAGCATGTGGCGCAGATGAGCCTGGAACATGATGCTCGGACTTCGACGCTCATTTTTAATCCTGCGCGCCTCAGCCCGGCCGACTCGGTGGATTTCTGCGGCGCCTGTCATCGTACTTCGGCCGATGTCACCTTCAGCTTCATAAGTGGGATTTTTAACCTGCGGTTTCCAGCCTACCGCTTAGAGCAAAGCCCTGCTGGGGAAATGGCGATGCGCGACTCACCTGCACAGCCTGCCACGACGCCCACAAGCCCAGAGTGCAAGATGCTGCCTTCTACGACAAAGTGTGCATGAGCTGCCATTCGCCCGCGAGCGGCGCCGCGAAAGACCGAGCTCATGCGATCGGCGCCTGCAAAGTTTCAAACCACGAGTGTGTGAGTTGCCATATGCCGAAATATACGATCCCTTCCATGCATACCGACTTCACGGATCACAAAATAGCAGTCCACGGAGACCAGTTCACCGAATGAGTAACCAGAGCAGAAGAATAATCAGAGCGGCGCGTGTTGTAGGCCTGACGCTGGCCTGGATTCTTCCGCTTTTCCTTTGCGGAGTTGGGCTGCGGGAAACATCGGTGAACGCACAAGAGAAGGCGGCGCAGCCACGGTTTAAGAATCTGCAAGTATTGAAGGACATTCCTCCGGACCAACTGATTCCTGCGATGCAGTTCATATCGGCATCGTTGGGCGTCGAGTGCGAGTTCTGCCACGTTCATGATGGCTTCGATAAGGACGACAAACCGTCGAAGCAAACCGCCCGCCGCATGATCCAGATGATGTTCACCCTCGATGCGGACCAATTTCACGGGGAGCGAGCTGTAACTTGTTACACCTGCCACCGCGGTTCTGCAAAGCCCGTGAGTATACCGATGGTCGACAGCACAGCGCCATACGTTTCCGAGGTTCGATCGGCAGCGAACCCGACGCCTCAAGCTCGGACAAATTTGCCATCGACGGACGACGTAATCGAAAAGTACATAGGAGCCGTTGGAGGAGCTCCGGCAATTCAGAATGTGTCGAGCCGCGTTGAAAGCGGTACCGTCTCTTTCGGCGTCGGACCCTCCTTCCCTATTGAAATTCTTTCTAAATCACCGTCGCGACAGGCCATGATTGTGCATTTGCCCGCGGGAGATACCTCCACGGTAATTGACGGTCAGAATGGGTGGATTAGGTCCCCAGCAGGCCCTGTTCGCGACATGCCTCAGGCAGACATCGAAGGAGCCAAGCTGGACGCGGATTTGCAATTTCCAATCAATGTGGAGAAGGCGTTCCAGCAATTGAAAGTCATAAGAACAGAAAGAATTAGTGACCACGACGCGATCCTGTTATTTGCTACGAACGCGTCCGGCCCGCCCTTGGAGTTGTATTTCGACCGAGAGACCGGGTTGTTGCTCCGGCAGCTGCGTTTTGCCTCGTCGCCCCTCGGTCTCAACCCCACCCAAATCGATTATGACGATTACAAAACATTCGATGGTATACAAGTTCCTCTACACCTGGTTATTACCCGGCCTAATCGAACGCTGAACATCCACTTGCTTCAAGTCAAGCAGAATAGCCCCGTAGATGAGGCGGAGTTCGCGCGTCGGTAGGCTCTCGGCGCGTTCTCAGGCGCTTGTAAAGGTTTGGCGGAAAATCACATTGTCCCTCGCCACAATTCTGTCCGGCTTTGAAATTAACAACATTGGGGTGCACGGGGCGTGGGCGGACTTTACCTTCTTCGAAAAGATCTCGAACGTAAAATTCGACTATTTTCGCCATAACATCGTCAATCAGAAGCAGATCAAAGCTCTTGCCGATACAGAAGCAAGTTTGCGGGCAAGGCTGATCGCCGCGAACCCCCGCATGCAATCCCAAATTTACAAAATTCTCCGCCCGGAGCAGCAAAAGAAACTCAGCGATCTCGAAAGGACGCATGGGGCAGTCATATCGGAGGGTAAGTAAAGGAGCAATCACGGTGAGATACAGATTGCAGGCTACGCGACAAAGCTGGGCTCGGAGCTATGATTTTGTCGAATCGGCGTAGAGAAGATGTCGCACCTTCGGCTCGCCAGCCACGTAACTGGAAACGCGTTGCTCCACTTCACGATCCGCTTTCGTCTGGCGCTCGTGTTGACGAAGATGTTCTGCCCACGAGTGCACCATGAATATTTCCACAAACCGATTGGCCACTTCGGTGTCGCGATAGATTCCCCACTGATAGGCACCATCGCGACGCCTCGTCCGGGCATATTTGCGGATCGCCCCGATAAACTCTGTTTCGTGTCCTAAAACAACCGAGTATTCGATTGTGACCAGAACCGGGCCCTCAAGAAGCTCGGCGCCAACCTCCTTGACAATCACGGGCATACGCCAGTGATTCCAGGGAGTGAGATCTGCCGTAGAATCCGGAAGCCTGGCGATCAGCGCAAGTATTACACTCCCAACAGTTCCGAACCCGGAACAGATGAGAGCGAGCCCGATGCCCCGTCGCTGAGCCACACCGCCCCAGAGCGCACTTCCCAGCGCAAAACTCCCCATATAGACGAGGGAGAAAATTGCCAGCACTCTTGCTTGTACCCAATCCGGGGCCAGGTTTTGGACCAAAGCATTGATGAGCGAAATGAATAGAACCCATGCCGCGCCGCTCACGAAAATGACCGGAGCAAGCGCACTCAAACTGTGCAAACGAGCGATCATTATGATCCCGACGCCCACGATCGCAACGCCCCCTGAGACAATCGTTTCCGTCGAGAAACGAGCGCGTAGCCTTTGCATAATCAAGGCGCCGCCAATCGAACCTGCCCCAAAGCACCCCAGTAACACCCCATACCCGATCGCACTGTCATTCACACTCCGGGCCACCGAAGGCAGTAGCGCAAACAGAGTGCTGGTAAAGAACATGACGATCCCAGTCCGAACCAACACAGTCAGAATCGCAGGCGAGTTGCGGACGTAGCGAATGGCCGCGGCGGTGGCTCCGGTCAAAGTTTCTGCCGGGGCTGTCCGCTTGCGAACGGGTCTCTTCCATCTCGCGACGACGAGAATGACTCCAAAAAACGACACGACGTTCGCGACGAAAGCCGTTGCCACGCCTGCGGCGGCGATCACCGCGCCCGCTATTGCGGGCCCCACAGCTCTCGCGAGATTAAATTCGATTCCGTTCAAGGCCGAGGCCGCCGCCAAGTCGTCCTTGGAGACCAATTCAGGCAGGATGGCGCGCCAAGTGGGATTTTCAAACGCATCTCCAACGGAGAGCGCAAATGTCAGCGCAAGCAGCAACCAGGGCGAAGTGAGGCCGCTGATCGTCAGAACGGCTAGAATCAATGCCACCCCCACCATCCAGGCTTCGGTATACAAAACGAGTCTGCGGCGGTCGAAGATATCGCCGGCGGAACCCGCAGGCAGAGCCAGCAGGAAGTAAGGCAGCGAAGCGGCAGTTTGTATGAGCGCGACATAACCTGGGCCGGCGCGCAGTGAAACCATCAACCACGCAGCGCCAACGTTCTGCATGAACGTGCCAATATCGGAGACAAGATCTGCGACCAGCAGATGACGAAAGATCGGAACCCGAAGTGGCCGCCCTAAGCCTGCCGAGTCTCCTGCCGCCAGGTTTTGTTTTGTATCGGTCGCCAATTGGGTGCTCGAAGAATTAATTCGGACTTAGGCGGTTCTTGCTTCTTCGTCACTGAGAGGTGTAATTTCAGTTTCCGCTTTTGCCGCGTCCGCTTTGGTCGGCGGTTGGAGTGCAAACTGACAAGAACCTCTGGCTACTTCTCTCCCCAATGCACGCAGTTGCTCGGTCAATTGTGCGTCCTGAGCTAGGCCCTCTTTATCGAATGCCTTCCAGGCCTGCGCAATCGGCATCACCAGAGGAACCGCCCAGCCTCTGAGCGCCCGAACCACAAACTCCATGGTGTTTACGGCTTGCAATCCTTGCATGCCTCCCGCAGTGCTGATGAGGCCAATTACCTTGTCCGTCAGGTAAGGAGGATTTCGGTCGCTGAGCAGCTTTAGCCAGTCCAGTGCGTTCTTGAAAGAGCCACTTATCGTTCCGTTGTACATCGGACTGCTCCATATAAGACCATCCGACTTATGGATTGTGTCGCACATCCTGCGCACGGACCCGGGTGGGTTGTTTTCAGCCCCAGGGTCATACATCGGCAGAGACAGTTGTCGAATATCAAGAAGATCCGTTTTCGCACCAGCGTCAGCCGCGCCTTGTAATGCGATTTTGAGGGCAGCCAAACTGCTGGAGTGCTCTGCCAGTGATCCTCCTAGACCAACTACTGTCAGTTGAGATTTCATATCCGCGTTCTCCTCAATATGCCCATTGTCTTCCGGCTGGAAATGCTAGCACGAGTTATGCCGCCACGCGCATGGCGCCTTCTAAGCTAAGGGATCTGCAAGGCGAACCGAGTCGGAGTTAGTTTTGGCAATTTTTAGTTCAGATCGCGGTGCGCCCTCCATCGACAGCGAGCTTCGCGCCGTAAATAAAACTGGAACGATCTGTGGCCAAAAAGACAATTGCTTCTGCGATTTCGTCGGGCGTGGCTGGACGGTGCGCCGGTCCCTGGGCGGCCAACTGCTCGAGACCCTCTCCCATCGCGTCCGTGCCTTCCGTGCGCGTTGGTCCCGGGCTCACTGCATTGACGCGGACCCCGCTCGGCCCATATTCAGCAGTCCAAGTCTTAGTCAACAGATTGATCGCAGCTTTACTCGAACCATACAGGCTCATTCCCGCCGACCCGTATTCGGCAGCCATGGTCGAGAGGTTCACGATCGCCCCTTTGCCTCTTTTGGCCATCAGCGGAGCGAGTTCAGCGACCAGGAAATACGGCGCCTTCACATTAAGCGAAAAGACACGATCAAACTGTTCCTCCGACATTTCGTGCGTGGCACCGAAAGGATAAATCCCAGCATTGTTGATCAGAATATCGACGTGGCCATTCCCTAGGTCGACCGCTTTCTGGGCCACTTCGCGTGCGCTCGCTGCATCTCGAAGATCAGAGGCAATGAAATCCGCTTTGCCGCCTGCTGCACGAATTTCGTCGACCGTTTTCTTCCCACGCTCCGTGCTGCGTCCTACGACCAAGACATGAACGCCAAGCTGGGCCAGTTTATTAGCCGTGGCGCGACCGATTCCGCTCGTTCCTCCAGTGATAAGTGCTGTCAAATTACCGTTCGCCATGTGTGAATCCTCCTACCGGAGTCGTGACCGATTAGACTCAATCTCAAGCACATCGGTTTCAATAGCCTGTCACGAGCGACAAGAATCATTCCAGAATTCGCGAGCCTTAGTGGACAGAACAAGCCTCTAGAGTGTGCCGCAGAATGTGCCGTATGCTTCGAGCCCATGCGCGCCCATACGGGCTTTTTTGCTACTTTCGACAAAGTGCTTCCGTGCGGGCTAGGTCGTGGGCAAGCAGCTGGTTTCAGATGGTGTTCGTTGCTGCTCAACGCACTCCGGTGCGTCAACTCTTAATCAGTAGACCTAACATGCCGCCCGTTCCGGATTTTTCGGTACACCTCGGTACAATTGAGGCGGGAAAAAGAGTGGCTTTCTGGCCCCTAAGCGACGCCAGATGAAGCACTTAGATTTTTTTGTCCTGCTCTTGGCTCGGGAGCCGGGGGTCGGAGGTTCAAATCCTCTCTCCCGACCAATTACTTCAACAACTTGCAATCCTAGATTCATGACACGACTGTGTCGCTCGAACATTGGCTTTGATTGTAGGGTAGGGCGTTAGTGAGCATCCATCATGCGCTGTGGGAATACGTCAGTCTTCAGTTTCCCCCAGCCGGAGAGTCGGGGATTCGGTTCGGCAGCAGACGCCAAAATGCTGCCACAGCCGGAACCAAGGGCTGTGCGCGAGCTTATCGTCGTGCCTGCGATTGGCAGCAGCGATGTCGCTTGCGCTGAGTGGCCTAATATCCGGCGCTTCGAACATTTCTTGCAGCTGCTCAATCTCGTCAATGATGCGCTCAACATCCATGCGTCACCAATCATCTACGAGAAAGCAGGGATGAGTCAAACCGAGGGCCATTGGTGGTTCGTGAGCGAATCGTGTTCGACCAATCAATCCTCCCACGTCCGCAACTAACACCCCCTGCTCTTGCCCACGGGCAGTTTCGTTGGTTGGTTATAGGGATAAGAGTTCGGCGTTGTAAGATTTTTTCGGCTTACCGTTTGGATTCGACTTCTTATGCTCGTCCTACTCGTATTGTTGTCGTCCTGGCTGCTCTTTCGCGCGGTGGGAATGGCTGGTGTGCATGCTCTCGCCTCGTGGCAGAATTCCGCCCGGTATGCCCTGGTCGTGATGTTCATCTTCACCGCAACGGCTCATTTCAACAAGATGAAACATGATTTAGCACAAATGATCCCGCCATATTTTCCGCGTCCCCTGCTGATCGTTTACGTGACGGGCGTTCTCGAACTTCTCGGAGCGGCGGGGCTGGTAGTTGCGCAATTCCGCAGGCTTGCGGGCGTATGCTTGATTGCGCTTCTCGTCGGGATGTTTATCGCCAACGTCAATGCGGCACAAAAGGGCGTTACCCTCCGCGGCAAACCACCAACGCCAGTTTGGTTGCGAGCCCCAATGCAGGTTTTGTTCATTGCCCTTCTCTGGTGGTCAACCCAGACATAAACCGCCTGTTTTTGGTTCCTGTCAATGCTGGTTCTCAGCGAACCTCTTAGACGACGCAGACTAAAGGTAGTCCACGCAGCATTCAAGTCCGCGCTGGCACCCGATTGAGCCAGGGCAGCACTTCCGCACCCCGGCCTTTCATCTTGGTGCGAACGTAAGCCAGACCCAGCATCGCGAGAAAAATTATCAGCAATCCCACGGAAGCGCCCCCGATGGTCATAACATGCTTCGGCAGGATCGACACGCGGCCGTAGACGAACTCGATGTGCACCCAGTACACCAGCAGCGACGCCTGCCCCAGCAGCATGAGCGGACTGAATCCCCACTGGCCTGCGCCCCAGTGGCACCAGGCATAGCTCGCGCTCAGGATCACCAGCAACATTCCGACCCGGATCAGAAAAAAACTCGGACTGGTACGCCAATAATCGTAGACGGAATAAAGTTGCCGTGGCTGCGCATCGAGCCAACGTGCGAATTCCACCAGCACGCTGCCGGCTAGCCCGAAAAAGAAAAATGTCCGCGCTCCCTGCGCTCGCGCCCAGGAGCTTTGCAGGATAAATCCCACGGCCAGGCCCGCGAACGCGAAGGCCGTCCACGGAAAAATGGGAAACAGGTGTGACTGCGGGATTCCAAGATTATGCACGCCATTGACGTAAGACTCGATTGGCCATGGGAGCCAGTCTGGTCGCCACGTAGTCCAGAGCGGCGGGGTCAGCAGAGAAATAAGCAGCGCCGTTCCTCCGGCGGTCAGCACCAAAACCGTGCGCCTGCCTGGGTCGCGCCTCACCGCCAGAGCCAGCCAGCAGACTACTCCCATCAGCATCATCGAAATTCCGATGGTGTTGAGAATGTCAACCCGCAGCAGGTCGCTCTTGGGCGCCCATCCCCAAGCCACCAGAAATTCCTGAAGGCGAAACAGTAATGCGAAGCCGAAGATTTCCGCCCCCCGAAGGATCGTGCTGCGCGCGATCTCCCCCGGCGGAAGATTTCTCTGTCGCAGTTTTTCGGTGACCAAAGCAAACGAAATTCCGGCAAGGAACAGAAACAGCGGGGCCGGAAACGTTCCTCCTAGCTGCGAGTACATGAAAAAGCGGCTTTGCCGCGCCTGCGGGCTGAGCCAGGAATCGTAGCAATGCGTCTGAAACATCAGCAGGCAGGCCAATCCGCGCATCCAATCAATGTAGGCAAGCCGGTTTCTTGCGGCCGGTGGAGGTTTCATGCGCGGTCGATTCAACCCGGAAGTATAAGGCCAGCAGGTCCGAATCCCACCTGTTTTCTAGGGTTCTAGTGCCGCTTTCACGGCCCTTTCCACCAACGTTGTCCCTTTGCGTTCGCCAGAACTTTCGTGCAATTGCCGGGTTTTCAACATCGTACCTTTGTCATCTTTTGTCAGCCAGACAACCTTCTGTACAACAGTCTGATCGAATAAGAACGAGCCGTTATACACTAAAAATACTAAGGATATGCCCATACCCCCCGGAGTCTCCATGCGCTTTGTGAAGTCGGTGTTGCTTGCATTTTTGATCGCCCTTTTTTCCGGCCCGAGTTATGCCGCCACAACGGATCGTATCCCGCGAGAAATCGACGCCGCTCAGATGGTCGCCCTGAAGGGCAACGTTCATGGTTTTGCGCAGGCCCGCTCCGATCTCGGCCGCGCCGACTCCAGCAAAATGCTTCACGGGGTTACCCTGGTATTCCGGCCCTCCACTGCGCAGCAGCAGGACCTCGACAACCTGCTGGCCCGGCAGCAGGATCGCTCGTCTCCCAACTACCACAAATGGCTCACACCCTCCCAGTTCGCCGACCGCTTCGGCATGACCGCTGCCGACATCCAGCGCGTTTCCGCCTGGCTGCAATCCCAGGGTTTCGCGGTCACCTCGGTTTCCAACAGCCGCAACGAGATTTCTTTCGACGGAACTGTTTCGCAGGTTGAGGTAACGTTTCAGACCGAAATACACAACTACCTGGTGAATGGCGAGATCCATTTCGCCAACGCCACCAACCCATCGGTGCCGGCCGCACTCGCGGGATCAGTGCTGGCCATCGGACATCTTCACGACTTCGCCCCCAAACCGCGGGCAAAAGTCCGGCCCCATCTAACCTCCTACGTTAGCGGCAATCACTTCATCACGCCGGGCGACTTCGCCACTATCTATGACGTAGCGCCCTTGTACAGCGCCGGTAGCGATGGCACCGGCCAGAAGATTGCCATCATCGGACAGAGCAGCGTCAACACTACCGACCTCAACAATTTCCGCAGCGCCGCCGGCCTGCCCGCAAGCACGGTGCAGATGGTTGTGCTCCCGACTACGACCTCCACACGATGTGCCGGCGATGAAGGCGAGTCCGATCTGGATCTTGAGTGGTCAGGCGGCGTGGCTAAAAACGCGACCATTGTCTTCGTCTATGCCGGACTGAGTAGCGGGGATACTTGTACCAGCCGCAACGGAAAAAGTGTCTGGGATGCCCTCGACTACGCCGTGCAAAATAAAGTCGCGCCATTTATTAGTACCAGCTATGGTTTTTGCGAAGGCGGTGCAACAGGTCAGTCGGGAGTGGGCCCGGCTTTTGCCTCGACGGTTCAGGGATGGGCCCAACAAGCGAACGCCCAGGGCCAAACCATTGCGGCCGCCTCTGGGGATTTCGGTGCCGCGGACTGCGAGCCAAATAGCACCGACTCAAGTGGCGCTTCGGCGACACAAGGCTTGGCGGTTGACATTCCCGCGGCGATTCCCGAAGTCACCGGCATGGGTGGCAACACGTTCAACGGCGACGCTGCTGGCACGCTGACCGGAACCGCTCCCAAGACCAATGCCAATGCCACCACTTATTGGTCCGGCACCACTGGGAGCGTCGACACCATCTCGTCGGCACTTTCCTACATTCCGGAAGTAGCCTGGAATGACACCGTTGCCGACCTCGCTACTCCCGGCGGTACGATATCGGCCTCCGGTGGCGGCGCCAGCATCTTCTTCGCAAAACCGAGTTGGCAGACGGGGACTGGCGTTCCGGCCGATGGCAAGCGCGACGTTCCGGATCTCTCGATTGCTTCTTCACCCAATCATGATGGCTACCTGGTCTGCTCCGAGGACGCTTCCGACGGTTCGATCCAGGCGAGCTGCACCTCGGGTTTCCGAACCGGCACGGGCGGGACTTTCAACGTGGTCGGCGGAACCTCAGTCGCCGCGCCGACTTTTTCAGCCATTCTCGCTCTTGTCAACCAGGCCCTCGGCACCAGTGGCCTGGGAAACGTGAATCCCAACCTTTACTCATTCGCCGCTTCTACTCCCTCGGCATTTCATGATGTGACCTCGGGCAATAACATGGTCCCCTGCACCAGTGGGACGATTAATTGTCCCTCGGGCACCACTCAGATCGGCTTCACTGCCGGCACTGGCTACGACCAGGTCACCGGCCTCGGTTCTGTGGACGCCGACAAGCTTGCCACCGCCTGGCTCGCCACGGAAACGCCGATGTTTACCCTCGCATCCACCGCTCCAACCTTCCAGGTAACGCAGGGCGCGAACGTGAATGCCACGGTCAACGTAACTTTCGCCAGCGGTTTCTCCGGTACGGTCACCTTCACCTGCAGCGACCCGGCGCCCGGATCCGTCTGCAACGTCCCTGCCCAAGTCAACACCTCAGGGCAGGTCAGTTTCAACATCACGACCACCGCCCCCACAATCGGATCGCTCCAACACTCCGATCGCGGCACGCCAATTTTCTACGCCGCGTTGTTGCCCGGATTGCTGGGCATCGTATTTACAGCCGGGATGTGCCGCGCTTCGCTGCGAGGCATTCGCTTCCTGGGATTGATTGTGGCTTTGGGATTTTCAACCCTCTGGCTGGCCTCATGCGGCGGCAGCAGCGCGACCAATCGCACCGGCGGAACTACAAAGGGAAATTACGCGATTACCGTAAGTGCCAGTTCCCCAGGCGCCCCCACCGAATCCACCACCTTCCAACTGGTAGTGCAGTAACGACTCATAGTGGGAAGGCGTATAGGGAAAGGGTAGTGTGGGAAAGATTAGTGCAGGGCGGAAAGTACTTTGACCCCAGTTTAGATTTAAGGTTTTCTCCGCGTACTCAGCGTCGCCTCTGCGATCTCAGCGGTGAAAAGCTTTTGAAGTGATGTGGGGCGGGCACTCCTGCCCGCCGAGGTTTTGACTTATGTTGGAAATTTAGCACCCGGACCGTCGAAGAAGTTTCCGGCCCCCATCACTTCTCCGCAGGCGGCACATACTCCTTCGGCTTAGCCGATCCTTCCCCGAAGAAAAATTGCTCCAACTGCTTCACGATAACTTCCTGATCTTCACGCCTCGCCGGATTCAGCCGGTATTCATTCAGCAGCATCTTGCAATGTTCTGTCCACATCCTCCAAGCTTCCTGCGAGACGTTGTCGTACACCTTCTGTCCCAACTCGTTGTCAAACGGAGGCTCATCCAGCCCCGGCATTTCCTTCTTGAACTTCACGCAAAAAACATTGTGCGCCATGATATCCCTCAAAATTTGAATTAGTGCGAATCCCGAATTTCCATGCTTTGAATCAGGCCATCCCGAATCTCGTACACATGCTGCACCATGTGATCCACCAGCAGCTTCCCTGCCCGGTCGTGAACCACCTGGTGCACATCAATCGCAATCCTTCCGTCAGGTTCGCGAGTGAATTTCTGCGGCTCCACGCGCGGATCAAGCACCCCAAACTGACGTGTCCAGTAGTCCCGCACCGCAGCGGTCCCCAGCACGCGTCCACCCTCCATGCCATTCGGCCAATCGACACTGGAATGCATCACAGCGAGCACCGTCTCGATCTCACGCCGGTTGAACGCTGCGTACACTCCGCGAAGCAACTCAATCTCCGCCGCCACCGTCCGCACTTCCGCCATAAGATACCCAAAAGATTATCTTACACGGAGAACAGAGCCTCAGGAGCGAGCCGTGCACCTCGGTCCGCTCAGGCGCTCAGCGGGATAGGCGATCTGTGAAGCGCAGCGGCGATAAGCGATCTGCACACCAGCGCAGCGGCAGTAAGCGATCTCGACAGCCGCAAAAGCGGCGAAAGAATGCAGCCCACAGCGCAAGCTGTGGGTACGGAATGGGAAATGACCAAGCCCCGGAAGGGGCGAAAGAAACGCCACACGCAAACTCCCGGGACGCGTAACGGAACGGCTATTATTCACACGGCCGTTCTTCCCCGCTTCCCGTCCGCCACCAACCAACCGCCGCCACGGCCCACACCGCTAACAACGGAATCAAACTCTCCAATCCCCGCAATCCCGCCAACTGACCCAGATTGAATGCCCCCGAACCCGCCTCCCCAACCGTCAACATCGACTCGCGATTCGACGCGACCTGCCCCGACCAAAACGCCGGCCACACCGCATGCACCAACGGACAACGATCCTGCATCGACAATTGCGAACTCGTCGCAACCACCATCAGCGCCACGAGCACACTGCACAGCGCCAATCCCATCAGCACCCGCCGCCACGTTGGCGTGGCCCGTCCCCATGCCACTGCCAGCCCCACGTACAGCAACGGAATACTCGCGCCCGCATACCGCGGCCCGAACGACAATCCCGCCTTCCACCAGTAGAATGAAGCGTTAAACAAAAAGTAATAGGCCACAATCGCACCTGCCGCAACCGCCGCTGCGCGATGAGCCTTCTCTTTTCCCAGCCACCAAAGTCCGATGGGCGCGGCCAGCATCACCGGCGAAGCAAAGAACATTCCACGCGAGCACCCGAACAAAATTTTCAGCAGCCGGTCAGGATGAGGATAAGTCAATCCCAAATACCCCTGCCGCTGCATAAAGGAAAAAGAGTTCGGATCGTAGTACGCATAGCTCGGACGAAACGTCCCAAACGCCGCGTGTAAGTAGCCGAGCAGCACGACGATGCAAACCCCTGCCCCGAGGCCCACACCCGCAACCACCCGCCAACGTGTCAAATTCCCGCGAGGCCACGCCTGTGACAATGCCAACGCCGCCAATATCGCCGAAGTCGGCGCCGCTGGATATTCCGTCACCGTAGCCCAACCCGCCGTCACTCCCACCGCGAGTCCCCAGAAGAAATCAGCGCGCGCGCACTGTCCCTCGCCCAACTTCAATGCCGCTGCAAACGCAAAGATCAGGCACGCTCCCACCAGAGCATGCGCCCAGAACAAACTCGCATACGCCCAGATTGGTGTACCCAGACTCATCACCAGCGCGGCAAATGCCGCGCCACTCGAGCCTTCTCCGAATCGTAGCCCCAGAAAAAACAAGCACACAGCCGCCAGCGCAGTCGGCAATGCGACCGCTCCCGCACTCGCCACATACGACAGCGCTACCAACCCGCGCACCGATTCCGGATCCACTCCCACCGTCCGCAACGCAGGCCTGGCACCGAGGGCAAAAGGCAAAGCCAGAAACACCACCCCCGGCGCCTTATCGGAATAATAATGTCCCCGAAAGTGCGCCTTGTCCTGCGTGTTCTCGTGGTAGGCGTCGATTTGCAACGTGTGCCGCTCCACAATGGCGCGCAGCAAATCGAAGCGGGAGTTCTGATTCCATCCCCCGCCCTCATAGAAATAAATAAACGAGAAGAAGCTTACAACGCCGAGCAGGATTGCCTGGGTCCGATAGGAAGGAGATTCTTCTGAAGGGGGCCTCATCGAATTTTCCGAGCCTGATTTTCCCTGTCTCGCCCGATGCGCCCTCGCGCCGCCGCATCATTCCGACTGCGGCTGATCTTTCATTTCAACGGCTGACCCGACGCCAAAAGATATTCCCCGACGATCCTCCGGGTTTCCTCGTCCATCGCAGTCGCAGGCCCCGTGACCCCACTCGACGCGGCCAGTTTACCTTTCACCCCAATGTAAACCGCGTCGTAGGCCGTATCGCCCAGATTTTCCACCCGATGCTTGAACGGCGGATACCAGCGCACCTCTCCCGCCTTCGAGTAAACCTCGCGCACCTTGCCACTCTCATCGGTAAAGCGCAGATGCGCTTCGGTAAGACTCACCACCACTCCGCCCGGATGATCGTGCAGCACAGACTTTTCATGCGGCCCGTAGTGTACTGACACGACATCCACGCGCTCATTCTCGAAATTTCTCCGATAATGCTTCGGCTCAACCTTGGTGGGATCCTGCGCCAGGCTGCACGTCGCGGCCAGACACACCAACGCCCCCGCCCAGAATAGCTTCGACCGCATCCCTGCCTCCTGTCCGAGTTTCCTGATTATCTTGAGAGACCTACGCCACTCTACTTCCCACATTCTGGAGTGTCAACGACCAGCGCTGAACAGCGCCCCACACTGGTAAATCTGAGGGCAGTACGCGTGTTGAGATGGAGATTGTTGGAGAGGAGAGGAAGCTATGATGGGCCCACCAGGATTTGAACTTGAGCTGTCTTGCGGCGTGAGCGAAGCGGGAGCCCGCAGGAGAAATCCCGAACAGAGCGAGGGACTCAGTGTCTTCGGTTGTCTGGTGGGCCCACTAGGATTTGAACCTAGAACCAACAGATTATGAGTCTGCTGCTCTAACCGTTGAGCTATGGGCCCGCGAACTCAATCTAGCATATTCGCGAACCCACAGCCCATGCCGAATGGCCCATTTCTCGCGTCCTTTGCGAGAAGTGGGGTTACTACTTAGTGAGCCGCCACCGCCTTCTCCGCTCCCAACCCAGTGTTCGAACGAACCAGCAGTTCGTTGAACTTAACCTGTGACGAAGGTTCGTTACTGATGAGCGTGCCCAAGATCGCGCCGATGAATCCCAACGGAATACTCAAAATCCCGGGATTCTCCAGCGGGAACCATGGCTTCGCCTGAATCAGGTGCCGCGCCGTTCCTGTCACCGTCGGCGGATCGATGCCCATCAAGCTTGGACCAATCAGGATCAGCCCAATCGACGCGAGCAGTCCCACGACTAGCCCCGAAACCGCGCCCAGCGTATTGAACCGTCGCCAGAAAATCGACAGCACAATCACCGGCAGGTTCGCCGACGCCGCCACCGCAAACGCCAGCGCCACCAGGAACGCAACGTTCGCAGTCGGGCCCAGCACGATGGCAATCCCAATCGCCACCGCGCCCACCACAAACGCCGAGATGCGCGCCACCATCACTTCTTCTCCCGGCTTGCGCTCGACTCCGTTATGAATCACGTTGGTCCAGAAATCGTGCGAGAAAGAAGTTGTCGCGCTGATGGTCAATCCCGCCACCACCGCCAGGATCGTGGCAAACGCGATCGCCGAAATGAACGCAAAGAAAATCGACCCGGCCAACGCATTCGCCAGCAGCGGCGCGCTCATGTTCGTGCCCCCGTGCGTCTTGATGAAGTCCGGGCCCACGATGGTCGCCGCGCCAAATCCCAGGAACGTGGTCATGATGTAGAAACTGCCGATCAGCACCATCGCCCACACCACGCTATGCCGCGCCGTCTTGGCGTCGGGAACGGTATAAAACCGAACCAGAATGTGCGGCAGTCCCGCCGTCCCGAAGATCAACGCCAGTCCCAGCGAAATCAAATCCAGCGGCCCGTATGGCGGCTTATAACGAAGCCCGGGCTGTAGGAAGTCCTTGACCACGGTTGCCCCTTTCGCATCGTGATAGGTCACGTGGGAGATGGCTCCAAAAAATTCCCCAAAGCTGAAGTGGAAGTGCGCCATCACCAAAATGCTGAGCAGGAACGTCCCTGCCATCAGCAGAATCGCTTTGATGATCTGCACCCAAGTGGTCGCCAGCATCCCTCCGAACACTACATAGACAATCATCAGGATTCCCACCCCGATCACCGCCTTGTTGTACGTCACATATCCGCCGAGCAGCAGTTTCACCAGCGCGCCGGCGCCCACCATCTGCGCGATCATATAAAACGTGCTCACCGTCAGCGTGCTCACTGACGCCATGGCCCGCACCGGCCTCGGCTTCAACCGGTACGCCAGCACGTCTGCCATGGTGTACTTGCCCGCATTCCGCAGCGGTTCGGCGATCACCAACAGCACCGTCAGATACGCGACCAGCCAGCCCACCGAAAACATAAAGCCGTCGTAGCCCTGGAACGCGATAATTCCCGCGATCCCCAGGAACGACGCCGCGCTCATGTAATCGCCGGCCACCGCAATTCCGTTCTGCCATCCTTTGATTTGCCGGCTCGCCGCAAAGTACGCGCTCGCGCCCGCCGATCGCTTCGAAGCCCAGTAGGTAATGCCCAGGGTGATCGCAATGAACACCAGAAACATAATCAGTGGAATATTTGACATGGCTTACTGGCCTCCCCTTGCATCCTCGGCCTTATCGAGAATGTCTTTCGCGAGACGGTCAAAGTTATTCGCAGCTTTGACGTATAACCCGGCAATAATCCACGCCACAAAAAATTGCGATAGCGCGAACAGGTACGCGAGATTCACCTGCCCAATTACTTTGGTCGACATGAATCCCGGCGCATATCCCACCAGCACCGGCAACGCAAAGTAGTAAACGACGAAGAAGATGAAAGCCGGCACAATGAACGTCTTCTTCGTCGCCATCAAATCTTTAAATTCCTTGCTCTCCGCAATCTTGTCCCAAGTCAATTGTGAAGCTTGATACTGTTTCGGTTGAACCGCTTCTAAATCTCGTACGGCGTTTGCCATAGGCTCTCCTCGTGGCTGACGTCGAACTCGCCACATTTGTGGAACGTGAATTCCGTGGGCGACCACCAAACCGGGACAGCTTACTCCCGTTTTGCCCTTTTTGGCAGCAAATCTGTTTTTGAACGATTCGTTGCTCCATACCGTCCGCGAGTTCTTGTCGCGCTCGCGTGTCAAACTTCGTCTGGGGCTCGGGCCTCGCATCCCGACTGGGGTGTTTCGGCGCAAGGGAAGCCACAGTAGGGCAGAGGCATTTCCCGCGATGTGCCGAAACGCACGCCCGCATGTGATTGAAATCACGAGCTTAAGCCAAGCTGTTCCGGGTGCCCTATTTCTCGCGTTCTTTGCGAAAAGTGGGCTTTTTCGCTTGGCTCCTCGAATGAAGCCCGTCGCCACTGCGGATTCAGCAGCCTTCCGCAGTGACCGCCCGCTGTGCTGTTCGCCCCGCCCCCTAGGCCAGCCTCATTTCTTCCCTTGCGCAGAAACACCCCAACCTGTGATCCTAGTCACTGCCCGACAGCCCGTCCGGCGGCAGAATCCCCTTCGTCTCTTCGGGGCTTTTGCCCTTCGCTCTCAGGAGGTTTTCGCATGAGCGCGCTTCCCCTCACCAAGCCAGAAAACATTTCCAACCTCCTCACCCTCGATCAGGAATACGCGGCACCCGCGATCGTCGCTGAAAATGTGCTGCAAAAAAATTGGACTGCGGAATGCAAACGCTCGCTGAAAGATCCCGAAGGTTTCTGGGCGGACTACGCGCAACGTTTCGAGTGGTCACAACCGTGGAGCAAGGTCCTCGAGTGGGATGGCGTCCATCATCAATGGTTCACCGGAGCGAAAACCAATATCACCATCAACGCGCTCGATCGCCACGCCAACTCCGACCGCTGCAATCGCGCCGCTTTCATCTGGCTGGGCGAGGACGGCTCCGAGCGGATCGTCACGTACGGCCAACTCTATCGCCAGGTCTGCCGTTTCTCCAACGGCCTGAAATCCCTGGGAGTGGTCAAGGGCGATCGCGTCGTCATCTATATGCCACTCACCATCGAAGGCGCAGTGGCCATGCTGGCCTGCGCCCGCATCGGAGCAATCCATTCTGTCGTCTACGCTGGCCTCGGACACACCGCGCTCCGCGACCGCATCACCGATGCGCAGGCGAAGATTGTCATCGCCGGCGATGTCGGCTTCCGCCGCGGCAAAACCATTGCCCTCAAAGCCATTGTCGACGAAGCTCTCGAATCCCTCGACTTCGTCCAGAAAGTCATCGTCTACTCCCGCGCCAAAACCGAAATCACCGGCCCGCGCGAAATCGATTTCAACGACCTGCTCAAGTTCCCGCCCGATTGTCCCGCGGAAGAGATGGACGCCGAAGATCCGCTCTTCCTGCTCTACACCTCAGGTTCCACGGGCAAGCCCAAAGGCGTCCTCCACGTCCATGGCGGATACATGGTCGGCACCACTTACCATCTGGAAAGTTTCTTTGACGTCGGCGAGCGTGACATTTTCTGGTGCACCTCCGACATCGGATGGGTCGTCGGCCACTCTTACATCGTCTATGCGCCGCTCTGCGCCGGCGTCACCACGTTGTTCCGCGAAGGTGCCATCGACTTCCCCAACCCCGGCATCGCCTGGGAGATCGTCGAGCGTTACGGCGTCACCAAAATGTTCACCGCCCCCACCGCGTTGCGCATGTTTATGCGTTACGGCGAAAGCTATCCTGCCGCGCATGATCTCACCACGTTGCGCGTGATCGCGTGCGCCGGAGAGCCGCTGAATCCGAAGCCTGGCGTTGGGCGCAAACCCATCTCGCGGGCGACGGCAAATGGGGCTATGTGATCGACAACTGGTGGCAAACCGAGTTGGGCGGACCTGCACTGGGAACCGCTCCTTCGATGGCCATGCGTCCCGGCAAAGTAGGAGTCGCCGTTCCCGGCGCTGAAGCCGATGTGGTCGACGAAGATGGGAAGCCCGTCCCGCCCAACGTTGGCGGACGTCTCGTGCTCAAGCGTCCCTTCCCCTGCATGCTGCGCACCGTCTGGCGAGATCCTGCCAGATATGAGCGCGACTGGCAATTCTTTCCCGGCTGCTATGTAACCGGCGACGTCGCCATGAAAGACAAAGACGGATACATCGCGGTCCTGGGCCGGTCAGACGACGTGCTCAACGTCGCCGGACACCGCATCGGCACCGCCGAAGTCGAGAGCGCGCTGGTCTCTCATCCCGCAGTCGCCGAAGCCGCTGCCATCGGCGTCCCCGATCCGATGAAGGGAGAATGCATTAAGGCTTTCGTCCAGGTCCGCTCCGATCACGTCCCGTCAGACGCGCTGGCCGCAGCGCTGATCGAACACGTAAGACGAGAACTAGGCCCGATCGCAACCCCGAGTTCACTGGAATTCGTAGCGTCACTCCCAAAAACACGTTCCGGCAAAATCCTCCGCCGCTTCCTGAAAGCCAAAGAAGCCGGAGTAGACGCCGGAGACGTAAGCACCATGGAAGGATAGTTACTCGTGTGGGGACGGACGCATTCGTCCGTCCCCTGCAGCCGATGCTCATGTGGCGACAGCCGCCTCGGCTGTCCCGCGCAGCCAAAGGCGAGCGGCCGCGAGCAAGCGCAAATCCGCATTAACCATGTCATCCCGACCGGAGCCGGAGCGCCAGCGACGGCGGAGTGGAGGGACCTTGAGTTGAAGTACGACCAACCATTCGCGTCTCGCAGACCGCTGAAAAGAGTCCACTCAAAATAACCACAAACGAAAAAGGCGTCCCCGTGGGAACGCCCCAACCCGCAACCTGAAAGAAACCAAAAATCTGAGATCTGAAATCTAAAATCTGATTTTCCCTAAGCCCCCACGCCCTTCCCCATCCTCCCGGCCTTTGCCAAATCCCGCAACGATGGCACCGACTCCGGCTCCGTAACCCGACTTTCCGGCAACGACCCGCCCTTAAACGCCTCCACCAACATTTCAATCGCCAGATCGGTATTGGGCCGAATGAAAATCGTCGCCGCCAGTGTTCCATTGCGCACCCAGGCCTGCCCGGTCCTTGGCATCCCGTCGCAGCCCGTAATCGGGATCTTCATCCACCGCGCGCGCTCGCTCTCGGCGATTTCGCTGAACGCTTTTCGCGCGCCCATCGCCATGCTATCGTCCTGCGCTCCCACCAGGTCCATGCGGCTCTGCTGCGAAGTCCGCAAACGCAGCCACGAACTAACCGTCCGATACGCGCTCTCCTCCGTCCAGTTCGCCCGCATCGTCTTCACTTGTATGTTCGCCGGCTTGGTTTTCAGCATCCCCGTCGTTCGCTCTTTCGCCGCGGAACTGTTCGCTGGCCCCTCGATATACAGAATCGACCCGCCATTGGGCAGCAGCGCCGCAAATTGTTGCCCCTGAATTCTTCCCACCGCGTCGTGATCGGAGCTTATGGCAAACACCGGAACCTTATAAGTGCGTCGCAACTCCCGGATGTAGTCCACCTCATGATTCAGTACGACCCACCCAATCCCTGCCGCCGCCGCTGCCCGCGCCACCTGCGGAAACGCGGTGCCACCGGCAGGTTCGAACATGATGGCATCGGGACGCGCCCCCACGGCACCCTGAACGTAATTCAGCAATTGCTCGCTCTGCGCCAAAGCATCATTGTTCGCGTGAATAATTTTCACATCCACGCCCAGCCGCCGCCCGGCCTTCTCCGCCGCCGCAGCCTGCTCTTGCTGATAATCGTTATCGTCGTTCGTAAGGGAAACCACAAAGGTGAGACGCTTCATAGGGGACCTAAGCCGCATCATAGCCCTTCATCCCCGATAACGAATGTGACCAGAGTAATGGTGTAAGCGTAGCGCCGGCATCCTGCCGGCTGTCGCGAGGGCACCCTGCCCTCGCACTGTCAGCAGCACGCCAAACTTCTTTGTTTGAAGGAAGAAGTTAAGACGTTCCAGCCCCAGCCGCAGTCCCCTTGGGCTCTTCACTCAGAAAAGACTTCAAATTCGTGTCCAGAATTTCCCTGCTCGCGTCGGGCAGGTTCACGAAGCGAAAAGGCTGCATCCATCCTTGCGTCGCCCACATGGGAAACAGCATCTGTGCCTTGCTGCGAATCGTCGATTCGCGAAGATGAAAAATCAATTCCACTTCCAGCTTCTCATCCAACGGCTTTTCCAGATGGATAACTCCGCCCGAAGTAGAAAGCTGATGAAACGCCGCCCGCACCGACCGCCGGTTCGGCAACCGCACCAGCGCCAGCACCGATCCGCGCAGCTTTACGCGAAACGGACGATCGACGGGTTGATTTCCGCTGGCAACCGGCTCTGTCGGGTTGACCTGTTCGGCCATATCCCAAAGTATGGCAGCCACGCCGACCGTGGCGAAGTTACGAAAGAACAAGAAGGATGATTGGTTCTTAGATTGCGCCGTGTGAAGAAACTTTTACTTGCGCCGTGGATGCGCCTCGACGCCTTCCGTGAAAAGATTGTAGGGCCAAACTTTCTTGTTAACGGTCACCTTCGCAGCGTCGTCCGCCTCGCTGTTGGCCACGTTTGGCGCCGGCCCGTCCTTCGCCGCGCCATTCCAATCTTCCGGCGGATTCGCGATCTGCCAAACGTTCCCCTGGGTATACAACGACGCACCCACCAGAAAATATTTGCCGTCAGTTCCGAGCGGCAGACAGTTTGCCACCCGCGCGGTGACGCTGCCACCGCCCGGCAAATCGCTAATCATGATGGGCGTTTCGATCTGCAGCGCGCGCGTACTTCTAAATCCGCATCCCATCGCGCTCACCACCAACACGAGACATTTCTCGGCAAATGGCCGCCTTCGATCCAGACTGGTCACGCTGACCGGAAGCTCCGCGCGCACCCGCGTGCTGCGTCGCACCGCCTTGGGAGTCAGAATTTCCATCGCAAATGAATGCCGCAGACCGTAGTCTCGAGGAAGAATCGCACCAAGTATTCTGCCAGACTCCCATCGCCTCCATAGGTGACCAAGGTAACCGCCCACGTACCGACAGCCGCCTCGGCTGTCACGCGCCAGCATTTGGGAAGGGCACGAGTTCACTCGTGCCATAAAGCCTGCACAACGATTGTCGGCTTTAGCCGCTGAGGTACGCTTCTCGGCCCGCCGTCATCGCCGCGCATTCCGCCGCGCCTGTTTCACGCCCGCGCGAATCCCACTCTCCACCACCCGCGCGTATCCGCTCGCGTCCATCGCCGCCATCGTCGTGGCCGCGATCCCGCCGGGCGTTGCCGCTTCCTGCAACAGATCGTCCAGGCTCTCTCCGCTCTCGCGCCAATATCCAATCCCGTCGCACAGCGCGTGAGCCGCAGCCAGCAACGCCGTCTCACCGTCAAGCCCAGCAGCCTGGGCGGCTTTGGCCAAGGTCGCAAGCGCATGATAACCGTGCGTGGGCGACGCGGCCGCTGTGATCGCATCCATCTGGGCTTCCCGCAGTTCGACCACGGCACCCACGCGCGCAAACAACTTCCGTACTCGAACCCGCTCGCTCTTCCGAACGCTAGGGGCAAAACATACCGGCGTGAATCCTCGTCCCATTCTGCATACCGGACTCGGCATCGCGCGCGCCCAATGCACGGGACCGAGCCATGCCTGCAGATTGCGCAACGGAACACCCGCCGCCAGGCTCACGCATAACTTCGGCGCCTCAACTCCGCACGCCGCAACCTCCTCCAGCATTCCCTTCACCGACGCCGGACGAACCGCCACAATCAGCATCTCCGCCCGCGACACCGCCGACTTCAAGTCGCGCGCAATCTCCACTCGCGCTGCCCGCCGCAACGCCCGCAGCTTCTCCGGATGGCGGTCGTACACCACAATCTCTCCGGCATATCCCGCCAGCCGCAACCCCGCGACCAGCGCGCTCGTGATTCTCCCTCCACCCAGAAATGCGATCGCCATCACCGGCTCGCCAACCCTCCCGCGGTCTCGCCTCCATCCATCGTGTACACGTGCCCGGTGGCGAACGCCGCGTCCTCCGACGCCAGATACGCAAACAGCCCCGCAATCTCCTCCGGCGTGGCGTGGCGCCGCAGCGGAATCTTCTGGTTCACTTCCTCCAGCATCGCGTCAGAATATTCCCGGCGCTGCATCGGCGTCAGCACGTATCCCGGCGCCACGGCGCACACCCGCACCTTCGGCGCCAGCTCCAGCGCCATCGACCGCGTCAGCTCAATCACTCCCGCCTTGGTCGCGTTGTAGTCGGCGTAATACGGATATCCCATCACTCCGTTGGTCGACGCGGTTTGCAGGATTACGCCGCTGCCGCGCTCCCACATGTGCCGCGCCGCGGTCTGCGCCACGTAGAACATCCCAGTCAGATTCACCGCGATCACGCGCTCCCACTCTTCCGGCGTGATGTCGAGAAACTTGTGCCGGATGCTGATGCCCGCGTTGTTGATGAGCACGTCGACTCCATCCATCTGGCGGATAGCCTCGGCAAAGGCCGCTTCCACCTGCATCAGATCGGTGACGTCGGCGATGATCGACTCGCCCAGTTGCGGCAAATCGTGCTTGATGTGCTCGCAGGCCTTGGCGTCGCGATCGAGCACGCACACTCGCGATCCCTCTTCCAGAAAGCGCGCCGCCGTAGCCGCGCCGATCCCGCTCGCGCCACCCGTGATCAGCACGCGCTTGTCTTTTAACCCTCTCATGTCAGCAGTCCTCGCATGCAGTCCTCCCTCGCCTGGACGATCGTCGCCTGGACGATCGTGTGCTTCAGAATTGTGGACTAGTCAGAATAGCGATGGAGAAGGGTTGTGACTAGGAGCAAGGAAGGCGCGGGGCGGGGCAGTTGGATGGGACTTGGCGGGCGGCGGATTCTTTCCTTTTCGGGAAAGTTTACTGGTTAGTACCCCCACCCCCCGTACCCCTCGGTCTATTGCAATCACCAACTTGGGGGGAAATCTCCAAAAAATCCAACGGCTAGAACGAGTTACGGGCAAAATCTTGGGAACAAAGGAGTTAGCTCGCGAATCGCGCCCAGGCCGTCAGAGCGTATACGTAAGCATTATCTGTTGGAGACAGCGAAGTCAATGGAAATAAAAGAGGGTTTGTCGCGCAGGTCCCGATTTGGGAACCGCATTTTCGGTCTCTAGACTAATCTAGACGAGAACGCGGGAAGCCGCTGTGTTTTCCCGAAAATTCTGGATTGGATCCGACAGCACATCCAACCGATGCGCTAGGAATCATTGGTAACGAGATTTGTGTTGTCATTCCGACCCTGAGCGAAGCGAAGGGGAGGAATCTGCTGTTGCCCATGTGGGGACAGCCGCCCCCGGCTGTCCAGCGGCCCAGGTGTATCGGGCCGCTTGCCTGAGTCGACCCAAATGTAGAGCGGACAACCCTGTCCGCTGCCGTTGATCTTGCTGTTGATTCTTAATCCTGTCATCCCGAGCGAAGCCGAGGGACCTTGTGTGCCGAGGCTCATGTAGGGACAGCCGCCCCCGGCTGTCCAGCGGCCCAGGTGTATCGGGCCGCAGCCTGAGTCGACCCAAATGTAGAGCGGATACCCCCGTCCGCTGCCGTTGCTGTTGCTGTTGATTCTCAATCCTGTCATCCCGAGCGAAGCCGAGCGACCTTGTGTGCCGAGGCTCATGTAGGGACAGCCGCCCCCGGCTGTCCAGCGGCC
>CALFMO010000053.1 GCA_937879855.1 uncultured Acidobacteriaceae bacterium | reverse complement strand
GGAATGAGATCGCCGAGCATGGAGATGGGCGAGACCATGTTGCGCTTTTCGATGTCGCCGAAGTGCGAGGTGCCGTCGCGGCCCTTCGTGGGGGAGTCGGCCTTGGCCATGTACTGCATCATGGTATCGCTGGCACGAAAGCCGCGCACCAGCAGCGATCCCTGGTTGCGGATCATGGGTGCGAACCAGTCGTCCTTGTCGAGCGCATAGGAGGAAGCGCAGGAGCAGGCTTCCTGGCCGAGCCCGAAGTAGACTCCTCCGACCACCTTGCCCTGCTTGTAAAGATTTTCGAGCGCCACTTCCATCTTGCGGTTGAGCAGCATGTAGCGGTAGATGTCGATGGCTTGCTTCTTATCGAGATATTTCGAGTTGCGGATGGGCGGGACGGGCGCGTCTAGGTTGCCTTCGACTTCGTAGCGGACGTGCTCGGCGCCGTCGCGGTCTTTTTCTACGCGCTGGCGAACCGTGAAGTCAGGGTGCTCGAGGCGGTAGTCGGGGATCGAGTAAGTGCGGGTTTGCTGGTTGGGAGAACCTGTCGAGCTTCGCTCGCCCGAACGGCCGGGGGCGGCCGTTCCCACATTAGCGGCCCTTCCATTAACTGCCGTTCCCACGTTAGCTTTAGTGGCTCGTGATCCGTTGCGCGGGCGGTTGCCGTTGGAGTTCGGCTTGGACTTCGCTTTCTTGTTTCCCATGGCAGGCGCGGAAGGCGCGATGTACTGATGGTATCGCGAGAGGGGGAAGGAAGGCTAGGTCGGCCGATTGCGGCCTTAGTCGCAGCGACGTTCGTCCGCCGAAGAATCCAGCTTCACGCCCAAGTCGTTTCGTCTTCTTGGTGTAACTTTCGAAGTTCAGCGGGGGCCTTCATGGGTACGCCTACTGCGCGGCCAAGCAGCGGGTCGAGCCTTTCAACCCAGAGCATCTGGCTCTGGAAAACCACACCGAAATTGCGGGAGATGGATTCGGCGACCGCGTTAAGGTCGAGTGGTTTGCCGAGTTCTCTCTGCATCGATGTGACCGGCTTGGCCGTGATGCCGCAAGGAATGATCAGGTTGAAATAGCTGAGATCGGTGTTCACGTTGAGCGCGAAGCCGTGGGACGTGACGAAGCGGGAGATGTGCACACCAATGGCGGCGATTTTGGCCTCCGCGCCGATCACGGTGCGGCTCGCGTCGCTTCGCTGGACAGCCGAGGCGGCTGTCTCCACATGGTCTGTGATGAAATCGGTCCACACTCCGGTCAGGCCTGCGACTCGCTTTGTGGGAATGGCGAAATCCACACAGGTGCGGATCAAAACCTCTTCCAGGCGGCGAACGAATTGCACTACGCCTAAGCGCTTGCCGGCAGCGTTGGTAAATCCGCGCAGATCGAAGATGGGATAGCCGACGATCTGGCCGGGTCCGTGGAAGGTGACATCGCCGCCGCGATCGCATTCGAAGAGTTCGACTCCACGCTCAGCGAGCAAATCAGGTGAGGCGATTACGTTGGCAGCCTTCGCGTTGCGTCCCAAGGTGATGACGGGCGAGTGTTCGAGCAAGAGCAGCACATCGCCGATCTTCTCCTCTTTTCGCAACGCGACCAACTCCTGTTGCAGACGGAGGCCGGTGGCATAGTCAACCGTGCCGAGTTGGACCAGCGAAATCAAAATTTTTGAGCCGACGAATAGTGGGCAATCTCGCGACTGAACTTCTTTATTGCGCCCGAGCGGGAACCTCGACATAGGCGGAGTAGCTATGCGGGTCAGGAATTGGCTCGCCGCTCTGGGCCATGCCCTCGAGATGAAACGTGATCGCTTGCTGCATTTCGCGCTCCACTTCTTCGCGCGTTTTCCCGGTGGCCACGCATCCATCAAGATCAGGTGAGTACGCGGAATATCCTGTCCCGGTCTTTTCTACCACAATCAAGTATTTTTTCATTTCTTCAATCCCGCCTGTTTCAGAATGCTGTTCAGCGTTCCCGCCCCAAGATCATCGTTTGGCTTTCCTGGGACTGTTACTAACCCCGCCTTCGTCGAATGCTTGAACTGGCGATGGCTTCCACGCGTGCGGTCGAGACGCCATCCGTCTTGCTCGAGCATCTTCGAGTACGTCTCGCACTTTCATTTTACGCTACGCTGCGAAGCTCATGCGTTGATCGCGATCCCGTAAACGCTGTTCGACGCATCCAGCATGGCTTCCGCCAGCGTTGGATGCGCGTGAATTGTCCACATTAGATCTTCCACCGTGGCTTCGAGTTCCATTGCGGTAACGGCCTCGGCGATCAACTCGGTCGCCTGCGGTCCAATGATGTGCACGCCGAGAATCTCGCCGTAGTCGGCGTCCGAAACGATTTTTATGAAGCCTTCGTGCTGGCCGACGATCGAGGCGCGCGAATTGGCGGTGAAGGGAAACTTGCCGACCTGGACGTTGTACCCGGCTTCCCGCGCCTTGGTTTCAGTCAGCCCAACACTGCCAATTTCCGGATGGCAATATGTGGCGCCGGGAATGTGTTCGGGATTGATCGGCTTGGCCGGCTTCCCGGCGATTTTCGCGACCGCAACCAGCGCCTCCATAGCGCCAACGTGCGCCAGTTGCGGCGTTCCCAGCACGATGTCTCCCACGGCATAGACGCCGGGCTCAACCGTTTGCATCCAGGAATCGGTTTTGATGAATTCCCGGTCGGGCTTGATCTTCGTGCGTTCGAGCCCGATATTATCTGTTCGCGGTCTGCGGCCGACTGCAATCAAAATCTTTTCTGCTTCGATTTTCTGCTGCTTACCCTCGGCCGTGATACTAACGGTTATCCCCGCCTTGGTTTTTTCAACCTTGTCGACCTTCGCGCTGGTGTGGAAGTTGATGCCGCGCTTGCGGAACACGCGCGCCAGTTCTTTGGAAACTTCTTCGTCTTCCACAGGAACCAGCCGCGGCAGCATCTCGACAATCGTCACCTCCGTGTCGAACGAGCGATAGATGGAAGCAAACTCCACGCCCACCGCTCCAGCGCCCACAATCACAATCGACTTCGGAAGCTCTTTCAGGCTGAGGATTTCAATGTTGGTCAAAATGCGGTCGTTAGCTTCGAGTCCGGGCAGCATGCGGGCTTCGGAGCCTGTCGCGAGAATCACGTTCTTCGCTTTGAGCTGAGTTGCTTTGCCGTCGCTCGTGACTTCCACCGTGTGCACGCCGTTCTGCGCTGGCCCCGAGAGCTTGCCGTAGCCTTTTATCGTCTGCACCTTGTTCTTCTTCATCAGGAACTCAAGGCCTTTGGCATGCTTCGTGACGATCTTTGTTTTTCGCTCCTGGATCGCCGACCAGTTGAGTTTGCGGGAGTCCACGCCTTCAATTCCAAATTCCTTCGCCTCTTTCAGGTGATCCCAGAGTTCCGCGTTGAACAGCAGCGCCTTGGTCGGAATGCAGCCGACGTGCAGGCAGGTGCCACCGAGAAATCCATCCTTTTCGATGAGAGCAGTCTTCAAGCCATATTGACCGGCGCGGATGGCGGCAGTATATCCAGCCGGTCCGCTGCCGATAATGGCGACATCGTATAGAGTGTCGGGCAAGGTAGTAATCCTCAATAGGAAGAGATGACAAAAGGCAAACGAATGATTCTAGAACACTGGCATCGAGGCGGCCAAACGAACAAAGACGAAGAGCTTTAACCACGAAGCAGACGAAGTTCCACGAAGGAAATCAATCGCAGAAAAAGGCCGCCTTCACGGCGGCCTTCATTTTCGGCTTCTTGAGTATCTAGTTGTTTTCGTTGCTGGCGCGCTTCCACGAAATCAGCTCACCAATCGTCGAACTCGTACTGGAAACCGGCTGCTTGTACGCTTCGACTTCCGAGCGCGAAGCTTCCTCGCCCACCGCGCGGATGCTGAGTCCGACTTTCTTCTCTTCCGGATTCATCTTGATGATCTTGAAGTCGTGCTCGAATCCCGGCTCCAGGTGCAGCGGCTGACCGTTCTCGTCGGTCGCTTCGGACTTGTGGCACAAGCCTTCCACGCCCTCCGCGATTTCTACGAACGCGCCGAATGCCGCTACCCGCAGCACTTTGCCGTGAACCACGTCGCCGACGTGATGCGCCTGGAAGAATGACTCCCAAACATCCGGCTGAAGTTGCTTCACACCCAGCGACAACCGCCGCTTGTCGGGCTCGATCGCCAGTACAACCGCCTTCACGCGGTCGCCTTTCTTCAGCACTTCCGACGGATGTTTCACGCGCTTCGTCCAACTCAGGTTGCTGACGTGCACCAGCCCATCGATGCCGTCTTCAATTTCAATGAAGGCGCCAAAGTCGGTCAGGTTGCGCACGCGTCCTTCCACCGTCATGCCGACCGGGAACTTCTCATGCAATGAGTCCCACGGATTGGCCGCCAGTTGCCGCATACCCAGCGAAATGCGCCGCTCGGTCGGATTCACATTCAACACCACGCACTCCACGTGATCGCCGACATTCACCAGCTTCGATGGATGCTTCATGCGCTTCGACCAGGTCATCTCGCTGACGTGAACCAAGCCCTCGATTCCCTGCTCCAGTTCCACGAACGCGCCATAGTCGGTCACGCTGATCACTCGTCCCTGCACGTGCGCGCCCTCGGGATAGCGATGCTCGGCATCGAGCCAGGGATCAGGTGTCAACTGCTTGAATCCCAGCGAAACCCGCTGCTTCTCTTTGTCGTACTTCAGCACCTTCACCTGAATCTGGTCGCCGACGTTCACCAGATCTTTGGGGTGAGTCAGGCGTCCCCACGACATATCGGTGATGTGCAGCAAGCCATCGAGCCCGCCCAGGTCGACAAACGCGCCGTACTCTGTCAGATTCTTGACCACTCCCGTGAGCACCGATCCTTCTTCCAGGTGCTCCAGCGTCTTCGAACGCTTTTCGTTCTGCTCGCCCTCAAGCAATTCTTTGCGCGAGACCACGATATTGCCGCGCTTCTTGTTCAGCTTGATGACCGCGACTTCCAGCGTCTGGCCTTTCATGCCGTCCAGATTGCGAATCGGCCGCAAGTCGACCTGCGATCCCGGCAAGAAAGCGTGCGCGCCGAGAATATCCACAGTCAGACCACCCTTGATGCGGTCGACCACTACAGCCTTGATCGGCTTCTTCTCGTTGTACGCCTTCTCGATTTCTTCCCAGGCATGAATGCGCTGCGCCTTCTGGTGCGACAGATTAATGTAGCCTTCCTCAGAAGGCCCCTTGTCGCGCATTACGTCGATTTCGTCGCCCGGCTTGAACTTCGGCTTGCCCTCGTGATCGAGCACCTCCGCCAGCGGCAGCAGACCTTCCGACTTGGCGCCGACGTCGACCACCACGTGCGTTCCGGTCAACTTGAGCACTGTGCCCTTGATGACGCGGTCTTCACTCACCGCCTCTTCCGCTTCGGTAGTAAAACTCTCCAGCACCGAGGCAAAGTCTTCGGTGGCAGCAGCCTTTTCGTCTGAAACGTCGGCAGCGGAGCCGGCATGCGTCTCGGCGGAATGGTCGGTGGTGGCGGCAGCCTGATTCTGTTCAGGCTGGTGCTGCTGTTCTGTCGTCGGTTCGTTCTCAGTTGCGACAGTGGAGTTGGATTCGGAGTTGTGGGCGGTGGTCTCGTCGAACAAGGTTATGCCTCTCTGGTGATCGGATGCGGGACCTGCTCTGCGGACTGCTGGATGAGTCGTTTGGTTGTGGTGGGCCCACCCTGGCGAATGAGCTTGGACAATCCCAGCTGTCGGACGTTTTAACAGAGAACCCGCGTCCAATGGGAACTCTTCGACTATAGCAACGGCTCGCGAACAGTGTCAAACGCAAATCCGGAATGTTACAGCCACGTTTCATTAAGATTGTTAGTAATTTGTTCGTCGCGCCGGCATCCTGTTCTTCGTAGCGCCGTCATCGTAGCGCCGGCATCCTGCCGGCTGTCCCGAGGGCGTCCCGCCCTCGGCCTCCTCGAAATCGAACATGCCATCCAGTTTTGCGTCGCCTCGCGTATCTGCTACCCTGCCGAGCATGGATTACCTCTGGACCCCGTGGCGCTACGCCTACGTATCCGCCACGCAAAAGGCGGTGGGCTGCATCTTCTGCGACGCCCCGAAGGAAAAGGACGACGCCAAAGTGCTCATCGTCTATCGCGGCCAGCACTCCTACGTCATCCTGAACGCTTTCCCCTACACCCCCGGCCACGTCATGATCGTCCCCTACGCGCATTTAGACGAACTGCAGAAGCTCCCCATCGAGGCAGCCAACGAGATGATGGCGCTTTCCCAGCGCATGGAGACCGTCCTCCGCGAACTCTACCACCCCGACGGCATCAATCTCGGCATGAACATTGGCAAGGCCGCCGGGGCCGGAATTGCTGGACACATTCACATGCACGCCCTCCCGCGCTGGGTCGCCGACGCCAATTTCGTATCGGTAATCGGCGAAACGCGCATTCTTCCGGAAACGCTGGACGTGACGTGGAAACGAATGCACGAAGCGATGCCACCCACGTAGCGACAGCCGCCTCGGCTGTCCGGCGAGAGCGAGGCTCAGCCGCATATTCAGGATAGCCGGGGAGCGAACGAACAACGAGGCGAAAACAAAAATCGGTCATTGAGGGCCGAAATAGGAAGCCCCCAAACAACTGCTCCCAGCCGCCTCGCTGCGCTTGGCTGGACGGCCGAGGCGGCTGTCCCTACGTGGTTCTCTTCAGCCGGCGAGTTTCTCCATCTCCCCTTCATCAATCACGGCCACGCCCAACTCCTTCGCCTTGTCCAGCTTCGATCCCGCATCCGCCCCCGCGACCACATAATCCGTCTTCTTGCTCACCGAGCCCGAGACGCGCCCGCCCGCGTCCTCGATCATCTTCTTGGCCTCGTCGCGCGTGTACTTTGCCAGCGTCCCCGTAAGAACGAATGTCTTCCCCGCGAGTTTCGTCCCGCGCTCCTTCTTCGCGCCTTTGAACGCCAGCCCAGCCGCGCCCAGCCGCTCGACCAGCTTGCGGTTCGCCGGAATGCTGAAGAACTCGACGATGCTCTCCGCGATCCGCGGCCCCACTTCGTTCACGTTCTGCAACTCTTCAACACCAGCCGAGGTCAGCGCCTCCATCGATCCAAAATGTTCCGCCAGAAACTGCGCCGTCCGCGCCCCCACAAAACGAATCCCCAGCCCGTAGATCACCCGCTCTAGCGGCAGCTTCTTCGAGTTCTCGATCTCGTCCAGAATGTTCTGCGCCGACTTGTCTGCGAAACGTTCCAGACTGAGCAGGTCTTTCTTCGTCAGGTCGTAGATGTCGGCCACATTCTTCACCAGGCCGCGCTCGATCAGCTGATTCACCAGCGCTTCCCCCATGCCGTCGATGTTCATCACGCCACGCGAAGCAAAATGCAAGATTGTCCCCAGCAGTTTCGCCGGACAGTTCGCATTCACGCAGCGGTAATCGACCTCGCCCTCGGTCCGCACGACTTTCGTGCCGCATACCGGACAGTTCTCCGGCATGTGAAACGTCTTATGCCCGCGCGGATGATCCTTATCCTCGATCACTTTCGCAATCTTCGGAATCACGTCGCCACCGCGCTCCACTTGAACGTAATCGCCGATCTTCACGCCCAGCCGCTCGATCTCGTCCATGTTGTGCAGCGTGGCATTGCGAACCGTTGTCCCCCCAATCAACACCGGCGCCAGCATGGCGACCGGCGTAAGTTTTCCCGTGCGGCCCACCTGCACGCGAATGTCTTCGAGCTTGGTAATCCCCGCCCGCGCCGCATACTTATAAGCAATCGCCCACCGCGGAGCTTTGCCGGTGAAACCCAGTTCATCCTGCAGGGCGATACGGTCCACCTTCACCACGATCCCGTCAATCTCGTACGGCAGCGACTCGCGCTTCCCCTCCCACTCCCGAATAAATGTCCAGACCTCGTCCATCGAATGCACCAGCTTCCTGGCCGGATTGACCTTGAACCCGGCAGCACCGAGCGCATCCAGCGACTTCGAATGTCGATCAAAATGGGTCCGCCCATTCACCAGCACCATGTACGAGAAATAATCCAGCCGCCGCTCCGCCGTCACCCGAGATTCCAACTGCCGCACCGTGCCCGCAGTCGCATTCCGCGGATTCGCAAACAGCGACAGCCCTCTGCTCTCGCGCTCTTCATTCATCTTCTTGAACGAGCTCAAAGGCATCAGCAACTCGCCGCGAACTTCAAAATCCGCCGGAATCCCCGCCTTCTTCAACCGCTCCTTCGGGATCGACAGCGGCACCGACCGCACCGTGCGCACGTTGAGCGTGACGTCTTCTCCCACGCTTCCGTCGCCGCGCGTCACGCCCCGCGCCAGGCGGCCGTCTTCATACACCAGCGCCAGCGACATGCCGTCGAGTTTCAACTCGCAAACGTAGTCGACATCGCTGCGCCCGCTGAGTTCGTGCACCCGCCGCTCCCACCCGCGCAACTCTTCTTCGCTGTAAGTATTGTCGAGCGACAGCATCGGCGTGGAGTGCCCCACCTTGACGAATCCCTCGCGTGGCTTGCCGCCCACGCGCTGCGTCGGCGAATCTGGCGTCACCAGCGCCGGATGCTCGCTCTCCAGATCTTTCAGTTGCTGCATCAGCTTGTCGAATTCCGCGTCGCTGATTTCAGGATTGTCGAGAACGTAATAAAGATGTTCGTGGTGGCGGATCTTCTCCCGCAGAGCTTCAATCTTTTTTTCGGCGTCTTTCACGGCATGAAATTATAAAGAAACACGTAGGGACAGCCGCCTCGGCTGTCCAGCCGAGCGCAGCGAGGCGACTGGAGGCGGCGTGTGCGGCGCTTCCCAATTCGGCACGCGGCTGTATCTTTCCTTGCCTTGGTAATCTTCGCTGAAAGGGTTCCCGGCTATCCTAAATACGAGCGGCGTTCGCTCTCGCCCCAGGACAGCCGAGGCGGCTGTCCCTACGTGGCTCTGGGTGATCTGATGGCATTCTATCGGCGCAATCTCCCGCACCTGCAGCGCGACGACAAACCGCATTTCGTCACCTTCTGCACTCACCGCCGCTGGATTCTCCCAGACGACGCACGCTCGATTGCCTTGAGCTATTGTATCCACGACGACGGCGTCAAGATGAAGCTTTACGTCGCCATTGTCATGCCCGATCACGTTCACGCCATCTTTACTCCGCTGGTCGACGATTGCCGACTTTCCATCTATTCATTGGCCGAGATAATGGGAGCGATGAAAGGCGTGTCCGCACAGAAGATCAACCAGCAGCTTGGACGGTCGGGACGAGTGTGGCAAAGCGAGTCTTTCGATCGCGTGTTGCGTTCCTCGGAGAGTCTCGACGCGAAGGTTGCTTATATCTTGGAGAATCCGGTTCGCAAGGCTTATGTCAAAAGGTGGGAGGATTATCCGTGGCTCTGGCGCCGGCGCGAAGAGAATCCCTACGCTCCAACGCAAGTCACGTAGCGACAGCCGCCTCGGCTGTCTGCAAAAGCGCATAAAGACAAAAGATGCAGGCCCCGCGATGTCCGAGACCACGGCTGAGCGTTCGCTCTCGCCGGGACAGCCGAGGCGGCTGTCCCTACGCGAGCGGTTTCTACACCAAATCTTCCAGCTTCAGCCCCGCCGCCCCACCTTTCCACGACGCCTCAAACTGTTTCTGAACGAATCCCGCATCGTAGTCGCGCTTCTGCTGCAGCAGGGCCTGCTGCAGTCCCCAGAGCGAGCGCGGGTTTCGCGGATTGCGGTCAAGATCTTCCCGGAATACTCTCTCCGCGCCAGCAGCATCTCCGTTCATCAACAAGGCCGCCCCAAGTGACTCCCGCACCGGAAAAAACCAGTCCGGTGGCTCCCCGTATTTAAGCGTGTCCTGGATCGCCACCGCTTCGCGCAGCATCGCAATCGCTCCGTTGTTGTCCTTCTTCGCCATGGCAATCTTCGCGCCCAATGTGTCCTTGGCAATCTCAAGAATGTCCTTGGTCTTGTTATTGATGGGTGCGTTGAAAATTTCGTCCGCAGGAGTCGCCGCCTGCGCATCCGAAACAATCTTGTACTCCGCTTCGGCCTCGCTCACTTTTCCGGTCCCGGCCAGCGCCATTCCGCGCGAGAAATGCCAGAAGCCAGTCGTTGCCTTCATCGCGGGATCCGGCGCGGGCATCTTCAAAATCTCATTCCAATGATGGAAGCGCACCTCCACCGCCATCGGAATCGTCATGAAGCCTTCCAGCGGCGGCATCTCCTTCACGTGCGGGCCCACGTTCGCGGCCAGCAGGTCCGCATTCTTCCGGGCTTCGGCGTAACGCCCATTCATCGCGCCGCACATGGCGATAAAGTGCAGATTGTGGCTGTAGTACATCATCGGGTAAATTCCCTGCTCGCCCGTCGCCTTCAGATACGCGCGGTCCACTTCCGCCGCCTGCTCGTTGGTCTTTACCGCGGCGTCGTAATCCCCGGTCCGAATGTAGATGTGCGCCGGCATGTGCACTATGTGTCCCGCGCCGGGCGCCAGCGCAGCCAGCCGGTTGGCGCCTGCCAGCGCGCGCTCCGGACTATTCGAGGCCTCCACGGTGTGGATGTAGTAATGCACTGCGCCCAGGTGGTTGGGATCGCGCTTCAAAACCGACTCGAGCGTAGCCACAATTTCCTCCGTCCCAGCCTCAGGCGTGCCATCCTGATGCCACAGTCCCCACGGATGCAGGTTCATCCCCGACTCGGCAAAAAGCGTGGCCGCGTCCAAATCATCGGGCGAGTCGGCGGACACTTTCCGCATGGCGTCGTGATACTCCTCAGCTGCCTTCTTCAGATCGGAATTCGCATCCGCCGGAAACCGCTTCGCCATTGCCTGAAGGTAAGCCTGCTCGTTAGCCGAAGCGCCCGCCGACAAATCCACCGCTTTCTGTGCCGCATCGTGGGCGCGCTTGTAACGCTCCGGATCCGCAGGATCGTTGTAGTTCGGCCCCACCGCCTCAGCGATTCCCCAGTACGCCATGGCCAGCTTGGGATCGAGTTCCGCGGCATGCTGAAACGATCGCGCCGCCTCATCATGGTTAAAGGCATAGATAAAGCGCAAACCTTGATCGAAGAACTGCTGCGCCTGCTGGTTGTGAGTGGAAACCGGATGATGGAGATCGCCCAATCCCGTTACCAGCGTGATCGGACGAGTCTGCATATGCGAGGCGTGATCCTGCGCCATCGCGCCCACGCACAGCAAGATACCGCACAACACTTGCGCCAGAATTTTCATCTGGTGAACCTCCTGCGTTAGATTTTGGAATTCGAGCCCCGGGAGGACGCCCCTTACAGTGCGCCAAGCTTATGCGAAATTCAGCCCTTTGCCAAGTCACCAACAACGAACGCGTCGAAAGTCTCAGGTACAATCCAGGTTCGGCTCGCTATGCGTAAGGCCGCGTTGCTTTACAACCCGGACTCCGGCGGCAGCAAGCAACGCCACAGAGAATTGGAATCCGCCCTCGCGGTGCTCCGCAACGGGGCCGTCGAAGCCGACCTCGTTCCCACCGAATCTCCCCATCACGCCGTTGAGGAAACTCGCCGCGCCGTCGACTCCGGTTGCGACACCATCTTTGCCTGCGGCGGCGACGGCACCATCCACAACATCGCTCAAGCTCTGGCCAACACTTCCACTACACTCGGCATCCTGCCCATAGGCACGGCCAACGCGCTCGCTCACGACATCCATCTTCCTCTCAAGGTGGTCGATGCGGCCAGAGCCGCGCTGCAGGCCGCACCGCGCCGCATCGCGCTCGGCCGCGTCCAATACGCCGATCTCAAGGGAAATCCCGCAGCGCGTTTTTTTGTCATCGCCGCCGGAGTCGGGGTCGATGCTCATCTTTTCTACAAACTCCACACCGGCATCAAACAGCGTATGGGTATGGCGGCGTACTACGCGAAAGCCTGGCACCTGTGGTTCAGCTATCCCATGACACGCTTCGTGGCGGAGTACATCGAAACCGGGTCGAACGCTCCGCAGCGCGCCGAAGTCACCGAGTTGATGGCCATCCGCATCCGCAACTTCGGCGGCGTCCTGCAAGAACTAGCTCCGGGCGCTTCGCTCGACCGCGACGACACCCGCCTGGTCTTCTGCTGCACCGCCAGCCGGGCAGCCTATCTCGCCTACGTCACCCGCGGCCTCCTGCGCGCACGCTGGAGAATCCCCGGCATCGATCTGGCGCACAGCACAAGAGTCTCGTGCCAATACCAATCAGACTCCAGCGGCCCGCAACGACAAAAAATTTACGTTGAAGCCGACGGCGAACTCCTGGGCACGCTCCCCGCCGAAATCACGGTAGTGCCCAATGCTTTGACTCTCCTAGCCCCACCGCGCTGAATCCGTTTCGCGGAGTCCCGCGTTGGCTGAATGCCGAGTGCTGAGTGCTGAGCGCCACCTGCTGATAGAATCCCACAGACCACTTGGAACCGATCACTCACTTCCTGACCGGTGCCTGCATGGGGCGCGCCGGCCTCAACCGCAAGACCGCGCTGGCCACGCTCACCTTGACGCTCGCCGCCGAGGCTCCCGACATCGACGTACTCGGCAGCCTTCGCGGCCCAACTTTTGCCTTCGCTCACCATCGCGGATTCACGCACTCTTTCCTCGGCGTGCCGCTCGACGCCCTGCTCGTACTCGGCTTCGTATATTTGATCTGGCGCATGCGCGGCCGCAAGATCAAAGATCCGACGCTGCCTCCGCGCTGGGGCCTGCTCTTCGTCTACGCCTGCCTCGCCGGACTCAGCCACATCCTGCTCGACTTCACGAACAACTACGGCGTCCGCCCGTTCTGGCCTTTTTCTGAGAAGTGGTATTCCTGGGACATCGTCTTCATCTTCGAACCAATCATGTTCGGGTTCCTGTTGTTAGGATTAATCGTTCCATCCCTCTTCGGCCTGATCGACAAAGAAATCGGAGCCCGACAGCGCGGTCCTCGCGGCCGGATCGCCGCCACTCTCGCGCTCATCGGAGTCGTTCTCCTGTGGGGCCTGCGCGACTACGAACATCGCCGCGCCGTCAGCGCCCTCGAAGCCCGCGACTACAACGGAGCCGATCCCGTTCGCGCCTCCGCTTATCCCAACTGGATCGATCCTTTCCACTGGCACGGCGTCGTGGAAACGCCGGCATTCTTCGCGCTCATGCCGGTCGATTCCCTAGCCCCCGAAGTCGATCCCGAGAATCAACTGGAAATTCGCTACAAGCCGCAAGAAACTCCGGTCACACTCGCCGCGAAAAAATCCTACGCCGGACGCGTGTTCCTGGACTGGGCGAAATATCCCATCACTGAAACCCAAACCGCGCCGCCTCCGCAAGAAGGCGACATCGTCATTTTCCAAGACCTGCGCTTCGCGGGAATTTCCATCGCCGGTCGCCGCCCCAGCCGCCGCGCCCTGACCCGAGCCGTGCTAATCGACAAGAATCTGAAAGTAGTAGGCGACGTCTACGAAACAAAAAAAGGCCCGCAAGTAGTCCCCGAACCCAACTGAAGAAAAGCCGGGTGCCCCACCAAACCTCACGCTGGGTGCCCCATTCTAACGTCGCGCATTTTGCGACGTTAGCGTGGGGAATTTGACTTTTGACTTTTGACTTTTGACTTCTAACTTCTGACTGCTAACTTAGACTTTGACTTTCTATTTCCCAGGCTCATCATCAAAAATTAACGTGGCAACACCCTCCCTTGACGCCAGCCTTCCAAACGCCCAGAATAGAATCTCGTTCGAGGTGATCCATGCTGGCATACGTATTTATTCTCTTCGCCGTTGTGTTCCGCTTCCTGCCCCATCCCATGGCCTTCACCCCAGTGGGCGCAGCTCTTTTGTTCTTCGGAGCGCGCGGAACACGCCGCCAACTCTGGGTGCCGCTGGCACTGCTCGCCGCATCGGATGTCATTCTCACAACGATGATCTACCGCTATCCTTTCAGCTGGGACCATTTCGTAACCTTTGCCTGGTATGCCGGGATGCTCTGGCTGGGCACCACTCTCAGGCAGAACGCGGGAGCAGTCCGAATCCTCGGCTCCGCGCTAGCCGGTTCTGTATCATTCTTCCTGATCAGTAACTTTGCGGTCTGGGCCGCCTGGAACTTGTATCCGCGAACTGTGGCCGGCTTGATGACCTGCTACGAGGCCGGCATCCCGTTCTTCCGCCACGGCGTCGCCGGAGACTTGCTGTTCACCGCAGCCATGTTCGCCACTCCAGTCGTCATCCACGCCGTCTCCGACTGGCGACACAAGTCCTCCGACCACACCGCCGCCGCATAATATTTGTTGGAGAAAACACACGGAGGCACAGCCGCCTCGGCTGTGCATGCGAATTCGTGAAATGCAAGTGTGGGGGACTGCCCTCGGCTGTCGGAGAAACGCACCTGTGGGGACAGCCGCCCTCGGCTGTCCGGCCGCGACGTTGTTTGTCGCGGCTAAGCTCAAAACGCGCTAGTACGGATCGGGATAAATATAAGCCGGATACCCATAATCCCACCAAGGGCTATACCAATACGGCGGCCAATACCAAAAGGGATTCCACCCGGGCCACCAGCCTAGCCCGGGGCCAAAGCCAAATCCCCAGCCACAGCCCCAGCACCCTCCCCAGCCGAAGCCACGATAACCCCCAAAACCGCCACGCCAACCAAAGCCGCGTCCGCCATAGCCTCCGCGCCAATTCGCAGCTCCGCCGAAGCCACCAAGCCGCGCAGCTCTAACCCCGCCGCGACCAGCTCCGAAAGCGTGCCATTGCCCGTCAGCAATAGCGTGCGAAACGTTCCCTCGATTCCCACCCCAGCCGGACCATCCGCCGCCCCGACCCGAGGACCAACCTCTTCCTCCAAAGCCGCGCGCCGACGAACCGCTGCCCATCCCACCGTACCGGCCGCCTCCGTACATCGAACGCATCCGCCCGCCACCGCGATAACCGCCGTAGCCGTAACCTCCGCCATGATAGCCACCGCCAAACCCACCACCGCCATGAAAACCGCCGCCACCAAAACCGCCGCCGCCGTGGAAACCTCCACCGCCGCCGCCGCCGTGACCGCGTTGGGCAAGGGCGGGCGTGCCTGCGCAAAGAATGAGGAATGACGCGAGTCCTGCAAGAAAAGCTTTGAGCAAGGAGGAATTCTTCATTTCAATTCTCTCCATCTGATAGCAGACTGGCTAGGGCAGACCGCCTCCAATAATCCTACTCCGATTGGAGTCGCAATCCACCTCAGAAGTTGTCCTGAGGAGAAGACCTACTCCCCGCGATCCGCCTCATCCACCTGTCGCCAAAGTCGCCGTACCAGCCACAAGCAAATCCCGCCGACGATTACTGCCAACACCAAAATCCAATGCCGCTTAAAAACTCCGCCAAACAATCCCACAATCTGCGGCCCGAACCACAAGACCAGCACCGAGAGCACCAGGAACCGCACAAACCTTCCCGCAAAGATCGCGACCAGAAAATCGCGAAACCGCATTTCAAACACGGCCGCGCCTAGCACAAACATCTTGAACGGCGTCGGCGGCGGTAGCATCCCCGGAAACATCAGCGCCCAGAATTCGTGCTGCTCAAACGAACGATGTATCTTCAAAAAGCGTTCCTCCGAAATCCGCTTGCGCAGTACCTTCTCTCCACCCAGATATCCCACGATATAAAGCGGGATGCTGCCCACAGCCGACCCAAGCGACGCCATCACAATGTACAGCAGCATCCGCTTGCGATCCTGCCACACATACGTAGCCACAATAAAATCCACCGGCATCCCCAACAGCGCGCTGTCAGCAAACGCAATCACAAACGGCCCCCAGATTCCGAGTACCTTCATCAGCCCCAGAATCCACGCCGTATAGCGCGCCAGTATGTGTCCAATCTTTTTCAAGAAACGCTAGTGTACGTGATGACCCCACATAGCGACAGCCGCCTCGGCTGTCAAGGTTTTGATGTGATGTGCTAATTGTGTTGAATCATGTAGGGACAGCCGCGGCTGTCCAGGTTTGATTCATGTGGGGACAGCCGCCCTCGGCTGTCCAAGCCGCGACGGTTTCGGTCGCGGCAGCCGGAATAAAACCCGGCTCCTGCTATCATCGCTACCTTCGGAGCCCCAATGCGCAATCTCTTCCTAGCCTTCTCTCTCGCCTTCGCCACAACTCTCGCCACCGCCCAGCAATACGACGTCGTCCTCGAAGGCGGACGCGTCATCGATCCCGAGACCCACCTCGACGCCGTGCGCAACGTGGGCATCCGCGACGGCAAAATCGCGGCCGTCGCCACGACCCCGCTCACCGGACGCCGCGTTATCCACGCCGCTGGCCTCGTGGTCGCCCCGGGCTTCATCGACCTGCACCAGCACGGCCAGGATTTCGCCAGCCAGCGCGTCAAAGCCTTCGACGGCGTGACCACCGCGCTGGAAATGGAAATCGGCGCCCCCGACGTCGGCCAGTTTCTAAATTCCAAGCAAGGACATTCACTCATCCACTATGGAACCACCGCCAGCCACGTCGCGGCGCGTGCCCTGATCTTCGGCGCGCCGTTGCCCGAGGGAACCATCCTGCCGCAAAGTGGACCAGCCACCGACCAGCCCGCGACGCCCGAACAGATTCAGCGCATCGAACAACGCCTGCGCGATCAACTCGACGCGGGCGCTCTCGGCATCGGCATGGGCATTCAGTACACTCCCGGCGCCACACGCCTTGAAGTCATCGACATGTTCCGCGTGGCCGCCGAACGCACGGTCCCGGTCTATACGCACATGCGCAGCGCAGGCCGCATCGAGCCCGGTTCCGCGATCGAATCGACCGAAGAAGTCATCGGCGCGGCCGCGATCACGGGCGCGCCTCTGCACATCGTGCACATCAATAGCACCTGCCTGCGCGACTCGCTCGAATGTCTCTCGCTTATCGCCGGAGCTCGCGCCCGCGGCCTCGACATCACGACCGAAGCGTATCCCTACATCGCAGGCATGACCGCCATCAACTCCGCCGTTTTCAATCCCGGATGGCGCGAAAAACAGGGCATCGATTATGGCAATCTCGTCCTGCCTGACACCGGCGAGCACCTCACCAAAGAGCGTTTCGACGAACTGCATACCTCCAGCAAGCCGCAATGGGTGCTGATCTTCGCCAACACGCAGGAGATCGTCGACGCCATCATTCCTAACCCGCTGGTCATGATCGCGAGCGACGGAGCCCAAGGCCATCCGCGCAACGCGGGAACTTACTCGCGCGTGCTGGCTCAATATGTGCGTGAGAAAAAAACGCTAACCTTGATGGAAGCTCTGAATAAGATGACGCTCATGCCCGCGCAAATGCTGGAGCGATCCACCGTCGCCGCGAGCCACAAAGGACGCCTGCAGGTTGGCGCCGACGCTGACATAGTAATCTTCGATCCCGAGACGATCGTCGACCGCTCGACGTTCCAAAAGCCCATGGAGCCAAGCGTAGGCGTGCATTATTTGCTAGTAGCCGGAACGCCCGTGATCGACGACGGCAAGCTAGTCGAAAATGTTTTCCCCGGCCAAGCCCTGACAGGTCCAGGAAAAACAAACCCATCGCGCTAAATGAGCCTGAGCCTTTGACAACAATGCCCACGTCAACGATCTCCACGTAGAGACAGCCGCCTCGGCTGTCAAGCTTTTGATTCATGTGGGGACAGCCGCCCTCGGCTGTCCGGCCGCGACGTTCGGTGTCGCGGCAGGGGTTCTTCCCGCGGCTAAATTCTGCACCGATTTGGGAAAATTCGGATCACGATGGGGTACCCTCCCATCGGTCCATTGGAATCATCGCCGCGAACACCCATCCGTCGCGAGGTTCGACGGATGGGTACCACTGCCCTCTCGCGATGTTCACCCGTCACATCCAAGAACCAAACTTCCATGCTACAAATCACGAATGCCGACGAGACTCCATCGGTACTATGGCGCAGGATATCTCTACTTCATTACCACCAGCTGTTATCAGCGCCGCCCACTATTAACTAGCCCTCATGACCGTGACCTGTTTCTTGAGATCCTAGAGCAGGTCCGCCGACGATTTCACTTCGTGGTCGTCGGCTACGTAGTGATGCCCGAGCATGTGCATCTGTTGCTCAGCGAAGCCCAGCGCGACAACCCATCAGTCGTAATGGCAGCGCTCAAGCAGAGCTTCGCGCGACGTCTGCTGCAGAATCTTCGCTCGCGCGCAGACCAGTGTGACCTTTGGTCTACACCATTGCAGAGAGGTCACATCTGGCAGCCCCGTTTCTACGACTTCGTGGTCTTCACCGAAAAGAAGCGAATCGAAAAATTACGCTACATGCATCGCAACGCCGTAAAGCGCGGACTGGTGCTAGAACCACAGCAATGGGCTTGGAGCAGCTTTCGCCACTACGCCACCGGAGAGCGCGGCCCCGTGCTGGTCGACGAGTTCCAGAGAGCCAAACTTCGCGTTCGGAAAATCGCTTGATGTCGTGAGCCGGGAATACCCACCCGTCGAACCCCGCGACGGGTGGGGCAGCCTACGTCGTGCTAGGGCAAACGTGGGCCAGTACAAAACCAACATCGAATCGGTCCAAGGAGAAAGGGCTGCCCCATCCGTCGCGAGGTTCGACGGATGGGAACCACGGACCTATAAGGAGGAGCAAGTCGAACTCCGAGGTACAATCGGCACACACGGCCCCTGATCCGTGCTCCGAACCAACTCCGCGAAGCAACCATGATCGAAAAACTCAGTCAGGACATCACCGGCATCTCATTCGATAAGTTCGTCGAGTTCCTTTTTGCCAGGAGTGTTCCAGCGGACGAGAAAGCGGACCCCTGGTACTGGCGTGTGGAGGTGACATTCGAGCCGCGCGAGATTGCCGAGCACTATATAAAGTTGTTTAGCGACCCGAAGTTTTTGCTATCGGCCTATTCGAAGCCCCAGCTCGAACAAGGGTTTTGGGCAATACATAGCGGTAACCTCGATTGCTCCGTCGCGCGGATCATTTGGATCGAAGAACTCGCGTTCGCCGTCCGCGAGCAGTGCGTGCGTTCTATGTTCCACCTCTTTGAAAAACTATTTTCGATTGAGCCGCTCGAGACGTCTGCCCACATGTGGTGGGACTCGCTTTGCTACGACTGGCATTGCGGGAATCGATCGCGTGCGAAGGGTGGTGAGGATCAGGCGATGCAGGATGTAATGTTTGAGACGCTGGCTCGAATCCTCGAGTTGGACTCACCTCGCTGCCAGGGCGATGCGCTCCACGGGCTTGGACACCTGCATCACCCGGAAACGGAGCAACTCGTCGAGCGGTACATCGCCAGTCATCCCATGATCGACCCTGAACAAAAGAAATACGCGCTGGCGGCGGCTCAATTTAGAGTGCTGTGAGTTCGAGGATACTTCCGTCCCTCAGGGGCTAAAGCCCGCAGCCTATAGGGGTCCTTTACGGCACGGCTGAAGCCGTGCCCTTCCCGCGCCGCTCAATCAGCGGTTTTGCGCAATCAGCGGATCCGTGACGGCGGTCACTGTTACCGGGACTGCTCACCGCTATGCTCCTCGAATGACCCATTCCAGTTCGCGCAGACGTTTCGTCGAGACTTCAGTGATGGCCGCAGCCGCACTCGCCGGGGTGCCTCATTTCTCGCACCTTCTTGCCGCGAGACGTGAGGACGTGTCAACGCCGATCACGAAGCCCGGCTTTCCCGTGGCGGACTATCACGTCCACCTGAGTCCCACGTTAACGATCGAGCAGGCGGTTCAACTCGGAAAAGAGCGGCAGGTACAGATCGGCATCGTCGAGCATCCCGGCCCTGGTTATCCCATCAACACCGACACCGACCTCAAGCGGTACATCGATGGCCTGCGCAAATATCCCGTCCGCATCGGCCTGCAACCGGTGTATGCGGGCTGGTCGAAAAGCTTTTCGAAGAGCCTGTTGGACGAACTGGATTACGTTCTGATGGACGCGCTCACCTTGCCCAACAGCGACGGCACCTGGCTGGCGATCTGGCAAATCGACACCCACGTTGACGACGAAGATGCGTTCATGACGCGCTATATGCAGTTCATCGAGCAGGTGCTGACCGCCGAGCCTATCGACATTTTTGCTTGGCCAACTTTTCTCCCGGTTCCGATCGCACGGCAGTATAGCCAGCTTTGGACGCGGCCTCGCATGCAACGCATCATCGATCTCGCGCACGCCAAAAAGATCGCAATCGAAATCAATGAAGTAGCGCATGTCCCCGACGAAAACTTCATTACGCTGGCAAAGCGAGCCCACCTGAAATTTACCTTTGGCACCGACTCCCGCAACCAGAACGCCGCCCACTTCTATTACTGCTACCAGATGGCCCAGAAATGCGGGCTATCGGAAGCGGATATGTTCGTGGTTAAAAGGAAGTAGGCTAGGCCTGCTAGAGACCTCGGCGCAAGGTACCTTTGTAATCCTCCACTCGCGAATTCGCTAGGGTACGCCGATTGACCCCGCACATACTTCTAGTATGAGGAACCTTTCCATTTTCGCCGTGCTGCTGTTCTGCGCCCTTGCCGCAAACTCGCGTGCGCAAGGTCAGGCTACCACCTGGATTGCTGCCGACGCCGAGACGATCCCTTTGGAGCCCGCCAGCCTTCATGCCGCCCGCATCTATCGTCCCGCTGTCGGAGGTGGCGACATGCACGTGCAGATTGACTCGCGCTACCCGGTCACCGTGGCCATGACTTGGGCCGACGAATGGAACGCATCCATGCGCGACCCTCAAGCTCCTGCACATTTCAGCTTCCTGTGCGTGAAGGAGCATGTTACCAGCACGATTTACGAGTGTCATCTTCCCTCCGAACGCCCCATGATCATTACCTTCCGCGATGAGCGCAGGCCCGAGAAGCCCGTCGTCTCTACCATCGGCGCCATCCTCGGCCCGGGCGCGCGCCAATTCATGTCCCCCAACGATCTCCACATCCAGTATTACCGCGTCCTTCAGCCCGAGTTCCACTGGCGCCGCATCCTCGACGAAAAATACCAGATCACGCCCGCGCCCAAGGTCTACAGTCTGATGACTCCCGACCACGACGGCCAGGAACTCAGCGTGCATATCAAGTCGCCCATCCCCCTGACGGTCGCGCTGCTGCCATCGCATCTTGCCGACCAGGTCTACGACAAGACCGTAAACCTGACCGACGCCCTCGACCAAACCGGCTGCAAGGAACGTGGCGTCCAGACAATGAACTTCAACTGCACTTTTAATGTGGCCAATGGCTCGCAGACTTTGCTGATCCTCCCCGACATCGATGTTTCCGGCCACAAGAAAGCCACTGTCGAGGTCAATACGGTACAGTGCGTCGAGCGTTGCGAGCTATTGAACCCTGTTCCGAATCCGTAAGAAGAATGAAGTGACGGTTGTGCGGGTTGCCCCATCCTAACGTCGCGCATTTTGCGGCGTTAGGGTGGGGATTTTGATTTCCAAATGTGTCCACGTTAGGGGCGGAGGCAGCTTGCCCTGAGCAACGTCGAAGGGTCAGCCCCGCGAGCGCAACGAGCGGCGTAAAAGCAGTGCCCTTTGACAGTGCCGGTTCGCCACTCTAGACTGCTGTCTATGGAAGTACGCTTCCGACCCGAAACTGAGTCACGCCTCCAGGAACCCGCGAGCAAGACTGGACGTCCGCCTAGCGATCTAATCGAGGATGCGATGGCCGGGTATCTGCAGGAACTGACTGAGGTTCGCGAGATGCTGGATGGCCGTTACGATGATCTCAAAAGCGGCCGCGTGAAAACGGTGGAGGGTGAAGACGCATTCGCTAAACTTCGCCAGAAGAGCAAAGAGCGCCGTGCGGGAACTACGTAAGAAAAAGCAGCAGAGAAACGTCCCGTTTGTCCCCGCATTTTCTCGTCCCCGCATTTTCCCATCTGCCCCCGCATTTTCCAGCAATGACTGCAAGAAATCGCACTCCGTTTGTTCTAGCTGTGGGAAATAGCGAAAGGAGCAATCACGGTGATCAGCAGGATATTGCCCGTTCTTGCGCTGGTGGCCCTTGAGATGGCAGTGTCGGGGCAGGTCGTGCAGCCGACTCCTGCCCCTCAGCCCAGGTTTGAGGACACCCTGTCCAAGAGTGTCCTGAGGATCACGAGCCAAGCTGTCGGCATCGATGGCGTATTGAATGGAACAGGATTCGTGGTGCAGGTGCCTGAGACACGGTTAGAAGGAAACCAAGTGATCGTATACCTCGTCACGAATCGGCATGTTGCAAAGGCGATAGCGCCGGACGCCTCGGGCCGCAATGTGCAGCACCAAATAACAAAGATGGACGCCGTGGTGAATCTGAAGGCAGCTGTGAACGGGACGAACGCGAAAACAATTTCGTTGCCCCCGATGGGTCCATTTCAATGGCACTTCCCAATCGACGATACCGTTGACTTGGCCGTAATCCCGTTTGTGATGAGGGACGACTACGATGCGGTACAGATTTCCGTTGCTGCGTTCTTTACGTCGGATCTTTGGGCGAAATACAGGATCGGACCCGGGGATAAGGTTCTAACGTGCGGCTATTTTCTGCACTATGCTGGCGCACACAGGTTTCAACCAATCATTCGGGAAGGCAGTCTTGCGATGGTCCCCGATGACGTTATGGAGGTGACCCAGCCCCCGAAAAGTGGACCACGTAGAATGTGAGTTCTCCCAAACCCA
>CALFMO010000052.1 GCA_937879855.1 uncultured Acidobacteriaceae bacterium | reverse complement strand
AAATGCGGACCGAATTTCGCATTGGCACTCATATCAGGATTAGACAACATTTTCTTGATCCTGACGCTTTGGCGGGGGATTCCTTGGATTACTGTTGTAACCAGACCTTAGCGCTCAGAACCCCGATCGGAAGTAATGAAGTAATACTGTGAATCTGGCGCAGACAGCCCGATCGCCGCCACTGAAGGCTCGGGCGACCGTCGGCGCATGATCAAGTAAGCCCTGAACGCCTACTCCGGCAATTTCTGTTCTCCGCGAATGGAGAGTCGCGCCTCCGCCTGCGGAGCGCCCGTTCCCGGCTGGCCTCCACCCGCGGTAATCGTATAGTCTCCCGCCGAGACCATCCGGTCACCCGCTTCGTTTACATAGCTCAGGTCGCGCGGCTGCAGAGTGAGCTTCACATGCCGCTGTTCTCCAGCGTCCAGGTAAACGCGATTAAAGCCGCGCAGCGCACGCAGAGGTGCGCCCGGAAGCTTGGGGAAACTCACGTAAACCTCCACCACTTCCTGACCCGGTCGTTGGCTGGCGTTCTTCACATCCACATCGACCGTGAGAGGACTTCCGGCGTCGAGTTCTGAGCTCGCCAACTTCAGATTGCTGTACTCGAATTTCGAATACGTCAGCCCGTAGCCGAACGGATACAGAGGCTGTCCCTCGAAATAGCGATAAGTGCGGTTCTTCATCGCATAGTCTTCAAACTCCGGCAATTGCTCCACGCCTTTGTAAAAAGTTACCGGCAAGCGTCCGCCGGGATTGTTTGTGCCCGCGAGAGTCTGCGCGATCGCGGTTCCCCCTTCCTCGCCGGAGTACCAGGCTTCGAGAATTGCGTTGGCGTGATCATTTGCCCAATTCACCGCCAGCGCGCTGCCGTTCATCAGGACCGCCACCAGCGGCTTGCCCGACCCTCTCAAAGCCCCGAGCAGCGCCTCTTCCTCTGCCGGCAAGCTCAGGCTGGTGCGATCACCGCCCTTGAATCCAGGCATGTCGACCTTCATCTCTTCGCCTTCCAACCTCGAGGTAATGCCGACCACAGCGACGACCACATCCGCCTGGCGCGCCGCATTTACCGCGTCCCGCAGTGGATCCGCGCTAACGGGGAGCCAAACCAGCCTGGTTGTGCGCCCACCCGCCGAGTACTCGACCTTCACCGCATAACGATGCCCTTTCGTCAACTGGAGGGTCGCCAGCTGAGGATTGGGATCATGCAGGATGTTGTCATCCACAATCAGCTTTCCGTCGAGCCACATGCGCTGCATCGAGCCGAAAAGCCCGATCTGGTATGTGCCCGACTCCGCGGGCGTCAGAAATCCGGTCCAACGAACGGAAAAGTCTTTCATCCCGTCCGGTGGACGGAGCGCATGGGCACTGGGGTGGTGCGAGAGTTGAAGATCGACGTAGGGATCGACTCGCACTGCCTGGGGTGTGCCAGTTAGTTCTCCGGAAAAGTATTCACCCTGGAGTCCGGGCTCGCCCTTATCGGTGGATAACATTGCAGTTGGAATCACAACTTGCTGGCGCAGGAAATTGGTTCCGGGCTCGAATGAGACCTGAGCTCCCGCGAACTGCTTGCGAATGCCCTCCAGCGCCGTGACCGCATGGGAAGCCGTTCCGGCGTAGTTGCCGTGGAGCACCTCGGCAGACTCAGCCAGCGGCCCCACCACTAAGATTTTCTTCACGCTTCCGCCGAAAGGAAGCACTCCATCGTTCTTGAGCAGCACCATCGATTCACGCGCAATCTTAAGGGCGAGCTCCCGATGCGGAGCGCTGTCAATCTCCGACTCCGGCGTCTGTGCGTAAGGAACTTTCTCCGCAGGGTCGAACATTCCAAGCCGCATACGGGCCGTGAACAGCCGTTTCAATGCAACATCCAGATCGGCTTCCGTGAGCAGTCCCTGCTTTACGGCATCGATGTAAGGCTGATAATCGTGGCTGTCTTTGGCGATAGTGAAAAAGTCCGCGCACTCATTGTCCATCCCCTTCTTCAGCGAAACCGCCGCGGCTTCTGCCTGACTTTTGACAAAATGATGTCCCTGATAAATATCCACGATCGCATCGCAGTCCGATACCACATAGCCGTTAAACTTCCACGCGCCGCGCAGTTGATCCTGCAATAGGAAAGTATTTGCGCACGCCGGTTCGCCGTTAACGCGGTTATAGGCGCACATCACCGATTCGGCCTTGCCCTCGGTAACTGCGGCGCGGAATGCCGGCAAATAGGTGTCTTCCATGTCGTGTTTCGATACCTGGATATCAATGGTGTGCCGCGACGGCTCGGGTCCGCTGTGCACCGCAAAATGTTTCGGCGTGGAGATGACCCGGAAGTATTTCGGATCGTCGCCCTGCAGTCCCGTTACGAACGCCACACCCATTCGACCGGTTAGAAACGGATCTTCCCCGTAGGTCTCCTGCCCGCGCCCCCAGCGCGGATCGCGAAAAATATTGATATTCGGCGACCAGAAGTCCAGCCCTTCCATAATGTCGCGCCGTCCCGCCTTCACTGCCTGGTTATGTTTTGCCCGAGCCTCAGTTCCGATGACAATCGCCATCTCGTGAATCAGCGGGTCGTCAAAAGTTGCGGCTAATCCAATCGGCTCGGGAAACACCGTCGCCGTTCCGGCGTTGGCAACTCCGTGCAAGGCTTCACTCCACCAGTCGTAGGCGGGGACTTGCAGCCTAGGAATAGCCCGCGCCTGGTTGACTAATTGCGAGGCCTTCTCTTCCAGTGTCATTTTTCCCACCAGATCATCCACGCGTACGTTGATTGGCTGGGAAGGATCCAGATAGACGGCGGTGCCAGTGTTCTGGGCGCCAGCATTGCTAACAAGGAAGACAAGAATTAGAGCGACGAAGGAAGCTATTTGCAGGGTTCGAAAGCGCGTTTCCATGAGAGTTCTCCTCGGCAACCCGCGCGGTTAACGTCTGGCGAAAGCGCGGATCTGGCTGGTAGTCTCTGCTGCGTTAACGATTACGGTTGACCGTCGCTTTTAGCACAGTGCAATCGTGCGGTCAAGAAGACTTGCAGGGCGTCGCGTTTGCGTGGGGTTCTGCCGCAGCCGGGGATTGTCGTATCTACTTTGACGGTAGCAGGTCAGGGCTGGCGAGGACGTAAGTGGTCAGCTTATCCAGTTTGATATTCGTGCGTTTGCAAACCAGAGAAATGGTCCCGTCACCACTGCTCACGGTCTCCACATCTTTCATGGGGACAGGGTGGTTTGAAGTGGTGGCCGCTGGCGTATCCGGAACCGAGGCGGTTTGATTCGGGTCGGTGCCCGGAAATGGCTTATAGACCTTTGAATTCGGATCTGGGTACTGTCCCTGGCCGTTCCACGTCCGGTTCGCGGGCTGATGCGGTCCGTATTGGAGGTCCTGCCCCTCCTCATTCCGCGTGGGATAGTACCAGGCGGTCGAATAGACCTTAACGGAAGCGGAACCGGTCTTCCACTGCACGGAATCCATGCGAATGGAGAGGCGGGAAGGGTCGGTTTTGGTCTTCGCCAGAGACTCGACCACTTCCCCAGAAAAGACGGCGTTCCGCGGAACTACTGTGCCAGCCACCAGGGTAGCAACGACAAGCTTCGCCTGAATCTTGGTACCGACTGGCGTCTTACCGGCAGTAACGCTTTCCTGCAGCGTCACCGGAAACTCTTGTCTTGCGGCAGAGGCTGAGGTTACAGGGGCTTGTTGGCCCAGCACGAGGGAATAAGATACACAAAGTACCAAGGTTGCTACTGCTATTGCCTTTGCCTGCATCGGAGGACTCCTGACCAAATGGAATGGAGCGTGGCGCCTTAAAGCGGCGATTTTTTCCAGAATGGCAGAATCGTACGGTCAGAGTATACGCCGCCGAAAGCGATGAAGATGCGGTAGGTGTTAGTCCCACACTAAGAAATTTCCGCTGCGAAATCGATTTTGTGCTTGACAACGGTCATTGGGTGAATGTAAACACCGTAATCGTTTACGGCTGTGGGGGAAGTCCCATCCCTGAGTACTAAGAATTCGCGACTTGGTCGTCGCGCCAACAAAATTTGGTTTGGAGGTTTCACATGAAATCCCTCTCGCCCTTGTTTGCCGGGAGTTTCAGCCCAGCCTTGAAACGCTGCGGCCTACGCCTCGCGACTCTCCTCGCAACGTTCTTCGTAATCTTTGCCGCACAAGCCGTGGCTCAGGATGCGACCCTCCTCGGTACGGTCACCGATCCTAGCGGTGCTGCGGTTCCCAACGCGACCGTTGCCATCACCAGCACGGATACGGGCGTAACACGTAATCTAACGACCAACAGCGACGGTCAGTTCTTGGCTCCTGAACTGCGGATCGGCAATTACACGGTGCGCGTCAGCGCGACCGGTTTTAAGGTTGCCGAGCAGAAAAACCTGGTGCTTGCCGTCGGAGACCGCAGGCGTCTCGATCTCGTTCTCACGGTAGGCAGCGTACAGGAACAAGTCACGGTTGAGGCCAATGCGGTCGCTGTGCAGACTGATACCGGCGAAGTCAGCAACGTCATTAACGGGCAGCAGGTGACACAACTTGCCACCAACGGCCGGAGCCTATACGAACTGTTTGCCTTGGCCCCGGGTGCATCGAGCATCCAGACCTCGCGTGTGGGATTCACCCCGGTGAGCGCGGACAGCAACGTGAGCATCAACGGACAGCGGGAAGGGCACAACCTTCAACTCATTGACGGTGGTGAAAACCTCGATCGCGGCGGCAGCAGCGGCAGCGTCATGCCTTCGCTCGACTCCATCGCTGAGTTCCGCAATATGACATCAAACTACAGCGCCGAGTATGGTCTTGCTTCGGCCGCAACTATCACCACGGTGATCAAGTCGGGGACAAAGCAATTCCACGCTGAAGCCTGGGAACTATTTCGCAATGACGCGCTCGATGCGCGCAACTACTTCAACCGCCCGCCGGCTAAGGTCGCCGAACTTCGCTACAACATTTATGGCTTCAACCTCGGAGGACAGGTTCCTCTCTGGAAGAGCCATCCGACCTTCTTCTTCTACAACCAGGAATGGCGCAAAGAGATTGATGGCGGCCTGCTCAACCAGCAAGTTCCGCTGGCAAGTTCGTATCCCGACGCGGGCGGCGCTGGAACCGGCGCGGTGATCCCGACTACTTATAACAACAAAACAAATCCTATCGCGGTACCCACTGGGATCGCTAATGAATTCGCCAATTGCCCTGGCGGCGTCGCTCCGGCTGGGATCGTTCCGGGTCAGCCATTCCCCAACAACACGATTCCCGACTGCATGATCAATAGCAATGCGAAAGCCTTGCTGACCGCCGGAGGCAAGTACGGCGGGATCTTCCCGGCACCCACGAACGGCGCATTTTTTCAGGGCGGCAATAATTCCCCGACGACGTTGCGGGAGGAAATTGCACGCGTTGATCACACGTTCACACCGAAGTTCTCAGTCTTCGGACACTGGATCTCCGAGCAAATTTCCCAGACGTACGGGACCACACAGTGGAGCGGCGACAACGTGCCCTCGATCGCCGATGTGTTTGGCAATCCCTCGTATAGTGCGGTGGTCCATGCGACCTACGTGATCAGTCCGACCCTGCTCAACGAGACCGCTTTCAACTACAACGGCAACCGTATCAACATCATCCCCAACAACTTGGTCAGCGCCCCCAGCAGCTTTACTTTCAACCGGCTGTTTACTGGGCCCAACGTTGATACCCGCATCCCCTCGATCAACCTGTCGGGTATAACCGGGTCAAACTACACTTCCAACTGGACACCGTGGGTTAACAAGGCGGACGATTACCAGATTCGCGACGATGTTTCCTGGACCAAAGGCCCTCACCAACTCAAATTTGGGTTTAGTTGGGCACTCTACAAGAAAGGCCAGGATGCCTTCGCGAACACACAGGGCAACTTTACCTTCGACGGATCGTTCACCAGGCCTGCCACATGTGTTAAGTCGAGTACTCAGATTTGTGGATCGGACTATGCAGATTTCCTCCTCGGCTATGCCCAGCAATATACGGAGGATGGCGTCAAGATTCACGGCCAGTGGAATAACATTTCCCCGGCAGCGTATGTCCAGGATAACTGGCGCGTAAACAGCCGGCTCACCTTAAACTTGGGACTGCGATGGGATGGCATTCCGCATACCTACGAAGCCAACCACCTGTCTTCGAATTTCTATCCCAGCCTGTATAACCCAGCGAACGCAGCTACGTTCGACTCGAACGGACATATCTGCAGCAAGAACTCCGTGCCGACGCTAGGTTTCTGCACGGGCGGACCGAGCCCGGGGCTGGTTACCAGTAGCAATCCGATTTTGGGAGGTTATCAGTTCTATCTCAATGGAATCGGCGTAGGTGGCGTCAATGGAATTCCCAAGGGCTTGGTGAACAATTCGTGGAACAACTGGGGCCCGCGCCTCGGCTTCGCTTATGACCTTACCGGTCAAGGTAAAACGGTCATTCGCGGCGGTTTCGGCATCATGTACGAGCGCATCCAAGGGAACGACATGTATAACGGAGCGGTGAACCCCCCGGGTGATCCGAACCCCACGCTCAACAATGTTTCGCTGTCGAATCCAGGTCTCAGCCTGGCCTCCGGCAACGTCATCACCGCTGCGGCTTTGCCGGTCTTGCCACTCGGCGTCACTGGCATCTCGCAGCACTACCCGGCTCCGTTGAGTTACCAGTACAGCGCTGGCGTCCAGCAGTCAGTGGGAACCAACGCAGTATTGTCCGTGTCTTACGTTGGTAGTCAGGGACGGCACGAAAACTACTATCAGGCGATCAATCTTCCGCCTGAGAGTTTGCTGCCCGGCATGGTCGCGAAAGGTGCGCTCGACAATACGAAGGTCCAGTACCTCGGCTTCGGCGGCATCCGGTTGGCGACAAACGGGGGAAACGCAAAATACAACTCCCTTCAGACTTCTCTGAACGGGACTGTGCATCGTGACCTCCACTTGCAAGTTGCGTACACACTCTCCAAAGCAGAGGATTCGACCACCAGCAACGGCAGTGGCGGCGACCTCCAAAACGTCACCAATCCTTACGTCGGCTGGAAGTATGATTTCGGGCCTTCTCAGTTCGACCGAAGGAACATCTTCTTCACTAACTTCGTTTATGACATCCCGTTTTTCCGGAACAGTCCCAACGGTTTGGTTAAGGGAGGGCTGGGCGGATGGGGACTGTCGGCCATCATCACCGAAGAGAGCGGAGCTCCCATCAACCTCGGAGTGAGCGGAACGACTGCCTCCAGCATTATCAGCAATTCCGGAACCCGACCGAACGTGAACGGCTCGATTTCGTATCCGAAAACCGTTGCCTCTTGGTTTAACACGTCCGTCTTCTCGGCTCCTGTCTGCGCGACAGGCCCAGACTGCTATGGCAATTTGGGATTTGACGCTATCCGCGGTCCGGGTCGCAATAACTTCGACCTCTCTCTCAAAAAGGTATTCGCGTTCACGGAGAGGTTCAAAATGGAGTTCCGGGCAGACGCCTTCAACGCTTGGAACCATACGCAGTTTAAAGGTGACAAAAACAACGGCGGCATTGGCAACAACATAGGGTCTAGCAACTTTGGCCAAGTCACTTCGGCCTTTGACGGACGACAGTTCCAACTCGGTCTGAAGCTGATGTACTAGGTCCGCTTCTTCCAGAGTCCACCTCACGCCCCGCTCGCACTCAGTACGAGGGCGAGCGGGGCCATAAGTTTCTGATCGCTTCGATGTGCCCTCTTCGAACTTTCTAATGCTGTGTCCAGCAACCACCCAGCGCATCGGGCAAACCGGAGGCAAACTTGCGCTTGGTAACATTGTCAGTGAACATCGGGCATGAAGAACCACAAAATAGAACTCATTTTCATCGCGCTTCTCGCGCCCATCTTTGCGTCCGCCCAGTCCGCTAGCCCCGCCGACGCAATCGCCCTCGAACAGCAAGGAAAGTTGGCAGAGTCCGCCCAGGTTTGGCAGGCCGTGATCGCGCGCAATCGGAATGACGCCGCAGCCTTCGCCAGTCTCGGAGTAGTGCTCTCTAAGGAGGGTAAGTATGCGGAAGCGGCCGCCGCGTACAGGAAGGGTCTGGCCCTGAATCCGAAGCTTCCCGGCGTGGAACTGAACCTGGGTCTGGCAGAATTTAAGCAGGGCCACTTCAAGCCAGCCGCCGTTGCGCTTCGCAGTGCCCTCATCTCCGATCCCACCGATAACCAGGCTCGAACGCTGCTCGGCCTCAGTTACTACGGCGTACAACGCTTTGCCGACGCCGTAACGTATCTCCAGCCCGCGGCCAAGGCCGATCCCGGGAACCTGGAATTGCATCGCCTCTTAGCGCAAAGCTGCTTGTGGGCGAAGAACTATTCCTGCGCGCTCGAAGAGTTTCGTCAACTTCTGCAACAAAACCCAGATTCTGCCGGGGCTCACGTCCTTCTGGGTGAGGCTTTGGATGGCTTGGGGAAGACCACGGAGGCCATCGCCGAGTTCGAAACCGCCGTGAAGATTTCCCCGAGCGAGCCGAATGTTCATTTCGGCCTCGGATATCTCTACTGGAAAACGCAGCAGTACGACGCGGCAAAGAAAGAGTTTGAGCGTGAAATCGTTCTCGATGCTGGGCATGCGCAGGCCCTGGCATACCTGGGAGATATCGAATGGAAGAGCAACCACCCAGATCAGGCTCTCTCCTTTTTGAAACGCTCGTTGAGCGCACAGAAGAACCTGCGCATTGTCTATGTTGACCTGGGCGCGATCTACATGCAGCAGAAAGACTACAAAGAAGCGCAAACAGCTCTTCTTCACGCCGTGGCCCTCGATCCTTCCCTACCCGACGCACACTACCAGTTAGGGCGTCTGTATCAGGCACAAGGCAAGACTGCAGACGCGGAGAAGGAACTTCACAAGGTCCAGGAATTGCACAATAAGGCGGAGGACAGTTTGGTGGGAAAGATTTCTTCCTCCCCGCCGCCCTTGGATCCGCCTCAGGACAAACCGCCGGAGAATAAATAATGACTGCGAAGAAGCTGCGATCGAGCGCCAGCAGTAATCTTTACCAACCAAAGCCGGAACACAAATTTTCGTTCGGATTGTGGACCCTCGGGAATCGTGGTCGTGACCCATTCGGCGATGCGGTTCGCCGAACTATGCCGCCGACGGAGATCGCCTCGGTGCTTGGGGAAATCGGCGCCTGGGGTGTCAATCTGCACGACAACGACCTAGTCCCGATTGACGCCTCGCCGTCGGAGCGCGACCGCATCGTCCGAGAATTCCGCAAAGCCTGTCAGCAAAGTGGCATCGTCGTCCCCATGGCGACCGTGGCCCTATTTTTTCACCCCGTATTTCGCGACGGAGCCTTTACCGCCAACGATCCCGAAGTGCGCGCTTACGCTTTGCAGAAAACAATGCGCGCCATGGACCTGGGCGCAGAGCTGGGCGCGAAGATTTTTGTCTTGTGGGGTGGCCGAGAAGGTGTTGAAACCGATGCCTGCCGCCGCGCAGACGAAGCCGTTAAACGCCTGCGCGAGGCAGTCAATTATCTTTGCGAGTACAACATCGCACGCGGTTATGGATACCGCTTCGCCCTGGAAGCCAAGCCCAACGAGCCGCGCGGCGACATTTATATGGCGACCACCGGACACTATCTTGGATTCATTCCTACGCTTGATCATCCCGAGATGGTCGGCGTCAATCCGGAAGTCGCGCATGAACAAATGGCCGGACTCAACTTCATGCACGGAGTTGCCCAGGCCTGGGAGGCGGGGAAGCTATTTCATATCGATCTAAACGATCAGGCTCCCGGACGCTACGATCAGGACCTGCGTTTCGGATCGGCCAATCCTAAGTCTGCATTCTGGCTGGTCAAGTTTCTGGAGGATGTCGGCTATGACGGCCCGCGCCATTTCGACGCCCATGCTTACCGCACGGAAGATTATGACGGAGTCAAAGATTTTGCCCGCGGTTGCATGCGAACCTATTTGATATTGAAAGAAAAGGCGGCCCGCTGGAACGCCAACGAGGAAATTCAATCCATTCTCAAAGAAGTCTCGTCTTCAGGTCGCAGCACTCCGAAAGCGAGTCGTTATTCAGAAAAGGGATCAGTTGCGTTGTTGTCCCATGTTTTTGATAAAGATGCGATCCTGAAGAAACGCCTGCCGTACGAGAGGCTCGACCAGCTAACAGTAGACATTCTGCTAGGGGCTCGCTGACTCAGTTGCTACGCCCGGCCCTTCTTCGCCGCGATTGCGGCTGGCTTGCCAGCGACCTCCCACGGACGCTTCGGCCGATCCACCGGCGCCTTGTCGCGGTTCTCGATGCGATCGTACTGATACGCTTCGCTGACCGTTCCCAACGACTCGTTATACAGGCTCGGCAACCCCAACGCTTCCTTCAACTCCTCGGAAAACTGCTGTATCGCTTTCAAGTGATCGGCAGTCGCCGGAATTTCTGTCTTGGAAGTCTTGAGAAACTGCTGGTATCCGCGGTTGATGAGCTTTGAAATCTCGCTGCCAATCAGGTAGCCGGGATACGCGAAAATCTTTACGCTGTCGTCGGGGCCCTTCTGGATGGCCGCCGAAACATTGTATTTCCGCAGAAATGTGCGAGCATTAGTGCCGGGGGCGTCGGTTAAGTCGAACCCGTGATCGCGCAACCAGGCTAGCGCTTCCTCGTAGGTTCGTGCTTCAATAGTTTTGGCCATTTCTTTATACGTCACCTTTCCTTGCCGGCCGATGCTCGTCTATTAGATGCATACATTATGAGATCGAGCGTAACTTTACAGGAGCTGCATCGCCGGGCGAAACTTGTTCATCTAAACAAGCTACTACATATCTTGTTTCGAACCATATAGCACATTACGTTGGTCACGGCATTTCGGTTCACACATGGCATACGGATCTACAAGAATGGCAGCAGAATCCACGGCGACAGAACCTGAAAGGTCACGTGAAAGCGCTCTAGGACTAGGCGAAACCCTGGGTCACAGCCTGATTGAGCGGATCGGCAACACGCCGCTGCTGCGTTTGGATGCGCTCACTCGCGACCTGCCTGGCATAGCACTTCTGGGTAAGGCTGAATGGTATAACCCCGGCGGATCAGTCAAAGATCGCGCCGCCGCCAACATCGTCGCCGAAGCTCGCCGCAACGGTCAACTCCGCCCCGGCCAGATTCTGCTCGACTCTACCAGCGGAAATACCGGCATCGCTTACGCCATGCTGGGAGCTGCCGAGGGATTCTCCGTCACTCTGTGCATGCCAGAGAATGTTTCGCGCGAGCGCAAGCAGATCCTCCAGGGCTACGGCGCAAACATTCTTTATACCGACCCCGCCGATGGTTCCGATGGCGCGATTCGCATGGCCCGCGAACTTGCGCGCAACCATCCGGATCAATATTTCTACGCAGACCAATATTCCAATGAAGCCAACTGGAAAGCGCACTACTACGGCACGGCCAACGAAATCTGGCAGCAAACGCAAGGACGTGTCACCCATTTTGTTGCGATGCTCGGTACGAGCGGCACTTTTGTCGGTACGACGCGCCGCATGAAAGAGTTGAATCCTGCGGTGAAATGCATCTCGCTGCAGCCAGACTCGTCGTTTCACGGAATTGAAGGCGCTAAGCACATGCCCAGTGCGATTGTGCCGAAAATTTACGATCCGCGACTCGCTGACAAGAATCTCGAAATCGCCACGGAAGACGCCTACGCTATGGCCCGCCAACTCTCGCGTAATGCCGGGCTGCTGGTAGGCATCTCCTCCGCCGCCGCCGTCGTGGGATGTCTGAAGATTGCCCGCGAACTGCCACTGAAAAAGGGACGCGAAGCGGTAATTGTGACCATCCTTTGCGACTCTGGTGAGAAGTACCTAAGCGAGCGATTCTGGAGCGAAGGCTGATAGAAATTTTGATTGCTTAGGGTGCCCCACCCTTCTCGCGTTTTGTGCGAGAGGGTGGGGATTTTGATTTCGGAATGAATTGAGCGATGCTAAAACTTTCCCGCCACGACCACGACTCCTTGCGCCGACACGGCGAAGAAACTTATCCGCACGAGTGCTGCGGCATCCTGCTCGGCCGCGTCGAGGACGACGGAACCCGCATCGTGACCTCGACCGCGCGTTGCGGCAACACGCGCACCGACTCCGCCCACAACCGCTACAACATCGATCCCAAGGAACTAGTACGGGTTCAGCGGGAAGGCCGCGAACGCGGTGAAGATATCGTCGGCTTCTATCACTCCCACCCGGACCATCCTGCCCGCTGGTCGTCCACCGACCTGGCCGAAGCCCATTGGATTGGCTGCTCCTATGTCATCACCAGCGTCGAAAAAGGAACGGCCGCCATAACCAACTCGTTCGAACTAAAGGGTACAGATGAGTCTGACAAGCGCTTGGTAGATGAAACGATAGAGCTGGCCTGAGCGCTCTCGCAGCCGCGAAGCGGCGAAAGAATGCAGCCCACGGCGCAAGCCGTGGGTGACGAGTCGGCAATGATTAAAGCCCCGAAGGGGCGAAAGAAGAGCAACCTCAGGGACTGCGCTACAGCTAAACGCGTCCGCCGTGTGCAATCAAAACTTGTCGAACTGCTCTCGATGGACAGCCGAGGCGGCTGTCGCTACGCAATCAGACTTCAAATCCTTTGCGGGACGCGGGAAGTGCGCGATTTTCACAAATCGCAAACCGTGCTCACACCAAGACCTCGCATCGATTCCTCTCAATACAACGTGCGGAAAGCCGCGTGTGGCGCCGGGTTTGTGAAGAGGCGAGTGCCGCTCTGCACCAATTCCGGTCACCGGGTTGTGGACGGCGTGCACTCGCTTGAAAACACATGTACTTGC
>CALFMO010000051.1 GCA_937879855.1 uncultured Acidobacteriaceae bacterium | reverse complement strand
ATACTCCTGAAAACAACAGGGTGAGTAAGGAGAAACGGTAGCCCATCGGATGCTGACCCGAGCACGCCCCAAGCAAGCATCCGGTGGGTTTTTTATTTTGACTTCTACCTCCTAGCCTCTTAGCTCTGGCTCAAAATCAAAAATTGACCGGACCGGGTTTCGATTCCGTTTCTTGGCGATGAACACGCGCGGCTGCTTCAGGCAGATTTGCGGATACAGAGGTCCGGGTATGGATCCCAATCACACTATATTGTGATGCTATATTAGATAGCAAATATGATAGTGAATTAGAGTACAATCGAGACATTGGAGAAGGTTATGTCTTCTACGGCTGCTAAGCGCTATCAGAACACCACGGTCCGGATGCCACGGCATGTATATGAGCGGGCCAAAACGGTCGCGGTTCAGTCCGAGGCCTCTAGTTTTAACGAATTTGTGGTGCAAGCGATTGAGGAGAAGGTCCAGCGGCTGACGGAAGCAGAGATCGATGCGGCATTCGCAGAAATGGCTAACGATGCCGAGTACCGGTTCAGCTCAGTCGCCCTAACCAGGGAGTTCGAGAAGAGCGATTGGGAGGCCTTCCAATCTGGAAACCCTCGTGAGCAGCCAAAGATCCACTCTTCCAAAACCCGTTCGCGGTGACGTTTTCAACGCGCGCCTCGATCCAACTGAAGGCAGCGAGCAAGCAGGAACGCGTCCTGTTGTGGTGATAAGCCGCGATTCCATCAATGCCAATAGTCCAGTCGTGGTGATCGTTCCCGTCACTGACGCGGCCAACGTCAAGCGCATTTATCCGAGCCATGCCCACTTTTCCAAGGGCACTGGCGGTTTAAAGCTGGACTGTGTTGCCAAGGCTGAACAAATTCGGGCCATCCAAACCTCGAGGCTCGTTGGCTACTACGGCCGTCTGGACCGGGATGCACTGGCTCGCGTGGAAGAGGCGATCAGAATTACCCTGGCGCTGTAGTCGACAGGCGAACATTTTACGAAAACGACTGTTCCCGATACAATATTCGGATGCAGTCCCTTCCTGACTCTCTCGCGTGGGCTCACCCTTTAGTGGCGGAGTGGTTTGTGCGGAAGTTTGGCACTCCTACGGAGCCGCAGGAGCAGGGGTGGCCGCACATTCTGGCGGGGCGCACAACGCTCATTTCTGCGCCGACCGGGTCGGGTAAGACGCTCGCTGCATTTCTCGCTTGCATTGACCGGCTGGTGCGAAAGGCGCTGGCTGGGGATCTGACGGATCGCACGGAAGTGCTTTACGTTTCGCCGCTCAAGGCGCTGGGCAATGACATTCAGAAAAATCTCGAAGCGCCGCTGGGTGAGATTCTCGCGCTGGCGGGTGAGCGCGGGTTGCTGATGCCCGAGATTCGCACGGCGGTGCGCACCGGGGACACCCTGGCGCACGAGCGGCGGAGCATGCTGAAGCGGCCTCCGCACATTCTAGTGACGACGCCGGAGTCGCTCTACATACTGCTGACTGCGGACAAGAGCCGCGCAATCCTGCACGAAATTGAAACCGTGATTGTCGACGAGATTCATGCGGTCGCGGATGACAAGCGCGGGGCGCATTTGACGCTGTCGCTTGAGCGGTTGGAGGCGTTGTGTCGCCGGCCTCCGGTACGGATCGGATTGTCGGCGACGCAGAAGCCGATCGAGGAAGTGGCGCATTTTCTCACGGGAAGTGGCCGGCCCGATCCGGTGATCGTCGATATCGGGCATAAGCGGAAGCTCGACCTTGGAATCGAAGTGCCGCCCATGCCATTGGGTCCGGTGGCGTCGAACGAAATGTGGGACACGGTTTATGACCGGCTGGTGGCGCTTGTGGCGGAGCACCGGTCGACGCTCGTGTTCGTGAATACGCGGCGGATGGCGGAGCGGTTGTGTCATGAGTTGGGCGCGCGCCTGGGCGAAGAGAATGTGGCGGCGCATCATGGCAGCTTGTCGCGCAAGTTGCGGTTGGCGGCAGAGAAGAAACTGAAAGAGGGCCAAGTTCGGGTGCTGGTGGCGACGGCCTCGCTCGAGTTGGGAATTGATGTTGGGACTGTCGATCTGGCGGTGCAGATCAATTCCCCGCGGGCGATTGCCGTGGCCCTGCAGCGAGTAGGACGGTCGGGGCACTGGCGCGGAGCCGTGCCGAAGGGGCGATTTTTTGCGACGACTCGCGATGATTTGATGGAGTGTGCGGCGCTGGTGCGGGCGATCAAGCAAGGGGATTTGGATCGGCTGATGATTCCGGAGTCGCCGCTCGATGTGCTGGCGCAGCAGATTGTGGCTGCTTGTGCTGCGGCGACGGGCGATGTGGCGCGGGAGCCTCGCCCGCTTTCCGACCAAGCCGGTGATGCTATTGAAACCTCGCGGGCAGGAGTGCCCGCGCTACAGTCGCTGCCCCACGGGGATGGGTGGGATGAGGATGAGCTTTTTAATCTGGTGCGGCGGGCTTATCCGTATCGTGGGCTGAAGCGGGGGACATTTGACTCAATCTTGGAAATGCTTTCGGAGGGTCTCGCGGCGCGGCGCGGGCGGTACGGGGCGTATCTGCATCGCGATCGGGTGAATGGGAAGCTGCGGGCGCGACGCGGAGCGCGGCTGGCGGCCATCACCAGCGGGGGCGCGATTCCCGACAATTCTTTGTATACCGTGGTCGCCGAGCCGGATGGCGTGGTCGTGGGAACCGTCGATGAGGACTTTGCAGTGGAGAGCAATCGCGGCGACATCATGCTGCTGGGGAATACCTCGTGGATGATTCATCGCATCGAGACCAACTCGGGGCGGATGCTGGTGCAGGATGCACACGGAGCGCCGCCGAGCGTTCCTTTCTGGCGGGGAGAGGCTCCGGCGCGGACGCAGGAGCTGTCACTGCACGTGGGCGAGTTGCGAGAAAAAATCAGTGAGATGCTGCCCAGCACTTCTCCGGTGGGATTTTCGGCGACGCAGCCGGACGTCGCCGCGGCGGTGAAGTGTTTGAAGGACGAATGCGGACTGGATGATTCTGGCGCGGAGCAGATGATCGAGTATGTGCTGCAGGGGCGGGCCGTGCTTGGCGCGGTGCCGACGCAGACGACCGTGATCGCGGAACGGTTCTTCGATGAAGCCGGTGGCATGCAGTTGGTCATTCATGCACCCTTCGGCGGGAGGATCAACAAGGCTTGGGGGCTTTCGCTGCGCAAGCGATTTTGCGTGGGATTCAATTTTGAATTGCAGGCAGCGGCGACCGACAACGGCTTGAATATTGCGCTGGCCGAACAGCACAGTTTTCCTTTGGGCGATGTGTTTCGATTCTTGCAGGCGGATACCGTGCAGCCGATTCTGGAGCAGGCGGCGCTGGATTCTCCCATCTTTAGCACGCGCTGGCGGTGGGATGCGAACCGGGCGCTGGCGCTGTTGCGTTTTCAGAATGGCAAGAAAGTTCCGCCGCAGATTCAGCGCATGCGCTCGGACGATCTGCTGGCGTCGGTATTTCCAGACGCGGCGGCTTGCTTCGAAAACATTGAGGGCGACCGGAAGATTCCCGATCATCCGCTGGTGGGCGAGGTGATGAAGGATGTGCTCACAGAAGCGATGGACGTCGAGGGATTGAAGTCCCTGCTGCGCGGGATGGCGTCGGGTGAGATTCGCGTGATCGCGGTGGATACGCCGGTGCCATCGCAGTTTTCGCACGAGATTCTGAATGCGAATCCGTATGCATATCTGGATGACGCGCCTCTGGAGGAGCGGCGGGCGCGGGCAGTGAACATGCGGCGGGTGCTGCCGGAGTCGGTGCTGGAGGAAGTAGGGGGACTGGATCCGGGAGCGATCGCGCAGGTGCGGGAAGAGGCGTGGCCGGATGTGCGGGATGCGGATGAGTTGCATGACGTGTTGCATACGCTGGTGGCGCTGCCCGAGGAATTCACAATGTGGGGACAGCCGCCCTCGGCTGTCCGGTCGAGCGAAGCTCGACCTCTGGTTGCGTCGGGCATGTCTGCAGTTTTTGAGGAGAGCGGCTTGGCTGCGTTGGACCATACGGCCGAGGGTGGCCGTTCCCACACGCATATTGCTGAAGCAGAGTGGCTCAATTATTTCGAACGCTTGGTGATTGAGGGACGGGCTGGAATCGCCGTCGTCGCCGAGAGCGGGACGCCCTCGGGGCGCCGGCGCTACTGGGTGGCGGCGGAGAAGGCTCGGAGTTTTCGTACGCTGTTTCCTTCGGCAGAGTTTGAACAAAGTTTGGCGGAAGTCGAGAAGGGAACTGTATCGCACGACGATGCATTGCTCACGCTTGTGAATGGGTGGATGTCGCATCTCGGGCCGGCGACTGCTTCGCAGCTTGGGGAAGCGTTAGGGCTCGCGGCTTCTGATATTGAGAAGGCGCTGTTGCGGATGGAGGCTAGCGGGACTGTGCTGCGGGGAAACTTTACCGGTGGTGCAGGCACGCGGGCAGGAGTGCCCGCGCCACACGAGTCTCGCTCGTCTCGACCGCCGGGGGCGGCTGTCCCCACACAAGCTGCCGAGACGGAATGGTGTGAGCGGCGGTTGCTGGCGCGGATTCATCGGCTGACGGTAGGGATGTTGCGGAAGCAGATCGAGCCGGTGACGGCTGCGGCGTTTATGCGCTGGCTGACGCGGTGGCAGCATGTTGCTTCCGGAACACAGGTGATGGGGGAGCGTGGGACGCTGGAAGTGCTGCAGCAGTTGCAGGGATTTGAGATTCCGGCGAATGCCTGGGAGCGGCAAATTCTGGCGCGGCGGATCGTGGACTACGATCCGAAGTGGCTGGATCAGCTTTGTTTGACCGGAGCGGTCGGATGGGGACGGTTGTCCCCGCATCCGGCGACGATCGAATCTGCAGGTACGGCAAGCGGCAACGGTGAAGGAGCTGCGCCGCGGCAACGGCGGGTTATTCCTACGAGCGTTGCGCCGATTACTTTTTTCGTGCGCGAAGAGGCCGACTGGATGATTCCGCGACACACGGCAGGCGACGAAGCCGAGGCGCGCGGGCTGAGTCATGGCGCGCAGTTGGTTCTGGAATTTCTGCGGCAGCGCGGAGCTTCGTTCTTCGCGGACATTGTGCGCGGTACGGGCAAACTCAAAGCAGAGATTGAGACTGGGCTTTGGGAATTGGTCGCGGCTGGGCTGGTGACTGCTGATGGATTTGACAACCTGCGGGCTCTGATCGATCCCAAGAGGCGCGCGGGGCAAGGCAGTGGGCGCAGCACGCGTCCCCGGCACAGTTCGGGGCGGTGGGCGCTGTTGCACGCAGACGTGGCGGCGGAGAGAAACCGAGCCATGGAGGCGGCGTGCTGGATGCTGCTGCGGCGTTACGGAATAGTGATTCGCGACCTGTTGGTGCGCGAATCGAACTTGCCGCCTTGGCGCGAATTGCTGATGGCATTCCGGCGGCTTGAGGATCGCGGGGAGATTCGCGGTGGGCGGTTTGTCGATGGATTTTTAGGCGAGCAGTTCGCATTGCCGGTCGCGGTTGAGTCGGTGCGGTCGATGCGGGGATTGCCGTTGACCGGAGAAACGTTGACGCTATCGGCGGCGGATCCGTTGAATTTGATTGGGATTCTGGTGCCGGGAGAGCGAGTGCCCGCAATCTCCGGCAGGACGGTTAGTTACCGCGATGGGATTGCGGTTTCGGAGTTGGAGGCAACGGTCTCAAGTCAGGGTGCGGCGAACGAGGCGGCGGCGAGTTAGAGAATTTTTTCAACTCGGCGGAAGAATGGGGTTTGAGGCCGGGCAACGTCACCGCCGAATTTGTGTTGCTTCTCTTTCGCCCCTCCCGGGGCTCGTTCATCCTTGTGATGTGACCACCCGCGGCTTGCGCCGTGGGCTGAATTCTTCCGCCGCTTCGCGGCTGCAGTTGGCAGATTTCGCTCCGCCGATTGCGGTGAGACTCGAGATAGAAGCGGTTCTCCCCGCCAAAACCGCGGTAGAGTTGCTGGTCAGAAGTTTTCCCTTGAAATAGCCTAAAAAAGAAAAAAGTCAGAAGCCCGATGAGGGGGTCCCCCAGGCTTCTGACTAGCGATCTCGGCTAGAGTTTCTTGAAAGCGCTTCCCCCGTCGCTTTTTGCCAAGAACACGCAATTCTCAATAAAGCATGTGGAATGCCAATACGGAAACGGGATTTTGACCCGTTTCGCATAACGGCATAATTCCTTTATTTACAGTTTGTTAATGCTCTTTTGCTAGCTTTTGAGCGTAGGCTGTCTTGCCGATGAGCCTCTCCAAAAGCTATCTGATCGGATAGGCTGACTCACCGTTCGGATAATGGAAATCGTTCGGGAAGCAGATGCATACGGGCCCGGGCTGTGATAAGAAGTTCTGCACGAGATTGGGAGAACTCGATTGCGTCCTAGACTCTTGGTGATTTCCGGACCTGCGAAAGACGCGACCATTCCGTTACCGGACGGGGAAGCCACCCTGGGCCGCGATCCCGCCAACGCCGTGGCGGTGGCCGATGCCTCCGTTTCGCGAAAGCACTGCCTGCTGCGGAAAGAGGAAGACGGACGCTTTCAGATCAAGGATTTGGATAGCCGCAACGGGACGCTCGTGAATGGCCGTACGGTGAAAGAACAGTGGCTGCGACATGGCGACGAGATCGCGACAGGCGATTCGGTGTTTCTCTTTCTCGTCGAAGAGCACGATCAAGCTGCGGCCATTAGCCGCGTGGAATTTGATGACAACTATTCCACGGCAGAGACCCGGCTCATAAATCCGAAAGAAGTGGTTTACCTGCAACCGGAACGTCTGCAACGAGAACTGCCGGCGACGTCGCAGCTAGCGGGCAATTTGAACGCGCTGCTGAAGATTAGCCGGGTGGTGCACGCCATCCGCGATCTGGAGGAATTGCAGGCGCAGCTGCTCGATCTGATTTTCGACGTGGTCCCGGCGGGCCGAGGCGCGATTCTTCTGGCAGACAGCGCAGGGCAGGAGTTCAACTGTTTGTATGCGCGAACACGGCACGCGGGACAACCGCAACTGGTGCGCGTGAGCCGAACGATTGCACGCCGAGTGATGAAGGATGATGTCGCGATTTTGGGTGTGGATGTTCCTGCCAACAGCGAGTTGCGCGACGTGGAAAGCCTCGCGGCCTCCGAGGTACGGACTTTGTTATGCGTGCCTTTGACGGTGTTTCAGCGGGCGATCGGATGCATTTATCTGGACAGCACCAAGGCGGAGGACCGCTTTCACGACGAACATCTTCAGTTGCTGACAGCGATTGCGGGCGTTTCCGCGGTGGCGCTGGATAACGCGCGTCGACTGCAATGGCTGGAGGAGGAGAACCAGCGGCTCACGACGGAAGTGCGGCAGGAGCAGAGTCTGGTGGGAGAAGGCGCGCGCATCAAGGAGATTTTTCAGTTTCTGGCAAGAGTTGCGTCCACTGAATCGACTGTACTGATCGAGGGTGAAAGTGGAACTGGCAAGGAGTTAGCGGCGCGGGCGTTGCACCGTAACAGTCCCCGAGCGAACAAGCCGTTCGTGGCGATCAACTGCGCGGCGATCCCCGAGTCGTTGCTGGAGAGCGATCTTTTTGGGCATGAGCGCGGGGCGTTCACGGGCGCGGCTGTGCAGAAGAAAGGACGTTTGGAAGTTGCTGATGGCGGCGTTGTTTTTCTCGACGAGATCGGGGAACTGGCGCCAACGCTGCAGGTGAAGTTGTTGCGCGTATTGCAGGAGCGCGAATTCGAGCGTGTGGGCGGGACGCATTCCATCAAGGTCGACATCCGGTTGATCGCGGCCACCAATCGCGACCTGAACGCGGCGGTGCGCGATGGAGAATTCCGGCAGGATCTGTACTACAGGCTGGCGGTGGTGAAGCTGACCATGCCGCCGCTGCGCGAGCGCAGAGAAGATATTCCGATGCTGACGCGGCATTTTGTGCAGAAGTATGCCATGCGGTGCAAAGTGAAGGCGAAACCGGTGTCGCGCGAAGCCATGGCGGCGCTGGTGACTTATGAGTGGCCGGGCAACGTGCGCGAACTGGAGAACGCAGTGGAGCGCGCGCTGGTGATGGGTGCATCGGATACGGTGCAACTCGAGGATCTGCCGGAATCTTTGTTAGAGCAGGCGCCTGCAGCGGAGACGCATGAGGGGAAGTACCACGCCAGCGTGAAAGAGTTGAAAAAGCAATTGATCCTGGACGCGCTGGAGCAGACGCGGGGAAATTACGTTGAGGCGGCGGGGATTCTGGGCGTGCATCCGAATTATTTGCACCGGCTGATTCGGAACTTGGGACTGAAAGAGGTGGTGCATGATTTGTTGCGGGCACGGAGCAAGTTTTTGGCGTAGCCCTGATTCACGGCAGCGATAACTGCATAAGGCGGGCGGGATCGAGGTAGGTGCCTTGCCAGCGAACGGCTACATGCAGATGAGGGCCCGTCGCTCTTCCGGTGCCGCCGCTGAGGCCAATTTCCTGGCCGCGTTTTACGGCGTCTCCTTCCTTAACTCTGATCTCGGACAGATGGAAGTACAGAGTAAGAAGTCCCTGGCCGTGGTCGATGACGACGCAGTTGCCTTCGAAATACAAAAAGCGGGCCAGCAGGACTGTACCTGAATTCATGGCGTCGACGAGTGTGCCGGTGGGGACGCGGAAATCGAGACCGTAGTGCGGGCGTTGAGCCTTGCCGTTGAAGATTCGTTGCGAGCCATAGACGTCGGAGATGGAGGCCTCGGCGGGAGCGGCGAATTGTCCGTCCCACTCGCGGGTGGGGGTGACGCGATTCAGGTAGTCGTCTTTTACTTTTACGCTGTCTGCGATTTGCTGGAGTTGCTCCGGAGAAGGCTCGGTGAATTTCTTTTCGACCGTGAGTTCTACTTTAATCTGCGGATATTTTGCTCGGGCGATGGCGAACGTACGCGTGAAGGTCAGTGGAGCTTTGTTTACGGAACGTTCGGCCGAGAGTTCAAGTGCGTACTTGCCGGGAGCGGTCTCGAAACTTATTCCGGCGAGAGTAAACCACGTTCTTGTGGAAGTCTCGTAACTGAAAGTGATCTGATGGCCGAGCCATTTGCCGCTGAGCGAATCGAGTTTCGCTGATGGTTTCACCTGAAACAAAACTGGAGCCCCATTGACCAGGCGAATGGGCTGGGCGCGAACCATCCACGGCGCTGCGGAGGCGGGAATTGTCGCAAGCAACGTGGCAAAAAACGTTGCGGCCACGACAATTCGTGTGCGTCCGCCTTTGATCCGGCGACACAGCCCAGGCGGCTGTCTCCAAGTGAATCTTCTGAATGTCGGGAACGTCACCTCATCAGCGTAGCACTTCGACGAGTCGGGGGTTGTTTTCGCGCGGCTGAAAAAAGTTTCAATTCGCGTTGAAAACGAATCTAGGCGACGCTATACTGTTTTCACTGTACCTTCCGTACTAAAACCTTGTAGTTTCGAGTTCCTAAGCTGGACTTGTGTTTACGCGGGAGGTTCACGGCTCAATTAGCGTCAGTTGAGCGTTTTGTAAAGCCGGGGTGTTTGTAAGTCTCAGCACCTCTTCTGGCCATTGGCTGACGGGATCCGCTTATCCCGGAACGAAAAAGCCATCCCAAGGACACTTCTGCTCGAGCGTCCTTCCAAATCCCCTTGTAGAGGTGAGTAATGTTTTCGCGTTTCCCCCAGCCTGCGCTAAAAACGCGCGCGATTCGAACCGTCATTCTGCAGTGTGCAGCACTTTCCATGATTATCTGCTGGATGCTCATATGCAACGCGTGCTCCGGCGCATCCAACATCGGTAGCAAGGCGGTCACCCCGGGATCCCCGGTTACCGCGACCAATTCCAACTTGACCATTTCCATCACGCTGCCGGCGGCGACAGCCGGATCGAATTACAACGGTAGCGTCACGGCCAGCGGCGGCACGGCTCCTTACGCGTTTGCAGTGGTGTCGGGCCAACTACCGCAGGGCGTGCACATTGACAACAACACGGGAATCATTTCCGGGACGCCCGCCGCTAGTGGAAATTTCAGTTTTGGTATCGCGGTTTCAGATTCCAAGGGAGCATCAGTAGATAAGTCGCTGCAATTGGCAGTCGGAAACGCCGCGGCCGCGAGCAGTCCTGCGCCACCACCGCCCGCACCGCCGCCGGCATCGCCGCCGCCACCTCCACCGCCAGCAACCCCACCGGCTCCCACGAACAATGGAAGCGGCGCAGGGTCGTTCTCGAGTGTGCAGAACAGCGGCGGATGGAATCAATACGGCCAGGGTCCGCCCGATTTTGTTGACTGCTCCCCGTCGCCATGCAATGGAATTTCTTTCTCGATGACACAGGGGGTCCAATCTCCCTCGATGAGCGGCAAGGCTACGATCTTCAATGTGGGGGGGAGCACTCCTTACTCCGACGCGCTGTGGAACAACCACCTGATCGGCACTTCGTCATCGCAAGGGATGCCTGACCCGAATCAGACGCTGGTTCGATCGCTCTACAACTTCACCTACGACGTATATTTCTACGGAGATAATCTCGACTTGTCGGAGGCGCTGGAGTTCGACATTAATCAGTTCTTCGACGGGATGGGTTTCATCTTTGGTCACGAGTGCCGCATCGCGGGCGGAAATCAGTGGGATGTTTTTGACAATGAGAAGGGGCAGTGGATCCCGACCGGCGTCCCGTGCAATCCGAATAGCAATTCCTGGAATCACGTTACCCTCAAGGTGCAGCGGACATCGGACAACCATCTGACATACCAGTCGATTACTCTGAACGGGCAGACCACCACCCTGAACTGGACGTTCGGCCACGGTTCTGCACCGGACTGGTATGGCGTAACCATTAATTTTCAGATGGACGGCAATTACAAGCAGGACTCGTACAACGTGTACCTGGACAACCTGACGTTTTCTTACCAGTAGGCGATAGTCAGCGGCGCCAGGTAGGCATGGAGGTATTGGAAAGTGAGAGCGGGTAGCTAAAACAAAACCGCGGCTGTTTGGGCTGCGATTTCTGGTTAGCTCATCCCGCATCAACGAGCCCCAAAAAAGAAACGCCCGCTCTGTCAGAGCGGGCCAGATAGAACTCTATTTTTCGCTATGACCCATTTTGGCAGACAGAGAGGTTCTCACCCTGGAACGTGAATTCCCCGTTGACCGACGTACTCGGCGGAGCACCGAAATATGGCAGCGTCGTCAGATCCTGTAGGTTATAGGTAAACCCATTCGACCCTACGTACGTGTACGCGCCGTAGTTCGCATTATTCTCCAATGGATCGCCGACCTCCAAGGTCCCGCAAGGCGTATTGTTCCCGTTGACATTTACCACGAGCGGGTCGTCTGCCCACTCCCCCACCTCATGTGACAAAGCCGAGACGTCCTGCGCGAATGCCCCCACATGGTCCACATAGGTGGCGTGAGCATACGCCTGCGGCGCACTCGAACTGCCCGTCGAACTGTGATAGCCGCCAATGCAACACGAATGGTTCTGCGTCAGGTACACATCGTAAGTCAGAAAGATTGGAAAGGTGTTCGACGTGATGCCAAGATTGGTAAGCAGCGTATGCAGTTGTGAATCGAAGTAATTGATGTCTACCAATCCTGCCCTGAACCCGAATACTGTCCCCGTGGATCCATACCGCTTCGGCACTTTAAGCGTGACCTCTGACAGCACCGTGGGCCCTCCCAGCAGCAGGTGAGATGGGTTGCTGCTGGTTCCCCAGAAATTCGCCCTCTGAAAAGCGTCGATGTACTGCGTGAAGCCCATATCCGCCCCGCCCGAGGTGAAGTCCACTGAGGTTTGGAAAATGGGCGAGGCGAGGGTATTCGCCGTGACCGTGTTTCCATTCGCCAGCTTCGTAGCAGGATCATAAGTCGACCCGTTCGACAGAACGATCTTGATAGGAATCAAGTATGTGGTAACCGTTGCCGTTGTGCTGGCCGTCGGAGCGGCTCCCACCATGTTGTAGCTGTAATTAGTTCCGTTGTACGTAAAGGATCCGTCCCACGTCTGGAGTGGGGTGCCCGCCGCTTCGATCGCATTCTTTGGGTTATGCAGCGTCGCTGGCAACCGTGTAAACATCGCTCGTTCGGTGCCGGGTTCGATCCGGTCTTCCTGGGCCATTCCAGCCATGCACCACAACGCGATCATGGTCAGACCTAAAATTCGAGCATAAACTGACTTCATAGGCAGGCTTCTCCTCGCTCGTGAACTTGTGTTAGAAATTCTTGCTTGAATCGCTCAGAATAAACATCACAGCTCGCCGATCCTGAACTCCGTCTTGGTAATCGGCAGTTTGCGATCTTGGCCTAATAGCGGGGATTTTGTCAACACGAAAACTGTTTCGCTGGTGTCTCCAAGGGTCACAAACCATGACACAAACGCCGCGGTGGCAGGCTGTCGCCAAGGTATAAGGTTTTTTGAGAGATTTGGTGGACCTGGTCGGGATCGAACCGACGACCTCTTCCATGCCATGGAATTAGCATAATTGCATCTTGCTGACGGCAAAGGCTTTAATAGTCGGACGAGTCGGCAAAAACCGCTAAAATAGGCGCGTTTTGACACCAAATCTGACACCAAATTGGGCTGGGGCTGATAGTGGCGGATCAGCCCTCTTCTACTTCTATTTCAGGTAGTCGGGTAAGAATACTACCGAGGCCGGCATCTTCCGGGAAGATCGGAGGCCGCCCCTTCGCTGGCAAGCTGCTCGAGTTTTGCGGAGATTATTCCTTACTAGTGGTCGCGGTGCTCGTCGTCGTTAAGCCTTTTTACTTTGTTCACCTCCAGCGAACGATCGTCTTCGTGCAGTCGCGCGTTAACCTGAACATGATGCCCCTCATGCTCTCGTATCGCTTCCGTGTTTTGAACCCGGTAGCGTGTTTTGTCCCGGTCATCTTCCACCACGTAATTGTCGCCATCTTTTCGAACGTAGCCTCTCACGGTCGCCTTTCTAACGCGGTGTGAGGTTGCCTGTTGATCATGCCGATCTTGGTTTTGATCCTGAGCGACGGCCCCGGCTGTGCAAATCACTGCAACCGCAATGGTCGCGAAAATCGCATTCTTCATGTTTCCTCCTGTAGGCGCTGTGTTGTATGGACAAACAATTGCCGCTTCTATGATGCATTGCGCGGTATAGGCGAACTGTCCTAATGCACAAGTCAGATTCCCGCCGGGTATGATCCCGTTTTAGTACGCAACGCAGGGACTTCGTGGGGAAGAGAAAGATCGAAGAATGCATAGAGGCGAAGGCGTGGAACACCCCGCCGCCCGTCTGATCAAACTACGCTGCCTGCATTACCTTCTTCAACCGTTCGTCTATGTCTTTAGGTTTTGACAACCTCTACCAGCATGGGAGATGACAGCCTTCTCTTCTCGGCGATCCTTCGCAATCCACGGCGCGGAAGATTGGATCCGTGCGGATTTGACTCACTGCCAACCACTTGGCTATTGCCTGTTTTGTAATAGCCACCGTTGGCTGAAGTCCGAGTGCAGAAGAGACTGATACACCGTCATTTGGCAGGAATTCGTCGATTGGCGGGCAGGCTTCGATGGATGTATTGGCCATCACTGGAAATCCTAAGTTCTAGCTCCGCAATTCGCAAAACGATCAATTTTGAACAGTTTTCGGTGGTCCCGGAGTTCGACACTAATGGTTTGGTACGGGCAATAGGAACCAGTCACCTTCTGCTGCATTCTTGACGCAACGGACGTCTGGATAGAGCGACATTGATCCGGCGCGCTGAATCAGGGAAGGAGGAACTCCATTTATGCCAAACCAGGGTCCACCGACAGAGTTAGCTGCCAACAGCGGCATCAACTGGGTAACAATTTTTTTTATGGTCGCCTTTCATATCGGCGCCATTGCCGCCCTGTTTTTCTTTACCTGGAAAGCTCTCTTCATCGCAATTGGCCTCTGGTGGATATCCGGAAGCCTAGGAATAGGGATGGGCTATCATCGGCTGCTCACGCATCGCAGCTACAGAACTCCCAAGTGGGTCGAGTACTTTTTGACGTTCTGCAGCACGCTGACTCTCGAAGGCGGACCCATCTTCTGGGTCGCTACGCACCGTATTCATCATCAGTTCACGGACCAAGCAGGCGATCCGCACTCACCGCGTGATGGGAAATGGTGGTCGCATATGGGCTGGATTCTCACCGGAAGATCCATACACCACGACACAACCACGCTGGCCCACTACGTGCCTGATCTCGCCCATGACAGGTTTCATGTATGGATCACCAAGTATCACTACCTGCCGATCCTAGTGCTGGCCGCTCTGCTGTTCACCCTTGGCGGCTTGCCTCTTCTGCTCTGGGGAGTTTTCTTGCGCACAGTTGTGGGCTTGCACGCCACGTGGTTGGTGAACTCAGCCACACATATCTGGGGCTCTCGTCGCTTTGCCACGCGAGATGATTCCACGAACAACTGGCTTGTCGCTCTGCTGACATTTGGCGAAGGTTGGCATAACAACCATCATGCGCATCCCACTTCGGCCCGACACGGCCTACGCTGGTATGAGATAGACATGAACTGGTACGGAATCTGGATGCTCAAGGTATTTGGCCTTGCCAAGCAGATCAAGTCCGCACACTTATCTGCCTCTCAGAGCCAACTGAATCCCATGAGTGCCCAGCAGCACTCGCAAACTGCCGCTGGAGATTAAGGGCACGAAGCCCGTGTCCGAATCTGCTGCCCTTTGTGCGATGAATGCTGGAACTCAAGTTAAGGACCTGTGATGAGAATTCTGCTCTACAACCCCGACAACGGTGTGACTCGGAACTTCATGCCGCACCTATGGATGTTCTTGCTCAAAGCCCTGACTCCTCCTGACCATGAAGTGCTGCTAATTGATGGCAATGCCCAGCCGATGGATGAAGCGCAGATCACGCAATATGTTCGCGAACAGGAAATCGGACTGGTTGGTATCGGCGCCATGACTCGAATGATCGCCAAGGCTTATCGCATCGCCGATGCCGTTCGTTCCACTGGAGTTCGGGTCGTTATGGGCGGGCCTCATGTTACCGAACTGCCTGATGAGGCCCTCGGTCGCGACGGCGGGCTACGCCACGCCGACGCCGTCGCTCTCGGAGAAGCCGATGAAATCTGGCCGCGGATTGTGAACGACGCCGCTCGCGGAGAACTCAAGGATATTTACGCGCCGCTTGACGATACGGGCAGAGAGCGCAAGCCGTCGCTGAAGCAGTATCCCGTGATTCCATGGGATTCGATCGAACTCGAACAGTTTAACCACGTCCCCAGAATCGCTGCCCCAATGCTACAAAAAGTTGCTGACGGATGGGGAACCTTTCGCATCATCCCTGTCGAGTCCGGACGAGGGTGTCCTTACGGCTGCGAGTTTTGCACAGTCACGGGGTTCTTCGGCGACTCCATTCGGTTCCGTACCAACGAAAGCGTCGTCGCGGAACTACTCTTGCTAAAAGCCCGCGCACGCAAGGAGAAGGGCCAGATAGCCGTTTTCTTCATTGACGACAATTTCGCCATTAACGTTAAACGTACCAAGTCACTGTTGCGCGACATCATCGCAGCCAAGGCTCAACTACATTGGGTAGCCCAGATCAGCGCCAACTTGTTACGCGACGAAGAACTGGTCGATTTGATTGCGGCTTCCGGCGGCAAGTGGATCTTCATCGGCATGGAGTCCATTGACGCGACCAATCTCAAGGACGTGAACAAGGGATTCAACAAACCGGGTGAATATGCCGCCGTGCTCGAACGCCTCGCGCAACGCAACGTCTACGCGATCACATCATTTATCTTTGGCATGGACAACGATACTCCGGGCGTGGCAGAGCGCACGCTCGCGGAAGTTCGGAACTGGCCTCCGGGCCTGCCCATTTTCGGACTGCTGACCCCCTTGCCCGCCACGCCGCTCTACAAGCGCCTAAAAGCCTCGGGCCGACTGACACGCCCCCAGCACTGGCAAAAGTTCCTCCCGTTTGAAATGGCCCACACGCCGCTGAAGATGACGGTTGAAGAAGCTCATGCCGAAGTGAAATATGGTTGGGAGCATGCCTACAGTCCGGAAGCTCTAGCCCGAGCGGTCGATTCTCTCTACGACCAGCCTCTTGGTTATCGCGTCAATATCTTCCTCGCACGCTTATGCTTCCGCGGTATCTATTTCCCCATGATGGGGAAAATGGCGTGGCTAAAGGTCATCGCTCAAAACCGCCAAACCATTCTTAAACTGGTAGGAGAGGCCTTCTTCGGCCCTCGAGCGCGACCAACAAATTCCAGCGTCAGCGATACATATGAAAAAAATGTAGCTGAAGCGTCCCGCGAAATGGAAGCATGAATCACGGGCGTAAACCTCCTGCCGTAGGGGCCTCACGGTGCGACGTAGTGAAATGGACTGAGCGACAGTGCATTATCTTGCCGGAAGGGAGGCGGCGTTCCTCCGGGTCTGGTCGTCGGTGATGCGAGCTTCGATCTTAGACACGAAGGTCGGCGTGTGGCCCTTCATCATTTGCAGGAGGCCGGGCTGAAACTCGTGGAAGAGGTTGATCCCCGCATCGCTCCCAATCGTGGAACCAAAATTGTTGAACGTCGCCGAAGCAGATCGCGCCCAGTATGGACGGTAAGCAGTGTGGATAGCGACCGAAGTCAACACCCCGAGGAAATACGAGGTGTTCAGCCTTCCCTTTCCAGCGTCGTCACGAACGATAAAGATGCGCGAAGCTGCATACGTGGCCCGGCCCATTAAGCTGTTGCTGGTCGAAGGATGATAACGCAGCCTCTGCTTTAGCACCGACGGATACAGGTACCTGCCAAAAAAGGTGCTGGACCTATCTTCGATAGACCTCGCTTTATATCGACCGGTATAGCTGAGTTGCCTTGCGGCTTTGACGTGGCCCAGGTCTGTTTCGCGGATTACGCGCGCATTGTCGTCAACCGCGGTAAGTGTCACCGGCAAACGTACCTCTGCGAAGAACGTTCGGAATTCCTCTGCTTGTGTTGGAGGCCTTACCGACGGAGCGTCAGGAAGGGGTCTCGAGGTGGGGATCTCCTCGCCCCGCCCTTTGGGTGAATTTGACCCGTCAAACGGTAGCTCCTGAATCAAGTCAGCCGATTTCTGGCACAATGCCCCGCAAGCAGCCAATAGACAAAAACAAATGACCCGGATTGGTGGAATTCGCTTCACCATCGGTCCACCCTGCAAAGCGGCGAGCGATTTTCGAACGCCTCGGCGATTCGGCTGGAAGCACACCTCTACGTTAGCGCTTCAACGGGCAATCGTCTGAGCAAGAGTGCTCATCCCTAAGGAGGCAGAGACTCACATGATGGAAGAAACGGTCTGCAGAGAGCCAAACTCAGTGTCTGACTTGGCGGCGACTACGCGGTCATTTTCACAGATGGAAACACGGGGGCCCGCGTAAGGGAGCGTAATCTTATTCCAACATGGGAATGGGGAAGCTGAACCTTCTGGGAGTATGGACCAGTCCGAGAGGGATTTTCTTCGTCGTGATCTTTGTCGTATCGCGGCATAGATACATCCCGTGCAAGTCCAGATCACACCCACAGCCACGATGACAGTGACAACCGCGACCAAACCTGCGGTCACCGCCACCCGTTTGCCGCGAATCAATGTCCACTTCAATTTTGCCGTTTCCGGTCGTGCGCCCATCGGATCGCACCATGAAACGTTCTTGGCGATGCCCATGAAATTTGAGATTCCCCAGTCGTGTCAAGAAGTCATTACTTGACCAAGAGGTGCATCAAAATCCAGACGCAACCTGTTCCGAAGCCGAGACCGATGTGCCTTTCGGAAAATTGCCAGCCATCAGCCCGGCGTGTGCGGACAAAACAAACTGTCGGCAGTCTCTGGTCTCGGCAGATCGAGCTGTCGCAGGTAGGGGAACTATGGCCCGCATGCTCGTTCCATGACCATCTGATTCGATTTCAAGCTTGCCGTTCAGTTCGTTCAAGCGCTCGCGCATTCCCGCCAGACCGACGCCCGTTTCAGAGCTCGCTTCACGGAGTCGATTCAATAGCTCTATTGGTATACCGCGTCCGCAATCTCGTATCTCAAGCATTACAGTTTCGGCTTGGTATTGAAAACGGATGCTGACCTCTAAAGCTCCAGAGTGGCGATGCACGTTCGTCAAACTCTCCTGTAGTACCCGGAAAAGGGCGGTCTCGATCGTGATAGGCAATCGTTCACGTTTGGTCGCGAGATCCAGGTTTACCTTAATCCCGCTTCGCTTCCCGAAACCGTCGACATACCACTGTGCGGCGGAATTGAAGCCTGCCTCATCCAACAGTGGTGGATGCAGCAGGTATGACGTGGTGCGAATTTCCTGCAGCGCCTGATCAGCCAATGCAGCAATCTCGGACAGCACGTCGGATGTACATTGGTTTTGTTTTAGTTTTTGCTCAAGGACCGCAACGCCCATCTTCAGCGCAGTCAGAGTTTGGCCGGTGCTGTCGTGCAAGTCACGCGCCACCCTCCGTCTTTCCTCGTCTTGCACCCTGAGAAGCCGCTGCGAAAGGTTCTGTAGTGCTGCTGTGCGTTGTAAGACCAATGATTCAAGTTGAGAGTGGGACAGCCGCGAATTTCTCCGATGCTTTGAAAGGTTCCACATGGGTCCTCCTCGTAGCGGTTGGACGACACAAACGTTTCATTCCTTCAGCATTCGTGAATTCTTTCATTCGGGGCCTTCGGAGGTCTGATCAAAATTGCTCGCTTGACCTGAGGATGTTTATCCGGGCTTTCGGCGATGGCTTCAGGGCTGCCGTCATTTGCTGGACGGTCTCCACGGCCTCGGCTGCGGAAAGTTTTCGGTCTCGGTGCGGCTCGGTCCGCAGGGCACCCGTATGCAGTTCACACGCATCTCCTGTTGCCGCGCCACACGTAGGACACAAGGCACAGATAATATTTGTTTCGCAGTGAGTTCCTTGGTTTTCATTGTCAAATAGTGCAACGTTTTGCGGCTGCAAGAATGCTCAATATTGCTCATTCGCAACAAGTTGGCGGGGGCGGCAGGTTGCATTCGACTCGTTGGCGATTCTTGCTAATTCTGTGCAAAAGTGCACAGTTTTCGCGATTTAAATTCTGGCACAATATTTGAGAGTGTAGCTCCACGCAAGAAAGAAGCCATTGATGGCGCCAGCTATGCCGGCCAAGAAAGAGCGCGATTTCGACCCGAGGAAATTCCTTGCCACCATCGGGGAAGGTCGGAAAGTCGTGGCCTTTCCCAGGAAGGAAACAATCTTCGCCCAGGGGGATGCGGCTGACGCAGTCTTCTATCTTCAGGAGGGAAAGGTGAAACTTACGGTTGTGTCCGAAAGCGGCAAGGAAGCAACCCTGGGCATATTGAATGCAGGAGAGTTTTTCGGAGAAGGTGCTTTGGCCGGACAGCCATTACGCATGGGGTCTGCAACCACGATGACAGACTGCGAAATTCTGCAAATTGACAAGAAGGCCATGATGCTTGCGCTTCACCGAGAACACACGTTCTCTGATCTGTTCGTGGCGTATCTGCTGGCCCGGAACATACGATACGAAGAAGATCTGGTTGATCAACTCTTCAATTCCAGCGAAAAGAGGCTCGCTCGGGTTCTGCTGTTATTGGCCCACTTCGGTAAGGACGGCGTACCCGAGACTGTAATTCCAAAGATCAGTCAGGAGACCCTCGCGGAGATGGTGGGCACAACCCGGTCGCGTGTCAGTTTCTTCATGAACCGGTTCAGAAAGTTAGGCTTCATCAACTACGACGCCGGCGCTGGGTTGCAAGTTCATAGTTCGCTTCTAAATGTCGTCCTTCACGACTAGCGCTGGGCCTCAATCCCAAAGCGCAACTCGAGGATAGCGATGACCATTCAGGCATCAGCTGGATCCAGCCCGGCGAGCGGCGCTATTTTCATCGTAACCAACACTTCCAACAACGTGGCCGTGTTACGAACGCTTCCCGAGATGGTGAGCAGCGCTGCGGAGACGACCGGGTGTTGTTCCGCCAGCGAGTCAAGACGGTCACTCACGTTGTAGAGTTGCTTAACCTCGCGCAGAATCGCGATCGAAGACATAGAGTACCCGGCTTTCCTGAGATCTAAGAAAGGAAAACTTCAGGTAACCTGACTTAGTTCAGAGAACCTGAAAGAGCATTCGCAGGACTGTCTCCAGCGTCGAACTTCCCTGATAAATGCCGGCAACTTAGGATCAGGCAACGTGGCCTCCGCTATTCTTGAACCCCGGTCGCCACCTGCTTGGAAGCGTTCTTGCCAGAAAGGACAAAGACAACCGGAAAGGCGGATTGAACCGCCTTTCCCGTGCGACAGCTCACAATTCTACGCTGCTACTTGAACGGCGCTCTTGTGAAAGGTCGAGTTAACAACGTCAGAGGTCTGAACCTTGGGCGTCCCTTCGATAAACCTGGCCATCGTTTTCAACACCTGGGGATAGATATTGGTGTTGTAGGTTTCGGCATCGGCTTTGTTTTCCCACAGACTGATTGCGGTCACATCAACTCCGCCAGCACCGGCGAATGTGATTTCGTCCTTAAATCCGTTCTGTTTACGAAGCAAAGGAAGGATGTCGTTCTCAAAAGTTCGCGTGTAATCGGAAAGTGTATTGGGCTTCAGATGAATCGAGACATTGCGTGCAAACATAGGCAACCTCCTTAAGGTTGGGGTTGCTAAGAAAGAGGACTTCAGATGGACTGACTTAGTTCAGGGAACCTGAAATGAGGAGAAGGTGGTAACCACCTCAATTACAACGCTAGTCTTATGAGACGGGACTGTCAAGCGGATCGCCGCTCGGCCTTTTGTTGGGTCGATTCAGATCCTAGTTTCTGGCACGAGGACTTATTGGCGTGAAGTAACGCACTGTCACATCTTCTCCGATGTGAACGATTTGATACCGCTCGACCGGAACCCCATCTGGCGCAGGTTTGGGCGTGAAATAGAGCACTGTAACATCATCTCCGATGTGAACAACTTCATTCTCCGCGAACCCCACCCTCTGGAGGCGTGTGGTAGTCCGTGCCTGTTCTACTGAACCTGACACTGCCTGGAACATGAACCTGTCCTTCGCCGGCATCGCCTTGTGGGGTGGCAGGGGGGCCTGCTCCTCGTTGGCAATCGATCTCTGCAGCCCGGAAGATCGCAAGAACGAAGCCGGGTCGCGGTCGCTGTATGCAATCCAGCAAGCTATCACGAGGACGGTAACAACTAATGCCATGTCCACCTTCCACGGGCGGTTGAACCACGGAATGAGCTTCGCCCGCTGCCTGCGCATTGTCGCAAGCATGGCGGGCTGACTGGGCATGGGCGACTCCCAGCCTTCTGCCATCATGCCCTCGTCAGGCTGGTCGATCGCATGCCTGTTTGCTGGGACCGGCATAGATCCGTCGTCGTTGAGAACCTTCGCTTTCGAGCAGACCTTGAGTACGTAGCATTCCTCGTGAACAGCCTGCCCGTATTCATCAGTGTTACTAGTCTCAAGGAGAACCGGGTCATTGCAGATACAGCAACTTGGAAGCCGCTGCGCGCCCGTGGGAACGGGGTGATAGAGCCAAGTGTAGTTGGACATGGGAACAATCTCCTGGGGCAAGCACTCCCAACAAGCTACCCTCGCCTGACAGCTAGGAACTGAGCAATATTGCCCACTTTACAAATGACTAGTTCCTAGGTGCGTGGCCTGCAGCTCGATCATGATGGAAGCGACACGTAGAGCAAGTTTGCCAACGTCACGGCTCCGCGGACACCTCCGCGCGGCGTCAAACTGCCCCGCCTAGGTCGCCATCAGGAGCACGCTGTCCCCTTATTATTCGCAAGAATGTGCAATTTTGAGCAGTCTTGCCATGAGGTACAAGTCGTACCATCAAAGTATGTCGACGGTGTCGCAGTTTGCTGGAATCTCGATGCTACAGGTGAAAGCGACCGGTAATAAACCCCGCTGAGGTTTGCTATACCGATCTTCCTCGCAGCAGGACTTTCTCTTCAAGCCCATCCGTTTCCAATTGCAGGAAAGGCAGGAACTAAAGATATGAAACGCATCCTTAAAATCGGCGCAATCGCAATCGCTATTCTCTTCGTGATCCTGGTCGCACTCCCCTTGTTGATCAACGCGAACAGTTTTCGTCCCAAGATCGAGTCGGAACTGACGAGCGCACTAGGACGACAGGTGACGGTGGGCAATCTGAGCCTGTCAATTCTTTCCCGCAGCGTCGTGGCCGACAACATAGCCGTCGCGGACGACCCCGCCTTCGGCAAGGCGCCATTCATTACAGCGAAGTCGCTTAAGGTTGGCGTGGAACTCATGCCACTCATCTTCTCGAAACAACTGAATGTGACGGAACTCAAGCTGGAGCAGCCCGAGATCACGCTGCTGAAAGCTGCCAACGGGAAATGGAATTTCTCGAGCATCGGCGACGTCGTCGCTAAGACGGCGCCGGAAGAGCCGAAGTCCGGAGGCACATCTCCGTCTAATTTCTCGGCGGCAAATCTGCATGTGAACAATGGAAAGTTGATTGTAGGAAAAGCGAATTCTTCAGCCAAACCGCAGGTCTACGACAAGGTGAACATCAAAGTAGAGAATTTTTCCTTCACCTCACAGTTCCCATTCAAACTCACGGCTCAGCTGCCGGGGGGAGGGGATGCGAAGATTTCGGGGAAAGCTGGCCCGATCAACGCCGAAAACGCCGCCAAGACCCCGTTTGAGGCCGCGGTGAAGGTGAACAACATGGATATTGGGGCCTCAGGATTTATCGATCCCGCGAGCGGACTTGGGGGGCTGGCGAATCTCGACGGGACTCTCAACTCAGATGGGAGCCACGCGAAAGCCGTCGGCACACTTACCGGCACGAAACTGAAGCTTTCGCCGAAGGGCACGCCCGCTCCGAAGACAGTGGTCGTCAAGCACACCGTGGATGTCGATCTCGATAAGCAATCAGGAACGCTGACGGAGGCTGATATTTCGATTGGGAAAGCCGTGGCGCACCTGACGGGAACCTTCCGAACGCAGGGCAACACTCAGGTGTTGAACATGAAGCTGGATGCGCGCGACATGCCCGGGGATGAACTGGAAGCGATGTTGCCATCGCTGGGCGTAGTGCTCCCGTCGGGATCGCAGTTGAAGGGCGGGACGCTGTCGGCGGAACTGGGCATCGTAGGGCCTATGGACAAACTGGTAATAACCGGGCCGGTGCGGCTAGCCAACACCAAGCTGACCGGGTTCGACCTGGGATCAAAATTGGGTGCGCTGTCGGCCTTTGCTGGGAAGGCGGCTTCCAACCCGGACACTTCGATCCAGAATGCGAGCCTCAACGCCCGAGTGGCTCCCGAAGGCACGAAGGCAGACAACATTAACCTGACGGTTCCGACGGTCGGTGTCATCACCGGAGCCGGGACGGTGAGTCCGGTAGGGGCGCTGAACTTCAAGATGCTGGCCGAGCTCAAGGGCGGCGTCGTGGGCGGACTGACCCAGGTGGCCACGCTGGGCAGCGGCAAGGGTGGCATCCCCTTCGCGATTGAGGGAACTACGTCGAATCCACACTTTATTCCCGACATGAAAGGAGTGGCGGGCGGCATTGCGCAAGGTGCATTGGGAGACGCCAAGGCCGCAACAAAGGGAAACCCGGCGAATGCAATCAGCGGCCTGCTCGGAAAGAAGCAGAAGTAAGGGCCTACATGAAAGTACGGGAGTTTCGGCTAACTTTTGCGCAGCACTGTATTTTTGTGCAACCAGAACTGAAGTTGCTCCATACGGGTGCTCTTGTCGTCGGGGTCACTTCAATAACAAGAAATAGGCCACTGCAACACACTCTCTGAGATTCAGTGAGGCAGTCCTGTTGGAAAAGCCGGCTGCGGACAGCAGCAGCCGGCGAAGTTTTCTAAGTACGGACCACCTGGGGTTGGCAGTGGTACCCTCGCTCCGTCGGGTGGGTCCTCGCGCAAGGTAGATGAGTCATGCTGGTGGCACGGCTCTAAACTACGTTGCGTACAAATGCAACAAGCGTCACGGCAGTCTGATGGGAAGGTTTTGCGAACGCCTGCTAGTCGTTGGCGGCCGATTGCTCTTGCGCGGCTCTCATCGGAGAGAATATACGATTTTGCCTCAAAGACACTGGACGCGCCGGATGCACGATATCATTTCGCACTGCGTACAAGACCAGCTCGGCTACCGTGTGGAATCCGAGTTTTCGCATTATGTTATTTCGAGGACTCCCGGAATCGGTTCTCGATTTGCTGATCACAGCGTCGAGCACAAACTGGTCGCTGGCCAGGCACTTTTCAATGATGCGAAAAGCACAGCCACATGATTGCTTCGCACGCAACCGGGGCCTGAGCTGTAGCATTTATCCAAATTATTGTCAGAACTGTTCAGTGTGGACCAGTCGTACGATTCTTTCCAAGCCTATACTTGTATTGACCGAGCAATACTCACAGTCGCTGCAAAGGGCGTTGTTCCGGCCTCTTGGAAAGAAACAATATGACCCATATCATCAATAAGCCGATACCCAAACTGGGTAAAGCTCCTCAACCACCCCTGTCACGTCCTAGAGCGACGCCTGACTCGGACCGCGCCAAGAAGCCACCGCTCGCCGAGCCCTCTGCTACCGACCAGGAACTCAATCCCGGAGATCGCGTGGAGGGTTTGGGCAATTTCGGAAAACCGACGGGAGAATTCGGCACGGTTGAGCAGACTAACGAAGATGACGCGGTCGTCAAATGGGATGATGATGGTCGTACGAGACTCCACCAGCCGTCGCTCAAGAGAGTTTAGCCGTCTTGGCCAGCCTTGGTCCCGACCCGGGGAAAATCACATCAGATTGCGGCCCCCCATATGAACCATGGCCGTCAACCATTTCTTTGGATGAACCGGTCCGTCTTTGCGAGAAGAACGTAGAAAAAAGAAGGAAAATCCATGCGAAGTAAACTCCTCCTCTGGTTTGTGCTATTGATTGCTGGATTTCTTATTGGGTTCATTCCTCAGTATGCCCGACTCCAGCGTTTGCATCAGGAACTGTCTGCCGCGACAAAACAATTAGGATCCTGTCAGTCCAGTGAGCAATTGTCACAGCTTCGCGACACAGCCACGATGATGTATCTCGAGGTGGTGCAAAAGAACTACGGGAAGGCGGGGGAGCACGCGAAAGAGTTTTTTGATCAAGCTCAGCGAATCGGGGGCAGCACCGGAGATCCCGAGCTCCAGCCCTTGCTTCGTGACATCCTGGCAAGCCGGGATCAGATCACAGGTGATCTGGCGAAGGGAGACGCCGCCGCACTCTCGGAAATAGAGCCAGTCTTATTTAAGCTGGAGCAGACTGCGAAGCGATGACGGTTGGGTGTAGAACTTTGCGAAGGCTCGCGAAACACGTAGCTCCGAAGGTGCCGAAATCACGACTGAATTGCTTTCGCTCGTCGCCTCCGTCATTTAGCCGGCCTGGGTTCGTTTGTGAGCGAGCACTCCGATTCCTTCTCTGGCCCTGGTCTCCGCACTTTCAGGTAAATGCTGTGGCACTGATTCACAAGGCGATCAATTCTGACCGGCGCGAAGTCCTCGGGTGATCGCGGGGACAATGGCCTCGGTGAAAAAGGTCCCAACACTCCGTCCGTGAAGGTGCGCCAATAATGACGCCCATAACCGACGATTCCGCTGCCCAGTTCCAGATCGGAATTCAGGGCCATGGCCTGAGCAGCTAAGATTGCGCTCCAAGTGAACGAGGAGTAGTCCATGACGCTATCGTGCGCGGCAAGTGAAAATTTCTGAGGATGCCCAGTTGCTCCCGCCCTACCATCGGATGGCAGTACCGTTTCGTTGCCCGGCACCGGTTCCCCAGGACTGGACAGAAAAGATGATTCTCAAGGGTAGGCAGACAAAGCGTATGTTCGGGGTCATTCCAAATTTTGCGGCGGTGAAGGCCAATACACAGCCTCCCACGCTGTCCACCCGCGAGATACAACACCGCCGACAAACACTTCGTTCGCGAACGACGCTAAGGTCGCCGAGGAACGTCGCCAAGACATGTGAGCAATCCGGAACAGACTGCGAACGCGCAACTCGGTAGCATAATCATAGGCGCGTAACCCTATAGGGCGTGTCTGAAGAAGAATGGGGAAGGTGTCCTTGCTGTCTATCTGCGGAATTTCCTTGTTGGCAAGCTGCGCCAACGCGGTTTCTAACGTTCTCAACAGCACGAACGGGAGTCTTATAATGAAACTCAATATACGAAAAGCAACATGGGCGTTTGCTCTTGCGATCGCCGTCACCGGGTTCGTAACGCCGAAGTTCGCCTGTGCGCAGCAACGACAGGACAACGATCAGGGCTATAGCAGGGACAATGCGAACAATCTGATGTTCCAGCAAGGCGTCAGCCACGGACAGGCCGACCGCGCGAACAATCAGGTGCACCAGTATCGCCTGCAACCCAACAACGCGGACGACCGCCGTGCCTATGAGTCTGGATACGACCAAGGCTATCAAAACAATCGCGATGCCAACCGCACTCTCAACGAGCAGAATGGCGAATATCGACCCAATGACAATGTGGCAGCCCGGAACGGTTTTCAGGATGGTGCCAACGACGGCCTACAGGACCGGCAGGCCGGAAAAAGCTCTCGTGCAACGAAGCATAAAACTTATGAGCACGGCAATCGGGGCTACGATTCCACCTTCGGTGACAAGGACCAGTACAAGGCGTCGTACCGCCAAGCCTACATCCAGGGATACCAAAAGGGCTATAACCGCCAGGACTCCGACAACAGGTAATCTGCGGTAGGCACTTCTTTGCCATAGATTGGGACTCCAAAGGAGATGCCATGAGTGAGAAGCCGAGTGCCACTCTGCTCGGAATCGTCGAGAAGGTTTGAATATCCCGCCTTCCGGGCGAACCTGAAACAGCACCGATCGTAGTCGAAGGGGCCGATCACTCACAAATCCGTTTCGAGAACATGCTGACCAGCGAAAACCACGAAGAGGTCCACTTGAAGGCGGGTGGCAAAGTGAAGGCTACGGTTCGGGGCGGGCAACCACTTGCCCGGAGCGATGAAAGAAGTTTGAGATTTTTTCGGACGGCCCTAAGTTAACTCGCCACCAAGAGTTCTGCGGACGGCTACCAGGGTTCCCCACAACCGTCCAAACCCACATGCGCAGGCTGCCCCTGGAACGTAGTTCTCCGGCGCGCACGAAAAAGCCGCCTGCGCGGCGCGCCGGCGGCCTTGAGACAAAGTCACTTCGACAAATCGGGTAGAGGGGTCTGTTTTCCCCCTCCAAAGACCGCGCACGATGGACTGTGATACGGCGAATGATTGCCAAAATAAAACCAATTGCAAGTGAATTTGTACGAGGCTGTCACCTCACTGCTTGAACTCCTTGTTGTAGGCCTCGCATAGCGACGTTCGGAATTGTAGTCGTGTTAGGACGACGTTGACCGGAGAGCTATGGGACCGCAGGCCCCGGTTGTAATCAATAAAGCCCAATTTCCTGAACCGGTTGATGAAGAAGTTGACGCGCGAGCGGGTAGTGCCGATCATTCCCGCCAACGTTTCCTGGCTTATCTTGGGAACTACCGTCTTAGGTATGCGCTCCTTGCCAAAACGAGCGAGTAATAGGAGGATCCGGGCCGGTCTCTTTTTGCTCGACAACGTTCTTGGCTGCATGCGCTTGTAAGCGCATGTCATCGTTTGCCCGTCCGGTAGGACTGCTCACGCGACTGTTCCGAACAGCGCCCCACGCCTGCGGTCAACGACATCGCGAACGCACCCCGGAACGTGACTCGCATTGCTGTGGGTCGCATGTGCAGCTGCGACGCCAAGCAGCAGGTCGCGCGAGACGGACAGTGTTTCCTTCCACAACCATGACTCTTGAAACGATTTTGAACGAAGTTGACCACTTCACGCGTCAACACACATCTTGAAGGCGGTGTTCAGCCATGGCGCCCCCAGGAACCGCCAATACCCTGCGTACTATATACACCCCCGGATCCTGTCCGCTTGCGGGCATCGAGTGAACTAGAATGACGCCATGAATCTTGCCGACCTACTCCTCGGGCGTCCTCTAGCAACTGAGGACGAGAAAGCTCAAAGAATTGGTCCCGCCAAGGGCATCCCAATCTTTGGTCTCGATGCGCTGAGTTCAGCAGCCTATGGTCCCGAAGCTGCTTTGACGCTGCTTATTCCATTGGGAATGGCGGGCATCACGTACATTTTGCCCATCAGCATCAGCATTGTCGTGCTGCTCGGTATCGTGTACTTCTCTTACCGGCAAACCATCGAAGCGTACCCCCAAGGAGGCGGCTCGTACACCGTAGCAAGCGAAAATCTCGGAGTGTGGACCGGGTTGCTTGCGGCAGCTTCGCTCATGGTTGATTATGTCCTCACTGCGGCAGTCGGAATTTCCGCGGGTGTGGGCGCACTAGTTTCAGCAGTTCCTTCTTTGCAACAGCATACGTTGATCATGTGTCTGGGAATCTTGACCGTTCTTACTCTTGTGAATCTGCGCGGAGTGCGGGAGACCGGCGGAATATTTCTAATCCCAACGTACTTGTTCATAGTTTGTTTGCTTGGAATGATCGCAATCGGTGTCGTGAAGGCGATCGCCGCCGGGGGCCATCCAGTCCCCGTAGTGACGCCACCAAGATTGATGCCCGCGACAGCAGGCGTAGGAGCATGGCTTGTGATGCGCGCCTTCGCCAGCGGCTGTACAGCCATGACCGGAGTCGAAGCAGTAAGTAATGGAGTGATGGCTTTCAAAGACCCGACTTACAAATACGCACGCCGAACGCTGACCATCATCATCGCCATTCTGATGGTAATGCTGTTGGGTATCGCATATTTGGCCCCTGCTTATGGGGTTGCGGCCACAGTGCCGGGCGAGCAGGGTTACCAAAGCGTGCTCTCGCAATTGCTTGCTGCGATCACGGGAAAGGGCGGGTTTTATTGGACAGGTATCGTTTCGATCCTGGTTGTACTATCTCTCTCAGCAAACACCGCGTTCGCCGACTTCCCGCGGCTTTCTCGTGCGATTGCTCTCAACGGATTTCTGCCTTATGTCCTTACATTACGCGGGCGACGTCTCGTCTTCGGGGAAGGCGTTTACGCTCTTGCGATCCTAACGGCGATTTTGCTGGCTATTTTTCGCGGGGTGACCGATCGGCTGATTCCGCTTTATGCGGTAGGGGCGTTTATGGCGTTTACACTGTCCCAGGCTGGCATGGTTGTGCATTGGAAAAGGGTCGGCGGCGCTGGCTCGCGTAAAAGTATGTTCCTGAATGGGCTGGGCGCAATCGCCACCGCGATCACCACAGCGGTGGTCTTGGTCGCGAAATTCAGCGAAGGCGCTTGGATCACGATCGTCTTAATTCCTGCGATGATTCTGCTGATGAGAGGCATCAAGCGGCACTACGGTAGGGTGGAGCAACAAACGCAGACTGACGTCCCAGTGAACACCCAGGATCTCTGCGCCCCTATCGTGTTGCTTCCCGTGGATCGCTGGAGCGTCGTATCGGAAAAAGCCCTCCGATTCGCATGGGGGCTCTCGCAGCACATTCGGGTTCTTCATGTGGAGTGTGGAGAAGAGACCGAGAGCTTGTGCAGAAATTGGAACCGGTTGGTGGAAACTCCTGCCAAAGAAGCGAACCTTCCCGTCCCTGAGCTGGTGCTACTGAAATCACCGTTCCGATTTGTAGTCAAGCCAATCGTGGAATACGCCTTGAATTTGGAAAGGGAGGACTCCGAAAAGCATGTCGCTGTCGTTCTGCCCGAACTAGTGGAGCGACGCTGGTACTACCTCTTCTTACACAACAATCGCTCTTCTGTATTAAAGGCACTCTTGTACTTTCAGGGCAGTCAGCGAATCACCGTCATCAATGTACCGTGGTATCTCAGACGTTAGGCCGATGCCTCATCACCCGCCCGCGGATGTGGAGAAATCTAATGGGCACGAGTTAAGAAAAAGTTTGCCCGTCCTGCCAGCGAAATGAAAATCAGGATGGCCACAATCGGAAGATCTGCTTGGAGCACCGCACACCCTAAAGACCAGCCTTTACGTTCCCAATTTCTACCCGTCCAAATTGCGCCGAACTGTCAACTCGGTTTTGGAACGATTTCCGGTTCGAAATTTCATGCTTCTAGGATTCTCCGTTTTTCCCGCGCCTTTCCAAACTTTTATTTACTTGACTGTCAAGCTACCGCTGCCGGATTCGGCGAAATCTGGGAGAGAAATTCATTTCTAGGCACTTCGAGCAAGGACATCTGAAAGCCTTGTCGTCGGGGAAAATGATGTGCCCGCAGCTGTTGCATATCAATCGTCCGTTGGTCAGAACAGTCATTGCCTGGAACTTGCCATCGACCACGCAATAGGGACAACGCACTTCGTCCTTCGACATTCGGAGATCCCTCTCAATTTGGCTGCGAACGTGGAACGCTTGCTAGTCATTTGTGACGAAAATATCCAGAACGTCCTCATTCAAGCTATCGGCAATTCTCTTTGCTTTGGTCTGGCGATATGCCGCTCAGCAGATTCAAATTCAGGATAGCATTCTCGAGCACACTGGGCGGACACACTTTCGGTTCGGCCACAGAGGACTGATTCACAAGACGATCAATTCTGATCAGTTTTTCGTGGCCTAAACTTTGATACTGGCCATTCACAAGGTTTCTGCTCGCGCAGCGAATTTTGTGAACAAATGTGCTTTTGTAGACATTCTTGATTTAGGGAGGTTTCAATGAATTTAAATCTGATGGATCCGAAGTTCATTGTGCTGGCTGTCGTGGTGATTCTGATCATCGCAGTGCTTGCCTGGCTGTACGTGCGAAAACGCAGGAGTACGACTGCAGATCTACGGCAAAAGTTTGGGCCCGAATACGAGCGGGCGGTGCAAAAGCATGGGTCAGAACGAAAAGCAGAAGCGAAACTGGCGGATCGCCAGGAGCGGGTTGAAAAGCTCAACATTCGCGATCTTGATCCCATGGAGCGTGAACGTTTTTCAAAACAGTGGGAGTCCGTTCAGTCTCGTTTTGTCGACTCCCCGAGGGGTGCAGTCGCGGAAGCCGATGACTTGGTCTCGTCTCTAATGAAAACTCGTGGGTATCCCGTATCCGATTTCGATCAACGTGCGGCCGACATTTCTGTCGCCCATCCCCGAGTGGTGGAGAATTACCGGTCTGCGCATGCGATTGCGCTGCGGGTTGGGAACAATGGAGCAAGTACAGAAGATCTGAGAACGGCGATGATTCACTACCGCTCCCTATTTGAGGAACTGGTGCAGGTACCAACGATTGTGGAAAGGAAAGAGGTGGCGTAATGGCTGAACTGAAGAGAATAGAGATAGAGGAGGAACTTCCGACGGCCGAAGTGGCGAGCGACGACATTCCGGCAAAGCAGCTCGAAAGACCCAAGCTGGTAAAAGGCCAGGAGCCGAAACTTCTGGATAGAACGGCTGCGATCTCAGAGTCTATGCCGTTGTTTGCTGAACCGGAGACGGTAGATTTCCGATCACAGTGGAGCAAGCTACAGACGGGTTTCGCGCCGGACGCTCGATCACGCAGACAAGCTGGTAGCCGCGGTGCGCCACCAGCATTCGTTTTCCCGCAGTCTGTTTGATTCGCCGGGATTCTCTTCAGGATACCGAGCAGTATTGACCAGACTCTAGAGGTATCAAGAGTAGACAGTAATGTTAGCGGGATTCTGCGTATATGAATCTCGCGCTAAAGGAGACCGACGTGTACCGTGGATACCGATATCTGAGTTCATTTCTTCTGACTGCCGTCCTTGCTGCACCTGTTGCAATGATGGCCGCTGCCAGCCCGCAAGACAGAGACGACAGGAACCAAGAAAACAGGCACAGTGAGAACAACAAACGCTACTACGACAAGGGCCACAAGGACTATCACACCTGGGACGGCAATGAAGACCGCTCGTACCAGCGGTACCAGACCGAGCACCACCAGAAGCGTGCTTTCGTTCAGTTGAGCAGCCGGCAGCAAGGGGCCTACTGGAGTTGGCGCCACAGTAATCCAGATGTCAGATCCGAGAACAGATAATAGATCGCCATGCGCACCCTCTAATCGTTGGGGATGTGTCGATGCCATAGACGACACAGTCTACCCGGCCAGGCGAAGAAATTAACTGGGAGGTTTTCGCGAGCCCCACCCGAGAACTGAATGGTCCGCCTCGCGCACGAAAGAATATGCCGTTCGGCACGGCTGACGGAGACTCTGCAAATAAGGCTGCGAAACTTGCTACAGAAGGAGACCGAATTGTGGCTGGTGTCGAGGAAGCTAATGCCGTCCGCGACTGAAAGGTCATTTCCCGTAGTGCCAGACCGAACCGCTTGTTGGCGCCATGCGGTTCGCCTGCGGATACCTCTCACCCTACTTCGTAACTGCCGCCGAACGCCTAGAAGTCCCCTCGACAATGTATACATTCTCGTTCACGAAAGACGGTCAGTTCTAAGAAGGACCTGCTCCCGCTGCTTGAGCAGATCACCAAGAGCGGCGAAGCCGCAGCTCATCATAGATGATGGGTTGAGGGCGAGGCGCCGGCTACTCCCGTCGTGAACAAACTGCGTGGCGCCCGTTTGTTGCTGCGGTAAGGGTGCCTGGCTTCGGGGATCAGCGGAAGTCTTTCGGTGGCAAGGCCCTTAGCGACGGCATCGACATTCAGCCAAAACAAATACAGATTTCCGACCTCGATCAGGATAACGGGATCCCCATCGACAAGAACAAGTCCTTCGTTTTTCTCCCCTCATCCAAGGTACGGTTGAGTTCCTCAACGAGATGTAACATTTTCGGGGTCTGTTTCTATTGAGGCTTGTTCGGCAAGATGTTGCCAGTTTGACTGGTACTGGGCCACTCGGATCTTCCAAAAGTCCTACCGAGCGTACACTGAGGATCCGCAACCACGCTGCGCAATGTAGCTCACGATCTTCAGGTCTGCACTTCCGTGCATCAAATGCCGTCAATCCAACCATTGAATGTACGATACCGCACAAAGCGAGGTACAATTTCAAGGTCAGAGGAAATCAGGCTTATGTGTCCAAAATAAAAGAGTGGAGAAAGCTCTTTCGTCGAGCCGAAAAAGAACCTGACCCTGCGAAGATGCGGCACCTGATGCAGGCGATTTCAGAGCTACTTGGAGAAAAAGACAAGGAAAAAAGTTGGAGTCTTTACCTGCCGCATTTGTGACAAGCCCCTATGCCTCGAAACCGACACCAACACGGATGAGGACGGAAGAGCGGTCCATGAAGAGTGCTACCTCAAGCACATTGCGGCCCCCAGGCCGGACAACGCCATGACCGAATGAGCGCCAGGCCGCGAAAATTCGACCCTCAGAAGTTCCTAACGAAAATCTGCGAAGGGAGGGAGACTGTATCTTTTTCCAAGAAAGAGACTGTCTTTGGGCAAGGTTCCTCACTGACTCTGTCTTTTACATTCAGGTGGCAACGGTCGTCGTGTCAAAGGGTGGCAAGGAGGCCCCCCAAGCGTCGCTTGACGCAGCGATGACAGCGAAGACAGTGTAATGCCAATTGCTGGCTCGCATCCTGTGCCGCGCATGCAACGCCGTTGCATGACCATGTGAATTCCTCTCTGGTAAAGATGTGCTCAGGATCGGTCGTCGTCGAATTTTGGGCTGCACCATGTTTCAATTGGCGCGTCGCGCGACTCCGGGGAGGTGCGGCCTTTTGGCACGGTCTTTGTCGGGCGGTCCGCCGCGCTCTGGGGGCGGTTCTGAGCCTTTGCTGGTGCGGGCAGTTAGGTCTTTGGCTCCCAGAGTCACGTTCGGGCCGTCGTCATCGTGAAGAACAACGTTAAGGAGTGAACTGTGGACGCGTAGAGTGTCGCCAACATCATAGTGAATAAAGCCGAGCTTCCTGAATCGGTTCATGAAAAAACTGACCCGCGAGCGTGTCGTCCCTACCATCTCTGCCAGCGTTTCCTGGCTCAATCTCGGGACCGACATTTCGGATACACCTTCCTTGCCGAATTGCGCCATCAACAGCAGAACTCGCGCCAACCGCTTTTCGCTGGAATTGAAAAGTTGATCGACCAAATCATCCTGATATCGAATGTTGCGCTTCAGCAGGTATTTGACGAACATTGCTGACAATTTTGGTTCCCGGCTCATGGCTAGCATCATCGACTTCTTCGCAACGTGCAGCAGGACGCAGTCTGTTGCCGCAATTGCAGAAGACATGCGGACGAGCTGACCAGCAAGCCCGCCTTCTCCAAAGAAGTCTCCGTCGCTCAAAATGCCAAGGGTTGCTTCTTTCCCGGCTTCCGATACCACGCTGAGCTGCACTTTTCCCTCTTGGATAAAAAATATCCCGTCAGTCGAATCGCCTTGAGCGAATATCGTGTTCCTCTTTTCAAACGACACCATATCCCTGCCCTTCCCGACGGTTGAAAGAAAGGTGTGGGGATTAAAATTAAGTTTCTTAACTGCGGGCGTGATTTGGTTTCTCAAAGGCCGTCCTAACTGGATGTCGCCAGTGTTGATTATCGCGGAAGGGATGACTCACGACTGGTCTCTAATGATCACAACTACATAAAAAGACCGAACCCGCCTGAGTTCGGCTTCAGACGAGTCGCTGCCGCCAGCGTGACAGAAGCTCTGAGATGAATCGCTACCGAGAGCTTTGACGTGCTCACCGACCTGCACATACCGGATCCTGGTGACGGCTTTACAGTGGTTACCGCGATGCGCCACTCCCCAACCCGATGCACTGACCCTGCTACATCAAATCCTTTGTGTTCCAGTGTCGCATTCATCAAGGCGCGAACGGCATCATCGTTATCCACAAGCAGAAGTTGTGTGCAACCGGTTCGTTCGATGGAACTCACACGGCATTGCTTTGTCGTCAAGAATAGTGAGAGTGTCGCCCATGTTTATTTTCAGAAATGTATAAAATTGAACAGTTATTCAAAACGTTAATAGATTACCGTGTTTGAGTCTGAAGCTCGACACGCGGTCATGGGTTAGCGGCGGAGACACCGACCGTTCGGACCCTCACGACCGCGTTACTATTTCTGCCCCCACGTGCACTTCAGGCCGGACTCACACTGGTTCGGCCTTTTCTACACCGACGATAGACGCCCCGCAGGATTTCCTATCCTCGGAAAGGCTTTTCGAGAAGGAGAGACTTTGCTTCGAGTTCGCCTGGCTCGAGAAGGCTCTGGCTTTCGGGGCGTTATCAATGGGCTGCCGACGATGGACCCATCCGGGCGTTGACATTGTTGCGGGCGTTGCAAACTCTGGAACCCCAGCTCCTGTTTCTGACCCGCAGTTCGTCGTCCCCTCCGTAGTTAATGACGAGAATCACCGACCCAACCCTGGCTGTGAAGAATTGCTCAACGGCGTGAAGAAATGAGTCTCGTTCGCCAAGATGATCGAGCCCTTCGCTCGGCTTCGAGAGTGAGCTTATTTCATTGAATTGGTCAACAAAATCATCAGCAGTCAAGTCGCTTCAGAGGCGAGGGGGCACGTTCCAGGTTTGCTACCATTTGCGGGGCAACAGATTGAGCCCCAAATTGCACATCCGACAGACCTCCCCAGAGGTAAAATTGCGAAAAGCACCATTGGCATGAAAGGGTGCGAGGTGATTCGGTGCTCACGTTAGGTGTGAGAACAGCGTGGCCCACGATTAGGCGGTCGCTGATAACCATCTATAATGATGTATACGACGAACATCTCTTCGTGTTTGCCGCCGGGCTGTCGTACTATTTTGTGCTCTCACTGTTTCCGCTGTTGGTTTCGATGGCGTCGCTGCTCGGGTATGTACCGATCCCTCAATTGTTTGAGGGCCTTCTAAGCTTAATGGCCAGGCTCGTCCCGGGAGATGGAATGAGTTTGGTGCGCAACATCGTGTCTGATGTCGTCAATCACAAACACCCACACTTCCTCACGCTTGGATTAATCTTCACGATTTGGACAGCTTCCAGCGGATTCGCTGCGATCATCGATGGCCTTGACGTCGTATATCGAGTCCGCGAAACTCGTCCGGTTTGGAAGACTCGCCCCATTGCGCTGGGACTGACGTTGCTGGCCGGGTCTCTGTTACTCGTGGCGGTAGGATTGATGGTCGAGGGGACGCACCTGGGGATCTGGTTTACAGAGAGATTTACCCTCAATCCGGATATACTTGCCGCCTGGCGCTTTCTGCGGTGGGGAATAGCCATCGCCTTTGCCGTGCTCGCAGTAGAACTACTCTACCATTTCGGACCGGACGTGAAGCAGAGCTTCCGCGATAGTCTGACCGGAGCGATTGTTGCAGTCACGACGTGGATTGGTCTGTCGTTCCTCCTGGGAGTTTACTTCAAACACTTTGAGAGTCTTGATAGGACTTATGGACCGCTAGGGGCCGCGATCGGCTTATATGTGTGGTTTTATCTTTCCGGTTTTGCGATTCTGCTCGGTGGAGAAATTAACTTTCTGCTTGTCCAACTAAACAATACTCCGCAATCGTCCACTCCCACGCGTACTCAGATCAACAATCTGAATGCCGCAGCGTGAATCAATCCAAGATTTGGGGTGACTATCGGCACTGGTGGAGTCCGTGCCAGTGGTAGAAAAATACTCGTTTGGTCCGACGACCCAGGAGACTGGCTCGGAATTGCGGAAACCGATCCCAGCGAAATCGTGAGCAATCCTGTACAGACGGCGAACGCGCAAATCGCTAGCGTATCCACAGGCGCGTAGCGGACTCCAAAGGAGATGCCATGAGTGAGAAGCCGAGTGCCACATTGCCCGGAATCGTCGAGAAAGTTTTTACGTCTCGTCTTCCCGGCGAACTTGAGATTGCACAGATCGGGGTCGAAGGGCCCGATCATTCGAAAATCCGTATCGAGAACACGCTGACCAGCGAAAACGGTGAAGATGTCCACTTGAAGCCGGGTGCCAAAGTGAAGCTTACGGTTCGGAGCAGAGCCGCGCGGATGAACAAAGATTAAGATTTTTTTTGGATGGCCCTACTTGCCCAAATAAACCCAATTGCAACCAGGTCCGCATTTGGACAAGGCTGTCACCGCACCGGCTGAACTTCATTTGTGCGGGCCTCGCATTGCGACGTTCAGACCTCTAGCTAGTCGTGGAGGACGACATTGACCAGAGAACTATGAACTTGCAGTCCACCGTTGTAGGAAATAAAGCCCAATTTCCTGAACCGGTTCATGAAGAAGCTGACCCGCGAGCGGGTTGTGCCGATCATTTCCGCCAGCGTCTCCTGGCTGATCTTGGGAACTACCGTCTCAGGCACCCCCTCTTTGCCAAAGCGCGCGAGCAGCAAAAGGATCCTGGCTAGCCTCTTTTCGCTCGAATTGAAGAGCTGATCAACCAGATCTTCTTCGTAACGGATATTTCGCGCCAGCAAATAGGCCACGAACAGGTCCGAAAATTCGTGTTCCCGATGAAGCGCTTCCATCATCGCTGTCTTATCGATTCGCAGAACAGCGCAATCCGTCATTGCGGTTGCAGTCAACATGCGTTGAGGCTGGCCAGCGAGACACGCTTCGCCGAAAAAATCTCTTGCGCCTAATATGCCGATCGTTGCTTCCTTTCCGGTCTTCGACACCACGGTGAGTTTTACCTTGCCCGTCTGGAGATAGAACACCGCGTCCGCCGTATCCCCCTGCGCAAAAATTCGTTGCTTCTTCGGGAAGAGGACAAATTCCCTGCCCGCCCCGATCGTTCCGAGAAAAGCATGAGGATCGAAATCGCGGCTCTTCTTGGCGGTTAAACTTCGATTCGATGCATTACGTTTGGTTTGGAGAATCGGGTTGGCTGGGGCTTGGCGGGCGAACTTCCTTCTGCGTGGAGAGCGGTTGGCTTGGCGAGCAGGAGACATTGGCACCTCCTTCTTGCCGAAAACAACAAGGTGATTCTATCACTTTCCTGGACAACGTAAATATCCGAAAAGGCCGTCATGCGCTGGATGGTTTCCACATCACCGAAACCCCGGATCGAGGGGAGATTGAGCCCGATAAGCTCACAACGTGAGCCATTGTGCACAGTATTTCGCTCGTAAATGAGCGAACCTATTGATGCTTCAAGAGAGCAGTTTTTACCCGTCAAACTCGGTGGCAGGCCTTCTCTCTTGCAGCGGCCCGGGCGGGGTCAACGGGCTCTGCGCTGTTCCGGTCATCTTCTCAGGCAGAGTCGGCACTCCAAAGGGACTTCGTGAGGGGCTCCCGGCGCAAGTCGTGAGTCCCGGGAGGCACAGGAACACTCGGCGCCCGAGTTTTACGTTGTACTGCCGGTGCGCTAATCAGGAGAACGAATGTTCTTGACCAGCAAAGCCGCATGGGCTGGGATTGTCTTGATATTGCTGACAACAGGGATCTCGGCGCCACGCCCCACATCGCTTGGTTCGGTGCCTGTCCTCAGCGAAGAAGGGTCAGCGCTCGCGGATCGGACCGATGTCGAGAAGATGCAGGAAAGTCTGCGCATTAGAGGTCACTATCGAGGCAAAGTCGATGGCGTGTTCGGTCTACGGACTCAGGCCAGTGTTCGTGCGTATCAAAAGGCTCAGAATTTGCCAATCACTGGACAGGTGGATCCCCCGACTGCACACGGACTAGGGATCACACCTGAATCGAACTGGGGCGATTCGAAGAATGCGGGGCACGAACTTGGGCCCGTCCGCGACGAGACTGCCGGCGCGATGAAGAGAGATAAACCTTCAGCATGCATCAGGAAGGCTGCGCGCAAAGCAAACAGGATTTGGCGTAAGGAAGTCTCAAGGTCTACCGCTCCCGAAGACAAACGCGGAGTCGGCGACAAACAACAGGCTGAGAACGGAAACCACGATCAGTAGTCCGTTCTTTACTTATAGCTTCTAAGGATATTTATGGTCAGCAAAGATACTCTCAACTTCGCCGCGAAGGACCTTCTGAAGAAGATCGGCAAGGACAAAACATCTCGGGAGTACTGCAATCAAGAGATCGTCTTTAGGCAAGGCGATGCGGCTGACGCGATGTTCTACATCCAGGATGGCAATGTGAAAGTCACGGTTACATCCAGGCGTGGCAAAAGGGCAGTTCTCGCGATCCTCCGGCAAGGCGACTTTTTTGGTGAGCGCTGTCTCGTGAGGCGATCTCTGAGGATGTCCACCGCCACGGCAATTCACCAGTCCACTATTGCCCGAGTCAAGAGAAAAACGATAGTGCGAATAATGCAGCAAGAGCCTGCCTTTGCAAAGCTGGTTATCTCTTATCTCCTCTCTCGCATTGTCCGAATCGAGGAAAACTTTGTGGATCAGATCCTGCATTCCAGCGAAAAGCGACTCGCGCGGATTCTCTTGCTGCTAGCCCGTTCTGGAAGTCAATCCGACTCGAAGTCGGTGGTGCTGAAGGTGACTCAGCAGACTCTCGCGGAGATGGTCGGTACGACGCGCTCGCGAGTGAGCTTCTTCATGAACGGATTTAGGAAAAGGGGATACATTCACTACAAAGGCGGGTTGCGGGTGCATCGGGGACTGTTCACCTTCGCCCTCCAGGAGTAAGTGAAATGTGAGTTCCACGCGAGTTCCCACTGGAACTCGTGCAGAGCAGGACAGGATAAACATTTCTCACGATAATCTGCCGCCAATTCCGCCTGACCGGCTTGAGCATTATTGCTCAGACCTCATGAACCCTGATTTGCTAAGGTCGAGATAGCCTGCTGAGCCTGCATGTCCACTCGGATTTGAGCGCAAGTGTACACACAGCACGAAACCAGAAATGCGGCACAGTGGTCATTGAAATGAGGCTTTTCCCCATGAAAAAACTAATGTTGTTGCTTGCGATGTTGAGTCTCGGTACGTTGGGCTGGGCGGGGTCGGCGCGGGAAGATGCCACCGACCGATTGGACAATGCTACCCAAGTGTTGCACGAAATTATGGGAATGCCCGACAAGGGAATCCCGGAGGAAGTGTTAGAGCACGCAAAGTGCGTGGCCGTTATCCCGCATATGGTTAAAGGCGGCTTTATCTTCGGGGGTAAAGGAGGCAAAGGTGTAGCCACCTGCCGTACGGCGAATGGCTGGAGTGCCCCGGCCTTCATCACGATTTCGGGCGGAAGCTGGGGCCTGCAGATCGGTGTGGAAGCTGTCGACGTGGTAATGATCATTCAGAATGAAAAGGGGATGCAACGGTTGCTCTCCAGTAATTTCCAAGTTGGAGGGGACGCTTCCGCGGCAGCGGGTCCAGTTGGACGGCATGCCGAGGCCGGCACGGATTGGAAAATGGACACAGAGATCCTGACCTACTCACGTGCGAAGGGTGCATTCGCTGGGCTCACGTTGGAAGGTGCATCGATCCGCCAAGACAGCGATTCCCGGCACGCGATGTATGGACGCAAGGTCACAACTCGGGCTTTGCTATTGGGCAAAGTGCCAGCTCCAGCTGCAGCCCGGCCGTTCCTTGCGGAAATTCGCGGAGCAAAAGCCCAAGCCGTAGCCGAGGGGAAAACTGAAGCTAAGGCTGAAGCCAAAGAGAAAGATAAGGACAAAGAGTAAGGGTTCGGTACTCGATCTGTCGTTGTTCGTCATCCAGCCGACGGCTGCGTGTTCGAGGGGTAGCGCAGTTCATCACTCATTCTTATCCGTCCACGCGAAACAGGTCTCACGCGGACGTGACGGCTCGCGTGTGGGAGGTTGATATGCTTTGGACGGTTTTTGTGGTTCTTCTGATTTTGTGGCTTCTGGGTTTCAGTCTGCATGTCGGCGGAGGCTTGATCCACTTACTCCTGGTTGTAGGTTTGGTGGTTCTTGTCATTAACCTGCTCAGCGGACGACGAACTGCGGGGTGAAAAACGTATTACGAGTCCCGACGCCGGCAGATCCCGGTATGGTCTCCTGGCGACGGCTTCACCTGCGTCCGCGTTAGGTGAACGACTCGTGCCACTGCAGCACTCGTAGCCCGAGGCAGGATCTCTCGTTCCGCTGCTATCCAGACAGAGGTTCACTACTGGGAAGCATGCACGGGACGAGGTTTGTAATCCGGTCGCGCTGTTCCGGTGAGGTAGCGGCCTGCTCTTGAATTTAATCGGTCATCGTAGCGACGGTGGGAAGGCTGTGGAGGGTCGTGACCCGTTTGATGTAGCAATGCTCGTGGACGGCTTTTCCATTTTCATCGGCAGACAGATCGACGCTTAGATCAACTTGCTCGCTGCAAATTTCGCATGATATTGGCGGGAAAGGATGACCACCCATAAATGCCTCCTTTGGACGGTCGCAAGTAGCTTAACCTCCAAAGCAGAGGCGATGCTGATCAATATTGATCCTTTATTGATCCTTTCGACTGAGGAAGAAGGCGGCGCAGAAATTTAAAACAGCCCACTACCTATTTCCCGATTTTGTGATAGGAGCCACATTGCGCCTCGTGGTGGGGTCATCGAAGGACCTGAGCCGATCCGATAGCTGTTTCGATCCTTGGATCAATTTCCCAGCTTCGGCGATCAAAAGGACAGTATTCGTATTCAGTTCCTCGATTTTGCGTCGCAACAACGAAGACTCATCTTCGATCTTCCGTCGCAACACGGAAGACTCTTCTTCATGTTGCGAGCTGGCGATGCCCTGCGTACTGTTGAGAAGCATGTGGGTGGTCTCCGATGCGGAATTTATCAGATTGCACAAGAGACCGACGCCCAGAACGGGCCACGGCGGAGGGATGTGTAAAAGGACTTCTACAGTGTAGCACTCCAAGAGGGCGAGTCGTGAAGCGTCCTGTCGGGATACGAGGCCAGTCGTCGATGAGCTAGAACGGGTTTACCTGGGGGAAATGAATCTTCAGCTTGTAGCAAATAAAGAGAATCAGCATCGCGCCCAGCGAGGAAAAAATGAGCCCGGCTGGATGATATCGTTCGTTTGCCGGGCGAGAGAACATGTGGGTCACGGCGCCGCCCAGGATCGATCCAATGATGCCGAGCACGATCGTCCAGAAGATCGTCATATGCACATGCATCACCGATTTCGCGATGACCCCCGAGATTAGCCCAATCAGAACATACCATACTAAGTGAAACATACTATTCCTCCAGCGTTCGCCTTCAGAACATCGTGCTCGCCAACCACCGCATATGCCGGCGTGACTGTCGTTGAGTCAAACTCCTCGATGCCCGCGCACCGAGCACCCGTGCGAAGGATTTTTCTACTAGATGTACTCGAACCCAGCCCCGCTCGTTGTCTCAAACAAAAGGCCAGCATCGAAATTGCTGGCCCCGGGGAAGAAACTGATCGAACTCCGTCATTTACTGCAAGTCTCACTGACCATCTTCAGACCGGTTACGCGCAGGTCGCCATATTCTTCTTTGGCCGCCGCGTTCTCAACCTGGCCTTCTTTCTTTTCCTCTGATTTCTCTTGCGCGTTCGATTCGCGATGAGCGGAACCGGTTAGCGTCACCTGATGGCCCACATGCTCATCGAGCTTAACGTTCTTACTGGTCACGTCCCAGGTCTTTCCGTCTTCGCCCGTAATCGACAACTCGCCAGGTTCATGGCCCTTCTGCAAACAGCCGGTCACGGTCTTGCTGGTGGTCGCAGGCTTTTGGTTTTCCTGTGCGGTGGCTTCTTTTGTATTGTCCGGTGTCGCGGCTTCCTGAGCTAAGCAGACCAAGGTCGTCAAACAAGTGAATGCCAGCGTAGCAAAAATTAGTCTTTTCATTTCTCTCCTTTGGCCAGAGGCGGACTTCTGAGTTCGCACGAGAGCCAAATGAACGAAGGGGCTGGTTGAACCTGAACGTCAAAAAAGGGCGGACGTGAGGGTCGAACGTCGCCAAGTTGGCCGAACACTAACCCATGCCTGCCCTGGAAGGTCGTCCGCCTTTCGCAAGGGGACGTCCCGTTAGCGCAGCCTGAAGATTACGACTCCCATGATGGCATTACTGTTCAAGATTGCTCACTTCCCCCGGTTTCTTGAAAGTTTCACATTTGCAGCAGTCATCGGTAGGAGGCGGTTCGGAAGTCCCAAACTCGGACGAGGGCGCATCGGCTAAGCGTCATGCCGTTCTGTGGCAGGGACAGCCGCTAGGTTGAAGTCCTCGGAGTGCTTCAGCTTAACGTGTGTGCGAAACGCTTCATTGAGCATTTCAGTGGTCTGTCCCTGCGTGCTCGGTCCATCAGTCACAACCTTTTCGACACAGACGACTTCACGGCACTCAGAGCACTTTCCGAAACGATGGCTGGCGCGATCCATTTCGTCCCTTGGCCCAAGCCAACCCACGGCGGTCAGTTCTGGCTTTTTCATACTTTCCAGTTTCCCACGCGACAGACGATTTGGCTACCCTGTGAATCCGGTAGTCGACTGCTTTCGATTCTTGCCCGGTGAAAATGGATGACCTGATCAGGGATTTTACAATTTCGTCTTTATTCGTCTGTGTTCAAAATTGACCAGTTTTCAGTTTTTTGGAAATGGCATCATTTCCCACATACCTCTAGGGCTGTCCGGACGAAGAGGGGATTCGCGAGGTTCGCATGACTATGACATACAGCTGGCACGAATCTTACAGGGCGGCTCTGCTTGAGACCGATTGGACGAGGATTCAGGACGCGTTCAGGTCGCCGAGTCCGAAATACACAAACGGCAGCGCGTGCTTTCCGAAGATCATGGCGGAACACCAGAAGAAAGGCAAGCCATCGCCGACGCCCTCAACGGTATGAAGGTTCTGCTGAGAGAAGCCGCTCAGTGGCAGCATCGGCCGGTCCCTGAAGGTGACACCACCCAATCTGGAAAATGACTCAACGGGCTTCGTTAGCTCGGGTCAAAGAAATTGTGCGACAGCAGTGGAATTTCAGCCCACCCGAGTCGGAACGTGAGGTCGAAGAATATCGAGTACAGCTTCAGGCGTTACCCGTAGTTGAATTGATCATCAATCCGAATGTCGGTGGCGGAGCCGCTCGCGCCTCGCTCAAGAACATCCGGCTCTCATGATGTCGTGCACGGTCTTCGTCGTACGTTTTTCCGAGCGAATCATATGACGGAACCCGAATATTGTGGCGGGAGCGATGGGAGTCGAACCAGCGACCTCATGCGTGACAGGCGTTCGAACCAGACTGAACTACGCCCCCGCATAATACGATCGTCTGATTCCTTCCCTTCCCTCCGATGCCCTTTTGTTCCATGCCGTACCATCTGGCCGTGCCGTGACGGGCACAACGAAACGTGACGGATTGATATCAAACGGTTTCGGTGGGCATCGATTGGTACAAAATGAATACGGAACATCATCTGCTATCGTCGACTTAACGTCCGCAACGCTGTACGGATCGACAACAGCTGAGAGCTATGCCTTCCGCTAGGCCGCTTCCAGCACCGACAAGATATTCCCCGCTGGATCCTTGAACCACGCGATCGTCGGCCCATTCCCGCGGGAAATCCCGCGCGCGTCCGTCTTCAAGTTGGGTTCGTTATAGACTTCAAATCGCACGCCTCGTTCGCTCAGTTCATCCACAGCTTTTTCTACGCTGTCCACGGGAAAATTCAGGACAGTGAAAGTGGCAGGCTGGTGATTGGGTTTAAGATACATCAGAGCTTTGGAGCCGCCGGAAAGGGGCACAACCAGGGTGCCTTCCGGACCGCTGGAAAGTTCGAGGCCCAGCGTCTTGCCATAAAATTCCCTGGCCCTCTGAATATCGTTAACCGAAAAACTGCTGAATGCCTTGCTTATGTTGAGCATGGATGCACTCCTAGAGTTTTAGCGTTCTAACGTCGATGCGGAATCAGCTCTCGCGGTTTTTCGAATCTCGGACCGGGCTCAACAGACCTCTACTGTGCCAAGTCTTGTTCAAAGAACTGATTGACACTCAATAGCCCGGCGACCCCTGTGGCGTTGCAAGGAACTCTCACGAACTGTTGGACCAAGATTTTCTTATTGGGTCACGCCGCCTTGCGGGTTTTCGTCGCCGTCTTTCGCCCGGTGCGTGGCTTTTTCCGAGATGCTGCCGCAGTTTTTTTCGCTTTGGGTGCCGCTTTAGCCGAAGATAGCAATTCCAGCTTGGGCTGTTTCGAAGTGCGATGGTGGCCATGATTCAGAGGCTGGATACGAGCGGCCTCTTCTTCCGTACGCAACTGAGCGTCTCTATCTTTTTGGCGCTCGTCCTCAAGGTATTCCGGAATCGTTTTCGTTGTCATAGCCAGAGTGTGGCAGAACTAACTCCTTCTAAGCTGTCCAATTTTGGCCACTCCGTGACGATTCATGGGAGGATTTGTCAGCGTTTCCCCAATCTTGGAGCCGGAGCCGGAGCAAAGTAGGGGCCAGGCGATTCACATCAGGGTCCCAGTATAGGTACTCTACTGTTCTTCCTTAAACTGAACTTCGTCGTCGGCTCAGTAAGTTAATTACCAGAACGACCAATCCCACAACGAGTAGCAAGTGGATTAGGCCTCCGCCAATATGGAGACTGAAACCCAGAAGCCACAAAATCAAAAGAACAACGAAAATAGTCCAAAGCACGTCAAGCCCCCTGTGCTCCTTTGCGAGCACCTGAATTCTGAAACTGACCGCGCGGGTGGGCTCGGAGTGTACATTCCACGACTGGAGTCGCGGCTCACTTGTTAGGTGAACGTGCCGTCCGGTGTGATGAGAAACTGCTCCCTGCAGTCACTAACTACATTCGCTCAATTGCTTCTACATTACTGCGCAGAATTGCTCACTCCATGAAGAACCATTTGCCTCTCCGAATGCAACTCGATTGCTGATCGCGGCCTTATGAAGACGACTGGAGCGCCCAAAATACAACGAGCTCCGCTATGAATGACCATCAGCTCTCGGTCGCCTATTGTTAGGGCGCTACAGGAACTTTTCCAGGACGGGGGCGCAAGGAAGGAATTGCTCTTTCTAAAGCAGTTTCGCCGTAGCGTATCCAACGTGGAGTCGGACGAGGAGTCAGCGCTAGCATGTTGGACAAGTGACATAAGGACGGATGCAAATCTGCGACCAGCTTAATGAATGCTGTGAGCGGCACAGCCAGCAGCAAGCCCATCACGCCCCACAACCAGCCCCAGAAAAGAATTCCAACTGTCGCCGCCACCGGCCCGATACTCAAGCGATTGGCAATAAATTTCGGAATAAGAAGATTCGCGGATACGACATGCAGGACGAGAATGGTCAGAGTGATGACAATATATGGACCCGGTGTGTTGAACTGAAGGAGCGCCGCTGCTAACGGAAGAGCAAGCGAAGCGATCAATCCGAGGAACGGCAGCAGATTCAAGAGCCCGCTGGCGATCCCGAGCGGTATGGCGCCTCTCATGCCAAGACTCCACAATACCAGCGTGGTCGCTACCGCCATTACAGAACCGACGATAAGGTTGCCAGCGACAAAACCGCGAATCATTTGGTTGAGGTTCGTGATGAATCGAGCCGCGTCTATGCTGGAGCCAAAGAGGTCATCCATTCGGATGGCCATTTGGCCCTTCGTGCAGAGCATGAAAAACGTTAGAAACGGAACCACGCCGGCAATAATCAGCGCTCCCGCCACAGATCCCACACCGCGCACCAGATAATCAGGCCAGGTAGGCGATTCCTGCAACCGAACCTCAGGGACCTTCTTGGTGGGATGCACCCCATTCGTAAGGTTCCCGGCACTTTGCTGAAAATCCTGGATCTTTCGCCTAATGGGCTCGATGGTTTGCTGAACCTTCGAGGCGTACACTGGAAGTTCTTCCGCAAAACTCATCGCTCGTCCGTAAAGCACGTAACCCAGCAGCCCGATTAGACCCATGCCTGCGAGCACAACGCCCGCCGCGGCCGCACTGCGCGGCAGATGTAGTTTCTCCAGTTTGACCACCACGGGGTCAAACAGGATCGCAAGAAATCCCGCCAGGACGACCGTAATGCAAATCGAGCTCGCGTAGTAGCCGAACACCGTCAGCAAGCCAGCCACCAATGTGAACAGCAGAATCGCGATTCTGCGAAGCAGCTTATCGGACGATGAGGTCGAAGGCGGCAGCACCACTTCCACCGCGCGTAACTGAATTTCTTCGGCAACCGCTTTATTCATAACCTGATCAGGCATATATTTTCGGCGCGCAGAATACCCGTTGATTGGGGGCGGGAGAAGTGAAGCGGGTTCGTGCGCCGGAGTGGTCGGTTCGTCGGGCTGATACGTGTCGCCCGCCCCAATCAAAAACTCCGAGTGCCAAACTGACGTCAGAGAATCGAGGTACATCAGCTTCCCAAACGCATGAACACGCTCTAGGCAGAGGTTCGGCTAATTTACTTCTCGAACACTTTTTCGATCTGTCCGACCTTTTTCTCAACTTTGCCGGTATTTTTTTCAGCATTGCCTTCGGCCTCTAAGTTAGAACTGTTCGTAACTTTGCCTGCCGTCTCTTTGATTTTGCCTTTCACTTCATGGACAGTGCCTTGAATCTCGTCCTGAGTACTTGGGTTCATCTGTTTTCTCCTTGCTGTTGAGTTACATTAAGTCCGCATATCCTTATGTGGAGCGCTTCCTCTTACCTTCCGAAAGTGTGTGATCGTTACAGTTTCAGCAATCTGTCGAAAAAGGAACGATACCGCTGTAGGGCAACGCGCAGGTCCTCGGTGGACACGTTGTCACCGCGGTCCCACTGCTTCTCCAAGCCCGATCGCTCGTTGGCGAAACCTTCCGCGAGTCGCTGCATCACCGCAGCTACCAGCTTGTCTGCGTCTTCGACTGTTCGGCGTGGCTCGTCCACGAAACCAGTCTGTAGCTTGCTCCACTGCGATCGGAAATCTACCGTCTCCGGTTCAGCAAACAACGGCATAGACTCTGAGATCGCAGCCGTTCTATCCAGAAGTTTCGGCTCCTGGCCTTTTACCAGCTTGGGTCTTTCGAGCTGCTTTGCCGGAATGTCGTCGCTCGCCACTTCGGCCGTCGGAAGTTCCTCCTCTATCTCTATTCTCTTCAGTTCAGCCATTACGCCACCTCTTTCCTTTCCACAATCGTTGGTACCTGCACCAGTTCCTCAAATAGGGAGCGGTAGTGAATCATCGCCGTTCTCAGATCTTCTGTACTTGCTCCATTGTTCCCAACCCGCAGCGCAATCGCATGCGCAGACCGGTAATTCTCCACCACTCGGGGATGGGCGACAGAAATGTCGGCCGCACGTTGATCGAAATCGGATACGGGATAACCACGAGTTTTCATCAGAGAGGACACCAGGTCATCGGCTTCAGCGACCGCTCCCTTTGGGGAATCGACAAACCGCGACTGTACAGACTCCCACTGTTTCGAAAAACGTTCGCGTTCCCTGGGGTCAAGATCGCGAATGTTGAGCTTTTCCACCCGCTCCTGGCGATCCGCTAGTTTCGCTTCTGCTTTTCGTTCTGACCCATGCTTCTGCACCGCCCGCTCGTACTCGGGCCCAAACTTTTGCCGTAGGTCGGCAGTCGTACTCCTGCGTTTTCGCACGTACAGCCAGGCAACCACTGCGATGACCAGAATCACCACGGCGGCGAGCCCGATCAGCTTCGGATCCAGCAGATTTAAATTCATCGAAACCTCCCTGCATCAAGAATGTCCAATAAAACAACTTGTTCACGAAGTTCCCGCTGCGATCAAACCTCTGTGAACGGCCAGTATCAAACTTTAGGCTGCGAAAAACTGTTCAGAATTGATCGCCTTGTAAATCAGAAACTGTGTGCGGAGGGCAGAGAAAGGACCATCAATGTACTCTCGCCTGTACCGGTCGGGTTGAGCCTACCGACGGTACATGTTAAGGCGAGATCGAAATAGTATTTTGCGGATGAGGTCCGAGTTGGCCATTTGGGTTCTCCAATGGTCCAAAATCGCGGGTGCAAACGACAGTGATCGGACTGCTTAGATCTTCTTAAGCGACGGTTGGTGGAGTCTCGTGCGACCGTCGTCATCCCATTTGACGACCGCGTCCTCTTCGTTAGCTCTCTCAACTGTGCCGATTTCTCCTGTCGGCTTTCCGAAGTTGCCCAAACCCTCAACCCGATCTCCGGGAGTCAACTCCTGGCCGGTGGCAGAAGGCTCGGAGAGCGGTGGCCTCTTGGCCCGGTCGGTGTCAGGAATCGCCCCAACGTGTGAGAGGGGTGGTTGGGGAGCTTTACACAGTTTGGGTATCGGCTTGTTGGCGCCATGGATCATAAGAGTTTCCTCTTCCACGAGACCGGAAGGGCGCTCTTCGCCACGACTGTTCATCGGCTCGATAGATACAGAATAGGCCTAGCAAGAATGGCTCGACAGGTCCAAACAGCACTGTTCTGACAATTATTTTGGCTAAACTGAGGCGAGCGTGCGGCTCGACGGCAACGAGACTAACGGTCTACACAACAAACATGGCCACACCCGCGGCGAACATTGCCACGGTAGTGATCGCCACGACGGCCCACCCCAAGGGAGAACTCGGTTGGCCCTGCATCAATTTCCTATCCGAAGCGACGAGCAGGATGGCGACGAGAAGGAAGGGAGCTAACAAGCCGTTGATGACGGCCGTCCAATAGAGCGCCTTCACGGGGTTAATGCCAACAAAGTCCAGTGCGACACCCACCCCGGTCGAGAGCAGAATGAGGGTGTAAAACGCCCGTGCCTGCTTCAATTTCTTATCCAAACCTTGGCGCCACCCCAGCGTTTCCGCGAAGGCATATGCCGCTGATCCCGCCAACGTCGGGATGGCAAGAAACCCGACACCGACAATACCCGCTGTGAACAGGGTCGCAGCAAACTTGCCAGCGAGGGGGCGAAGGGCTTCGGCAGCCTGGCGAGTAGTCTCGATGTGCGTGATCCCGTGGCGGTTGAGAGTGATCGCAGTAGTCAGGATGATAAAGAACATGACCGCATTCGAGAAGAACGTGCCGACGCCGACATCCATTTTCCTCAGCTGAAGTTCGATGGCCGTTGCTCCTCTCCGCTGAGAAAGCGAATTGAGACCGGCCGCTTTTTCTTCTTCAACTTCTTCACTCGCCTGCCAAAAAAACAAATACGGACTGATCGTAGTGCCAAGAATTGCGACCAGCATCGACCATTCATCTCGGGTATGCGGCATCGGCGGTACCAGGGTGTCGCGTACCACTTGGCCCCAGTCAGCCCCCACCACAAACGCGGTTATCGGGTAGGCGAACAGAACCAGCACCAGCCACTTGAGCACGTTCGCGATCTGGTGATAGCGGAGCCGAACCGTCGCCCACGAAATCAAAAGTGCAAAGACCACCACGAAAAAGTGCGCCTTGACCCCGGACAGCATTTCAGCTGCATCCGCCATGCCGGCGAGGTCCGCCGCGATGTTAATCGTGTTGGCCGCAAGCAGGGCCAGGACGAAAACACGCAGCAGCCACTTTGGAAATCGCTGACTAAAATTCCCGGCCAAGCCCTTCCCTGTCACCATTCCGATTCGCGCACACATCATTTGAACCGCGGCCATCAGCGGCCACGTCAGGAGTGCCGTCCACAGAAGCTTGGTTCCAAGCTGCGCGCCCGCCACAGAATATGTGGCAATACCCGATGGGTCATCGTCGGCCGCTCCGGTGATAACGCCGGGGCCAAGTGACTTCAACAGCAATCGCGTCCATCGAGCTGGGGCGAATGTCGGCACGAAAGAGTTGGAGCGCAAACGGCCTCCGCACGGCTGGATGCGCTCACAATCCTACATGGCGCTCTGTGCAAATCGAACACGCCGGAGTGATCTAATGTGATCAGACGCCAATTTTCGCCCGTTCTATCATGTGGGTAGTGAAGAAATGAGGTGGCCGTTACAAAGGCCAGCCCAGCTTCCTCTTACAAGTGAGGTACAACATGGAAACGGTATTGATTGTTCTTGTGGTGCTATTTTTGCTCGGTGGCGGGGGCTGGGGATACTCTCGTTGGCGCGGTTAGCGTGATTGCCAGATGGACGCGCGTGATCATGCCGATTGATCCCCAATTTTCGGCATTTATGAGGGGGGGCGACTCTGGGATCAACCCCCGAACCTTCTTTCAGGTTTCCTGAACTAAGTCAGCCCACCTGAAGTTTTCACTTCTTAGGCTCTCAGGAAAACGGTGTACCCATGTCCTCGATTGCGATTCTGCGCGAAGTGAAGCAACTCTACAATGTGAGTGATCGTCTTGACTCGCTGGCGGATCAACACCCCGTGGTCTCAGAAGCACTCATCACCATCTCGGGCAGCGTTCGCAATACCGCCACGTTGTTGGAAGTGCTGGTTGCGACGAAAATAGGACCGATTCCCGGATTAGATCCAGCAAATGCCTGATGCTCATCGCTGGGTTCTTGAGCTTGCACATTGAGATTTCTAAGCGGCACCTAGTCATGAAGAACGACGCTGAGAAGTGAACTGTGGACTTCCAGCCCACCGTTGTAATGAATGAAACCCATCTCCCTGAATCGGTTCATGAAGAAGCTGACCCGTGACCGGGTTGTGCCCACCATCTCCGCGAGGGTCTCCTGACTGATCTTGGGCACTACCGTCTCGGGCTTGCCTTCCTTGCCGAATTGAGCAAGCAACAGCAGAGTCCGAGCTAGTCTCTTTTCGCTGGAATTGAAGAGTTGGTCAACCAGGTCCGCTTCATATTGGATGTTCCGCCCCAACAAATACGCCGTAAACATGTCGGACAATGTATGTTCGCGGTGCAGTGCTTCCATCATTGCCTTTTTCTCGATCCGCATAAGTTCGCAATCTGTCATCGCGGTTGCAGTCCCCATGCGCAGAGGCTGTCCCGCAAGGCCGCCTTCTCCGAAGAAATCGCCGGGATTCAATATTCCTATCGTAGCTTCCTTGCCGTTCTTCGCCACTACGGTGAGCCTTACCTTGCCCTCCTGGATATAAAACACCGCATCACAGGCTGCGCCTTGAGCGTAAATTGTTTGTTTCTTTGCAATCGATACAATTTTCCGGCCCTCACCGATACTGGTAAGGAACTTTGTCGGGTCGAAATTGCGTTTTTTCGTAGTTGCAATTACGGGAGTCATGGCCCCTTCCTTCGGGTTAAGAGAGTCCAGAACGACTGCAGGGGGACTCACAGTTATTTATGAAAAATGAAGCGAAAAAAAGGCGGGAACAACACGCTGCTGCGCAGCACAACGCTGCGTTAACAATGTCTCATGCTGTCATATTTTGAGAGAGGAGTCAACCGAGGTTTTCCTCCTTTCCTTTTGCGCAAGAGTCTTTATGCGCGTGCTGGAATGGAAAGAAAAGAAGCATTCACTTTTCATGCTGTGCGGTGCGATCGAGTTGTGAAGAATGTGTTTGAAAGAATTCAGAAGCAAGTTCCGAAAGCGGTGAACTCCGCGGCGAAGACTCAGTGACAGTCTGCTTTCGATAGAGATCTATCAAGAGACTGTGCAATGTTGACCAGTTTTGCAGCAGTACATCGTCGATCATAGTCATTTGGGGACTTGCCGACGTTTCAGAAGTGGGCAGCCCGCTCCGTAATTCACAGTCAACGGTTAGCCCATAATCACGACAACGATGCACGGGGAGAAGGCGGTCATCATGGCTACAAATCTCAGCACTTGCCATCCCGGCGATGGCATGGAAGCACTGAATCGGTTGCCCGGGTTAGCAGAACCTCTGTTGCAAATCGACTTAGAACACGAGCTGCAACAACTCCGGCAAGAAGATTCCTGGCAACGAGAGACGGGGCGAAGTTCCAAGACGCTTGCGAAGTATCCAGATTTGCGAATCGTTCTAATCCTGATGAAGCGCGGCACACGAATGCGCCAGCACAAAGCGGAGGGGAGGGTCTCCATTCAACTGTTGGAGGGGCAGATCTGTATCCATTTAGCCGATCGAAACGTGAATATGTCGGCCGGTCATCTCCTGGTGCTGGACTGCGGTGTGCTCCACGACGTCGAGACGCTGGAAGAGAGCGCTCTATTGCTGACCATCTCTTGGCGAAGGGAGAACAGTGATGTGTCGGAGTCGCTTTCACCCACTCAGCGGCACTTAGACGAAGAGGCTTTGTCGCGAATGGATGATGAAGGTGGCGCCCCTGACGCTGTGGCGAGCCCGTCCGGTTCGGCAAAAGAAGGCCGATCCTAGCATTCTAGTAAGAGGGGGTTGCTGTACGAATTGTTTGTTGTGGCCTTGTCTTTGATCGAGGTAACGATTGCGAGTCGGGCCCAGGTCTTTGTAACCAGACAGGCTTCGCACACTCTGTAAGGAGGTAGCCATGGCTACCGAAGCGGTTTTGATGGCAGATCAGAAGTCCAAGTTGATACGTCGCGAAGAAGTTGCGGAAGGGACGATGGCCTTTCACTTCGAGAAGCCCTCCGGGTTCACCTTCAAAGCAGGGCAGTCCGCCGATGTGACACTCGTCGACCCGCCGGAAACGGATGCTGAGGGAAACACACGCACTTTTTCCATCGCGAGCCCTCCCTTTGAAAATGAGTTGGTGTTCACCACGCGGATGCGTGACACCGCTTTCAAACGGTCATTGAAGAACGCGGCGCTAGCCACGGAAGTGAAGATAGGTTCAGCCGCAGGCTCCTTCACCCTACACAAGAATCTGGCCAAGCCGGCCGTGTTCCTCGCAGGCGGAATCGGAATTACGCCCTTTCTCAGCATCGTGCGGCAAGCCGATCACGACCGGCTCCCGCACAAGTTGTACCTTTTCTATTCCAATCGACGGCCCGAAGACGCAGCCTTCCTGCACACTCTCCAGGCCTTGGAGACGACGAATCCAAACTTCCGCTTGATCTGCACCATGACAGAGATGTCTTCCAAGGAAGAATGGAACGGCGAGACGGTTCTGATAGACAAGGAGATGCTGTGCAGACATCTAGCGGGACTGCAGGGCCCGATCTATTACATTGTCGGGCCTCCTCCCATGGTGACGGCTATGCGGCAGACGCTTGTGAGCGCAGGGATCGAAGAGGACGACGTTCGAGCAGAAGAGTTTGCTGGCTACTGAGATACCGGGACGGCGAGCTGCCGAGGGCAACACCACCCGGAGAAATAGTTCTCTATTGTCTCGATTGGGCCGGGAGAAAACGCTATGAACTCACTAAAACGACTCGGAGATTTTGGGCAATCCATCTGGCTGGATTATATTCGTCGCGATTTGATCACGAGCGGCGAGTTCCAGCGACTGGTAGAAGACGATGGCGTACACGGTGTCACCAGCAATCCAACTATCTTCGACAGAGCAATTGCAGCGGGGACCGACTACGACGATGCATTGCGCTTGCTGCTGGCGGCGGACCCTGATAGCGATGCTCTCACGCTTTTCGAAACGTTAGAAATCGAGGATCTCCGGATGGCCGCGGATATCTTGCGGCCAGTCTACGATCAAACGAAGGCTGCGGATGGGTTCGTCAGCATCGAGGTGTCCCCGCGACTGGCTTATGACACCGCTCGGACCGTCGCCGAAGCGCAACGCTTGTGGAAGGCCGTAAACCGCCCCAACGTGATGGTGAAGGTCCCCTCTACCGTGCCTGGTGTTCAGGCCGTTGAGGTCTTGATCGCCGAGGGAATCAACATCAATATCACGCTGATGTTTTCGCGCGCCCACTACGAAGCCGTGGCTCAGGCTTACCTGCGTGGCCTGAAGCGGAACAAGAATCCGGAGCAGGTCTCGTCCGTCGCTTCCTTCTTTGTCAGCCGCGTGGATACCGAAGTCGACCGGGCACTGGAGGCGGTCGGAACTCCGGAGGCATTGTCGCTACGCGGAAAGATAGCGATTGCGAATGCCAAAGTTGTCTATCAGCGCTTTCGCGAGATCTTTCTGGGAGCTCCCTTCGAGGAATTCAGGCGCCGCGGGGCACGGCTGCAGCGTCCATTGTGGGCAAGTACCGGGACCAAGAACCCAGCTTTCTCAGATGTTTTATACGTCGAAGAGTTAATCGGACCTCACACCATCAATACGATTCCACCAGCGACGCTGAATGCATTCCGTGATCACGGCCGGGTGCAGCCAACGCTCGAAGCAGGAGAGCAAGACGCCGAAAACGCGCTGGCTCGCTTGGCCACGCTGGGTATCGACCTGGGAGCAATCACAGAAAAACTGTTGGCTGATGGGATCATTGCCTTTGCCCGTTCTTTGGACGAACTGCTGGCCTCGTTGAAACAGAAAAAGAGAGTGCTGCTTGAAAGTCAGGCAACCCGAAAGAGAGAAATTCGGAGCGCTCGCATCGCGTGACCACCAGAATAAAAGGGATAGCTGGTTCTTTCAGCGCGTGAGGTCACCTTGTTTTCTCTTGATGATCGACTCGCACAACCAAGATTCGGACGGGGTGATTATGACTTCTCAAGTGGTAAGCCTACAGGTGACCGCGAGTATACCGATTGATTGCGATTTCTGGTCGGAAGATGACGGATGGAAGGGGCTCTGTAAAAGCCCGTCGGTCACCGTCCGTGGCAGTAGTTTCGAAGATGCCAAAAAGAACATGGCAACTGAATTACAAGTGCATATCGAAAGAATCCTGCGGGAGCATCCCAAGAGAAGTGCGCGGCGAGTTGCCTGAGCCAGCACGCAACATTTTCCCGGAGAGGCATTACGTGAGAACCCTATAAGATCCGGATTCGGGAGCGTTTCCTAGTGAAGGTTCTGGACTTTCCGTTGTGGCTCCGCGCGGCGCATTTCTTCAATTTTCTGCTCCTTTCGGTTCTCATCCGCAGTGGTATCGAGATCTTGAGTGCACATCCGAGATTTTACTGGAACGATCACTGCACGCCCGGTAGCGAGTGGCTCAAGTTCACGAGGAAGCAGCGACCTAAGGCCCGACTGTGGACGGCGAGTGACGAAGAAAGTTCATTCCCGTCCGCGATTGCCCTGCCGGGCCACGAAAATCTGGGTCTCGGACGGCACTGGCACTTTCTCGCAGATTTCGCGTGGCTGTTGACGGGTTTGGTCTACGTGGTGATGCTCTTCGTAACGCCGGAGTGGCGACGACTGATTCCGACTTCCTGGCAGATTCTCCCCGAGGCATGGCATGCCCTTCTTCGCTATCTAAGTTTCCACGTCGTGGAAACACCGGGAGCATATAACGCATTACAGCAGTTGAGCTACGCGGCAGTCATATTCTTGCTTGCTCCGTTCAGTGTCGCGACGGGAATAGCAATGTCCCCAGCCGTTGCCGCTCGTTTCCCGTGGTATATAAAACTCTTTCACGGGCGTCAGGGCGCCAGAAGTCTGCATTTCCTGGGCCTTTGTGCGTTCATCGTATTCTTCATTGGACACGTCTCGATCGTCGCTCTGCACGGTTTCCGGACCGAGCTGGCGCTGATTGTTCTGGGGCAGACGCACAATCCACACCTGACGCTGGCTCTCGTGGTCTGGCTTTCTGGGCTCACGGGCATCGCCGCGATCCACGTCGTGACCACTGTGTGTTCGCGTCGCCGCCCCCGCTTCGTTCAAGAAGCCACTCAGTCAATCACCGACCCGCTGCGCACTCTTCTTTTCGGCCATGAACACTCGGCACAGCACTACTCCACTGCGGACATCTCGCCTTACTTCTGGGTGAACGGTCGCCCACCAACGGAGGAGAGCTATTTGGCCATGGTCCGCGATCAATTCGCAAACTACAACCTGAAAGTCACCGGAATGGTTGATAAGCCCATGTGCCTGACGCTAGCTGACCTCCGCGCAATGCCGAAACAAGTTCAAATTACAAAACATTGCTGCATTCAGGGCTGGTCAGGCATTGCTGAATGGGGCGGCGTATCGCTGCATCACATCGTCGGACTTTGCCATCCGGTTCCGGCCGCCCGCTACATCGTTTTCTACGCGTTCGACAACAAATCCACGTCTGAGCCACACGCCCAAGGGCCGGGGTACTTCTATGGCACGATTCGCTTGGAGCTGGCGGAAGATCCACAGACGATTCTTGCCTACGAAATGAACGGCCAACCCCTGCCGATTTTGCACGGAGCACCGCTCCGACTTCGCGTCGAAACGCAACTCGGATTCACCATGGTGAAGTACATTCGCGCCATCGAATTTGTTGAGGACTACAAAACCATTGGCCAGGGCCAAGGGGGCTGGCGAGAGGATTACCAATATTTCAGCCAGGAGGCGGGGATCTGATTCCAAAGGCTTGTACCTGCACTGTCTTGACGATTGGGCATTCCACGCGCACGTGGAAAGTCTTTCTCGACCTTCTGCGAGCGCACCGAGTGGAGCGGGTCATAGATGTCCGCACTATCCCGCGTTCACGACACAACCCGCAATTCAACCAGAAGACCCTGCGCACAAAGCTGCGGGCCGCGAGGATCGGCTACGTGCACTTGCGAAAGCTCGGGGGCCTGCGCCACGCGCGACCAGATTCTCCGAACATGGGATGGCGAAATAGCTCGTTTCGTGGATTTGCCGACTACATGCAAACTTCGGAATTCGACGCCGGGCTGCAGAGACTGATCAAGTTGGCTCGGCAAAAACGGAGTGCATTGATGTGCGCGGAAGCGGTGCCTTGGCGTTGCCACCGTTCCCTCATCGCGGATGCGCTGAGTGTGCTCGGGATCCGCTTCGAGGACATCATGAGCCAGACGCGTTCCCAGTTGCACTCGCTGACGTCTTTTGGGTGTGTGCGACACGGTCGCATTACATATCCCAGGAGCAAGGGCAACCGGCTTCTATCGTCACGGGTTCGAATCAAAGAGCAGTGAGAATAGAACGGAGGGATGAATGGCTCAGAGGGTTCTTGTGGTCGACGTGGGAGGAACCCATTTGAAGATTTTGGCCAGCGGCCAGCGGGCGCCGCGGAAGATCGCTTCGGGACCAAAGATGACGGCCCAGCTAATGTGCAACTGGGTGAGGAAGGCCGCAAGCGACTGGCACTATGAGGTTGCCGCGATCGGGTATCCGGGGCCTGTAGTACACGGAAGACCTGTTCACGAACCATACAATATGAGTAAGGGATGGGTAGGATTTGATTATGCGAAGGGGCTCGGTTGTCCCGTGAAAGTAATTAATGACGCTGCCATGCAAGCCATCGGCTCATACGAGGGCGGACGAATGCTTTTTCTCGGACTCGGCACCGGACTCGGTTCGGCGATGATTGTGGACGGTATCGTAGAACCGATGGAGCTAGCGCATCTGCCCTACAAAAAGGGAAAAACATATGAAGATTACTTGGGACTGAGAGGTCTCAATCGCATGGGAAAAAAGAAATGGCGCCGCTATGTTGCTCGCATCGTGGAAGAACTCCAGAAGGCGATGGAAGCGGACTACGTCGTGCTGGGAGGCGGAAACGTGAAGAAAATCAAAACACTACCGCCGAAAACACGTTTGGGTGCAAACGCGAATGCATTCATCGGCGGTTACCGCTTGTGGTCAGAGAAACAGAGCCCGGGAAGGAGCGCTTCCGCCAAGTAGGCAAAACTACAACGAAAGATCTCAATCAAATTGCGACAGCCACTCACTTGCTGAGAGCGGAAAAGAAAAAATAACGAATGAACCAGGAGCCTTCATGATGATGAAAACGGACCCACAGCAACTTGCGCCCCACATGCAATCGCGAGAGGCTGGGCGCTCTGACGCTCTTGTGTTCTTTGGCGCGACCGGAGACTTGGCGTACAAGCAGATTTTTCCCGCGTTGCAGCAGATGATCCTACGCGACAATTTCAATGTACCCATCATTGGTGTGGCCAAATCGGGCTGGACGATTGAACAGTTACAGGCGCGAGTGCGCGACAGTCTAACGCAGCACGGTGGAATCGATGAAAAAGCCTACACCAAGCTCGTGCAATTGCTTCAATACATCGACGGTGACTACCAGGATCCTAAAACCTTTGAAAAACTAACCAAGGCTCTTGGTGAAGCGCGCAGTCCACTGCACTATCTGGCAATTCCTCCTAACCTCTTTGGATCGGTTGTACAGGCATTAGGTAAATCAGGCTATGCGGGAAATGCACGGGTCATTGTTGAGAAACCGTTTGGGCGAGACTTGGCATCGGCGCAAAAACTAAATGCGACCCTGCACACCGTGTTCCCTGAATCAGCGATATTCCGAATTGATCACTTCCTCGGGAAAGAGGCTGTGGAGGACTTGTATTTCTTTAGGTTCGCCAATACGTTCCTCGAACCGATCTGGAATCGTCACTACGTCGATCATGTGCAAATCACCATGGCCGAATCTTTCGGCGTCGCCGGACGCGGCCGGGTGTATGAAGAGAGTGGCGCGATCCGGGACGTCTTACAAAATCACTTACTTCAGGTCGTGGCCCTTCTCGCCATGGAACCTCCCACGGAACTGACACCCCGAGCTTTGCATGACGAACAATTCAAGGTATTCCGCGCCATCACGCCTATTGCCGCGGAGGAGGCGGTTCGGGGGCAGTTCGCGGGATACCGCAATGAAAAAGATGTGGCGCCAGATTCCCAGGTCGAGACCTATGCGGCGGTTCGCCTGCATCTTGAATCCTGGCGCTGGACAGGCGTGCCTTTCTTGATTAGAGCGGGGAAATGCCTGCCGATGGACGCGACTGAGGTATTTGTAAGACTGAAGGCGTCGCCATTGCGAAAACAGAGTTCTGACAGCAACTACCTGCGGTTCCGGCTAGGCCCTGACTTTTCCTTGAACTTAGGAGCGCAAGTGAAGCGTCCCGGCCCGCAAATGCTGCCCATGCCAGTGGAACTTTCTGCAACCGAGAAAGACAAAGCTCAGCAAGAGAACCCGTATGAACGTCTTCTGACGGATGCCATGCACGGGGACAAATTGCTCTTCGTTCGCGAGGATGTAGTAGAGGCTGCGTGGTCGATCGTCGATCCGATTCTTAACAACGCTGTGCGTCTGGGTACTTACAACCCGGGGACTTGGGGACCTGAGGAAGCCACTCGCCTCGCTGCAGATGTCGGGGGATGGCGCAACCCGCAATCCTAAGCGCCTAAGCTCGAAAACCTATCCCCGTGCGGCGTTGATTCCAGCACACAACAAAACCAGCAACGCCGCTGCTAAACGTTTCGAAACGTGGACAATACTCATTTCTCAATCCCCTCCTCTGAACTGGAATCGCATGTTCCTGTAGTCATTGATGGAACAGCATTGACAGTTTAAACTGCCATCCTGAATGTCCATTCAGTTAGAGTACAGAAGGGAACTGGATAACCTTGAGACCGCGAGTTTCGCAGCTTGCATTTGGTGTAGTGCTCTGTACCTGCTCCGTCCATCTCGGACGGTTGGCGGCGCAAACGTCGCAACGTTTCTCTGCATAAGGAGCCGTCACGGCCGATAGATCGCGCTGGACAAGAACAATCGGAAAACCAGTCCCCCAAGTTGAGGGAAATCCTGTCAGGAATGAGCTTCTCCTCAATCTTCCGCCGGACGAATCCGCTTCGATTTTCTCCCAGCTGACCTTTGTACAGCTCAGAAAGCATGATCTTCTGCAGGAATCTGGAGAGCCGATCGAGTATGGATATTTTGTGGATAGCGGATTGGTCTCTGTGCTAAGCACGATGGAAGATGGCAAAAGCGTGGAAGTCGGAATGTCCGGTAAAGAGGGATGTACCGCATTGCCAATCGCCGTCGGACTCAAGACCAGCGCCGCGCGGATCATCGTTCAGATTCCCGGTACGGCTTTCCGCATCACAAGTCAAGGTTTAGTAAATATTCTGCGGCAATTGCCTGTCCTGGAGAAACGGATGCAACAGTACGGCCACATCATGGCTATGCAGAGCGCCCAGGTTGCTGGTTGTAACCGGCTCCATAAAGTTGAGGAAAGGCTCGCGCGGTGGCTGCTCATGAGTCAGGACCGAATCGAAGCTGATGTCGTTCCGCTGACCCACGAATCTGTGGCGACATTGCTGGGCACACGTCGTGCCAGTGTCTCAGTCGCTGCTGGTCTATTGCAGAAGTCCGGGTTGATCACATACGACCGTAGCGGGGTGAAGATTAAACGCCGCCAGCGATTGGAAGAGGCTGCCTGTGAATGCTACAAGCTCATACGTAGGCATACCGAGACTTGGAAGAACGAATCGATTTAGAGAGTGTTGCTCATGCACCATCCTTCGTTAAATTAAGCGTCGGACGAATTCCACCGTCGCTCTCATTCTTGGCGTCCATTCTTTGCGATGAAACAGATGCCTATGATCTTGAGACTCAGTTTTCGTTTCTGATGCCATGATTGCTCGGAGCCGGAAGCGGGAACTGCTTGCTCTGGGCCTCGACCTTCCATTGGAGCCTGAATTTCCCGAGATGGTTAGTAATCCGTCTGAATCTCCGCGAAGGAAGGGGTGGTGTTGTGCAGGCTGTTTTTGACTGAATGTTGTGACTGGCTTTCCGGCGAATCGACAATTGCTCTTTGGACGACGGCGATATGGGATCGGAGGCCGGAGTAGGGAAGGGACGAAAAGATGAAGGCACAATGGATGGCAGCTAGGGTCCATGCGCGCCCACATGATGCCTGCCCGACGATGTTCTTCCAGCATGTTCTTGCTAGGTCTCGAAAACCTCTTTATGGTGCATGCGGACATCGGCGACTGCTTTTCCATAGTGGTTTTTCATTTGGCATCTGGCAGCACAATATTTTTGGGATCTTTGTCATCCCCAGAGACCGAGAAACACCCGTTTGCTCACCTCCACAGATTTTTTGAAAAGGTTTCACGTCGTCGCCCGGTGCCTGTCCGAGGCATTAAGACGGGAGTAGACTTGGGTACGCCCAGCCGCCTTTTCCAAACGACAGCGTGCATAGACTGCTATAATGACTACTGGGGTGGTTACGTTTCTCTCCTCTTTCAGGTCTTCTGACCTAAGCCAGTCCATCTGAAGTTCTCCCACACCTTAGGCTTTCAGCGAGTGAATGGTCTGCCCGTGCCGTTTGGCGCAGGACTCGCCAAGAAAGGTCGCTTTATGAACGCGACCGGCATTTTCCTCGGTCTGCTGATCGTGCTGGTCACGATCCTGCTGCGCCATTGGATGCGCAAGGCGAGCCCACAGGTCACGAGGTTTGGATCGCAAAGGATGTGCCCATCCTGCGGATTGATCACGTCTCGACTAAAGGCAAGTTGCTTGGAGTGTGGCAAGCCCTTTACGGCGGTTGTGTACTCGACTTCGAAGAAATGAACCGCCGCTTCGCTCAGGTTTCCCCAGAGCTTTTCCGCTACGGACAGAAGATTATGAAAAACACCAAATTTCTTGTGAAAGTGAATCGAGGCGGTACTCGGGCCCCTGAATATGTTCAGCGGGTTGATCCGACCCCCATCCACATGACAACCAACCGTAAACTGGCATTGGTTATGGGCAGATTCACGGCCGAAGACGCTGTCAAATCCCTCCAAAACTCCCGGTGCACCCGGAGTTGGACTCCGTACAGGTTAGCGCCTAGCATTCGTGCTGAGCCCAGAGCGGCATCGAAGGATAACGATCTATTAAAAGGAGTAAGGTGATTCCGTCAACCTAACTTGGCCCACTTTGATCATCTAATTTGGCCCCCCAC
>CALFMO010000050.1 GCA_937879855.1 uncultured Acidobacteriaceae bacterium | reverse complement strand
TTGGGAGCGTACAGCATCCCGTCCGGAGACCGGCCTTCTCATCCCATCTGGTTACGTCAACAATCCGATAAACTGCCTGTGTATGTCACGACGCGGGAATGTGCTTCTCACCCGGGCGGTCTGTTTCGCCATCGCTTCAGCAACTAACGTTGCCGTCGCTCAATGCACGGACAGCGCAATTCAGCGGTCAGAGAAACAAGCAACACTTGCTGTGCCGGAGTACTCCCAGCAGATCCTGTTGGCGAGGCAGGCATTTCTTGAAATTTATAACCATGGACTGCTGGGAAATTCCGGGTCCGCGATAAACAACAAGGTTTCGCGGCCACCGGGCATGTCCATTGCCGTAGCAGTAGGTGGGAGACTCATATGGGCGGAGGGATTCGGCCTTGCCGACCTAGAACAGTGTGTTCCCGTGACACCGGAAACAAAGTTTCGAATAGGAAGCACTTCCAAGCCCTTAACTTCTGCCGGGGCGGCGCTGCTCTACGAACAGAAACGCCTCGACCTAGATGCTCCCATACAGCAATATGTCCCCGGTTTTCCTGACAAGGGACACGTGATAACCACGCGCCAACTTCTCGGACACCTCGGTGGCATCCGTCACTACAACACCGACGAGGAGAGCAAGCCGGATCGCGGGGCGTATCACTCTGTGCTTGAATCGCTGAAACGCTTCAAAGATGACCCGTTGGTTGCGCCTCCAGGCACGAAGTTCTCATATTCGACCTATGGTTACGTTCTTGCGAGCGCGGCGATCGAGAAAGCGTCGGGAGAAGATTTTCTTGCTTTCATGCGCGAGAAAGTGTTTCTGCCTCTGGGAATGCAGGACACCCTCGCCGATGACAGCGCAAAAATCATTCCTCATCGCGCACGGTGGTACAACGTGATGGCCGATGGCAGCTATCGAAACAGCGACTATGAGGATCTCAGCTACAAGTGGGCTGGGGGCGGGTTCCTCTCGACCGCGGAAGACCTTGTGCGCTTCGGTTCGGCGATGTTGAAGGCGGGTTTCCTGAAAGAAGACACTCTCGCAATGATCTTCTCACGTCAAGAAACGAACTCTGGCAAGAAGACGAACTACGCACTCGGCTGGTTCATCCACGACGCGGACAGTCAAGGAGTGCCACGGCAATTCGAGCACAGCGGCGGAGTGGCTGGAAGTAGCTCATGGTTAGTCCTCTATCCTGATCAAGGGGTTGTGATCGCCTGTGTTGAGAACAGCAATGACTTCCGCGACTGGGCCATCTTAAACGTCGCCGCTCCGTTCTTTTCAAGTAGTGTTACAAAGCAAACCGGAAAGTCACGATGAGGCTGTCGGCTTCCAACTGGCGAAAAATCGCCACAGCACTCAGAATCGGCTTTGCGGCACAAAGCGTGTAATGGCCTGCTTACAACCGTGATCCTGTCAACCATCGTAAGCTCACGACAATCCATTACTTCCAAGTGACACTTGACCGTCCAAAAATGTAACGCGAAGCAGCTTTCCTTTTCGCTAGCGAATCGTCTAGCCTTTATTCCAAGGGTCGGGAAAATGTGGCTGCGAGACGTGAATGGGGCCGTATTGATCGTCGTGCTGGTATTAGCAGGCTTGGCAGGAGCCGGTGAGAGCCCTGCACTGAAGCCGTTATATGACCAGCATCGCTGGTTTGAGCTCCGCGAGGCCATCCAGCGCCAAGAAGCTCCTACACTTTACAAGGGTGCGGTTGCCTCCGCGTTCAACGACGCCAAAGCGGCAGAGAAGTATCTGAGCCAGACGATCCAGCTGGAACCCAATTCCGATGATGCAGAAGACGCACATGAGAGACTCGCGGATCTCTATGTCCGATCTGGCAGATACACCGAGGCGGTGCAGCAACTTGATCAAGCTCTAAGGATCAAACCAGCGAGTCCGGACGTCGTGAATGCGCGAGCCATATTCGCAGCATGGAGCAGACACCCGGACCAATCTGTCCGAATCGCTAAGTCGACCCGCATTCACACCGATGTCAGTAAACATGGAGTGAAGCTCCCGGTGTCGATTCATGGGAAGACCGTTCACTGGCTATTGGACACGGGCGCCAACCTATCTGTGATGAGCGAGTCGGAAGCTCGAACGTTGGGAGTTGCCATCGACGAATCGTCTGCCCAGGTTGGCGATCCAGCCGGAGGAATGACCAAAATGCGCACGGCAGTGGTAGACGAACTGGGGATCGGGGGCGTGTCGTTGCGCAATGTTGGGTTCTTGATCCTGCCGGATTCGCAGCAACCCATGAGTGATTTGCGCCCCGACGAGCGCGGCATCATCGGGATTCCCGTAGCCATCGCCTTACAGTCCATCAGCTGGAGTTCGAATGGAACCTTTGAGATCCGGCCTGGATCGGGCCGTTCCGCGAATAGTGCCAATAATTTGTCCTTTGACGGTCTTAGTCCTGTGACGCGCGTTCAGTTCGAGGGAAAAGAACTCGATTGCATTTTGGATACTGGTGAAGACGCAGGTTCGCAACTCTGGACACGATTTGCGAACGAGTTTGGACCGCTCTTGAAACAGCGCGGGACGAAGAGTAAGCAGCAAGTCACGATGGTTGGGGGTTCGAACGATAGAGAAACAATTGCACTGGCTGAGATACACCTGCGAGTTGGGGGATTGAAAACCACTCTTCGACCTGCTCAGGTCTTCTCCAAGCCGGTGGGCGACGATTTTCACCACGGCCTTCTTGGCACAGACATCCTCAGCCAGGCACGAAAAGTCCGAATAGATTTTGTCTCGATGACGCTCGAACTGTCGCCGTGAGAATCTCTCCTTGTCGGCCGATCCGAAACTGGGTTCGGCTCTGCCGAGCCGGATCACTGTTGCAATATCGCCATTTCACTCATCATCGCCTTGCGCGGGGCAACTGAGTGTAACTCGCCTGCTTTTGTCAGCTAGTCATTGGCGGCCGTGTTGCGAACTGACTGCCGTGTGCTTGACGTGCAGCCGGGCTGCCAATGACGACAATGCGAGCGCGACTTTGCCAACGCAGCCTTGATCTGGGAGATCGCGTTTGTTGTGCGGTTGGACATCGCCTCCTTCCGCCTCGCCAACTGACGCGCCGCGGCGAAGATCCGCCAACCTAGACCCCAAAAACCCGCAAAACCGTTACAGGGGCAGGACTTCATTTTTCCCCGGCAGGTATGCAATAAATTACGACTTTTCGCCATATTGCAGGGTATGATTAGTCAGCGGAGTCGACAAATCCCCAGCTGTCAGTCCCAGAAGCTGCGCGGATGTGTCCCACTCGATCTCGGAGAAAATCAGGAAAAAAGGGGCCTTTCTATGGAGCTAGTGCGGAGTCTTTGGTGCGATCAGCAAGGGCAGGATATCGCGGAATACGCAGTCATGTTGGCGGTGATCCTGGTGATTGTCGTCGGCACTGTCCGGCTGATCGGATCCAACGCCAACAATGTATTTTCCTCTGTCGCCAGTTCCATCCAGTAGAAAATAGCCGAATTGAGGAGCAACGCCGCGCCCACCTCCGTTCGCGGCAGCGTGCAATTTTTGGATTTCTGAGGGAGCTCTATGAACCGTACACGTTTATTGATGATCGGAGTCCTGGCACTTGGGCTTGGCTTCGTGGCTAGTGTGTATGTCTACCGGACCTTACAATCGCGGTCGGGCGCGGTCGATGCCGGCGTCGACGTGATCGTGGCGGCAAATGATCTGCAGGTGGGAGCGCGGGTGGAAGAACATGACATCAAAATCATCAAGATTCCCCCCGCCGATCTGCCTCCGGGGTCGCCCAGAAGGCGTTCTGACGTGCTGGGACACGGCGTGATTGTCCCTATCTCGAAGGGAGAGTTCATTCTCCCCAACCGGCTGGCGGGAGAGAATGCTGGCGCGGGACTTCCGTCGCTGATCCCTCCCGGCATGCGCGCCGTTTCTGTACGAGTGAATGAGGTCGTATCGGTCGCTGGATTCGTGACCCCTGGCACTCGCGTTGATGTACTGTTGACCGGCACTCCGGGCGGCGGCGAACCGCAAACCACTACCGTGCTACAGAACGTCGCAGTATTGGCCTCGGGCCGCACCTTGGAGCGATCCGCGACCGGCGAACCGCAGAACACCGCGGTCATCACTCTCCTGGTCTCGCCCGACGACGCCCAGCGGCTTACTTTGGCAAGCTCGGAAGGACACATTCAGCTAGCTCTGCGCAATCCGCTCGACACCAAGCAAGACGAAGTGCCAGCATCCGGTGCGAGAGGTCTCTACCGGGGCATTGCCGCTCCCGCGCCCACCATGCAACCGGTCGTTCATCGTACGGCCGCGAAAAGAATCGTTGCGCCAACGGCACCATCTCCCACCGGCGTTAGCGTTGAAGTCTACCAAGGCGACAAGAAGATGGATGTAGTCAAATTCCCCGAAGAGGGTTCCGAAACCAAGTGATGGGAAAGAATACGATTCGGCGGCTTTCGTGGCTGCGCACCACTAAGCTTCCTCACGGGGAGACCAATTTCACAATGAGCGTTCGCACGTTATTCCTAGGAGCTTTGCTGGTCTCAGCTTGCTTCGCGCTTCCGGCTCTTTCTGAGATCGTGCAACAGGCGGACACTCCGGGCCAGTCGCAGAATCCGGCGCCCACCTCCACTCAGACCACCACTCTACCGGCGCAGTCCCAGCAGCCCCAGGGATCGTTTCCCCTGCGCGTCATGGTTGGCAAATCCCTGCTCATCAATACGACCGAGCAGCTCAAGCGCGTCTCCGTCACCGATCCGAATATCGCCTTCGCGCAAGTTATTACGCCGACGCAGATTCTGGTTCATGGGCGTTCCCCCGGAGAAGTTTCGCTCCTCATCTGGGATCAATTGGAGCGCTCCCGCAGCTTCGACCTCCGCGTAGACGTAGACGTCAGCGCGTGCGCCGAAGAAGAGCGCCGCGTCTTCCCCGACGAGCAGATTGTGGTCACGCCGTCGCGCGCCGCCGTTGTTCTCTCCGGACACGTTTCCAACGAAGACGTCGCCAAACGCGCCGGCGAACTAGCCAGCGCCTATTCTCCCAAAGTCGTGAATGTGCTCACCTTCGGGCCGGTCGGCGCGCAGGAAGTTTTGCTGCAGGTAAAATTCGCGGAGGTGGACCGCAGTGCCATCACCCAACTCGGCGTCAACTTCATTTCCACCGGAGCCGGCAACACTATTGGCACTATCACGACCGGGCAGTTTGGCGGCTTCGGGCCGCAGACCATAACCCCTGGTACACAAAGTGGCACCACCGGGACCACAACTACCACCCCCGCCACGACCGTCAGCAATGTGCTGAATCTTTTTCTATTCCGGTCCGACATAAACTTCGGAGCCACCATCGAGGCTCTCGAGACCAAGAACCTGCTGCAGATCCTCGCCGAACCCAACCTTATCGCGGTGAATGGGAAAGAAGCCAGTTTCCTCGCCGGCGGGCAATTTCCTTTTCCCATCGTGCAGCCGGGCGCCGGTTTTACCGCGGTAACAATCTCCTTCAAGGAATTCGGCGTGCGCCTGCAGTTCACCCCGCAAATCATGCCTAACGGCAATATTCACTTGAAGGTCGCTCCCGAGGTGAGTACCTTGGATTTTGCTAACGCCCTGACCATCTCCGGATTCACCGTGCCTGCGCTCAGCACACGCAAAGCCGAAACCGAATTTGAAGTGCAGGATGGACAGAGCTTTGTGATTGCCGGACTCATGGACAACCGCATTACCGACATCTATAACAAGATTCCGGGACTGGGAGATATTCCGATCCTGGGGAATTTTTTTCGCAGCAAAAGCATGCAGAAGAGCAATTCGGAACTCATGGTCTTGTGCACGGTGCACCGCATTTCGCCTAATGCCGAGGCCCCTGCCGAGCCCAAGAACCCAAAGCCCTTCATGGACACCGGCAAGTTTGACAAACACAACTAGGCTTGGCATGGGCGCCAGAACTAGAGAGAGCTCTTCATAGCGAACCGGAGAACCGCAGGTTGTTATGCCAGAACTCGCAGTCGTGATTGTGGCCACGGATAACGAGCAGCGAGCGGTATTGCAAGTGCTCGTCGATGGCACCAACGTGGCACGGACGGTTCACACCTGTGCAAGTTTTCCTGTGGCGGCCGCCGATCCCGTCACGCGGCGCGTGCGCTCTGCCAATCCCGAAGTCACGCTGGTCGACATTCCCGCCGACAACGCCACTCTGGCGCTGCGAGCCATTGAACTGCTTCATCAGGAAATGCCCGATGCCGCCATCTTTGCCATCGGCAATCTGAACCAGCCGCAGGTCATCGTCAATGCCATGCGCGCCGGAGCTCGCGAATTCATCGAGCGCCCCACCACAACTACCGACCTGCTCGAGGCTTTCGTCCGCCTCACCACCGCCCAGCGCCGGGGAAAACAAGAAGGCATTCGCGGCAAAGTTTTCTCCGTTATTAATGCGAAGGGCGGGAATGGCTCAACCACCGTGGCCGTCAACCTCGCGCTCGCTCTTCAATCCGCCTACGGGCAAACGGCGCTGGTGGATATGGCTCCTCTCGGCCACGCCGCGCTGCACATGAATCTCAAGCCGGTCTTCAATGTGGCCGACGCTACGCGCAACCTTCACCGCATGGACGCTTCCCTGCTGGAAAGTTTTATGACGCGCCACGGCGGCGGCTTGCAGTTGCTGGCTGGAACCAACGTGCCGGCGGTGGCCGATCCTTCCACTGCGGAATTCGTTCGCCTCTTCGATATGTTGGTGACTCACTTCCGCTACGTGGTGGTCGACAACTCTTCGCGCTTCGACGCCGCCAGCCGTCTGATCGCCAGTCTTTCAGAAACCGTTCTCCTGGTCGCTTGCAGCGACGTGGCTTCGCTCTGGAGCGCGGCCCGCGTCCAGCAATACCTCGGGGAGGCTGGCAGCCGCGACCGGGTTCGCCTGGTCCTGAACCGCTTCCGCAAAGTTCCCGGCTTCAGTGAGGCCGACGCTGAGGCCGCAGTCGGCGCTAAACTGCTATGGCGGATTCCGAATCAATATTTCGCCGTTTCCGGCGCCATCGACCGCGGCACGCCGGTGATGGATCAGCGTTCCTCCGAAATGGCCCGCTGTTTCGCCGGACTGGCGCAGGAATTGACCCGCAACGACGCTGACGTAAAACGTACCGCGTGGTCGCTGTTCAAGTCGGTGTAAGAATTTAGGCCCTTATGGCAAATGTTCAATCCTTCGAACGCGCTGATTTCTTCCAGCAGGTAAAAGCCGACCTGCATCGCAAGATTCTCGATCGCCTCGATCTGGAAAAACTCGGCAAGGCCTCCGGCGACTCCGCGCGCGATGAAGTCCTGGTGGTCATTCGCAACGCCGTGAATAGCGAAGTGGTGCCGCTCAGCTTCGCTGAACGCGAACGGCTCTCTCGCGAAATCCTCGACGAGATTTTCGGGCTCGGCCCTCTTGAGCCTCTGCTCAAAGACACCACCGTCTCCGATATCCTCGTCAACCGCTTCGACCGGGTGTACGTGGAGCGCGCCGGCAAACTGGAACGCACCGCCTTATCCTTCAAAGACGATTCGCACCTCATGCAGATCATCGAGCGCATCGTCTCGCGAGTCGGGCGTCGCGTCGATGAATCTTCTCCCATGGTCGATGCCCGCCTGGCCGATGGATCGCGCGTCAATGCCATCATTCCCCCGCTCGCCATTGACGGCCCTTGCCTGTCCATCCGTCGCTTCGGACGCGACCCCGTCACCGCCCGGCAGATGATCGAGAACCAGACCCTCACCGAGCCCATGCTCGAATTGCTCTCGACCATGGTCAAGGGCAGGCTCAACATCCTGGTCTCGGGGGGAACCGGCGCCGGCAAGACCACTCTGCTGAATGTTCTCTCGGGATACATTCCAAATTCCGACCGCATCGTCACCATAGAAGATGCCGCCGAACTGCAACTTAAACAGGAGCACGTAGTCCGCCTGGAGACGCGCCCGCCGAACATTGAAGGCAAGGGCGCTGTGCGGCAGCGGCAACTAGTCATCAACAGCCTGCGTATGCGTCCCGACCGGATCGTGGTGGGCGAGGTGCGCGGCGAGGAAGCCTTCGACATGTTGCAGGCCATGAACACCGGCCACGAAGGATCGCTCACGACCGTCCACGCCAATTCCCCGCGCGACGCCATGGCGCGCGTTGAAAACATGGTCTCAATGGCGAATCTCAACATTCCCGAACGCGCCGTCCGTCATCAGATCGCCTCCGCGGTCCATGCCGTAGTTCAGATCGCGCGCCTCTCTGACGGTACACGCAAGGTCATCACCGTCTCCGAGATTACCGGCATGGACAACGACATGATCGGCATGCAGGACATTTTCAGCTTCGACCGTACCGGCACCGATGAGAATGGAAAAGTTCGCGGCATCTTTCGTGCCACCGGCGTCCGGCCGCACTTCGCCGAACGTCTGGCGACGTCCGGAGCCCGCTTCCGACCGGCGCTTTTTGAATCAAGTTTCGAGGTTTGAGTAATCGCATGTCCGCTGCTCTGCTTGCATTTTTGGTACTGATCGTGGTCGCGCTTGCGGTCTTCGCCCTGGTGTCGTTGCTTGACCAGCGCAGCGCCCGCGCCCGCCTTATCAAAGAGCGGCTGGCCAATGAGCGCAAGGCTCCGGAACTCGCCGCCGTGGAAGAACTCGCCCTGCTGCGCGACGAGCAACTCAGCCAGATTCCCGCGCTCGACACCTTGCTCCGGCGCTCCGCGCGCGTAGCCGAAATCCAGAAGATGCTGATGCAAGGCGGATTGTCCACGCGCGCCGGCAACTTCCTCGGTTTCTCGGCCTTGGCCGGCGTCGTCGCCAGCATCGTGGCCTATGTCGCGACCAAGCATGTCGAAGTGGCATGGGTGGCTTTGCTGGTCGGCTTCCTGCTGCCCTACTCCTACGCGTCGTATCGGCGCAACAAACGTTTCGAGAAATTCGAAGAGCTTTTCCCCGAGGCGATCGACACTCTGGCCCGGGCCGTTCGCGCCGGACACGCCTTCACCACCGCGCTTGAAATGATTACCAACGAAGTCGCCGAGCCCGTCGCCGGCGAATTTCGCCAGCTTTACGAAGAACAGAAGTTCGGAATGCCGGTGCGCGATGCTCTCATGAATCTCACCGAGCGCATGCCGCTGGTCGATGTCAAGTTTTTCGTAACGGCGGTGATGCTGCAGCGCGAGACTGGCGGCAACCTCGCCGAGATTCTCGACAATTTGTCCTATGTCATTCGCGAGCGCTTCAAAATTCAGCGCCAAGTGCGCGTCTACACCGCCCAAGGACGCCTTACCATGGCACTGCTGATGGGCATGCCTCCCATCATTGTCGCGGTCATGCTGTTGCTGAATCCCAATTTCATTCGTCCGCTGTTCTCGGACCCCATCGGCCATACGCTTCTGGTCGCCGGGATCATTTTGCAAACCATCGGATATTTTGTGATCCGCAAGATTGTTCGGATCCGGGTTTAAGTAAGCACGTTCAGTACACAGGTTGAGTGAGTCATGTTGCCTCTGATTTTGATTGTCGTCGTATTCGTCACCGTGGTTATGGCGGTGTTTGCCTTCGGCGCCGCGGTGGTATCGCCAAGTTCCGTCCTGGGCGCCCGTTTGCGCGCACTGGGCGGACATCAGCCAACGATGGATAACAAGCCCGCCTTTCGCGAGCGAGTGGAGCAGGCTCTCGATCCGCTGAGCAAAGCGATTCCGCTTTCTCCCGCCGACGTTTCCCGCACCCGGGCCTGGCTGATTCAGGGGGGATACCGCGATGCCATTCATGTCAATTACTATTTCGGCGCCCGTATTCTGATGGGTCTGGCAGGCTTTGCGGGTGTTGCGTTGTTTGTGGGCTTTGACAACCTCCCTCTGCTAATCGGCATTGGAGGTCTCGGCTTCCTGCTGCCGCGCTTCATTCTGAAGCGCATGATTAAAGATCGGCAGAGTCGCATCCGTATTGGCTTGCCCGACGCCCTCGACCTCACCGTCATTTGCGTGGAGGCGGGCCTGGCGCTCGATCAGGCTCTGACGCGCGTGGGCGAGGACTTGTATCACGCCCATCCCGATCTCGCCGACGAGTTTCATCTGGTCAACCTTGAGATGCGAGCCGGCAAACCCCGCGCCGAGGCGCTCCGCAACCTGGTTGACCGCACCGGAGTTGACGACATCCGCTCTCTTGTTGGTACACTGATTCAAACTGATCGCTTCGGCACCAGCGTCGCCCAAGCCCTCCGGGTGCATTCCGATTCCCTCCGCACGGAACGCCGGCAACGGGCCGAAGAACAAGCTGCAAAAACCACCATCAAGATGGTTCCCCCATTGGTGATCTTTGTTTTGCCGTCGATCATTTTTGTCACGATCGGGCCGGCGATCATCGAACTGATCCGGCAACTGGGGCCGGTTTCGGGCGGGAAGTAGAAGACGGGACGAGCAGACGGCGAGGCGTTGGGTTCATGGCAGTTTTTTCTTCACAGGGTCAGGCCTTCAACCAGACGCGCCAGGCATACCTGGCCACGGCTCTGGCCGTCGCCAACACGCATTGGACCCGGCTGCGCGGCCTGGTGGGCCTTCGCTCTAATGACTTCCGTAATGGCTCCGGCCTCTGGATTGTCCCCTGCCACGGCGTTCATACTCTGGGTATGGGGTTTCCCATCGACGTCGTTTATCTCGACGATGCAATGACTGTCATCCACGTCCAGGGCGATTTACAGCCTTGGCGATTTGCACCGGTCCGGACGCAGGCAGCTTCGGTGTTGGAACTACCGTGTCGCACTGCGGCTGAAACTCAAACTGCGGTGGGGGATAAAATTCAGATCACACTCGAAAAGGATGGTAAAGTACCGCCCTCGTGATTGACACTCTCGAACTCGAAAAGCGCGTCGTAAGAAAACGTTACGCCGCCCCCAAACTGCTGGTCGAGTGGTCCTCGCCCTGGCATGAGTTCGTCACGTCCATCCGCCCCGCGCTGGTGCGTTCTGAACGCCGTTTGGCAGGCGAAGCTCCCTTCGGATTGATTCCGCTGCGCATCGTCATCCCTTCGTATGTGATCGAGGCTATTCTGATTTTCCTGGCGATCTTTGTGCAGGTAAAGATTGCGGAGTTGCAGCCCTTCGTTGCGCCCAGATTTTCCAGCCACGATGTGATCTATTACAGCGGCAACGAACTTCCGCGCACCGAAGATCTCGGTGGGTCTGAAGCTGGCACCACAGGTCGCGCCGGCGGCGCCGAAGCGCGCCATCGCACGCAGAGCATCCGGATTTCGCGCGGCGGCTCGCTCCTCCCCAAAGTTGTTGACGCGCCCAATCTCAAACTTCCATCTTCGCGCGACGCGGTGGCGAACCTTTTGGCCATCAAGCCCAATCCCGGACCGCCGCCCGCGGAAGGCTTGCGTTCCTCTCGCAGCGTGCCGAACCTAGCTTCCGCCATCGTGGCTCCCGCTCCGAACGTAATCATCGACTACACTCGCAACGGGATTCAACTTCAGTCCGCGATCGCTCCGGCCCCGACCGTGTCGCGCGATCGGCTGATCACCGCGCCTACCTACAGCACAACGTTGATTCCGCCCGCGCCCAACGTTTCACGCGACCACGCGCTGGTGGCTCCCGCGCTCGCACCGGCGGTGATCCCACCCGCCCCCAATGTTACGCGTGATCGCGCTTTGACAGCACCGTTGCTCAATCCTTCGGTAGTAGCGCCCGCGCCGAGCGTCGCGAGCGATCAAGCTCGCTCCAAACCGGCCTTGGCGGCCAACGTAATTCCGCCGGCTCCAGGGGCGGTCAACCACGAATTTTCCAATCTGCCGGTGCAGATGAATGCCGCCGTCGTGCCGCCGCCAGTCTCGGCTCCGGAGCGCGCAACGATGCGCAACTCCAAGTTGAACTTGCCCGCGCCCGCGGTAGTAGCGCCGCCGCCCTCGGCCGACATCTCGCGCGACCCACATCGGCTCGTCGGCAGCGTTCCGGATTCGTCGAAGAGCGTTGTGCCTCCGCCGCCCACGCAAACGGGCTCGTTCATGAGCAGCCTGGTGGGAAAAATCTTTGGCGCGACCGAGGTGGTGCCACCACCTCCATCCGTAAGCGGCCATAGTTCGAATGCTAACGGAACCTCGCTCGCCGCCAATGTCGTTCCGCCGCCGCCCGCTGCTACGAATGCAGGAGGCACTGCACGTGGCACTCGCAACGGCATGGGCACGGCGCTCGGCTCGAACGTAGTCGCTCCGCCGCCATCGACCGGTGTGTCGGACGGCACCGGCACCCGCTCTGCATCTTCGGGGCCCACGATTGGCATGCCCACAGTTGTTCCGCCCCCGCCTTCGTTCGCTGGTGCTGGCGGAGGCACAGGTAACAACGGCGGTGGCGCCGGCACTCCGCGCGGAACGCTGTTGGCAAATAACATCGTCCCGCCGCCGCCTTCGGTTGGTGTAGGTTCTGGCGTGCCCGGAGCAGGTCTGAGCCGCGCCGGAGCAGGCTTGGGCGCGCCCTCCGACGCCGGCAAGAACCTCGCCCCACCCGCAGCAAGCGGAAGCGGCGCCAATGCGGGCGCGGTTATTTCCAGTCAACCTGGGTCGACGGTTGCAGTGCCTAATACCGGCGGCAAAGGTTCGCTCGCCATGTCGCCGTCTGGCGGAGATAATCCCGGCCTCGGCGGTGCTGGCGCCGGCAACAGCATCGGTCGCGGCAGCGGTCCCGGTAGCGGCATGACCGGAGCCGGCCCTGGCGCTGGAAAATCCGCAACCGGACACGGCTCTGACGTCACCGCTCGTGGCGGCATCTCTCCTACCGCCGGTCCGGGCGGCGCCGGAAACGCTCCGACTGGCACTCCTCAAGTGCGTGGCGTCGATATCAGCGGCGGCAGCGGCATTGTCACCATTCCGGGTTTTGGATCGGATCCCTCTTCCTCCGACCCGCAAGCTCCCGGCCATTCCACCGCCAAACCACGACAGACTCTTGGAGTAACCGTCGTGGCCACCGCGACGTCCGGCGGAGCCTTCGAGCCCTACAAGAATCTTTTGCGGGGTGAGAAGTACACGACTTATTTCGATACGTCGCTAGGAACTGTAGTAATGGAATTTGCCGACGAAAGCGCCGGTAGCCATCCCTTCGGCGGCACCCTCGCCGCTCCGGCGGCAATTCGCACCGATCTAGCCGCTGGCCTCCGGTCCGCGCGCATGGTAATTGCTTGCACGCTCGACGCATCCGGCAATCTGAAGAATGTTCGCGTACTCGAAGCCGGCCCCGCCACGATGACCGCGAAAGTTCTCGCGGCTCTGCGCAGTTGGAAATTTCAACCTGCCATGCGGGGCAACCAACCCGTGGAAGTCACGGCGATCCTCGGCTTCGGCATCGACACCAACGACCGCTTCTAACTACTTCGCACTTCTCCTACGCCGCGACGGCGGAATCATGCGCTTCTCCGGCTGCTCTCTCTCGATCTTGTCCGAGAGATTGTGCAACGGCTTGTCCCCTACGGACGACAATTGCCGCCCCGCTGCCATCGCCGTCAATCCCTGCGCGGTGTAGGTGGCCTCGTTGAACGTCGTCCCTGAAGTTGGCGATGCCACCGCAAACACTCCGTGCGGCACGCCATTCGTAAATGCGGTCGCAATGTAATCTCCCACCATCACCCCGTTCTGCGACGCCGGCAGCCATGCCAACTGCATCGCGCCAGTGAGCGCCGCTGGCGGATTCCACGTGGCGCCTCCGTTCGCCGACGCAATGTAGCCCACAAAAAGCTGGCACGTCGACACCGTGCAGTCGCTCTGCGAATAGTAGTAGTAATGCAGCGCAACGTGCGTCCCCGCGCCGGAAGTTGCCGGATCAATCCCAATCCCCGGAATGAAATGATCCACGCTGCTCGAAGTCGCGTCGATGGGAATGCGCGTCACTGCGCTCCAGGTCACACCGTCGGTCGAGGTGCTGTAAACCAGGTCATTCGTCGAGCACGATGAACGGAATCGGCAATCTTCCCACACCACCCACACCGTGCCCGCGCCATCCACGGCAGCGGACGGCAAGGGCCCGCTGCGAATTCCTCCCGCATCGGCGTGGAATTGCACATTCGAGATCGTCACCGAAGCCGTCCAACTCGCTCCTCCATCGGTCGAACTGAAGGCTGACATCGCATTCGTTTCGAGCGGCACCACCACTGTTCCATTCGGCTGCACGAGCGGCTGCCCGCCGATCCCCTGAACCGCATCCGCCGCTGGCGTCGCCGGGCCCCATGTCAATCCTCCATCGTTCGAGGTGCTCATCAGAATCTCGCCATGATTAAGCGGATCGTCCCACTCCACATAGCAATTGCCATAATGCGGGCTGCTCGCCCAGCTGTCGCACGCAATCCAATTCTTGTCGGAACTCGCAGCGGTTGGGTCGACGCTGATAGGGTTTCCCCATGTGAGCCCATCGGTTGACCGGCTTACCACGACCGCCGGAGTCTGAGAAGTATTCGACAGGGGCAACGACGCGATCATCCAAACGTTATGCTTCGCGTCATAAGCGACGACCGGATCGCTGGCCGCGTCGTACGGCCCCGTGCCCTCGCCCTTGGTCAGGCCCGGCAAAAATCCGTGACTCCAGACTGTGCCGCCGTTCGTGGAAGTCGCCCACCCAATGTCGGTCGAGCCTCCGGCTGAAATGCGTCCAGTCTGAAACGCGGCCACCAGCGTGTTTCCGTTCGCCACCATGTGCGGCTCAACCTCGGTCGCATGCTGGCCCGGAGCAATCGTGTAAGGATCGGAGCTCACCAGCGTGAGATTGGCGCCCACAGGGTTCGCGGGCGGCATCGGATTGGAAGGAGTCGAAGGCGAGGACGAACCCGAACAACCGACCAGCGCGAGCGTCCACAAAGCCAGAAAGAAATCAAAACCATTTCTACTCAAAAACATCCGCCATTCTGAAAGAGCCCGGAAAAGTAGCGCCGCCGTCCCGGCGGCTGTCGTGGCGGCGTCCCGCCGCCACTTGCGCGGGCAAGATGCCCCCGCGACAGCCGGCAAGATGCCGGCGCTACCTAAAGCAAATGCATTCTGCAATCAGCACCGCCCATCATCATCAATGGCTTTAACCTAAAGGTCAATTAGCTCCATTCTCCGCTTCGCGCACAAAGACGACAGCCACATCATCGGCGTAAGTCTGTTTCCATCCTTGACTAACGGTCAGAAGCTGCGCTACTCCCGCGTCCCGCGGCAACAGTACAAACGCTGCCGGATGATCCCGCAGAAATTCCTGCCATCCGCGCTCCCCACGAATGAACTTCAAGTAAGACTTGAAGAATTCCTCGCCGTACAAATCATGCCGGTCGTCCACCACGACGAGCGCCTTCGGATAAAGCCGGTAGATCAGATACCCGCCCCAATAGTCCGGACTGAGCTCGGGCCCCGACAGGCCTTGCTGTTTAAGGAAATTCACCGCCTGCACCGGCATCCGCCGCGGATCGAAGTGCGCATCCATCCCTACATTCGACCCGACGCGCCCGCCATTGACGGCGATCAGCAACGTCACCACCGTCGCCACAATCGGCCACACGTGCCCGCGCAATCCCACCTCGACCGCAGCCATCCTCTGAAAGAATCCGTGCGCAACTCCCGCCGGCACCAACGGCGCCACAACCATCACCAGCAGAACAGAAGAAACCGGAATGTTTCGCGACGCATAAAGCCCGGCATACACGGCGAACAAAACCGTCAGCCCTTCACTCATTCGCAACTCGCGCCCCCGCACGGCCAAGGCCGCGACGGTAACGAGCAGCAGCAAGAGAAAACATCTCTGCGCGACGCCATGAAAATTAGGCGACTGAAACTCGTCGATGTGATCCATCAGAAAACGGTTCGACAGGTACGAGTAAACATGCGAGTACAACATCCACCCATAAGGATTGACCATGCTCGCCAACGCAGAGAGCAGCCCCACCGCGACCAATCGCAGCGCTCTTTTCCCTGCCGCGATCTTCTGCAGGGCTTCCTCAATCCGCCCCTCTTTTGCTCTGAACCAGGTCCATGCCGCCCCTAGAAAAAACATTCCCAACAGCACAAAGCCAACGAGAAAGCCGCCATGGATATTCACCCACACTAGCATCAGCAACGGGAGCACCCACAGTCGCCTCCCGCGCCTTTCAAACGTCTCCCGCTCAGAAGAATCAAGAATCCAGAACCATGCCAGCGTGAACAGCCAACTCACCACGTGCGGCCGCGCTAGAAAGTGAATCATCGACGCCGCCACGGCGAGCACCACCAGCACCAGCGCAACCAACAAGTTCGACCTGCGCACAATGAGCAAGCGAAACATCCACGCAAATACCGCTGCGATCACCACCGCCGTAAACCACACCACGCCGTTCAGCCCCAACGCCGTTTCCAACTGCCCGACCACTACGTCGTACAGCCACTCCCAGGCAAACCACGGCTTGCCTCGCATGGTCGAAGAGAACGAATCCACATGCGGGATCGCGTGCGTCGTCAGAATTTGCTGTCCGGCGCGAATATGCCAGCCGATCCCCGCGTCTCCCAACAAACGCACGGACAGCGGTGTGAACACCAGCACGCTCAGCAACGCGACGAAAATCAGGTCTGCCCCTGAAGGCATGGCCACGCGCACCCAAGCCGGAGTTTCCTTACCCGTCAAAGTTCTGGAACCCTCTGCCATCGCGCTGAATCTTATAGAGGTGGAGCAGGTCACAGCAACCCGCGACAAAATGAATAGCCAAGCGACACCTCGCGTGGTGATCGTCGGCGCCGGTTTCGGCGGCCTGAATGCCGCGAAAACGCTGGCGAAAGCGCCCGTTCAGATCACCGTCATCGACCGCAAAAATTTCCACACTTTCCAGCCGCTTCTGTACCAGGTTGCCACTGCCGGACTCTCTCCGGGAGAGATTGCCGCGCCCATCCGATCCATTCTTCGCTCGCACAAAAATATTGAAGTGCTCATGGCCGAGGTCAGCGGCTTCGATCTTGAACGCCGCACTGTGATGACGTCAGAAGCGAACATTCCGTACGACTACCTGATCGTCGCCGGAGGCGCGACCCACAGTTACTTCGGGCGCGACGATTGGGAACCGTACGCTCCCGGCCTCAAGACCATCGAAGATGCGCTCGAAATCCGGCGCCGCGTTCTGCTCGCCTTCGAATTGGCGGAACGGCAAGCCGCCGCTGGCGAAGGCGCAACTCCGCTCAACTTCGTAATCGTGGGCGGCGGCCCCACAGGTGTCGAACTGGCCGGCACGCTCTCCGAAATCGCTCGCTACGCGCTCGCCCACGACTTCCGATCCATCGATCCGGCACGCACTCATATTCTGTTGCTCGAAGGCGGTCCTCGCGTGCTTCCTGCGTATGCGGAAGATTTGTCGCGCAGTGCGCAGGAACAGTTGAATCATCTTGGCGTCGAAGTCCGCACCTCGACGATGGTCACTCAGATTGAACCGGGCGCTGTGTATGCCGGCAGCACGCGGCTGCCCGCGACGGTAGTGTTGTGGGCGGCTGGAGTGGCAGCGTCGCCGCTCGGCAAAAAGCTGGGTGTACCGGTCGATCGCGCCGGACGCGTGTTCGTGCAGCCCGACCTCAGCGTTCCCGGGCATCCGGAAGTATTCGTCATCGGCGACCTCGCCGCGCTGAAAGACGAGCACGGCAAAATGCTTCCCGGGGTCGCTCCAGTAGCGATTCAGCAAGGCCGCTTCGTAGCCAAGCTAATCCGCGACGAACTGGGTGCCCCACCCTTGTCGCGCTCTTGGCGACAGGGTGGGGATTTTGACTCCAGGCCGCCATTCCACTACTGGGACAAAGGCAGTCTGGCCACCATCGGCCGCGCCGCAGCCGTAGCGCAGTTCGGCCGCATCCACATCTCCGGCTACATCGCGTGGCTGTCATGGTTGTTCGTCCACATTCTTTTTCTCATCGGCTTCCAGAATCGTCTTCTGGTTTTCATTCAGTGGGCGTGGTCCTACGTGACCTACGAACGCGGGGCGCGTCTGATCACCGGCAGCACTTACCTTCCCGGCTGGGGCCCCGAGCAAGACGTCAACACAACAACGCCAAAGCCCGGCGCTCAAGAAATCCACACTGCCCCGCCAAAATAATTTTTGGGGCGAGCACATTGGAGAAGAGTCGGCGAGTTCCATACGCCCGCCTCGCTTCGCTTTGGCGGGACAGCCGAGGCGGCTGTCGCTACGGGTTCGATGTTCTCTTCACAGTATTGCTGGGGCTGGAGTGGTTGGCGGTGGAGTTGCTGCCAGAGGATCGACCTGGAGTGTGAGGCCGTCGACTCGGCGCACGACTACAAGTTGGCCGGGTGGCAACGCGGAGGATGCGACCGCGTCCCACAATTCGCCGTGGACGAAAACTTTTCCCTGCGGCGAGAGCACGGTTTGCGCGACTCCCGTTTCGCCTACCAGCCCTTGGGCTCCCGTGACTACTTTGTTGCGCCGCGCTTTGAGAGCGATGGTCATCAGGAAGGCCGTGATCAGGCCTAGTGGAATGCTGACGGCCAACGCAGTCACCAGGTGAACACGCATCTCGGGAATTGGGGAATCGACAAGCAGGAGGCCGCCTAGCGTGAGCAGAGCGATCCCTCCGACGGTGGCTACGCCGTGCGTGGCGAATTTGGCTTCGGCGGCAAAGAGGGCGAAGGCTCCGAGGATTAATCCCAGCGCAGCGAAGCGGGTCGGAAGAAGATTGAGAGCGAAGGCAGCGAGCAGGATGAAGACGACGCCGACCGTACCCGGGATGACCGCGCCGGGGTGGTTGAATTCCACGTAGAGAGCAAGCGCGCCAATGGCGAGAAGCAGGAACGCGACATTTGGGTCCATCAGTTCGTCGAGGATGTGCTCCTTCAGAGTCATGTCAAAGGGAACGACGGGTTGGCCCACGAGCTTCAGCGACGCCGATTCTCCATTGAAGCGCTTGAAAGTTTTACCCTGCATCTGCCGGAAGAGATCTTCAGGACTCGATGCGACGTAGTCGATGAGATGGCCTGCGAGGGCCTCCTGCTCGGTGAATGACTTCGACTCGCGTACTGCGCTTTCCGCGGCTTCTACGCTGCGGCCGCGCTTGGAGGCGACCGAGCGCATGAGTGCTGCAGCGTCATTTTCGATCTTGCGACTCATCTCGTCGTCCGGTTTGACCTGGACTGGTCCGATCAGCGTAACGGGATGGGCGGCGCCCGCTGCAGTTCCGGGAGCCATAACGGCGACGTCGGCGGACTCGAGGATAAATATTCCGGCAGAGCCGGCATGGCCGCCGGTGGGCGTTACGTAGACGATGACCGGCACCGGCGATCCGGAAATTCTTTCGATGATCTCGCGCGTCGAACTCACCAGGCCGCCGGGCGTATTCATCTCGATCAATATGGCTTGATCGTTGCGACGCTGGGCTTCGTCGATAGCGCGGGAAATGTATTCGGCGCTGATGGGCTGGATCGTGTCGTTAATAGTGACCTTCAGGATCTCGGCAGAAGCTTGAGCGGAGAAAATTGTCGCTACGGCGATCGCTAGGACGAACACGCAGAGGAAGGGGTATATGTACGCAATTTTTTTTATACCGAGATCGCGTAAAATATCTGCTTTGTTTGGGTTGCGCGGACCAGATATGCCTTGCTGCGTGTAAAATCCTGAGCCCCAAAGACTTACGTGTAAAATATTATCAAACAATGACTTAGCTCGATGAGCCTGGAGAGGCCTCAGGCTTCCGCGAAATGTTGTGCAGCGGAACACAACTGCATCTAGTTTAGCAGTTTGGAAGCATTCGTTTCGGACTGCAACGCGACAGAATTTGCTTTCTGGAGAAGGGGTTAGGGTGAGCGGAAAAGATTTTACTTGACACGTGCGGATCGCACCTCGCGAGCAGCAAGAAACCCACTTCTGCGAGTCGGAGAATATTTTAGAGTGGAAATCAAAATCCCCACTCTAACGTCGCAGAAAGCGCGACGTTAGAATGGGGCACCCGCTTCATCGCCCTTTCCAGCTTGACGCACGCCACCCGATAATCATCTTTACTTCAAATTTTTACTTCAAATTGAATAACGCGTTCACGTGGGCAGTGACCGTCACCAACTGCGGCGTGAACTCTTCCGTTGGCGCCGGAGGTGGAGCGGCCATTGCGGACATCGAGCGCGCCATGTGCGGCAGGACGATTCTGGGATTTTCAAATGTGTCGACGGAAGCGAACGAAAGCTCGCCGAGAGTTCGGCCGCTGGCGCGGGCCAGCGTTTCGGCGGAATTGTGGGCGCGACGGTAGGCATCTTCGACCGCCCTGTTTTTGGCCTCGTCAATATTTTCCAGAGTGTAGCTGAGCGTTTGCGTCTCGCTGACATTGGCGTCCGCCAGTTGTTGCGTGAGGGGACCGACTTTCGCAAAATCCTTCAGCTTCAGGACGACGTCGGTAGTGACGCGATATCCAGTGACTCGCTGCTTCGGCCTGTATTCATAGACGGGTTGGACGGAGAGGAAGCCAATGTTCGCGGCCTTGGGATCGATTCCGTTGGCACGCAACACCTGCCGCACCTGCTCCACATTCTTCGAGGCCTCCTGGTAGGCAGCCTGCGACGTGCTCTCCTGTGCGAAGACGTTGAACTGAATCTGCGCGGTGTCGGGAGCAGATTCGAATTTGCCTTCCGCGCCTACGTAGACAGTATTGGGTTGCGCGCTGACCGCGGGGCGATCCTGCGCGAGAGTTACTGTTGCGACGAGGAGAACAAGAATATAACTTGCTAATTTCATGCCGGCCCTCCGGGACCATTCTCCCACGTGGAAGAATACTCCTACGTGGGATCCACTCTAGAGAACGGCTGTTCGCAAGAATCTTGCACGGGCAATGCAGTAGCCAAAGCGCTTCAGTTCATTGGATCGCCGCTAGTAAAAACCCTAACACGCTCTCCCCAAGAAGTTACTGTGCCGATTCCTTTTTCCCGCCGTGGTGTACGATTTAACGTTCATCCTCAATCCATACCCATGAAACTCTCTCACATCGCCTCAACTCTCGATGCGCGCCTCGAAAACGGTTCCCCAGACACGGAAATCACCGGCCTCACCGGCATTGAACACGCCGGGCCCGGGGAACTCACATTCGTATCGAACCCCAAGTACGCTGCTGCGGCGCGCTCCACTAAGGCTTCCGCAGTGATCGTCGGCGAAGACTTCCCTGCCATCGCGACGGCCATGTTGCGCGCGAAGAATCCTTATCTCAGCTTCGCCCGGGCGCTCGAACTGTTTCATCAGCCGCCGCGCTATCGGGCGGGCCTGCACGCCACCGCGATCGTGCACCCCAGCGCGCGAATAGGCGCGAACGCTCACATCGGCCCGTATGTAGTCATCGACGAAGACGTCGTGATCGGTGCGAATGCCGTACTGCTGGCGCATGCCGTCATCTATCCCGGAGTGAAGATTGGCGACAATTTTTTTGCGCATGCGCATGCCATAGTGCGCGAGAACTGTCGCATCGGCAACAACGTGCTTTTGCAGAACGGCGTAGTGATTGGCGCCGACGGCTTTGGCTTCGCCAAGACGGCCGAGGGACGCTGGCACAAAATTCCCCAGCCGGCACCGGTGATCATCGAGGACGACGTTGAAATCCAAGCCAACTCGTGCATAGACCGGGCCAGCGTCGGCGAAACCCGTATCGGACGCGGCGTGAAGGTCGATAATCTCGTGCAGGTGGGTCACGGCTCGCACGTCGGGGAAGACGTACTGCTCTGCGCGCAGGTTGGGCTCGCCGGCTCAACCGAAATTGGCAATAGGGCGATCCTCACGGGACAGGTTGGCGTGGTTGGGCATTGCAAGGTGGGAGAAGCGGCAATCGTCACGCCGCAAAGCGGCGTAGCGCATGACATCGCGGCAGGCGCGCTGGTCAGCGGAGCACCCGCGGTCGATCACAAGTTGTGGCTCAAGTATTCGGCGATCTTGCCGAAACTTCCTGATATCGCACGGGCGGTGCGAACTAAAGCATCAAAAGAATAACCACAGAGAACACAGGGTTCACGGAGGAATTTTCAGGCGTATGCCGTTCCTCCCTCCGGCTCAATGTGCTGCGCCGGAGACGATGCCGGTTGGCGATACTCTTCCGGCAAACCGCTTTCGATAGCGGCACGCACCTTTTGCATCAGGCAATCCCGGCTGACGAAATCCTTCGCCTCAATCGGCGAATGAAAAATAACTTTCACCAGCCCTGGCCGGATGGAGAATCTCGCCTTCGGCATCGCGTAGTGCGTGCCGACAATCGTAATTGGGATTACCGGAACGCCGCACTCCATCGCCAGATAAAACGGTCCTTTCTTGAACGGAAGCAACTTGCCATCGAACGAGCGCTTGCCTTCGACATAGATGGTCATGTTGACGCCTTCCTCCACGATAACCGCCTTCGCGGCGCGGACGGCTTCGATCCCGGCGTCGCGATTTCCGCGGTCCACGGGCACCAGCGACCCCATGCGCATCGCGCGACCCAGAATTGGAACCTTGAATAATTCTTTTTTCACCAGCACGGACGTGCGCCGGGGAATGAGCGGAACTTGAATCGGGGGATCCAGATTCGAAACGTGATTCGTCATGAAAATGTAACTGCGCGAGTGGTCGAACTGATCGAGTCCGACGGTTTCTACACGCACGCCTGTGATCCACACGCCCGCCCATGCGCCCCACATAAACAACCGGTACAGCACGCGGACATCTCCCATGATGAAACTTGCGGTGAAGCCGATAATCGCAGCCAACGGAGCGGCCAGCACCCAGAAGATCAGCATGACGATGGTGCGAATCATTTTCCTTTTTCCGATCCTGCAGCTGCGGGCGTTCTTTGGGCCGCGCCTTGCGCTTCGCCTCGTAGCCATGACTGGCGGCGCGCCCGTTGCGCGGGAGTGACTTCGTCGAGGTCCATCACTTGGTGCGAAATTTCCTGCCGGCTGCCGACCTTCCACTTCAGTTCGCGATCTCCGCCGCGCCGGGAACGAACTCTCACAGTAACCGTATCGCCGGGATTCAGCCGCGCTAGCTCCTCGCGACTCTCCTGACCAACACTCATGCCTTGCAGTTCAACGATGACATCGCCCACGCGGAGGCCGGCACGCTCGGCCTCGCTGCCTGCCGTAACGTCTCCTACGGTCATGGGACCATCGAAGTTGCGCGATGCCGTAAAACCCGCGTCCGTCACCGTGTTCGGAATTGCCTCCACCCGCAATCCGACCGAGCGAAAAAAATCGTTCCAGGGGATTTCTTCGGTCCCGGCCACATATTTGCCGAAGAACGAACTTAAATCCGCCTGGCTGACGGCCTCGGCGGCCTCGCGCACGCCTTCGGAATCGTTGAAGAACCGGCCCCGCCGGGCGTAGTTCTCATTCATCCATTGCATGACCTCGCGCAGCGACGCACGCCCATGGCTCGCGTCGCGCACCGCAAGATCGAGCATGACCCCGAGTAGATCCCCCTTGTTGTAGTAGGATACGCTGCGATCAGGCCGGTGATAATAGCCGTACCCCTCGAGCCAGGCATCGAGGCTCGACTCTTCCGCCGACTGCGTGAGGTGCGCCGGACGCTGCTCGAGCTCCGTAATCTGTTCGCCGAGCCGGTAAAGATACTGCCGCTCATCCAGCAGGCCGGCGCGCAACTGAATCGTTGCCTCAGCAGTGCTGGTGACGCCTTCACTGAACCAAAGCGCCCGCGTGTAATTTTCTTTCGTGTAATCCACCGGCTCGAGCGACTGTGGCCGAATCCGCTTGACGTTCCACAAGTGGAAAAATTCGTGGGCGGTGACGCCGGTCAGCGCATCCAAAGACCTCTTCATCGCCTCGGCATTCACATCGATGGCGGTCGAGAACGCGTGTTCCATGCCGCCCCCCGCCGGGCCGTGCGGAAAGTGATAAATGAATGTGTAAGTGTCGTATGGCCGGTCGTTCATCCAACTGGTCGCGGCGACGACGATCTTGTGGAGCGCGGCCACAATCTTTGCCATGTCGTAGTCCGCGGCGTCGGCATCGACGATCACGCGGTAGTGTGCCGCGCCCTCGTCGAAGTCCGACTCCTGAAAGTTACTCATCTCAACCGGAGAATCGACCAGCCGATCGTAGTTCGTGGCCGTGAACTCGCCGCTGGATGTCAATGTGAGAGGAGTGGCAATATGCCATCCCTCGGGAACCTGGCTGAAACGCACGTTCACATGGGTAGAACGCGCGTCCACCGGATACATCAGAATCTCAGCCAGATTGAAAAATGCGTGATGCGAGTTCAGCTGTGCGTTGAAAGGTCCAGGCTGGTCGACGTAGATCTCATATTCCACGATGGCGCCGCGCTCTGCGCTTTGAATCTGCCAGCGGCTCCCGTTGACTTGGCGCACTGCGAGCGGATTCCCGGAACGATCCTTGGCGTAGACCCAGTTCACATACTGCGCGAAATCGCGAACCTGATAGAGCGCATTCCAAACCGGCAACTGTAGATCACGCTGCGCAGCCCCTTCGGGCAGGAAGATTTGCACCTCCACCAGATGCTTCTCCGGCGACGCGAGCGATATCGTGTACGCAATCGAAGCGGTTGACTGCGCGATTGCGCCCGACGACAGGGCAACAATCGCAAAACAGAATGCGAGCCGCACCGCGCGGCCCAGAGCAGGAGAAAGCTTCATCGCTTCCCCGCCAGTTCCCGCAGGCGCGCCGGCAGCTTTTCGTAGATTCCACCGAACCCACCATTGGAGAGGATCGCGACCACATCGCCGCTGCGCATCTCTGGAGCGGCGGTCTGCACGATAGCGTCCGCATCTTGCAGAAGGCGCGCCTGCCGGCCGTTGCGCCCAATCTCTGCGGCGAGGGCGGACAACTCCAGGCGCTCGTTTTCCGGAACAGCTTCCGAACGGAACACGCCTGCCACGATCACTTCATCGGCTTCAGACAGGCTGCGCGCCAAGTCGTTTTGCAAGACCCGGCGACGCAGCGTGTTCGAGCGCGGCTCCAGAATTGCCCACAGCCGCGCGCCGGGATAGCGCGCCCGCAGCGCTTTCAGCGTTCCCGCAATGGCCGTGGGATGGTGCGCGAAGTCGTCGATGATGGTGATGCCGTTCACCTGCGCCTTCACCTCGAGTCTTCGTTTCACGCTCTTGAAAGTTTTCAGTGCTGCGGCGATCGCATCTTTCGGAATCTCACACGACGCCGCCAAAGCTGCCGCAGCGGTCGCATTCCACACGTTGTACTCGCCGCCCAGCGCAAACTCGAGATCGGCCCAGGGCTTATCGTCATGCAGCACGGTCCAGGAAGTGCGCGTAGGCTCAAGGCGCAGGTTCGTGACCTTCCAGTTCGCATGGGGCCCGGCGCCGTAGCGTTCCACCGGGCAGAATGCCTTCGCCAAACAGCGCTCCAGGCTTGGACTTTCGGCCGCATCGCCAACAACGCCGTCGAAGGCTACGATTCTTCCCCGGCGCGGGATCAGGTTTACCAGCCGCTTGAACGCGGTCTCCACAGCATCAAGATCTTTGTAAATGTCGGCGTGATCAAACTCGACCGAGGTGAGGATTACCGCGTCAGGAAAGTAGTGCAGGAACTTCGGCCCCTTATCGAAGAAAGCCGTGTCGTACTCATCGCCCTCCAGAATGAAATGCTTTCCCGCGCCGAGATGAAAGCTCGAACCAAAATTTTCCGCGATGCCGCCAATAAGGAAAGACGGTTCGAGTCCCGCGGAGTCGAAGATCCAAGCGAGCATCGACGTTGTTGTAGTCTTCCCGTGCGTTCCAGCCACGACCAGCACTTCTTTGCCGCGAAGAAATTCGTCGTGCAACAACTGCGGCAAAGAACAGAACGGAATACGCTGGTCGAGCACGTGCTCCAGTTCCACGTTCCCTCTGGACATCGCATTGCCCACCACCACCAGATCGGGCCTGGGATCAAGATTCTTGGCATCGAATGGCTGCGCCACGGGAATATCCAACCCGCGCAAAAAGTCCGACATCGGGGGATATGCAGCGGCGTCGGAGCCCGTCACGTGAAACCCACGCAGCTTCAGCATTCCTGCCAGCGACGCCATCGCCGTGCCACATATGCCAATCAGGTGAATATGTTTTTTCTGATTCATTTCGTCTGCGATTCGAGGATCTCCAACCGTCCGCTCAAGATGTAACCGCTGCTTCCAATATCTTCAACGCGACCTGTCCGCCTCGCACCGTCAATTTTGCTCGAACTCCAAACGGAAGTGTGATGTTCCTCGACGTAACATGCCCCGAGCGCACACCGTAGGCAACGGGCACTCCCAGGCCTCCGACAATTCGAGTCACTACTTCTTGGAGAGTGTAAGGTTGAGCCGCGTTCTGCACGCAGTCGACCATTTCTCCAAAGACGATGCCGCGCACCGCGTCGAGTTGTCCTCCGAGTTTCAGTTGCATCAGCATGCGGTCGATCTGGTAAGGCTTGGCGGCAAGATCCTCAAAGAACAAAATCGTGCCCGCCGTCTTGATTGCATAGGGCGTGCCCAGCGAGGCGACCAGGATCGACAGGCATCCGCCATATAAGACTCCTTCGCCGTCGCCCTCGACCAAGCCGCTGACTCCCGCGCCCAGAGCCACGTCCCAGGGCATCAGCCCCGACATGGCCGCCTGCCAAGAGCCGAACTCGACACCGTCTTGATGTGACCAGTCCTTTGCCGCCATCGGTCCGTGGAAAGTGACGAAGCCAGCGGCATCTACAAAATGCGTCAGTAGTGTGGTGACATCGCTGTAGCCGACAAAAATCTTTGGACGCTCCCTGATCTTTTCCAGGTCAAGTTCGCGCAGCAGATAGTTCGCGCCATAGCCACCGCGCGCACACACGATCGCTCGCACATCGTCACGCACAAACATTTCTTCAAGCTCGCGCGCTCTTCGCTCTGCTGATCCAGCAAAATAAAGATCCTGCTCCAGAATCGAATCGAAATAAAACGGCCGGTATCCCGCACGCTGCAAGGCTTCGCAACCGGCATCCAATTCAGTCCGCTTGATGTTGCTGGCGGGCGCAACGATGCCTACGGTATCGCCGGGTCGAAGGGCGGGAGCTTTCACGAGTTGACGGCTCGAAGGAGACATGGTCCAAGGCTGCAGCGACAGACGAAGCAACTCGAATTAGCCGTCAGCTCTCAGCCATCAGCTTTCAGCTAAATCAAAACTTGTCATCCTGAGCGGCGCTCTTTGCCGCGAAGGACCTATGCACGTTCTTACAGCGGCGGCGCGGGAACACATCTGTCGATCGTTCTCATCCTTAATTCAACTCAGAAAGAAGTCTCCCCGGCAGACCAGCCGCGCCGGACCGCGCAAAAAAATCGTTTTGTTTTCCGTACGTACCGTTTGAGTGCCGCCCGGGGCGTGGATTTTAACGGGAGAATCCGCCCGCCCCGTCACCATCGCCGCCGCCGCGGACGCGCAACTGCCAGTGCCGGAACTTTGCGTTTCCCCAGCGCCACGCTCAAAAAACCGCGCTCGCAGATCGTGCTTGCCATCGACCGCAACGAATTCAACGTTCACACCGTGTTGGAATTGCGGACTGCGCTGGATTTCTGCCGCCCGTGCCTGCCAGTCCGCCGCAAACTCAGGAACAAAGACGACATAGTGAGGATTGCCCATCGACACCGGAATCCCTCGCACTTCCCCGCTGCGCGTCTTCACCGAGAGTTCCTTGTCGACCACAGCTTCACCCATTTCAATTTCAAACTCGTACTCCCAATCGCTGCGCGAAGTCAGGGTGCAAGTCTTCAGACCTGCCCCGGTTTGGATCGTAATCTTCTCTTTCCCCTGCTCCGCGCACAAGTATGCAGCGACACAGCGGGTGCCGTTGCCGGAAATCTCCGCTTCAGAACCATCGCCGTTGATCAGCCGGATTTCGACATCTGCGGAACGATGGGGCACCATCCACTCTACGCCGTCCGCGCCCACGCCTTCATGGCGATCGCAGATGCGCTGCGTAAAAATGTGAATGTCTGCCTCGCTCGGAGCCAGTGAAAAATCGATCAATAAGAAATCATTCCCGCAGGCGCTGGCCTTCACGAAGGGAATTGTGCGCACGCCCGAGCTCACTCGTGGTCCACCCGCCCAAGCGAGGTCGCGCTGAGCAGTATTTTCGAGGCTTTTAATTGCTGCAGTAATTCTTTCTGATCGCGGCTGCAGCCCTCCACATCGAATTGCAAGCGGACGTGCTGGTCCGTGTTCCCGCTGCAGACGTTCTTCATCAGGCGGTGGCGACTTTCCAGAATGCGGTTGATCTCGGTGCTGATTTCTTCGACGCTGGCCCCGGTCACCTCGTAACTGTTCATCAACAGCTTGATGTTGAAAGTTTCTTCCATGTGCCCCAGAAAAAATAATGCCAGCAGCACCAGGCCGGTGGCGAACACCGCGGTCAAGTAAAGACCGCCACCCGCGGCCATTCCCACCGATGCGACTACGAAGAGAGTGGCTGCTGTTGTCAAGCCGGTGGTCAGACCGCGAGTGTGCAGAATCGAGCCCGCACCGATGAAGCCGATGCCCGGAATAATTTGCGCGGCAATTCTGGCCGCGTCTGAGGGCACACCCGCAAGCCTCTCGGAAAGCAAGGTGAACATGGCCGCGCCGAAACAAATAAACATATTCGTGCGCAAGCCGGCTGCCCGGTGCTTGAACTCCCGCTCCAGTCCGATCAGGCCGCCAAGAATCGCTGCCAATACCACGCGCGTGAGCGAACTGCCAACCACTCCGCTCGCCATTTCCCCGTGCAGCAAATTGACAAAATGTTGCCAGGTCATCGTGTCGCGCACCTGCACGAACCAAGCTTCGATGCGGATTTTATCATCCGACCTGCGGGCTGCCGCGTTACCTGCCTGATTACCGCACGCGGTAGAGGACAGCGCGCGCTTGTCCTGTAACGTGAATTTCCACTAAGGCTTGCAAATGCCGCGGCTGTACAGCTTGCCAGACGCTGTCGCCTTCGAACGCAACTACATAATCGGCATAACGCGCGGGGTCCGCTAGAGCACGTTCCCAGAGACCATCTGGATCAGTGGGCTGTTTCCACACCCGGTGATTGCCTTCATTGATCACGCGCTTGAGCGGAATCCCGGCTTGCTGTAATGCGCCGACATGGTCGCCCAGATACATCAGTAGAGTGGAATCGGAAGGCAACTTTCGAAGCCAGATCGCGACTTGCGCTTCAAGCTGATTCCGCGTGCGCATGTTGACTTGCGCCTCCTTCAATGAGACCGGAGTGTCGCGCCAGATTGAGATGTAACTCGCGGTGACCAGTGCTAACACACCCACCACGCACGCCACGCGCAGCCGCAGGTTCCACTGTTGCGCGCGTATGACTTGATGCACGATGATCCCCATCGCCGCCGCGAAAGCCGGCAGCAACTGCAATCCATATCGCACGTTGTAATGCGAGAAGGGCCACCATTGTGGAATAAAAATTGGGACGCCCCCGTAGGCCACCGACAAAGCATAGAAAGGCAGTGGAACAAGCAATAGAAGCAGCGGCGCCCACGGGCGAGGAGAAAGCTCTCCAGGTAGAGTTACGTCGACCTTTAGCCTCGACGCAACCACCACGCCCACAACCGCAAGTAAAACCCACGTCCGCTGCAACCATGCATTTTCGCCGAGGTTGTCCTCCGCCGATTTTAGAAAATACATACCTGCCAGCACTAGATTGCCACTGCCCGGATGGCCCGGGCTTCCCGAATTCTGAGATCTCCGTTCGATCGCCTTCGCCGAATAAGGCCCGTTCGCAAACTCCAGCGGATTCCGATAAACGATTCCGTTGTAGGCCAGCCATAGCAACGGTGCGGCGGCCGCAATTAAAACGAACTTGGCCAGTGCTGCTCGCGGCGACCGTGGTGCACCAGCGTCTTGCGTGCCAGAGCGCACGCTGAACCATACAACCGCTGTGGTGATCGCCGCCGCGAGAAACCATCCGTCATAGCGCGTCAAGCATGCCGCCGCCAGGCATAAACCGCATTTCGTCAAGGCACTCGAATCCCGGCACATCCACTCGCCGAAGTACACGACGGCCCAGACGAAAAGCGCCAGGTAGATCGCCTCGCCCATTGCAGTCGTCTGCAGATAAATCAGGTTGGGATTCGCCGCGTACACAAATGCCGCGATCCACGCGGCAACGCGCGCGGCGGCGTCGGGTTCAACGCCGGGAGGGAGAACACTTCGAACCAACCGGAACATCCCGATGACGCCAAACAGATACGCCACCATCGACGGAATCGAACCCCCGACCCCCCGCCGCCACATTTCATCGGAGATCAGGAAAGGAATCATGAGCAGGTGCGGCAGAGGCAGCCACACCGTCCCCAACTGCAGCAGCCCGGGAGTCTTCGAATCGAACACGCGGCGCGCAATGTTGATGTGCGCGACGGCGTCGCCATAGAGCAACACCTCGCTGCGCTGGAAATAAAACAGAAATGAAAAGACGGAAACGCAGGTCGCAAGCCAGGCCAACAGCCTGACCTCAGAGTCCCAGCGGGAACTGGGACGCGCATTCTGCATTTTCTTGGGCACTCGCGATTGCCGATAGGCTTCCAGGGACAGCCTACTCGAGGTGCGTCAGTTCACGAAAGACCTGAAAGCGCGCATCGATCTCTTCACGGCTCAACGACTGCAGGCGCTCGGTGCCGAAACGCTCGACTGCGAACGATCCCATCACGCCGCCATAAAACAGGGCACGCTTCAGGACCTCGCGATTCAATTCCTGCTGCGATGCCAGGTAGCCCATGAATCCTCCGGCAAACGAATCGCCTGCCCCCGTCGGATCTTTCACCTCTTCAATGGGCAGCGCCGGGGCGCGAAACGGATGGCGTCCGATGCCAAACGCTCCCTCGCGAAAGAAAATAGTGGCGCCGTATTCGCCGTGCTTGATGACCAGCGCCTGCGGGCCCATGGCCAGCACCCTATGTGCGGCCCGCGGCAGATTGCTCTCGCCCGCGAGCATCTTCGTTTCGGTGTCGTTGATCAGCAGCACGTCTACGAGTTTCAACGTTTCCTGGAGTTCTTTCGGGGTGCCTTTGATCCAATAATTCATGGTGTCACAACCGGTCAGGCGCACGCCGTTCATCTTGCGCCGCACGTCGGCCTGCAGCGTCGGCTGAATATTCGCCAGGAAAAGAAATTCTGTGTCGTCGTATTCCTTCGGTATGCGCGGCTGAAAAGTCTCAAAAACATTCAGGTCGGTGAAATTCGTCTTCGCTTCGTTAAGGTTATCTGTGTAGGAACCACCCCAGCGGAATGTCTTGCCCTTCGCTGGTTCCAGCCCGCGGATGTCGATACCGCGCTTGCGGAAGACTTGCTCCTGCTCGGGGCCAAAATCTTCGCCGACCACGGCCACGACCCGCACTTTTGTGAAGTAACTGGCCGCCAGCGAAAAATAAGTCGCGGCGCCGCCGAGAATATTCTTGACGCTACCCGACGGCGACGTGACGTCATCAAACGCAACCGAACCAACCACGAGAATACTCATTCAGAAGTCCTGTCCTTAAGGCAGTGATCAGTGGCTAGTAACCTACTGACCACTAGTCGCTTTTCTTCACATATTTCCCCAGAATTAGCTTCAACTTCTTCTTCGTCGCCGCGGGAATCTTCTTGGGATCCGTCAAAATGGCGTGGGCAAGCGCCGAGCCGCACTTACACGAACGTTCGCGTGGCATCGCTGCCACAGTCTCGCGCACAACTTTCGTGGCGTTCTCCGCATTCTTGAGCAGCACGGCGACAATTTGATCGACTGTCACCGAATCGTGATGCGGATGCCAGCAGTCATAGTCCGTGACCATTGCGACCGTGACATAACAAAGTTCCGCCTCGCGCGCCAGTTTGGCTTCCTGCAGATTGGTCATGCCGATGACGTCCATGCCCAGACCGCGATACACGTTCGACTCTGCCTTCGTGGAAAACTGCGGCCCTTCCATGCACAGGTAAGTACCACCGCGTTTGCCGACTACACCGGCTTTCTTGCACGCCGTCTCGACCACTCCCGCGAGTTCTCCGCATATCGGCTCGGCAAAGGCAATGTGCGCGACCACACCGTTGCCGAAAAAAGTATCCACGCGATGGCGCGTCCGATCGAAAAATTGATCCGGAATGACGAACTCCAGGGGCTTATGCTCTTCCTTCAACGAACCCACCGCAGAGATCGAAACGATGCGCTCCACTCCAAGCTGCTTGAAGCCATGAATGTTGGCGCGAAAATTCAGTTCGCTGGGCAGAATGCGATGGCCGCGTCCATGCCGCGCCAGAAACGCCACTCTGCGCCCTTCCAGCGAACCACATACGTAGGCGTCGGAAGGCGCGCCAAACGGCGTCTTCAGCCGCACTTCCTTCACCTTGCTCAACCCGGGCATGGAGTACAACCCGCTGCCGCCAATGATTCCGATTTCCGCCTGTGCCAATCCCCCTCCAGAATGCGCACGCGCCGCAAGTCAAACCCGTGATTATACAGGACGCAAAATCCTGCTATCTTGCACTTGAAGTCACGGCCCGTAACTTAGCCTGGCCGACAAAAGATTTTCTCCGCGAACTCGGCGATCTCTTCGCGTCCTCCGCGGTCAAAATTTTTGCTCGTCTGTGCACGCGCCCTCGACCCACCGCAATCCGGCGGGCGCTACAATTTCGACATGAAGTTTTGTATCGCAATCTCCACGCTGTTCGCGATGTCCTTTGCCCAAGCTAATCCAACTCCCCAGCCCGAGCCAAAATCCGTAACGGTCCCCGCCACCATCGACCACAATCGCGTGGTCATCAACGCCGATCTCACACTCCCCAACGGCGCGACCGAGCGCGTCCACGCATGGGTGGATAACGGCAACCCGGATCTCTACCTCTCCCGCCGCTTGGCGACGCTGTTGGGGCTCGCAGTCACTTGCGGCGACAAGGAATGTTCGGCCCCTCCACCACCGGAGATAACCGTTGGCGGGATGACGATCCCTCTCACCAGCATCAAGCAAGCAAAAGTTCCGCTGAAGCCCGTAAATGCGGCCGCAGTGCTGGCACCGGGCATGAACGCCGAGATCACTGTGCCCGCCAGCATCCTGCGCCACTATGACGTGCTGATTGACTTTCCCGGCCACAAGTTTTCCATCGGCCTCCCCGGAACGATTCCATTTCGAGGACCGAGCGCCAAGGTCCAGGTCAACGCGGACAACGGCCTGATCCAGGTTCCGACGCAAATTGAAAATAAAAAATACAATCTCGCTCTCGACATAGGCGCCAGCATCAGCTTTCTTTCCGAGGAGGTATTCGATCGGCTTGCCGCCGCCCATCCTGATTGGCCGCACATGACGGGCGCGGTCGGCTCGGCCAACATGTGGGGCCTCGACGAAGAACCGAAGTGGAAGGTGATGCGACTCGACCGCGTGCAGTACGGGCCGCTCTTCCTTGCCAACGTTGTTGTTGTCGACTTCCCCAAAGACCGGATGGACTACTTCACCAAGCGCGCGGGTGTCCCGACCGCCGGCCTTATGGGATCGAATGCCTTGCTCAACTATCGCGTCGGGTTCGACTACGCGCACTCGACGGTCTACTTCGAATTCGGCCGCATGTTCAACTTTCCCGACTTCGATCTCATCGGACTCACCCTGCGCCCGGAGGACGACGGCCGGTTTACCATCCTCGGGGTTGCGGATTTCGAAGGAAAGCCGTCGGTTCCGCAAGGTGCGGATGGCGTTCAGCCGGGGGACCGCCTCATCGCTGTCAACAGCATCCCCGTTCAAGGCTCGACCGTGGGACAGGTTTGGAACATGCTCCGTGGAACCCCTGGCCAGCAGCGCAATTTGACCCTCGAGCGAGGCGGCCGTCAATTCACCGTCGCGGCGACGGTGCAACATTTTCTAGGAGAACTGCCTGACGAGAAAGAAAAGAAAAAGAAGTAGCGAAATTTATTTCTGGGTCGCGGACGCTGCAAATACTTCCGTCTCTAACGTTGCGGTCGTGGCCGCATCAAGGCTCTCACTCACAAACACAGTGTCCCCTTGTTCCTCGATCACCACCGCGCCCTCATCGGTCGTCCAGGCGTGGCGCCCCTTCAGGACTTCCTTGGAATCGGCATCCGGGACCCGCGGCCCGGAATCGACGATCTCATCTGCTCTCTTGTAGCGCTGCTTGAGCGACCGCGCATAAATTTCCGCAAACTCCGCAGCCGTATCGGCATTCGACCAGCGCGACACATACAGCAAACCCAGCGACGCAGTCCCGCCGCCATCGGACTTCGCATCGGCCTTCGCCTTGCCGGCGTAATAATATCCGCCTCGCCAGGCCGGACACAGACGCTTCGACAGCGGCTTGCCCGCATACTGCTCGATCAACACCGCCACATCGAACTCGCCCATCGCGCCAATATCGAACTTCTCGTAATTCTTGAAGTCATGTTTGAAGTCGGGTATCCGCATGGGCTCGATCTTTTCGCCCGACAGATACGTCTGCGGCTCCATGATCTGGCGCGTGGTGTGCGGAGGGTTTTGCAGCACCCCGGCAAACGCCCTTTCCTTCCCGCCCTTCTGCATCAGCGCAACCACGAACTGCATGCCGTAGCTGTAAGGAAACGTGAGCGACTCCTTCATGAAGATCGGCGCATCGTTGAACACTTTGGTCCCGGGCGTGCCACTCAGCGTTTCTTCCTGCATCGCGTCCACGAGCGCGGGAGAATTCGTAATCGTGTGACCGGTGGGGGCCAGCGCATACTGAAACATCATCGCTTGGGCCTGCCCTTCAATCACCGCCTCTCGCGCATTATCCATCTCATCGTTCTCGATATCATCCGGTGTTGGATCCTTTTTGATTTCCCCCAAATCCTTCTCGCCTTTCTTCATCCATTTCTGCAAGCCGAACGACTGATCCTGCAGCGCATGCGTCAACTCGTGCGCCATCACCGGCTCCTGCTCCTCGATAGGCACCCAGTCGAGCAGGTTGACGGTTTTTGTTTTTGGGTCATAATATCCGGCCACTTCCTCCCGCAACAGAGCCACCAGAAACGTTTCCAGATTGAAATCGCGCGGCAACAGCCCGAATTTCTTCAACACCAGTTCCGATCTCCGCAAACGCTTCGTGTCCTCGTCGTTCAGATGCTTGGTGAGATAAGAAACTACCTCATCACGGCTCGTCAGCTTGCGTTTTACATCTTTCTTGATGGGCAGTCCGGTCTGCTTGCTGTCGAAATCCAGAATCTCGTCGACCGAGTGAAACAGTTCCTCAGCCTGTCGCGGAGTGATCTTGACTTCTTCCTTCGGCGGCTCTTCCTTCTGTGGCCGGGCTGGAGGAGGAATCGGCTTCGGCTCTTCCTGCGTGGTGGGAGTTGGGCCAGCGGGTTGAGCAGGCTGATTCGCGTGCTGCGCATCCTGCGCACCCAATGGCGTCCACGCAGCCGCAACCAGCACAACCGCCAAAACCAACCGAAGAATCCCGTCGAGCCGCCCTTTAGCTTTATTCATTGAGATTGAGTCTATACGTTTCCGTATACTTTTCCCTCATGACAGCCGCGAAACCCGTCAATCTCTGGACTTCGAACGACCACGCCCGCGAATACCTTGAACGCGCTGACTCGATCTCCCACCGGAGCGAGGGCGAGTCGGCCCTGCTCGAATTCATTCCGCGCACCACGCATCGCATTCTCGACCTCGGCGCAGGCGACGGACGCCTACTGAGCCTGGTCCGTCAACAGAACCCTGATACCGAAGCCGTAGCCCTCGATTTTTCTCCCGCCATGCTGGAAGCCGCCGGCAAGCGCTTCGCCGGAGAATCTTCCGTCACCGTCATCGCTCATAATCTCGACGATCCTCTTCCCGCACTGGGCAACTTCGATGCCGTCATCTCCAGCTTCGCGATTCATCACGTGGTGGACGAACGCAAGCGCGCGCTCTACGCGGAAATTTTCGCCCTGCTGAATCCCTGCGGCGTCTTCTGCAATCTGGAGCACGTGGCCTCGCCGACGCCGCGGCTGCACCAGGAATTTCGGGAGCGCATCGGATTCACCGTAGAAACCGAAGATCCGTCGAACAAGTTGTTAGATGTCGAAACCCAACTCCGATGGTTGCGCGATATTGGCTTTGTTGATGTGGACTGTCACTGGAAGTGGCGAGAATTGGCGCTGCTAGTAGGCGTGCGAGATTAGGCTGGCGTTCATCACGTTTTGCAAACCCAACATTTTGTCATCCTGAGCGAAGCATGGGCCTGGCCGAAGGACAGGCCCATGCGCAGTCGAAGGATCCCTATACCAAACACGTATGACAACGAACCGAGGGATGCCCAAAAGTCCCTGACGCGGCTCTGGCGGAATTCCCGCTTAAACGAATCGAGGCACCCACTGACTAGGGATCCTTCGACTACGCGCACCGATTCGCATTCGCGAATCAGTGCACTCCGCTCAGGATGACAGATCCCGTGGTCTATCCTTCTCATACGCGCTTCGCCACCCACTCCCCTGCTTCCTTCGTCCCCAGCGCCCCGCCGATATCCTGCGTGGTCTTTTTCTCCCGCACCGCGTCGAGCACCGCAGCTTCGATCTTCGCCGCCTCCGCCATAATCCCGAGATGCGCCAGCATCATCGCTGCAGTCAGGATCGCGCCAAGAGGATTCGCGACATTTTTTCCTGCGATCAGCGGCGCGGACCCATGCACCGGCTCGAACATCGACGTCTTGCCCGGATGAATATTCCCGCTGGCCGCCATGCCTAATCCTCCCTGCAAGCCCGCCGCCAGGTCGGTGATGATGTCGCCAAACATGTTGTTGGTGACGATGACGTCGAACTGCCGCGGATCGCGCACCATATGCATGCAGAGCGCGTCCACATACATGTGCTGCGCCGTAATCTGCGGGAACTCGCCGCTCACTTCCTTGAACACGCGCTGCCACAAACTACCGGCGTGAGTCATGGCATTCGACTTGTCGCACATCAGCACGCTCTTACGTTTCGACCCATTGACCTTGGTGTGCTGCTCGCAATATTGAAATGCGTAGCGGATAATCCGCTCGACACCTTTGTATGTGTTGATGTCTTCCTGCGTGGCAATCTCGTCGGGCGTCCCCTGCTTGAACACGCCTCCGGCATCGGTGTAAACGCCTTCCGTGTTTTCGCGGAGCACGACGAAATCCACATCTTTCGGCTCCATTCCTTTCAGCGGACACAGGGCCGCGTCCAGAAGCCGCACCGGGCGGACGTTGGCATAGAGGTCCATCTTGAAGCGCATGCCGAGTAAAATTTCTTTGGCGTGAATGTTGGTCTTCACACGGGGATCGCCGAACGCCCCCACCAGAATCGCGTCGAAATCGCGGCCGAGCTTGGCGAATCCGTCGGCAGGCACGGTGACTTGGTCGCGCAAATACCTGTCAGCGCCCCAGTCAAATTGCGTCAACTCAACGCCCGCTCCCGAGGCCTGAATCACGTTTACCGCCTGAGGTATCACTTCCTGGCCAATCCCGTCCCCCGGGATGACGGCAATGCGCTTCGTAGCGTGCTTTTTCCAGTCCACGGCAGAAACGTTAACACAATCGATATAATCGAACTAGGTATGGGGATCACGGCACTTCAGGCTCATAGCGAAGGACTGGGCGCGGCGGGCATCAGCGAATATCGCGGCGCGACCACGGCTGCGCGGTTCGCCGATCCGCAAGCCGAGTTTGCTGCGCTGCGCAACGGGTGCAGCGTCTATGATCTCGGATTCCGTGCCAAGATTTCGCTTACCGGCGGCGATCGCGTTCGCTGGTTGAATGGCATGGTCACCAACAATATTCGCGATCTGGCCGCCGGTTACGGCGTCTACGCATTCTTGCTGAATCCGCAAGGCCACATCCTCGGCGATTTATACGCCTATAACCGCGGAGAATCGATCACCGTCGACACCGACTCCGGGCAGGCAGAAAAAATTCTGGCGACCTTCGATCATTACATCATCATGGACGACGTTGAGGTCACCGACCTCAGCGAGCATTTGACTGCGCTGGGAATTGCCGGGCCGAAGTCTCGCGAAATATTGTCAGCCGTGGGATTCACTGTTCCGGAGCAGCAGCCTTTGCAGTTGCAATCGTTCATGTGGCAAGGTGTGGATTGCACGCTGGTGCGCGGGGAAGACTCCGAGCATCCGTCTTATGAGATCTGGCTTGCGCCCGATCGCATCCGCCAACTGTGGGACGCTTTATTGGCAACTGGAGCGACCCCTATAGGTTCTGAGGCGTTGGAATTGCAGCGCATCGTTTCCGGCATCCCGTGCTACGGCATCGATATTCGCGAGCGCGACCTGCCACAGGAAACCGAGCAGGCGCGAGCCCTAAACTTTAACAAAGGATGCTATGTCGGCCAGGAGATCGTCGAGCGCATTCGTTCGCGCGGGGCGGTGCACCGCAAGTTCACGGGATTTCTGGCAGAAGGCGCAGGGCCCGTCGCTGCAGGAACAAAAATCGTCTCCGGGGACAAAGAAGTCGGCGAAATCACGAGTTCCGCGTCTCTGCAACTACCACGCCGCAACATGACCGTCGCCCTTGGATACATCCGGCGTGAAGTGGGTGTGCCAGGCCGCGAAGTAAGTCTCGGCGCCACCAAAGCAACGGTAGCCCAGTTACCATTCACGGAGAGCACGCTGCAGCAGGAAGAACATTCCCTGGAACAGCGTCCGGCGTGAGGGAAATTAGCTTTCGTAAGGATCGCTGACGTCAGTTCTCTTTTTGAGGAGAAAGTTTTATGGCTGAGAAGAAACAAGAATCCAGCTTCAAAGTAACGGACCGCCGCCTGTTCACCGCAGACGGCGAGTTGCGTTCCGACGTGGCGGAAGAAGTTGAGTCGCCGAAAGCGGCCGCGCCTACTGCGACAAAAGCGCCGTCCGCGGAAAAAACCCCGGCGCCCGTGCCAGCCGACGCCGCTGCAGATCGTGAAATGCCCGCGCCCCCCACCAGCGCAGAGCAAGACGCGCAGGCCGCGGCCTATCGCCAGTCTTCTAAAGATCTGGACGCGGAGGTCGAAAAGAGCGGGCACTCGGCCAAAGATTTCGAGATCACCTTCGAACGTTTCCTCGCCTCGCTCTACATGACCGCCATGATGCAACTCGGCCTGATGCGCCAACAAGGCGCGCAGCCGCAAGTCGACATCATCGGCGCGCGCCAGACCATCGACACGCTCAGCCTCATCGCCGAAAAAACCAAGGGCAATCTCACAAATGCAGAAGAGAACTTCCTGCAGAATAGTCTTTACGAACTGCGCATGGCCTACGTCGAGGTGACCAATGCGCTCGCGCGGCCTCCGCAGCCAGGCCCCGCCACCGGTACCAGCGGCCGATGACACAGAAGATGACAGCAAGAACATGAAAGCGACTTTGACCGTGCTGGGCAGCGGCACGTCCATGGGCGTGCCCACGCTGGGATGCGACTGCGCCGTCTGCCGCTCCACCGATCCGCGCGACCGCCGCACGCGCCCCTCCATCATGATCGAGTACGACGGCAAAGTCGTGCTCATTGACACCACCCCCGACTTCTATGCGCAGGCCGTGCGCGAAAACATTACCCGCGTCGATGCCGTCCTCTACACCCACACTCACGCCGACCATATTCTGGGCATCGACGACCTCCGTCCTCTCAGCTACCGGCACAAGCCGGAGAAGTTGCCGCTCTATGCCCGCCCAGACGCAGCTGCATTTTTGCGCAGAATGTTCAGCTACATTTTTGACGCCGACTATAAATTCGGCGGCCTCCCTCTGCTTGAACTGCGCCCGATTGACGGCCCCGTTGACGTGCTGGGAGTGCGCTTCGAACCGATCATCCTGATCCACGGCGAGACTCAGATTTACGGATACCGCTTCGGTTCAGCCGCCTATCTCACCGACCACAGCGAGATTCCGGAATCGTCGCTGCATCAATTGGAAGATCTCGACATTCTGTTTCTGGATGCGTTGCGGCACAAACCTCATCCCACGCACTCCACGGTAAAGAATTCGCTGGCCATCGTCGATCGCCTCAAGCCGAAGCGAGCCTTCTTCACCCACATTTGTCACGACCTGGGACACGAAGCCACAAACGCCACGTTGCCGCGTCACGTGCGCTTGTCGCACGATGGGATGAAGTTGGAGTTCGAGATCTAACACTGATTGGGGAAATTTTGATTGATGATTGTTGATTGCTGATTGAAAAGCACCCTAGTTTGAACGTGCCAATTGAATTGGTTTTCAATCATCAATCAACAATCAACAATTGAATCTTTGCGCACCCGCTCCATGCAGGTCTTCCACAAACTCGAAGACGTCCCCACCAGCTTCGGCCCAACGCTGGTCAGCGTGGGCAACTTCGACGGAGTCCATCGCGCTCACGCCCATGTCCTGCGCGAGATCGTCTCCCGAGCGCCAACCAGCGGCACCAAATCCGTTGCCGTGACCTTTGAGCCGCACCCCACGCGGATTCTCCGGCCCGAGGCCGGATTAAAACTGCTCACTCCCACACCCGAAAAACTCCGCCTGCTCAAAGCGACCGGCATCGACGCTGTCCTTCTGCTCCCCTTTGGCCGCGATCTTTCGTTGATGACTCCGCGCCAATTCGCAGACCGCATCCTCAAGAAAAAGCTCCACGCCCGCGAAGTGCACGAAGGCTTCAACTTCCGCTTCGGGCACAAAGCCTCTGGCGACATGAACCTGCTTGCCGAACTCGGCCGCGAAATGGGTTTCGAAGTGAAGGTTTATCCCGAGATGACCCTGCGTGGCGAAACTGTCTCCAGCAGCCAGATCCGCAAACAGATCGCTGCCGGCCGCGTCAGCCGCTCGCGTCATCTGCTGGCGCGCCCCTTCTGCATTCTCGGCACTCCCGGCCGCGGCCGCGGTTATGGATCGAAGTACACCGTGCCCACCATCAACCTGGCGCGCTACGAAGAACTCGTGCCGCAGGACGGCGTCTATATCACCTGCACACGCGTCGGGAAAGAGCAGTTCGATTCCGTCACGAATGTCGGCAACCGTCCTACGTTCGGCGCGGAATTATTTGCCATTGAAACGCATTTGCTCAACTTTCATCCCATCGAACTGGCCCCGGAAACCGAGGTTGAAATCTGCTTCCTGCAGCGCCTGCGCGATGAAATCAAATTCCCTTCCGTCGACGCTCTCCGCGAGCAGATTGCCCGCGATGTGAAGAAAGCCCGCCGTTATTTCCACTTGCTTCACCGTGCCACCAGCCCAACATAGCCCATTGGTGAGTGCTCTTCCGAGTAACGACTGGGCCCACAATTCCCCATTAGAATGTATTTTTATTCAGGACTCCTGACCCATGGACAAGTTCATCATTCGCGGCGGAGAGCCGCTGCTCGGCACCGTCCACATCAGCGGCGCGAAAAATGCCGCGCTTCCCTGCATGGCCGCCGCGCTGCTTACCGATCAACCCGTCATCCTCGAAAACGTTCCTCAGGTTCGCGACATCCAGACCACGCGCAACCTTCTCGCCGCCATGGGAGCCGACGTCGAACTCGGCTACGGACGCGCCCAGCACCGCACCACTATCCACTGCGCCGCGCTTGCCTCCCCCGAAGCCTCCTACGAACTCGTCAAGACTATGCGCTCTTCCACGCTCGTTCTCGGCCCGCTCGTAGCCCGCTGCGGACGCGCCCACGTGTCGCTGCCCGGCGGCTGCGCCATCGGCGCTCGCCCCATCGATCTCCACATCAAAGGGCTCGAACGCCTGGGCGCGAAAATTACGCAGGAACACGGCTACGTCGAAGCCAGCGCAAAACGGCTCAAGGGCGCGGAATTTGTTTTTGACAAAATCACGGTCACCGGCACTGAAGACCTGCTCATGGCCGCGACTCTGGCCGACGGCGAAACCCTACTGCAGAATTGCGCTCGCGAACCCGAAGTCGCCGACCTCGCCGACCTTCTGAACAAGATGGGAGCGAAGATCGAAGGCGCAGGAACGCCCACCATCCGCATCAAAGGCGTGAGTAAACTGAAAGGCGCGAAGCACCGCATCATTCCCGATCGCATCGAAGCCGGCACCTTCATCATCGCCGGCGCCATGACCGGAGGCGACCTCAACATCGCCGGATGCGATCCGTCGCACCTCGACGCACTGCTCAGCAAACTGCACGAAGTCGGCGTCAAGACCAAGTCCACCGCCGATTCCGTCCGCGTCATGGGTGACAATCCGTTCACCGCCGCTGACATCACGACCGAAGAGCATCCTGGATTCCCGACCGACTGCCAGGCGCAATTCATGGCCCTGGCCACGCAGGCCGAAGGCACTTCGATCATCACCGAAAATATTTTTGAGAACCGCTTCATGCACGCGCAGGAACTGGTGCGCATGGGCGCGAACATCAAAATCGAAGGCCGCCGCGCGGTTGTCCGCGGCAAAACTCCGCTGAGCGCCGCCGCCGTCCTGGCCAGCGACCTGCGCGCCTCGGCGTCACTGGTGCTCGCCGCACTGGTCGCCGACGGCGAGACCATCATCGACCGTGTCTACCACATCGACCGCGGCTATGAGCACATCGAAGAAAAGTTGAAAGATGTAGGCGCACAAATCAAGCGTATCGGCGAAATGTTCCCCAAAAAAGCCGTAGCCGCAAAATAGGGCGTGGCCCCGGACGCATTCGTCCGGGGAGTGTGTGTTGGCGCGGGCGCTCCCGCCGGCGAAATGCGGCAAGTGAAAGCTAGTCGACTCGAGTCAACCGCTGAATGATCTCCCGATGCTGCGGATAAAGCGAAGTTAACTCCTCCCGCTTCCCCATCTCGAAATCCTCAAACTCAAATCCCGGCGCCACCGTACACCCGACCAGCGCCCAGCCTTTCCAGTCTTCCACATGCGACGCAAACCAGCACCCCGCCGCCACGACGGCTTGAAATACCTGCCCGGCCCCGGGATCGCAGCCCAGCAGAATTTGAGAATATTTTCCGTCCGGATGAATCGCGTGTACGACCACTGCTTCGCCAGCGTAGAAGTGCCAAATCTCATCCGATCGCAACCGATGAAACGCAGAAAAGTTTTTCCCGTCCAACAAAAAGTAAATCGCGGTCGAAGCTGCCCGCGCCCCGGAAAACCCAGGCGGCAGCGCATCCCGCGCAATCAACATTTCGGACTTGTAAGTCTGCCGAAAATATCCGCCCTCTGGATGCGGGTCCAGTCGCAGCATCTCGATCCAGTACTTGGCATCCTTGCTCGCCATTGGCCACTCCCCGCGCATTCAATCCAAACTTGACTCCCATGTTATTCTCTTCCTCGTACCTCGCGGGCCCCGCGCGCCGCTCCTTCCCTGACGGCGGCGCCACAGAAAATGAGGCGGCCCTACCTGCGTTCCCCTCGCAAGGAGCGCGGATGGAGGCGTTGCGAGCACACAACCCTGGTGTGTGTCGCGCCTCCCGATACAATCGGCCGCGCCCACCCAAAAACAAAAAAGGAGACACCATGAAATTCCAGAAACTTACGCCCAATCTTGTGGTCCGCGATGTCGCCGCCAGCATGGAGTTCTATCGCTCCGTCCTCGGTTTTCAACCCGCCATCACCGTTCCCGATCAGGCTCCTTACGTCTTCGGCTCCGTCACGAACGGAGCGGTCGAGATTTTCTTCAACGACCAGAAAGCCGTCGCCGAAGATTACCCCGCGCTTGGGGCCAAGGCCATCGGCGGCTGCCTCACGCTGTTCATTGAAGTGGAAGGAATTGAAGAGATCCTCGCCGCGGTCCAGAAAAGCCGCGCCCGGATTACCATGCCGCTGAAAAAACAATTCTACGGAATGCGAGAATTTGCCTTCGAAGACCCCGAAGGCTGGGAGATCACGATCGCGGAAAGAGTAAAGTAGCAAACGCAAAAAAATTACCGAGGATCATGGGGCCGATTAGCCCCATGTCCTCGGTGCATTAAATCGGGAATTCCAGTTGCGTCGGCGCTTACTTCACCAGGATCTTCGTTCCGCTCGCATCAAGCACGCCCTTCACTCGCACGCGCTTGCCTTCGAACTTGGCAACGTCAGACTGATGGTCGATGTCATACGTCTTGCCGGAGTCATCTTTCAGCATGTACTTGTCGCCCGACTTCACGACCGTTCCAGAGAAACTCTGCGAGTCAGCGGCGGTTCCAGTAGCTGACGTCCCCGCGGCCGGCATGCCGTTATTCGAGCTCGGCGGTTGCGGCTGCGCCTGATCGGGGGCCTGCGAAGGCGTCTGGGCAGGCTCCTGAGACGTTGGCGTCTGCTGCGTAGCAGGCGGATTATCCGGCGTCGGTGTAGGCTGCGTCTGCGGCGTCTGTTGCGACGGCGGAGTGTCAGGCGTCGACGGGGCCGCGGGCTGAGCCTGCGACGGTGTTTGGTCCGGTGCAGACGGAGCGTTTTGAGCGAACGCGCTGCCCCAGGAGATCATGCCGAAGACAACGGCGAGGGTGGCGATAGAAGTGAGAGACAAAATCCGATTTTTCACAAATCCTCCAGGAGCCAGACGGCTCTCCCGAAGTCTCCAGCAAGTCCTTTGCCGACAAATTGCACATTATCGGTCGCGATTTGCGCTCGCATTGCATTTGCACGCTTTAGCTCTTCCTATGAGGACCGCCGACCGCGCAAGTCAGGCAAGTTTTCTCGGCGAATACATGGGATGCTGTAGGAAGGCAATCACCGCGCCGCCCCACTGATCGAGCGGCTTGCGAGCATTTCTTGCCCTTAAAAACGAAAACTATTCCAAGCAAAAACACGTAGGGGCGGACGCATTCGTCCGCCCCTCGAGCCAAGCGAGCGCCCCGAACGAAAGCGTCCGGGGCTACCAATTCTTAATCCGTGGAATCCGTGAAGATCCGTGGACAGGATTAATGCCGCCCGCCGCCACCACCGTGACCGCCGTGACGACCGCCCCCTCCACCCCCACCGGGACGTCCGCCGCGTCCACGTCCACGACCACCGCCCCCGGGACGCCCGCCGCGTCCACCACGGTCGCCGCCGCGATCTCCGCCCCGCGGACGATCACCCGCGCCAGCACCAACGTGCGGAGGCCCGTCCCGATTGAAGTTCGGCTCGGAATCGGGCTCATCAGGAAAATCTCCGCCGCCCTCGATCACCAGCGACCCGGTCAACGCCGGCTCGCCCTCGGCAGCCGGAGCCATGCCGCCAGCCGGAAGCGGAGGAGCTTCCCCGCCGCCCATTTTCGCGCGCTGCTCCTTCAGAATCGCCTTGCGCGAAAGCCGGATGCGGTTGCCTTCCACCGCGAGCACTTTCACCAGTACCTGGTCGCCTTCCTTCAGTTCGTCGCGAACATCGGCAATGCGATGCTCCGCCACTTCGCTGATGTGCAGCAGCCCATCGGTCCCCGGCAGAATTTCGACAAACGCGCCAAAGTCCGCCAGCCTCGTCACTTTGCCGAGATAAGTCTTCCCTACCTCAGCCGTCGCCGTGATGTCGCCGATAATCTGCAGCGCCTTCGCCGCGGACTGCTGATCGCTCGACGCCACTTTCACCAGGCCTGAGTCTTCCACGTCGATCTTCACCCCGGTCTGCTCCACAATGCTGCGAATCATCTTGCCGCCCGGCCCAATCAGGTCGCGAATCTTGTCGACCGGAATCTGCACGGTGTAGAACCGCGGCGCGTAATCGGAAATCTTTTCGCGGCCGCTGGTGATCACTTCTTCCATCTTGTCCAGGATGTGCAGCCGTCCGCGCTGCGCCTGCGCCAGCGCCTCACGCATGATCTGCGACGTGATCCCCGCGACTTTAATGTCCATCTGCAGCGCAGTGATCCCGTCTCGTGTGCCCGCAACCTTGAAGTCCATATCGCCGTAATGATCTTCCGCGCCCGCGATGTCGGTGAGGATCGCGTACTGCTCGCCCTCCTTCACCAGCCCCATCGCAACTCCGGCAACCGGAGCCTTCAACGGAACACCTGCATCCATCAGGGCAATCGACGCCCCGCAAACCGTCGCCATCGACGACGATCCATTCGATTCCAGAATGTCGGAAACCACGCGCATCGCGTAAGGCCACTTCTCTTCTGTCGGCAGCACCGCCGAAACCGCCCGCTCCGCCAACGCTCCATGCCCGATTTCTCGCCGTCCAGCTCCACGCAGAAATGCAACTTCCCCAACGGAAAACGGTGGGAAGTTATAGTGAAGCATGAAGCGTTTTTTGGCTTCGCCTTCGAAGCCTTCCAGGCGTTGCATGTCGTCGCTGGTACCCAGCGTCGTTGTGACTAGTGCCTGGGTTTCACCGCGGGTAAAGATGGCGCTGCCGTGGGTTCTGGGCAGCACGCCGGCTTCGATCCAGATTTCGCGGACTTCGTCAAAGGCGCGGGCATCGGGACGGCGCTTCTCGTTGATCACCTGCTCGCGGAAGATGCGTTCGCGCAGAGCCTCGTAGTAATGGTCGAGTTTCTTCTTGGCCTCTTCATCATCTTCTGGTAGCGCGGCGGCCAATTTCTTCTTGATGTCCTTGACCAGCGTGTAGCTCTCTGCCTTGGGATGCTTCTTGGTGTCGAGCGCGTCGGCCAACTCGGTGCCAATGCGTCCCCGCAGGTCGTTGTAATACGCGTCGTCAAATTGCGGAGGCTCGACCTTCCGCTTCGGCTTGCCGGCCTTATCGCGCAATTCGTTAATCGCCTTGCAAATCTTCTTGATCTCCGTGTGGCCGAACTCGATGGCGTCGAGCACGGTATCTTCTTTCACTTCCTTGGCGCCCGACTCGATCATCACAATGCCGTCCGCGGTTCCGACGACCATGATGTTGACCAGGCTCTCGCGCATCTCGTCGTAGGTGGGATTCACCACGAACTGGCCGTTCACCAGCCCGACGCGCACCGCGCCGATGGGACCGAGAAATGGAATGTCGGAAAGCGTGAGCGCGCAAGACGCTCCGTTGATGCCGAGCACGTCGGGATCGTTATCGGTGTCGGCGGAAAGAACGAACGCGATGACCTGGGTCTCGCACTTGAATCCCTCGGCAAACATGGGCCGGACGGGCCGGTCGATCTGGCGGCTGGTGAGCACTTCGCGCTCGCTCATGCGGCCTTCGCGCTTGATGAAGCCGCCGGGGAAACGTCCGCCGGCGTAGGTGTACTCGCGGTAATCGACGGTGAGGGGAAAGAAATCGATGCCCTCGCGTGGTTCGGGATTGGCGACGGCGGTGGCGAGCACGACGTTTTCGCCGAGCCGGACGACGGCCGCGCCGTGCGCCTGCTTCGCAAGCTTTCCAGTTTCAAATGAGATTTGTTTACCGCCGGCGAGATTGACTGTAACGCTAGTTGCTTCTGGTTTCATATTCATTCCTTTGAGATGAGACAGGCAGCCGGGCTCCCGCCGAAACGCAGGACAGCCGGGGCACAAGTGCGGTGCCGGATAAGGCGAGGGATCAGCGCTTGAAAAACGCACGTGTGGAGATTTCCTCGATGCTGGACCGTCTCTCCAGAGACGGATTTCCAGAAATAGCCCGGAGGCGCGATCTCACTAGTGGGTGCCCCATCCTTCTTTCGCGTTCTTTGCGAAAGAGGGTGGGGATTTTGATCCACCCCGGGCCAAGCAATTACTTGCGGATGCCGAGTTTGGTGATGACGGTTTTGTAGCGCTCGGTATCGTATTTCTTAAGGTAGTCGAGCAAGCTACGCCGCTTGCTGACCAGCATGAGAAGGCCGCGGCGCGAGCCGTGGTCTTTCTGGTGCGTCTTGAAGTGTTCCGTCAACTGCCCAATGCGTTCGCTCAGCAACGCGATCTGGACCTCAGGGCTGCCGGTATCGCTGGGATGCGTCCCGTACTGGTCAATCACGGATTTCTTGTGCTCTCTGGCTAACACTTGCCTGGTGCACTCCTGTCTTAATCGATTGTCTATGTGACGCTTAGAGAATATCACGCGGGTGAAGCGAGCGCAAAGTCTTGGGACGGACGCTGGGACATATCTAGCCCTAGCGAGCACCGTTAGTCGGACTGCGATTTTTCCTCAAGTCTTACGAGATTTTTTCCCCTTGCGCGGTTTTCGTCTCTTGGCAAAGTCTACTTCGTGCTCTAGGCGGAGCCACCGTGCAAGGCCGTCGAGGCCGGGAAAAAGAGTGAACTCATTGGTTCCTGCGAGCTTGAGGAAATTGCGCGCGTCTTGGACGGCGACGGAGGGCAGAACAAGCTTTTTGAGGGCGCTCTTACAGACGGTGTACAGGTCTTCCTCTCGGTGCTTGTGAATAGTGAAAACGCCCCGCTGGGCAAGGACTCGGTCCGTGGCCTTGCTCGGAAGGATCGCCAGCGCCCTCGCTGGAAATTTCTTCCGAGGCTCGCCGATGAAATAGTCGTAATACTCGTGATCGGATTGAGGATGCAAAATTGAATCGTCGTCGAGTGTGCTCTTGTTTAGGGCATAGGCGTCAAGTATCCAAAGCGCGGCGTCGCTCGAACAGTCTCGGGTCGCGAAATAGAGAGCTGTTGAGAATGACTGCGTCCAGTCGATCAGCCTAGTTGGCAGTCCATGGTGCCTCATGATAAACAGCGTATCCCACGAGTCGATGCTGTGAGGAAGCCAAGACGCACCGTAGGTTAAGAAGTCATAGTAAAGATTGTTCTCAAACCATTTGTGGAAGCGGTAGCGACCGAGGGAGGGCACGAGGGTCCAACTCGAATCCGGATGGCCTCGAAAGAATGGCTCGTCGATTCCTTCCGTGGCCTTCTCGACGTCTTTGAGAAATTTCTCCCATTCGCTCATCTTGTATCTCCCCCAGGCGGCTCATGCTTCGGCGCCCGCCCCCAAGGGCTATTCATGCCTTCCATCCAGTCTTGAACCCGAGATGTTTATTGAGTTCCCATGGTCCGCAACAACTCACTTTCAACGTGGCGCACACGTCCGGGATATGTCGGTTATGGCGTGTCTTCGTAGGCTTCGATACTTCAGTAGTGGCGATGCAACGGTTGCCATCAACCAGCCCATAGGAGATCAGGAAGGGATCGCGCCCCAGTTTCTCTACTTCGTCGTCGGTCAGGCCGCTCGCATATCCCTCTTTCACGACTCGCTGAACCAAATCGGGCTTTGACGCCTCATCGAATACTAGGGCAGTACGATTGGTGTCATTCCTGACCCAATCAAGCAACTCGTCATCTTCTTTGCGACCCTCCAAGACCTCTTCGTACATCTCGACAGGAATCTTTATGAACCCGGAAGTCCCCTGATGCTGTAACCAGGTCCAAAATTCTGGGACGCGGCTGATTCCGTAGTATGTGTTCGCCGCCGTTATGAGGATGTTGGCGTCGAGGAGGTAAATCATGACTCGCCTCCTCGGCTAGACGACGAACCCGAGAGCAAGGGCTCCACGTTTCGCGCTTTCACGCCGAGTAGTCTCGCCGCCTTGGTGTATGTGAGGAGACCTTCGCCGAGAGAGCGATTGGCTAAGGCAAGCAGCGCCTTACCGATCTTATGCCTTCTAATGACGTAGTAGCTCGGCCCACCTTCGCGACCTTTCTGTTTGAGTGCCTCGCGCTCTGTGTGAGCAACCCAGTCCTTGTAGAATTTCTCTCGGAGGTCGTCCCACGTTTTTTCAGCGATAGCCCCGGTTCGAAATAGTCTGTAGGCGACCATCGCGCGGCTGATGTTGCGCTTGTCCGCAAATTGGGAGACTCGTTCCGCCAGTTTGTCTGAGGAGAGCGTTCTAGCCCGAGCGAACTCTTCAAGCTCATTTGGCGGCAGCAGTATCTCCGCAGCAACGTCGCTACAGTATTGTTCAATCTTCAGTCCGCTCACCGATCCGCTGAGCCCGGTGGCACCGAGCCACAAGTGGGCCACTTCGTGCAATGTCGTGAAGCTCCAAGCGGATACGGCGTCGTTGTCGTTTATGACTACGAGCGGGGCGATCTCGTCCGCCAACGCAAAGCCGCGGAACGTGTCAACAGGGATGTTGGTGTGGTGGCTTCCTAAATTCCCGAGGAGCATGACGAAAATTCGGCTGGCCTCCGTTCTGAGACGCAAGTACGCGAACGCCTCCTCAATCTTGGCTTGTTTACGAAAACTATTCAGGTCGAATTTGAGCCCTTTGGTGATCCGTGCCGCCAGCGTGGTTACGGGAACGTCCACCGTCGCAGATCCGATAAAGGGGAGTCGTTCAACCTCGGAATCTTCGAGCAGAGACTTGATGATGCCCTGCCGACCTCGAATGTCTCGAAGGAGCGCGTCGAGGACCGGGTTGTACAGTGGCTCCTCGCCCCCTGGAAGGGTTCGAAAGTCCTTGCCGCGGTCACCAGTCTTCGGGCGGTGTTCAAGGTAAAAGACGAGTAACGACCGCCGATATACCTTCGCCATTCTCAAAAGCAATGGTCGGGAAGGCTCTTCCTTGCCCGCTTCAAGCGCCTCTAGCCGTTCGGGCCCAGACGTGCCGTACGCTTCCTTCAGTTCGATTGCGTGGGCTGCCTCTTCGAGGGAAAGCCCAGCCGTCTCCCTAGCCCATCGCAGAATGTCCGGGTTGAGCATCGGTGCCATGGTTTTCGATTTGCAAATGGATTATGAACCATCCGCGATCGGATGTCTCTTGGTAGAAAGAACCCTTCGCGAGTGGCCCATCCTTTCGCGCTCTTTGGGGGCTGGCTGGCCCACCTTTGTTTTTTGCTCGTACTACTCCGAGAGCGGCTGCCCCAGCCTTCGCGGTTTTCGAAGGCTGGGCATTCGGGCCGATGAGAGCAGGAGATTCTGAGTCCGGAAGATCAACGGCAGGCTCAAAGGTCAATAGGCTCAAGATGTAATCAGCATCGTGCCCACCCTGCGAACATCGCGCAGGGTGGGGCAGCCTCTGTCGGTTGCGTAGGCCATCCCACGTTTACAAATCCGGGTGCGGGCCCCACGAGGACACCTGAGCCCTTGGGCGGTAATCTCAATCGTGCCTACGGCACGAAATTGATCGTCAACCGCCGGCCAACCGCCCTTAAAACTGGCGGGCTATCGTCAGCCGTCCCTTCGGGACTCGGCGCGAGGCGCGGGGACGGACGAATGCGTCCGTCCCTACGTGGGCATCGTGAGCCCGGGGAAACACAAGGTTCCTCCACTCCGCCGTCGCGTTTGCTCCGGCTCCGGTCGGAATGACAGGGAGTTTGCTCTGATTAACTTAATGTTTTCAGGCGGGTGGAACGGTCAAAACCTCGGGGTAAGTCTTGCGCCAAGCGCGGATTGGTGGCCAAACCCGAGGACTGGCCCTGGAGCAGCTTTCGTCACTACGCGACTGGCGAGATGGGAGCCGTCGAGATTGAGTCGCAGTGGACAGCTCGCGCCAAGGAGCGGGCCGGGTATTCCTGACCGCGACCGTGGGGGGGCGACGGAAAAGCCCCGCTCAAGCTGAGCTTGAACGGGGCACCCCCTAGGCTCGGAAGATACGATTGTCCGGAGCCAACCGCCCGGAGTTTCAGCCGAGGGCAGCTGTCCCCACACACGCATCACGATGGGCGGAGGAGGTGCCAGGCTTCGCGGTAGGCGTCGTAGAGGCCGGGCTTGCGGTCGGCTCGGCGGCGGAACAGGAGGCTGGTGGATCCGAGGAAGGCCTGGAGAGGAATGAGGTACCAGGTGTCTTCGGGGATGATGTAAGCGGCGAGGAAGTCGATTTCGCCGGGGAGATAGGGGACGGCGCGGCCTCCGGTGCGGCGGTGGGCGTTGAGGTGGTACATGCCGTTTTCGATCTGGGTGGAGCACTTCACCTGGACGCGCCAGAGCGGCGGCGTGGGATCGTGCGGACACCGGCGAGGGCTGGCGCCACGGCGGAGGATGGGGAATGCGGGACAGATGGGCTTCCAGTTGGCGGCTTCGGGGCGCCTGCGGTTGGGGGTGAGGTCGCGGGCGTCGACGATGGCATCGTAGCGTTCGCTGTCGCCGAAGGGCCGGGAGACTCCGAAGCCGAGGCGGGCGGCTTTGAGGGTGAAGGCGAGTTCGGCGAGTTCTCCGCGGCGCTTGGTGTTGAGCTCGCGCTGGCGGGCAGGGTTCGGGCGCGACGCGGGAGGAGTTGGGCGTCGCGACCGTTTGGCCATGGTGGGAAATAGAAAGGCGCAAGCCCGGAGGCTGCGCCTTTGATTTCAGTCTATATATCCAGAATAGCATTTTGGATGGGGTAAAACGGAACAAATTCTGTCTTTATTTTCCCTTCTGTTTGTTTTGGTTGCGCGGACTTTCGCTTATTGATCGTCTTGACAGGTTTTGGGTAGAGGACGCTGAGAGTACGTTTTGAGATTGGTTATCGCAATACCGTGAGGGCCGGCGAGGCGCGGGTGGCGGAGAGTAAGTTCTTCCCTGCCAAGCGAGGCTGGCTGGCCCACCTTTGTTTTTTGCTCGTACTGCGCCGAGAGCGGCTGCCCCAGCCTTCGCGGTTTTCGAAGGCTGGGCATTCCGGCCAATGGGAGCAGGAGATTCCGAGTCCGGAAGATGCAGGTCCGAAGATCAAAGGCTCAAGACGCCGGCAGCATCGTGCCCACCCTGCGAACATCGCGCAGGGTGGGGCAGCCTCCGTCGGTTGGGTGGGCCAGCGCGCCCGCTTCCTCAGTCGGTATCAGGATGAATGTGCAAACCTTACGTGTTCTCGTATTGCATGGGAGTTCTGCAAACCTGCGCGGCCAGACGTGTAGAAACGTGCTTCAACTGGGCGGCTTGGTCCTTGAGCGGCAGCGATCGCGACGGTCGCTGGGAAAAGATATGGACAGCCAAGGCGGCTGTCGCTACGCGGCTCCGCACGAATCCCGCTGATCATTTCTTTGAATTGGACTCGCGAACTGCATTCGTTCACAATGATTTCACTTCGCAGCCGGCTCTGCAGCTGGTTCCCGCGAAGTTGATGTTTGCAAGCAGCCCTGCAGCGGCATGCAAATCTTCTGACCCCGTTGATCTCCACAAAAATCTGAGCCCACACGCCCGGCCTTACGCGGGCAGTGTGCTCTTCAGACCCGCTCTTCGCGCACACGCAGAAAGAGCAAAAGGAGATTCCCATGACTTCGATTCGTAAATTTGCATATGCCACGCTGCTGGCGTTGACCACTCTGAGCTTGGTGCCCAGCCTGGCTTCCGCCCAGGAGGCGCGCGGTAAGTTCACGCTCACGCACGATGTTCACTTCGGAACCACCAAAGTTCCCGCAGGAGAATATGCATTCTCCTTCGATCCCGACACTCCTTCTCGCATGCTGCGCCTGACCAAACTCGACGGGGTTCGTGCCGGGTATTTGCTGCTGGTGGCTTCCACTGGAGACGCCAAGTCGACTGATCTGAGCCGGCTCGTCCTCGAAGTCACCCCGGACGGGAGCTACGCCACGGCCATGCAACTACCTGAACTTGGCATGACGCTGGAATTCATCGGGCCGGCGCATAAAACTGAAAAACAGGTGGCCAAGGCCACGACTACAGCCGCGGCATTGGGCCAGTAGTTCTGCTGCTTGCACAAAACGAGGGCGGATAGCGAACCTGCTATCCGCCCTTCGGAAAATCGGGGAAGGTCTCGTCTCTCCCCGGGTTTCATTCCCTATGGGGGCTGGCCCACCTTTGTTTTTTGCTCGTACCACTCCGAGAGCGGCTGCCCCAGCCTTCGCGTTTTTCGAAGGCTGGGCATTCGAGCCAATGGCAGCAGGAGATTCCGAGTCCGGAAGATGCAGGTCCGAAGATCAAAGGCTCAAGACGCCAGCAGCATCGTGCCCACCCTGCGAACATCGCGCAGGGTGGGGCAGCCTCTGTCGGTTGCGCGACCGTACGGGGGCCGACAGAAAAGCCCCGCTCAAGCTGAGCTTGAACGGGGCACCCTCAAGTCTCGGAAGATACGATTGTCCCGAGCCACCCGCTATAGCCGATTAATGTGGAAACGTCCCATCTGCCCCGAATTTCCCACACGGGAAGGAGCGGGTTAAGGCGGAGAGTAAGTTCTTCCCCGCCAACCGAGCTTGCGCTTTCCTCATCCCAACTACGCGCACTCACTATCAACAATTACGCGGAGGAATTTGAGATGAAGACCCCCTTTCTTATCGGTCGCCTGATATTCGGCGGATTTTTTATTTACAGCGGCATCGGCCATCTTAAGGACCGCAAGTCGATGGCCGCATATGCGCGCGCAAAGGGCGTGCCCGAACCGGAGTTGGCGGTGACGTTGTCTGCCGTGCCGCTGCTTGTGGGCGGCGCAAGCATTTTGCTGGGCGTCAAGCCCAAGCTTGGAGCCGTGGCGCTGCTCGGTTTTCTGGCGGGAGTCTCGCCCATCATGCACGACTTCTGGCGCGACGAGGATCCCCAGACTCGCATGAACAACATGGTCATGTTCATGAAGAATGCGGCGCTGGCGGGCGGAGCGCTCGCCCTGATGGGAATTGAAGAGCCGTGGGAAGCCAGCGTTCCGGTTGGCAAACCCACTTTGACGGAGAAAGCGCGGAAGGCTGTTCGTCGGATCGCAGCGTAGCCGCAGGCTTCGCGAGGAACGGCGCGCAGTTCGGCTCGCTATAATTGGGCACGCAATGGACCGGTTCGCCCATGCCGTCCGATGGCTGTTCGACTCGGAGCATGGCCCAACCGATCGCCTGATTCCGCGCTGGCTTTTCCTACGCGCGCTGGGCGGGATTTATTTTTCCGCCTTTTTCTCGCTTGTCTTTCAGGTCCGCGGGCTCATCGGCCCGCAAGGGATTCTCCCCGCTAACGAATACCTGCAGGCTGTCGCGCATACTCTGGGCCACAGTCGCGGCCTGTGGTTCGCGCCGACCGTGCTTTGGATTTCGAGCGGCTCGCTTATGTTGACCGCCTTGTGCTGGGTTGGCATGGTCGCGTCGATCTTGCTGACGCTGAATATTTGGCCGCGCGGAATGCTGGCGATCTGCTTCGTTTGCTTCCTGTCGTTCGTGAGCGCCGCACAAGACTTTTCCGGCTACCAGTCGGATGGCATGCTGCTGGAAGCGGGCTTCATTTCGCTTTTCTTCGCGGCTCCCGGATTGCGGCCCGGCTTTGGCCGTGCGTCGCCGCCATCGCGTGCCAGCCTGTTCCTGCTGCAGTGGGAATGGTTCCGCATCTACTTCCAGTCCGGTGTCGCCAAAATTGCCGGCGGCGATCCGGAATGGCGGCACTTCACTGCCATGGACGAGTACTACCAGAATGGCCCGCTGCCTACGTGGATCGGCTGGTACATGCAGCATCTGCCCCACCGGTTTCACGCCGCGACTGCGTTTGCCACGCTCTCGCTGGAGTTGGGATTGGTTTGGATGCTGTTCATGCCGCGCCGCTGGCGCATCCTCTGCTTCTTGATTGTGACGCCGTGGGAGATGGGCGTGATCCTCACCGCGAATTACACGTTCCTCAACTACCTTGTGCTGTCGTTGGGAGTCTTGTTGCTGGACGATCGTTTCCTGTTGCGCATCCTGCCGGAGCGATGGAAGAAATCCTTTATCCAGGGAGGGACGCCGAGCGACGTACAAACGTTGGGAAGCCTTCGTCAGTCGTTCAAGATTGGGAAGCTGGCTCTGAGCGCCGTCATGCTGAGCTGGGTTTTCTACGCCACGGCTGCGGAGTTGATTTGGTTCTTCCCTATGTCTCTGCCCACTGCACCGATTGTGGCACTCGAGCCCTTCCGCATCGCCAATCGCTACGGACTGTTTGGCATCATGACTCGCGGCCGCTACGAGATTGAGTTCCAGGGTTCCGATGATGGAACGAATTGGGTGCCCTATCCGTTTCGCTACAAACCTCAGGACGTTCACAAGCCGCCGGGGATTTACGCGCCCTACCAGCCGCGATTCGACTGGAATCTCTGGTTCGCTTCGTTGGGATCGTGGCGAGACTACCCGATCGTGCCGCGAACTGAAGTGCGGTTGCTCTCCAATGACGTGGACGTTCTCAGTCTTTTCGCAGGAAATCCCTTTGAGAGAGTTCCTCCGCATCAGGTGCGCGCTGTCATGTGGCAATACTGGTTTACGGCCATCTCTGAGAAACGCAAGGAAGGTTTTTGGTGGCGGCGCCAATTCCTGGGACTCTATGCGCCCACGCTGGAGCGCGAGGCCGATGGCACTATCCACGCCATCGAATGGCCGACTCCCGCTCGTCGCGAATGATCACGTAGCGACAGCCGGCTCGGCTGTCAGACTTTGATTTATGTGGAGGAGGGCCGCCATCGACCGTCCGCTAGAAAACAAAGGCACTCCCAATCAAAACCGGCATGCTTCCGCATGCCGGACAGCCGAGGCGGCTGTCCCTACGTCGACCTCGACAGGGCCATTTTCGCGGCATGGTAACCGCACATTCCATGGACGCCTCCGCCCGGAGGCGTTGACGACGAGCAAATGTAAATCTCCCTCGAGGAGGTCGCGTAATGCCGACGAGTCGGTCGGAACAGGATTTGACGAGGGTCCATGAGCCCGCCTGAAATGTCGCCTCCGACGAGGTTCGCGTCCATGCTCTCCAAGTCCGCAGGAGAAAAGATGCGGCGTGCGAGAATGCATTCGCGGAAACCGGGAGCGAAGCGCTCAATCTGACCCTCGAGCTTCGGCAGCATGTCGACGTTCGATCCGTGCGGCACATGGCAATATGCCCAAGCCGTGTGCTTGCCCGCCGGAGCCCGCGTAGCGTCAAACAGACTCGGCTGGGCCAGCAACACAAACGGCCGCTCGGCGTGCTGTCCGTTGCACACTGCTTTTTCCGACGCGGCAATCTCCTCAAAGGTTCCGCCCAGATGCACCGTCGCCGATCGCAAGCACTCGGATGCTTTCCAGGGAATCGCTGCACTGAGGGCGTAATCCACTTTGAAAACGCCAGCCCCGTAGCGGTAGCGGCTCAACTGGCGCTTGTAACTCTCAGACAATTTTTTGCCGCCGACCTTTACCAGTTGGCGCGGAGTCAGGTCGCACAGAAACAAATCGTAGTTTTCCAGTGCTGCCAGATCTTCAACCGGCGACGAAGTGCGAATGTTGCCTCCCAACGTCGAAAGATGGGCGCAAAGTGCATTGGTGAGCGACTGCGCCCCGCCGCGAGGAATCGGCCAACCCACCGCATGCGCAGGCACGGTCATCAAAATCCCAAACGCCCCGCTCAGCGGCTCGTCCAGGCTGAGGAAGGAGTGCGCGGCCATTCCCGCAAATAACGCGCGGGTACGCGGCTCATGAAAGCGGCCAGCGACAGCTTCCGCCGATCGCAGACCAACCATTCCGAACCGCGCCATCAGCCAGGGATGTCGCGGAAAGAAAGAAACCGGACGAAGAACCTCAGGAGCAAATTCGTTCCAGCGCTCGACGAATGGTCGCATGAGGTTGTCCCACGCCGCTCCGTCGCGTCCGAGCCAGTCGCGGGTTTCATTCAAGTCCCGCTGCAACAGCACGGCGGTGCCGTCATCCAGGGGATGGGCCAAGGCTGCGGGAGAATGAATCCATTGCAGGCCGTGATTGCTGAGAGGCAATGAGGAAAAAAATGGCGATCCTGCCCCCAAAGGGTAGACTGCCGATCCGAAGTCGTGCCGAAATCCAGGCAGCGTTAACTCCAGCGTGCGCACTGCTCCGCCAGCCGTCGGCTCCGCCTCGAGCACGTCCACCCGGAGCCCCGCTTGAGCCAGGACTATGGCAGCCGCAAGCCCGTTCGGTCCCGCACCGATGACGCACGCCTTGCCGCTCATCGCAAATCATCCCTCAAAAAGAATCATCCCACACTTCCGGGAGCGATGGCGTTTCTTGCGGAATTCGGGCCATTTGCCCAGTGTCCACGCAGTTGGACGCTTATTGACCTTTCGTACTGCGCTAATCTTGAGGTTGGAAGCGGAATTCAACCGCACTAGCAGAAATAGAGCGTATGATGAAAGAGATGCCCTATATTACGGAACACCTCAGCAGCCTTCGTCAGGAAATCGCCGACCTACGTAGCCTGAACGCCCGTCTCGCGGAAAAGGCCGGCCACAATCCGGTCGATCAAACTGCTCTCGAGCTGCGCACCAACCGCCTGCGCGAGATCAAGCAGGAATTGTCGAACATGCTGAATCGTCCCGAAGATCCCAAAGTCTGGTGGGAACGGTCCCGCCGGCAACAACCGGCATAGTCCATGTAGTAATTCCATGTAGTGATAGCCGCCTCGGCTGTCAGTCGAGCGAAAGCTCGCGGTGCGAAACACTCAAGCCGCGAGCGTCGCCGCCACGCCTTGCAGCGTAGTCTCGATCCCTTCCGCTTTCGGAACGCCGCCCTGCGCCATATCCTTGCTGCCGCCGCCCCGGCCGCCGATCTTTGCCATGAGCTCTTTCATGAGTACGCCCATGTCGAGCGACTGGCCTGGCGATTGCGCGAAGACCAGCGCCGGCTGCGGCGAAGTCGTCGCCAGCAGCGCAACCACGTTAGGCGCAAGCCGAGTCACTTTCTGCGCAAGCATTTTCAAGAAGTTCAGATCGCGGTCCGAGAGCGTGCGGACGACGATTCTTCGGCCTTGGCTTTCCCGGGCGCTTGCGAGCAGTACCGAGGCGTAGGTTGCAGCCAACTCTTCTTGTGATTGCTCGTATTGCTTGCGCAGCGATCTGGTTTCATCGAGTGACTTGCGAGCCTGCTGCGGGACGTCGTAAATGTGAGCGGAAAAAAGCGCGGCGGTCTCGGTGAGCGTGGTGAAGTCGCGTCGCGCTGTCGCCACTGCCCGTAGTCCGGCGACGAATTCCACCCGCCATCCCTGGCGTACTTTCTCGGTCTTGCGCAGCAGGACGCTGGCAATCTGCCCGGTTTGCGAGACGTGGGTACCACCGCAAGCCGTCAGGTCGAAATCGCGAATGTCGATGATGCGCAGCTCGTCGCGCTCGGCGGGCGGCAGTTTGCGCAGGCCAAGCTTCTCGGCTTCGGCGCGAGTCACGAAGCGGATATCAACCGGACGGTTCTCGAGAATGATTTCGTTGGCCAGGCGCTCGGCCGATTCAACTTGCTCCTTCGTCAGCGTGGGCGTGTCGAGATCGATGGAACAGTAATCGTCGGCCATGTGAAACGAAACCGTCTTTATGTTGAACAGGCGGATGAAAGCGGCGGAGAGCACGTGCTGGCCGGAGTGCTGCTGCATGTGGTCGCGACGGCGGACAGCATCGATCTGACCATGCACGCGCGTTCCTGGCTTTAGGTCTCCAACCGGCGCTTCCAGATAGTGGACCACTCTGCCGTCTTCGGCATCGGCGACCTCCGTCACGCGAAGTTTGCTCGCGTCGGAACTGATCCAGCCCGTGTCGAAGATTTGGCCGCCGCTTGTGGGATAAAACGCGGTGCGGTCCAGAACCAGCCCCGGACGCGGCGTCTCGAGGACTTCGCGGACTTCGGCATCGAAATCGTAGAGGAAAGAATCGTTGTAGTAGAGACGCGTGGTCATGGGTAGAAAACTATTTAACCACAGAGGGCACGGAGGACACAGAGGACCGCGAACTACTCGAGTTCAGTATGGGCCGATTATTCCGCCGATTTGGCGTGCTGCTGGCTTCACTGCGTGTGCCGGTTTCGCGGGCGAGGGCGCCCGCGCCACACTCGCGTCTAGCACATCTTGATATTTCAGACCGCTGCCGGTGTTGAAAAGCACTACCGTGTCCTCGGGTCTGAAAAACCCATTCGCGCGGAGTTTGCGATATGCGACCAGGCACGCCGCGCCCTCTGGTGCGGCGAAGATGCCCTCAACTTTTGCCCAGTGGCGAGTGGCTTCGACAATTTCTTCATCGGTCGCACTGATGGCTGCGCCCTTGCTTTTTTTCAAAATATCGAGGATCAGATAATCGCCGTATGGTTTTGGAACGCGCAGACCGGCCGCCAAGGTTGCAGCGTTTGGCCACATTTCCGCGGACGGCTTGTGTTCATCCCACGCTTTCACGATGGGGGCGCAACCCGCGGCTTGCACCGTGATCATTTTCGGGCGCTCAGAGCCGATCCAGCCCAGCGTTTCCATTTCTTCGAAGGCCTTCCACATGCCGAGCAGACCAACTCCGCCACCCGTGGGATAAATGATGCCCTGCGGAATTCTCCAGCCCAGTTGCTCGGCGACTTCGTATCCCATGGTCTTCTTGCCTTCGACGCGATAGGGCTCTTTGGTGGTGCTCACGTCAAACCATCCGTCTTTTTGCCACGAGCTTTCTTTTTTCAGCTCAGCGACTCTTTGAGCGCAGTCGCTGATCAGGCCGTCCACCAGATTAACGTGTGCGCCGTAGTAGTCGCACTCAATGCGGTTGGCCATGGGCACATCTTTCGGCATAAAGATGTGCGCCTCCACGCCGGCAGCGGCGCTGTAGGCGGCGAGCGCCCCGGCGGCGTTTCCAGCGGAGGGAATCGCAAGTTTTTTCAGGCCGTAGTGGCGAGCCATGGTCACGCACGCAGACAGCCCCCGCGCTTTGAATGAGCCGGTTGGGTTCAGGCCCTCGTCTTTGATGTAGACGTTAGGATATTCGCGGCTCGGCAACATGGGCGTAAAGCCTTCGCCCAGCGATACGGGATTGACATCGGGCAGAACCGCGTCGTAGCGCCACATGGTGGGCGCTCGTCCAGCCAGGCGCGCGGAAGAAAACGCGCGCTTGATCGTCGGCAGATCGTAGCGGGCGTAAAGAATGCCGGCGTCTTTGGGACACACAGTTTGCGGGCGGTCGACGGGATAGTGTTCGCCGCAGCGAGTGCACTCCAGGTGAGTCAGCATGGCGATGCTGAGTGTAGCATCGCGCGGGCGATCAGTTCTTGGGCGCGGGCGTCGGTTCGGTTTCGGGCTCGGGCGCTGGCCTGAGTCCATCCGCGGTCTTCATGCCCTTCAACACTTCCAGCTGTGCCCTCACTCGGGGAGTGGGGTCGAGCGCCGTTTTCGATATGGCGTAGAAGGTAAGGATATTCTGTTGAACGTCGATGGGGATGGTTCTCCCCTGCACCGACGTTAGGCGTTCGAGGAGCCTGGCATAGGTTTGATCGGTGCGGCGATATTCCCCGCGCTTCACGTGATGTCCGGTGTCGAGATCGATGTTCGGGAGAGCAATCAGGGTTTTCGGCTCGGAGCCTAATTTTTTCAACGCCGCATCAAATGCCTCTACGGCATGGTTCACGCTTTGCAGATACAACTCCTGGGTATCGTGATTGGGAATCTTAATGGCCAAATCCGCAGCCGCACCAATTTTCGGAACAATGAAAACCACAATCGCCAGCAGATGCGATTTGAACCCGGGCCCGCGGTAGGTGTGCTTCCATCGGCGATCATAGTTGGTACGAGCCACGCGCTCGGCGAAAATGCGATACGCGTCATCGTCCGGAGGAGGAGGAAATTGATGTCCGTGCAGCACCACCTCCGCTTCGGCAAACGATGGAATAAAGCTCCGAACGGAAGTCCGATAGCTGCGCAGAGCAGGGCGGGTTCGGCCCAGCACTTCAAGAACATCGAACCCGTAGGTATCGATGAAGGCTTGTGCCAGGAACTTCCGGGGCGTTTGCAAGCCAATCTGACTCAGGTATGCAGGCGGCGCGAACGCCCGTTCCTTCAGTTCCTCAACGTCGAAGGCAAATTCCGTTCGAATGTGACCGTGCGGGCTCTCGTCGTAGGTGACTTCGGGTCCGAACCGGCGGCTTAATTTTGGGAATGCGAGACCGGTTGCGGGATTGATCGCCTCCAAGTGACCGATCGAGTCGCCGAGGTAGTGCGACAAAGCTCCAATGGCAAACGCGTATTCATTGATGGTGCGCGCGTTGCGAAAGAGCCAGGCGACGAAATCGCCCGAGCGCACGTAATGCGTCAAGTCGCTGAAGATGCGTTTGCCGAACGGGTAGTAGCCCATGTCCTGGATGGCGCAACCACCGTAGGCATAGGCATGCGCCTCGACGAGTTGAGCGTCGGTGGCACCAGGGAAACGGGCGAGCAGCAGCGGACGTATGGAACTGTTCCAGGCCAGGTCGATCAACTCTTCGTGCGTTAAAACCGAATACGCCGCAGCGCTGGCGGGGCTGAAGGTTATCGCCAGTAGAAACGCCAATCCGCAAATCGACGACCGCAACCATCCTGTCATGATCGCTCCCGGATGCGGCTTGACTACGCCTCACCATCGCAGATGTGACTCGTAAGCCCCCGCAGAACCGCCGGTCCGCAAAACTTCAAAACTACTAATGGGGGTTAACTGCGACCATCGGATTTTTACTGTACGACTTTAGGGGCAACCTCCGCGGCTTTGTTAGTATTCAAGGTTTACAAATTCTCTACAGGAGATTCCTGAATGGGCAAGTTTCTAGTGGGTCTGATCGTGGGCTTGATCGTCATTCCGGTGGGCGTTTATATGTATTTCTCCACGGGAGCTGCGCCGGTAGCAACGGCGTCCGCGCCAATGCCGTTTGAAAAGATGCTGGCGGGACTGGCGCTGCATGCGCGCCTGCGTAAGGAGATGCCGAAGCCGTCGCCGATCCCCGCCGATGAGGCCGCGTTTGCAGCGGGGGCGCAAGTATACAAAGACAATTGCGCCGTCTGCCACGGCCTGCCCAGCCAGCCGCCGACCGCAATCTCCTTGGGGATGTTCCCCAAACCGCCCAAGCTCATGGAGGGCAAAGGTGTCACCGACGACACTCCCCAAGAAACGTATTGGAAAGTTACGGGCGGCATTCGCATGACGGGCATGCCGGGATTCGAAAAACAGCTCTCGCCCACGCAGATGTGGCAAGTCAGCCTGCTCTGCGCCAATGCCGACAAGCTTCCACCGTCGGCGAAAAATATTTTGACGGCGACGACCGCGCCGCCGGCACCGACGCCAATACCGACGGCTCCTCGCACCATGACCAAGTAGGATCACGGCTAACAAGCGCGACTGCCCTGAGCCGCGGAAGGGGCGCTGCCGCCATTGGCACGGCACGCCACTGGGAAGTCATGACCCCTGACGCAGAGTAAAGTTCACCTGAATTTGGGTTTCTACTTCAACCGGCGAGCCGTTCAACAGGTATGGCCGATACTTCCATTGCTTGACCGCGTCGAGCGCGGCCGTCGCGAGTAGGGGCTGTCCGCTGATCAATTGAATTTCGGAAACATTCCCCTCCCTGTCAATGATGACCCTTAGCACGACCACGCCCTGAACTTTTTGTGCCTTGGCATCCGCTGGATATTCAGGAGGCACCTTGGCGACCACAAGACCCTCCATCACACCTTGCGATACGCGCACCACTCCAGGGCGCACGGGGCTGCTAGACATAACCCCACCCGGCGCATCGGGCGGAATTCCTCCGGGCGCATCACCTACGACTCCTTCTGGCGGGCGCTCCCCCGCGAGAGTGAAGTTCACCGTCACTCGAGTTTCCACCTCGACTGGTTCGCCGTTTAGTAAATAAGGCTTGTACTTCCATTGCTTCACGGCATCGATGGCGGCTGGCGCCAGCATCGGATGTCCACTGAACAACTGCACACTCTCGACATCTCCGGATTTGTTGATGCGCACCTGCAGGATGACGCTGCCTTGAATACGAGCCTGCCGCGCCAGCGGAGGATAAACGGGATCGACCTTCTTGACGATGAAAGCTTGTCCGATGCTTTCCGAGACGCGAACGCGTTGAGGCACGGCCTGACCAGCCGCGAACGACATAACGCAAATCAAGAACACACACGACGCTGCCAAGCGCGATGCCATGCGGACCTCCGAATGAGATTAGAAACGCGGACTCCCAGAATACTCAGACTCCATCACGTTCCGATTTGTTCCTCGATTCGTTTCACGAATTTTGCAATCGCGGCCAGCGTCGCGTCTGCCTGATCGCGTTGCGGGGAATGCCGGCATTCCTCCAGAGGAAGGATTTCTACCGGTCCGCGCGCCTGCCGGGAAAGCGCCTGCACTTGCGCCATGGTGCCGTATTGATCGTCCAGTCCCTGGACGGCGAGAATCGGGCAAGTAATGCGCGGCAGAAATTCTTCAATATTCCAGCGCCTGAAGTCAGGATGGAGCCAAATGTTATTCCATCCCCAGAACGTGCGCGCGGCGTCGCGGTGATGGCGAGCCAGTCTTTCCGGCAAGTCGGTGGTCTCGAAACTTGTCTTCGCTTCGGCGATGCTGGCCACGCTCAGGTCCTCGACGAAGACGTGCGGAGCCAGAAGCACCAGGCCGCGCACGCGGTCATGGGTCCCGGCATAAATCAGAGCGATCGACGCACCGTCACTGTGGCCGATGAGGATTGGATCATTGATTTGCAGCTGCGCCAGCAGGTCGGGGAGCACGCGCAGCGCTTCGTCGTGCATGTAGCCAACGCCGCGCGGCGCGGCAAGAAGGTCCGAGTTGCCGCAGCCGTAGCGCGAATAGACGGTCACGGGCGATCCGGTGGCCTCGGCAATGCGAGCGGGAAAATCTTTCCAATGCGAAACCGATCCCAGCCCTTCGTGAAGAAGAACGAGTTCTGTGGCCGACCCACGGCTGCCGGCAATGCGCTGCACTTCCAGGCGATGCCCTTGCACGCTGACATAGAAATTGCCTATGGGATGGCCGCGCTTCGTCTCAGCAACCTCGACAGGCTTCATAAGTTCTTTCTTCGCGTGCGCTTAAAGGTCATTTTTCAGGTACCCCACTTTCTCCGTGATGCATCGAACCTTCAAGATATCGTAAGCTATATAGATACAGTTCAGGAGGATAGGTGCGCTGCCCTCGTTGCGGGAATGAGAATTCGGAGGAGAACCGGTTCTGCGGGATGTGCGGAGCAAAGTTGCTCGCAACGCCCGCGGCGGTTACTTCCACGCCGGCCGGTGTTGCTGCGCCCGTCGCGGTCGCGTCGTCGGCTCCAACCACCACGACGCGATCGACCGCGCCTTCCTCGACTGCAGCGCCCGTGATTACAAGGCCCCAGGCGGCGCCGCCTCGAGCATCAATGCCACTGCCGCAAGATCCGCCCACCATCAGCGGCCCATCGTTTCTGGGATTGAACGATCCGCCTTCTTCGCGCAAGCGCGCTAGCCTCAGCACAGATCCGCATTCGCGCTCGGGTAACCTCGACTATCTGCTCGAAGATGAGGACGAACACCGAGGTGGGGGGGCAGGAAAAGTTTTTCTGATTTTGTTGGCGTTGGCATTGGCGGTAGGCTTTGGCTATTTGCGCTGGAAGAATCAAGGGATACCCTGGCTGCACTTGAGCCCGAGCAAGCCTGCAGCCACCGCGCAAAATTCGGATGGGACGGATACCGCTTCTCCTGCGACTGCGCCATCACCAGATGCCAACGCGCCTGCGGGAGCATCAGCAACGCCATCGAACACAACGCCTGCCCAGCCTGCAGCGCAAGGAGCACCGCAACAGCCTGCGCCGGATTCTTCTTCTACGTCGGCACCTCCAGCCGCAACCAGCCCGGCGTCGACACCCGACGGCGGAAATCCACCCGCCAATGCAGCACCTGCAACCGGAGATGCAACCAAGGCTTCGAGCGACACCTCGAATGCCTCGCCCGATTCCGCGGCCGCGGCACCTGCAGAGGCTGCGAAAGAACCTGCCAAGGAATCTGCGCCAGACGCAAGTGATGCCACGCCAGCGCCGCCACCGAAGCCCAAAAAGCCCGCGCCTGCACCCAAGCCGCATGCGGGCGTGTCGTCAACTCCGTCCGATCCGGTCAGCGAAGCGCAGAAATACATTTATGGACGGGGCGTGACTCAGGATTGCGAACGAGGGATGCGCCTGCTGAAGCCTGCGGCTGCGCAAGCCAATCCCAAGGCCATGGTTGAAATGGGTGCCCTATACTCAGCGGGATTGTGCACACCGCACGATCTGCCGACGGCGTATCGTTGGTTCGCGATGGCGCTGCGGAAAGAACCTGACAATCAGGCGATTCAAACCGACCTGCAAAAGCTGTGGAGTGAGATGACACAGCCTGAGCGCCAGCTGGCAATCAAGTTAAGCCAATAATTCCATCCGAGCGCCCAATCCTAACGTCCCGTGTGTGTGCGACGTTAGGATTGGCGTCTTGACTTCCGGGTAAACGGCTAAACTTCGTCCTGCTCCTGCAATTTCGCAATCACTCCGAAATCTTCGAGAGTCGTAGTATCGCCCTTCACGTTCCCACTTGTTGCCAACTCCCTCAGCAGCCGCCGCATGATCTTGCCGCTGCGCGTCTTCGGCAACGTGTCGGTGAAGCGGATATCATCCGGCTTTGCCAGCGCCCCGATTTCCTTCGCCACCCACTTCCGCAACTCTTCCTTGAGTTCTGCCGTGGGCTGTCTTCCCTGCTCGAGCGTAACAAATGCGGAGATCGCCTGCCCTTTCAAATCGTCGGGACGCCCCACCACCGCGGCCTCGGCGACCGCCGGATGCGCCACCAGCGCGCTCTCCACTTCCATTGTGCTCAGGCGATGTCCGCTGACGTTGAGCACATCGTCAACGCGCCCCATGATCCAGAAATATCCGTCCTTATCTCTTCGCGCACCGTCTCCGGTGAAATACATTCCCGGAATTTGCGACCAGTAATTCTTGACGTAGCGGTCGGGATCGCCGTATACCGTGCGCAGCATTGCCGGCCATGGCCGCTTGATAACCAGAAATCCTCCGGAGCCGGCCGGCACAGGCTTGCCTTCCATGGTAACGATTTCAGGCACCACACCAGGGAACGGCCGTGTAGCCGACCCAGGCTTGGCCGCGATCGCGCCCGGAAGCGGCGTGATCATGATCTGTCCCGTCTCGGTCTGCCACCAGGTGTCGACAATCGGGCAACGATCGCCGCCGATGGTTTCGCGATACCACATCCAGGCCTCAGGATTGATGGGCTCGCCCACAGTGCCCAATAGGCGCAGGCTGCTCATGTCGTGCTTCTTCGGCCACTCGTCGCCCCATTTAATAAACGTACGGATCGCCGTCGGCGCCGTATAAAAAACGTTCACTTTGTGTCGCTCGATGATCGACCAGAAGCGGTCGGGCTCGGGAAAATTCGGAGCGCCCTCATACATCAGGCTGGTGGCGCCGTTTTGCAACGGCCCGTAAACGATGTAGCTATGCCCCGTCACCCATCCGATGTCGGCGGTGCACCAGTAGGTATCTTGTTCCTTTAGATCGAACACCCACTTTGTAGTCAGGTAAGTGCCCACGGAATATCCGGCTGTGGTGTGCACCACACCTTTCGGCTTGCCGGTGGTTCCGGAGGTATAGAGGATGTAAAGCGGATGCTCCGCGTCCAGCGGCTCCGCGGGGCAAACGTCGGAAGCCTTCGCCATGAGCTCGTGCCACCAATGATCGCGACCCGCCTGCATGTTGATCGCAGTTCCCGTGCGCTTGTAAATGATGACGTGCTTCACGCTGGGGCATGACTTCAGGGCTTCCTCCACGGCGGGGAATAATTTCACTTCGCCGCCCCGGCGATACGATCCATCCTGGGTGATCACCGCCGACGCCTGCGAATCATGAATGCGGTCAACCAGCGCGTTCGAAGAAAATCCGCCAAAGACGATCGTGTGCGGCGCCCCAATGCGCGCGCAGGCCAGCATCGCAATGGGCAGCTCCGGCGTCATGCCCATGTAAATAGCGACGCGATCGCCTTTCTTTACGCCCAGGGATTTCAAAACATTGGCGAACTTCTGCACTTCGCGATGCAGTTGCTGGTAGGTAAGGGTGCGAACCTCGCCGGGCTCGCTCTCCCAAACGATCGCGGCCTTATTTTTGCGCCAGGTATCGACGTGCCGGTCCAGACAGTTGTAGGAGAGATTAAACTGGCCGCCGACAAACCACTTTGCCCACGGGCAATTCCATTCCAAAACCTTGTCCCACTTCTTGAACCAGTGCAATTCGCCGGCAATGCGCGACCAGAATTTATCGGGGTCGTCGATGGATTCCTTATAAAGATGCTCGTATTCATCAAGAGTTTTGATGTGGGCTTGCTTGGCAAATTCGGAGGGAGGCTCGAACTTGCGCTGCTCGTTCAGAATGGAATCAATGTTGGGAGCCTGTGTATCGACGACGGCTTTATCGGCCATGTTGAAAACCTCAACGCGGAGGAATTGTTATTACGTGCCGTAAACCATAGCACGAGATCGCAGGAGTTTATTCTACCCCTCGCGGGGCCGGATGTGACGAGGATCACACCGGGAGATTCAGGCATGGGCTTCCCGCCTTCGGCCTTCGGCTCCAGGTTTAGCGTGAGTGGGATTTATCCCTGCGGATCTGGATAGTAGATCCGGAAGGGTCGAGCGAGGGTCTCAAGGCTTTAATCAAGGGCGGGAAGAACCTAAAAGCCAGATAAACACGATCACGGTGCGCATCCGGCGCGGCCAGCAATTGCGTAAGACAGCCCCGGTTATTTTTGATGCCACCCCTATGCCGGGTATCCACGCGATTGGAGATCGGTCTCGCGGCACCCCAATTCCCCAACGGCTGTTCCCTTTCGTCACTTGTGAGTCCGTGTTAAGCGCAGCACAATGGCCCAAACACGGAGGCCTTATGCGTAGAACAACCAGAACTATGTTGACCCTCGGCATCAGCGTACTGCTATTAAGCGCGATGACGATGGCGCAGGCTGCGGCGAAGAATTCCGCAAAAGATCCGGGCAAAGACACGCAGCAGCACAGCCGGCTTTCAAAAGTCGCGTTCTGGCGCCATCACAATGACGCTAGCAAGAATGCAAAGCCGGCCAAGACCACAGCATCCTCCAAACAGGCTAAGCCAGCAAGCGCGCAGCTAAAACCTGTGTCGGCGAAGCAGGTTAGCGGAAAGCCGGTCACGGCAAACAAGGACCAGAACTCGCAGTCGCACGCCGGCACGTCGAGCAAGCCTGCAGCGAAGAACGCAACCAAGAAAGCACCTGTCGCCAAGAAGGCGAAGACGGAACCGGCGCAAGGTCCTGACAAACCTCCGCTAAAGCAATAGCTTCCTGGAATTGCCCGAAATATAAACCTCCGAGCCACCGGAGGTTTTGTGCGCTCAAAAACTGTGCCGGCCTAAGGCCAAGCCTTTGACCGCAAAGTTTGCGGAGAAAACGACGCGGAGATCGCGAAGGAAAGCTTGCTAATCATGGGCTGGCTTGGGATGCAGATTGGGGTATCTAAGGCGCGAATCCAAAGCCAGCCGAGCGACCGGCGACCAACGACATCCTCAAGGCGTGCAGTGAAAGATCAGCACTGGCAGAATGTTTAACAAATGGAAGTTAAGTCGAACCGAACTGAAGCTGGACTTGAGGTAAGGCAGTAGGGTGCGATTGTACTGAAAGATCAGCAACGAACCTTGCGTCTTTAGCGCGTGCCGCGATTCGGCGACAATCTCCTGCCGCAGCGTCTCTGGAAGAAGACTGTAGGGAATGCTGGAAATGATGGCGTCGGCGCGCGCCAGGCCGTGTTCGGCAAGAATGCGTCGCACGTGCTTCGCCGAGCCGTGAATCACGCGAATGCGCGGGTCGCGCAGGGTCGAGTTGAGGTACTCCACGAATTCTTCGTTGAGTTCAATCACCAACAGCACCGCATCCGACCGCATACGCTTGAGGATTTCCCGCGTAATGGTGCCGACGCCTGGGCCGAATTCGACCAACACCCGCGCACCATCCCAGTCGATCTCTGACATCAGACGCTTTACCAGGAACGGAGAACTTGGCACCACCGAACCGAGCATCGAGGGATGTTTGAAGAAATTGCGCGCAAACAGCGCGACCGCAGAGGTTCTTACAGCGGATTTCGTTACAGCCTGGTTCGGCATCCAATGTCCTTACAACTATCCTAGCTGATTGTGATGCCCGACGAGCGGGCTGCAAATACCCTAGTCACCGGAGTTGCAAAAGCCTATAACTGCAGAGTTCGCTGAGAGAACCGCGCGGAGTTCGCAGATGAGAATTTGCCGGCTTTATCGGCGTGTTCCGCGAGACTTCTCAGCGACCTTTGCGATTAAAGGCTTTTCACGCTCCGCCAATGCTCAGCAGTTTCCGCAAATTCCGGACACCCTTTGCCTTCAGAGCGTAGAGCATCTTCTGCCATATCCGAGCCGTGAGGAACGCATCACTCAGCGCGTGATGCGCATCTTGCGCTTCAAGACTGTAAAACTTCGCCAGCGTCGGGAGGTCCATCTTCTCGAGTTGCATCGACAAATCCTCGGAATAGGGACCGTGCCGCAGAATCCAGTGATGAACTCGTGCCGTGTCGATGGCAGGATTGTTGAGCTTACGCCCCGTTTGACCCATTTCTTTTCTCAGGATATTCAAGTCGATGTCTACAAAATGTCCGACCAGCACCGCCCCTTCGATGAATTGACAGAGGTCATCGAGACACTGCCTTGGCGGTTCGCCACCGGCAACGTCTTCCACGCGAAGTCTGTGAATGACGACGCTCTCCGGGGGAATCGATACGCTGGGATTAAGCACGCGGTAGAACTGGTTTCCCAGTTGGATACTCGCGCCTTGCATGGCGATTGCACCGACGGAAAGCAAACGGTTCGTGCGAGAGTCGAGCGAGGTCAACTCCGTGTCGAGAACGACGTAGCGCAATGAGTCGAGTGCGCTGTCCTGGGAAAGCGCCTCCGAGGATTGAGACTCGTGCTTCCACCAACCCGGCATTCATCTACCCAACTGGGACCAGATGGCGGTCCGGAATCTTTCTTCGATCAAAGCCTGCGCGCGCGCCGCGGCGCGGAATGCCTCCTTGAGCAGGCTTCTTTGCAGCTGCGTGAGGCTATCGGGACTGAGGTAGTTGCCCAGTTCTTTGCCCTCGCGCACCTGGCGAAGCTGGCATTCCAGGCGCAGCAAGGTGAGGAACTCGAAGGCTTCCTGCATATCTTGAAAAATCGTCGGATCCCTGTCCGGGGCAGTCGAGAGTGTGGAAAGGCGGTCCGCGGTATTGGTATGCTCGATTCCCGCATCGAGGGCAAACACTCGAGCAGCGTCAACGATCGGACCCGTGCCGAAGAGCTTGAGATCAAGCTGATCTTTGTGCTCACCGCTGCGCTCCAAGACAAAATTGCGGAAGAATCCCAGCGGAGGCTTGTGCGTGGTCGAAATGCAGGCCAGCACGGACTTGAACATCCCAGCATCTTTCAGCCATTCGCGATTCTTCGCGGCGAGCGCCTGATAGAGGGAGAAGTCGCCCGCCACCGGCCGCATGTCGAGGAAGATGAGAGCGTCTTCGGTACCGTGAAGTTCAGCTTGCGTGATCCACTCGTGAAAAAGGGTCATCCACGCCTGAAGCGGCTGACGCCAGAGCGGATTGCTCGCCATGTAATTGCCGGGACAAATTGGATAACCGCAGGTCAGCAAGGCGTCCTGCGCAAATGCAGTGAGTTGAGCGAAGTATTCGCGGGCGCTCGCTTGATCTTCCGAGTCGGCATAGAGGAGCGCATTGTCCTGATCGGTTTTGAAAGTCTGTTCGCGGCGGCCTTCACTACCCAGCACGACCCAGCAATACGGAACAGGAGGAGGTCCGAGTTTGGCTTCGGCGAATTGCAGAATCTTTACGATAAGGCGGTCGTTCATCTCCGCAACCACGCGGGTGACGTGACTGGCCTTCGCGCCCTCCCTCAGCAAGAGTGGCAAAAGGCCGCTGATGCGCTGATTCGCTTTGGCCAAATCCTGCACGCTGGTTTGCGCCTCGATGAATCGCACGACGTTGAGCGGAGACTTGCCTTGCAAGACCATCAGGTCGTGAGCGGTAAGCACGCCGGTGGGAGTTCCCCGCTGCGTGACCAGGACGTGATGAATGTTGCGGCTCACCATGGCGAGCAAAGCACGGAACAGACGTTCGCTAGCTTCCACAGCGACAACCGGCGAACTCATGACTTCGGTCACGGCTCGATCGAGAGGCAATGCCTGCGCCACCACCTTCTGGGCAAAATCGCGATCAGTAACGATGCCGACGGCCGACCCACTCACATCGGTAACGAACACCGACGTGGCCTTCGCATGGGCAAGCATTTGCGCGGCTTCGCGAATGGTTGTGTTCTGCTGGCAAAGCAGCGGAGGCGAACTGGGGACATCGCTTACAGAGAGTGAATACAGGAGGCGCTCGGTGTCGCCCATGAGCCCGGTCTGAGTGCGAAGTTCCTGCAGGCTGCGGTCCATGTAGCGAGTGACGGAGGTTCGCAACAGAAAGGTCGAGACTTCGGCATTGGAAGAAATGAGCTTTTGCACCTGCTCTGCCGGGACGCGGTAACAGAGAGTGTCTTCGATGGCGACAACATCGAGACGAGCGAGATCCTTGCTCATCACCGAAAGAAGGCCGAAAATTTCGCCCTCGCTGCGCTTGTCGAGCACGATTTGCTTGCCTACTTGTGATCGCAGGGCCAGTTTGACGCCACCTTTGTGCACGATGTAGAGCGATTCCGAGGCAGGATGGCCGGCGCTGACGATGACCGTATCTTTGGGAAAGAATTCCAGGGTCATGGTCGTCGCCAAGCGGCAAAGTTCGCGCACCGAAAGAAATTGGAACGGAGGAACGTTCTTGAGAAAGGAGACCACCGTATCGGTAATCACCGATTCCGATGAAGAGTGCGCCACGGTTGGACCTCAGTTAGGCGAAGGACCTTCGATGGTAGGTGGGTGCGAGTGCGAAAGTCAAAGCAGGCACGAAACTGAATCAAAAGCTTTTACCCGCGAAGATCGCTGACAGGGGAGATTGCAGTGCGGTGTGCCTGCCTTATATTCCGTTGAAAACTATTCAGTTGAAAAAAACAACAGTGCGAAGAACTTCCGGGTCTTGGCGGAGAACTTTCAGGGTCGGAGGAGAACCCTTCATTCGACTTGGCGCATCTAAGCTTCACATGTCAGCAGTGCAGTCTGGTTCCAGTCTTACTCCGCGCGATTTGGCGAGAGCATGGTGGCGTGTGCTCAACGGACATGTTCCCATGTTGTCGATCGAGATTACACGGGAGTGTCCGCTGAGCTGCCCGGGTTGTTATGCGTATGGCGATGGCCACTTGGGTGGAGAGACCACGCTGCGCGAACTCAGCGATTTTCGCGGCGATGCGTTGGTCGAAGGCGTGCTGGAACTGGTGCGCCGTCACCGGCCGCTGCACGTGTCGCTGGTCGGCGGCGAGCCGATGGTTCGCCATCGCGAACTGTCGCGCATACTTCCCGCTCTGAGCAAGATGAACGTATTCACGATGGTGGTGACCAGCGGCGTGATCGCGATACCGCAGGAGTGGATGGAAATTCCGCGTTTGCGCGTTGCCGTTTCTGTGGACGGGCTTCCCGAACATCATGACGAGCGCCGCAAACCGGCGACCTACGAGCGCATCCTCAAAAATATTGCCGGCAGATCGGTCAACGTGCACTGGGTAATCACGCGGCCCATGCTGGAGCGGCCATCTTACTTGGAGGAATACGTCGCATTCTGGAATGCGCAGCCGGAGGTCGATCACATTTGGGTGAGCCTGTACAGCCCGCAGATCGGGGAGGAGAGCGCGGAACGGCTGACTCCGGAGGACCGGGAACGCGTAGCTCGAGAGCTTCCGCAGTTGGGACGTTTGTATCCCAAGTTACTGCTGCCGGAAGGCATGGGAAAGGCTTTTGTGACGCCGCCTGCGAGCCCGAACGAATGTCTGTTCTCCAAGATGTCTACGAATTATTCTGCCGACTTGCGCACACATGTGGAGCCGTGCGTGTTCGGCGGCACTCCAGATTGCAGCCAGTGTGGATGCAGCATCAGCAGCGCGCTGCACTGGATTCGCGACGTTAAGGTCGTCGGCCCTGTCAAGGTCGGACACCTGGTGCAAACTTCGTTATACGTCGGCTCAGCTGTACGCAAACTGCGATCGGACGGTGATGCACTAAATCGATGGGAAAAGGGAATACGCTTCGTCAGCCAGAATGCTCCGCTAGTCCAGATTCAATCTCGGGAACAGAACGAAACTCGCTAGGATTCGCCGCTAGGTAGATTTTGGCTTTCCTTTTCCGGGAAGTCCTGCCGGATTCTCATGGGTCCGCTCGCGGAAAGTTCCGCGCATGCCCGCGGCCAGACTTACGCTGGACTCGCCGAATTTGTCACGCAGGCGGTCAGCCGCAGCCATCGCATCTTTCCAGCGCTGCTGGCGGTTCCCTTCAAGCAGGTTGATCTGATCGGGCTGCGCAGTGAACGACGATGCGTGCACGCCTAGAAGGCGGACGGGCATGCCTGTTTTCCAGTTCTTGCGGAAGAGTGCACGTATCTGTTCGAAGATCTCGGTGTCGAGTTGCGTGGGAGACGCGAGCGTATGGGCGCGCGTTAGCGTGGTGAAATCTTTGTACCGAAGTTTCAGTTGAATGGTGCGCGCGTGAAATTCGGATTCGCGCAGGCGGCGGCCGACCATTTCTGAAAGGCGCATCAACGTGGCTTCGAGCTGGTTCGGGTCAGCGGTGTCTTCGTTGTAAGTGTGCTCGTGGCTGATGGACTTGGCTTCGGTGTCGGCTCCCACTTCGGAATCGAACCAGCCGCCGGCATCTTCACCGCGAGCCTTGCCAGCCAAGGCTAGTCCCCATTTGCCGAAGCGCTCGGAGAGTTCGGATTCGTCTAGGCGAGCCAAGTCTCCTACTTTCTTGATTCCGAGCGCGTGCAGATGAGTCTCCATCACTTTGCCGACGCCCGGGATTTCGCGCACGTCGAGCGGGGCGAGGAACTTGGCTTCTTCGCCGGGAACGATCCAGAGTACGCCGTTTGGCTTCGCCTGCGCCGAGGAAACTTTCGCGATCAGCCGGGAAGTTCCGATTCCAACCGAGCAGTTCAGGCTGGTCTCGGCTTTCATGCGCTGATGCAAAGCGTGCGCGGCCTTCAGCGGAGGACCGTGAAGGCGATCGGTGCCGGTCATATCGAGATAGGCTTCGTCGATCGAGGCCATTTCCACTTGCGGTGAAAATGCGCCTAGGACCTGGTGGACCTTTTGGGAAAATTCACGATAGCGGTCGGGATGTCCGTCGACGAAGATGGCGTGCGGACACAGCTTGGCGGCGGTGCGCAGAGGCATGGCGGAGTGCACTCCGAATTTGCGGGCGGCATAAGAAGCGGCGGAGACGACTCCGCGCTCGTGGCGCTGACCTCCGACCACGACAGCCTGGCCTTTCAGCGACGGATCGTAGAGCTCTTCCACGGACACGAAGAAGGCGTCCATGTCAACGTGGAAGATGGTGCGGGGGAACGCGGGCTGTTGGGCGGCAGCCATGCTGAGGGAATTCTAGCAGCCGGTGGCGGGTGGCTTTCAGGTGGAGAGCAAAGCCTTTTGACCGCCGAGATCGGTAAGAAAGTCGCAGAGCACGCTGAGCTATTCAAGAATGGCGCGACAGCCGAGGCGGCTGTCGCTACATTACACCAAAACTTTTTCGGGCGCTGGCGTCACGGGAACGCCTCGCAGTTGGCGGACGCGTTCGTAGACTTTGCCGTATTCGCGGGCGGAAGCGTTCCAGGAGAAATCCTTGTTCATGCCGTTACGCATGAGCGCCTTCCACGACGTCTGGTCACGATAGGCTGTGAGCGCGTGCTTGATCGTGAGCAGAAGCGATTCGCCATTATATTCGGTGAACTTGAAGCCAGTTCCCTTCCCAGTGCGCGCGTCCCACGGTTCGATGGTGTCGTCGAGGCCGCCGGTGGCGCGGACGATTGGAACCGTGCCGTATTTCAAGCTGTAGATCTGGTTCAAGCCGCAAGGCTCGTAGCGCGACGGCATCAGGAACATGTCGGCGCCGGCTTCGATCTTGTGGGCAATCGCGTTGTCATAGGCCACCTTGACGGCGATCTTGTTGGGGAACTGTTTGTTGAGGCGCAGGAACATTTCTTCATAGGGCTTGTCGCCCGCGCCGAGGGCGACCACAATCATTTCTTCCCGCGCCAGACGGTCAGCTACTTGCGAGATCAGGTCGAAGCCTTTCTGGGCGGCGAAGCGGGAGACGATTCCGATGACGGGAAGCTTTGGATCGGCATTCTTGACGCCGAATGCCGCGAGCAGATCCTGCTTGCACGTTACTTTGCCGGACAGGTCTTGAGGCGAATACTTGGCTGCGATGAATTTGTCGGTCTGCGGACTCCACTCGTCGTAATCGACTCCGTTGAGAATTCCGGTGACTGTGGAGGCCCGGTCGCGGAGCACGCCTTCCAGGCCGAAGCCGTATTCGGCGGTTTGAATTTCCTGGCTATATTTGCGGCTGACCGTAGTGATGAAATCGGAATAGGTGAGCGCGCCTTTGAGAAAGTTGACCTGGCCGAAGAATTCCATCTTCGACATGGTGAAGAGGTCCCACGGCAGCATGAGGAGGGGCAGAGTTTCGGGAGGGAACAGTCCCTGGTAGCCCATATTGTGGATGGTGAAGACCGTGCCGACATTTTGGAAAGCTGGGTCCTCGGAGTAGACGGTGCGCAGAAGAACGGGTACCAGCGCCGACTGCCAGTCGTGACAGTGAAAAATGTCGGGGACACCGAGGATCTTCGAGGCTTCCAGCACGGTGCGCGAGAAGAGGGCAAAGCGCTCGGCATTGTCGGGATAATCCCCTGCGGGCGTGCCGTAGAGAGCGTCGCGATCGAAGTAGGGCGGGTACTCGACGAAATAGAACCGCACGCCATGCAGACTGCCTCCGCTTACGACCGAGGCGAAGCGGTACTGGTCGTCGAAGGGAACGGTGACGCTGCGAACTACCGTCGCAGGTTCGGTGAGCTTGGTCTGGCGATAACGCGGCAGGAAAACGCTGACCTGATGGCCCAAGGCGGCAAGGGCGCGGGGCAGGGCGCCGACTACATCGGCCAGCCCGCCAGTTTTGGAAAATGGGACACCTTCCGAAGCGGCGAATACGATGTTCATGAGAGCGGAACCTCCAGCAGCGTGAGACGATTTTCGTGGCGCACGCTATTATGAATATGTCTCGGGAGCCCTGAGGGTCCCACAGTTAGGATGCGAGGATCGACTTCAAAGTCTACTTCCCGAGGCAGTGAGGGTCAACGTGCCAAAGGTCGCATCTACGCGCCGCCCGCGAACCAAGCCTAAATTGGGACAGCACTTTCTGGTAAGCGAAGACCTGGCGGCGCGCGTCGTCGACACGTTGGGAGATGTCTCTCAGAGTACAGTGCTGGAAATCGGGCCGGGGCGTGGCATTCTAACGTCAATGCTGGCGAAGCGGGCGCGGCGGTTGATCGCGGTTGAACTGGACCGTGTGCTTGCCGCTCAACTCCGGCTGAAATTTGGCATGGATCGAAACGTGGAAGTGATTGAAGCGGACGTTCTGGCGATTGACTTCGATTCGCTGTTCGGGCCGAAGCCCGGGCTGAGCCGGCCGGGCATTGAACTCAAGCCTCAGCCAGTGAAGGTGGTGGGCAATCTTCCTTATTACATTACGTCGGATATTCTGCTGCGGCTGTTTGAATTTTCGAAGTACTTCGACACCATTGTGATTATGGTGCAGCGGGAGGTTGCAGACCGGATCGCGGCGGAGCCGGGCAGCCGCGATTATGGAATGCTCTCAGCGACGGCGCAGTTGTACGCGCGCGTGGAGAAGCTGTTCACATTGCCGCCGGGGGCATTTGTGCCTCCACCAAAAGTTCACTCGACGGTGTTGCGTTTGACTATCGATCCGCAACAGGAAAAGTTGGGAGTGGCGGGAGATGGATTCATCGATTTCCTGCGGTTGTCATTTGGTCAAAAACGCAAGACTTTGTGGAACAACTTGAAGACGAAGTATGAAGGGCCCGAGTTGAAGCGGGCGCTCGCCGAAGCCAAAGTGAAGCCTACGGCGCGGGCGGAGACACTGAAACTGGAAGAGAGCGCGGCTATCTTCCGCGCCTTGCACAAGGGACAAGCCGAGTCATAGCATAGCCGTATCGGTCCCGTTGCGGGCGAGGAGGGGCCATGGCTACTACCACGTTGCGTCATCCTGCGGTTGCCGGACGTTTTTATCCTGGAGATCCCGACGAACTGCGTGCCGAGGCGCGGGGCTATCTGTCACAAGCAAGTTCTGCGAACCAACCTCCCGTGCGAGCCATGGGATGCATTGCGCCGCACGCGGGATATATGTATTCCGGGCATGTTGCGGGCGCGGTATTTGCGCGCGTGGAAGTTCCGAGGCAATGTATCGTGCTGTGCCCAAACCATACGGGCATGGGGCGCGCGCTGGCTGTTATGAGTGACGGTGCGTGGCAGACACCGCTGGGCGATGTTCCCATCGATGCCGAGCTGGCAGCAGCTTTGAAGCGGCGATTCCCTGCCCTGCAAGAGGACTCGGCGGCGCATCGGGCGGAGCACGCGGCGGAAGTCGAGCTTCCCTTCCTGTTGCTGCGCCAGCCGGAACTCAGCTTCGTGCCGATCGCGCTGGGGACTAGCCAATTTGAAGTTTTGGAACAGCTGGGCAAAGCCTTGGGCGATGTCGTTGCGGCGCAGAACGAGCCCGTCTTAATTGTGGCTTCCAGCGACATGAATCACTATGAGTCGGACGCGGTGACACGGGTGAAGGATCACCGGGCAATCGAGAGAATTCTTACTCTGGATCCACGGGGGCTTTTCGACGTGATTACGCACCAGGACATCAGCATGTGCGGCTTTGGGCCTGCGGTGGCGATGCTCACGGCCGCGCGACAATTGGGAGCGAAATCGGCTGAGCTAGTGAAGTATGCGACTTCGGGGGATGTTTCGGGGGATCGCGATATGGTTGTTGGGTATGCGGGGGTGGTCGTCTCCTGATCTCTTAGGAGCTGCCGGGCTTCGCCCTGGCGGGACAGCCGAGGCGGCTGTCGCTACGTGGACATTCGCTACGTGGGCATTCGTGAAGGCCAGCCTAGTTGCGGTGTCCGCCACTGCCACCGGCGGCGTGTCCAGACGGTGCACCGCCGACCCGACCGGACGATGGAGCCGCCATCGTGCCGCGGGCTTCGGCCCTGCCCGAACCGGCGCCTGTCGGCCCGGATGCAGATATTGCTGAAGGTGAACTCCACGGTGCAATTCTTGCGGCCGTCGCCGAAAACTGTGGAGCTGGCTGCACGCGCGCGAATCCGGTCTTGGCCACCTGGTGATTGAGTTGGTGGAGATTATCCAGCGAGCCGCGCGGGATTCCCATCCCCGCCGAGCCGGCGTTCAGGACCATGCGTGAAGAGGCCAAGGTTGAGGCGGCTCCGACGCGCCCCACCACCACGGCCGAAGTTGTCCCCCCTGCCACAGGCGGAGCAAGTGGATGGAAATTCACCGGCAGCGTACCCGCATAACGCGGAACTGTATTCCAGGTATTCCACGCTCCGGGCTGCCACATCCATCCCATTGAGGGGATAAACATCCAGCTTCCGTAACGATAGGGCATCCATCCCCAAGGATAAGCTGAGGCAAACATGTAACCGTAGCCGGGGTACCAGGACCAGGCGCCGTTCATGAAGGGATCCCAGCCGACTCCGGTGAAGAAGGGCTGCCACATCATTCCGTAGCCGGGGACATTGGTATACGAACCGTAATAATTCAGGTCGCTGACGCCGTATCCATACGGCGACTGGTTGTTCTTCGCATACTGGTCGTGGTAGGCGCTGGCCTCTTTGTCCCAGGAATCGAGCGGAGCTTCTTCAATGTTTTTGGCGATGGTGTATTTATCGTCGTCCGTGGCGACGAAGGTCGCCGTTTTCTTTTTCTCGACCACGAGTTTGCCGGAGGGACCCTCTACATCCACATCGCCTTTGAATACCGCTAGGTTGGAGGCCTCCGTCGAAGTCTGTACGCGGAAATGCGCGGCGCGGTCGAGGGAGATTCTCTCGCGAGAGAACTTCAAGTTGAATTGATCTCCGTTCTTGCCCAGCCAGTTGACGTAGGCCATGCCCTCGATGAGATTGATGCCCGAGATGCGCTTGCCGGAGTCGCTCAGACCGAGCGCGGTGAACTCAACCGTGGTGTTTGGGGTCAGGCGCAGTGTGCTGCCGTCTTCAAACTCGACTTCTGCGCGACCGCGATCTTTGGTCCTCACCTGGGCGCCCTGCGTAATCGGGAGGTTGAGGAAGGCGCTCTCAAATCCCAAGCCGGTGTTCTTGTCGATTTGAACCGAGCCTTGGACGTCACTTAGGCGAACGATGCGGGCCTGCGAAGCAGCCAGAGCGGGCAACGCCAGGAGCGCGAAGGCAGCGGCCATCAGAAAAACCTTGCTGGATTGGGAAAGAAGGAGCTTGGACATGGGGACCCCCAAATCGTCTATGGCTATTAGAGCACGGTTTCGGGGCGGGAGTTGTAAAATCTAGCCCCTCTCTCGCTCGCGCAGGAAGTGCGCAAACCGCCGGTGGGCGGCGGAGATTAGCGGCCCGCGGCGGCGGCCGGGGCCATTTCGATGATTCGCTGGGCCCTCGCTCGCACTACGTTGATCACTGAGCTGTCGGCATAGATTTCCTGCAGGATTGGCTTCACGGCTTGCAGTTCGACGAGATCGCCGTGGCGTGCCTGCTCTTCCATGCGCTTCAACTCGTCGTCGAGAGCAAGCTTCTGATAGCGATGAAGATGGTCAAGGCGACGACCGAACTCGAGGGTTGCGCTGATGCTCTGAAACAAAGTCGTCAGCTGCTGGACGGCCGAGAGCGGCGAATAGTTGTAGGCGGCGGTGAAATCCCGCTGTCCGTCTTTGTAGCTCAGCTTCTTCGCGCCAGTGTTTGCCAGTTTCTGTTTGCCAGAGTCGACCTTTCCGGAGAAATACTTGGCTTGCGCAGCCAGGTCGAAGATCCGGGCACGGGTTGCGTCCGAGAGGCTGAAGTCCCTCCGGTAGTTCTCGCGGTCGTCAGAGTCAGCGGAGATCGGTGCTGAGCATTCGTAGCTGGCACGTCCGTCGGACTGCACTGAGATGGAATAGTGTTCGGGATCGGAGCCGGGAAAATCGAGAGAGAAAGAGACCGTGGCTGGTTCCGCGGCATGGGACGGCAGGCAGCAAAGCAAGGCGGCGCATGCGGTGAGGAAGGTAAACGACCTGCGGTCGAATGAACTTAGTCTCGCGCAACGCGATCCGGGCTGAACGCTTGCGATCGTCGGTTTCACGTTCGTTTTCGAAATGATCTCAGGCACGAGTCAGCAATTGAAATTATGCCAGAAGTGGACGCGGATAGGACTCTAGCGTGCTATGGCGCGCTGGCGGATGAGAGTCCCGGCCGTGTGCAGATGGCAGATGGCGATGGCCAACGCGTCGGAAGCGTCCAAGGGTAGCGGCGGCGTGGAAAGCTCGAGCAGGCGGGTCACCATATGCTGCACTTGCTGTTTCTCAGCGCGTCCGTAACCGACGACTGATGACTTGATGGTCAGCGGAGAATATTCGGCGACATCCAGCCCGGCAGCCGCAGCGGCGAGCATGGCAACTCCGCGGACCTGGCCTAGCTTCAACGCCGACTTCACGTTGAGGGCATAGAAAACATCTTCGATTGCAACTTCATCGGGCTGATGCGTGGCGATGATTTCTTCCAGCTCAGTAAAGATGCGGGATAGACGCCGTGGCAGCGCTTCTCGCGGAGAGAGCTTAATGGCGCCGCAAGTCAGGCAGCAAAGTTTGCCGGTGCGGTGCATCTCGACCACGCCGTAGCCGGTGTATTCTCCGCCACAATCGATGCCCATGACTCGCATGTGAGTGCAGTGTATCGCGGAAGCGGAAGAGATGCGAACGGGCGGATTTGAGCGGTATCAGGTTGTGCATGAGCAGCGGAACATTTTGTGCAGAAGCGTCGGTGCAGACTGTGGAGTACACAAGATCCAAGACGTCGAGAGTCGTGGAATCCCACCTTTCGCAAAGAACGCGAAAGATGGGGCACCCCTGCCCTGAGCGAAGTCGAAGGGAGTGCCCGGCCCACACGGTACCTGAACGATTTTCTGTGGGTGGTTTGCTTTGGCGTCTGCGAATTTAATGTTACTCTATCTTTTCCAACCGATCTCACCCTTGCTTTTGGGCATTCTTTCATCATGCTGCGCCCGGGTGCATTCGGGAGACTTCATTTTGTACTCATACTGGAAGAGGAGCAGACGATGAGAATCGGTATGTTAACCGGCGGCGGCGATTGCCCCGGACTGAATGCGGTTATTCGGGCGGTGGTACGCAAAGGCGTGTTTCATTATCACGACGAGTTCGTCGGCTTCATGGAGGGCTGGCGCGGTCTGATCGAGGACCAGAGCATGCCGCTCGATCTGGAGGCGGTGAGCGGAATTCTGCCTCGGGGAGGAACTATCTTGCGTACTTCCCGAACCAATCCATCCAAGCGTCCGGACGGCTTTGACCGCTGCATGGCCACGATTGACAGGCACAAGATTGACGCACTGGTCTCGATTGGTGGCGACGATACGTTGTCGGTCGCCAATAAGCTCCACGAAAAAGGAGTGAAGGTGGTGGGCGTTCCGAAAACCATCGACAATGACCTGGGTGGAACGGATTACACTTTCGGATTCGATACGGCCTGCAACATCGTATGTGAAGCGATTGACCGCGTGCACACCACTGCTGAGGCGCACAATCGCGTGATGGTGGTGGAAGTGATGGGACGCGATGCGGGCTGGATCGCACTGTATAGCGGCATCGCCGGCGGCGCCGATGTGATTCTGATTCCGGAGCGGCCCTTCGATGTCGACAAGGTCGCCGAATCCATTCGCCAGCGCCACGAACGCGGCCGTTACTTTTCCATCGTGGTGGTGGCCGAGGGTGCAAAGTTTTCGTCGGAAGGCTCCGGATCTCCCATCCTGCAAGATATGGGAAAAGATGAATTTGGCCATGCCAAGCTGGGTGGGATCGCGAACATTCTCGCCCGCGAGATCGAAAAGCGTACCGGGTTCGAGACGCGCGCGGTGGTGCTGGGACACATCCAGCGCGGTGGTTCTCCCAGCGCATTCGACCGAGTTTTGGCCACACGCTACGGGTTGGGCGCCATCGACATGGTTCATCGCGGAGAATTTGGCTGCATGGCCGCGTTGCGGTCGAACAAGATCGTCTCCATCCCATTGAAAGAGGCCATCTCCAAGAATCGGGTTGTCGACAACGAGATGATCCAGATCGTGGACGGTCTGTTCGAAGAGATCGGCGCGAAGGAAGCGGCCAGCACATAAAAATCCTGGCGTTGCGGAAGTGGTCTGCCCTCAACCAGCCAGATCCTCATGACTGAAATCTACCGACACCTGGCGCCATGGTTGCTCACCATCACGGAAGCGATCATGGTGCTGGCCACGGTGTGGCTGTCGTTGCGCGCGCGGGGCCAGGACCGCGAATCGCTCTTCAATCGGGTTGAATGCTTTTTCGTTCGACTGGCGCGCCGGCAGGCGTTGGCGGTTTTATTTGTGGGCGCCCTGGGTCTGGGCATTCGCGCCGCTCTAATCCCGCTCATCGGAATACCCCTTCCTAACTGGAACGACGAATATAGTTATCTGCTCGCTGCTAAGACATTCACCTCGGGCCGCCTGACGAATCCAACCCATCCCATGTGGGTTCACTTCGAAAGTTTTCAGATCATTCAGCATCCGACTTATATGTCGATGTATGCGCCCGGACAGGGCCTGGTGCTGGCCGCGGGCCTGGTGATCGGAAGGAATCCGTGGATCGGAGTGTGGCTGATCACCGCCATCCTTTGCGCCGCGATCTGCTGGATGTTGCAAGGGTGGTTTCCCCCGACATGGGCGTTGCTCGGTGGAGTTCTTTCCGTCTTGCGCTTTGCCACATTCAGCTACTGGATGAACAGCTATTGGTGCCCCGCGGTTGCTGCGACTGGCGGAGCGCTGGTGTTAGGCGCTATTCCGAGGCTGCGCAACCGCCCTCGTGTTCGCGAAGGAATTCTGCTAGCGATAGGCCTCACCATGATGGCGAACAGCCGGCCTTATGAAGGACTGGTCTTCAGCATCGCAGTCGCCTGCGGAATGATGGTTTGGCTGAAGGGCCGAAGACTGCCTTCGTGGTCGCTCTTATTTCGGCGAGTGGTTCTGCCTGCAACCTGCATTCTGATTGTTGCTGCGGTGGGAACCGGTTACTACTATTGGCGCGTGACGGGAAGTCCGTTCCGCATGACGTATGCCGTCAACCGGGAGACCTATGCAGTAGTTCCCTATTTCCTGTTTTTCTCGAAGCGGGCTGTGCCGGAGTATCATCACGCGGCGATGCGGGACTACTATGCGGGATGGGAAGTCCACGAATTCGACGAAGCCCACACGTTTACGGGTTTCATGCGTAGAACCGGCCATAAGTTTCGTGAGCTCTGGCGATTCTATATTGGCCCTGCGTTTTCGTTGCCGTTGATTATTTTTCCGTGGATTGTGAAGGATCGCCGCGTGCGGCTGGCTCTGGTGGCCGGCTTAGTTTTTTTTCTAGGCTGGCTGGTAGAAACGTGGACTTTTCCTCACTATGTCGCGCCCGCTGCGGGACTGGTGTATCTGGTGCTCGTGCAGTGCATGCGGCACCTTCGCTTGTGGCGTCGCAACGGCGCTCCGACGGGACAATATCTGGTGCGCAGCGTCCCCGTGGTTTGTATCGCAATGGTTCTGGTGCGGACCACAGGTATTGTGGTGCACGCTCCGCTGGAGCCGCGATGGCCGATCGGCAATCTTGATCTGCCACGTGTTGTTCAGCGCCTGAATGCAATTCCGGGCGGGCATCTCATCATTGTCCGATACGGTCCGGATCACAACGTGGACCGTGATTGGATTTACAACGAGCCGGATATCGATCGAGCGCGTATCATCTGGGCGCGCGACATGGGGCGGGAACAGAACTTGGAACTATTGCGTTATTTCCGCGATCGCCACGCCTGGCTCATGTCTGGTGACGAATCTCCGCCGCATCTTGAGCCTTACCCTGTGAACTGAGGTTCGGTCTCTGATTCGCTCTCGCGACCATTCCGGCTCATGGCTGACGTCGCGGCGGTTGCGTGCTCACGGGACGATCCTCGCACTGTGCTTATGGGGCTTCTACGCCTGGAACCTCGCAACTCCTGGCTTGCGCGACCGCAACGAAAATTTGAAGGGCACCGATTTTCTGCATCTGTACGCACTAGGCTCGGTGGCTGCGGCCCACCGGGGCGGCGATTTGTACGACATGAATGCGCAGGTTGCACTTGCGGCGCAGCGAGTGCCGGAAGCCGCGGGCATCCGCTATTTACCGCTCTACCCTCCGCAGGTTTCTATCTTTTTCGCGCCGCTGGCGCATTTATCGTACGGCTGGGCGCTGCTGGTGTGGTGGAGTTGCAGTGTGCTGGTCTATGGCCTTTGCTGCTATAGCGTGTGGAGAACGTGTCCGAACCTGCGTGACTCCGGTGGGACAGTTGTCCTTCTTGCGGCTGCGTTCCCTGCTTTTTTCCACCTGATCGCCTGGGGCCAGACTTCTGCTGCCGCGCTCGCCTGTTTCACAGTAATGTTTTTTCTGCTGCGCGACAGGCGGGAATTTCTTGCGGGGTTGGTGTTGGGCTGCCTGATTTTCAAGCCGCAGTTAGGCTTGGCGGCAGCCATCCTTTTCGTGTCGCTCGGCGCTTGGAAAATTGTGTTAGGAGCGGCTCTTTCAGCGGTGGTTCAACTATCGGTGGGAGTCCTGTACTACGGAATAGAACCATTGCGCGAGTGGATACGCATCTTGCGAAATGTGCGCACGGTGATGCCTTTGCTCGAGCCCAAGCTTTATCAAACCCATTCGCTGCGAACGTTCTGGTCGATGCTTGTACCTCGGAACGACATTTCTTTCGTGCTTTACATTGTGAGTGCGGCCGTGGTGCTTGCATTAACGATCGCATGTTGGAAGCAAAGTCGGGAAGGGCCGCTGGGACTTCAATACAGCGCGCTGCTTTTCGCAAGTGTGCTGGTGGCGCCGCATCTCACGGTTTACGATTTGGTGATTTTGGCGCCGGCTTTTCTTTTGTTGGCGGACTGGCTGGTTGGTCAACCGCTCACGGGTTCGACATGGCGATTGGGCACGCTTCTATACTTGGCATACATGCTGCCACTAGTAGGTCCGTTTGCCAGATGGACTCACATTCAACTTTCGGTGATCGCGATGGCCGCAACGGTGTATTTGATTTGGAAGATCAGTCGAAGCGGCAGTGCGAACACATTGGCTGCGACCAGCAGGATGGACACGGCTAAGATTGCCGGAGCGTAGAAGGATCAGTCGGTGGGCTCGTGCTGTTCTGCCTTCCGAATAGAAATGTAAGTGCCTCAGGAAAGCGCCGCGCCCAGGCGGACTCGTGATGCGAGGCGCCCTCGTCGACAAGCAGCCTCAAACGCGTGTCGTCCAATCCTGACCGGCGCAAGATTGCGGCAAGTTCGCGAACATCGTCGACCATGCTCTGATCTTTGTCGGCCCGGCCGGCTTCGGCGGTTCCGGTTGCCAGGAAAATCCGTTCCGGCCAACGTTTGACGGGGCGACTTTGCCGGATGATTTGACGATTTGACGCCCACAACGACGGGCTTTCTAACAAGAGTCTGCCGATCACTCCCGGACGCACGAGCACGGTGTAAAGCGCAATCAGCGCCCCCAAAGATGAACCGCCCAGGCCTGTAGTATCCGGATCACTGGTGACGCGGTAATTGCGAGCAATGAATGGGATCACTTCTTTGAACAAAAAGCTGGGATAGCGCGTGCCATGCACTCGCAGCATCATCGACTGCAGCGAGCGATGCGGCATGTACTCGCGGAGGCGGTCTTTGCCGCTGTTGTCGATGCCAACAATAATCATCGGTGGGACAATGCCTTCGCGGATCAGTCGGTCGGCAGTCTCATCGACCTGCCATTCCACACCCGTGAAAGATGTCGCAGGTTCGAACAAATTCTGACCGTCATTCAAGTAGAGGACCGGATAACGCAGGCCCGCGTTCGCCGGATCGTCATATCCGGAGGGTAGCCACACCCGCAGAAAGCGCGTATTCCGAAAAATGCGGCTGCGAAATTCGTGCAGCCGCAGATCTCCGGTCGCTCCCTGCGCGCGGATTACGCCGGGAGTGGGAACTGAGGCATCAATTTCAGTTGGCTGGATTTCTTTCATTCGGAACAGTTGCGCTCAGGTGGGCAGCTGGTTCGACGCTCTGGCGCTGCTGAGTTTTACGAACACTGCGAGAACGCTAATTAGAGAGATTAATGCGAGCGAAGTCAGGCACAAGATGCACCAGGTCATCAATTCGTACGCTTCAATGTAGGTTAGATAGAGGGCGAAGACTAATCCTGCTAGAGCCGCTCCTAGAAGGCGGTCCGGCGTCTGGCGACGCGATTTCCAGAATGTGGCGAGGACAAAGAGCGCACCATACCCGGCTACTCCAATCGCTGCCACGGGAATTCCCGTGAGCGTGGAATACTCGCTGCGGTTCACGATGTCGCAATTAAACTTCTGGCTGAAATCGCAGTAAGCGGTTACCGACTTTGCGTAGTGGCGCTCCAGGGAAACGGCGGATACGACCACCCCCGCCAGAGAAAGAATTGCAATGCAGACAAACAGTATCTGCGTTGTGGATGGTTGGGCAGTGGGCAGCGACACCGAATTGGTCACGGCAGAGCGCACCCCGTCTTGTCGCTCAATGCTTCGAGGGATAAGACTCCCTCCTTGGGCGGCTCAGATCCAAATTGCCAGCTGGGAAACAACTTGACTCCGGCGATTTTGCAATCCGGAGCCTCTTCCCGTGAGCCTTTGACGGCGCATTCCACGTACGGCACATAGTGAAATGCATCGCCGAACATCTGTTTCTGCTCGATGCAATGCGGGCACCAGTAAAGGCCGTACATCTTTGCCTGCTTGGTTGCGAGACATTGCGCGAAGGAATCGTACTTGTGGTTCCGGTAGTAGCGGCCTCCAACAACCGTACCCGCAAGCAGGATCACGACAATGCCATACATCAACATCTTTTTCGTTTTCGGTTCACTGGAGGAGCTACCATCGCGCTCCTGTTGCTTCTTTCGTCGTTCTTCAGACATGCCTCTTCCTTATATCACGGCTATCAGGGATCGCTGGCGGCGCGACCGTCAGGCGACGACGTTGAGCGCAGCGGGCAGCACATCCAGTTCTTCACAATGCAGGGAGAGGACTTCCCCGTCAACCATGACGTCGGCGGGGGCTTGCAGGTTGAATTCAATGCGACGAACCGCCTGGCGCTCGGCGAGAGGATGCTCGATATGCGTGCCGTCGTAAAGTCCGGGCAGATTGCGGATCAGTCCCAAACGGCCGATCGGACCCCAGCGGACATACTCCACCAGGCCGTCATCGATCTTGGCCTTGGGAGCAATCATCATGGTCCCGCCGGTAAACTTGCTGTTGTTGAAAGTCACAAACAAGCAAGGACGGCTGTCGAAGCCTTCCGAACCGTTGACTCGCACAGGAAAAGGGCGGCGATTGAACCGAGCCAGAGTCAGAAAAATCGCGGCCTGATATCCAAGCTCTCCCCAATCGCTGAAGCGTTTCGCACGAAGGGTGGCTACGTCTGCGGAAAAACCCATGCTCAACAAATTAATGTAGTGGATTACGCCGGCGCGGTGGCGCATGCGCATCACGTCGCAAGGACGGCTCCTGTGAGCTAGCAAAGATTCGATCGCGTATTCGACGCCCTGATCACTGAAGTCGCGCAGAAAAGAATTGCCGGTTCCCAGTGGCAAGAAGGCCATGGTCGGACGTTCACCGGCCAGCGCCTGGGGGTAGAGTCCGTTCACGATCTCGTAAGAAGTACCGTCGCCGCCGACCGCGATAAAATTTCGGACGCCACTCGCGTAGGCCCGGCGCACAATCCCGGTTGCCTCTCCGGGGGCACCAGTCTCCGCTGTCGTTATCTCGATGCCCCCGGCGCACAGGCGCTCCAGCGCGGGGGCCAGGAGTTGGCGGCTGCGCCCGCCTCCTGCCGCCGGATTCACGATTGCGAGATAGTTTTGCGCCAAGTGACGAATCCAGTTTTTTGAGCTGAAGGTTACTGTACAAAGTCGACGGACGACAGCATTTAGCGACCGGTCACAATCCCACCATTGCTTTCCGATCCGCGGTCTTTCCTACTTCTTCCGCCAGTGCCTCGCGTTTGATTTTCATCGAGGCAGTCCGGGGAAAATCTTTATCCCAGATTAGATATCCGCTGACGCGCTTGAAGTCGGGCAGGCGGCGATTTCGAGACGAGATTTCTTCCTGCAGTTTGCCATCAAACTTCTGATTCTGCTCCAGCCGTAACACCAAGACCAACTTTTCGCGACCGAGTTCCTTCTTAGGCCAGATATAGTTCGCCGCAAACACGGAGTACTCTTTCACCGACAGACCATCGAAGACCGTTTCAATATCTTCGGGGTAGATGTTCTTTCCGCCTTCGGTGACGATCATGTTTTTCTTGCGGCCGAACAGTTGCAGATGGCCACCGCGTTCAAAGCGGCCGAGATCGCCCGTCAGAAGCCAGCCATCGACGATGGTCTCTAGCGTGAGTTCGGGATCGTCGAGATAGTGCGACATGATCGTATTGCTGCGCGCTGCTACTTCTCCTACACCTTCCGCATCTGGATTCAGAATTCTCAACTCAACTCCGGGCAAGGGCTTGCCCACTGTATCCGCGCGAAAGGGCTTGAGGTCGTTGAGCGTGAGCGCGGTTCCTGCTTCGGTGAGTCCGTATCCGTTGACCACCGGAATGCCAAGGTCGTAGAAGAACTGCATGGTCGAAGGCTCCATGAATGCACCTCCGGTAATCAACGCCAGCAACTCGCCGCCAAAGGCGCGGTGGACACTGGACAACAGCATACGGCTGAGCTTCACCTTCGGCCGGCGGCGGGTTAGCGCGCGGTTGACCGCAATCATGGCATCCAGAAACGCACGCTTCCAGGAAGGCAGTTCGTCGAACTTGGCACGCAGGCCGCGCTCCAGATTCTTTACGATCATCGGGACCAGCGATACGTAGGTGATGCGGTAGCGCACGAAAGCATCGCGCACGAATTCTGGGCGCAGGGTGCGGAGATGCACCACACAGGCTCCGCAGACAAAAGGACCGATGAAGCCGACCATGAAATCAATGGCATGATTGGTGGGCAGAATGCTCAAATAGCGGACGCCTGGCCAAAAGGGATACCAGGCGGTGAGTGCGCGACACTGTTCCAAATAGTTTTCGTGAGTGAGGACGCAGCCCTTGGGGCGGCCGCCTGTTCCGGAGGAGTAGACGATGCAGGCGACGTCGTCTTTTTGGCGCATGACGAAGTCGGGAGCGCCTTTGCGCTTGAAGTCCTCCCAGCGAAATGCGCCAGCCAATTCCACGCCGAGCGGCGCTTCTGTTACGAGAACAATTTTGGTACCGATGTTCTGGAACTCGGAAGACTGCATGATCGCACGCCAAAGGTGATACTCGACGATGAGGACTTTGGACTTGGAGTGGGCGAGCAGTTGCAGATGTTCTGCAGCGGTCAACTTGTAATCCAGCGGGACGAGCACGCCACCGCAGTAAAAAAGCGCATACGCCGAGATCAGCCACTTCGACTGGTTCGTCATGATGATGGCAGCTCGGTCGCCGGCATCGTAGTCGGCGTCCTCGAGGGCGCGCGCCAAAGGGAGTGCGATCTCTTTGAAATCGGAATACGTGAGGCGGACTTTCTCCCGATCGCGATCGGCTTCGATCAGGCAGATTTCTGAAGAGAAGCGGTCGAGGGCATCGCGCAACGCGGCACCGAGACACGTGTATTGACGAAGATCGAGCATAAGAAATTGCTGATTTGTTGATTGTAAATTGCTGATTCAGTAGCCGGATATGGCACTGGCAGGGATGTTCCCAGGCAATCAACAATCAGTAATCAGCAATTGGGTCTCATCTACAACCGGGCCTGAATTCTGGCAGCCAGTGTGCGAAAGTCGGTCACGCCTTGCAGTTCGTAATCCGGGAGTTCCACCCGGAAGTGATTTTCCAACTTCGTGAGCAGGTCAAGCGTCTGCAGGCTGTCGATACCAAGCGCCTTGAAGAAGTCTTCGTCCGGGGAGAGCTTCTCGCGCGGCACCTTGAAGTGACCCGCAGCGAGCGTGAGGATCTCGTCGAGCGTTTTTTCCGCTGTTTCCATAGACAGTTATTCTAATCCAGTCTGAACTAGGGCAAATAGGGCTGCAGAGTCGTACTCTCTACGAATTTCTTCAATCCTGATTGAACGGCCGGACGGGAGAAGAGTTCGCAGAAGATGTCGATTTCTTGCCGCAACTCGTCTGTCGGAATCGGCTTGATGAATTGTTTGGCTGCGGCCGAGGTTTGCCGGTCGAACTTTCCGATCTGTCCGGCGGTGGCGCGGGCGGCGCGCAGGGCTTCGCCTTCGGCAACGACCTGGCTTACCAGTCCGACCTGCTGGGCTTTGGTGGCGTTAAAGCTGCGGCCCGTTAACAACAAGTCGCGCACAACAGCATTGCCCAGATCCCGCTTCAGGCGAGGGATTCCACCGAATCCTGGAATCAGGCCGAGCCTGAGTTCGGGAAAACAGAAACGGGCCATCTTGTCGGCGATGACCAAATCGCAAACCAAGGCGAGTTCCAAGCCTCCGCCAAACGTCACGCCGTGGACGGCGGCAATCGTGGTGAGTGGCGAAGAGTCGATGCGATTCAACACGCAATGAATACGCTGCAGAAAATCGCGCACGCCTTGAGCAGCCTGGGATTTTTCCATTGCCTGCGATTGATGGTAAAGCTCGCGCAGATCCGCACCGGCGCAGAAGCCGCATTTCAAGTCGCTGTAAAGGATGAGCGCGTGCGAATCTTTTTCCAGATCGTCGAGCGCAGTCGCGAATGTTTCCAGTTCAAGCAAAGACACAGATCCAAGCTCGTTACAGGGCTCGCGGTGGAGCGCCAATTCGATGACTCCACTCAGAACCTGCCACGACAGCGCTTGACCTTTGAATTGTCTCGCGTCCACTTTAATTCCCTTCTGTCAACCACCTCTACACCGCCTGCTTTACCTGGTACATCTCCTCGATTTGGTCCTGCATGCGCGCAAAAATCAAATCGCGCTTCAACTTTCCGTTTGCCGTGAGCATTCCGTTTTCAACGGAGAATGGCTCGGACCGCAGGCAGAAGGCCCGCACTTGCTTATAGTGCGGAAGCTGCGGATTGACCGCATCGAGAGCAGCCTGCACCTGTTCCCCGCTGATGGCTCCCGTGACGATTGCAGAAAGGTATCCACGGCCATTGCCCACGACAACGACCTGCTGGGCAGCGGACAAACGGCGGCTGATTTCCTCTTCGACAGTTTCCGGAGAAATCTTATGGCCGGAACCGAGGACGATCAGATTCTTGATTCGCCCTACGATCCGCCAGTTTCCGGATGCATCCATCTCTCCCTGATCACCGGTGTGAAACCATCCGTCGCGCAACACTTCCGCGGTCTGCTGCGGCCGGTTCCAGTAGCCGGGAAAAACGTTAGGACCGCGCACGATGATTTCATCGTTGCCGCCAAGCTTCATCTCGATGCCCGGAATCGCCGGCCCGACACGCCCCGGCGCGAAATGGTTGGGATCGTCCATGGTGCAGATTCCCGTCGTCTCGGTAAGTCCGTAAACCTGCAATACGGGAATGCCAAGCATACTGAAGTAGTCCTGCGTCTCCGGAGCGAGCGGGGCTGAGCCGCAGATGAGGGCCTTCAGATTCTCACCCAACATCTTATTTCTGATTGCCGGAAAGACCACAGTATTGGCGAGCCACAGCCAGATTGGATCGGCCGTTTTGGCGCTCCGCCCCTTTCGCCGTAGCCACGCCCCGTTGGCTCGCGAGTAGATCGCCTGTGCTACGCCGCCCTTTTGCGCGACTTGTTCGTCCACTCCGCGCCGCATGCGCTCGAGCAACTGCGGCACATTCAGGAAATAGTGCGGAGCCACAGCGGGCATGTCGTTGGGAATCTTTGTCAGGTCAGTGTTCAGAGTGACCAGGCTCCCACGTAACAGAAAAGTCAGGGTGGCAATCCACGAAGCGCAAAAACTGAAAGGCAGATAATGAAAAACGCGGTCCTGTCCAGAGCGGCTTCCCATCAACTGGTCGAGCCGGGCCGAGGTGCAACCCAGCATGAATCCTACGTTTGCTGCAGTCAGAACGACACCCTTGGCTTCGCCGGACGTGCCCGATGTGTAGATAATCGTGACCGCATCGGCATCGACCACTTGCGGCCGATCCAGCGCGATTCGCTCCGCGCCTGCAAAGATTTCGTCAAATAAAAAAAGCGGAGGCGCTGCGGGCCAGTTCTGCTGAATTCCGTCGCGCAGGGTCTGGTCGCCGCAGCAGACTAAGGACGGCGTGCCGTCTTTCATCATGGCGACCAATTCCGCGGGGGCCTGGCGGAAGTAGAGTGGCACGACAATCAAGCCTTCGGCCATTGCAGCCAGGTCGAGCGCCATCCAGCGAATGCTGTTCGCAGCGAGCAGTCCACAGCGGTCGCCCTTCTTGAGCCCCTTCGACGCGAGAAAGGTGCGAGCTTTGCGAATCAGTTCAAGAAGCTCACTGCCAGTCACTCCGGTAATCTGACCGTTGCGAATTTCCTGAAGAACCGCGGTGTCCGCCGCCGCTTTGAGTTGCGCAAATATTTCTCCGACGAATGGCATGGTTTGTTGTACGCAGATGCTGTCGGCTTAGCTATAAGCGGCCACTAACTGTCGCAGCGACGCGTTCATTGGTGGAAGATAATCTTCCCAGTTCCATTCTCCTGCGCGCGTGGGGAATTCGGGATAACGCCGCTGAACCTCTTCTTCGAAGAAAACTCCCATCCGGGCCATCACTTTCAGATTCTTCACCACCGTGCGCGCAATACCATCGGCGATGCGCTCGCCCTCGGTCGCCAGCGTTTCGAGTGCCGCCAATAACTTCTCCTCGAGATCGGGATCATCCACATTCATCAGCAATTCCGGATGCCCGCGCTCGCCCATCAAATTGCGAATGCGCTCATCCATCGTGATTCCGGCCGAAGGAACCAGCGCCGGCATGGAAGTCACGATGCCGTGATAGCGCGAAGAAGCCATCATGTGACAAGCGCGCAGGATGCTGACCAGTTCATACATGTTGTACTGGTCGGATGTCAGAACTGGAACTCCTCCGAGTTTTTCGGAAATGCGATTCGCCGCACGCGCATCCATGCGCTCCGTGGCCGCCAGAATTACAAAGACATTTCGCTGCTTGCGGAAGGCGTCCACAGCGTTGGCGATTGAGTTCAGGTAATGCTGATAGGCGCGATCGGCGGCCGGACCGGAGTTGTGGAAGTAGGGCCCGCGATAATGGCTGTTCTTGTAGGCGCCGGTCAGACTATGCAGGGCGGCTTTGGCTACCGAGCCTTTCACCGGCCACTCAAATGGATTGATCGGGCATACGACCAGTACCGGAGTACGGCCGTCCCATCCCACTTGGCGCAAAACGGTCTGGCCATATTCCGGGGGACGCGGCTCAAAAGTCCACGCCGTATCCGTGCCCAATTCGGTGGGTACGCCCAACTCGCGGAGCACCGTGCGCGATTCCTCGTTGCGCGTGATGACCAGTGAATTCCTGCAGTAACGTCCGCACATTTTCGCAACCAGAGGGTCCATGTGACCGGCCTCTGCCCCGTATCCGACGGAGAGCTTGTTCTCCACTGCGGCGATGCCGAGGGAGCCGATCATCATCGTGGTCAGGGCATTGGCGAACTTACTCTTGAACATGGAGCCTTCGCAGGCCACAACGCCATGGTGCCGGGGAACTTCATCGGACAAGAACGGCGGGAAAATGTCGGGCAGGTGAACCTGTTTAGTACCTTCGAAATATCCTTTTGAGAACTCGAAGTTCTGGCTCATCACGGTGAACTCGACCCGTTCGGAGCCCAGGATGTGACGAATCTGGCGTAGCATTTCGTCCACGCGCACGTCCGATCCCATGTTGCGGGTGCCGTTGTATCCGGCGAAGAGCAGTTTCAGCTTTTCGCCGTGCTGCCACGGTTTGCCCCCACCGAGCATCCATCGCGTTTTTGCGCGCTCAATGTTGCTGCTGACCCATGCCTCAAGAATGAAGTCCATCATGCGGCAGTTCCTCCGCGAGCAGCGGGCCAGGGCTCGTAGTTGTACTGGAAGTTGTTTTCGCGGCTGAATTGCAGCAGGGGAAAACTGTATTGCGAAAATGGAACCGGCTTGCGTCCCAACTCAGAGGTCACGCGTGTATTGTCGAACACCGTGTTCCACACCAGATATGGCATGAACACCTTTAATAGCGAGGCTCCGTGGGCCATCGATCCCTTGCGATGCGCGAGAAAGTTGACCGAACCAGAAAACGGCTTTTCGGCAAAGGGCAAGAACACCGGCGCCCGTTTTTGCTGTGCGGCGGCTAGTGCAGTCGTTAATTCGCGGAACGTCTGCGATCCTGTTCCGGAAGAAAGATGATAGGTCTCGTACTGCGGCTGATCTTTTTGGTGCAAGGTAGCAATTGCATCCGCCACAAAATCCACATTGACGATATCAATCTTGTCGGTGGGACGAAACGGCAGCACCGGCAGTCCAGCCAAGAATACGAACGACTTCACCATGTCGAACTGCGTGGTTTCCGCGTGGCGGCTGTCACCGAGGACAATGCTTGGCCGGAAGACCGTCTTGGGAGTGTCCGGCAGGAGCACCCGCGTCATGTGCTCGCAAAACTTCTTGGTGCGCGCATAGGGATCGTAGTCGGAACGGTCCCACTCGATAGCGCGATCTTCGGTGACAACTTCGTTACTGCGTTTGCCGGCAACTGCAACCGTGCTGACTTCGCTAAAGCGTCGCAGACCGTGATAGTGCTCGACATGCCGAGCCAGCGTAAGCACCTCAAGCGTGCCGCGCAAGTTCACGTTCAAGCAACTCTTCTCCGACTTGCGGTTCAGCGATGCCGCGCAATGAATTACGGAATCGGTGGTGTGGACCAGGCGGTCGTACTCATCGCGGTTGAGGCCAAAGCCAGGAGATGTCAAGTCTCCGCAGAAAATCCGCACTTTAGTTTGCAGGTGCTCGTAGAAGTGCGGAAACTCCAGGTGCAACTGCAGCGCACGCCACAGGCGCAACTGCGCTTCCTGCGGATCACGCGCGCGCACCAGCAGGTTCAAAGCGGCGCCATATCCGTCCAGCAGATTGGCTGCAACGTGAGCGCCGATGTATCCGGTCGAGCCGGTCAGGAATATCGCCACGTGGCTCCGTTGGTTCCCGTTTTCACGGTGTCCCCATTTGCGGGCGCAAGTTGAAAGCTGCGAGGAGGCCGTGCTTCCAGAGGCCTTCCTTCAATCAAGGGATAGGTCCAGCGACGCAAAGCGGGGATGTGAATGTTGATCCAGTACTCCCACCAATCCAGCGAGCGCGTGTCGTAGCGGAAAACCTCCTGCTCTTCGGGCACGAGCGCATAGGAGAGCTTCTCGATGTTTTCCGCGGCAAAGTCATGTTCGTTTAACAGAATGAAAGGTTCGAACAGCTCAATGAGTTTTTCCAGGCGCTCCAGAGTGCGCTCGGCTTTGACCAATGGAGCCTTTTTCAGCGGCAGGGGCGACATGATGCGCTGAATCGACTTTATGATTGCCTTCTGTGCCGGCGCGGACATCCGGTTGTAGCGCGTCTTGGAAACTGAAATTGCATCAAACCGCAGGCGCAGCCAGGATTCCAAGCCTTCCTGCGCGCGGTAGTGCTTACGGTGGGCCAGCGACGTTAGCTCGATCGAGCGCCCCATGTCGCAGGGATTAGTGACGGAGGTTGCAATCTGATAGAGCGGGTCATGCCTGCGTTCCATGACCGCGGCAGCAATCAAGGTCATGCCGCTGCAGACCGCATCCACCGGAACAATGTCGAGGCGCTTGCTTTTATTCGATGGTAACTGGCGAAAATATGTTCCCAGCAGGTACGACAGCGACGCCGACGTGTTGATGCCCTCATTCCACCCGAGGAACGGCTTCGCCACTGAAGTTTCGACGATCGCGGGCCGCACCACTGCAACCGGCAATCCCGCACCATGCTTTGCGATCAGCGATTCGGCCAAGCTCTTGGTGAGGGTGTAAGTATTCGGCCACCCCAATTCCTTGGCGCGCTGCGTTCCGGCTTCGGTCAGCTGTGTTTTGAGCCAACGAACACGATTCTTGCGGATTTGATTCTCGAGCGCAGCGCCGTGCAAATCTTTCGCGGCATGTTCCTTCAACCGCGCCTGGGCGCGCAGTTCCGCTGTGACTTCGTCGCTGTCGGCCTTTGCTTCGGTCTGCTTCACGAATTCATGGAGGGAACGCCATTCCTGCTCGGCGTCGAATCCTGGCAGTTCGCGCGGATTGTAGTCGGGAGTGAGTGTTTCGTTGACCCGCCCGTCCTGCTCTCCGGCTACATAGCAGGTGGAGAGGTGCAAAAGTCCGGCGTGATCGGTCGCTCGTATGAAGTCGAGAATGTTTACCGCGGCATCGGTATTGGTAGCGAGAGCATCGCGCAGGTCGGGGTTGAAATCCGTCAAGCCCGAGCTGTTGATGATGAGATCCAGGCTGGTTTGCAGATGGCGAGCGGTTGCCGGGTTGATTCCCAGCCCCGGCTGGGTGACGTCACCTTCGACGATCTCGATTTTCTCGCGGAGAACATCTGGAAGGCGGTCGCCATGCCGTTCAAAGAGTGGATCGAACACCGGCGACTCTTCCACCATTTTCTCGAAGCGGCGCTCAGCGGGATTCGATTTTTGCCGCCGGATAAGCAAATAGATCTTTTTCAGCTCGGGCAAATCCAGGAGCGTATTCACCAGCCAGACCTTGCCAATGAAGCCTGTAACACCGATGAGCATTACATGCTTCCCGGAAAACGCCTTGCGCACAGAAAACCTTGGAGCCTGCCTCTGGCCGTCAAAATGAACAATCGGCCGCGTCGGCGCTACATTCAGCCGCTCGGCATAGATCACCGCTGCGCGCAACTCTTCGACCGAAATGTTCAGTTGCCGTGCCAGGGTTTTCGGAGCGCGGCGACCGTCCGGATTCTCTTCGCGAATGCGCGCGAAGGCACCGCGCGGCCGGATCACCGGATTCAGCAACCTACCGGTTGCAACGCCATCGCGAAACTCGAGGCGATTCGACACGATGCGCCTGACTTTTAAATGCTGGGCCAGCGGCCGCATGACGTGCTCCAGTCCCTGGCTCACTAATACGACGTCCGCCCCGGACTGCACCAGTTCCTGCACTTTCTGCACGCCTCGCTGCTTCAGCCGCGGCTTCAACTTGTATTGAAAGAATTCTTCGCCCAGCAGATCCAACCGGTCTCGGGTAACTCCGCGCAGGACGGTATGGATAGCCCGGGTGGCAAACTTACGGTTGGTGGAATAAAGGAAGGGGCGCAGCAGAGCCATCAGAAAGATTTGGCCCCGACGTCGAAAACGCTCGGCGAATGTCTGCGCATTCCAGGTAAAGAACGCCACGGGCCTGACCACCGTCAGGTCCAGCAGGCTCCCTTCGACCCGCCAGTAGACGGTCGGGCCGGAACTGGAATTGTGGTTTGTCGATTCCAAGATTGCTGTTAGTCCCTCTACAGGCGTCGAACTGGCAGTCAGGCGAAGTTTCTATTGTAAACAATTGACCTTGTGGAACGAAGCAGAAGCGGTACATTTTGGGTGCATTTGTAATGACCAGCTCGTTGGATTGCCACAATGCGAATCAAACGGTTCTGTCGCCTGCGTGCGGGCGTCCGACGATCAACGCGACTGCACCGCTGATGGCCAGCGTCGCGGCGATCGCCAAAAACCCTCCGCGATAGCCGCCGCTTGCCTTACGAAAGAACCCGATAATATCGGGACCGAAATAGCCTCCCAAGTTGGCCAATGAATTAATTACCGCGATTCCGGCAGCCGCCGAGAGGCCAGCCATCCGTGAAGTCGCCATCGCCCAGAAAGGTCCGCCCATCGCCTCGGCGCAGGCCATGCCGAGTCCAATACATCCGACCACGACGGCAGTTGAAGTTCCGTAACCCGCCGCTACCAGGGCAACCGCTCCGACAAAGGCTGGAATGGCGGTGTGCCAGCGCCGCTCTCCGGCGCGGTCGGAGAGCATTCCCACGGCGACCATCACCACCGTCGTGAACACAAAGGGAAGGGTCGACACCAGGCCTGTCAGGATATAGCTGAGCCCTGATAGCGATCGGATAACGCTGGGTAGCCACAATGTGACGCCGTACATGGTGGCGGAGACGGAAAAGTACACGATCGAGAGAAGCCAGATTCGAGGGCTGACGAGGACCGCCCAAAGATTCTCCTTGTTAAGCGTCGATTCCGCCTGCTGTTCAAGAGTCAGTCTCGCCAGCAGCCACTCCCGCTCTTCGCCTTTCAGCCAAGCCGCTTCCCGGGGGTTGTCGGAAAGCGCCCAAAAGACGGCCACTCCAAGAAGAATCGCAGGAATGCCTTCCATCAGAAACATCCACTGCCATCCCGATAGTCCTTTGCCGTTGAGCCCGAGCAGCGCTCCTGAGACCGGACTGCCCACGATTCCCGCCAGCGGATTGGCCGTCATGAACCAGGCGACAGCGCGTGCCCGTGCGTTGGCCGGGAACCAGCGCTTCATGTAAAGAATCATGCCGGGAAAGAATCCAGCCTCGGCCGCTCCTAGCATGAACCGCATAACGTAGAAGCTGACAGGGCCGCGGATGAAGATCATGAGGCAGGAAATCACGCCCCAAGTGATCATCAGGCCCGAGATCCAACGGCGGACGCCGAATTTCTCCAGTACTAGGTTGCTGGGAAGCTGAAAGAAAAAATAGCCGGCAAAAAACATCCCCGCCGCACGGCCATAGGCGCGGTCGCTGAGGCCGAGTTGCCCGCGCATCTGCAAGACGGCGAAGCTCACGTTGATGCGATCGAGGTAGGCAACGATGTAGAGCAGGAAGAGAAACGGCAGCAGCCGCCACATGAGTCGGGAGACAACAGCGGATTCGAGGCGGTCAGTGGCGATTTCCAATGTATTTCCGGGCGGTTCGGTGGTGCGAGGATTCTACCCCAAGCCGAGCTTCTTCCGAATCTCGGCGACAATTTGTGGTGGGGACGCGGCGATTTCGACCGTCACTGCGTCCTCAGGTTCCTCCAAATCGGCGAACTGGCTGGCCAGGATCTTGTCGTCGGCAAAGTGTCCGTGTCGTAGCCGCAGTCGCTGGGCGATCAGGTCCGCAGTTCCCTTCAGATATACAAAGCGGACATCCGGCCCAACTTCGAGTTCGCGGCGGTAGGCGCGCTTAAGGGCTGAACAGGCCAGCACAACATTCCGCCCTTCAGAGAGCCAACGGGTGATCGCTCCGCGAAGAGCGTGCAGCCAAGGCCAGCGATCATCGTCGGTAAGCGGGACGCCGTGACGAATCTTTTCTACGTTCGATGCTGGATGAAAGTCATCCGCATCGGCAAATTCCCAGGCGAGTTGCTCGGCCAGCAGACGCCCCACGGTTGTCTTACCGGACCCGACGACTCCCATGACGAGCACGATCATGGAGCAGGATTGTAATTGTAACGGCGGTGATCTGGGGCTCTGCTCGCGCGCGCGAGACGCGCGCGACAGCCGCCGGGACGGCGGCGTTACTTTTTTGTGTAAGTCTTCTGTTCAGCGGTGCGGCTGTTGGTCACGGTGAAGGCGCCGTTGGATTCGGCTGCGACCTCGAGGTATTTTCCTTCGCAGTTTTCTTTCACGTTCGCGATGCGCGGATCGGCAACGTTGTGTGCCTTGTCCGATTCTTCCGCGTAGTGAAGCTGCCACAAATCTTCCAACCCGGGCGAGTCGTGGACAATCTGCCATGCGGCGGGACTCGATCCCTTGCGCGGTCCGTTGTCGATGATCGCCACCCTTGGATGCAGCGCCCAGACCAGGGCCTTCGGATTGGAAAGGTCTGCGCCGTGATGCGTGACCAGGAAGAGATCGACTTTGCCGAGCAAGTTTTTGGGGCAGGCGAGCTCGATCTCTTTTTTCTTGGTGAGATCGCCGAGATCGAGGAAGCGAAAGTGTCCGTAGGTAATCAAAATACCGACCGAACGCGCGTTTTCGGTAGGGTCTGGGTCGGCGGCGGGCTCGGAGGCACAATACGCATTCGCCTCTCCGGCGCCCGACAGTGGATTTGTGATGTGGTCACCCGCCGCGCTCAGCACGCGAGCCTCAATGCCCTTGATCGGCAGCGTCCATCCGGGCTTGACGACAACATGCGCGTGGCCGGCGATCGCCTTCTCGTAGGCGGCATAATCGGTGCGTGTGACGGCTGAGTCCTCGAGGTTTGGACCGTGGTCGACGAACGTGCCTACTTTGATTCCATCCACCAACTGGGGAACTCCGCCGACGTGGTCGCGATGGTAGTGCGTGATCAGCACGTAATCTATCTGAGTGATGCCGGCTTGATGAGCCGCGGCCAGGATCCGGTCGGCGTCGCGGCCCTCATATCCTGGCCAACCGGTATCGATGAGCAGCGACTCGCCGGATGGGCTCACCACCAGAGTCGCCTGGCCGCCTTCCACGTCGACAAAATAAATCTGCAGGGACTTACCGGCTTGGGTCTCGGCCCAGGCGTAAGGGAGAAGCACGATGAAGACACAAAGACAGAGGACGGTCAGCACTCGACGCATAGTTTGGCACCTGATCGGGAAACTTTGGGGAAGATTATGCCACGACGCGAAGACCTGCGGCAGGGGTGTTTCCCAGTCGCATGGCAATCCGCGCGGAAAGCGAGAATGTCCTTTCTACTTCTTCGCGGCCACCATGATCACGAGAACCACAGGGAGATAGAGAACGGAAGCGTGCAGGAGGCGGCTCGCCCTGACTGTTGTGCTCGACACTGCGAGTTTAGCTACGTAATAGAGCAAGAAGGCTCCTGCCAGGCACATCCCTGCCCATGAAAGTAATCCCCCGCCCGCCAATGGAAGCATCGTGGCCGTCACGAGGACGAGAGTGAAGCCCACGATCTCAGCCCGGGTGAAGCGGGTGTCGCGGTCGAAGGCGGGGAGCATGTGATAGCCAGCCCGGCTGTAGTCCTCGCGGTACATGAGAGCAATCGCCAGAAAATGAGGAAACTGCCACAGAAACAGAATTGCGAACAAAAACCAGGCTTGCCGGTTGATGGCCGCCGAAGCTCCGGCCCAGCCGATCAAGGTTGGCATGGCGCCCGGGAAAGCACCGAGCAGCGTGCACAGTGGCGTCTTCCGCTTGAGCGGAGTGTAGACAAGCAAATAGGAGAGTAGGGTAGAGACCGCGAGTAAAGCCGATAGACGATTCACCGCGACCAGAAGGTAGACGCCTCCCGCGACGCTTAGCGCAATGCCGAACAGCAACGCCTCGCGGCTTGAGAGCCGGCCCGAGGGCAGCGGACGAGAGGCGGTGCGCCGCATCTTGCCGTCCCAAACCCGCTCCATCCATTGATTTAACGTCGCAGTGCCGCCGGCCACCAGTAACGTGCCCAAGAGGGTGTTCAGCAGCCCGGCGATTCGCACGGGACCACGAGCGGCCAGGTAATAACCCGCCGACGTTGTCATCAAGATCAGCAGATTGACCTCGGGCTTGGTCAAAGTGTAGTAGTCCCGGACTTTGGACTTGAGGGTTTGCAGGGAAATCGGATTCGCCATCACTTGAGTGGCCGCCATTTTACCAGTGTTGCCCGGATTCAGCACAAGATTCCGTTTGCGCGATCGAAGAGTTACGATACTAGCATTCTTATTAGATATCGCTTTTCTCATTATAGTTACATGAAGAACCAGGCAAACACTTGCGACCCCTCAATATGCTGGAGGCGATGAGAAATTGCAAGCTTGGTAGGATTTCTCGTCAAGAAACCACGGATTTAACTTTGCGTGGCTTCAACTTCTACGGTTGGCCCGCCGTGCGTTGGGATTGACCGGCTTCAAATCGAGTTTTTTCGCGATCTCTTTTTCCTTGCTAGGCTGCGACATCAGCGTTCGCAGATAGAACACCAGATCCCATGCCTCATCGGGCTTGATGTTGTCGGCATAGGAGGGCAAGGGAGTACGGTCCAGACCGGTCATAAAAATTCTGTAGATATCGCGATCAGTGTCGCCGCATTTTGGCCGGGCGCCTTCGGTAAAGTTGTAGGGAGCAATGGACCGGCCGAGATACCTCAACCTGCAACGCGCTGTCAGATTTAACGTTTCTGCGCTCTGGCACAAATGCTTCTTTGACCCTCCGGAAACCTTCGAGTCTTCACGAACTTCAGGAAGCCAATAAATGACGCGTAGAGACAGCCGCCTCCGCTGTCCTGCTCGGGGAATCGACGCGAAATTTCAATTGCCCTCGTGTGCTTGTGCCGTAAAATGCCCCGAGGCCGAACTTGAAACTTACCGAAGATCCGCATCGCCGACTCAACCCGCTGACCAATGAATGGATTCTGGTCTCTCCCCATCGCACGACTCGTCCGTGGCAGGGAGAGGTAGCGCAGATTCCGACGGCGTCCGAGCCCACATACGACCCGACTTGCTATCTCTGTCCCGGCAACACTCGGGCCGGCGGGATTCGGAATCCAAAGTATGCGACGACCTTCGTCTTCGACAATGATTACGCCGCTCTAAAACCTCAAACCGCCCACGATCGTCTCGACGTCGATAACAAAGGCTTGCTGGTCGCGGAGGGCGAACCCGGGACTTGCCGCGTGATTTGCTTTTCTCCGCGTCACGATCTCACGCTGGCCACGATGTCGCTGGATGAGATTGAACTCGTCGTCCACACCTGGGTCGCACAATTTCGGGAATTGGCCGAACTCAAAGACATTCACCACATACAGATTTTTGAAAACCGCGGCGCCATGATGGGGGCGAGCAATCCGCATCCCCATTGCCAGATCTGGGCGACCTATTCGATTCCGGAAGCGCCATCTAAGGAACTCTCTGCGCAAGCCTCTTACTCGAAGACGCACGGCACCTGTCTGCTGTGTGACTACGTCGCATTAGAACAAAGCCAGAAGTTGCGAATTGTTTACCAGAACGAGGACTTTATCGCGTTGGTCCCCTTCTGGGCGGTGTGGCCGTTTGAGACTCTGGTCTGCAGCCGGCGCCACTTCGGAAGCATGCATCAGTTCACGACCGAGGAAGTACGCGGCTTAAGCGACATGCTTCAGCGCGTCACTTCCACCTACAACAAAGTTTTTCAGGTTCCCTTCCCTTATTCGATGGGATTCCACCAATCGCCGACCAATGGCGTCGATCATCCGGAATGTCATTTTCACGCCCATTTTTATCCGCCGCTGCTGCGCTCCGCCACCATTCGCAAATTCATGGTCGGCTTTGAGATGCTGGGAACGCCACAACGCGATATCACTCCCGAGAGTGCCGCCGAGCGCCTGCGCGACTTGGCAAACTCTTTGTGACAACGCGAACTTGTAAGGACGGTCGCAACGCCGCGACGCTAAGCCGGTGTATGCTTGCAAGTACTCCGAAAATGAATTCCTCCATGAAAATTTGTATGAAAATCGCAGCTCGATACGCAAAGTGCACAGTCATTTTTGCAGCCATTACCGTCTTCTCTTTTGCTCAAGCCGCCGGCCAGGCCAGTGCCATACCGACGGCCCGCCTGATCAATCCGGAAGATCTGGTGAAGTTGCTCCAGACCTCCGGCAAACAAAAACCGCTGATGATTCAGGTGGGCTCGCATGTGCTGTTCTCGCAGGCGCACATTTCCGGCTCTGAATATATCGGCCCGGCGTCGAGCGAAAGTGGAGTGCAGCAACTTCGCAAGCGCGTAGAATCTCTGCCGCGAACGAAGTTTATCGTTCTATATTGCGGCTGCTGCCCTTGGGGTCGTTGCCCAAATGTGAAGCCCGCCGACGATACCTTGCGCGCTATGGGATTCACCAACGTCAAGGTGCTCTATATCGCCGACAATTTCGGCACGAACTGGGTGGACAAAGGCTACCCCGTGGCCAAGGGAGAATAGCTTCTGAGTCCGGCAGCGAAACTGTTCGTTATCGCAGTCGCCATTATTGGCGCGGGAGCAGCCGTCTATTCTGTGCGGCATCGTCACGCTTCGGAAGCCGCGAGCGTGGCTTCCGCAAACCGCATGGCCCCTGACTTTACGCTTCCACGACTGGACGGACAGGATCTTCGCTTGTCCGCATATCGCGGCAAGCTGGTGCTGCTGGACTTCTGGGCTAGCTGGTGCGCTCCTTGCCGCGAGGAAACTCCGCATCTCATCGATCTGCAGAACAAATACGGCGATCGCGGTTTGCAGATTATCGGCGTCTCCATGGACGACAGCCCCGATCCAGCTCGCGTTTTCTATCAGCAATTCCACATGAACTATCCCGTCGTGATGGGCAACGCGAAGACGGGAGAGCTTTATGGAGGCGTTCTAGGATTGCCAATCGCGTTTCTGGTCAGGCGGGACGGCCGCATTTATGCCAAGCACATCGGGGCCACCGATCCCTCTGTCTTTGACAGGGAAATCGCGACTCTGCTGCAGTCGCCTTAGGGGCGAGTGGTTTCCGCCGAGAATGACGCCAAGCGATTAGAAATTTTTAGTCCTACGCACCGGCGGTGACATCTACGTAGGCATGTCAACCCTGACCGAATTTAACCTCGCAGAATCCGTAGCAGTTCTTACCCGAACTCCCGGCACTCTGAATGCAATGCTGCGCGGGCTACCTGACACTTGGGTACGCTGCAACGAAGGGACCGACACCTGGAGCGCATTCGACGTCGTGGGCCACCTGATCGTCGGGGAGCGCACCGACTGGATGCCGCGTTTGCGCATCATCCTGGAGAACGGCGAAGCGCGGCCCTTTGATCCTCTCGATCGCTTTCTGCAGTTCCGGGAAACGCAGGGCAAGACGCTGGAGCAACTCTTGGATGAGTTTGCGCGGTTGCGCAGCGAGAGTTTGGCGGAGCTCCGGCGGCTCAATTTACAGCAGGAGGATTTTGCGCGGCGGGGCAGGCATCCCGCGTTGGGAGTAGTGACATTGTCGGAACTTTTGGCGACTTGGACGGTTCACGATCTCACGCATATGCATCAATTGTCCCGCGTGATGGCATATCAGTATCGCGATGCGGTCGGGCCGTGGAGAGCTTATCTTGGGGTGTTACAGTGCGCCGGGCACAGCGCTCCCTAGGCAGTCAATACTTTGGAACGACGGCCCGTCGGAATCTTCCGTCCTCCGAAAGTATTAACCTAGATACGCATCTATAGTTCCCGTTAAGGATAAAGAGATGCCTTCCATCACTCGACGCGCGTTCTTGAGAATAGCGGCTGCTATTGGCGCCACCGCCGCTTGGGGCAGTGCATTTGCAACTAAGTCCCTGATAGCGTGGCACGAGCGCCGCGATCTTTTTCCTGAAGGAGTGGCGTCAGGAGACCCCGACAGCAACAGCGTTTTGTTATGGACACGCCGGCCACCGGCCAGTGAAACCACTTCTCAGAAATTGGACGTTGAAGTCGCCGAAGATGAGACGTTCACTCGCGTGGTAGCCACAGCCACGGCCCATATTTCGGCGGCATCCGACTGGACTTGCCGCGTGCTTGTGGGAGGGCTCAAGTCCAGCCGTGTGTATTGGTACCGCTTCAGCGATTCCGAAGGCTTTGGTAGCCGTGTGGGAAGGACGATCACCGCGCCGGACGCGGATGATGCGAGGCCCGTGCGCTTTGTTTTCGTGAGTTGCCAGAATGCAAACCAGGGAGCGCAGAACGCCTATCGCAGAATGATTTTCGAGGATGAACGCGCACCCGAAGCGGAGCGAATCGGTTTCGTGCTGCACCTCGGCGACTTCATCTATGAAATTGTCTGGTACCCCGAAGACCGCCCGCAGGGCATGTACGACCGCCGCTTGCGAGACATCGTCCGCTATCCACACGGCGAAAAGATTCGCGACTTTCATATTCCAACGACCGTGGATGACTATCGCGCGGTCTATCGTGCTTATCTGAGTGATCCCGATTTGCAGGACGCACGCGCGCGCTGGCCTTTCGTAAACATGTGGGATAACCACGAGTTCAGCTGGCTGGGCTGGCAATCGTTGCAGCGATTTGAAGGGAAAACGTTCCCGAGGCAGACGCGGAAAGTAGCGGCCAATCAGGCGTTCTTCGAATACCAGCCGGCACGGATCAGCAAACCAAGCGGGCCGTCGCTGGATCGCTTCGATCCTCCGCACGTGGAAGATACGCCGGTTACTCGTTTTGACGAGCAAGGACTCGGTCGGGAACCGAACAACCTTGCCGCGATCGGCAGCCTGAAAGGTTACCGTGCGTTGCGATGGGGAAGAAACGTGGAATTGATCGTCACCGACCAACGAAGCTATCGTTCCGAGGAGCCGACTGATCAGCCCGAGTCAAAGCCGCTTTCGAGCGATGACTTTCCCGAGTTCATTTCCGAAGATGCCATGGAGATTATGGATGCGGGGCGAACCTACAACGGCGGCCAGCCGCCGGCGTCGATCGGTTTCGGTAATGTGCAAATTCCAAATCTCTGGAAAGATCGGCCGGCGCAGACAATTCTCGGCGCCGAGCAGAAGGCATGGTTTCTAGAACGCTTGCGCAACTCGAAGGCGACCTGGAAGATTTGGGGGAACACCACGGCGACGCTTGACATGCGTGCCGACCTGCAAAAACTGCCGCAGGGGATAACAAAGCCTTGGCCAGGGAGCGATTACGCCACTTCTCCTATGGGAGATCACGGCACGGCTTATGTGGAGCGCGGCGAGATCTACGACTTCGTTCGCGCCAACGGGATTACTGGATTCGCCACGGTCGCGGGTGATCGCCACAGTTTCTGGGCAGGCCTGGCGGCGAAGACGCTGCCGCCGAAGCCCTTTCAACCGGTCGGCATAGCGTTTGTGACGGGTTCGATCTCGGCGCCGGGAATCGTCGAGGCCTTAGAACATGTCTTCCCTAAAGACCATCGTCTGCGCGCACTCTATCTTGGACAAGGACCCGACGATCAGGCTCCTCAGCCAACTATAAACATGCTTCTTCGACACGGCGTGCGCTCCTGTCTTGAGTACGCGCAAAGCGGCGACATTGTTAAGGCGCGAACGCTGTCCAATCCTAACTTGGCGCCACACCTTTCATTTGTCGATATGGGAGGACACGGATACTCGGTGGTTCAGGCTACCAGCGAATTTCTCGAATCCGAATTCGTTTGCATTCCCCGACCGCTCGAACGCAGCGACCGTCCGGATGGTGGCGCCCTCAGCTATCGAGTGAGATTTCGAACTCCGCTCTGGAAGAATGGCAGCGCACCCAAGCTCGAGATGAACATTCTCGAGGGCAATCCTAAGTTTTCGGTGTGATCGGTTCGAACTCCTACGCGGGAAACTCCCAGCCCTCATCTTTCATCTTTCGATTTGTCCAGTGTTGGAGTTGTTCGAAGAGTGCCGGTTCGATTACGACGAAGCGGATGCCGACGCGACCTTCGTCACCGATCCACATTAGGCGGGCTTTGGCCTGGAAGAGAATGTCGCTTTCGGGCAGCATGAAACTGATGTCGAGGACTCCGGCGAAACGAAGCGGCTCCTTGATTCCGTCCAGGCCCATGCCGCCGGTGCTCAGGTTTACTCCCTGCACGCGGATCTCATCTCCACGCGAATTTCTGATGGTGACTTCGGTCTGCACGCGAGCGCGGAAAAATTTCTGCTGCTCGTTGCTGATTAAGCCCAGCGACGCCGTAGTCTCTCCTGGAGCGAAGTTGATGTTGTATTCCTTAAGTTTGCGGCTGAGGGTACGGCGGGAGATGCCAAGTTGCTCGGCGGCAAGAGTGCGCTGGCCACCGGTGCGCTCCAGAGCTTTGATGATCATTTGCTCTTCCATGCTATCGAGATTGCTGACCGGCATAGAAGCAGTCTGACGGAGTGCAGCCGGCTCTCCGGTGAGTGCGACGCTGAGGCTAGAGAAGTCGATTTCGGACCCGGAAGATTCCATCGCCATCCGGGCGACCAGATTGCGTAGTTCGCGAATATTGCCGGGCCAGGGATGCGAGAGAAGAGCGGAAATCGCCTGCGACGAAAAGTTCTTGCGCGGGGCTTTCAGACGCAGGAAATGTTCCGCGAGGGCAACGATGTCTTCGGGGCGCTCGCGCAGCGGCGGCACGCGCAGCTGGAATTGGCCGAGGCGGTGAAACAGATCCTGGCGGAACCGGCCTTCCTTGACCGCGGCTTCGAGATCCTGATTGGTGGCGGCGACTATGCGGACATCGACGTGAATTTTGCGGTGGCCACCGAGACGGTAGAAGGGCTGGCCGTCGAGCACGCGCAGCAGCTTCACCTGAGTCTGCAATTGCAGTTCGCCAATTTCGTCGAGAAAAAGGGTGCCCTTGTCGGCCATTTCGAAGAGGCCTGGCTTGGAAACATCGGCCCCGCTGAATGCTCCCTTTTCATATCCGAAGAGTTCGCTCTCTACCAAGTTTTCTGGAAGTGCGGCGCAGTTTATGTCGACCCAGGGACGGCTGCGGCGATGGGAAGACGAATGAATGGTGCGAGCGATGAGTTCCTTGCCGGTGCCTGTCTCACCGGTAATCAGGACGGTCTCGGTGTGGCCGGCAACGCGGTCGACCAGTCCCATGAACTTGTGCATGACGGGGCTGGCGAGAATGAATTGCGTGTCATCGATCTTGCGGGAAACCACGCCGGGCGCAAGGACATCCCCTGAAGTGGCGGCAGCACTGACTTTTGCCAGCGGCGCAACGACAGCAATCACTGCGATCGGAGTGGAAGTGGAGTCGCGCAGCAGGGTGGCCGAGAGCTGCACCGGAATACTGGCACCATCTTTCGGCTGAGCGAACAGGTGGCAGTGATAGTCACCTTGCTTGGAAGTGACGCTAAGAATTGTTTTACGCAACGAGGATTGGTCGCCATTCATTTTTTCGGTCGAGGAGAAGATCGTGGAAAAATCCCGGCCGAGAAGTTCTTGTGGCGAATAGGCGACGAGTCGGCTGAACTCGGCGTTGCAGCCGCGAAACTCGCCTTGCAGATCGGTGGAGAAAACCGCGATCTGGGGTTGGGTGCCCGCAGCGAGCTCGGTATTACTCCGAACGCTGGCAAGCAGAGCTTGCGGATCCGAACTGTGGCGCGGAGTCGGCATATTGTGCGTTTGGGATGATGGTGACACAGAGGTACGGCTTCGACGAGGAGCCTGTCACGTAAGGGATTACGAAGGTAATGGACTTGTCGTGCGGTGAGAATGGTACGGAGAAACCTTTCTCGTCGAGACGCGCTGGCCCGCGCAGGATATCTGCAATTGGTTACTAAAGTAAGCTTCTGAAGACCTAATCCTTGCAATACGATTCCGCCAAGGCTCGTAGTGGGACCGAGGTGTGCCACGAGGGCCAAGTTCGGGCCAAGTAAGGCGGCAGTGCGAGTCCTCGTGTGCTTATTGGACGCGAGTTGGTACGAGAGGGAACGTCCCAAGGTTAGGAAAACGGTGGTCAGGTCCTGATGAAAGCTGAGACGGAGCGACTGTCGATCCAGACGAAGATATTTATTGGCATCACTGCGTCGTTCGGCGTGGTGGTGCTGGGGTTCGCCTTGGCGCACTTCCAATCGCAAGACCTGTTGCGATTCCTTTGTTATCTCGCGGTGGCGGTTCTGGCATCGGGTCTGAAGGTGCAGTTGCCGGGGATCGACGGCACGATGTCGGTGAATTTCCTGTTCATCCTGCTCGGCGTGCTGGAGTTGAGTCTTCCTGAAACGCTGCTGATTGGCTGCACGGCGACGCTGGTGCAGAGCGTGTGGCAGGCGCGCAACCGTCTAGATCCGGTCAAAGTGCTCTTTAACGTCGCCGGCATGATGGCCAATGCGAGCGCACTCACTTACATCACTTATCACTCGCTCGCGACCCGTTTCGGATCGAGTAAGCCCATTTTGCTAATGGTGGCCGCACTGGTGTTCTTTTTTGCGAACACCCTGCCCATCTCGATTGTGATTGCGCTGACGGAGGGGAAGTCGAGCCGCAAAGTCTGGTCGGAATGCTACTTCTGGTCGTTCCCCTATTACCTGGTGGGAGCAGCGGCGGTCGGGCTGGTTGGAATTGTGAACCGGTCGGCAGGATGGGAAACCTCGCTGCTGGTGCTGCCGCTTATTTATTGGGTGTATCGATCGTACCGGTTGTACCTGGGACGACTGGAAGCGGAGAAGGAGCGGGTGGAAGTAGAGAAGCGGCACGTAGAACAAATCGCATCGCTGAACATGAGAACGATTGAAGCTCTGGCGCTGGCAATTGAGGCCAAAGATCACACCACCCACACGCATCTGCAGCGGGTGCGAACCTACGCCGTGGCGGTGGCGGAACAGTTAGGCCTGCCTGAGAGTGAAATCGAAGCGTTGCGGGCAGCTGCCCTTTTGCATGACATCGGAAAGCTGGCGGTGCCGGAGCAAATTATTAACAAGCCGGGGAAACTGACGACCCAAGAGTTCGAGAAGATGAAGGTGCATCCGATTGTGGGCGCGGAAATCTTGGAGCGGGTGGCGTTTCCCTATCCGGTGGCGCCGATTGTGCGTTCACACCACGAGCGCTGGGACGGAACGGGATATCCCGAGGGATTAAGCGGAGAGCAAATTCCGATTGGTGCGCGGATTCTGGCAGCGGTGGATTGTCTGGATGCGCTGGCTTCTCACCGCCAGTACCGTCCGGCGCTGCCCCTCGGCGAGGCGATGGCAAAAGTAAAAGAGATGGCGGGAAAGTGGTTCGATCCCAAAGTCGTCGAGATTCTCGAGAGCCGCTATGTGGAGTTGGAGCGGATGGCACAGATGTCGGTCGCACAAATGGCGGAGGACACCGTCGCCTCCCACGGCCTCTCCAAGATGGTACGAGTGGAGCGAGGACTCGCGCCAGCCACCGGATTCGAACATAGCGAACCCACCCTCGGGCTTATCGATAACGCGGATTTCCTGACGTCGATAGCGTCGGCGCGACAGGAAGCGCAGACAATGTTTGAGCTGAGCCAGGATCTAGGCGTCTCGCTGAGCTTAAGCGAAACACTGTCGGTGTTGTCGATGCGGCTGCGGCGCATGATTCCCTACGACTCGATTGCGGTATTCGTGAATCGGAACGGATGGCTGCTACCCGAACTCGTCAGCGGCGAGAACTTCCGCATGCTGTCGTCGCTGAAGATCAAGCTGGGCGAGGGATTGTGCGGATGGGTGGCGGCTAACTGCAAACCGATTGTAAACGGCAATCCGCAGGTGGAAGCGGGATATGTTGTCGATCCCGGCAAACACCTCGCGCTGCAATCGGCGCTGGCGGTGCCACTCGAAGGGCTGAACGGCGTGGTCGGAGTGCTAGCGATGTATCAGGCGAACCGGGACGCGTTCACGCCTGACCATTTAAGAATTCTGTTGGCCGTGGCGTCGAAGGTCGCGTTGTCGGTCGAGAACGCATTGAAGTATCAGCAGGCGGAAAGTTCGGCGACCACTGATTATCTAACGGGCCTGCCGAACGCGCGCTCGCTGTTTATGCACCTGGCGCAGGAAGTGGCGCGATGCCGGCGCATGAAGACATCGCTCGCGGTCATGGTGTGCGACATCGACGGATTCAAACAGATCAACGATTCGTACGGGCACCTAGAAGGGGACAAGTTGCTGCGCGAGTTTACGACACGATTGAAGGATGTATGCCGCGGGTACGACTACGTGGCCCGCATGGGCGGCGACGAATTTGTGATTACCGCTCCCGGGCTGACCGTCGAGGCGGCAACGGAGAAGGCTGAGCGGCTGAATCAAGCGGCGATCGAGTCAGGAAGGGATGTTTGCGGGCGCGACCTGATCACGCTGAGCGTGGGGATGGCATTTTGTCCGGAAGATGGATTCGACGTGGAACGACTTTTGGCCGAGGCAGACCGGCGAATGTATTCGATGAAACAGATGCATCACGCGTCGGCGGCCGCTCGCGAGACTAAGGCGACCGGGGCGACGGTAAACTAGGAGGCGTTGACCATGCTGGGGCGGAGGATTGCGCGGCATGGGCTCGCCATGCTCGCGACGGTGCTGCTGGGCGGATTACTCTCGGCGACGCTGGTGCGGCTGGCGCCGGGGTTTGGTGTGGATGAACAGCAGCTTGATCCGCATCTGAATTCGGAAAGCATCCAGGCGCTGCGACAGGCGCGGATGGAACATCGCAACATTTTTCGCTTCTATTTTCATTCCTTGCAACGTGCCGCGCACGGAGATCTGGGAACGTCGATTTCACTGGGCCAGCCAGTGAGCGCTCTGCTGCGGCAGCGTGCTCCGCTGACGATGCGGCTAGTGGGAATTGGGCTTTTGCTGAGTTGGGCAGGGGCTCTGGCAATGGCGCTGAGCGCGGCGTGCTTGCGTGTAACTGCTTATGACGCGCTGACCACCGCGATCAGTGGAATGTTCTTGTGCATTCCAGCCGCGGTGCTGGCGCTGTTGTCGGTGTTGTGGAATGTGCCGGGGGCGCTGGCGATCGGCCTCATCGTGTTTCCTCAGGTCTATCGCTACGCGCGGAATTTGCTGGCAAAGTCGTATTCCCTGCCCCACATCATTACGGCGCGGGCAAAGGGTTTGAGTGAGTTGAGAATTTTGTTCTGGCATGTCGTGCCGGTTGCAGGGCCGCAATTGCTGGCGCTAGCCGGAGTCTCGGTGAGCATCGCCATCGGCGCGGCGATTCCTGTGGAGGCGCTCTGTGGACTTGCGGGCGTGGGGCAGTTGGCCTGGCAGGCGGCACTGGCGCGAGATCTGCCGTTGCTGATGAATTTGACGATTCTCGTGACGCTCGTAACCTTGCTGGCCAATTCCGGGGCCGATGTAATTGGACATATGCTTCGAGGCCAAGAAGCATGAGGATCTTGCGCAGGAATTTTTGGCGAAATCTGGCGTGCGCGATTTTGCTGGCGGTGGTGGGCGTGTCGGTGGCAGCGAACTGGCTGGCACCAGGGGGGTACGCCAAGCAGTATCGCGAGGCGACGGACGCGGGTCCGACTCGGCAACATTGGCTGGGCACCGATGAGATCGGTCGCGACCGCTTTGCGCGCGTGCTCTATGGCACTCGGATTTCGCTGTTGCTGGCGCCAGCAGCGGCGTTGCTCTCCACGTTGATGGCGGCTCTGGTTGGCGGGTTGGGTGGATATCTTGGTGGCCGCTGGGCGCGAGGCGCGATGGCGGTGACGGATTTGTTTCTGTCTCTGCCGTGGCTGTTTTTGCTGATTACGGTTCGAGCGCTGATGCCGCTCAACGTATCGCCGCTGGCGTCAGTGCTGGTGACGTTTCTGATCTTGGGACTGTTGGGATGGACCAGCGCGGCGCGCGTGTTGTGCTCGACGGCAGGATCATTGCGGGAATCGGATTTTGTGCGCCAGGCGCGGGCGTCTGGGATTCGCGGCACGCGGTTGTTTTGGATTCATGTGCTGCCGAATCTGAAGCCGGTGCTGTATGCGCAGTTCTGGATTTCGATTCCAGCATTCATTTTGAGCGAGGCAAATCTCGGGATCCTGGGATTAGGTGTGGCTGAGCCAATGCCTTCTTGGGGAAGTCTGTTGAAGGAATTGGAAGGGCTCGTATCCGTGGGAGAAGAGCCGTGGAAGTTTGTGCCGCTGTTGTTGCTGGTGGTGGTGGTGACATCGTTTCAACTTGTGCTTTCGAAGCAAGAGGAAGTGTCGGCATGATGGATGTTCAGACAAAGTTGGCGGGCATGAGAACCGCGGCCAGGAAAGCGATCACAGTCTCGATAGTCTTACTCGGGCTTCTTGGTGGCTCGGCTATTGCGCAAGGCGGAGAGCTGCGCTTTTGCCTGCGCTCGGAACCGAAAACATTTGATCCCCTGAAGGTGGAAGACGATGCGTCGGTGGCGATCCGGTATTTGACCGGAGGCGTGCTGGTGCGCCTGAACCGGCAGACGCAGGCGTTGGAGCCGGAGTTGGCGCAGTCGTGGAAAGTATCGAAAGACGGCAAGCAGATCACTTTCAGGCTGCGCGGCGGCGTTTCGTTTTCGGATGGTACGCCTTTTTCTGCAGAAGACGTGGCGTACACGGTGCAGCAGTTGATGGATCCGGCATTGCATTCGCCTACGGGAGATGCGTTCCGGTCGGGGCCGGGGAATGTGGACACCAAGATCATCTCTCCTACCGAGATCTCAATCACGTTCCCTGCACCGGTGGCGGGACTCGACCGGCAATTCGATCAGGTGGCGATTCTTTCCGCACACTCCGCAAAAAAAGAAATGGCGGTATTGGGTCCGTTCATGGTGGCGGATTACAAGCCTGGAACGAGCGTATTACTGAAACGGAATCCGAATTACTGGAAGAGTGACGCGCAGGGACGAAAGTTGCCATATCTGGACTCGGTCCGGCTGGACATTCAACCAAACCGCGATGTCGAAATGCTCCGCTTCAAGCGGAGTGAAATCGATCTGATCAATTCGCTGGACAGTGAATATTTCGACAAACTGGCGTCGACCTCACCGCAGTTGGTGCACGATGCGGGACCGTCGCTCGATAGCGAGCAGATGTGGTTCAACGAAGTGGCGAAGGCGCCCTTGCCGGAGTTCAAAAAGAATTGGTTCCGCTCGGCGACATTTCGCCGGGCGGTTTCCGAGGCCATCAATCGCGAAGACTTGAGCCGAGTGGTGTTTCGCGGACATGCGCAACCGGCGGCCGGTCCGGTGTCTCCCGCCAATAAGTTTTGGTTCAATTCCAGCCTGAAAGCTCAGGCTTATGCGCCGGATGCCGCGCTCAAAGCGCTGCAGGGCGATGGCTTCCGGATGCAAAACGGAACGTTGATAGACAAGTCCGGAAATGCAGTGGTGTTCTCGATCATCACCAACTCGGGAAACAAATACCGCGAGCGTATGGCCACGATGATTCAGGAGGATCTGCAGAAGATTGGCATCCATGTGAATGTGGTGACACTCGACTTCCCTTCCCTCATTGAGCGCATGACACAGACATTTGATTACGAGGCGATTCTGCTGGGGCTGACGAATGTGGGGCTGGATCCGAATGAGCAGATGAATGTGTGGCTGAGTTCGTCAGAGAATCACCAGTGGAACCCGCAGGAGAAGGCGCCAGAAACCGCATGGGAGGCCGAGATTGACCGGCTGATGCGGGCGCAGGCTTCTTCGGCCGACCCCAGAACGCGCAAAGAAAGTTTTGATCGGGTGCAGGAGATTGCGGTGGAGCAGTCGCCATTTATTTATCTGGTGAACCGGAATGCGCTGTCGGCGGTGGCTACTACTGTCCAGGGTGCGAGCCCGGTGATTCTGGTGCCGCAGACCTACTGGAATGCGGAACAGCTTTCGGTGAAAGAAGTCAAAAGCGCTAACCACACAGGGTACTAAGGAACACTGAGGAAAATGAAGGAACGATCACCATCCGAGGTTGTTTTGGCTGCGCACATTTCTGTGCAGTACGGCGATCGGTCTCCTGTGCTGCGCGGCGTTTCCCTCGAAATCGGACGGGGTGAAGTACTCGGACTGGTAGGACAAAGCGGATCGGGCAAGAGCACGCTGGCGATGGCGATTCTGGGCTTGCTCGATCGGAAGCGTGCCCGCGCGGAAGGAACGATCGAGTTCGATGGTTGCGATCTGTTGAAGTTGCCTGAGCGGGAATTGCGTGGGTTGCGCGGACGAAAAATTGCGCTGGTGCTGCAGAGTCCGCTGTCGTCGCTCAATCCTGCGCTGAAGATTCGAACCCAGTTAAAGGAAGCGTGGCGGGCACATGCGGCGGGAGATAGTACAGATTGTGAGGCGGCGATCCGGGCTGCTTTGCAGAGCGTTAGCTTGCCGTCCACTGACGAGTTCGTGCGGAAATATCCTTCCCAAATGAGCGTCGGACAGGCGCAGCGCGTGCTGATCGCTATGGCGGTGCTGCATCGTCCTGCGCTCCTGATTGCCGATGAGGCGACGAGCGCGCTCGACGTGATCACCCAGTCTGAGATTTTGGCGCTGTTTCGCGAATTGAACCGCAGTTTCGGAATGGCGATCCTTTACATTTCGCACGACCTTGCGTCGGTAGCAGGCATCTGCGATCGCATCGCGATTCTGCACGAAGGGCAGATCGTTGAGAGCGGGACTACCGTAGAGGTGCTGACCAATCCTCGCCACGAGTACACCCAGCGACTGATGGCGGCGATGCCAAAGATGCCGCGAGAAGTTGCTGCGCGCAAAGCTGCTGCGATCTAAGAATCTTGAAGTCCGGCTCACGTTCCCTATTGCTCCTCACTCAATCAAATTTCAATGATTGATTAGCCTCCTGACCGTGCGATGAGCACGCGCATTCGTAATCCCTTTGCACTTCCAGAAGTCACGCCATTGCAAAGCTTGGATGGGACAAACTGTCCCACGCCCAGCCTGGTGGGACACAGTGGCCCAACGGACACCAGAGAAGCTGCGCGATCCTCAATAGAAACAATCACTTACAAGTCATCGATTGGCGGGTGCCGTGCAACAGAGGCAGTGGGTACAAGCGCGATCTTTCCCCCTTATCAAGAAAGAAGGGTTAGATTCATGGACCGTAAACAGAAACTGCGGAAGCCGACGGGGCGCAACGAACGACACAGCGCCGCCTGGGGCAAACGCCTGAGCATGGTGCTGGTCTTGGCCCTTTTGGCCGTCGGCACGGCGTTCGGACAAGGGCGCGGCAATTCGGGCCGGCTGTCTTCGGAACTGAACGACTTGTTCTCGCAAGCCGTTCACGGAAAGGCGAATGGGCAGACGGTCAACGTCATCGTGCAGTACAAGCGGGTACCGACAGCCGCCCATTATGCAACCATGCACAGCCGTGGTGGAGTCCTGAAGTCGAAGCTGCACATGATCAAGGGTGCGGCATTTACGATTCCGGCCAGCGCGCTGGTGGCTTTGAATGGTGATCCCGAAATCGTGTTGGTAAGTATCGACCATCCGATGAACGTGATGGACGATCTGACCAATGACGCTACGGGCGTACCGTCAGCCTGGAACGCCGGATTTAACGGCGCGGGCGTCGGCGTCGCCGTGATTGACAGCGGCATCAACGACAGCCATCCTGACCTTTGGGACGCCAGCGGCAATTCTCGCGTGGTTTATCACCAAGATTTCACTGGAACTCCGACGACGAACTCCAGCGGAGCGAACTATGACCTGTACGGTCACGGCACCCACGTCGCCGGAATCATCGGCGGCAACGGCTCCTTATCCGGTGGGCAATATGAGGGCGTCGCTCCTGGGGTCAGTCTGATCGATCTCCGGGCACTGGATGCAAACGGCGCGGGCACCGACAGTACCGTGATCGCAGCGATTCAGCAGGCCATCGCTCTGCAGAATACCTACAACATCCGAATCATCAATCTTTCTTTGGGACGCGGAATCCCTGTCAGCTACACGCAGGATCCTCTCTGCCAGGCGGTCGAAGCGGCCTGGAACAGCGGAATTTTGGTGGTCGTAGCCGCGGGCAACTATGGCCGCTTGAGCGTGGATGGCAGCAACGGCTATGGAACCGTCACCGCACCGGGCAACGATCCTTTCGTGCTCACGGTAGGCGCGACCAAGAGCAACGGGTCCACCTTGCCGTCGGCCGAGACCGTAGCAAGCTATAGCTCGAAGGGGCCTACGACCTACGATCACGTGTTGAAGCCTGACATGGTGGCTCCGGGCAACGCTATTGTTTCCTTGGCGGCGACGGGAGCTACGCTGGAAGCGTCTTATCCTAACGAATTGGTAACCGGAACTGATGGCAATAATGACTACTTCACTTTGAGCGGTACCAGCATGGCGACGCCTGCGGTCGCCGGCGCCGCTGCGTTGTTGCTGCAAGAACAGAGCACACTCACTCCGGATCAAGTAAAAGCGCGGTTGATGAAGACGGCGTATAAGATGAACCTCTTCTCTACGACGGCTTATGTACCGCATCTTTTCATGTCGTTCCTTAGTTTTTACGATCTGTTCTCAGTAGGATCGGGACTATTGAACGTGCAATCCGCTACAACCAACAGTGACTTGGCTCCGGCGACGATTGGATCGGCCCTTTCGCCGTCGGTGGTCTACAACCCCCTGACCCATACCATCTCGTTGGTGGAGGGAAACTCAACGGTTGCCTCTACCTCCGTGGTTTGGGGAACTTCAGTGGTGTGGGGAACTTCGGTGGTTTGGGGAACTTCGGTAGTGAATGGAAGCTCGGTGGTCTGGGGCGCGTCGGTGCCCTGGAACGACAACACATTGAGTGCGTTCAGCGTGGTTTGGGGAGCGAGCACCGGCACCACTTCAGCCACCAGCGTGGTTTGGGGTACGTCGGTGTCCGATGTTAACAGTGCATTTACTGATGCCGGGGACGACGAACAATAACTGCCGTGTGAATCCACGGAAAGGAGACGAGTCCATGAACAACACACGGCAAATCAAGACATTCATCGGCGCAATGATGGCAGCCGCCTTAATCACCGCAGGCTATGCGGGATTGGTCAGCCATGCCCTGCACACGTACTTCGCCCTGGCGGTTCTGGTACTGGCAGCGGTGACGTCGCGGATGAAAGTCAAGCTGCCGGGCATCAACGGCAACATGTCGGTCAACTTGCCATTCCTGCTGACCGCAGTTGTGAGTCTGAGCGCCGCCGAAGCAGTCGTGGTCACCTGTGTTTCCACCGCGGTGCAATGCTGGCCGCGCAAGGACGCGAAATTCAACCCTCAACAAATGATGTTCAACCTCAGCATGATGTCCTTTGCCAGCTGCGTGGCGAGCCTGATGTTCCACGCCAACTGGCTGCGCGGCATGCAGTGGAGTTCTAGCACGCTGGGTCTGGTGCTGGCGACGGCCACTCTGTTCCTGGGACAGACCGCTCCGGTGGCTGCGATCGTAGCCGTGAGCGAGGGCAAGGCGGCTGGGCAGATCTGGTGGGGCCTGGCGCATCTCTCGTTCCCGTATTACGTGGTCAGCGCGGGAGTCACTACGATGGTGCAGGCGGTAAGTTCTCACTTGGGGTGGGGACTGGCGCTGGCGGTATTCCCGATCATGTACGGAATCCACCGTTCTTACCGGATGTACTTTGGGCGGATGGCGCAGGCCCTGAACCCGGATGCTTTGGTCAAAGCAGCGGGGGCCGGGCGGTAAACATAGGCGAAGAACTAATTCAGCAAAGGGTGGCGCGGCGGCTCCGGTCGCGCCACTTTTTTCTTTTCAGGCTTAGCGAAAGGGAGAATGGAAGAGTGTTTCATTGATTTCAATCTTCGGGCTTTGTGGTTTGTATTTGATCTTTAAATTGCTGCTGGGTCCCGACGAAAAATTCCTCATACTTCCGTTTGCCCGAAGGGCCGGAGGCTTCGCCGTTGATCTTGCCCCAGATAAGTCTACCCGTGCCAGAATCGGGGATCGACCTCACGCCGGCACTCGAGTAGAAGGCGTATGAGTCCCTGGCCCAACCGTACTGTTCAGGTGAGGATGTTTTCAACGCGCCCGACGGTGGAATCTTAACCACTGTTTTGCCCGCTTCCTGCGGCAATGGGGGCGTGCCAGGAATTTCGAACTCGACTCGCACCCAGCCGCTGTAGCCCTCGGGGATCTGGAATTGCAGCGAACGCGGAGTCGAACTCTGAGTGTTGAGGATGAACCATATTCCGAGACTGACAACGAGGACGAGCGTGGCGATGCCGACAAGGATTCGAGCGGGGCCTTTCGAGCCATCGGGGAAAATGACACTCGGCGCCCCACCTTCCGGCTTGTGCCGGAAACTAACGATTGCAGAATATGCGGTCGCAAGAGCTAGTAAGACGGCGGCGAGATAGGGCAGAATCATCCGAAAGCCAGCAGCTTCATATCGAAGTGAACAAATATTTCTGCGTTGCACCGAGCGCTGGCCGGATGGGCTGGGAAACCGCTGCGGACTTCGCCAGTTTCGTCCGCGCAAGTTTCGCAATTGCCGGCGCGTAAAAGCCCCACATAACCAGGCAGGCGATCAGCGCCACTCGCCCGCCTGCGTGCAGCCTGAAGAGACTGATATAGGCTGCAATCAACAGGCAGAACGAACCCAACAGAGCAAGCAACTCCAGGAGATTGAAGGGGGCTCCATACAACGCGAACGACAGCAGGCTCCAGAGATGAAAGCCGGTGACCACCGCAGTGACGAAATATAGGATGAAAGGCAACATGAGAACACCAAGAATTCACGCGACGACTATTCTAACGATTTTTGCATCGGCAACACATACATGTAGTAGACGAGAATAAAAATAATCGCGACAAAGGCGCCGATGTAAAGAGACAGCAGGAGCCCGCGCCGAGTCGTGAACGTAGAGGACTGATTCTTTTTGTTACTTCTTTTCATGAACTGCTACGCCAAGTGGTTGAGACAACACCTGGGGATGGGGCATTTCAAGCCCAATCCAGCCGAGGTTCAGGGTTGTACTCCAATTTCAAAATTCAAGGTTGAAAGAGCGAGCCGGTACTGGTATTGGGCATTGACATAGCCGATGGCCGCGTCGGTTTGCTGCAACTGCGCCTGACTGAGCTCGACGATCGAGCCCAGTCCAAGCTGATAACGTCCCTGGGCAAGATTCAGACTCAAGTCGGCTTCCTTGGCTAGCTCGGCGGCCACGCCGACTCTCTGGAATGCCGTGTTCGCGGCCAGCCATGCAGTGCGAACGTCGCGGACAACCCGGTCGCGCAAATCCCGCGTGTTCTCGGTCGCGGCTTGCGCCCGGTATCTCGCCTCGGATGCCTGGGCGCTGAAAAGAAAACCATTAAAGATGGGGACGCTCATATTCACGCCGATGGCACCGTACCAGCTGGAAACAAAATAGTTGGGAAAGCAGCCGCCAAAGCAGTCTGGACGCACTGGAGTTGCGCCCGCGATGCCTAGCGCACTGATGGTAGGAAAATTCAGGTCACGTTGGGCGCGGCGGAACTTCTCAGCTGCCTGCTGGTCGTAGTTAAGCGCTTGCAGGTCGGGACGCTGCTGCATAGCGGTATTGATCAGCACATCCACATCCGGGGGCGGCGCTGGCAGCGAGGCGTCTTCTTCCGCCAGTTCATAGTTCACTTGCTTGTCGAGGCCGAGGACTGCCGTGAGTGCGGCGAGTGTGGAATCGACGTTGTTCTGCGCATCGAGTTGCAGCAACTTGGCTTGCGAGAGATTGACGTCGGCAAAAGATAAGTCCAGTCCCGATTTCAATTTGCTCTTGGTAAGTTCGTCGATCTGATGTTGAACTGAGCCGCGTGTGGTCACGGTTTGTTGTGCGACCTTGAGCAGCGCTTCGGCTTGCAGCACGTTGTAAAAGGCCTGATCCGTGGCCAAAATGATGTCTTCCGTCGTAGCCAAGGCATTGGCGTTCTGCGCCTTCTCCAAAAGCTTTGACGACGACACCAGATTGGTTGTTCGCCCAAAGTCGGTGATCAGCTGGCTAAGAGTCACTCCGGCACCAGCGTGTTCGAGCAGGCGAGGTGCATTGAGCGCGCCGGCACCAATGCGGCTGCCTTCATTGGCATCGACAGCGGTTATCGCGCCGTTAAAATTAGGAAGCTCAGCGGCCCTGGTCTCGCGATAGATCTGATGTTGCGCCAGAGCCAGCAAACGCCCGACACTAATACGGGGATTGTTCTTGAGAGCCAACTGCTCGGCCTCGGCACGCGTGAGCCGTACGGTGATGCTTGGCGCTTGCGCCGCTTGAGCGGTTGTACCGGCCACAGACGAACTCGTCTGCGGACCGCCGTCACTCTGCAGTCGGGCAACCACCGCCACTTGGACATTGGGAAGCGCCAAGGCGCGAGGCGACGTTTGTATTTCTTGCGGTTGAGGGGCGGATGGCAAATTCTCCCCTGGCCCCGATTTGTCGGACGCCTGTGCCCAGCCAGGCTGGGATAGAAGCGCGCCGAGAATTAGCAGCGGTGTGCAGAATCGGAAAGTAATGACCCTCGTCATTGGGTCACCTCGGATCCTGGATGCGTTGTTCTCATTCGGGTGTTCCCGTCGACAGGGTTGTTGCGGTCTGGCGTTCCCGTTTCCCGTACACCAGCAGATAAGCAGCCGGCACGATGAAGATCGTCAAAATTACCGAGGAAGTCAGCCCGCCGATGATTGCCCGCGCAAGTGGCGCATACTGTTCGCTTCCGGTACCGAGTTTCAGCGCCATCGGCACCATTCCGATGATTGTTGCAAGCGAGGTCATAAGAATCGGGCGCAAGCGCACTCGGCACGATGTAACGATGGCGTCCTTGACGGAATTTCCCTGGTCCTCAAGACGATGCGCGAATTCCACAATCAGAATGCTGTTCGATGCCGAGATACCGACCAGCATCAGAACGCCCATCAGCGACATCACATTCAGCGTTGTCCCCGTCAGAGGCAGAATGATCAGGACTCCGATGAAGCCCATCGGAACCGCCAACATGATCAGGAGGGGGTCCTTAAATGACTTAAACTGCGCGACGAGAATCAGGTAAAGAAGAATGACAGACATCGAGAGTCCGATCGCAAAACTGCGGAATGAGGCGTTCATGCCTTTCACCATTCCTCGAAGATCGACTCTCACGTTCTCTGGAAGTTTCGTCTCGTCGACCGTCCGTTGGACCTCGCTTGCGATCTTGCCCAAGCCCTCGCCGACGGGCGTCACATACACATCAGTGACTCGTTGAATCTGGTAGTGATCTACCTCGGTCGGCGTCCGGATGTCTTCAAGCTTCACCACGGCATCCAGGGTGGTGGGCTGCTTCAGGTTGGGAGCACGGATCGGAATATTTGTCAGATCCGCAAAGTCGTGAATCGCGGCCCGGCCATTCTCGAAATATTGGACCGTGAGGAAATAGTCGTTGCCGCTCTTCCGGTCGACCCAATAATTGGGAGCAATCATCGAGTTCGAATTGAGCGCTGTGATTACGTTATCGACCACTTCTTTCTGCGTAAGCCCCAACTCTCCGGCGTGCACCCGGTCAACGTTCAACCGCAGCCCGGGATAATTCATGTCCTGAGGAATGTAGACCTCGCCTACTCCCGGTAGTTGCCGGATACGACTGGCCAAATCTTGAGCCACGGCATAGGACTGTTTCAGGCTGCGACTGCTGATCTGAACGTCAATGGGAGCAGGCATTCCCGAGTTCAAAATTGCATCTACCATCGAACCGCTGGAAAAAAAGGCCCGAATATCCGGGAACTGGTTTGCCATTTCTTTCTGCACGCGGGCCATATATTCGAAGCTGCTCAGCCGATGCTCATCCTGTAGGGCTACTTGGATGGTTGCCGTATAGGGTCCGGCGTTGGTCGTATAGAGTGAAGAAAAATCCGGAACTACTCCGACGTTAGAAACCACCATCTTCAGATCTTTGGAGCCCACTACATTGCGGATGAGGTCTTCGACTTTGGCGACATACTGTTCGGTCACTTCGAGCCGGGTTCCTGTGGGAACCTTCACGTTGATCGTGAATTGACCGGCATCGGTGCTAGGAAAGAATGCGAGACCCAGAAATGGGTAGATGACCAGACTGACAAGAAACACACCGCTCAGCACCGCAAGGGTCAGGCCGGGACGAACCAGTGCTCGATTCACCCAATACTCATAGAAATCGAGCATCCGATTAAAGTGACGGTTGAAGCCAGCGGTAAACCTCGTCCACCAGGACTGGCTGGTTGCGACACTGGGCTCGACTTCGTATTCGTGCCCTGCACCACTGTTGGCATGAGGCACAGCTTGCAAAAATCGTGAACAGAACAGCGGGATCACGGTCATGGCCACGACATACGACGCGAACAGCGAGATCACAACCGCGAGCGCCAGCGCTGAGAACAGGAACTTGCTGACGCCATAAAGAAATGTCACCGGGAAGAAGACAACGACTGTCGTCAGAGTGGCAGCTAGTACTGCGAGACTAACTTCGGAGCCTCCTGTTTCCGCAGCGGCCATGGGCGCCGCACCGTGTTCCAGATGGCGGTAGATGTTTTCCAGCGAGATGACGGAATTATCAATAATGCGCGAAAAGGCGAGCGCTAGCCCTCCCAGAATCATGGTGTTGATAGTGCTGCCCGTCATGTACAAGACCACAAAGGTAGCCAGCGCTGAAAGAGGTATCGAGAGGAAAACAGCAGACGTGGCGCGAAGACTTCCCAGGAAAATGAGGATCATCAAACTGGTTAGGGCCAATCCGATGAGGCCTTCATGAAGCAGGGTGTTGATAGCTTCTTTCACAAAGGCCGACTGATCAAATACAACCGTGGACTTCAATTGTTTCGGAATATCGTAGAGATGCTGAATGGCATCGCGAATACCTTGGACGACCGCGATCGTGTTGGTATCGCCGCCTTGCTTCATGATGGGTAGATAAACGGACCTTTGACCATCTACGCGCACTAAGTTGTACTGGATTTGATTGGCATCCTCTGCCTTGCCGATATCGTCCACCGTAACCCATGAGTTGCCTACGCTCTTGACGGGTAACTTGGACAGTTGGTCCATGTCATCGACCAAACTGTTGGAATAGACGTAGTAGTCCATGGAGCCCATCTTGACGTCGCCGGCGGGAAGAATCAGATTCGAGTTGTTCACCGCGTTGACAACATCCATCGGGCTCAATTGCCGGGAGGCGAGCTTGTATGGATCCACATACACCATGATCTGCCGATACTTTCCGCCAAAAGGCGGCGGAATCTCGGCCCCCGGGACCACCGCAATCTGATTGCGAATGGAAAACTGACCGATATCGTGAAGTTGCGTCTGGTTCAGGCCCTCTCCCTTAAGCGTGACCAGGCACACTGGCAAACTGGAAGCATCGAACTTCAGCACCACCGGCGGTAATGTACCCGGCGGCAAACGCTTTAGATCGGCCAAAGCAAGGTTTGATAGCTCAGTGACGTCAGCATCGGCACTTGTTCCTGGCTGAAAGTAAACTTTGATAATGCTTACGCCCAGCAGAGAACGAGATTCCATGTGATCAATGCCGCTGGCTAACGTAAAGAACCGTTCGAGAGGATCGGTTATGTCGGTCTCGATGTCTTCCGGAGGCATTCCAGAATAGAACGTGGCCACCACAACTTCCGGCAGATTGATGGTCGGAAACAAGTCCACCGGCATCCGTGCCAGACTGGTCACGCCGATTACGGTGAGCACGAGACAGACGACGATGACGAAGTACGGATTTCGAATTGAAAAACGTGTCATTTCATCTCACTCTTGAGAGTTTGTCAGCAAATCGCTTATTGCTGGCTACCCTCTTGGTATTGCATGATTTGCACGATCTGAGGGTGAACGGTCTCACCTGGTTTCAATCCGCTCCGGTCGCTAACGACTACTTCTTCCCCTTCGGCTAGTCCAGAGACCACTTCAGCGTCGTTGGCGGTCTGGAGGCCAAGCATAATCGGCCGGTCTTCAAGTTCACTGTTCTTGCCCACCACAAAAACTGTGGTCTTGTTTCCCTCGTGATTCACCGCCTGTAAAGGTACAGTTGGGATATCGTCTCGATGTTCAAGAGCGACATCGGCGTCGGCATAAAGGCCCGGCATCAGGACTCGATCTCGATTTTTGACATCCACTTCGGTGTGCATGGTGCGCGTGGCCTCTTTTACATCCACTGAGAATCGCGCAATTTTTCCCGGGAAGGTTTTATTCAGGGAGGGCACGCGAACATCCACGGGATCACCGACGTGGATATATCTCACATACGATTCCGGAACAGGAATCACGAGCCGGAACAGATCATCCTCCGAAAGCTTCACGATTGGCGCCGCCTGTGAATTCGTCCCGGCTTGCACCAGGGTTCCGAGATTCGCGTAGCGCTCGGTGACGATGCCGGAAAAAGGCGCCGTTATTCTGGAATAGTCAAAAAGACTTTGATCATGAGAAAGCTTGGCCTTGGCGACGGAAAGCTGGCTCTGGGCGGCTTCCAGCGCTGCCTGGCCCGCGTCGACTTGCGAAGATGCAGCCAGATCTTTCCCTTGCGCGTCATCGACTTCCTGCTGGGCCACGATTCCGGGCTGGCTTTCGAAAACTGAATTCAACCGGGTGTACTCAAGATGCAGGGCCTTGTATTGCGCCTGATAACGGCCCAGTTCGTGCTGTGCCCGGGTGACTTGGTTGGATGCGTTCTTGATCTCTGCCTGATCTTCCTGCAATTGCGCTTCTAATTCGGGAATCTCAAGAATGGCCATGACCTGGCCGGCCTTTACGTGCGACCCGTAATCCACCATCAATTTCTTGACGTATCCAGATTCCTTGGCATACACGTCAATCTCCTGAAATGGCACCAACTCCGAAGACAATGTGATCTGCCGACCAAGAGACTTCTTCACCACTTTGGTGACTCCGACAGTGATGGACGGACCATTGGCTTGCACATTGCGGGTCCGGTCTCCTGAACAAGAAGACAGACTGACTACGAGGGCGATTGCGAAAGCGGCAAGCGTGACTGAGATTGTTGCCTTGCGTCTGCGGTTTCGCGTTGTGAACGGAGTGTGGTATTGACTCATTGTTTCCTGGACCAGCCTTCCCTACTGTTTCGCGGGCGCCATTTTCCGACTAGCCCTGCTTTTTCATAAACTCGCCCAACTTTGCCACCGAAAATTCCTTGGATCGGCAGAAGTCGATTACCCTTTTCTCTGCCCTCTGCATCTTTGCGGCAACCGCCGGGATTGCGCCGGCAATCTTCGTCGGGACGGTGAGAACCCCGTGACGGTCGCCATGCAGCAGGTCTCCCGGCCGCACTTCCATTCCGCCCACGGTGACGGAAGCACCGACATCGAAAATATGTGCATAGGCATGTGAGACAGCGACATTGCCAGCAAATAAGTGCATCCCCATGGCGCGAACAGCCGGCAGTTCCCGCACCGCGCCATTGGTCACATAACCGATACATCCCAACGCGCTGAGAATTGCGGCGTGCATGTCTCCTACGAAAGCTCCGCGGCCAGGATGGCTATCCTTGTCTTCCAGGACCAGAATGCGCGGCGCCGGAATCTCAAGAATGCTGTTCCAGAAATCACCGCGTTCGTGGAAGGTGCTGCCCACCATCGGTGGCTCGCCAGTCCGCAGCCGCGCTGTTGCCGCATACCCAACCATTGGAGGGGCATCTTCGAACATGCAGCGAATGCTGGCATTGGTGAATCCTGTGTTGTGCAGGCGAATGTTGAACGTCTCAACCGCGTTCGCAACCATGCAGGTATCGAATTGCCGCAAAGCATCCAGTTCTCCCTCGGTCAACAAGGGTGCAAGCGCCATGTACGCTTCCTTTCAGAGTCTGATTTTCAGGAGAGGCTCTCCTGACGGAGCGAGTTTGATCGCTCACCCCGGAATCCTATGCATCTACATTTCACCGGGAAGCAGAGCTGAAGTTGTACATCGACAAGTTGCTTACAAGGGCAACGCGCCGTTTCTCTCTGACCTTCAACTCGACCGATTTTCGTGCGAACACAAAAACCTGAGGTATACCTTCCCATCAACAGGAGATGACGACAAACGACAAAAAGGTTACAACGATTAAAAAGGTAGACAGGTCAGCAGGAGGGGGGAGGACGGTTGTACAGGCTTGTCTCGAGCAGAACATTGGGCATCGGTGGCCCAGCTGGGGCAATGCGAGGATAAGAACTAGGGGCTTGCAGGATGCCGGTTTGCACCACTTGGGGCATCCAGTTCACGGCGTTTTTCGTCAGACGCTGCCGAGCTTGCTCGGGCGACGAATGTTTGTGCAAGGTCTTTACCGCATAGGGTGAAGAACCTTGGGGTGCGCAGTAACGAGTAGCTACGCTTACGGTCAACGCAAACGCGGCGAGGAGGATGACGAACGCGCACGAAGCCCGTCGCCAGCGACCCTCGAGATTTGTCAGATGCAGCATCCAGACGTACGAGAAACCTACTTATTTCCTAACATATCGTGTTGCGTGGGCGCAAGCAACGAGACGTAACTACCGTAACCCCGGAGACATACTCGTTTGATACGCGGGCCATCTACTTGGTTGCATCGTCGATCGCAGTAAAAGGACTGGCGTTCTCCAGCTTCGCCGAAACGATTGGCATGCGAATCATTTGCCTGCGATGCCACGCTTCGTGACGAGGTAAACTGCAAAACTTCCAAGCCAATGACCGCCTTCGTAATGCTTGCCCGTAACCGCCGCCAGTCCGGCGCGCGTGTGCTCCTCAGCAGCTGCTCTGATTATCGGGAGGCGTTTATCGCCTTCCGGCAAACCGGTTGCGATACCCTCCAGCATCCAGGCTCGACTCAAGTTGAGTCCATCCAAATGCGCCAGCTTGGGATCACTGGGATCGGGCGATACCACCGGCTCCAACCATGCAATTTTCCTCGCCGAAGAAATCTGCGGTAGAAAAGATTGGAGCCAGCGCGCAAACTGAGGACCCGGCAGCACGCGCCGCATCAGGTCAGCTTCACCCAGGCACGGAGAAAGGAAATCTTCTCCCGAAGGCTCGTACACTAGGGGACAGTCCTTGTCGGCCAGATAAAATTGCCGCGCTTTCGATTCCAGGAGTTCGGCAAACTTTGTATCTCGAGTGGCGCGAGCGTAGTCAAGCATCAGGCCGAGAGCAAAGGCGGTCTGCGAATGCTCTCCAATTCGCACGGGATGCGAGAGCTTGGGGAGCCACTCGTTCATCCGCTGCAGAGCGGCTTGCTCCAGCGGGCGCAGGTTAGCGGCCATCTCGCGAGCTTGAGGGTCGTCCCACTCCCGCAACTCCGCGACTAGTTGCAGCAGCCATGCCAGCCCGTACGGACGTTCAAAGCTGGCCCGCCCTTCGGCCCGCAGATAGACGGCTTCCTGAGCGATATTCTCGGCGGTCAGGCTCTGTCGCAAAGCCTCTCTGGCGGGCTGCGCGAAGGCGGCATCATGAAACATCCTGACCAGCCGTGCAAGGAGCCAATGTCCGTGCACAGATGAGTGCCAGTCATAGCAGCCGTAAAAGGCGGGAGTTAGTTTTCGCGGCGGCTGCACATCATTATCGCTGTTCAAGCTGTGACTGATTTTGTTCGGATATTCTTTGTGCACACATGCGAGTGCGAGGTTCGCGAATCTCTCAGCCGCAGCAATATCAAAAGTGGCGGGCTTGGGGACGGATTGGGCAGTCACAGGATTCGCGGCCAGAAACAAAAGAGCAGCGCAAAATAAAGGCTTCATTGCGCTGCCACTGTAAACCAAAATTCAGCCGGATTGAAGTTGTTGAGAGACTACGTGGACGTCCGCAGTGGCTTCGTTTGCCTGCTATGAGGCGAAGCCCACCGGCTTCTCACTAAGCTGCAGGTCAGCGAACACAAAGCCCTCGCGCTCCACAATCTCTCCCAGCTCCACCGGCAGAGGCCGCTGAAACATCGGTCCGGCATACACAAAGGTATGGAATTCCCCGTTTTCACCACATGGATCGACCTCCGGCGGCAAATCAGATAGCAATTGCTCATCGAATTCGCGGCCCACAAATTCGGGCGCCAAGAGTCTTGGGTCGACGCAAGTGAGCTTGGCACGTATGCCGGATTTGATCATGGCATGAGCCAGTTCGCGCGTGGGAAAACCCCAAACGGGAAACAGCGGCTGCAATCCGGAATTCTCCAATTGCTTCTCGCGGTAGGAACGAATCTCGGTCAGGAATAAATCGCCGAAAGCAATGTGGTCGATTCCCTTCTGAATCGCTTCTTCGCACGCTTTTTGCATGATGCACTCGTAGTCGGCATTGGAGCAGGGCCACGGCAAATCCACGTGCCAGAGAGGAATACCGACGGCTTCCGCCTGCGCCTCGACGAGGCTGCGGCGTACGGCATGCATAGCAACCCGGTTCGCCGCTTGATTAAACGTTGTCAGCAGCCCGACGACATCGCAGTCAAGGTGCTGCCGGAGAAGGTGCAGGCTCCAGGCGCTGTCCTTTCCACTGCTCCACGAGAGCAACGTCCGTTTCATGAATGGGCTCCGTAATCGTACGCATCAGGCCTTAGAAAACAATGTCGACGCTCGGCTTGACGCAAACCACATGCTCGCCTGCACCGAAATCCTCAAGCACCAGGTTGTGGTGCGCGATGATATTCACGGCGGTTAACACTTTGTTGTCACGCGTGAGGTGGGCATCGCCCGCCAGTGTGACGTCGTAACCGAGACTGGTGGCACGTCGGCAAGTTGTGTCCACGCAATATTCGGTCATGCCTCCCGCTACGACGAGCCTGGTAATCCCTCTTTTTCGAAGCTCCTTCTGCAGGTCCGTTTCGAAGAAGGAATCGGATTCTCGCTTCCTGATGATTCGGTCGCCATCGGCCGGACTGATGGAAGGATGAATGTCCCAACCCTTGGTGTGGGTTTCCAGCGGATGCCCCTTCGCTCCGTCGTGTTGAATGTAAATGACTGGTATTTTGGAAGCGCGCGCTTTCGTCAGGAGCGCCTCGATCTTAGGCAGAACTCTGTTCTTTACTTCGGCGGGTATGAGTTCCACCAGCCCGCTTTGGACATCAATGATCAACAACGCTGACGAGGGATTTGCCATCGCCGATATTGTAAATCCTCGCCGCCAGCAGCCCTGAAGTGGGTTGGTGCATCGAAAGATGCTGAGAAACTTTATGCCGAAACCGAAAAAGAAATCTGAACGCCTGAAGGGGTGGCAGCAGATCGCGACGTTTCTGGGTTTGCCAGTTTCGGCGGCTCAACGTTGGGCAAAATCCGGCATGCCGGTTACGCATGCTGGCCGGCGTGTGCAGGCTTCGCCGGAAGAACTGAATCGCTGGCTGGGCCGCGAAACTTCCGAGCCCGTTGAGATCGCCACCGACTCGACCGATCTCAGCGCCGAACTGAAGCGCGGGCTCTCGTATGTCCGGAAACAGAAGCAAGCGCAAAGCAAGAAAGGGGCGGCGTAGATGACAAGCGGCAGTGGCGATCCGAAAAAGGAGCGCCACTGCCGCTGGTTTTGCGGAAATCAAGAGCCCTTGCGCGTAGCCCAGCCGATTACCAGCCGCGCCCCAGCATGTAATTGTTCGCACGCATGAACCAGCCTGCCTCAGCGTTATAGAACGGCCAGGGGAAGCCGGAATTCACGTACTTGCTCTGCATCGTGCTGATGTAGGTGGCAACGCGGTTCCGATCACCCATGGCGGCGGCACCCTCGACGATCAGGCACCACGGAAACGGGTCCTGCGAGTTGAACGAGAGGGTGGGCCAACCCGGCCAAGCCGCGTTGAACGCCGCATAGGCTTGCTGAGCACGCGGGTCGGAGGAGTTTACGACGCCCATCAGTACGGGAAAGACCTGGGCGCTGGCGTCGGCATACCAGGTACTTAGGTTGGGTGCCGCCAGCCTGCCGATTCCATCTTTGTAGACGGCCCAACTGCCATTCATCCACATGCTCAAAATGCCATTCAGCATGGAGTTCGCCGCGGCGTTGTAGTAAGCGGCTTTGGTCGTATCGCCGAAGGCGTTCTGGTACAGGGAGGCGAGGTCGCGCAGGCCGCGATATGCTTCGCAATTGTCCATCAGATACTTGATCTGATAGTCGGGCTTGGCCCAGGTGAGGCCGTCGCTTTGCTGCGTCTGAATAATCACTCCGCCAACGACATCGAGTTGATAGGAAAGATTTGCTATGGTCGAGCGCGCGTTCGCGTCCCCGCTCTGCCAGGCATTCCATACCAGCGACAGAAAAGTGGCGGCGTAAGAATCGGTCGAGTCGGCATTGTCGGTCGAGGTCGCCACACCGTTGTTCACGTTGTAGTCATAGGTAGTGCCGTAGAGGCCCCATTTGTCGGGCCAGTTGAGGTGGTTGATGTACCAATTGATCCAACCTACAACCTGCGGCATCCGATTGGGATCCTTGGTCATGCCGATGGCGGCAATGTTGGCGTAGTACGGGTTGATGACCTGCGGTGTGTAGAGAAGGGCGCCGTCGGCCTGAGAGAACTGCGAGACCCAATTCGACGTAGCATTGAAATTATTTTGATACTGCGAGTTGGACGCTGATGAGCCAACCGTGACGCTCATGTTCTCGACGTAAACGGCTCCGGTGTTATCCCAAGCCTGCATGCTGATGCTGTGAACGCCCGGGGCCATTGCCACCGCGGTGTTGATACTGGCAGCGCCGACAGTATAAGCGTTGGAACTGTCTACGTAGATGCGCATCGCGTCGATCACGCGCCCGCTCGGCGCCGTGGCGGAAGCGACGAACTGCACCGGAGAACTGACCGTAGCACCGGAGGATGGAGACGCAATTGCGACGCCCGCATTTGAAGTCACGCTAATGTATTGCGAACTGCTGGCTACCTGTCCGATGGAGTTCCAAGCATTGGTCACAACATGGTGCGATCCCGCGGCTAGCGAGAGATAAGTATTCACGGAGGCGCTCGCTGTCTTATATGCGGGTTGGTCGTCTACATATACCCAAATCGCGCTCACAGGATAATTGCCGCCATTGGCGCTCGCGGCAATGTGGACTGGGGACGCCACGCTCGTGCCATCGGAGGGTGAACTGACAGAAACGCTCTGCGCCCATGCACTGGCCGCGAGAATGGTCGCGACTGCGGTGCAGCAAAACACAAATTTGGTTTCTGCGGTCGGTGTGACCAGAGGCGCCGCATTGCACCAGAGCCAGCGCGCGACGGGACTTAAAAAAGATTTCGAGAAGCCGATTGGAGAACGGTCTGAAAATAAGCAGGCGTAGACGCTTCGCAAAACAACCTCCAATTATGCAGTTCGGGATTGCCCAAACAGAAACGGCCGGTGCGCGGAGAACATCAGGGGTTTCTACTGGGATTTGCGAGCCAAATTACACGAATCGCTGTATTGACGCAAAATCGGAAGTCCAGGGCCTAAAGTGGGGTGGTGATCTAAACGACAGATTCGATGGGGTCAACCAAAAGCAGCTCTAGTTACGCCGCACCGGCGAAAGCGACGCTCCCTGGCGGCCAAGCGTCGTTGATACACGAATTCCCGTATTGACGCAAGAATGAGGAGTTTGCGGCCTTTCGAGTAAAGCAGGACGGTCGAGCCCAGCACGGTTGCCCGGCTGAAATGTCGCGTTTAGCAGGCAGGGACTAGGTATCCAATGGCTCGGGCGCCTGCCAGCTCATTCCCCACGAATAGAAGCCGACGAAAGCGAGAATGTCCAGGAAAGGCCCAAAGACAAAGTAAAGGACGGGCATGAATAAGATTGACGCGTGCACCAGATAGATGTGAAGCATGTATTGCTGAGGCACAAACAGCACGAGGTGGGCCATCGTGGCTAGCGTCAGGAGAAGTTTTTGCAGCAAGCTGAAATTCAGGAGGTAGAAGGTAAAGGCAAACAGCACCGGCACGAGCCCGATCAGAATGCAGCTGAATACCAGCATGCTGACCGTATATCCGGGCAGGTCGTGGGGAAAGCGGGCCGACGCCACGGCAAAGTATCCCAGCGCCGTCGCTTGCAGAAGGCAGAAGGCGCGGATCAGGTACGCCCAAGGCAGAGCTTCTTCCGCCAACAAGAAACTGGCGATGAATGCCAAGGCGGTGACTCCGATGGTGATCCACCAGGCGGTCCCGCTTGCCGGGCCAGCAGCCAGGCCAAAACAGGGCAACGCGAAGTGAATGTGGCTGCCCCATCCTTGCGGGACGAGAATGACCTCGCTCTTAAGATCGAGCCGGCTTCCCCAAAATGTCAGGATGTGGCCCCAAAAGCGGCCAACGGCGGGCAGCAGGGCAATCCAAGAGCCTGTTCCCAAAAGAGCTATCGCTGTGCTTTCAATTGCACGCCAAGGTCGCAAACGCAGACGAACGAAGGCACGGTGCGGTGTAATCACGCCCCCACGCCAACCGAGGCGCCGAATGGCTTCGAGATGCGCCGGCAGCCGGCGATCTTGCCCACCAAGCTTAGAAATCGAGGAATACACCGATGGTGCCTCCTATACGGTGGTAGGCAGTTTCCTGGTGTTGTTCCACGTTCATGTTCAGCCCCCAGTTGGGCCCGATCCATTGCCGCCACGTAGCGGTGATGGTGCGGATGGGGAAATCGAAGAGCACATTGAAGGCTGGGGTTGGCGCATTGGGAGTCCCAAGTACTTCATATCCTTCGCGGCCCCACTGGTAGCGAAGCGTCACGAAGTGTTCTTTGTCGTGCCCCTGGCTAGCGGCGATGTATTGCGTGCGCGCGAGAATATTTCCTGGGGTGGCGTGGGTCCACATCAATCCGCCTTGCAGCACGACTGGATACTGAAAGTAATAGGCGCCTTCTGCCTGGACTCTCCAGTCGTAGGCGATCGTCCGGCTGTGATCGTAACCGCCGCCAATCGTCGCGACGAGTTGCCGTCGCTGGAGCAGTTTGCGGTGAATGAACGCATCGGTGCGAAGCTTAGGCAGAAAAAATCCGCCTACGCTGCCGCCGACAGATGCCTGCGCATACCAGTTTTCTGAGAGGGTGCGAGTCAAGCCCAGATCACCGAACCAGCCGTTATCCCCAAAACGCGCTTCGCGCGTAAGCTCTGCATTCAAAATATTGCGACCACCGGAGAGCATTCCCCTTGCGTAGAAATCGTTCCAGTCAGGATTGCCCGCGGTCAGAGAGCTGTGGCTGCCGCCAACTTCGATGTATCCCGGGCCGTCCAATCCCAAGGCAAGCGGACCCAATCCAGGCAGACTCGATCCCGGCGCAGAGGCGGCGCCGCCATTGACCTGTGCGCCGGACGTGGCGCAAGTGAGCACGCATCCGAGGAAGAGGATCATTGCTTCGAGCACAAGCTTCTTCATCGTTTGGCCTCAACGGTCTCGACTTTCAAGTGATCGCGGTTGTGGCGCAGCGTAAATTCGACATCGAGTTGGCGGCCATCGCCGGCCGCTAGCAGGATCATCCCATCTTGCACTCTCAGCGTCGCTTTCCCTTTCACCACCTGCGCGTCGCCGTATTCTGACTGCGGAAAGATCCAGGTTTGATGGGCGAGCGTGTTGGGATGGGAAGCGCGCAGCGTGATTTTGTTGTCGGAGCTGCGAAGCAGCGACCATTGAACCGAATCCCTCTGTTTGAGAAATCCTGCCAGCTCAGTCATGGTGTACCAGCGGAACCTGCCTTCCGCCTGCAGGGCGTCAGCGTTGTCGAGCCAAGCGCGCAATGTGGGGAAGAAACGTTCCGCCCCGAAGGGATGCGCATACACCAAGCGGGCCGCGTGCTGGCGCACGGTAAAGTCCGTGACTTCAAGCAGCCAGTCGCGCACCGCGCCGATGGGCACGTCGTCGAAGCCCATTTCTTCCAGGCTGGCTTCCTTGCCCATGTGAAGCACGGGGAAGGCCCAGATGTTGGAGCCGTCGCGCTCCGTGCCGCGATAGACGCGCGTCGGCCCAAGGCCGGCGTCACCCGTAAAGTAGTAGGCCTCAATGCCGTTGCGTTCCAGCCAGCGCGTCACCCAGGCGGGATGGTTGCCAACCGGGGCGGAGTACTCGGTCACGCGAGTGCCCGAAATTTGTTCCAGCGCGTCCTTGTTCATCTCCAGATATTTATCGAAGCTCTTTTCGTTGTCGTCGCTGACTTGACTGCCGAAGTAGTTGTGAATCCAACCGCCGTGACTGCCTATGGAATTTCCGCGCGCGAGCAGATAGCGAATCCACTTCTGGGCTTCGGCGTCGTGCAGGATGTCGAGTCCTTTGTGGTCGCCGAAGACATCGACATCAGGCCCGGCGGTGAAGTGGACGGAAAACCGGCCACGGTCGAAGATGCCGGCATCGGCCAACGTCTTCAGAGGCTTTAATGATGAGTGCGCATCGATATGCCAGTTGAAAACCAGGCCCCCCACACCGTCGGGAACCGAGCCCAGGTAGGGCAGTCCCAGCATTTGAACACCAAAAAAATGAAGGAAGGAATGCAGCAACAGACCGTCGGTGCGCGACGCCAGATATCCCAGCGGCATATTCACGAAGAGCACGTTCCCCAGTCCTTCGTGCCGGTAGCCGGCGGCTAGGCCGCGCTTGGATTTCAGCAACGCGGTGCCATCAAAGTTGCCGAGCGTGCGGAACATCGGGTAGTCGATGTCGCCATACTGGTAAGCCACAAACGCGAACCTTGCGTCTGCCTCATCCCGCGCGGCAACTCGCCGCCACTGGGCCAACTTGCCGCCGCGATCCACCGGAACGAAGCTTCCGGGCGGGATGCCCAATTGACGCATCGCTGTCGACGTACCCGTGACTTGAACCGGCCCCATCGTTGAAGTTTGATAAAGATCGTAGAGCGCATATCGCACGCCGACCAGAGCGGAGAGACGCGAATCACCTGGCGGAAAACGGCCATTCAGGTCCCAGGTGCACGCATCGTAGACAATCATCAGGTTCCCGCCGCTACGGGTGTAACGATAGAGCTCGCCGATCAGCACGTCGTTCGCGGAACGATGCAGTTGGTCGGGAAGAATCACTCCAGCAGCGTGAATCGCAGTGAGTGGATCGAGAAAGTCGGAATCATGAATGGGCTCCACGTGAAGACCTTCTTCGCTGGCGGCGTCCAGCCACTCCCGCACCGCTGGCGTGCTGAACTCAACCTCGTCAGGAAGCAGCAGAAGCAGAGTATCCGCGCCCACGCCCAGCGATGCTCCATCGTGGCGATGCACGTAGCTCAACCTGGCAAAAATCAGGAGCGGTGCCAGGGCTGCGATGCAGACGTACTTGAGGCCCTTTTTCATGGTTGCGCCATGAGAGCCGAACAGGCTTGAGGATCCAACCACTGCGGCTGGGCGAAACGAGCCCGCAGCGACTGCCACACCGCTTCTTCCAACACATTCCACGAGCTACTTTCACGCAAGGATCCGGATTGCGAAGTCCAGCACGCGGCCGACTTCGCGTCACCCAATTTTTCTGCCGCAAGCGCCACGAGACCCCAGGGATGAGTGTCATAACGCCGCTCGATCCAGCCGGCGCCAAAGGTCTTTTTCCACTGTTCCCAGGCCTGGCGCGGGTCCTGACCGGGACCATTCACATTTGCCAGCCAGGGATAAACTTGGGCCACACTGTCGGGATAGAAAGCAGGACGGCTCTTTTGCATCGACGGACGAAAGCGATGGGCGCGACGATCCCAAAAGATTCGCTGGATGGCGCCTGCCAGGTGCTCGGCTTGTGCGTCGGTAGCGGCAGCAGCCGGATCGTGCAAGCGCAACTGCACGCGAGCGACATCCTTTAGCGCGGCATAGACCTCAATGTTGTCCATGAACAGAGCTACATGATTGCGATCCGAGATGTGATACACGCCCAACCTCCGGTTGCGCAGCTTTGCCAGTTGCTTCGCGGCAAGCGTGACGCTGTGCTGCCATTCAGGAGGCATGCCGGTGGCAGGAGCCATGCGGTAGAGCAACTGCATCCACAGCGCCAGCATGGAATCGTCCGCGTCGGCGGGGGCGCAGTCGCGCCATTCGCCGTTCGTCCGGCAGAATCGACGAAACAATCCGTCGCGCCGTTGCCGGGGTAAATTCCAGCGGATCCAGGCGAGGGCCGCATCCCGGACATCCAAGCCTCCGTCCTGCGCGACAATCAGTGCCTTGGTAGCAAAGTACGGCTCCACGTAGTTGCCTCCAGGACTGAGCGTCATCGCGCCATCCGGTGCCTGCAAAGTCGCGGGGTAAAAAGTTGTTGCGTCTACTGGCGTTAGCCCGCAACACAGAACTGCTACGATCATCATCCCCAGCCGAGCCGATCGAGCGCGCATTAGGCCTCGACGATTCCGCGTACGCGCGCCCAAACCGTTCCGTGTACCTGGCATCCGGGTGCGATTTGAATCCCTAATGACGAAATCGTAGTAAGTGCATCGGGCTCGCCGACGCGGCTGCCGCGGGCAATCACCACGTCCTCTTCCGCCAGGAGCGGGCCAGCTGCAAAACATCCTTGGCCCAGGTGGATGGTCCCTCCGCTGACGATGCTGCCATGCACACAAGCTGCCTCATCGACAACGGTATCCTTGTAACTCTTGGCGCTGCCCAGGAGGCGCGAGCCGGAGCCGAAGTGCACGTGGCCCGTGGCAATGACGTTTGCGCTTAGAGTCTCTCCGGGAGCAAGACTAAAATTTCCCTGAATGCGAAGCCGCGGTTGCGATGTCGTAACCATCGCGCTGACGTCGGAAGAGCTGCAGGCTTCGCGTGCATCACGCGCGGCTAGGAGCCCGTCTGCCTGATCGCGATCGACGGTGACGATTTGGGGAGCAGACATCCGTTCAAATGAGCACCCCGGGGCCAGCTGGATCGAATGGAGGGCAGAAAGGCGGCCATACGCGCTGCTTCCCGGGCTGAGAAAAATGCTGCCGTCAGCGTGGAGCCAACGAAGGACCGCGCTGTCTTTCCCCAGAGCAGCATCACCTCCGCACCATGCGGCGCGAAGGGCGGCGCGTTCCCCTAAGCTCAACCCGCAGTTCGTAAACACATCGGCCTCGACCAGACGCTCCGCGGGAATCATCGGAGCTTCGCTCAACATTACCGCGGCTACGCCTTTAGTCAGGGACGGATCGAAATCGAACCCGTCACGACCCACGAGCAGGACTTCCATTCCCTCAATGCAGGTTCTGAGCAGATCGCGTTGATTGCGGCATCTCTCCAACTGTGGAAGCAGGGGCTGAAGTCGCGATCGGAAAGTTTCGGCGAAGTTGGTGATCCTGCCGTCATGGCGAGACGTGGGCAGCGGCGTGGCATCAGCACGTTTCCATAATTCGTAAAGCGCAGGGGTCACCGGCAAAGCGAGCAGCACCGCAGTGAGGGTAGTCAACGCAAGAGGGGCCCAGGACGACATTTATACAGACTCCTCCAACACAACCGGCAGGCGATCCTCGAGCACGGGCGCGGTGCGCGAGCGCTCGGTCTTGTGCCACACTAATTGCCGCGCGCCGAAGATGCTCTCCTGCACTTGTTGCCATGCAGCTTGCGAAACGCTGATGAGACTAACGGTGAATCCGAAAAGGGTAAGCGGCAACAGGCGGATTCGTTGGCGCGAGCCGTCGAGCCGCGCGGCGGCGGCGATCTCGAAGAAAGCGGCAAAGTTCCCAAGCGTAGTAAACGCGCCCAGCGCGAGCACGGTCAGGCCGCCGCCAATTTGCGCCCCGTTGTAGAAGAGGACGACAGCGAGCAACCATCCCAACAGCAGCACAGGGCCCATGAGGTAAACACCCAACAACAACGTGCCATCGATGCGTTCCAATTTGCTAAGCCCGGAACACTTTGCCAGGCCGAAGAGATAACGAGCCATCGCCTGGTTGTGACCTTTGGCCCAGCGCTTGATCTGGCGCACGCGTACGGGCCAGCGCTCCGGAACCTCCTCATAGCACTCTGCGCGATTTTCATAAGCCGTCTTCCACCCCGCCAGCAGCAATCGGTAGGTAAGGTCGGTGTCCTCGGCGAGCGCATCCTCGTTCCAACCACCGATTTCGTCCAGCGCGCTCTTGCGCACACCGGCTACGGTGCCACCGTACTGAGGCACCAAGTGCAGATTCATGCGCGCCTGCTGATCCACTTGATAGCCGCCCGAACGTTCCAAATCCAGCAAGCGCGTCAACGACTTCTTGCCAACGTTCAGCGGCACCACCCGGCCCATGACGGCACCGATCTCAGGATCGAAAAAGGGTGCGACTAACTGGCGGATGAGAGCTTTGCCCGGAATATAATCGGCGTCGAAAATCAGGACGATCTCACTGGTCACGCGCTCCATGGCGTCCTTCAATGCGGCCGCCTTCCCCGGCTTACCTCCGGTACGGTGAAAGGGTTCGACGAATGGGTGTTGGACCACGAACGCATCGATGATCTCGCGGGTCCGGTCGGTCGATCGGTCGTTAACTGGGATGATTGTGAGGCGTTCCCGGGGGTAATCGACTTCCAGCAGAGCCCTCAAGATATCGCTGATCACCGCCTCTTCGTTGTGAGCGGCGATGAGGACCGTGACGGCTGGCCAGGCGGCATTCTCCAGGTCTATGTATGGGTGACGTTGGCGGCCGAAGAGACGATTTAAAGTGAACCAATAATGGCGGACCGTATAGACACAGATCAGCAGCAGGGTCAGACGAAACAGGTGCAGCAACATATCTCGGTCACCACTATCTTCAGTGTTCGATCCAACAAAATGGTTGGTTATACCGCAAGCTGCACATCTCTCACCGCGCCCAGCGGCACATGTCTCACCGTACCCTGGAACTGTTCTGCTTCGGCCAAGATGGGCTGTTCACCGTCCAGCCAGCGCGACAAGGCGGTAGTGATTCTGGCCGCGGCGAGCCCGTCCCCGTAGGGGCAATCTCCCGAAGCCATAGTCTGATATGCGAACGGATTACTCAAAAGCCGAGAGGCCTCGCGGACGATCACATCGCGCGCGGTGCCAACGATTTTCGCCATGCCCATCTGCGCCGCTTCGGGACGTTCCGTCACTTTGCGCAATACGAGCGCCGGTTTGTGGAAGATTGGCGCCTCCTCCTGCACACCGCCTGAATCGGTGAGCACGATGTGGCAACGCCGTAGTAGTGAAAGGAACTGGAAATAATCCACTGGAGGGATCAAGTGGACGCGATCACGATTGCCTAGTCGGGCCTGCACTGTGGAACACACATTCGGGTTCAAGTGCACGGGGTAGACAACACGGATTTTGGGAAACCGCTCGACGAGTTGAACCAAAGCATCGCAAATGTTCTGCAGTTCGGTGCCCCACGATTCACGACGATGAGAGGTCACCAGCACCATCTGTGAGCCATCGTCTGGAACGCCATCGGGAAGCGGATGCTCGATGGTGTGCATCTCCTGAAGTCTCTCGACCGCATCGACGATCGTGTTTCCCGTGACTACAACGTGGTCGCTGGGAACTGCCTCGGCGAGAAGATTTTCGCGAGCCAAGGGAGTAGGTGCAAAATGCAACTGTGTGACCACTCCTGCCAGTTTTCGGTTTGCTTCCTCGGGCCACGGCTGGAAGATATCCCCGCTGCGCAGTCCGGCCTCGACGTGTGCGACCCGAACCTTCTTATAGAAGGCGGCGAGCGCGGCCGCAAAGGCGGTGGTCGTGTCTCCCTGTACCAACAGACAATCCAGTGGGTTCTTGGTGAGCAGAGTATCCATCGCTTCCAGGATTCGCCGCGTCAACTCACTCAGGGACTGGTTGTGCCGCATGACATCGAGTTCTATGTCCGCGCTCACATCGAATGCCTGCAGTACCTGGTCGAGCATCTGCCGGTGCTGGCCGGTGGAGATGGCCAGCGTCTCGAATTCGTCGGGATGTTGCCCAAGCTCCAAAATGACGGGAGCCATTTTGATCGCGTCGGGACGAGTCCCGAAAACAATTCCAATCCTTTTTTTCATGAGCGCTTCCTGCAAGCCGTAATTAGAGGCGCAGAGGCCGGTTCGAGGTTGCGAGCCGAGTATTCTGCAGTAGAGAACTCGGGTGAGGAAATTTGGAAAAACAGGTGTTTGCTGTAGAGCATGTTGCTGGAGTGTCAATTCCGAAACGCGCATGGCAACCTGAGTTGCCGTTCTCTTCATCCATAAGCGCACCGTGAGCAGTTCATCGGAACTCGTAGCGGGCGGAACCGCGCAGGCAGGTTCTCGCCGCCAGTTTTTCGAATCCCTTCCCGTGGCCTGTTATGCGTGCGATTGTTCCGGAACGATCACTGACTACAACCGGCGTTCCGTCGAACTCTGGGGACGCGCGCCGCAAGTGACGGACCGGTTCACCGGCGCGCACAGAATCCTGGATTCTCACGGCAGTCTGCTCACGCCGGAGGCGACGGCGACCGCGTTCTTGATCCGCTCGGGCTTGCCTCAGCTCAGCAAAGAGGTGGTGATCGAAAGGCCGGATGGCAAGCAACTGACGGTGATCAGCAACGCGGCGGCACTATGCGACGAACAGGGCAAGATCATTGGCGCACTCGACGTGTTGCAAGACATCACCGATCGCCGCTGGTCAGAGGATGCCCGTCGCGTTGCGGAGCGCGTAAGCGCGTCCGCGCGGATCGCGATGGAGGTAGTCAGGCTCAAGCCCGCGCTACTTTCCATGGTCAATCTGCTCGATCTTCTCGGGCAGGATGCCACACTTAGTGTTTCGGCTCGCGGCTACGCCGAACTGGTGCGACTCGAATTGGTGCACTTTGACGCACTCTTGCGACACATGGCGCATATTTCGGGCGCAGCCTAGCGGAGGGATGAGTAATGGCCCTTGGCTCTCTCACCTACGAAGTCCCCGGGACGAGTCTTGTGTTCACCCAACAAATTCAGTTCCATTTGGCGAATCGCGACGGCCAGCCCGACGACTGCGCCGCAGTGGTTCGCATGAGTTTCGAATTGTCCGAGTAGGTCGAACAAGTTTAGAACGGAGGCTTTTCATGGGAAGACACCGCGTGCAAGCCATCACATTATCACTCGTAATGTTGTCCGCTATGGGACTGCAGGCCGCGAATCGAAAGCACCCGGACTCCACCACGATCCAAGATGGTCAGGCATCGGAGAAGTCCAAAGAAATGGCGGCGCGCATCTTCTATCGCGAAGCCAAGTTCGTTCAGGATCTGGAATCCTACACGCCGATGGCCGAGACCTATATCCAGGAATTCAATCGCGACGAGGAACTGGGGCAGGTGCCGAGCAGCGACAAATATTTCATTGGACGCCTGCTCATGAAAAACGGCATCGAGAACCTGTCATTCCAGAACCAACCGAAATCCTCGCCCCATTTCATTCTGGAAAAACTGAATAGCTTTTACAAAATGAATTACGTGGCGTTGGGCTTCATGCAGATGGTCTACATTCCAGGCTTCGACCAGCAGAACTATGACCTCAAATTGATCCACCAGGAGTTCCTGGGAGAGATTCGCACGCTGGTCTTTGATGTAAATCCGAAGCCGAATGTAAAGGGGCCGCACTTCCTGGGACGCATTTGGGTGGAAGATCAGGACTACACCATCGTCCGCTTCAACGGGACCTATCTGCCGCAGCGCCGTCTCAATTTCTATTTCCATTTTGACGCGTGGCGCACCAACATGCGGCCTGGAATCTGGCTGCCGGCATTCATCTACACCGAGGAGTCGGACGCCAAGTATGCGCTGTTCCGAAAGTTGGCAATGCGCGGACAGACACGGTTGTGGGGATACAACCTGAAACTTTCGGGCGACAACAATGAGTTCACCGCGGTGCAAGTGGACTCGGCTTCGAATGTTGCCGACCAGACCGAAATCGCCAACGAGGTGAACCCAGTTGAGAGCGAACACACGTGGGAACGTGAAGCAGAGGACGACGTGCTCGATCGTCTGCAGCGCGCCGGCGTGCTGGCTCCGGATGGCGAAGTATCAAAGGTGTTGCAAACGGTGCTCAATAACCTCGAGGTTACCAACAATCTCGACATCCAACCGGAAGTACGCGCCCGGGTTTTGCTGACGACTCCGTTAGAGTCGTTCACCGTAGGACACACCGTAGTGATCAGCCGCGGATTGCTGGATGTGTTGCCCGATGAGGCTTCGCTCGCCATGGTGCTGGCGCACGAATTGGGACACATTGCGCTTGGCCATCGTCTGGACACGAAATACGCTTTCGGCGATCGCATGGTATTCCCGGATGAACAGACCTTCCAGCGGATCCAATTGGCGCGCGATCCGCATGAGGAAGAGGCCGCCGATCGTAAAGCAATCGAGTTTTTGCAGAAGTCACCTTATAAGGACAAGCTCGCGAATGCGGGCCTGTTCCTCCGTGAACTGGAACTGCGCTCCCGGGAGTTGCCGGCGCTGATTACGCCGCAGTTTGGCAGTCGGATGGCAAGGAAGGATGGCGTATTGCGCATGAGTGCGTTGCTGCAAACCGCCCCGGAGTTGAAGACTGACGACGTTACTCAGGTCGCTGCACTGCCTCTAGGGAGCCGCATCAAGCTCAATCCGTGGGACGACACTGTTGAATTAAAGAAGAGCAAACCTGTGCCTTTGCTGTCGGCGCGCGAGAAGATGGCGCTCGAAGTGACACCTATGATTCCGCATCTTGCGCGCTATCACGGCGCGCAGGTGGCCGATGCGGCGAACGGCAAGTGAGTGACAGCAACTGAATGTGAAGGCTGAACTGCTGTTTGAAACGAGCGCTGGCATATGTCACGCGCCGCTAGAAAGCTAGAGGTTCGGAGGTCCAACAATGAATCCGCGCGCCACGCTTGGCTCATTGCTGCCATCGCTTGTCTTAACTGCTCTCATAATACTTGGGGGATGCAACGCCGTTACACGCACGTCTGATCCGCCACCTAATCCCACGCCGACTCCTACGCCGGCGCCGGTGCCTACTCCAACTCCTACTCCAACGCCGACTCCACCGCCACCGCCGCCGAGCCCGAGCCTGAACTCGATCAATCACATCATTTTCCTGGCAGAGGAGAACCGCAGCTTCGATCATTACTTCGGCAAGCTGAATGACTATCGAAGTGCCGCTCCCTTTAACTTGCCGCGCGAAGTGAATGGCCTGCCCGATAATTGCAGCAGCTCGAATTCCGACTGGAGGGTTTCCTGCGGCGTCATGAATTTGTCGCCAAATGCGAGCGGTGTGCCAACTACTCCAATCTATGCTTTTCATCTGAAAACGTCTTGCATTGAAGGCCTGAGTCCTGACTGGATTTCGGCCCACTGGGATTTCAATGAGGAAAATCCGACTTCTAACACTCCAGGCACTGCGGGCACTCCCACAAACGCACCCGACGGCTTCGTCATTAGCGCTGCCAGTGCAGCGCTCGCGAACAATGAAAAGGACACGCAAGGCATTCGCGCCATGGGCTTCTACACTGGTGCTGATCTGCCCTACCACTACTGGCTGGCTACCGAGTTCGCAACTTCCGATTCGTGGTTCAGCCCCGCACCTACCCGGACGCAGCCCAATCGCTATTACATGATCGGCGCCACTTCAGGTGGCTACACCTACCCGATTACCGGCGCAGAGCCTCTTATTAAGTCGAAGACCATCTTTGATCTTCTGCAAGCTGCAGGCGTGAGCTGGAAGATTTACACGCAGACTTCCGGCGGCTACACCTACGCCTCCGCATTTTCGGGCTTTACGAGCCGATTTGGCAGCAGCGGAAACGTCGTCACGGACCCAACATTTTCGCAATTTATCGCAGACGCGCAAGCCGGTACCTTGCCCTCGATTGTTTTCCTGGAGAAGCCGGACGCAGATGAGAAGCCGGAATCTGACAACAACATTCAAACCGGCGTAGCCGAGACCCGACAGCTTATCGACGCAGTGATGTATGGACCATCGTGGAAGGATTCGGTAATTATCTTCACTTTCGATGAAGGCGGGGGGCTATATGACCATGTACCTCCTCCGACCAACGTTCCCAGTCCCGATGGCATTAAGCCGGTGGATATCTGCACCAGCGCCAGCGATCCTAATTGCGCAAACGCTTCACTTACTCACAGCACGCCGCCCTATGATCCCCCCGGCGATTTCACGCGCTACGGTTATCGTGTGCCGCTGGTCGTGATCTCGCCGTTCAGCAAGGCGGGTTACGTTTCTCACGTAACCACCGATTACACGGCATGGCTGAAGTTCGTCGAAAAGCGCTTTAACTTGCCGGCATTGACTGCGCGTGATGGCTGGAGCAACACCAGCGACATGACCGACTTTTTCGACTTCCAGAATTCGCCGTGGGTGACGCCGCCGGCAAATCCGCCTGCCGACAGCGCTGGGTCGTGCGTCGACACGTTGCCTTAGTTTGTTGGTGGGCAGGTTCCTACCGCTGGAGATTGTGTGGAAGTTTTTGGCACAAAGGCTTCGAGCAGGGACTGGAACTGCGGGTTCAGATGCAACTCCTCGCACTCCTGCTCGAGCATGCCGCGTGGGTCAGTGGATCTTTTGAGGGCGTAGCGAAGATAAGACAATCGCATGAGCCACCGGGCGTGCTTGAGGTCCTCTTCGCTGCCGACGCGAGCCGTAATCCAGCCGGACTCGGGAACCCACCGGTGCTCTTCGGCCAGACCCTGCGCAAGCAAAGCATCGTGAATCGAGCGCGGCAAAGGAATGTCAATGATTCCGCCGGGATGTACATGGCCGATTTCTGCAGCACCGAAGCGGAATTCGCGCCCTCCAAAACGGTGCGGATGAATCGATACATCTTCCCACGTGGAGATTTCGTCCTCGAGCTTGGTTAGTTCGTTCATCGACGCCTCCAGATGCTTCACCTTTCTGATGAATTAAACTCCTGGCTCGATTCAGGCATGGCACTGATGTGTACTCGAATCAGAGACGGCCAGTTATCGCCTGCACCAACAAAAGCGATCCAACCACCGCCAAACCGAGGTAAACGTATCTCAAGAAAACATCTCCATGCAGGCGATGATTGATGACTCTTCCCAGGAACACTGCCGGCAAGACGACTGGCAGCGAGAGCAGATAGTAGTGGGTAACGGCGGGAATCCACAAGCCCGCGAGCCAATAGCCCGCCATTCCAATGATGCTGGCAGGAAGAAAATACGCCTGCAGCGTTGCCCGAAAGTGCGGCGCCGACCAGCGTCGCATCGTTCCGTATATCGCCAGCGGCGGCCCGTTCATGCCATAGGCCCCGCCAAGAACGCCGGCGCAGAATCCGAAAATTAAGAGCAATATGCGATTGTCGCGCTGCAGTTCGATCGGTGCCTTGCCTACCAATGAGTAGGCTGCGAACGCCATGATGATAACGGCGAGAGCGGCCTTCACCTCGCGGGGATGGCTGCTGGTCAAAAACCACAGCCCCACAGGGATCCCGAGGAGCGTGAAGAGCACAAGCCACCCCGTGCTGTAAACGTGGATTTTCTTCCAATCCTGCACAACTACTATGCTCGCGATGGTGATTGAAACTAGTACGGCAAGCGGGGCTGCAACCTTTAGCGGAAGGCAAAAGGCAAGCAGCGGGACAGCAATTAGTGCTTCACCAAAACCCAGCGCCGAACGAATTAATGCCGCGATAAACAGAATGAGCAGAACCTGCAAGGTGATAGCGTCGATTGCGATCTCCGATACGCGCAGAATTAACGGCTGACAGCTTACGGCTCGTTGCACTCCGTCTATTTTACGGTGGGCGCATTGATCGCTCGACAGAAGGGACGAGTAAAATGAGCCTCAGCACTTTGGGAGGCTGAAGACATTATGCAGCGGGCATTTGGGCTTGATATTCCGCAAACACTGGGCGACGTTTGTGATCCACGGCGTTTGGCGTTGATCGTGTACGATATGCAGGCTGGCATTGTAAAGCAGATCGAGAATGGTCAGAAGATCACGGATAAAGTCCTGCAGGTTCTGAATGGAGCGCGGAAGGCCGGAATTCGTGTTTTCTTTACGCGCCATATGTCACTGCCGAAGGAACTGATGGGCATCTCACAATTCCGCATGGCGATGGCCTGGCAACGAGTGAAGTCGCCGAACGAGGTCAAGCCTTGGTTCTTGCGAGATGCGCCAGGGTTCCAGTTGATCCCCGAACTGACTCCTCTACCAAGCGAAGCTATTTTCGACAAAATCACCATGTCGGCGTTCGAGGCTACGCCGCTGGACATTGCGTTGCGCGATTGCGGCATCGATGCTTTCGCCATCGTCGGCATCGCCATGGAAATCGGAATTGAACCTACGGTTCGGCATGGCGCGGATCTTGGTTACGTTCCGGTGGTGGTGAAGGATGCCTGCGGTTTAGGTCACCGCGACGCTGCCGCGCGTTCGATTGCGAGTCTCGAATTCGCAGGAGATGCCTTGCTCACGGACGCAGAGACAATTTGTGCTGAGTTCGGACGCAACGTGAGTAATGAGAGAACGGTCACCTCTTGATCGCTAGCCCATGCTCGGGAGAATTGATCTGCGACGTTTTCTTTCCAGCTGGGCCGGGGGATTGACGACCTCCTAAGCGGCTCTCCGTTTTGACTCCACGGGAAATCCGGCATTCTGCCAGGCGTGGAATCCGCCCTTTAGCGCGTATACATCTTTGTATCCAAGTTGCTGAAGTTTCTGCGCCAAACTGGCGCTGGATCCTTCGTTTGGTCAAGTGCAATACGCAACGACGGGACGGTTCTTGGGAATCCGGGACAGGTTCTGTTCGAGTTCGTCAAGCGGGATCCGGATCGCTTCTGGTATCACCGTGTCCGTTTCCGCCCAAGCCGCGGGGTTCCGTACATCAATCACCGTGAAATCCTCGCCAGCGTCCAATCGCTTTTTCAGTTCTTCAACCGTGATTCGCGGAGCATCCGCCATAGAAGACCTCCTTGCCTGACATAAATAGATGCCAAATCGTGTAAGGCTGTTTCTCGTTTTTAGGGTGAGCCAAAATACTGGTGGTCACAAGGAATTGCTCACTGCGATTTTTCCCAGCAACGTGGCGCTGGGCTTGACGGTGCGCTTTTGCGTTTCACGATCGACTGCGACCAGCCCAAACTTCGGACGGTAGCCGAAGGTCCATTCAAAATTGTCGAGAAATGACCAGTGAATGTATCCGCGAACGTCGACCCCATCGTCGACGCAGCGTTTCAAACCAGCGACGGCCCCCTGAATGTACTCCACGCGTCGCGCATCGTTCTCGGTAGCAACGCCATTCTCGGTAACGATGATCGGCACTCCCGCTTCCTTGCTGGCATACCGGACGGTGTGCTCCAGCGCTTCGGGATAAAACTCATTGCCCACCTGGGTGAGTTCCGCGCCTTCCGGAGGCGGAAGAGCTTTCAAACCAATTCGCTGGCGCGTATAGGTTTGAACTCCGATGAAGTCATCCTGCTTTGCTAACTTTATCCAGGGTCCGTAAACATCTGCCTGCTTCTCGGCGAAACGGCTGTTGGGACCTGCAGGCTGGTCGTCCTCGATCGCTACAGTCAGTCCGACGGGCAGACTGCTTTTCACCGACTTAATCGCTGACTTGCCCCTGGTGTGCGCGACGATCATGTTTTCCCGCGACTTCTCGGCGTCGCCGATAAGGAAACTGCTGAACAACGGATCCTTGAGTTGCTGGCGAATCTCGTCCTTGTGCGCCGTCATGGTCGCCCCAAGATTGGAACCAGGTGGCGTTCCGGGCGGAGCAAGCCATCGAAACAAGTACAGCAAATCCGGCTCGTTGAAGGTGGCCGCGTAAGAGATCAAATCGCCCAGGTGGGCAGTCGCTTTTTCGCAGTAACGCGCAAACAGCTCCACGGACTCTGGGTTTTCCCAGGCGCCTTGGAAGGCAAACCAGCGCGGAAGCGTGAAATGCGAGTAGGTGACTAGTGGCGTTAATCCGCGGCGATGGCACGCTTCGAGCATATGGCGGTAATGCTCGAGCTCGGCCCGCGAGAAGTGTCCCTTTTCGGGTTCAATCCGCGCCCACTCGATGGAGAAGCGGTATGCGTTGAAGCCGAGATCGGCCAGCAGGTTGATGTCTTGTTCATATAAATGGTAGTGATCGCAGGCATCGCCGGAAGGCTCTTTGTACATGCTGTGCGGCAGATACTCGAGGAGCCAGTTATCACTATTCACATTATTGCCTTCGACCTGGTGAGCTGCGGTCGCCGCTCCCCACAGGAACTTGGCAGGAAAGCTCTTTGTGGACGCCGGCTTGTCTGAGCTCTGAGCAACTGAGTTCGACGCGTTCGCGCCCAGGACACTGTTGCCCGCCGCCGCACCGAGCACGAATTTTGCGCCCTTCTGAATCAACTCTCTACGGTTCATGTTCACGGATTCAACCTAGCACTGTCTTGCCGCCGTCCGATCACTTCACTTCAAAGTTATAGGTTCCAGAGCCGACTCGAACCACATAGGAACCATCTTCCGGCTGCGTGTTGAGCGGGCTGCCATTCTCCGTCAAGTGCGCTCCCGCGATCGCGGGCAAGAAAACCTTCGCCGCGGTGTTGGCAGGAATCGTGACGTTCAGAACGAACGGACCGGCGGGAGTTCCCTTCCAATCGCTGACGATCGTGCCGTAGATCGATTCATATTCCAAGCGCGCCGAGGTCATGCTGGCATCGAGGTGCGGATGAATCACGATCTCCTTAAAGCCCGGTGAATCGAGCGCGGTGTCAATGCCCGCCGCATAACGGTAGACCCATGCCATGACCGAACCGAAAGCGTAATGGTTGTAGGAGTTCATCGCCGGATCGCCGGTATCCCCATTCCAGCGCTCCCACCACGTAGTCGCGCCCTTTGACAGCATGTATCCCCAGGATGGGTAGGTATCGTTCAGCAACAGGCGGTAGGCAACGTCCGAACGTCCATGATCGGCGAGCGTGAAAAGCAGGAAGGGGGTTCCAAGAAATCCAGTTGATAGGTGCCAGTTGCGGGCCTCGATGTCTTTCACCAGCTTGTCGACTAGCGAAGGTTCGAGTTTTGGGGGAGCCATCCTGGTGTACAGCGCGACTACATAAGATGTCTGCGTTCCTGTTCCAACTTCTCCATCGTCTTTGATGTAGGCCTTCTGAAAAGCTGCGCGAATGTTCTGCACGACTTCGTCGTAGCGCTTCGCGTCAGCGTCTTTTCCGACGGCGTGGGCCATCTGCGACATCATCTGAGCGATCAGGGCCCAATATGCTGTCGCCAGAAGATCCTTGTTCGTGTTCGGATCGGGAGCGAGCCAATCTGCGAAGTTTGGCCCAACGCCGTTCTTGCGTAGAAAATCCGGATTACGACTCTGGATAAACTCCATCCAGCGCTGCATGGCATCCCAGTTTTCTTCAATGACAACCTTGTCGCCGTACTGAACCCAAGTGGTCCACGGAACAATGACTCCCGCATCACCCCAGCCTGGGGCTCCAATCTTGTCGCTGAACGGAGGCGGTTCTTCGGATTCATCGGCACTCGAAGGCAGCGTGTTCGGCGAGACATTGCTAAACGCGCCTTGTCGATTTTGTGCGTCGACAATGTCCTGAATGAATTTCTGCGAAAAGGACGCGATATCGAAGTTGTAGCTTCCGGTCCGCCAGAAAACGCCAGCGTCTCCCATCCAGCCCAAGCGTTCATCCCGTTGCGGACAATCGGTGGGGATGCTGATGAAATTTCCCCGCTGCCCCCAGATGCCAATCGACCACATCCGATTGACCAAGTCGCTCGACGTAGTCAGCTTGGCCAGGGGATCGCCACTCACGCTGCTCACGACGTTTCCCGTGATCGCATCAAGATTCGGCGCGCCCGGATAGCCCGTGACCTCGACATAGCGAAAGCCGTGGAATGTGAAATGCGGAGCAAAGGTCTCCTCATCGCCGCCCTTCAAAATATAAGTGTCAGTAGCATCTGCATTACGCAGATTCGCGGTGTAAATCGTTCCGTCGGGATTCAGAATTTCCGCAAATCGCAGCCGGACTTTCGTGCCGGGTTCCCCTTTCACTTTCAAAGTCACCCATCCCACCATGTTTTGCCCCATGTCGAAGACGTAGGCTCCGTTCGCGATCGGAGTCACGCTCCTCGGGTTCAAGGTGGTGATTATTCGAGCGGGCGCAGTGATTTGGCTCGAAATCGCGATGGCGGGCGCATTCGCTGCTGGTGCGACCTTCCACTTCGAATCGTCGAAACCTGGCTTCTCCCAGCCTGACTGTTCCAAGCGTGCATCGTAGAATTCTCCCGCGTAAATCTCCGATCGAAGAATTGGCGATGCCGCCGCCTTCCACGATTCGTCGGTCACAACCGTCTCGTGACTGCCGTCTGTGTAGTCAAGTTCGAGTTGTGCTAAGAACCGATCCGGAGGAGGAAAGAAGTGCATTCCAATCCAGGTAAGGCCGCTGCCATACCAGCCATCGCCGAGAAGAGCGCTGATAACGTTGTTGCCGCTGACTATTAAACTGGTTACATCGTAGGCCTGATACAGCACTCGTTTGCGATAGTCGGTGAAATCGGGCGTCAGAACATTGATTCCGACGCGGTTGCCATTCAGAAATACGCGGTAACTACCGAGAGCGGTCACGTAGAGTCGGGCGCTCAGCACGCTCTTTGATATCGCGAGTGTTCGCCGCAGGTACGCGGCTGGCTGCGGGAGTTCTCCGGGATCGCCGAGGCGCTTGTCCCTTAAATCCGCCACGACTTGCGCAGGTTGCCAGTTCGAGGTTTTTTCCAGATTCACTTTCCAATGCTGATCCGTTGGGAAGCGCATTGTTGAACCATTGGCGCGCGTGATTTTTACTAACGCCGCCAGCGCAGCCTTCGTGGTTTTCGCACCGGCGTTCGGCCCGAACTCCGGTGGCTGTGGAGCAGTAACGGTCACGTCAATAGAATTGTTTCCCGCGATCAAATCATCCGAAATATCCCGGCGATCGAAGGTCGTCCATCTACTCTTGGCATCTACTTCCTGACCGTTTACTTTGACGACGAAGTCTCCGCGAGTAGCGAGGAACAGGACTGCCGACTTGGCTTTTTCTGAAAGCTTGACGTTGGTGCGGAATGTAGCGACGGCATTGGGCGCCACCGCCATCGCGTCTTGTCCCGGTGCCCAAATCCAGCGAATTCCTTTGCGGTCGGCGTCATCCTCGGGATTCTTCCAGCGAATCCATTTTGCTTTCCAGTCCGTTGGATGCATAAGCCCCGTTTCCCACCAAGCTCCGGCGGCCGCTTCTGAGACTTCTCCCTTCACATCCCATACGCGAACGTCCCAGTAGTATCGTTTGCGCGATGCCAGCGCCGGGCCGCGGTAGGCGATTCCTACAGACTCCTCAGAATCCACTTTGCCGCTGTCCCAGACATCGGCTTTGCCGGCCCGCAGACTCTCGTCACTGCTGGCCACCAAAATCTCATAAGCGGCCTGTCTCCAGTTGCGCTCGGTACTGTCGCTCTGCCAGGAGAAGTGCGGGGCCCCCACGTCCAGGCCTAACGGATTTTCCAAGTATTCGCAACGCAAGCGAACGGGCGTGGCGGATGCGGCAGACACCAGCATGAAAAATGAGGCAATCACGCTCCACTTGAAACGCTGCACCGTGCGGGATTTGGGAAAGGCGGCATATCGACTCATGACCAGGTTCTTCATATGCCACGCAAAGATATGCTTTGAACCGGTTGGCTGGCAACATAGCCCTAAGCGCGAGCCTTACTGACTCATTTGCTTTCAGAGTGTTATGCTGCGTTCTGCATGCGAGTTTATGTGTGGTTCGAGCTTGTTAACCCTGCGATCGGGTGGTCGTAACTTTCTTCCGGAAAGAGGTCCCCTATGGACGCACGCAAGAGTGAGAAGATTTTCAATGCGCTCGAGTCTTTTCGCATCGAGCTGCCGTCCTGGGGGTTCGCTAACACGGGCACGCGATTCGGGAAATTTGTCCAAGCCGCCGCTGCCACCACGACCGAAGAGAAGTTCAGCGACGCCGGCCAGGTGCATCTCCTCACTGGCGTCTGCCCCACTGTGGCGTTGCACGTTCTTTGGGATTGCCCGGAAGGAGTACGAAGTACCGGCGACATCAAGAAGTTTTCCAGTCAGTATGGCGTTCTCCCGGGTGCGATCAATCCCAATCTATTTCAAGATCAGGAGTACAAATATGGGTCTTTCGGCAATCCTGATCCGGCCGTTCGCCAGCGCGCTCTGCAGCACACGAAAGATAGTATTGAGATTGCACACCGCCTGCGCAGCCGGGACATTTCCATGTGGTTTGCCGACGGCTCAAACTATCCGGGAACAGCAAATATCCGCCAGCGCAAGCAGTGGTTCACCGAGATGTTGCAAGAGTCGCATCGCGCCTTGTCTCCCGACCAGCGCCTTCTGCTGGAGTACAAGCCCTTTGAGCCAGCGTTCTACCACACCGACATAGCCGACTGGGGTATGTCCTTATTGCTCTCACGCGCCGCCGGACCTCAAGCGAAAGTCTTGGTCGACACCGGACATCATTATGCGGCGCAGAATATCGAGCAAATTGTGGCGTGGCTGCTTTCGGAGGACATGCTCGGAGGCTTTCACTTTAACGATCGCCGTTACGCTGACGATGATTTGACCCTCGGATCGATCGATCCGTATCAGGTCTTCCGGATTTTCCATGAGATTCACAACTTCGAGTGGGAAACCGGTAAGCAAGCCGACATTGCTTACATGGTCGACCAGAGTCACAACCTCAAGGGAAAGATTGAGGAGGCGATTCAGACTGTGGCCATGGCCCAGGAACTCTTCTCCAAAGCGGCTCTGGTCGATGGCCGAGAACTTGCGACAGCACAGAAAAACTGTGATCTGGTGAAGGCGGAGTCCTTGCTTCAGGACGCTTTCGCGACCGACGTCCGTCCGGTAATTCAGGAATGGCGTGGTACCAAGGGGCTGCCTGCGAATCCTATGCAGGCATTCCTCCAGAGCGGCTATCTCGAACGCATCACCAAGGAACGCGCGGCCAGGAATTCACAGAGCGTTTCCTCCTATGCCTAAAAGCATTCATGGCAAGCCCTACCTCGCCTTCGACTTCGGCGCCGAGAGTGGGCGGACCGTTCTGGCGCATCTCCAGTCGGGAATCCTTACGACCGAGGAGATTCACCGTTTCCCGAACGAACCGGTCGTATACGGCGGATCTCTTCATTGGGATGCGCCCCGGCTTTGGCTCGAAGTAAGGAAGGCTCTGGCGCGATTGGGCGAAGGGGAACTGGCGGGCATTGGAGTGGACGCGTGGGGTGTGGACTACGCGCTGTTGGGCGAAAACGGTGAGTTGCTCCAAAACCCATATCACTATCGCGATCGGCAGACTGAAGGAGTGATGGAGGAAGTGCTGAGGGAGGTCAGCAAAGAGGAGATCTACGACGCCACCGGGATTCAGTTCATGCCCATCAACACTATTTATCAACTCGTCGCCGCACGACGGCAGACGCCGAAGTTGCTTGCGGCGGCGAAGCATCTGCTTACGATCCCCGATCTGTTTAATTACTGGCTGACGGGAAATGCCGTTTGCGAATTTACGAATGCGACGACCACGCAGATGGTCGATCCCATGAAGCGCTCATGGGCCACCAGCCTGATGCAGCGCTTGGGACTGCCGGCGCATTTGCCTGCACCCATCGTTGAGCCGGGCTCGATCGTCGGGACACTGCGGCCAGAGCTAGCAAGTCATTCTTCCCTGGCGGGCACGGTCGTGATTGCTCCTGCGTGTCATGACACGGGCTCGGCGGTAGCCGCCATAACGGCTCGTGATGGCACCGCTTTTCTGAGTTCCGGAACGTGGTCGCTGCTAGGCACGGAAGTGGATTCCCCGGTGATTACGTCCGATGCGTTGCGCGCCAACTTCACCAACGAAGGTGGCGTAAATGGAACCACGAGACTATTGAAAAACGTGATGGGTCTGTGGATGCTGCAGGGTTGCCGGCACTCCTGGGCGGCGCAGAGCCATAGCTATGGCTACCGAGAATTGATTGAACAGGCAACTGCCGCGCCGCCCTTTCATCATCTGGTCGATCCCGACGACGAATCTTTCTTGCGGCCTCAGGATATGCTCGGCGCCATCGACAAGTTCTGCAATCGCACTCACCAGCCGGTTCCACGCGAACCCGGCGCTTACGTGCGAGCCGTTCTGGAGAGCCTTGCCTTCAAATATCGCGTTGTTCTCCGAAATCTGGAACACGTGATTGGGAAGCGCGTCGGGCAGATTCGGATCATCGGCGGCGGATCGAAGAACCGGCTGCTGAATCAACTGACGGCCGACGCCACCGGAAGAAAGGTGCTCGCTGGTCCGGTTGAGGCCACGGCCCTGGGGAACGTCGCGATCCAAATTCTTGCCACGGGCGGCGCGACCTCGCTGAAAGAAGTCCGCGCCGTTGTGGATCGATCTTTCCCCACCGAAGTATTCGATCCGCTTGACACCGACAAGTGGGATCAGCACGCCGAACGATTTGAGCAATATTGCGGGAGCATTTATGCCTGAGATCAAAGAGACGACTCACGTGAAGGATTTGTGGAACGAATCCGAAGCTCAGAAGCTGGCTGGAAATCAGTTGGCCCTGCTGCGCTATCGATCGAACCTGCTAGGAGCCGATTTACGCATCACCAATTTTGGCGGCGGAAACACCAGTTCCAAGATTGAGCTTCCCGATCCCTTCACAGGTCGCGCAGTCCGAGTACTAGCCGTAAAGGGTAGTGGCGGAGATCTCGGCTCGATCCGTGAGAGTGGATTTGCCCTGCTTTATCTTGATCGCCTGGAACAACTCAAAGAGCTCTATCGCGGCGAAGAACACGAAGACGAGATGGTTCGTTATTATGCGCTCTCGGCGTTTGGTGAGAATCGAGTGGCGGCGTCGATCGATACTCCTTTGCATGCCTTTCTTCCCTTTCCCCATGTGGACCATCTGCATCCTGACTGGGCGATTGCGCTCGCCGCCAGCGCCAATGGAAAGCGAAAGCTGGACGAGTTCAACAAAGAATTTGGCCGTAAGATCGTCTGGGTCCCCTGGCAGCGCCCTGGATTCGAACTAGCGCTCATGATTGAACGAGCCGTCAAGGACAATCCCGGAGCGGAAGGCCTGATTCTCGGAGGCCACGGATTGTTCACTTGGGGGATGACGCAACGCGATTGCTATTTGAATAGCATCCACACCATCGACCAGATGGGCGAGTTCATCCTGAAGCATCAGTCGAAGAAGGGTTCGTTGTTTGGCGGAGTTGAGCATGCCCCGGCGCAGAATCGCAAGAAAATAGCGGCACAGATTCTGCCCGCGCTTCGAGGCGTAGTTTCCTCGAATCGCCGTGTTGTTGCCCACTATGCCGACGAGCAGGATGCTCTGACCTTTGCCGGATCGAAGTGGGCGAAGGAACTGAGCTCGCTGGGAACCAGTTGCCCGGACCATTTTCTTAGGACACGGGTCTGCCCGCTCTTCCTTCCCTGGGATCCTGCAAAAGAGGATGTCAGCGTTCTCAAGGCCCGAATCCAGGCTGCGGCCGCCGAGTATCGAGCCACGTATAAGAAGTATTACGACACGTGGGCGGACGCCGATTCTCCCAAGTTGCGGGACTCTAATCCCTCCGTCGTCGTCGTTCCGGGCTTAGGCCTGTTCGGTTTCGGCAAGAACAAAAAAGAAGCGCGGATCACCACTGAATTCTTCATCAACGCCATCCACGTGATGGCAGGCGCAAACGCCTTGGAAGAGGGAGAAGTCTCTCATCCGCTGCCGCACGCCCGCCGTGCCGAGCAGTCGCAACAGTTCACTCAATTCCACAACTACGTGGCGCTCCCCAGGTCCGAAGCATTCCGCATCGAGTATTGGGCGCTCGAAGAAGCCAAGCTGCAGCGCATGCCTGCGGAAGCGGAATTCAGCCGCAAGATCGCCCTCATCATTGGAGGCGCCAGCGGAATCGGCCGTGAAGTCACTTTACTGCTTGCTTCAAAAGGCGCTCACGTAGTCGTGGCCGATTTTGACCAGGAGGGGGCAAAGAAAGTCGCCGACGAAGCCAGAGCAATCTCATCCTCCGAATTTGTGGCGCACGTTCGTGTCGATCTCAGTTCCGCCGCCTCCCTGGCGGAGGCAGCGAACTTCACAATTTCTCAATTTGGGGGCATCGATATTGTCGTCAATACTGCTGCGATCTATCCAGTGCCCGGCGCTGACGGCGAGCTCGCCGACGCACAGTGGGCCCAGACATTCCTGCTCAACGTCACAGGCAATTATCTACTTGCGCGACACACGGAGTGGATATTCAAGGATCAGGCACTGCCCGCCGCGATGGTGCTTACGAGTTCCGCCAACGCCGTGGTGCCCAAGAAAGGCAGCGAGGCCTACGACACCAGCAAAACGGCTCTCAATCATCTGATCCGTGAACTCGCGATCAAACTCAGTCCACATGTGCGTGTGAATGGAATTGCTCCCGCCACTGTCGTCGCCGGCTCCGCCATGTTTCCTCGCGATCGCGTCATCCAATCGTTGCAAAAATACAAAATTGATTTCGCAGAGTCGGAGTCAACCGAGCAACTGCGTGCTAAACTCGCCGACTTTTATGCGCAGCGCACTCTCACGAAGCGCCCCATACTTCCCCAGGATTGTGCGGCAGCAATCATGTGGTTAGCCGGAGATCAGAGTGCCAAGACGACCGGCCACGTCATCCCTGTGGACGGTGGTCTGTCGGAGGCCTTCCTGCGTTAAGGAGCAATTATGCAGCGCGTCTGCTTTGTATTGCAGGTCAAGCCGGAGCGGCTCGAGGAATATAAACGACGGCATCGCAGCGTGTGGCCGGAGATGCAGGCAGCCTTGCGTGAAACCGGATGGGGCAACTACTCGCTGTTCCTGCGTGAGGATGGCCTTCTGGTAGGTTACCTGGAGACAGAAGATTTTGAGCGCGCGCGAGCCGGTATGGCCAGCCGCGAGGTCAACGAACGCTGGCAGCGCGAGATGCGTGACTTTTTCGTCCAGCCGGATGGCGTGTTGCCCGATCGCGCCATGCAACCGTTACTGGAAGTCTTTCACCTTTAACTCAGACTCGAGGATTTCGTGAATCCTGCACTCGGCGTGTTTTTCCACTGGCTCGGCGGCCTGGCTTCCGCCAGCTTCTACGTTCCTTATCGCGGGGTGAAAAACTGGGCATGGGAAACCTACTGGCTGGTGGGTGGATTCTTTAGCTGGATCATCGCCCCATGGATTCTCGCGCTGACGATGACGCATGACCTCATGCGTGTACTCCACGAAGCTCCTGCGAGCAGTCTTTTCTGGGCATATGCATTCGGCGTTTTGTGGGGTCTGGGTGGCCTCACCTTCGGCCTTACCATGCGATACCTGGGAATGTCGCTAGGCATGGCCGTCGCGCTGGGATACACGGCCGCTTTCGGGACATTGATGCCTCCGATCTTTCGTGGAGTATTCGCATCTGAAGTCCTCGGCACTCGTTCCGGCCTAATCATTCTAGGGGGCGTGGCGATATGCCTTCTGGGAATCGCATTCGCGGGCGCAGCAGGAGTATCCAAAGAGCGAGAAATGTCAACCGAGCAGAAGCGTGCCTCGATTAAGGAATTCGACCTGAAGAAGGGATTGCTCGTCGCCACTTTTTCAGGCGTGATGAGCGCCTGCTTTGCCTACGGATTGGCGGCTGGGGATCCGATCAAGGTCATCACCATCCAGCACGGAACACCGATCTTATGGCAAGGACTTCCCGTGCTGGTCGTGGTACTCGCCGGCGGTTTCACCACCAACTTCATCTGGTGCCTCATTCTGAACATGCGGAACCGGACGGGGTACCAGTACTTCGAATCCGAAATTCGTGGCACAGTTCCCGGGCGCAACGAGGAGCACATTCTCGAATCAGTCACCGATGCTCCAGCAGAAGAGATGGCCGTAGCCGTGGCCGTCGCACCCGTAACTTCCATCGGAGCTCCCATGCTTGCCAACTACTTATTTTCGGCGCTCGCGGGCACAACCTGGTACATGCAATTTTTCTTCTACACCATGGGCGAGACGCAGATGGGAAGATACAAGTTCTCCAGTTGGACGTTGCACATGGCCAGCATCATCATCTTCAGCACGTTGTGGGGGATCGCTCTGAAAGAGTGGAAAGGGGCCGGAGGCAAGACCAAACTGCTGGTCGCGTTTAGCTTATTGGTTCTGGTTAGCTCGACAGTTATTGTGGGTTACGGAAATTACGTGGGTGGCTCTTCGCACTGACGGTGTCTTCAAGATCAAACCAAACTCTACGACGCCAAGATCGGCAACCGTGATAATTTGTCCGGATTGCTGACGATAAAGATCTGGCAAATTCGTCCATCGGCAATGTCGAGGCTAAGAACACTGTGCGGTCGCCCCTGCCAATAGCTGAGAACTCCGGGAGCACCATTGATTTGCCTCACCTGACGATCCAGATCCGCGGGCAGAAGCTTGCGTCGCGCGCCCATCAGGAAACGAATCACATTCTCGACACCAAAAATCGGATTCGGCACGGCAGTCGCCTTCCCGCCGCCATCAGCATAGAGCACGATCTCCTTGGAGAAGAGGGCCAGCAAGGCGTCCATCTCACCATGTGAACTCGCCTGCAAGAACCGCTGCAGCAATTCCTCTCGTTGCTTCGGTGAAGGTTCGAAGCGTGGGCGCTCTTGCTTGAGATGCTGCCGTGCGCGGCGGAAAAGCTGCCGGCAGTTGGCTTCGGTTTGCTCTAGAATGCGCGCGATTTCGGCGTATTCGTAATCAAACGCCTCGCGCAGGAGAAACGCAGCTCGTTCCAAAGGAGTCAACCGCTCCAGTAACACCAGGAAAGCCATGGAAACTTCGCCATCCATTTGAGACGTCAAGTATGGATCACTGGCGGGATCGGTCACCACGGGCTCGGGCAACCATTGGCCAAAATATTCTTCGCGCTTCACCCGTGCCGACTGCAGGTAGTTCAGACACAGCCGGCTGACGATGGTTACGAGAAAGGCTTCCGGCGATTCGATCTCGGCATCGGAACTCTGCTGCCAGCGGATAAAAGTTTCCTGCAGCATGTCCTCCGCGTCGCTTACGCTGCCCAGCATGCGGTAAGCGATCGAGAGCAGGCGTCGTCGATGCTGGTGAAATATTTCCAGGCGATCGTGCCCTGCAAGGACCGGCGAAGGGTTCCGCGAGATCGAGTTTTCCGGGTTCGTTCCTGGGGGAAGGCCGTTTGGCAAAGTCTCGCATTCTTGATCGTGGGGCATGACGTTTCATCTGATGCCCCGCTCACGTTTCAAGTTTCAGCTTTGCTGGCATGTTTCGAAAATTTGACAATCCTTGTGCTGTCGACACTTCCACAGCAGCGTGGTGCCCCGCCGACCGCTTATCGTCGCAGATTTCTATGATGTTCTTACGCGGCCTTAATCTCGGTGCGGCGCCTACGCGACTCCAACCGTATTGCAATCACGCTCAGCGTCAGGAGTACCACCTCTGGAGCCAGCAACCGTGCGCTCTCGCTCGCCGAATGATCGAGTGCAATGCCGAGGAGCCTGACTGCCGTAACTACCGCAACTACTGTGAAGACCATGTAGAGTCCCGCCAGAAGCCGGCGCGTAGACACGAGGCAACTGACGGCGAGGATCGCCAGGGCGAGAGGAAATCCCGCAAAACCCACTCGCGCGACGGTGATGCCGCTGGGCGACGTGAAAGATATGCCTACGGCCCCTGCCGCGCGAACCGGGTTCGAAAGGTATCTGAAACTGATCATCGTGAATATGACGGTTGCCATCACGAGAGGCGCACGCCGTAGCACAACCGCGAGGCGCGAGAGGCCGTTCACCCTCGCTGCTGTCGAATAACCTTGGATTGAAGTGGCCATGTTGAGTCCCTTTCTCTGTTCAGAAATTTTGATCTCAAAACATTTCGTGAGTACTCCGCAATCCATCTCAAATTTCCCCATGGGCCGCCTGCCGACGGTCCGCGACTGCGTATTGTTTCGGGCTAGCGCCGTTTTCGCTTAAGCTCCAAAGAGACTGAGGATGACGCAGAAATACTCCCAACCAGCAAATACCCAAAACAATCGCAGGTGCATTAACCGCAACGATCGCACCCTGCTGCACATGGGCGCAGACTGCACCTCCCAGGTAGGCGGAGAGAAAAAGTATTCCAACGGACCGCACCGGTCTGAATGCCAATAAAACAGCAGAGAGAACCTCAAGAGATGCGACCAGGGTCAATTTGCTGCCACCGAGTCCCATCGAGGTCAGCTGCTCGACCACCTTCGGCACGTGGGCGAATTTCGCGACGCCGCCCGCGAAAAGTCCGAACGCACCGAGATAGATCAAAATATTTCCTGCGATAAAACGTCTTCGGTTTGGGGAAGGGCTGTCTGTGTTCATTTCATTTCCTTTCTTAACTAATTGGGTTCATATCCATTCATACTGTCGCCGCGGCTCGCATCGCGAGACACCATCACTAATGCCAGTTCAAGTTCGGCCAGCCGGCGGGAGACCGCGAAAACTATCCCGCTGCCGGTTACCAGAAATTTTTCATCCATTGCCGGTCTCCGAGCCTCAGAGTTTGATTAGCCGCGGTTCGGCGAAACCTGCTCGGCGTGCCAGGAACGAATTGCATCGGCTACCAACTCGGGGTCGTCGCACATGGGAAAGTGATTTCCTCCTGCAACGACAATCTGGCGGGCACTGGGAAAGAGCGCCCTCCACTTCGGCTGGAATCCCAGCGGATCGTTCCGCTCTCCGAAGATCGTCATCAGTGGAAGCCTCTTGAACGGACCGGAAAGGACGTGTTCAACATCTCGATACAGCCGGTCGCAGTTGCGTGCGTCGCGCATGTAGTAATGAAAAGCCCTGCGCGCTTGACGATCGATTCCTGCCCGGAAGGCCTGACGACTGGCACTGTCCATGCGGCGCCCGATTCCGAAGTTCGTCGAGGTAATGCGGGTCAGAAACTCAGTCCAGACATCGAGTTCCCGGATCGGGGTACTACCCATCAGCGCCAGCATCCCGCGGAAGAGCGCCCCAGTCGGCCTCCATCCGAAACAATTCACGCCGACAATCCCACGCACTCGCTCCGCGGTTGAGGCCGCTCCCGCCAGTCCCGCCGGGCCGCCGAGGTCATGCATCACGAGCGTGAAGTTCTGCAGTTCTAAGCCTCGAATCACATTCGCGACCGCGCGGGCTGACCGCTCCAGAGTGATTGCATTTCCTGGCAATCGCGAGCTCCGCCCCGTTCCGGGGGCGTCGAAACAAACGCAACGGAAGTCGTTGGAGAGGCGCCCTATGACGTCGCGCCAAATAAAAGACCAGACCCCGGTATGCACAAAAAGCAGCGTGGGCCCCTGGCCAACATCAGTCACCGCGATCGTTGAACGATCCATTTCCAGCCCAAAGGTTTGAAATGGCCACACGCTTTCGGGAAGCCAGTCGGGCCGTTGAAGCACTGTTTTGTGGGCCGGCATCCTGAAGCTTTCGCCTCTCGGGCTTGGTTTTGTGATAGGGCGAACTTGTCGGGAGCCATCCAGGGGGGTGTGTCGGGTAACCACAGTCATCTCTTAGCCTCACGCTTTGAGCAAAAGTTGCTTTCATCATGTGAGACCGAAGACGGGTACGTTTTGTGACAGGTTCAAGCATGAAATGCGAGAGGAACTATATGCAAACAAAGGTCATATTCGCCAAAACCCGGAGCGTCGATTCGAATTTGTCTATAGTTTAACTAACGTAAAATCAACCATTTGAGTAGATTTCTGCATCTAAGTCTTTCACCTGCTGAGGTGGACACAAAACCCGCGCACGGACAGGTCAAAAATGATTCACTCTCGCAACATACTGCTTCCTTTAGAGACTCAATTGACATGCTCGGGCTTTTGCACGCTAGATCAACAAACAGGCGCGGGCGGTCCGACACCCCCCTTCGGCAATAAGCGTCACCCTAATCGATTTTTTGCCTCATTTCGTTCGACTCGTTATACAATTCTCGCCCTCGGCAGGTGGGCCATGCGATTCCCTTCCCGTTTCTTTGGACTTCGACGACAACAATGCCATTTCAACGCTAGTCTGACAGCGTGCGTTCTGACTGTGGTCCTGACACCATCGCTTTCGCCCGCCGCCTTTGGCCAGTCGATTCCCGATACTGTTTCTGCGAAAACGCCGGTAGATTCCGCCAGGAAAGATGTGGCGCCTGGAAATGAAATCAACGCCAAAAAATACGATGTCAATCGTATCGGCCAGCGCGGCATCGGTCACGGCTTCAATATTTATTCGATTAAGCGCGAACACGAACTCGGGCAGAATCTTGCAGCCTCGTTCGACCGCAATACCAAGATCATCAGCAACGAATTGGTGAACGATTACGTGAGCCGCCTGGCTCAAAAAATCGTGGGCAACTCCGACGCTGAGATTCCATTCACCATCAAGGTCATCGATTCCGGGGACATTCCCCGCGCTTACGGACTCCCGGGTGGTTTCCTCTATGTAGACAGCGCACTCATTATCGCCGCGGATGGAGAGGCCGAATTGGCTGGCATGATCGCGCGCGAGATCGCGCACGTTGCTGCCCGCCACGCCACGCGCGCCCTCACCCGCAAACAATTGTGGAGCGTTGCCGGTTCCATGGCATTCGTCGCCGGACCTGCGGGTCTGGCCTTTCAGGACGCCGAGGGCATTGCCGGCCCCCTCTCAGTGAAGAAGTTTGTTCGCGACGCTGAATTCGAAGCGGACCTTCTTGGCATCGAGTATGCCTACTCTGCGGGATACGATCCCCAGGCGCTGTTGGATGCGTTGGAAAAGTTGCATGCGATGGAAGTAGACAGAAATGCTGCGTATGCCAAAATTCCCGGCTATCACATGTTCACCAGGTTGCCGTTTCACGGCAGGATTTCCAGGAGCTTCGCCAGCTATCCACTCACGGAGGAACGCATTCAACGTCTTCAGTCCGAAATCTCCACTTTCCTTCCGACCCGCAAAGACTACGTTCTGGATACCGACGAGTTTGAACAAGTGAAATCCATTCTGCTCGCTTCTCAGACGCCCGTGTTGCGACGCCACAGTGGTGCTGATGACGATAACAAGGGCCCGGTGCTGCGCCGAAGCGCCGAGTACAATCCTGACGTTCGCGCGCTGCCTGGCCTGGCTATGACTGCGAACTCCTACCTGAGCCACTAGCTTATCGCTTGCTTCCCGGAAATTGCCTCGAGGCGAGCGGAGTCTTCACCTTCCAGTCGCAATTTGAAGTCTTACCTACTAGTCTGTTCGATCAACGCCCCTCCCTCAGGCGTAAAATGAGCCCCGCATCTGTCCAAAAGAAAATGGGGGATAGAAAATCGCCATGCGTGTTGGAGTCTTTACACCTCTTTTATCGCAACTGCCGCTAGCCGTGGTTCTGAAGAAACTTGCGGAACTGAGTATCGATACCATCGAACTTGCCACAGGCAACTACGTAGGGGACGCGCATTGTAAGCTCTCGATGCTGGAAAATCCTTCGGCCCTGGCCGATTTCAAAAATATCCTCGCTGACCATGGCTTCAGCATTAGCGCACTGAGTTGTCACGGCAACCCACTGCATCCCGATAAGACTCAAGCGCGGCAATATAGCGATGTGAGCCGGAAGACGATCCTACTAGCCGAGAAGCTTGGCGTTTCAGTGGTCATTGACTTTTCCGGATGTCCGGGCGATTCGCCGAATGCTACTTCCCCCAACTGGGTCACCTGCCCGTGGCCTCCGGACTATCGCAAGGTTCTCGATTGGCAGTGGAATGAAGTTGTGGCTCCCTATTGGGTGGAGCACGCAAAATTCGCCGAGAGCCACGGTGTGAAGATTGCGGTTGAGATGCATCCAGGCTTCGTGGTGTATAACCCAGAGACCATGCTGCGTCTCCGCTCGATCGCAGGAGAAACTGTCGGCTGCAACTACGACCCCAGTCATCTCTTCTGGCAGAACATCGATCCTGTCGCGGCCATCCGCGTGCTTGGAAGTTCCATCTTCCACGTTCACGCAAAGGACACTCAGCTCTACCCTTCTAACCTGGTCCGCACGGGCGTACTCGACACCAAGCCATACACCGAAGAACGCGATCGCAGCTGGATCTTTCGCACTTGCGGCTACGGACATGGCGCGGAGTGGTGGAGCGAATTTATCTCCGCACTGCGGATGTTCGGTTACGATTCCGTGCTTTCCATTGAACACGAGGACAGCCTGCTCTCACCGGGCGAGGGCTTGACCAAAGCAGCGAACTTTCTGAACAGTATTGTGATCCGCGAGCAGCCCGCCGCTGCCTGGTGGTCCTAGCGCGAAGGGACAGGGAAGAAACGATGAAACCGATCAGAACGGCAATTTTCGGTACAGGCTTTATGGGACGCGTGCACCTGGAAGCTGTCCGGCGAGTAGAGTCCGTGGAGGCTGCCGCGATTGCAGGCAGAAACGAAGAGGCGGCGCGGCGCCTGGGCGACCCTTTCTCTGTTCGTTCAACAACGGACTACCGCGATGTCCTTCGCGATCCAGCGATTGATGCAGTCCACATTTGTACGCCCAATGCGCAGCACTTCTCCATGGCAAAGGATGCGCTCCTGGCCGGCAAGCACGTGATGTGTGAGAAGCCGATTACCACAACGGTGGCGGAGGCCGAGGAACTCGTCTCGCTCGCTACCCAGCGTGGACTGCGCAACTGCGTTTGTCACAATTTGCGTTATTACCCCATGGTGCAGCAGATGCGGAGCTTGCGCGAAGCTGGCGACCTGGGCGAAATTCTCGTCCTGCAGGGAACTTACTCCCAGGATTGGCTGCTGTATGACACCGACTGGAACTGGCGTATCGACGCCAAGGCCGCTGGTCCTTCGCGTTGTATGGCGGATATTGGGTCGCACTGGTTTGACATGGCCGAGCACATCACCGGGTTGCGCGTGACGTCTCTCTGCGCTGATCTTCAGACGTTTCACAAGACGCGCAAGAAACCCATACACTCGGTCGAAACCTTCGCCAACAAGTTAATGGGTCCGGAAGATTACATCGAGACTCCCGTGGAGACGGAAGACTTTGGCGCGGTTCTGTTTCGCATGGGCACACGCACGCGCGGCAGTGTTACTGCCAGCCAGGTCTCTGCCGGACGAAAGAACCGGCTCAGCATTGAGATCTACGGCACACGATCTTCGGTCGCGTGGGATCAGGAGCGGCCAGACGAACTCTGGGTAGGCCATCGCGATGTCGGCAATGAGATTTTCATAAAAGACCCTTCCCTGCTCAAAGCGGGAGCCCGCAGCTATGCGGATCTTCCCGGCGGACACAGCGAAGGTTATGACGATACGTTCAAGCAAGTGTTTCGACGGTTTTATGCCTCGATCCGTGCGCCGGGAGCTGCCGAGTATCCACAGTTCGTCGATGGATTGCGCCAGCTAAAACTCCTGGACACACTGCTGAAAAGCCATCGAAGGCGAAGGTGGATGGATGTTCCCGGCATTTGATGGGCTGCGTTTATTGTGTTTCTGGAAGTGCAAATGCAAACATTACCCCGCCGCTGCTGGTCAGCACGAACTGGCGGTCATCGAGTTGGTAGGTGATCGGAGAACTCAAGATGTGCGATCCGGAGCCCGCGTGCCAAAGTGTCTTGCCATTGCTCGAATCCAACGCCAGGAAGTTGCCCAGAGCGTCACCGGTAAAGGTGAGGCCTGAATCCGTTGTCAGCACGCCCGCGCCTGAGCCTTCAGGTCCGAGTTCGTGACTCCAACGAATCTTGCCGGTCTGGTAATCGATGGCTTCAATCACGCCCTTGCCCCAGACATCGTAGTCAGCGCCGGCCCATCCGTACGCTCCATCGGCGGGCTTGGCGAAGTAGATGCTCCAACTAGGATGCGCGTCCACGATAAACAAACCGTTCTTGGTGTCGAAGCTGGGAGAACGAAAATTGGTGAGACCGCCCTCGTCGGGAGCGATCAGGCGACCATCGGGCGCCGGTTCCTTGGCAGGATTCGGAATGGGATGGCCTTGCTTGTCGACTCCAAGCGACCAATTCACGGGCCCGTAAGGAACAGTCAAGAGGTTCTTCCCGTTCGTTCGGTCAAGCACAAAAAAGTAGCCATTGCGCGAAGCCTGCATGAGCATCTTCTTTGGCTCGCCGTGGAATGTTGCATCCACCAGCACTGGAATCTCGACCGCATCCCAGTCGTGCGTATCGTGCGGAGAAACTTGAAAAAACCATACAAGCTTGCCCGTGTCCGGATTTAACGCGACGATTGTGCCCGTGTAGAGATTATCGCCAGGCCGAGTCGAGCCAGTCAGTACGGGCGTAGGATTCCCGGTGCCCCAGTAGACGAGATTCAGATCGGGATCATAAGTTCCCGTCATCCACGTCATTCCTCCAGTCGCCTGATTGGGAGTTCCAGCGGGAGGAGTAGTATTCCATTGCCATTGGGTCGCGCCAGTCTCAGGGTCGATCGAACGGATGTAGCCGGTAATATTGTCGAGGTCCCCAGAAACACCAGCGAGCACGTGGTTCTTCACAACCAGAGGCGCCATGGTCGTCCAATAGCCTTGGGTAACATCTGCAACTTGTACCTTCCAGCGGACAGTTCCGTCTTTGGCGTTGAGCGAGACCAGGTATGCATCGGGCGTCAGGAAGAAGAGATATCCCTTGTACATGGCCACGCCGCGATGCCCGATGTGGTCCCCCTGAGTCGTCGGCGCGTTGTAGTGCCAGATCTGGTGGCCGGAGCGAGCATCAACCGCCCAAATATTGTCGGGAACGGTAAAGTACAGAATGCCGTCCACTAATAACGGCGAGGACTTTATGGCCGCAGGCTGGTCGGTCTGGAACGCCCAGGCCAAAGTCAGATTTTTCACATTCTGCGGAGTAATCTGGCTGAGTTTGCTGTGACGCCTGCCGGAATAGTCGCCGTGGTACTCCGGCCAACTATCGGCCGGCGGATGCAGAAGCATCTGCTCATCCACTCCCTGCGCCGGCAGCAGCCGCGGAGACGACAGAGCGAGGAGTGCGCACACAGCAGAAAGAAATAAATTCAGAAACTTCATAATGATTGGGGTCCTCGAACTTCATACGAAAAACCGCGTTAGCAGCAGTGGTCTAGCGCAAGGTTTGCAGATAGGCCATCAGGTTGTGGACATCATCATCTGTGTATTTACTGAATAGTTCGACGTGCGCATTCTCAGGCGCTTCCACCTTGTATCGCACATCGCGCGTCCGCCACGATCGATACGAACCACTAGAATCGACGAGTCCAACCGTAAATTCATCCAGATACTCCAAAGTCCCTGCAATCATTTGACCGGAGGAAAGCGTAACCGTAACCCGAGATTTCGCGTGCTTGGGATATAGCATTCGCTCCTCGAGTTCCAGGCCCTGATGCCGCGATGCGATCCCGGAAAGATCCCCGGTCGGCGAGTGGCAAGTTGCACATCCTCCTGCGCCGTTGAAGAACTGCTTGCCCGCCTCAACATTTCCGGTTTGGAGATCGCTGACGTCGACGCCTTTCCGTCCGCCTTTCTTAGTGAGCGCGTTGTTCTGCTGGGTGTGGATGAAAGCCACCAGGCTGGCAATCTGGTCATCGGAACGGTCAAAACGTGGCATGCCTTTGTCCGGGCGTCCGTTGCGCACTACGGGTCCGATGTTGTTTCCGTCTACGTCCGCGGTCACCAGCTTCGACCGCGTGAGATCCGGCCCACTTTCACCGCCTGTGGCATCGCGGCCATGACAAAAAGAACAGTCCTGACGAAACAGTGCTTTGCCTTTCTGAACCAGATCGGGCGGGTAGGATTTGGGCATGGGCGCGACGTCTTGTTTGACGCCGACCTCGGCTTGCGCCTTGGGGGTGGGTGTTTGCGTCTGCGCCGCTGAATGCCCCAGGCTCAAGAGCGATGACAGTACCAATAGCGCAGTCCGCTGCAAAGTTGAACGAAGAATATTCATGTGCGGGTCAGTGTTGATCACTGGGCGATTGCGATTGTGGCCGCGGATGAGAAGCTGTACTGCCTTCTGTCATTCTTAGCACCCATCGAATCGCTTCAAAATACATTTTCCGAATGTCTGGGTCGTTCCAGGCTTCCTCGGTGTGGCCGAGTGTCGAATAAAAAACGCGCCCCTGGCCATACATCTTGTCCCAGGCGACTGCGAAATCATGGTCATTTCTGTGGATGCGCGGATTGTTTTCGTAGTTAAGCTTCGTGGGGTCAAGACTGAGAAGGACGTGGACGTTGTCGCGCGACCATTCTTTGGGCTGGTAAATTTCGTCGTATTTGACGAAGGCGCCGGGAAAGTGACGAACCGCGGGAAATGTCGAATCTTCATTGATAATCGGCGCGTTGAACGTCGACCATGGGTGCTGGTCGAACCATCCGCCAATCATCTCGCCATACTCTGGCCATTTGTAGTTGGTGTCCAGCGCAGCATGAACGCCCACAAAGCCTTTTCCGTCCTCTTTGATGAACGACATCATATCTTTCTTCTGGTTGTCGTCGAGGTCGAGCTCACCAGTCGTGCTCACGAAGACCAGGGCATCGAAGTAATTCAGGTTCTTCGCGTTTCGTCCAAGATCTTTCTTGGTGATGAGCTCGACATCGGTGCGCAGAACGGCATCCCACAGGCCGCTATCGCGCCCCATATTGTAGATCGCAACCATTCCATCGGAAACCGAGTCGTGCTCAAAGCCCTTGGTCTGCCCGACGACCAGAATGTGTTTGAGATGGACTTTCTTTTCTTGCGGAGGCGGCGGTAGCGACGGACCGGCTGCCGGCTGACTCTGCCCAGCCATAAGGGCCGTCAGAACTGGAAACAGGAAAAAGAAGAGTTGTGCTATTCGAGCTGTGCGCAAGAAATCCCCCCTCAATGAGTAGTTCTTGCATGCTGTGGCCGGGCTGAAGTCAGGCTGCATAATCCCAGGCGTCGCATGCAATAATAAAGTTCCCTATTCGGACCTTCTACCTTCTGATTTATTCGGACCGACTAGCCCGAGTACCGATGTCCCTCGACAAGCCCATCGCACGAAACGTAGCTCAGCTCGTGACCAAGCCTGACCTGAAGTCTAGCTCCAAACCCGTTCAGTTCGGCAACGGAAGTCCTAGTGACAACATGCTTTGGTTCTATGCCTTTTTTTTCCTTTCGGGATTCTGCTGCATTTTATACGAACTGGTGTGGCTGCGGCTGGCGATGGCACGGTTCGGAGTCACAACCGTCCTGACCGCGACGTTTCTTTCGGTGTTCATGGCCGGGCTCGGGCTGGGGTCCTGGATTGGAGGAAGGTGGCTGTGCAGCGATGCCTCCAAGCGGAATATTCGCCCAATGATCCTCTACGCTACTACCGAGTTGCTCATCGGCATTTCAGCATTCGTTGTACCGTACGAGTTAGGTTTGGGGCACGCAATTCTCGTCCGCCTGGGCAATAGCGTTGCCTGGACATCTTTCACCTATTCCTGCTTCTCAGGCATGTGGCTCGCGGTGTCGTTGGCTCCGTGGTGCGCCTGTATGGGCGCGACGTTTCCGATAGCAATGTCTGCGATAAGGGGGACACGCGAAGCTGATCATTCTTTCAGCTACCTGTATTTGGCCAACGTAGTCGGCGCAATGGCCGGAGCAATCTTTCCATTACTTCTCATTGAGGAGTTCGGCTTTGTCCGAACTTTATGGATCGGAGCGTTACTCAATGTCACGATTGTGGCTTGCGCCGTATCAAGGTCGAAATCCCCAGTTTCTCCGGGCAAAGGCACGCTCACCGCCAACCCCCTTGCAGCACTGGGCGGACGAGTTGGCCGCGGTAGCAGCAGCACAAGATGGCTTCTATTTGCGACGGGACTCACCAGCATGGGTATGGAAGTCGTCTGGATCAGGATTTTCACTCCGTACCTGGGGACCGTGGTCTATGCCTTTGCCGCAATCCTGGGCACGTATCTGCTGGCGACGTTTCTTGGCACGAAGCTGTACCGGCGAGGGGTATTCGTCGGACGAGTCGCCGATAGCGTAATTTGGCTCTCCCTGGGCATAAGCGGCCTCTTGCCTCTTATTTCCGCGCAACCCCTGCTTGCGATTCCGCGACTGTTGCGGCTACCCCTCGGCGTCATTCCGTTGGCCGCGGCTACCGGCTTTGCCACTCCCATGCTCGTCGACCGCGACTCACGTGGTGATCCTCGCCGGGCAGGCTCAGCGTATGCCATTAATGTGCTCGGATGTATTCTTGGTCCACTTGTAGCAGGATTTCTGTTGCTTCCGTATACGAGCGAACGCTGGACCCTGGTTACTCTCGCCTTGCCTTGGCTTGTATTCGGGTCTTTGCAGGAAATGATCGAGGGCGGTAGCCGAAAAAAGCTGCGCGTGGCGACAGCGGTCGTGATTGCAGGCGTAGTCATCTTTTTCGGCAAGGGCTTCGAGGAGCAATTTCCAGAACGGCGGGTTCAAAGGGACGCCACAGCCACGGTGATTGCGACAGGCAACGACCGCTCCACGAAACAGCTGCTCGTAAATGGGTTTGGCATGACGGCTCTCAGCCCAATTACCAAAATGATGGCCCATTTGCCGCTAGCGTTTGCCAGCGCTCCTCGAAGTATCCTGGTTATCTGTTTCGGCATGGGTACTACCCATCGCTCGGCTCTCTCTTGGGGAATTGACTCTACTGTGGTGGAACTGACGCCTAGTGTTCCTCGTCTTTTCTCCTACTTTCATTCGGACGGCGATCAGTGGCTGAAATCTCGTCGATCCAAACTGATTATTGATGATGGCCGACGATACCTGGAGCGATCTAAGGAAGCGTACGACGTCATTACGATTGATCCTCCTCCGCCCGTGGAAGCGACCGCATCAAGCCTGTTGTATTCGCGAGAGTTCTACGAGATCGCAAAACGACGCCTGACCCCAAATGGGATTCTTCAGCAGTGGTTGCCGGGAGGAGATCCCGTGACGCGTTCGGCGGTGGCTCGCGCGCTGACCGAATCGTTTCCCTATGTCCGTGCCTTCGCGAGTTTTGGATCGTTTGGAATTCATTTCCTGGCCAGCCGTCAGCCGTTGCCGTCAACATCTGGATTCGAATTGGCTAGCCGCCTGCCACCAGGCGCAATCGTCGACTTACTGGAATGGGGACCTCGAACAACCGCCGAGGGGCAATTTGATTTGATCGTGCGCAATGAAATCCCGGTCGAAGGATTGATCGAGGAGTCTCCTCGCACACCAGGTCTGCGGGATGATCTTCCGGTGAACGAATACTTCCTGTTGCGCCGTTGGCGCTGACTGTTCATCGTCATCTGACAGGAACGGAAACAAGATGAGTGCGGTTAGAACGGAGGACGGTTTGCTATTGAACGTAGCCGAGCGACCTGAGTTTCTCGAGACTGCTCTGGTCCAGCTTGCCCGGCTCCTCAAACTGCCGAGGAGCCGCAGCCTCCCACGTCGATAGGCGGTCGGCGAGAGCTTTGGCGCGAGAATCATCAGCTCGATACAAGTTGTGAGTTTCGTTGGGGTCTGCAGCTAGATCGTAAAGTTCGGGCAGTCCTTCAGTAGACGTAATCACTTTCACTGGGCCCACAAACATGGCACATCGGGATCCCCGAAACTTCGAGTTCAACGCAACCAGGCTGGGCGATGCCATGGACTCGCTGTACACCGTTTCCAGATCCTCGGCGGGAGGCGAGTACAATGACCGTCCCTGCAGGCCAAAAGGCAGCGAAATTCCAGCGACATCCAAGACCGTAGGCATAAGGTCCACCTCGCTGACAAGGGGGTCGGATTTGCGAGCCTCGTGCTGATGGGGATACTTGATTAGTAATGGAACGTGCACAAGGCCCTGGTAAACCGAGCCTGTTGAATGTTGAATCAGGTCATGCTCCCCGAATGCCTCGCCGTGGTCTGCTGTGATAACGATGAGCGTGTTTTCGAACAGTCCTAGGTCGCGCAATCGCGCCATCAAGTCGTGGATCTGTTCGTCTTCATACGCGATGCCGCCGTCGTACTGCGAAATGAAGTAAGACCTCTCCTGAGCGTTGATGTGATGCCGACCGGAATCAACAGCCGTGGTTAGATCCACGATGCTGCCTGCGTTCAAATGCGGATGAGCGCCGCCGAATTTGAGGTCAAACGGTGGCGGTGGTGTGTAGGGCGCATGCGCGTCCATATAATTAAGAAAAAGGAAGAATGGCTGCCGGGTGTTTCGAGCCTCGTCAAGTAACGCGACCGCATGCCGGTTGATGTCGGCAGCGCGCAGCAGGCGCCCATCAAACACACTCGTATCCAACACCAGATTCAACAAGGCCCCGGCGCGTGCCATCAGAAAGAAACGGTTACGGAAATCATGAAGCCCCAGGGAGAGCAAAAACGGTTGACGCGCGTGATACACCGCAAATCCCTTGGCCAAACCGGTTTCTGGTGCGAGTAAAACATAGTTGGCCACTTCCGCAACGGTCCAGTACCCATGGCCACGCAATACTTCGGCCAAGGTCGTATAACGATCGTCGAGGGCACCGCCGTTGGGATGATTGAGAGTCTTGATATAGGCACCGTGCCAACTGGGATAGAGTCCCGTAAACATAGACGCGTGCGTCGTCAATGTCTGGTCCGAGGTCGCTATTGCGCGGCTGTAGAGTGTCGCATGGCGGGCAAAATCTCGCAGGTACGGGGTGGTCTCGCGCGCGTATCCGTAAAGCGACAAATGGTCGGCCCGGACCGTATCCATGGTGATCAAGACCACATTGGGTCGAGCGGGTTGCGCCGATTTTGTCTCTTGATTCCCGCGAGCATTCAAAGGCCCTCTGGCAAATACAACAGCGCCTACCAACAGGAAGGTGGCTGCCCCTCCGAGCATCGCTTGCCGCCTCAGTTCGTCCCCGTAGGCTGAACGCAAACGCTGCCAAAGTGTTGCCAGTAAGAGAGTGATGCCAAGCAGAAGCAGACAAACTCGCGCCTTCAGTGCGCCAGGGTAAGAGGTAAGCGCCGCGCGACTGACCCACGGCACCGTTAGGAGCAGCAAACTTAGGCCGCACGGGTTCGCAAGAAAGGCCACGCGTTCCAGCGCCGCCGAAGACATAAGAGCGCCGACAAACAATATTGCGAGCACCCCGGCAATTCCCAATCCCACATAGTCAGATATCCGCAGCGGCCCAGCCGTTAGCAGATTAGCCGCAAATAACACTGTAAGGCCTAAGGCCGCGATAATTTCGTAGGGCCTGGTGGAATCACGGTGCTGGCGCACCCCGCCAGCCCACGCCAGCACCGCGCCACTGGTTCCTCCAACAACGGCGCCGAGTAGTGCATATACTCCGAATATCAGTGCGATCGGACGCAATTGCCATGTAAGCAGCTCCACGTCAGAACGAAAGAGCCCGGGAATGGCATATGCCAGCACGAACTCGACGACGCCATACACCAACCAGGCTCGAAGTCCGAATCGAATACCGTTGAGGATGGGTCGCCGCAATTTGGGGCCGTGCGAGCCCGTGTTTGGTCTCAGGAAGTCCACAACAAACATCTTTCAATCTTGCCGAACCGGAAGCCGATTGCCAAAGAGGATAGCCGAGCGATTTTAGTATTTCAAACCCGTTTTTTGCACAGCTCGTCAGGCTACTCAGACTTATCGCAGCCGTGGCCACCCGTGTTGAACTCCGCGAACGCCAGCAGAAAAAGTGATACTCTCACGGGAGATTCGGTTAATTGATGGTATGACTCTGAGCCATCAATTGCGGGCTGCCGCTTTCGCAGTGCTTCGGAATATCTGCCCGCTGCTTCGGAGAGACCCATGTTCACTGCAACTGCCAATTTGATCTTGCCGAGTACTACCACCGGATCTTTCCCCCGTCCGCGTTGGTATGACGTCAGTATGTGGGGTCGCCCCCTCGATACCTGCATGCAGGACATTCGTTTCCGGGAGAAATTTCAGGATGCCTTGGCCGTGGTGATCAGCGACCAGGAGCGCGCGGGCCTCGATATCGTTTCACACGGCGATTTCCACGTGGATGAAGACCTCGCCGGGCGTGCCTGGCATCACTATCCCCTGCAGCGCTGGGCCGGCTTCGAAGGAGATTACCTCCAACCGGAGGAGACGACAGCGCCGTGGCTACACTATCCGCCGGGCACGCTACTGAACGAAATCTATACCGGCTGGCGCTGGCCGCACGTCGTTGACAAAATCGAACATCGCCCCTTGGACTACCCGAAAGTGTGGCGCATCGCACAGGGAAAGACGCGGAAGCCTCTCAAGTTCGGAACCTGTTGTTCACAAGTAATGGCGCTGTTTTTAGACATCCACACCCCAAAATACAAAGACAAGCGACAAGTCATTTGGGACATGGCCGAAGCCATGAACAAGGAGTTGTTATTGCTCCGCGATGCGGGTTGCCGCTGCATTCAGATCGAGGAGCCTACCTTCCATTTCATGGCCAACACCTATGGCAAGGACCATGAAGAAGTGAAGTTCATGATCGACGCCTTCAATCGGGAGGTAAAAGGGCTGGACGACGTGGAATTGTGGATACACACATGTTGGGGAAATCCCAATATGCAGCGGGTGATGGACAACACGAGCTATGCGAACTCCATCGAAATCTACTTGGAGCGCTGCCGTGGCGACGTCTGGACCCTCGAGATGAAAGACCGTAACCAGGCAGACCTTGAATTGTTCGAACCTTTTAAGCACGATCTGAAGAAGAAGATTTGCATCGGGGCGGTGAGTCACCGCATGCTCCAGGCTGACCGCCCCGAAGACGTGGCGGCGGAAATCCGCAAGGCGCTGAAATATATCCCGGCTGAGAAGTTGATTATCTCCAACGACTGCGGCTTTGGACGCCAGGGTTGCAATCGCGAGATCGCCTTTTACAAGGCAAGCGCCCTTGCGCAGGGTTGCAATATCGTGCGTCGCGAACTCGGATTCCCGACAACGTACGTTCCCGCCGCCGATCCGAAGAATCAAATCGATGTGGTTCCTGGCCGGTATGGACAGCCGAATGCCAAAACGGAACGTGGGCTGAACTGACAGTTGTTCACGTCGCCGACGGCGCCACCCTGGCTTGCTGAAGCATCCGACTTATCTTCGCGCTAACTCTGCGGCAACCAACGGCCTCAAAGCGTCCGATTTGTTTGATCAGCTTGGCGCGCAACCTCTTACGCCAAAGCAAATCTTCGGTCAGCTTTACTTTGAAGAGTACTCACATATCCTGCACGGATGCCGCGGTGGGAGCCGAGGGAATCCACCGCTCGGGCTTTCAGCCGGAGTCTGGATGTCTACGCTGCTTTTTGGCCAGGCGCCTTGGCCTCGACGTGGCCGTGTTCCGCCGCTGCGTGTTCGATGGTGGCATTGATCTGGCTGCCGATCAAAAAAGAGAGGCCGGCCATGTAAAACCACAGCATGAGGATGATCACTGCCCCGAGCGATCCGTACGTTTGGCTGTAGGTATTGAAGAAATGCAAGTACACCCGCATAGCGACTGAAGCAATCGCCCAAATCGCGACGCCTACGACCGAGCCCGGCGTGAGCCAATACCAATGCTGTTCGTGTACGTTCGGGCCGAAGTAATAAATCACGGCATAAGCGAAGACCACGAACGCGAGCGCGATCACCCATTGCAGCACTTTGAACACAATCCACGCGGCTAGGTTGAATCCTAACGATTTTCCCAACGAAGCCACCATTTGACCACCCGCCAGTACCAGGAACAACGCCGCGATCAGCAAAATCGACATGGCCAGGGTCAAGGTGAGGGAGATCAGGTGAACTTTCAACCAAGAGCGCTGCTCGCGGACTTCGTAGGCGGCATTCAGGGTGGACATCAACTGCGTCATCCCCGAGGATCCCGAATACAGGGCAAACAGCAAGCCGAACGTTAGCTTGCCGCCGGTTGAACTCGGCGTGACCTCACGGATGGTGCGGGCGAGCAAGTCATATGCGGCGGGCGGGAGCACGAGTTGAAGATAGTAAAAAAGGTCGGTTCGCAGTTTACTGCCTTCCGCGGCCAGAATTCCCAGCAGACCCAATAAGAAAAGGAGCATGGGGAAGACGGCTAGCAGGAAGTTGTAGGCCAATTCGTAGGCTCGATTGAAAAGGTCATTGCGATCGATCCCGCCCCAAACTCGCCGGGCGAGTTCCCGCCAGGTCAGCCCGCCTAGAGCCCAAATCGACTCGATCTGCTGACCGAGGGACAGAACGGAATCGGACGCGGAAGATTCCACTGCTTTGCGATGCCAATCGTGGGAGGATGGTTGGAAACTGAGATAGGCTTGGGACAAACCGGCACAAGCGAGTCATCCTCAACCAACATAACGACCAGGCGACGGGCCAGCCGATGGCGTGTCTCTGATAGTGAAGTCGCTAGTGAGCTTCACTTTGTGCGAGGGAAGTTTTCGACCGCCCTCCTCGAGGTCAAGAGAAAGATTTCGTTGATACTGCTCTCCGTCGTTTATAATAGTTCTCATCCGATAATTATGCGCCTCACTCATGAGCATTTTCGTGAGTTGGCCGCTAAACACGGTTTGGCGGTCACACACCAGCGACAGGTAGTCTATGAGGCCGTCATCGCTTCGCACGGGCACTATTCCCCAGAAGACATTTACGCCGCGGTCCGGCGGCGCATTCCATCCGTTTCTCTGGCCACTGTCTATAACAATCTCCGGCTTTTCATCAAGTGTGGGTTGCTGCGAGAGGTCACTCCTCACGCATCCACATTGCGCGTGGACGGCAATCTCGAACCTCATCACCACGTGGTGTGCTCCCGCTGCAAATCGGTGCAGGATATCGACGGGGAGTTCATCGATTTCAAACGTCTGTCCCGGCAACTGCCGGACGGATTTGATCTGACGCAGCCATTGATCGAGGTCTTTGGCCTCTGTCGACGGTGCAGCGCCAAGAAATAGGTCTTATCACGCAGTAGCAATCAATACTCGAAGGATGAAAACATATGGAAAATACACTCGCGACTTCATCGGGAAGTGTTTCCCCCGAAACTAAGGACAAAAGCACGTTATCCGAGGCGAAGTGCCCATTCGGGCACGGCGCTCGCAAATCTCCCATGAATGTCGAATGGTGGCCGAATCAGGTGAACGTGAAGGCGCTGCACCAGCATTCCCCGCTGTCCGATCCGATGGGCAAGGAGTTCAATTACGCGGAAGAGTTCAAGACGCTCGATCTGAATGCTGTGATCAAGGATCTGCATGCCTTGATGACGGACTCGCAAGCATGGTGGCCGGCCGACTTTGGCCACTATGGGCCGCTTTTCATTCGCATGGCGTGGCATAGCGCGGGCACGTACCGCATCGGCGATGGCCGCGGCGGGGCCGGATCCGGGCAGCAACGCTTCGCGCCACTCAATAGCTGGCCTGACAACGTGAATCTCGACAAGGCACGCCGGTTACTCTGGCCGATCAAGCAAAAGTATGGCAAGAAAATCTCATGGGCCGACCTCATGATTCTGGCTGGCAACGTTGCACTCGAGTCGATGGGCTTCAAGACATTCGGCTTTGGCGGCGGTCGGCCAGACACGTGGGAGCCCGAAGACGAAATTTATTGGGGACCTGAGGGAACGTGGCTGGCGGACGAGCGTTACTCGGGGGACCGTGACCTGGAGAATCCGCTCGGCGCGGTGCAAATGGGCCTGATCTATGTGAATCCGGAAGGGCCCAATGGAAAGCCCGATCCTATCGCTGCGGCGCGGGACATCCGGGAAACGTTTGGCCGCATGGCGATGAACGATGAAGAAACGGTCGCACTCATTGCCGGCGGACACACCTTCGGCAAAACTCACGGCGCTGCCGTTCCCGCTCAATATGTAGGCGCGGAACCGGAAGGTGCCGCCATCGAGGAGCAAGGCCTGGGGTGGAAGAATAAATTCGGCAAAGGTTTTGGTGCCGATACTATCGGCAGCGGTTTGGAAGTTACTTGGACGACCACACCCACGAAGTGGAGCAACAACTTCTTCACGAACCTGTTCAGCTACGAATGGGAATTAACTAAGAGTCCGGCCGGTGCGCATCAGTGGACACCGAAAAATGGTGCAGGCAACGGTACCGTGCCAGATGCCCACGATCCGTCAAAGAATCATGCCCCATCGATGCTGACCACGGACCTCGCCTTGCGGTTCGATCCAGCGTACGAAAAAATTTCACGGCGCTTCTACGAGCATCCGGACCAGTTCGCGGACGCATTTGCGCGGGCGTGGTTCAAGCTCACGCACCGCGATATGGGCCCGATCTCGCGATACCTTGGCCCGCTTGTTCCGAAGGAGCCCCAGATATGGCAAGACCCTGTTCCCGCCGTTGATCATAAATTGATCGGGGAGCAGGACATTGCTGCTCTGAAAGCAAAGATCCTCAAATCTGGACTGTCAATCTCCCAACTGGTGACGACTGCCTGGGCGTCGGCGGCATCGTTCCGCGGCTCTGACAAGCGTGGCGGGGCGAACGGGGCGCGCATTCGCCTCGCGCCGCAAAAAGATTGGGAAGTGAACCAGCCGGCCGAACTGGCGAAGGTTCTGCAGAAGCTGGAGGCGATCCAAAAGGAATTCAACAGCGCGCAATCCAACGGGAACAAGGGCAAAAAAATATCGTTGGCTGACTTGATTGTTCTGGGCGGCTGCGCCGCGGTCGAGGAAGCTGCGAAAAGAGGCGGACACGACGTGCAGGTTCCCTTCTCGCCGGGTCGCACGGATGCTTCGCAGGAGCAGACTGACGTGCACTCCTTCGCCGTAATGGAACTGGTCGCGGACGGGTTCCGCAACTATCTCCGAAGCGGGCAGATCTTCTCGGCTGAGGAGTTGCTGGTCGACAGGGCGCAGTTGCTGACACTGACTGCCCCCGAGATGACGGTTCTCGTCGGCGGCATGCGCGCCCTGAATGCGAATTTCAAGGAGTCCAAACACGGCGTCTTCACCGACAGGCCCGAGACGCTGACGAATGATTTCTTCGTCAACCTGCTCGACATGAATACGAAGTGGGAGCCATCTTCTACATCCGAAGGCGTGTATGACGGGCGCGATCGTGCGACCGGCAAACTCAAATGGACCGCTACGCGCGTCGATCTCATCTTCGGTTCGAACTCTCAACTCCGGGCACTTGCAGAAGTCTATGCATGCAACGACTCGAAAGAGGCGTTTGCGAAAGACTTCGCGGCTGCGTGGGGCAAGGTTATGAACCTTGATCGCTACGACCTTGCCTGAGTTCGGCGAAAAAGAAAGCGCTGACTCGTACGGGCGCTCCCTTTCGCTAGGTTTGTGGTGCATAATCTGCCCCTACCGCGAAAGTGGGCGCCCTTTTATTTGCGTGCTACTCATCCGGGCCAGCGTGTCGGACAGCACTCCAGCTTTCCCGCCAGAACTCGGGATCGGGCGTACTCGTTCGGTAGAGAGGCCGTCGGTTGATGACCGCAGCAACTTGCTCGAACTGAGACTCTGGGAGCGGCAACCCGCGCAACTGTGCGAGACGCTTCAGCCACGCGCGCCGACTTCTGCGCTTCGTCTGCAAATGGGTTTCTACGGAATTACACTGAACGACTGACGACGCTTGGGTCCGAAACGAAATACCGCAAAGTCCTCGTCGAGCGACGCGACCTGTTCAATGCCGAGACGGCGCATGACGGCAAAGCTAGTGCGGTCGACGATGGAAAAGTCTTGGTCACGCCAGGAAATCCCAATCTCCCATGCGGCCTCTAAATCCGCAGGCCCGACTACTTCAATCGCTGCGATGCCGCTTCGTAAACCCTCCCAAAATCGCTCAGTTGCGTTGGGCCCAAGCTTATGATGACGCAAGGTCCATGTTTCGACCAAAACATGATCCGAGGTAACTAACGCTTCGCCCCCCTCAGAATGGTTTTGGCGCGAATGTTACTGTGATCGCCCGAATCCGCTGCTGCGTACCAGATTGACGTGTCGATAAATAAGCTCATTGAACAATCAGGGACGCCGGCCTCTCGTGTGTAAGACATCGACAGCTTCAGCAATCATGGAATCCTTGTCCTTCGCGACATCAGATCCACCTGAGTTGCCAAGATCGAAAATGCGATCTACTTTGATTGTGGCTCTAGGGCGAGTAAGATCGCGTGCCACCAGGCGGCGGAAATATTCAGCAAGAGATACCCCGAGTTCGCTTGCGCGTTGGCGGGCCCGACGTTGCATCTCAGCTTCAAGTGTAATTTGCGTTCGTGCCATCATGATGTATACATCATGTCACATGAACTGCGCTGAACGACCCGCTGAGGAAATTGGATTACGCGTAGTCTTCCATATTCCCCTCCTCCCCCTGAGCAACTGAACGAAACCTCAACAAGATCTCAGAAAGTCAGGCGCATTGACATCTGAATCTGCCGCGGACTGCCAATCGTCTTATTGGTGATGCCTAGACCGCTGAGCGTCGGACAGACATATAGTGCCGTGAAAGTTGAGTCGCAGGGTGGAATTGTTGAGGGCTGGCCGACGTAGGGAAAGCCCTGAAAGTTGATGTTCTGGCTGACGTCATCGATCGGGATGTCGAAGCTGGCGGTATTGGTCAGATTGAAGACATCAAAGGTGAATCGCAAAGAGGAGCGCTCGGTGATCTGAGTTGTCTTGGACAAGGAAATGTCTGCGCGCCGCTGCCAGGCCTGGCGGAAAATATTTCGCTGGCCGTGGTCGATGAAATTTGTTTCGTAAGGATCGTTACTTGGAATCGCGCCGTTCAAGTCCCCGGGACTCAGCAAGGGCAAGCCGAAACAGCTGGGATTAAGTGCGGGCTGGCCTGGGGTCGCACCGGATTTTCCGGTGAGCGCCTGTTTTGGAGAACAGCCGGCGAGTGGAACAACCGGATTGGTAATGCCATCATTCACGCCGAAGAATATGCTTCCAACCGCGCCCGAGTAATCGACGACGCTATAGGGCTGGCCGCTCTGTATAACTGTTAAACCAGAGATTGCCCAGCCGTCGACAATCCTGCCCTTGAACGAAGTCTCCGAGAAAAATCTCGGCAGTTCGTAGGTGTACGTGAAATTCATCACGTGCTTGCGGTCAAAATCGGAGAGACCGTAGCCGGAGCGCAAATTCTGCGGGTTGTTGCCGTTGTAGAAAAGGCCGAGTGCGCTTTGTTCATCGGTTGCGTGCGAATAGGTGTAGGAGAATCCGACCCGCAGGCCGTGACTCATTCGTTTTTCGATGTGAGTTTGCAGCGCGTTGTACGCTGAGATGCCTGCTGCGGTGTAAGACTCCGACTCGGAGGAAAAACCGATGTAGGGGACGCGGAGATCGACGTTTCCGCCCTCGAACGTCTCCTGATAGGGCTGGCCGTTAGGAAGGTTGATGGGATTGAAGCTCCCAGGGGCATCAACGATCGAATAGCCGTAAGTGTAGTCCTGCTCAAACGGCGTACCCGGACGCATCGGCTTGGAGGGCGAGGCAATCTTTGCCTGGTTGAAGGGCAGGGGGACGACTTCGTGGCGCCCAAGATTGCCGACATAACCAATCTCCACTGTGAGATCGTGACGTGGCTGCCATTGAATGTCGAGCGTATCGTTGAGCGTGTAAGGAAGCTTGTTGGCGCGGTTGTAATCGGCAAATGAGAACAGCGGTAGTCCGGTGGCGATTGCTGTCGCGTTAGGAACGACCAGATCCGCCGGATTGCCCGAAGGAGGCGCACCGAGCGTGGTGCCCCAAGGAGCCTCCAGGTTGCTGCAATTGGAGTAGGCATACGCGCTGCATGCCTGCGCATTCACCCACGGCGGAGACTGGTTCACGCCGAAGGGACCGCCGGCAATCACACCGGAAGCAAATCCGGGGGAAAGGTAGGCGAAGAGTTCACCCCGATCGAAGTACATGCCCCAGCCGGCGCGAACCACCACCTTGTCGTTAAATTTTCTTGGACTCCAGGCTAGCCCAACGCGCGGAGCAAGACCCCACTGGCGGCCCGTCAGAGTCGAATCACTCACACCTTTCGTTGGAAAGTCGGGATTATTTCCCGCCACGATGAAGCCGTTCGATGTGATCGTGTCGGTAGCCGCGTCGTAGCTGTATCTCGACGGGTCGAAATTGAAAATTCGGCCATTCTTTTCCTTAAGCCCGCCGTGGTAGTCAAAACGGATGCCGGCGCTGAAGCTGAGGTTTGGACGAGCCTGAAATTTATCCTGTAAATACCAACCGGTTTCGTTCGAGCGGTAATAGCGGTTGGCATCGCCCTGCAAGAACGTCGTGGCGATGAATCCATCTGCCGTATACGTGATGGGTGAGCCGGTTAGAAAGTTCGCAAAATTGGTGAAGCCGATCATGCCGGAATTCGTGCGCTCATCCCGCGTGTTGAGCTGGGTGTAGGAAAAGCTTCCACCGAAGGTAAGTGTGTGTTTGCCCCAATTCCAAATCGCATTCGCTGATGGCATCCAGCGGTTCTGAAAAACGCCGGTGAAAGCGCTCTGCGAGGCCGCTGTAGAACCAATGTTGGCGCCGGCGTTGAAGACGGCGTTCGTATTCAGGGAGGAAAAGTTCCCCAGATCGTCCACGATCGTAATCCCGGGAAAAACCGAAGAACCAAAAGCGTTGATGCCTACCTGTTGCGGAGTAAAAGGCTGCCCGATCGTGCTGTAGATTTTTTCGCGAATGAAGCCAAACACTTCGGAGACGCTGAAATTCGGCCGGATGGATTGCGTGTTGGTGATCGATGCTACCTGGCTGCCCGCGTCCAGGCGTTGAGTGAATCCTTCGAACGAAGAAAGACCGAAGGGCGCCGTGCTCGGATCGTGCTGGTAGTAGTACTTCAACGACAGCGTGTCTTTCGTGGTGGGCAAATAATCGAGATCGGCGACCGCCTGGTCGGATATGAAATAGGCAGGCTGCGTGAGGAAAACATTCTCCGGGAAGTTGAGAGTCGGGCTGAAATTGGGATTCGCGGAAGGGAACAGATACTGGCCGTTGGGCAGCTTGTAGTTCAACAGAGCGTACGCGACCGGATCGATGTTAGGTGTTCCGTTTCCACCCGGAGGATTGGCTGCGACCACAGGGTTCACACTAGTTCCCCAGTTGGTGGAGGCGATCTGAGCCAGGGCCGCAGGGCTACGATCATTGGTCAGGTCGGCAGGTACTGCGGTGCGCGAAGTTCCAATCTCCAGATCGGAAGCGTGAATATGCTGGTAGCTGCCGAAGCCAAAAAGTTTATCCTTCTTTAGGGCCCCGCCGATCGATCCGCCCGCCGTGTAACGATGCAATTGCGGAACTTTTTCATTATTGGGGATATTGGAATCCTGGTTGTAGAAATAGGGAGCAGCATTCAACCAATCGGTTCCGCGGTGAACGTATGCGGTGCCATGCAACGCATTGGTACCGGAGGCAGTGCTCATGTCGATATGCGCGCCGCTGGTCGATCCCTGCTGTGCGTCGTACATCGAGGTGTTGACACGAAATTCCTGAATGGTCTCTGGCGCGGGCGTAGGCAGTGCCTGGCCGATGGCCAGATAAGGTGCTGCGGTGCTCTGGATGATTTCGGCTGTGGTGCTGCCCGCCCCAGCAATGCCGGTATTGTTCACTACCCGTGCCGACGCTACCTGGCTGGTGCTCTTGCCATTGAACAGATTACTGGCATCGACGCCATTTAGCAGAAAAGTGTTGCTGGTATCGCGTTGGCCATTGGCCCAGATCGGCTGATTTCCCAGTCCAGCGTTCACGCCGGTGCCATTTGGCAGTTCTGCATTCACGCCGGGAGAAAGAATTGCTAAGCCTGTGAAACTGCCTGTGGGGAGAGGCACCTGACGAATCTCCTGCTCTTCCAGAATGTATCCATTAGTGGTGTCGACGGCGTTCATGGCAGGAGCGGCTTGGACTTCGATGGTTGTCCCGACCTGGCCGACCTTCAGCGAAACATTCAAAGTCGCGGTCCGATTAGCCTGCACCAGGATGGATGGCAACTTCTCGGTTTGGAATCCTTCATGGCTAACGGTGACGGTGTATGTGCCGATGGGGAGGTTGACGAAATCGTACGCACCATTTTCATTCGTCTTTTGCGTGCGTGTCAGTTGAGTCTGATCTCCGACGATGGTCACTGCGGTATCGGGCAACACGCTGCCGCTTTTGTCGGATACAGTTCCCGTGATTCCGCCCAGAGTCTGCTGTGCCAGAGCAGTCAGAGAAAGCTGAAAGAGCACAGCCAGTAAGAAAATGCCAACTCTGATCTTCTTCGCCATAACGTGAACCTCGCCAGGGTAGAAACACTATTCCAGCGCAGCCGTTATCGGCTGCCGTGCTTTTTTTCGATCTGATTGCAGGGCCCCTTACTCTATTTGTTCCGCGATGCCAGGCTGGAAAACTATGCCGCTCAATGTACGCGAAGTCCGGCGAAAGCGGAAGGCAGAGACTTAGTGAAAATTCTTTTGGCTGGAATCAGTAAATTTTATGGCTCGGAGAGCCCCACGGTTTCTGCCAGGGCTATCTTCTTGCTCCGCGCTCGAACCATAAACCAGCCCAGTCCGGCAATCAGATATGCGAGATAGATGTAAGGCAGCTTTCCGTAAGGCCCTTCGGGAACGGGATAGAGATTGCCGACTAGCGCCAGCAACATGGCCGCCGCGGCCAATCCAGAAAGGATGCGCGCACCCACATTGAATGCACCATGCTGCCGCAAATAGCGCGGCAGCGCACCGCACACCAGGGCGTAGGCTACGATGAATCCGTAGGTAGCCAGAGAGCCCAGCCAGCCGTACACGTCGAGTCCGCTGGCGCCGCGAGCTGCGAGAATGGTCACCGGCGCGACGGCCGCGATACCGGTAACCACCACAGCACGGCCGGGAGTATGGTTGCGGGCGTGAGTCGCGCGTAGAGAGTCGTGTGCCAGGCCGTCATGCGCCATGCGCAAGAGCACGCGGGCAGCAGCGGTGACGCAGGCCAGCGTTCCAGCGAACAAGCTCACTAGAGCGCCAATATCGATGAGCAATCCTAGGACCCGTGCCCCTCCCACTTGCGCGAGCACGTACATGGGAGCCTGGCTCGCACCCAGGTCCTGTCCCACGGTGTGAAATCCCAGCACTTCAGCGTAGGCGCACACGGTGAAGAAAGCTCCAGCCAGAACGGAACTCAGGATCACAGCGCGAGGAATCGTCTTCAGAGGATTGTGAGCCTCCGCGCCCAGCGTGGTCGCGCTTTCAAAACCGACGAAACTAAACAGAGCCAACACAAGCCCGAGGCGCAGCCCGCTCCCCGTCATTCCATGCACGTGAAGTTCGTCGATATCCCAATGCCAACCGTGGCGAACGAGCAGCAGCGCAACCACGATCACGATCACCGAAACCGACGCCGCTTCGATCCACAACATGAGGCGCGCGGAAATCTTCACATCGCGCCATGCAATCCAGATCGAAATTCCGGTGACCAGCAATGACAGCAGCACCGCGGAGAACGTGCCCTGTCGCATCGCGCAGCAACAAGTTCGCATAGTGATAAAAGCCGCCGATCACGCTGGAGCCGGTGGCTACATAGGCTAGCAGCAGACTCCAGGCGACGGTTGCGGAGAGCCAGGCCGGCAGAGTCATGGACGCATATGTGTAAAGCGAACCGGGAGAGGCCGAGTGGCGAGCGAAGCGCGCGATACACAGAGCGACGAGAAAAATGGCGACCGTGGCCAGAACGTACGCGAGCCACGTCCCGTTGCCCGCGAGCGCGCAAACCAGGGGAATCGTCGCAGCCGGAGTTGTCGTGGGCGCCATGGTAGAAACCGACTGCGCTAGCGTTTCCATGGGGGAAAGAATTCCACGCTGCAATCCGAAGTCCGTAATAACGGATTGCTCCGGCGCTGCGGGGTCGATTGACAAGGAATGCTCCTTGATCTGCCAATTACGATTGGGGTCGCATTGTATAACAGTCGTCGAGAATGCGGGCTGCAGCGAATTATCTTCGACTCACTGGGTTTTGGGGAATGACCTTCAGTAGGACCGTAAATCCACCGTAACCGACAAAGGACCAAAATGAAATCAATTTCCGAACTCAAGCTTATGCTCTCTCACTGTCACCCGAGAGAAGCGGACAGATCACGTGCTATCTCAACCAGACATTTCACGTGCCAACGACACCTCCCTGCCCCAAGACTTGACGCGGGGGCAAGCCTTGGCATTGTGTTTCGGGCAAAAGACGAGTCCACTCGTCACCACGCGTCAAATTCTTGCCCAACCCTATTTCGGGCATCCTTTTTCGTGTTTCGATAAAGTCCGGTCTGCCAAATAGAGTTTCGCAAACAGACTGGCGTCTGCCCCTCGTGGAGTCTGCCACGACATTCAGCAGACGAATGAAGGTTGTCAATTTGACATCACGTGCTACACGTGTTTACACGTAAAGCGTGTGGATGAGGGTCTAGAGGCCATGGCTAGTATGCGAAACGATGGCAAACAGAACGTGACAATAAGTCTGAGCCGGCGCCTACTCAAGAAGGCCAAGATTCTTGCTGCCCAACGCGATACCTCCATCAGCGGCCTCCTCGCCAGAGAGATAGAGTCCCCGTTGGAGAAGAAGAGGCGTACGAACGCGCCAAGAGCCAGGCTATGGCACTTCTTGACGAAGGCTTTTCGCATGGGCGGAGTAATTCGAGCGGGTCGGGACGACTTGCATGAGCAATAAGACTTTCGTCGATACTAATGTCTTGATCTACGCTCAAGACCTCGAAGCCGGAACGAAGCACGAGGCAGCAAAGGATATTCTGCGTGAATTGTGGGACGCTCGCACCGGGCGTTCTCAGCACACAGGTGCTTCAGGAATTCTACGGGAATGTTACGCGGAAGATATCGCGTCCGATATCCAAAGAATCGGCCCGTCTGGTCGTGGGCAGCTACAGCATCTGGTGCGTGGATACCACGGCCGCAGAAATTTCGAGGGCATTTCGAATCGAAGATGAGTCTCGCATCGGTTTCAGGGATGCCCTTATTGTCGCATCGGCTCTCAGGAGCTGTGCCACTCGAGGGCCCAGCAGAATCACGCGCTCGGGTCATTTCGGGCAGATCCCGTCTCGGGGCTTGAGTACCAACTTGCGATCGATGCCTGCGTGCAGACGCAAAGCGGAAATTCACCTCCCACACACGACGAGATGCCCGCTCATGGTGAGGCTCACGAAAAAGTGAAAGGGCCTGGCCAGTTACGCCGAGCGGCGAGAAGCGGTCACCGCCGCCATCGAATCCCTTTTCTCGTGCGACGGCTGGAGGTGTCAATCATGCGGCACGATGTCAAACCTGGAAGTCCATCACAAACAATTTCGCAGCCATTCCGGCGAGGACTCCGAAGAGAACTTTATTACGCTCTGCACTAGTTGCCATTCTGACATGCATCGCTAAGGATCAGCATATTTGTCTTGTCATCTACGTCCGTGCGCAGCTGAGTTTGGTGGAGGTCTTTTTAAGGAAGTGACTACCAGCGGTGCTGCGGCGGTGATCTCAGGCAAAGTTCCTCACTGCGGCTTTCTACCCCGTACCTTGGTGCTCTTCTCGATGATGAGTGGCACTGATTGGGCCTTTCCACTCTTCAAGCTGCGATAGGCTCCGTCCAGGACCTCCTGGTTCTGCAAGCCTTCTTCGCCGGGAGTTGGGAATTCAGCCTTACCTTCGATCGCTGCGGAGAACGTGTCCACCTGGCGCGCATATGCATCGGCATTTGAGACAATTTCCTTCTCGACGATGCCACTACCTCGGCAGAATTCGATTTCGATCGGGCGATCAACACTGAGCCCATTCTCCGCGCGCAGAACACCGGTTTCGCCCACGATTTCGAGCGGCGTCCTGTATTCCGCGCGCGTCGATACTAGAACCGACCCAAGGGTCCGCCGCGCAAACTCGAGGGAAAGTACAGCCGCGGCTTCTACGTCGCCCGAATCTCGGTCCGAGACTCCGCTCGCGGTTACCCGAACGACCTCATCACTCAGGATGTAACGCAGCGCGTCGATGCAGTGCACACCTACATCGGCAATAGGACCGCCAGCTGCCATCCTGGCATCGGTTAGCCATTTGCGGGGGTGAGTCCGAGCAGGGTAGGAAAACTCTGCGCGCACAAAAACCGGCCTCCCCACTTGCCCCTCGGCGACACGCTCATGCAACCTCGCGGTGCTGCGTTCAAAACGAAAGACCTGGGCGACACCAAGCAACAGTCCAGCCCGACGAGCGGCCGCCACCATCTGACGGCACTCGCCGGCATTCATTCCCATGGGTTTTTCGCAAAGCACCGGCTTGCCGCTCTCAACCGCGAGCAGCACGTCTTTCAAGTGCGAACAGTCCGGCGTCGCCACGAAAATGGCATCAACTTCCGGAGAGCGGCAAAGATCAGCGGCAGAGTCAAAAGCGTGAGGAATGTTGTACTCGGCGGCAGACGCCCGTGCCTGTTTGATATCGCGGCGCGATAAGGCGGTCACCCGGCTATTGGATGCAAGTGCGAAACCGGGCATCAACCGGCGCACCGCATGCAACCCGAAACCGAGAATGCCGTAGCGGATCATGAAGAGTTGTACATTCTTCAAATTGTTCTCAAAATTGTTCTCACCAAATTGTCTGAATAGCCCGCGAGCGTCGAATCTTCCTGTCTGCGCTAAGCAGCGCGAGTCCCTCAACCAGGGCAGTGGCTCCAATAATCCGATCCGCTAGATCCTTAGGATAGGCCGACGGAAGTCCGAGAGCTCGCACACATGCGCGTCCACTGATCGGTAGGACGATGAACCGTGCCTCGATCTCGCTAAAAAAGGATTCGAGACTTATATTAAGGCGGATGCGCCCTTTGCTGGCCAGCGTCATCAACTCCAGCAATGTAATATCGGATATCGCTAACCCTTCTCCGTTTTGTCTCGCTTCGTTAATCGCCGCTCTTGCGTTCTTTGAAAGTTCGCGTTGATCAAACGCCAGCCAGACGACGATATGAGTGTCGACCAGAATCACTTGAGTTCACCCCATTCCTCGTCCGAAATCGCCGGAGAAACGACATCGCCAACAATGGCGCCCTTGCCGGCCAAGAAGTTATAGATGTCGTCTGTATTCTGGTCCGCGGGCACCAGCTTCGCTACTGGCTTGCCATGTTTCGTGATCACAATACTCTCCCGCTTAGCCTGAACTTGGTCCATCACAGCAAGACAATGCACCTTAAAGGAACCCGCAGCCATAATCTTCATACCATAAGCCTCGATGATCATAGTCATTATACCATAGTCATTTCACGCATTTGGCTGGCTGTTCTGCTTCCCAAACATAAGAGATATATTTCGCATGCCGCCGGGAAGAATCTGACTGGTCAGAACCAGCCATGCGGCTCAGTGTACGGAGAACCAGGATACCTTGAAACGGTGGGGGCTCCCGGATTCGTCGTCAACTCAGGGAGGAACTACGGAGGAAGGACGGCCTGGTGCCCAGAGCATTGTCCGGGGTTCGAAAAGAGTTTTTGGTCTCGCGCGCTGCAGCTGCCGAAGGCGTACACTTTTGGACGTTCAGATTAGCAAGGATGGCGGCCCGGGATGTTCAGATAGTTATGGCCGCCGCAGTTGATGCAGGCTTCCACAAACAGCGCTGAAGCTATATCTGCTGCAGACGCATCTAGCGACACGCAGGGAAAGCAGAATCACATGAACTTCAGTCTGCCCCAATTGCAGAGAACCTTGAGCGAGAAAGTTTTCTTGCGCGGTCTTCGGAGGAGTCATCCGGCTCTGAGTCTGCGGATTTCGATGGGACACGTATTATCTCTGGACTCCTATCACGAGTTGACGCGGCCGGAGCTTGCGGACCGACGTTCCCGAGCGCATAGAGCACAACTTCCACCCGACTGGAGACTCCCAGCTTGTCAAAGATGCGGAACAGATAATTCTTCACCGTGTGCTCGGTCAGCTTTAAACGCTGCGCGATTTCACGGTTGGTAAGCCCTTCCGCAAGGCAGCCGACAACTTCCGTTTCTCGCGCGGAAAGCAGCGGTCCACCTTTGGCCTGGAGGTTGGCAAATCTGGGTTTGGCCAAGGCGTCCAGCAAATACAGAAGTTCGCTGCCGCTGGCCCATACCTGCCCCTGGTGGACGCATTGGATACACTTCCCCAAGAGGCGAAAGGGCTCAGTTCGGCAAAACACGCCTCGCGCGCCCGCACGAAACGCCTTAATCACAGCCTCGCGTTCTGAAGCATCGAGAAGGACCACGACACGAGTCTCTGGCGACAATGCCAAGATTTCACGCACGAACTCGTAGTCGCCGCTCTCTGTCTCATCCAGATTGGCGCTGACGACGACAACGTTCGGTTTCTCTTGCTTTACCAGAGCGAGCAGGGCCGGCCCCCGGGATGGAGACTCAATCATGTGGAGGTGGCTGTCGCGCGCGAGCGCTTCCACTAGCAATTGAGTGCTTAGAGAACTGCTGTCGGCGGCGAGAACTCGAAGACGATTAGGAAGAACAGACAAATGGGCCATATGATTTTAGGATCGGGAATGATTGCGGGGGGATCTGCGCCGTGCCTCTTGCAGTCAGGCACTGGCTCACTGACAACATAGGAGAAGTTCCTCTCGGAGTAAATGGCACTTGCGTGGGGGGAGGCGCTACTAGGCAGTGATGGTGCAACGGTGGGCCTAGCGCCTCGGACGGTGCTGCGGATCGTCCGTTTTGGCACGCAAACCATTGAACAGTAATGAGATACCTAAATGCGAGTGGCGAACGTTAGTTGCAGGTTCGAGTTACTCTCGTGCAACCACAGTTACGTTCCGGCCGAACCTACATTCAAATCCGTTAGCTATCCAGAGATTGTTTTTCCAAGCCCATTTTTGGCCAAGCGAAAATCCTTCCCAATCCAGTTCGTGGTCTCGAACATGGATGAGATCTCCTGAGGAAGGAGGGAAAACGCTAAAAAGCTGGAAAGGGAATGCTTTCGGTGGGAGTTGTTAGCTACCGACGCGAGATGCGGGTGGGATTATGCTGAAGAATGGTAAGCCTGGGAATTCTGACGAGTGTCTGGAGAGGCGGATTCCGGGCCGATTCGGAAGGCAGAGTACCCGATGTGACTCCATAATCACCTGCTGCCGATTTCGGAGGGGGCAGACTTCAGAGCTACTTTCTAGAGATGATGGGGGAGGGCTCCTGGCCCACTAAACGAGAAAAGAAAAAACGGCGACGGCATACGTCATTGAGTCATCGAGAATGGGGTGGGTGCGGTGGTTCCCCCTGGGGTTGTCAGCGTCACGTTCGCCTGCCCGGGCGCGGCCGTGGCCGCGATGTTGAAGGTCGCTGTCACCTGCGTCGCACTCACTACCGTAATATTGTTCACCGTGATGTTCGGTCCCGCATTGATCACCACGTCGCTCGCCAAGTTCG
>CALFMO010000049.1 GCA_937879855.1 uncultured Acidobacteriaceae bacterium | reverse complement strand
GCTCTGCCGGACGATTATTCGGCTGCGGCTGATTGGGCTGTGGCCGATAATTTGGTGCAGGCTGATTCGGTTCAGTTCGATTATTGGGCTGCGCGCCTGAGGGGCGATCATTCCGCATAGGCGGTCCCGCCGGACGATTATTCGGCTGCGGTTGATTGTTCGGTGCCGGATTCGCACCCGGACGCTCGTTCGGCGCCGGCTGATTGCTTGGCCGACTCATGGTTCCCCGCGCCGGCGGGTTGCCCGGTTGCGCGACTGTAGCCTCTGCCGGCCTTCCGGGAGGCGCTTGCCGTACCGGCGGACGCGCACCCACTGCGGCAGGATTGTTGGCTGGTCGAAAACGCTGCATTTCCTGGCGGGGGATCGGCTGTCCCGGATGCTCTGCCAACGCCTGCTGCCGGGCTGCGAACGGCGTTGGCGGTGGCGGCACCTGTGCCTTCGCCACAACCTGACGACTGACCACGGAGGCCGGGGGGGCCTTCACTCGGTTCGCGGTATCGGCATGCATTCCCAGCACGCTGTTGTTCGTCGGCGCGACGGCCGCCCTGCTGGTCATGCGAGCCGAAGCAACTTCTTTTTCATTCACCGTTACTGCCGCTCGCGAAACCGGCTGCGCGCTGGCAAATGCTCGTTGCGGCACGGCTACTACCGCGCCCCTTACATTCCGGTTCACGTACGTTACGTTATTGATGGTCGTGTTGTTGTTGATGATTGTCGTGTTGTAGACATTCGTGACCGTCGTTCGGTTGATAGTTGTATTGCTGATGTTGACGCGGTCGACGTAGCCGCGACTCACTCGATAGGATGGTACATATACTTCTCTCGGGCCTAGAGGAAACCAACCCACATTGCCGCCGAATCCGCCGCCTATCCCCACAAATACGACGAGAGCAGGTGCGTAAACCGGCCTAACGTCCACCGGGCCAGGTACCCATCCCCACCGCCCTCCGATCGAGCACCAGCGTCCGTAGTGAAAGGGAGCATACCCCCAGGGCTCGTCATCCACCCAAGTCCATCCCCAAGGATCGATCCAGGCCCAGTGACCCTCGCGGTAGGGCGCCCAACCCGCATAGACACGTGGAAACCAGACGTTACCGTAACTGGGCTCTGGGCGCCAGTCGCCATTGTCATCCAAGTCCTCATACCCGACGACATCGTGAGAAACGTAGCGCGCAGACTGCGAGTCTTCGTAGCGCCGGTAGCGAGCCTCACTCCAGTTGTCAAAATCGTCGGGACGACCTAGTTCTTCTACTTGAGCATTCAGGCGGTCCGCGCCCTCGAAAGTTGCGCGCTGCCCCGCGTGCACCGTATAAGTCTGTCCGTTGCCGGTCGATTCACCCTCTCCTTCGCGGATGCTCACCACGGTGTAAGTCCCGTCCTCGCTGGCTTCCAGGCGGTATCGTCCTGGCCGGAAGATAGAGAACGCCTGGTTCGGCGTGTCGATCTCAAACACTTCATCGCGATCCAACTCACGCACGCGAACGTTGATAGCTCCTGAACTCAGTTGAATTTGCGCTGTGCGGTCGTCGAGATTGAGAAAGGAAATTCCGGTATTGCTGTTCACATCGATGATGGCGGAACCCAGATTCAGTTCCGCGCGAGAGTCCTGGTCAGCCCACAGTTTGTCACCGGTTGTGAGCGGCCGGTTGTGAGCGGCTTCCACCCACTCCGATTCGCCCGCGGGCTGAAATGAGACGGAGCCTTGCAAATATCCCAGGCGTGCCACCCGGCTCGGCGGATCGTCCTGGTCGTATTGATCCTGCGCTGTTGCCGGCAGTGCTAGCACGCCGCTCAGCAGCGCTGCCGCAAATAATGCGATCGTACAACGTACGTTATTGGTAAGTTTCGTCATAGGTGATGTCATCTTTCCCGAGAGAACCAGCATCCACCCGGCACTTCCTTACTTGAGTGATTTGGGCCCTGCGTTTCCATCGGCCCTTCCAGACGTAGGAGGCCTAGTTAGGATGCCTCCGGCAATCTCCGCGTCTCTACAGGTGAAACCCGATGGATTATTCTCGATGGAGTTCCGCCCCAAGCGGCAACTCGGCACTGCCACGAATATACTGCTGAAGGTGTTGACTTCATAAGTATCAAGAAGGGCAGGGCCCTCCGTTTCCGTTGGATGCCCTTTCGTGTGACATCCCAAGTTTTTCTCTTAACCCTCGGGCCCTTGTCTACTGGGCTGACATGTTGCGCACGCTGGTCGCCCAGTTGATCAACTCCTGGCGGCTCATGAAATTGAGGATTCGTTTGCCATCAATCCCAGCCTTTGCCGCGGCGGCTAGTCCAAACCGAATAAACCGAAGTTGCGAAGGACCGTGGGAATCGGTGCCAATCGAAATTCGGCATGCGGCTTTCTTGGCCAGCCGGATGAGATCGAGACTCAAGTCTTGCCGATCAGGATAAGAATCGATCTCGACGGCCTTGTCGAGTTCTGCCGCAACGGCAAATACCCGGGGCCAGTCCGCAGTTAGCCCCAGCCGGAAGTTGTAAATTCTTCCCCGCGGGTGCCCCAGGATCTGAATCGCTGGATTTCGCAGCGCGGCAACGTAGCGCTCGGTTTGGTCCTCTTTTTTCCGCAGCGCGGAATGAAAACAACCCAACACCAAGTCCAGCCGGCCCAGCGACTCATCCGTCATATCTCCTGCACCACTCGGGCTCAGATTCAGTTCCAGGGAATGAAGCACCCGCAACCTGTGGCCTGCCGCCGCCATTGCATCGTTCACGTGCTCGATCTCAAGTGCCTGCCGCGCCAGTTGCTCTTCGTCAATGCCCCCTGCGATTTTCAGTCCCTTCGCATGATCGGTAATCGCGATGTATTCGTAACCAAGTGCTTCGCCTGCCTCGGCCATCTCCTGAATTGAGCCGGACCCGTCGCTCCACACCGAATGCATTTGCAAATCTCCTTTAACCGATTGTGACCATGACGGCGCGTTCTGCAGAATCGCATGGGCCTGTGTCCATGTGAGAAAGTTCCTGCGAATGTCGGGAGGATCGGGAACTAACGGCGGATGCTCCAACCATCGGCGGACAATTTTTTCCAGGTAAGGTCCAATCCCCGGCAGTTCAGTCAGGGAGCGACGCTCTTCATATAACTTTGAGGCCTCGTCAGTCCAAAGGAACGCTTTCCGCGCTGCCCGGCGAAATGCCTTCCGCAGCGGCTGGGACGCTCTCTCCGCTTCCGTAGCCAGCAATTCACTAATGTCCGCGTTTGTCAGCGAAGCGAAACGCTCGGCGGATTTTTTTGCGCGCTGGGACCTGTCAGATGATTTCGTGGACCGCCCCATGATACTGTTGCCTCATCGCTGTCTTTGCAAATAACGGTTTCAACGCCACCTGAAACCGGACGTTCTCTTCGATGCCAGGTCGCCGTACGAGGTTGAAGCAAATGGCTGTAGAGCGAGCGATTCAGCCTATGGTTTTGCGTCTTGATACTTCCTCAGTTCTCGTCGCCGTAGCAGGGCCTGTCTCCGTTCGTACTCGAATTTTTCTGCTTTCTCCTGCCAACGTTTCTGGAATTAAAGGGCAACGCCTTCTCAATCCCACATGGGACTCAGATCTCGCACTGCGCCTCCGCAACTCGGGCGCAACTCTCGGTGAGGTGTATGCATTTATCAGCAGCCTCTATTTCCGCGGCAAACTGGATTACGCGCAAAGATTCCAGAATCCGCCTCGCGGTATTGCCGGGGTTCAAATCATTACGGGCGCTGGATTGATGTTGCCCGAGACGGTGATCACCTTGAACGACCTGCGCAGGATTTCCGCCACTGCGATCGACGAGAAGAATTCCGATTATCGGCGGCCGTTGGACTCCGATTTGCTTCGTCTGCGAGCGAGGGTGAGCGACGAAACCGAGATCATCCTGTTGGGAAGCGTGGCGACGTTGAAGTATATCACTCCGATACAGGCGGTTTTTGGCCAGCGGCTGTTGTTTCCCAGAAACTTCCTCGGTCTCGGCGATATGAGCCGGGGCAGCATTCTCCTGCGGTGCTGCGCTCAAGATAAGGAACTTGAATATCTACGCTGGGAAAATAGATCGTGCAGCTCAGAACGCTAGCGCCACTGCTGCACTAAGGAACGGACTCCCCGGTATAGCAATAGCAGCCGAATCCTAACCGTCTGTCTGAGCGAACGGGCACGGCTGGTCGGCGGCATGCCTGTGCATCTGCGGCACGTGCATTCGAACAATCGCTTGGATGGCAATGATAGATGCCCGCATTTCTCGCAGACCCACCATTCGCCGGAGCCCCGCTTCGTCATGGGCTTGAATGCGCCGTTTTCGATGCAATAGGGACAACGGATCGTATTCATCGAATCGCGGTTCGTAAATCCGTCCGCCAACGAGATGTTTATCACAAACGTTAAAACCCGCCAAGTAACAGCGGTGCGTACGCTGCCGTACTGGAACCATGGTTCCGCTGCATGTCAATATTTCGGACGAAAGAGGATGCAACCGGTGGGAAACGCGAACTACCGGGCGGATGCAGGGCCGAATGATTCGCTCTGCATCCGCTCGCGAGCTAACCCTTCTGCGGGGGAAAGTGCTCCAACATTTTGTCAACGGACTTTTCCAGTTTCTTCTCGTTCTTCTCCGGCTTGTCGGAAAGCGTGTCCTGCGCTACTCCTCGCCAGATCAACTGCTTGTTATGCGCATCGTAGAAATCCAGCACCAGTGCGCCCACACGGTAGGTTTCAACCTGGGTGGTAGTTTCGCCGAAACCGCCCCATCGCCAACCTCCCAAGCCATCGTAGAACGTCTGGTATTCCTGCTGGTTACGAGCGCTGCCAACGGCAGTCAACGCAACATCGCCGCCATCTTCCACACGCTGCCATCCCTTGGCCTGCAATTGGTGATCTACGGCGTCCTGAATACGCCTCTGCCACAGTGGATCGGTGGTCTGGACCTTCGCCCAATAGTAGGTGTGGTATTGCGAAAAATTGGCGTGGTGGTCGTAGTCGGTCCTCACATCCTGTGCGAGCGCGAGAGTCGCGATCGCCAGGAGGCCGATTGCCCAAACTGCTAAAAAGCGCGTGAGCTTCATAGTCTCTCCAGTCTCTCCCAAAGAGAAGACAAAATATCGTGCGCAAGGCGGGGGCAGGTTCGCCCATCCGCGGATTGCGCAACATTAGGATGCAGCGACAGTTTCCGGTGTTGGCAGCCCGTGGTTCCGCAATTAAGGGATTATTTTCGCAACGCTACGTGAGTCTCTCGATTGTTCCGGCTGCTCTTGGGGCTTATCCATTTATTTAATCTTGTTGGATGCATGCGCCCCTCCTGCCAGGCGTAGAGCCCAGAACCGCACGTAAGGAAGCCATGGTCATGTCCAAACCGCCTCGGGGGCAAACTCTTCTCGGCATCGGCACTTTGGTCGGGCTCGCTGCATTTCGAGTATTTCGCACCCGTCGCTACGAATTAGCGGGTAAAACCGTGTTTGTCAGCGGTGGATCGCGAGGATTAGGTCTGTTGCTGGCGCATGAGTTTGCCGCGCGGGGTACGAAGGTTGCTATCTCCGGCAGAGATCAAGACGCCCTGGACCGGGCCACGGATGACCTGCGTCGAAGTGGCGCCGAAGTTCTTCCGCTGGAAACTGACATCAGCATGCGAGAGGAAGCGGAATTGGCGGTTGACCAGATTCGGCGAAAGTTTGGCGCAGTCGACGTTCTGGTCAACAATGCTGGCACCATCTGCGTCGGCCCGATGGAGGCGATGACCATCGACGACTATCGCAACTCCCTCAATACCCATTTTTGGGGACCCTATTTCGCCACCATCGCTGTCTTGCCCGAAATGCAGCGACGCAAACAAGGCCGAATTGTGAACATCTCTTCCATCGGCGGAAAAGTCAGCGTCCCGCATCTCTTGCCCTACTGCGTCGGCAAATTCGCTCTAACCGGTTTTTCCGAAGGTCTTCGCAGCGAAGCCCTAAAAGATAACGTGTACGTCACAACCGTGTGCCCTGGACTCATGCGCACTGGCAGTCCGCGCAATGCATTTTTCAAGGGCAATAACAAAGCAGAGTATGCCTGGTTCAGCATTAGCGATGCGCTTCCTGTGCTTTCGATGAACGCCGTTCGCGCCTCCCGCCAAGTGGTAGATGCCTGCGTCCGCGGCAGTGCGGAAGTCGTTTTATCGTTGCCGGCAAAGTTTGCCGTCAAAGCGCACGGACTATTCCCCGGAGCGACCGCGAATTTATTGGGCTTGGTCAACCAGCTTCTGCCTTCCGCGAATGGCGCGGGCACGGAGCCGAAGACCGGCAAACAAAGTTTTTCGGAAGTATCCCCCTCATGGCTCACGGCATTGAACGAGCGTGCGGCCGAACAAAACAACCAGATCCCGTAGTTCCACCGATCTGCACAACCAGTTTTGGAGAATTCCACATGAATGAAAACAACTCGAACACTAATCTTTCATCAGTCGTATCAAACCGGGCGTGGCGTCAATCCGCACCCTGGATTGCGGGCGCTGCAATGGCCGCGTTCGGCCTGAGCCGGCGATCAAAATCCGGTCTTGCACTTGCCGCTGCCGGGGGCGCACTCGCCTACGCTGGCTGGCGCGCAAATACATCGGAATCCGATCAATTCCTGGCTCGCGGCAGCGTGTTGCTCAACTGTTCTCCGCAAGAAGCGTACCAGCGGTATCGCAACTTCGAAGACTTGCCGAAGTTCATGTTTCACCTCGAATCCGTGACCAAAATCGGGGAGCGGCAATATCGATGGGTCGCTCTTGGTCCCGTAGGCATTCCCATCCAATGGGATGCGGAAATCGTGGACGAACGCGAAAACGAGTTTATTTCCTGGCGTTCCTTGCCCGGTTCCGAGCTTACCGCGGCGGGTTCGGTACGCTTCGAGAAAGCTCCCAGCGGACGCGGCACAATTCTCACCGCGATCACGCACTTCGACCACCCTGCGGGAAAGCTTGGATACGCCGTGGCCAAGTTGTTCGGCAAAGTTCCAAATTTCGTGATGCAGCAAGATCTCCGTCGCTTCAAAGCTCTTATTGAAGCCGGCGAAATCGCCACCACTGAAGGCCAGCCCCACGGCCCTCGCTCCTTAAAGGCAGCCGCGCTGAAGCTTGCCGATCCTGATCGGCCGCTGGCACGCAGCGCTCCAATGAGTGAAATTCTGAAACAACAACGGAGGACAGCATGAAAGCAGTTTGTTGGATGGGCACGAATAAGATGAGCGTGGAAAACGTTCCTGATCCCAAAATCTTAAATCCGCGTGATGCAATTGTGCGCATTACCAGTACCTGCATTTGTGGTTCGGATTTGCATCTTTATAACGGACTGATACCCACCATGGAACAAGGCGACATCATGGGTCATGAGTTCATGGGAGAAGTGGTTGAAACCGGAAGCGCAGTGCAACCCGAGAAGCTGAAGGTCGGTGACCGCGTGGTGGTTCCATTCACCATCGCCTGCGGTCGCTGCTTCTTCTGCCAACAGAAACTCTGGTCGTGTTGCGAAAATTCCAACCCCAATTATTGGATCGCCGAGAAAATGATGGGCTACTCTCCTTCGGGTCTTTTTGGCTACACCCACATGATGGGAGGATATGCCGGCGGCCAGGCCCAATATGCTCGCGTTCCTTTTGCTGATGTTGGGCCATTGAAGATTCCGCAGGGAATTCCAGATGACAAAGTTGTTTTCTTGTCCGACATTTTCCCCACTGGATATTTCGGGGCGGTGAACTGCGATATTAAGCGCGGAGACACCGTGGCCATCTGGGGCTGCGGCCCGGTTGGTCAGTTCGCAATTCGAAGCGCGTTCATGTTGGGGGCGGAGCGCGTGATCGCCATCGACCGGTTCTCCTATCGCCTCGAGATGGCGGAGCAAGGCGGCGCGGAAACCATTAACTACGAGGAGGTTGACGATGTTGTGCAGACTTTGAAAGACATGACCGCCAACGTCGGACCGGACTCCTGCATGGATGCGGTCGGCATGGAAGCGCATGGCGACAATCCGATGTATGCGCTCGACCGGGTGAAGCAGGCATTCAAGCTCGAGACCGACCGCCCCATTGTGCTGCGCCAGTGCATTCAGGCGTGCCGCAAAGGTGGGACGGTTTCCGTTCCGGGAGTATATTCCGGCTTCGCCGATACCATTCCGATGGGGGCTTTCATGAATAAAGGCCTGACCATGAAGACCGGACAGACTCACATGATGAACTTCATGCAACCTCTGCTGCAGCGCATCGAGAAAGGTGAGATCGATCCAAGTTTTGTCATCAGTCACCGGATGCCGATCGATTCAGCGCCCCAGATGTACAAAACTTTCCGCGACAAACAAGACCGCTGTACCAAGGTTGTCCTCGATCCCTGGGCGACTGCGACGGCAGCCTGAAGTCATCCGCACAGATTGCCGCCGATGCCGGGTGCATCGGCGGCAATCAACGGGGGATCACTGCTCAGAGCTCTCTCTTAGGCGAAGATCGGCCGCTTCGCCAACTACGGTAAAATCGGGCATCTTCATTTGAGCGGAAACTAAAGAACGAAAGAGCATCGCCGAGCAAGTCCATGCAAGAAATCACCAAGCATTCGATAGCGAACCTGCGCCGTTTGGGGAGGCGAGTCACAGGGCGCGTCGCACTACTCCTGCTGGTCGGAGCATTTTTGTGGGCGCAGAATTCAAAGTCGCCTCAACTGCCAAAATCCGCCCCCGTACCGCCTTCGCAACCGACGCCGAGCTCCAGCGTCTTGCCGCCGATTCAAATCGATGGATCCGCAGTGCTGAACCACCTTAATCAGCTCATCAGCTGGTATCGCCACTCCACCACTGGCATCCAGCCTGTCGGGCTGCCTAGTGATGCCATTTATCAAGATAATGCCAAGAGTCTCGGGTCCCAGGCTGTCCGTCTGGCATTCGATTCGGCAAGGGCCGAGGCCTTACTAGTCGCATCGCAACAGAAAACCAATGGGGGAAACCAGCCGTCCGCTCAGACCACCCAACAACAGAATCTGGCCAAGTTGCAGGCAAAGACGTCTTCTCAAATCGGCGACTTGCAATCGCAGATCGAAAGCCTGAATGCTCAAATCTCGAAAGCCCCGTCCCGCCGTAAAGAGGTTTTGATTTCCCAGCGAGATGCACTTCAAGGCCAACTGGATCTGCAGAAGGCTCTCCTCGACGCCGTTCAAAAAATGTCGGCGTTTGTTGAAACCAACGGCGAGATCTCCGGTGGACTCGAGGGCGGCATCAGTCAGTTGGCCCGTTCGATTCCTGACGTTCTCGGTCCGAATCCCACTCCCCAGAAAACGACCACGACCCCCACGCCGGCAAAGCCTTCATTGGCCAACTCCGGCGGTTTGATCAGCGAAGCACTGACGTTATACGGCTACCTGAGCACCGTGCGCCAGATCGATAGCGTCATTAAAGAGACCGACTATACCCGCGACGTGGCGGACCATTTGCGTACCCCGTTGCGAGATGCCTTGCGAGCAACCATCCAGGAAAGCCAGAAACTCGCCGGCCAACCTCCGGCCACCGATCCGCAGCAGCTTCAGGCGGAAAAACAGGAATTCCGTGAACTCACCGAGCGCTTTAAGCAGCTCTCCAGTGCGACTCTTCCGCTCAGCCAGGAACTCATCGTCCTTGAAGACAGCAAAACAAACTTCTATGAGTGGCGGAGTTCGATCTCCCAGGAGTCCAGGCACATACTGAGCTCCGTACTCCTCCGGGTGGGCGCAATTCTCCTGGCCCTCGTGGTGATCCTGGTTCTCTCGCAAATCTGGCGCCGTATCACATTCCGCTACGTGCGCGACCCGCGCCGCCGCCGGCAGTTTCTGGTGATGCGCCGCGTGGTGATCGGTTTCCTGATCGTCGTCGTATTGATCCTGGGCTTCGTCAGCGAGTTCAGTTCTCTGGCAACATTCGCCGGATTCATCACCGCTGGCATCGCCGTTGGATTGCAGGCCGTCCTTCTTTCTGTAGCCGCGTATTTTTTCATCATTGGGCGCTACGGCATCAGGGTGGGCGACCGCATCAGCGTCGCGGGCATCACCGGCGACGTCGTCGATATTGGGCTGGTGAGGTTTTACCTGATGGAACTGGCTGGCACGGGGCTCGATTTCTATCCCACGGGACGCATCGTGGTCTTCTCCAACGCAGTTCTCTTCCAAACCAGCACACCGCTCTTCAAGCAGATCCCCGGCACCGAATATGCCTGGCACGAAGTCGTGGTGATGATCGCGCCAAATGGAAATCATAAGGTGGTGGAGGAGAAACTTTTGGCAGTCGTTAACTCGGTCTACTCGCGATACAAAGATGCGATCGAACGCCAGCACGCCTCGATCGAGCGCCACGCCGATATTCAGGTGGAACAACCAGAACCGGAGGCGCGCATCCAGTTCGCCGACGCCGGACTGGAACTGTTGGTGCGCTATCCGGTCGAGATCCGCAGGGCGCCCGACACCGACGAGGAGATGACCAGAAAAGTTCACGAACTAATCGAAACTGACGCCGGATTGAAAGCTTCGGTCTCGGGCACCCCAAAAATCCGCTCCGCCATAAAAGGCTGAGGGGGTCAGCCCCGACCGCCTCGGAGAATCTGGCAAGAAGTTAAGTGAAATAGGCAAGCCTTCAGAGAGTCAGCAATCTAAACTTTTATATCGGCGAACCGGCGGACCTTTCCTCAGAGATCAAAGGAGGAAGGGCCCGGTTACCGAAGCCATTAAGTGGATGACGAGTTTATGAAAGGGAAAGGCATGTACAAGGCGAAAGCATATTCTGCCTCCGGCGCGGCATCGCAGCTGGCGCACACGACGATCCCGCGACGCGAACCAACCGACAATGACGTACAGATCGAAATTCTTTTTTGCGGAATCTGCCACTCCGACCTGCACTCGGTGCGTAATGAGTGGAGCGAATTCATGCCTACTGTGTACCCGATTGTTCCGGGCCACGAGATTGTCGGGCGAGTCACCAAGGTCGGGCGAGCGGTTTCAAAGTTCAAGCCCGGCGACCTCGCCGCGGTTGGCTGCATGGTCGACTCGGATGGCACGTGTCCCGAGTGCAAAGCTGGGTTTGAGCAGTTTTGCCCGAACATGGTGCTTACGTTTAACTCTCCAGACAAACATATGGGCGGTGTTACCTACGGTGGATACTCGGAGAGCATTGTCGTGGACCAGAAATTCGTCCTGCGTGCGCCCACGAATCTGGCCCTCGCCGGAGTCGCTCCTCTGCTGTGCGCCGGAATAACGACGTACTCGCCCATGCACCGCTGGGGTGTCAGCAAGGGCAAGAAAGTTGGAGTGGTCGGGCTCGGCGGACTGGGCCACATGGGCGTCAAGTTTGCGCATGCCCTTGGAGCCCACGTCGTTGCCTTCACGACATCCCCCAAGAAAAAGGAAGATGCGCTTCGCCTGGGCGCTCACGAAGTCGTCGTCTCGCGCAATGCCGGGGAGATGCAAAAGCATGCTGAGAGCTTCGATTTCATTCTCGACACCGTTTCCGCCGATCACGACATCAATGCTTATCTCAGCCTGCTGCGTCGCGACGGCAATCTCACCATTGTCGGGGCTCCGCCAAAGCCTCTCGGTGTGTCTGCCTTCGCTCTGATTGTGCGCCGTCGGAGTTTTTCGGGTTCGAACATTGGCGGCATCGCCGAGACTCAGGAGATGCTTGACTTCTGCGGGAAGCACAACATCACCGCCGATGTCGAAGTCATCCCGATCCAAAAGGTCAACGAAGCTTACGAGAGACTCCTCAAGTCCGATGTGAAGTACCGCTTCTCCATCGACATGGCTTCTCTTAAATCTGAGTAGCTCGACGGCTCAGGAACCGTATATGAAAAAACCGCTTTCGCTTGGCGTGGCTTCTTTGTTGATCGGTATGACTGCAATGACGCCCGCTGCTCAGGATCGCAGTAGGAATGACAACATCAGCGCCCGATTTGTCGGTGCGTGGCGGCTGGCCTGGCTCGAAGAGCAAGGCGCAGACGGGAAAATTCACCGCGCAGACTGCACAGGGCAACTGGCCTATACGCGCGACGGCCACATGTCGGTTCAGGTGATGTATCGGACCCCTCCCTCGGCCTCCAGCGCTGCGCCGCTGCAATACACGCAAGGCGGCTACGAGGCCTCCTTTGGCACGTATGACATCGATGAAGGCAAGCACACTTTCACCTTCCACGTTGAGGGCGCGCTGGTGCGAACCCTCGTCGGCAAGGACCTGCCGCGCGAATTCGAATTCTCGGGCAGACAGCTCATCGTGAAGTCGACTCACCCGGAAGAACACTGGAGAGTTGCCTGGGAGCATTACTAGATTTTCACAAAACGTTTCCATATAGCTTTGATTAAAGGATGACAACCATGCAAAAACGCAAACTTGGAAAAAGCAATCTTGAAGTCTCGGCTCTCGGCCTCGGCTGCATGGGAATGAGTTTTTCCTACGGCCCGCCCAAAGACAAACAGGAGATGACGAAACTGCTCCATGCGGCTGTGGATCGCGGCATCACATTTTTTGACACCGCCGAAGTCTATGGTCCGTACTTGAACGAAGAGCTCGTTGGTGAAGCTCTGGCCCCCTACCGCGGCAAGGTGGTCATCGCCACTAAGTTCGCCTATGAACTCAAACCCGATGGAAGTCCGGGCTGGGTCCGCCTGAATAGCCAGCCCGAGCACATCAAAAAAGCGGCGGAAGGTTCGCTCAAGCGGCTCAAAGTTGACGCCATCGATCTCTACTATCAGCACCGCGTAGACCCTGAGGTCCCCATCGAAGACGTTGCCGGAACGGTGAAGGACCTCATTCAGCAAGGCAAGGTCAAGCACTTCGGTATGTCGGAAGCCGCCGCCAAGACCATCCGTCGCGCACACGCGGTTCAGCCGGTAACCGCTGTGCAAAGCGAATATTCGCTGTGGTACCGGAATCCTGAGAAAGAAGTGCTGCCGACGCTCGAGGAACTTGGAATCGGCTTCGTCCCATACAGTCCGCTGGGGAAAGGTTTCCTCACGGGAAAAATTGACGAAAACACCCCGATCGAAAGCAATGATTTCCGCAGCACGCTCCCGCGCTTTTCGCCGGAGAATCGGAAAGCCAATCAGGCGCTGGTGGATCTTCTCGCCAAGATTGCGCAGCGGAAGAAAGCGACGCCGGCTCAGCTAGCGCTCGCCTGGCTGCTCGCCCAGAAGCCGTGGATTGTTCCAATTCCTGGCACGACAAAACTGAATCGTCTCGAAGAGAACATCGGAGCCCTCTCCATCGAACTGACGCGTGACGATCTCCGCGAGATTGAAAGCGCCGCCGCAAAGATTACGGTGCAGGGCGCGCGGTATCCCGAACACATCGAAGCGATGAGCAATCGCTGAAGCGGGAGGAGTACAAATGGAAATCAGAAGAGCCGGTACGCAACCTTCCGCCAAAGGACCGGCGGAATGGTTCACCGGCACTGTACGAGTCGATCCGCTCTTTCAGGCGCCCGACCCAGCGCTCGTGAGCGGTGCCGGTGTGACTTTTGAGCCGGGCGCACGCACTGCATGGCACACGCATCCGCTCGGCCAGACTCTCATCGTCACGGCTGGTTGCGGCTGGGCACAACGCTGGGGAGGCCCGACTGAGGAGCTTCGGCCGGGCGACGTGGTCTGGTTCTCGCCTAGCGAAAAGCACTGGCATGGCGCTGCGCCAACAACAGCAATGACGCACATTGCCATTCAGGAAAAAAAGGACGGCAAGGTCGTCGACTGGATGGAACACGTCACCGACGAGCAATATCGAAAAGGGCTTCCATAGGGTGCCCCACCCTTCCCGCGTCGTTTGCGGGAGGGTGGGGAATTTGATTTCCCGACGTGCAACGAACAGGGAGCTAAATCCTAACCGGTCGCAAAGAGCACGACGATGTAGGGCAACCCGTAAAGGAGCAACGCACACGCCGATGCGAAAAGACGATCTCACTACCCGTCTTACCCGATCTCAAGAAATCAACATCAGCGTGATCGGCAGAAAGTCGGGACGCACCATCTCAATTCCGGTCTGGTTCGTTTTGGAGGAAGACAAGCTCTACCTGCTGCCCGTGCAGGGCTCGAACACGCAGTGGTATAAGAACGTGCTCAAGAACCCGGCAATTCAGATCGAGGCCGGAGGTACAAAAGCCGAATTCAAAGCTCTTCCCATCACCGAAGCGAAACAGGTTGCGTCCGTGGTCGAGAAGTTCCGCAAGAAGTACGGCGCTGGCGACGTGAAGAAATACTATTCAAAGTTCGACGTTGCCGTTGAGGCTCGGAAACGCTGATGGTGTATGTCATCGCAAGGCGAGTTAAGATGTCCACTACCGGGTAAAACAATTAGTCTTCTAGCAGATTGGGGACCCAAGGCTTTTCAGGAAAAAGGTATTCACCCGCATTCGAACAATGCGGCGGAAGGGAGTGCTCTATGGTCACGCTTAATGTGAATGGAGTCCGGCACGAAGTCCAGGCTCCTGACGACGTTCCGCTGCTATACGTGTTGCGCAACGACCTCCAACTCATCGGTCCGCAGTTTGGTTGCGGACTTGCACAGTGCGGGGCTTGCTCCGTTCTAGTCGAAGGCAAAGAAGTACGTTCGTGCATTACGCCTGCTGCAAGTGTTGCTGGCCAAGAGATCACCACGCTTGAGGGTTTGCCCGCGCGGTGGGCCAAGCAAAAGGGACTCTCAGCGGATCAGGCCAGGAACACACTTCACCCCGTGCAGCAAGCCTGGATCGAAGAGCAGACTCCGCAGTGCGGGTTTTGCCAGAACGGGATGATGATCAAGGCGACCGAACTGCTCGAAAGCAATCCGCAGCCGACGCTGGCGCAAATCAAAGAGGCTTTCACCACATCCGGCGTGTCGCCCAATCTGTGCCGCTGCGGGACCTATGCGGCCATCATTGAAGCCGTACAACATGCCGCCACGATCATGGCGAAGGGGAGGTAGGCGATGGCTACCATGAGCGAAAAACCAGCAAATGTTTTCGGACCGACGCTATCGCGGCGTCAATTCATAAAAGCGGGCGGCGTCCTCGTCGTTGGGTTCAGCTTCGTTGGACCGGAGCTTTTGAAGGCCGATACCGCAAAGTCCGGCACGCTGAAGAACACGCTCGATCCCACACTCCCCAGTTCCTGGATCGAGATTCACCCGGATAATACGGTCCTGATTCGCACCGGCAAGAGCGACTTCGGCCAAGGCTCGACCTTTACTGCTTACCGGCAAATCGTGGCCGAAGAGTTGAGCGTGCCCTTCGAAGCGATCACCACCGTCGTGGCGGGAGACACCGATCGCACGCCAGACGGCAGCGGCGCCTTCGATTTTCTCGGCCATGGGACGCCGAACATCCGTAAGGCGGCCGCCTATACCCACCAGGCTCTGCTTGATCTTGCGTCAGAGCGGCTCGGCGTGTCGAAGGACAAACTGTCTGTTAAAGACGGCATTGTCTCGGGAGGCGGCAAAACCGTTTCGTACGGCGACCTCGTCAAGAACCAGCAACTGAAGCTCACCATCCCCGTGAAAGGGGATCTCACCAGCATCTTCGGCTTGACCATTGAAGGCAATCCGCCGATGAAGCCGGTCGGCGAGTACACGGTGATCGGCAAGTCGTTCAAGAATTCCATCATTAGTTCGAAAGTCGCTGCCAAGGAGACGTGGGCGACGGATGTGCGTCTGCCGGGCATGCTGCACGCGCGCGTGGTACATCCGAAGACGCTCGGTTCAACTCTCGTGTCCGCCGGTTCAGTGGACAAATCCAAGTTTCCGAATTCGCAAGTCGTCGTCAAGGGCAATCTTGTTGGAGTAGTCGCACCTACAGAGTGGGAAGCGATCCAGGCAGCCGATCAAGTAGCCACCGCCACGAAGTGGACCGAGTGGAAGGGCTTGCCCGGCAATGCGAAACTCTATCAGCACCTTCGCGAAGAGGTTGATTGGACATCCGCACCTGTCGAGAAGAGTAAGCTCTCGAAGGGTGATCCGGGTCCCGTGCTCGCGTCGGCCGGGAAGAAACTTTCCGCCACATATCAGCTGTCTTACATGAAGCACGCACCGATTGGTCCGACCATGGCCGTCGCCGACGTCAAACCAGACGGTATGGTGCACATCCATACGCATAACCAGAATCCGCAAGCGCTGCGCGGTGAGATTGCGATGATGCTCGGCACCTCGATCGATCATGTCGTCGTGCATTCGTATCCCGGGCCCGGCCACTACGGACGCTCGAACGGCGGGAACGCAGGCGCCGAAGACGAAGCAGTGTTGTTATCGCAAGCCGTTGGAAAGCCGGTGCGTGTGCAGTGGATGCGCGCCGACGATATGCAGTGGTCCACCCAGGCGGCTGCTGCTTTCTCCGACGTTCAGATTGCAGTCGACGACAAAAGCAAAATGGCCGCATATCAAATCGACCATTACATGCCGGCCATGCAGGATGATCGGCCGATCGGTGCAATCATCGCCGGGCTGCCCACCATGCCTGCTCCGCAGGTCAAGTCTGACTCTGTAACTTCTACCGTCAACGGCATTGAAGATCCGTGGGTTTACGCTCCTGTTCCCAACGTGATGGAACGTGGCCATGGCACTTTTCAGGTGGGGCAGAAAGCGTCTCCCCTCGCCGTCGGTCTGCGCGATCACAGCATGCGGACTCCGGGCCAATTCCAACAAAACTATCCGCGCGAACTGGCGATGAGCGAGGCCGCATCGCTGGCTGGCGCGGACGCCATCCAGTTTCGCATCGACCACGCCAGCGAAGAGCGTGCCATCGGTGTGCTGAAAGCAGTGCGTGACGCGTCTGCTTGGGACACGCGCCCCTCGCCGCGTCCAGATGCGATCTCTACCGGAACAAGGCCCGTCAGGGGGCGGGGAGTTTCATTGATGTTGCGCAGCGGAACCTACTGGGCCTGCGTTTGCCAGATCGCCGTCACTCCTGATACGGGTATGATCGCGGTGGAGAAATATACCGTTGCGGTCGATCCCGGCATTGTGGTGAACCCAGTCCAATTGAAGCGCAATGTCGCGGGCGGCGCTGTCATGGGAATCGGCCATGCGCTCTTCGAAGAGGTCATGTTCGATGAGAGCGGAATCAAGCAGGATGACTGGATTTCCTATCCCATTCCAACCATGAAAGACATCCCTGAGATCGAAGTCGTGCTGCTTCACAATCCGAAAGTCGGTGCCTACGGAGGAGGTTCGGAGGCGGCGAATGCCCTTGCGGCTCCGGCGATCGCAGCGGCCTTGCACGACGCGACAGGGAAGATCATGCGACGGCTGCCGATGAAGCCCGCGTACGTGCAGGCGGTCTTGAAGGCTTAAACGGCTAGTCTTGAGCGCTGGGAAGCCCGACTATGACTACAAAACCGAGCATTTTCAAGGGCGAGAAGACGAACGGCAAAGTCGTGCCTTTGCGGCGGGCCGGCAACGGAGTCGACCCACGCGCGGCCCTGGCACGCTTAATTGCCGCGTATGCCCCTCATGACGGCAGTTTTGAGTTGCGCGTGCCTGGCTGGCACGCCATCCGTCTCTCACGTGTTAACGAAGAATGCCTACACGCCGTTCGGCTGCCCTCGTTATGCATCGCCGCACAAGGAGCGAAGACCTTCATCGTCGGTCAGGATGTGTACGAGTACGACGCAGCGCGCATGATTGTGTTTTCGGTGGCGTTGCCGGTGGCTGCCCAGGTCACGCAGGCCAGCCATCTCGAGCCGTATCTCGCTCTCAAGTTGGACCTCGAGCCGCACAAGATTGCCGACCTGGTCCTCAAAGTATTTCCGCACGGTCTGCCTCCGGCTCAGGAGAGAGCCGCGGTTTACGTCACTCCACTCGAGGAGAGCGTGATCAACGCCGCCACACGGTTGATGGAATGCTTGGGACAGTCCGGTGATGCCGAACTTCTCGCTCCGCTTGTGACCGACGAAATTTTAATTCGGCTGCTGCGCAGCCCCATCGGAGTTCGCGTCGCTCAAATGGGCTTTGCCGAGTCCAGCGTGCAGCGAGTGGCGAAGGCGATTTCCTGGCTGCGAGAAAACTACTCTCAACCCATGAAGGTCGAAGAACTTGCCGGTTTGGTGCACATGAGCGTTTCCTCGTTCCACGACCACTTCAAGTGTGTTACTTCGATGAGCCCGCTGCACTATCAAAAAGTGCTGCGCCTGCAGGAGGCCAGGCGCCTCATGTTGTCGACGATGATGGACGCGAGCACCGCCAGTCAACGCGTGGGCTATCTGAGCGCTTCGCAGTTCTCCCGCGAATACAGCCGCTTCTTCGGGACTGCGCCGGCAAAGGACGTCGCCCGATTGCGTCAAGACACTCGCCTCTGGGCGTGACCATTTAAGATCACGGCATGACGGAACTCGCACGCTGGGTGAACTTCTTTGTCATTGTGGGATCGTCGGCGGGAGCCCTGATCGGGCTCCAGTTCGTCGTCATGGCCCTGCTCGCGGACATGCCACGCACGCCAGGTCAAGCGCAGGCCGGCGAAGCGTTTGCGACCCCCAACATCGTTCATTTCGCAACTGTACTGTTGCTCTCGGCGGCGCTTAGCGCTCCCTGGCGCGGCATCCAAGGTCCTTCACTTGTTTGCGGCGTGATCGGCCTGTGCGGGTTCGTGTACGCCACAATCGTGACGCGGCGTATGCGACGACAAACCGCCTACCAGCCTGTGTTCGAAGACTGGTTGTTTCATGCGCTGCTGCCTTTGGCTGCCTACGCAACCCTGGCGGCATCGGCGTGGGCGGTTCGCGCCGATGTGCATCCAGCGATGTTCGGAGTGGCCGCAGCGGTGCTGCTTCTACTGTTCAGCGGCATTCACAATGCATGGGACGCGGCTACCTACCACGTCCTGGTAAGACGACCAAAGCACGTCGAGGCTGAACAGCCACGGGCAGAATAAGCGCGACCTGAATAAGCAACGACCATCGAAGCGTGCGAATGCCTGCTGCTCCGCCGTTCGCACCAGCCAATGTATACTCTGACTTTTCCGTACGCTCGATGTTGAATCGCGCGTAGGGAATCAACCTGACAGAACCTGGGAGATCCGCCATGCAGAGTCGCATCACCGGCACTACCATGCCTGTTCTCGAGTTTGTACTCGAACCGAATGACAGCATCATCTCTGAAGCCGGAGAACTCTCCTGGATGAGCAGTTCGATCCAGATGACGACACACACGCAGTTTGGCGGAGGCGGCGGTCTCTTCGGCGTGCTCAAGCGCGTTGCCGGAGGCGGGTCCATTTTTATGACTGAATACCGGGCGGCAGGCGCTGTCGGTGAGCTCGCGTTCGCGACCAAGCTTCCCGGTCACATCGTGCCCGTCGAAGTCTCGCCGGGTCATGAGTACATGATTCACCGGCACGGTTTCCTCTGTGCGACGCCGCAAATTCAGGTCGGAGTCGGTTTTCAGCAATCGCTGGGCGCGGGAATTTTCGGCGGCGACGGATTTCTTTTGCAAAGGCTCAGCGGGCAGGGCACGGCCTGGCTCGAACTCTCCGGAGAATTAGTTGTGCGCGATCTTCAGCCCGGCGAAACTTTGCGTGTCCATCCCGGCCATGTGGGCGCTTTTCAGGCCAGCGTCTCGTTCCAGATCACGACCGTGCCCGGCATCAAGAACATGATCTTCGGCGGAGACGGAATTTTTCTCGCTGCTCTCACTGGCCCCGGAAGGATCTGGCTGCAAACCCTTCCCATTGCCAAATTGGCTCATGCGCTACAGCGGTACATGCCTCACGAAACCCGGCGTGAAACCGTGGAAGGCGGGGTAGTTGGCGGGATTGTTGGCTCCATCCTCGATAACATGAAATGAGTCGCAAAGCCATGTTTTTGAGTTGAGATCTCCTTTAAAACCTTTCTCCACAAGATGGTCTGAAATTTAGACTTAGTGAAAAAAATGAATGGACAACAGACTCTACATATGGGGGCGGGCTTGGAACCGCAAACCGGGCCCCAAAGCCAGAGCGTGTAATTTGTGCCAATTGAGTGCGATATGGCAGGAACTTTCGACTAAGGTATTTACCTGATTTTATCCCTCAAATTATCGTTTTTCTCGGCGATTGATCCGCTCGCTTCTGCTTTTTTTCGGCTCCTCGCAGAGTTGCGCTCACTGTCGGATCAGCGCTGCAAGGCCGAGGATACGGGCTAGTTGCGCGTTTAACCTCGCCGTTAGCGGCTAAACGCGACCTTCCAGGCGGTATTCAGCGCCCCTAGGGGTTTCCCAGTATCGTGTTCATTGTCCGCAAGTGCCTGTGGAAATTGGATGTTCGGGCGTCACAGACAACCCCAGGCTGAAAATGGCACTGTGGATGCTATGACAATTGGAAACACATAGCCAAGCGCCAAACCCGGCCAAAGGCGATTCAAAACGAACAAGGGGGGACACAATGAAGGAACAAACTGTTCGGTTAGGGCCACGCGAACAGCAAATTGTCGAATTGCTTCTGCAAGGTTGCGATAATGCGGAGATAGCAAGTCAGCTGAAAATGGCCCGGCGAACCGTTAAAGCTCATTTCAACCGCTTATTTTTACGTTTTGGAATCACCGGTGGTATCAAACGAGTGAAACTCGCAACCCTTTTATATCGGAGGCAAACATGTCTGCAGATGGACGCTATGGCACCCGTGTCCCAAATGAACGCGAACACCGAGTCATCCAACTTGTTGCCGAAGGCTTAAAGAACAAAGAAGTTGCCGATGCCATCGGAACGACGGAGCATGTCGTTAAAAATTACTTGCGGGTAATTTACGACAAACTCGGACTTTGGAACCGGGTGGAACTCGCCCTCTGGTATGAGTCGCGGCGTAGTCCATCGGTGCTCCTGATGCAGTAATTTTTCTGGATCCCGTTGCCCTGGACGTCGCCCGTGAATTGCGGCGTCCTTGGCCGGGCCGGAATTCTGAAGAACTTCTTTCACACCTGGATTTTCGATTACTGACAACCAAAGGCCTGAAGATGTCGCAGGCGGACGCCTGCGTCTTTCACGCCCCTGAGCGCCGCGGAGTCGAGCAACACCCGCGCCTGATCGCAATTCTTCGACACTCCCTCGCCCTTCAGGTACAGATCCGATAGAAGCAGGCTCGCCTGCGCATTGTGTTTGGCTATGGCTTTCCACAACCATTTCGCCGCCTCTGCGCTGTTGCGTCCTTGGCCATTGCTGCCGTTCAAATAACCTTGAGCGACGGCGAGTTCCTCTGTGCCCGCTGTGGACGAAGCTTGGGCTGGAGTATCCTTGGGCGGCCTGGAAACGCCATGCGGCAGGCTTGGAGCGGAATCGTCGGTTCGAGTGCTCACTTCTCGAACCCGCTTGCTAGCATCTTTGGCGGGGTTGGCTGCAGGCGCGGCTGACTGCTTTTCCACCGGGGGCGTTGGTTCCGGTGGGTTCGGTTGAGTTCGCTCCGGTGGGTTTGTTTTTGCGGCGACTGGCGGCGTTGATTCGGCTGGCGCCGGTTCCGCCGGCGCACCTTCAGCCGCCGCCATTGGCGCGGACTGCTCCAAATGAGATTGCGATGTTTGTTGCGAGCTGCGCCACGCCATGTAGGCAAGCGTCCCGATCACGATCGCCAGCACCACCCCAATCACAAAGCGGTACACACCTCCACCGGGTGGAGTCGAAATGATTACGTCATCGTCATCGTAGTCAACGTTGCTCCCGGTCTGGAACAACGACAATTCGTTCGTGTTCAATCGCGGCTCGTAGACCTCATGCTCACGCGAAATGAAATGCGAGTCCTGTTCATCCGCATAAGGGCCTGCTTCGTCGACAGGGGAATGATCCAAATCGCGCTCTGCAGCGGAGGTAATTTCAAGATCGTCGCTGCGCAGATGATCTCGATCCAGGTCGGCGGTTTCTCCGCCGTCTCCGAGATGAGTTCCGCACATACCGCAGAACCTCTGCGTCGAAGGGTTCTTTCGGCCGCAGGCGCGACACCGAACCTGCGTCGCGTAAACCTCTGGCACTGGTGAAACGGGTGAGACCGCTGGTTCCGGCATCTTCGGTCTCACCACAGGCGTCTCCGCCCTAACCAAAGGCGCTGCCGCTGTGCCCGTTCCTTCGCGCTTCGACTTTTCCGCTGACAATTCGCGCACGAGTTCCTGCACTGCTTGCTCGCGCTTTTCCGGCGGGCTAGTGAAGTACACCTGCGCCCACCGGCCCATGTTCTCCGCCAGGAGCGGATTTAAAAGAGGGTTCAACTCGGGCGGTGGCAGGCTGCTGGATTCTTCGGAATGTTCGGTTTGATGCGCCAAATAGGGTTCTCCCTTTTCTTAGCAGGACATGATCATTGAGCAGGCGAAACCTATATGTAAGATTGCACTCCCGCGGCCAGAGGTTGTCAACTTAAACGGGGCTGGAAAAGGCTTTCAATCGCAGGCTTTACGATAGGCGGGCTCGAACTGATCTAATTGCGCCTCCCGCTGAGAACTGAATCGGCCGTTCGTAGTCTTCCCGTAGAGATCGGCGCCAGGGCAGTAATAAAGCGCCGTGTGGAGGTCGACCCAAACCTGGGTGCGTGGATTTCCTTTGTACTGGGGAGGATCTGGCGCCTCCGCCAGGCCCACCTTGACAAGAAGTTTCTCGAAAAGCGAAAGATCGGCATCGGGAGCAGCTCGGTGGTGTGCGGCGGCTGCAGTTGGATTGCTAGTCGCGCTTACGGAATGGCTGGAGACGACTGCCCACCGAATCACACCCACCATCAGAACGACTGCAATCGCCAGGTAAATGTCGCCTCGCCGGGTGTTCCAGAATTCAGCCCAAACGCCGCGATTTTTTGCCCGAGCCAAGCGCTCGAAGAACTCTAGAGTCGTTGCGGCCGAGGTCCAGGTTGCGCCGCGCTCCGATTTCACGAGGGCGGTCGGTTCCGGTGCTTTGACCTCCTCTTCCGGAGGAGTGTGCTGCGAGATTTCGAGATCCGACTGCGCGGCACTCTCAAAATCCGCGTTTACGTTCGCTTCAATCACATCCGTGGACTGAGTGGTTTCGCTTCGCAAAGCTTCGATAGGAGTAAACGGCTCGGAGATTCCAGTAAAGGGTTCGGCGATTTCCTGTTCAATAAAATCGATGACCGGCTCTTGAGCCGTAACCTCATCAAGTTTTCCCGGCGGCTCTTCGTTAGATCCTTCCGCGCCCGCTGGGAAATCGGCCACGGGTTCTTGCATCGCCTGCTGCATATTCCAGAACGAAGCCACCTTACTCTGCAGGCTGGGCGCCTCGTAATCGCTACTGCGAGGCGAGCCGCAGTTCCCGCAGAAATGCTCTTCTCCTAAGAGTTCGTGGCTGCACCTCGGACAGACGAACGTCGCCGCGGACTTTACCACCGACGCAGTGCCCGCCGTTGGTGCAACGTCCTTGACAGCGCGAGCATCGACCAGCGCTGCGAGATCAGGCTCGAGCTGTTCGAGGGCCTTCAACATCGCGGCACGATCGTCGGCGACCGATTTTTTCCAGTTGAATTCGTCGTCCCGGGCCAACGCCTGTGCCACCAGTCCAGCCATGAGCTGGCTGATGTGAATGTCTTCCTCCGTGAAGGCGTGCGGCCGCGGAAAATAGATTTCGACACTGCCGCCGACGGCGCCACGATGAAAGATCGGAACCGCGATCATCGAAAGGATGCCGCGACGGCGACACTCATCCTCGTCGACAATGGCCTCCATTCGAACGTCGGCGCAGCGAAAAACGCTGCCCGCCCGAAGGCAATCGACGCACAGCGCCTTCTCCAAGGGAACTTCTGTTCCCGCCGCCAGTGCCATGACGCCCGCTGCAGCCCGGTAATGCACACTCTGGTCTTCGAGGATTCCGATGGCAGCGCCACCAACCTTGGCGATTTGCGCCAAACGCTCGACGACCAACTCCATCACGTTCTGCAATCCCAGTTGACGCACCTGCACCTGGTGCTGGATATCGACGATTTGGGCGAGCGAAAAGCCGGAATCGGCCGTTGGAGTAGCGACCGTAGGCTGTATCTGCGGCTTACCGGCGGACGTGCCGGGCCATCTTTCCGCTCCCGCGAGATTCTTCGCCAGCTTCGGGCCGCGACCATTCTTTTGCTGTTCACGGTTGTGCTCTTGCATCACAAAAGCCGCTTCCAGCACCTTGGCGAGAGTCTGCTCGTCGAAAATTGGTTTGCTTTCTTTCTCGGGCACGATTTCGTTCCACCAGCCGGATCGGCTGAGGCGCGCAACCCGGCAAGTCTGCGGGTATGCGCCTGTTTCTAGTGCAACTTCTGCGCCATCACAGGGCTCCAAGGCTTGCAAATCAGAGGGTCCGGCTTCAGCCGTATCGAATACCTCGGGGCACCTGTACAGCTCAAATCCGCCAATAGTTTACCGCCAACCGGGCCAAGGTTACGAGTGTAATAAGTGCCCGAAAAACAGCTCAGTTCCCGGTAACCTCGCCGGTAACCAGAGGATTGCAAAAATCTGCACGAGGTGCACGAATTTTCCTAGTCCGCTGCTGGGGCAAGAACCTCGGCGGAGGAGCCATTTTTGCTGCTCAAATAGAAGTGTACCGCCGGAGTGATGATCAGCGAGAGCACCATCGAAATGAGAACGCCGCCGATGACGGCAATTGCCAGAGGTTGCAACATTTGGGAACCCGCACCGATCGCGAACGCCAGTGGAAGCATCCCCGCGACCGTGGCCAGAGCCGTCATGACAATCGGACGCAACCTGCGGCGCGCGGCTTGCAGCATCGCTCGTTCCGTGTCCAATCCAAGGCTGCGCATCTTGTGGTCCGCGTCGAGCAGGAGAATTCCGTTCTTAGCCACGATGCCGATCACCATGATCATCCCCATGAACGAGGAAATGTTGAAGGTAGTGCGCGTAATCAGCAGCGCGATGAAGACTCCCGAAGTCGAGAGCAATGCCGACGACAGGATGGCAATCGGCGCTGCGAATGATCCAAACTCAAACAGCAGCACGATGAACAGCAGCAGGATGGCAAGAATCAGCACGATCACCAGGTCGTGGAACGACTGCTGCTGTTCCTGATAGGTCCCGCCATATTCCACGCGAATACTCGACGGGATGTGTAACCCGGCCACAACTTTCTGCACGTCAGCCATTCCACTGCCCAGGCTTCTGCCCTCCAATCGGGCGGTTACCGCAACGTCGCGTTGCAAATTTTCGCGGCGAACTTCGGTCTGCCCCGGATTTTCCACGACCTGCGAAAGCGCGCCCAGAGTCGCCGTGTGTCCGCTGCTGCTGACCAGCAACGTATCGCGCATGGCTTCCAGCGACGCCCGGTTCTCCGCGGGGAAACGTACGCGCAGGGTGTAAGCGCGATCGTTGGCGACTACTGGCGTCGGCGCAGGCTCGCCCTCCAGAATCGCGGAAGCGTCGAGCGCAACTTCCTCGGCAGTGAATCCCGCTCTGGCGGCGACGCCGGGGTCAACCTGGAACGTCACTGCCGGCCCGCTCACCGTGTTTTCGATCCCATTCAGTATGTCCACCACGCCTTTGATCTTCCCGATCGCGTCGGCGACTTTTGGCGCCCATTGCTCCAGTTGCTTGGGATCCTGGGAAAAAAGCTTGATCTGAATCGGCTCCGGAGCCGACGTAAGATCGCCAATCATGTCCTGAAGGACCTGGATGAATTCGATGTCGAGAGCAGGTTCCTGTTTCTTAATGTCGGCACGCACGTCGGCGATGATGTCCTCAATATCTCGCTTGCGCTTGGCTTTCAATTTCACCAGGACGTCACCGGTATTGGCTTCTGTAACCGAGGCCAAGCCGAGTTGCAGTCCGGTGCGCCGCGAAGTGCTCTCCACTTCGGGAACTTCCCGCAGCATCTGTTCAACGTGGCCCACCACGCGGTTGGTTTCAGCCAGCGAACTACCCGCGGGCATGATGTAGTCGATGACGAAGCCGCCTTCGTCCATTTCCGGCAGCAGGTCCGAGCCGGAAAACGTATAGCAAAGATAGGAAGCGACGATCAGCCCCACGCTGAAGAGGATAAGGAACAAAGGCCTTTCCAGAGCGCGCCGCAGCCAATGCTCATGGAAATTCACGACGCGCAGAAAGAAGCCGCTCAGGTGCTTCTCTTCCGCCGCCAGCATTTTCCTCGCTTCTTCGTTTTTCCCGGAAGCCTCATCTTCAATTTCACCAGGAGCTGGGGCGTCCGCGTTTTCACGACCGTCATGCTTCCCCTTGATGAAATATTGACTAAGGGTCGGGGTCCACGACACCGCCAGCGCCAGTGACGTCAGCAGCGACACTGTCATGGTCACCGCCAGAGCGCGGAAGAAAACCCCGGTGACGCCGGTGATCACGATCAGCGGAATGAAGACGACGACTGGAGTAATGGTCGATCCGATCAGAGGCACCGTGATTTCTTTTAGCGCGCTGCGGATGGCTTCCAATCGCGTCTGCCCCATGTCGCGGTGCAAGACGATGTTCTCCACCACCACAATCGCATCATCGATCACCAGTCCCACTGCCGCGGCCAGCCCGCCAAGCGTCATCAGATTGAACGTCTCGCCCATCACCTTCAGTGCGATGAATGTGACCATAATGGTCACTGGAATCACCAGGCCCGCGACCAGCGACGTTCCCCAGTCGCGCAGAAAAACCACGAGGATGATCGACGCCAGAATCAGGCCTACCAGAATGGCATCGCGCACGCTCTTGATGGATTCGTCGACGATGATCGACTGGTCGTAAAACGGCTGGATCTGCACTCCCGGCGGCAGCGTCTTGCGGATGCGGTCGATCTCGTCATGAACTTCCTGGGCGACTTGAACAGTGTTGCCATCCGGTTGGCGATTGATGTTTAGCAGGACGGCAGGCTTCCCGTTTGCCGTGACCACTGTATAAACCGGTTTCACATTCGGAGCCACTTGGGCCACGTCGCCAATGCGCACCGGAATTCCGGCAGGCGTGCTCTTGATGACTGCGTTCGCAATTTCTGCCGGCGTGCGTACTTGACCGCTGACCAGGCCGAGATAAAGCTGATGATTTCGCTCGAGCAATCCCGGCGAGTCGATGAGATTCGTGCGCTTCACGGCATCCAGAATGTCGGACACAGTGACGTTTGCCGTGAGCAGCTTTGCCGGATCCGGAGTGATATGGAATTCCGGCTCCTGCCCACCTTGAATGATCACGGTGGAAACGCCGTCCAGACGATTGAGCCGCGGCTTCATTTCATAAGTCGCCATCTCCCACAGCTTGGTTTGCGGCATGCTATCGGAGGTCAGGCTATAGCCGATCACGGGAAACGCGGCGAAGGTCAGGCGATGAGCCTCGATCTTCGCGGTGGATGGAAGTTCCGGCTGCACCCGCGAAATCGCGGCATTCACATACTGCAGCGTCTGGAACATGTCGATGTCCCAGCGAAAATACAAATCAATCTCCGCGGATCCTCGGCTGGTGATGGACCGCACCGTTTGCAGTCCGGGCACGCTGTTGACGGCTTCCTCGATCGGCCGCGTCACCGTCACCGTCATCTGGTCGATCGGCATCACGCCGTTATCGACCGCAATCAGCACCCGAGGGAAATCGGTATTAGGGAACACCGATACTGGGATCGTAAACGCGAGATACGCCCCCAGCAGGCCAAAAGTCAGAATCAGGAAGATGACGGGCCGCGAGTGTTGCGCAATCCAATACTGACTGGTCGAACGTTCGTCAGTTGAACCGACGACCTTCAAGGCGTTCACGCCGATGCTCCGCAGCGTCTATTTGTCACTGGATTCCTCACCGGGAGCTTTCGATCCTTCCTTGGAGCCTTGCGACGCTCCTTCGGCGGGAGCCTGAGCAGACTCGATTTTGATCTTGGTTTTATCGGGCAATCCGTACGCGCCCACGGCAATCACTTTGTCGCTGGGCGTGACTCCATCCACGATCTGCACGTCATCGCCGTTGCGGATTCCCAGCTTGACCGGCTTCTGATGAGCCCGGCCATCAGCACCTGCGAGCATGACCGCAGTGGCGCCGTCGGGCGCGGTGATGACCGAATTCGCCGGAATCACGAGAGCGTCCCTCACCGTTTTCGCGGTCAACGCAAGCTGTACGCTCGTCCCCGGCTTCAGTTCGTGCTTGGGATTCTTCGCCTCAAGCCACACTTCGACGGTAGTGCTGTTGGGATCCAGCGCAGGACTCACCACCGTGACTTTGCCTTCGATCGGTTCGTCGATTCCGGGCACAGTCATGGTGCCCTTATCTCCGATTTTCAATGCGGCCGCGTCACTTTGCGGGATATGCGCTTTGGCGATGACGGAAGAAATATCCATCACCGTCAGCAGCGGCGTGCCGGCTGCGGCCATTTCACCGGGGTAGAGAGGACGATCGGTAATTACGCCGTCCATCGGGCTGCGAATTTCCGAATAGCTGAGTTGTGCCTCCGCTCCCAGATACTTGCCCTTCGCCGATTCCAGTTGTCCCGCAGCCGATTTGAGTTCCTGTTGCTTGCCGATGGCCATCAGCGCGTCCAGATGCTTCTTGGCGATCGCGTACTGGTTGCTGGCTTGCGTGAAATCGACGCGGGACTGGTCGAGTTCTTTCCGTGGCAGCGCTCCTTGCTCGAACAGTTGCTGGCGGCTCTGGTAAACCTTCTCCTGGGCACTGAGCGATGCCTGGGCCTGCTGCACATCGCTCTGCGCCTTCTGGATTTCCTCCGGCAGGCTGGCCCCGGTGGTGGTTTCGTAGGCAGCCTGTGCCTGCTCGTAGCTGCCTCTCGTGTCCTGCGCTGCGGCGCTCAGATCGCGGTTCTCGAGCACCGCCAGCAGTTGTCCTGCACGGACGGGGCTGCCGCGCTTTACCAGAAACTTCTTCACCGGAGCACTGATCTTGGGCACAATCGCCGCCTGTTGCCGTGCAAACAGAACGGCTTGCGCATTGATTGTTCGCTGAATCGTAGTTTTTTCTACAGGAGCGACTTGCACTGTCACAGTCAGCTCTTGGTCGCCCTTGTCCGACGAACACCCCGCGGTGATCAGTATGCTCACGATAGCCGTCCCAGCCGCTACTGCGAGTGGGCTGCGCCAGAGGCTGCAGCCTCGATTCCAGCATGGTTGGACTGTGTGGGTGCGGTTCATTCGGCTAGAAGTTTCCAGTCAGAGTTTGCAGGTTTGCCACCGCAACGCGGAAACGCGCCTGCCCATCATCGTACGCGTTGCGCGCCAGCGTCAGGGTATTTTGCGCGTCGACCACCTCCAATACGGTGGATTCCCCGGCCTGGTAGCGCAGAGTGGTGAGCCGCATACTTTCAGCCGCCAATTCGGCGGAACTTGCCAGCGACTCCATTTCCGAGCGCGAAGTCTCGGCTTCACTGTAGAACTGTCGCAGGTGGCTCAGCAGCTCTCGTTGCGCGAACGTCAATTCGACTCGCGCCTGGTCCCGCCGCAACTCCGCCTGCTTGAGCTTGCTGCGATCTGCGCCCCAGCTGAAAATTGGAATCTGCAAGCTGGCCACGGTGGAATACCCGAGGTTCCGCACGCCGTGGGATCGAATGGCGAATTGGTTGGAATCGATGCCATAAAAATAGTCGAGGCTCAGAGACGGCAGCAGACCACCCCAGGCCGCCGTGACTTCGTGCTTGGCAACTTCCAGCGCCGCCAGCGCTGCGCGCAGGTCGGGATTGTTCTTCTTGCCCGCAGCCTCTACTTCAGCGAAGTTGGGCAAGGGCTCGGGAGTCTGCAGGTCATCGACGACGGCGAAGTCCTGATTGAAATCCGGAAAGAGCATTACCGCCATATCCAGCCGGCTGCGCTCCATGTTGAGTTGAGCCTCCTGCAGATCGCGCTGTTGCTGCCGGTCCTGGATCTGCGCCTTGACTACGTCGGCATGCGCGACTTCGCCGCCGTGCTCCAGTTTCTGGCTGACGTCAAGGAATCGCCCGGCCTCAGCGGCGGCGCGCTGTACCGTTGCGTACTTGCGCTGGGCCACGATCAGCGCATAGTAGGCCTGCGTCACGGTGACTACCAGGCCGCGTCGGGCGATTTCGGCCTTCGCCCGCGCCTGCGCCAGAGCCGCCGCCGAGCGCCGGTAGTCCGCAACATTGGTGAGAGACAGCGCCTCGTGCACGTCCGCCTGGCTGATGTACTCATGCACGCCATTATTCGCGATGAAACGTGAGGTTGGGCATCCTGCGGCAAGGGTGGCGCAGGTCACGGGCAGCGGTCCGGTCCCCTGCGTGTAGATGAAAGAATTGTCGTAGTTCACGTTGGGCAGCAGTGCGGCGCGAGCCTGCACACGATCCTCGCGTGCCACACCCGGATCGGTGATCGCCGCCGAGCGATATTGGGGATCGTTCTGGCGAGCTCGCTGCAGCGCATCCTGCAGCGTGATCGTGAGCGGCGCCCCGGTTGAAGGAGTAGTGGCCGAGTTTTGAGTCTGGGTCGCGACGTTGACCTGTGCAAAACTCAAGGGCCCGGCCATCAGGACCGAAATGAGAATCAACCGCTTCGTACGCCGTTCACTATGGGAGAGAGCTTGCTTCATCACCACAAACTGATTCGGATGTTTCTTCACCGGATCACCTCGAAGGAAAGGCGGGCGATGCATAGCCGCGAAACTCTTGATACGGCAAGGAATCGCTGCGAAATTGCATCGGCGCGAAGATGCGGCCGGCGCCGCGAAACGACGACTGCCGGGAGCATAGCGGCGGCGCAGATGTCTCGCGGGTGATCGCCGTGCGTCACAGGCTTGGACCATTTCGGAACTCGGCTAGCCTACCACGCTGTTCCTGAAAGCCACCTGAAAACCCTGGTTGTCGCCCCCAAGTACCAGCGCTCCAAGGTAGTTAGCCCGCGAAGCCCTCGGACACGAAGGATTGGCGAAAGTCGTGCAATGCACGAATCCGAGTGTGATCGCTAAATCAGCAGGAGGAGTAAAGCAATCATGATCAGTCTCGACCAAGTCAAAGTTACACCCCGCGATCAGCAAGTGTTGAACTTGCTGGTGCAGGGCTGCAGCAACAAGGAAATTGCGGGCCAGCTCAACATCAGCCCGCGCACCGTCAAGCAGCACCTGCGCACTCTGTTTTTGCGCGCCGGGATTCGTGAGGGCCGCAAGCGCGTGAAGCTGGCCATCGCTATTTACACCAAGGAGGCGCCCCAGTCATGACCCCATGCGAGCGCCTTACACCGAAAGAAATTCAAATCTCGATTTTGGTCTGGGAGGGTTTGACCAACCGCGAAATCGGCAAGATCGTCGGCACCAGCGAACAAGTCATCAAGAACCACCTGCGCAGCGCCTTTGACAAACTCGGCGTTTGGAGCCGCCTGGAACTGGCCATGTACGTGGCCAGCCATGGCGGAAAGCAGTGGCCGCCCGAGGCCGAGCGGCCGGGCATGCCGTACAGCCAAGCCGTCGGCGCTGACTAGCCGGTTCAGAGCGACAGCCGCATCCACTCCGCTGTCGTCATCGGGAATCATTTCACCTTTCTGTTAAGGCAGAGGCGAAGCTATGCCTCTGCCTTTCCCAAATCGTGCTCCCACTCACGGCCAAACTCTGCAAAACCTTTCACGCTGAAGCTTTTATCCGCTCACGCTTTCTCCCGTCAACGCCATGTTCGCCAACAGGTTGCGGGAAAATTGCGGCGGCACAGCAATTGCACTGCAGAGGGTGATCGACCAAGTGCGGGCTCAACAGCAGCCGAGCCGGCTTCGCGACCCCGGGGCGAACCCTGCGATGGCTTACAAGGAAGTTTTCTGGATGACGTGCGACTCCACCGAGCAATTGCGGGCGGAGTACGGTCCTTTTCACACCCGTGCTGAGGCTGAAACTGAGGCCAGGAAGCTCGGCTTCGGATACCTGCTGCGCTACGAGCACGTTCTCGGCGAGGACGAAGAAGTCCAGGAAGTGCGCTGCATTTTTGTCGAATTGCCGGGGGCCACCCCGGTGGGAGTTGAAACCATTCCGGTCACGCTGCATACCCGGTGTGCCACCTGCGGCGAATCTGCCGCCCACGAGCACAATTGGGAAGCCGAGGTCTGGGCCGACATCCACGAATTTGAACACTCCCGCCACCGGGTGCGGCTTTTCGAGCATGCCCGCGGCCAAGGTCTGAAGGAAATCGGCGACTGGCGCGGCTAGAACTTAGTCCCAAACGCCAAACCTTGCGGTTCAACCAAGATTTGTCCCCTCCCGGACAAGCAAGTCCGATTGTGGACAGGGCGAGGTCCTTCTTCTAACTCAAACCCTGCAAATTACTCAACTTAGCATTGCCAGGGGATGGACCGGGAAATGCGATGTGGAAATGATAAGGAGAACGTTGAAAAGCGATGCTCTTGGATCATCTCCAATATGCAATCCGCCAGCTCTTGAAGTTCCCGGGATTCACGCTGGTCTGTGTGCTAACGCTCGCGCTCGGCATTGGGGCAAATACGGCAGTCTTCAGCGTGATGAACGCAGTGCTGCTCAAGTCGCTGCCTGTGGCCGATCCGGACCGCGTGGTCTATCTGAACACCTCGGGCTCGCCCCATAGAACTGGAACCATCGACTCGCACGAAACATTTTCCTATCCGGTTTACGATGTTCTGCGCCAGCAGCACCGTGGCTTGGCGCAGGTCATGGCTTACGTGCCGCTATCCACGGGAAAAGTCGCGGTGCGCTACGAAGCAGAGCCGGAAGAAGCGGAAGGCGACATGGTGAGCGGTAACTTCTTCTCCGGGTTGGGTGTAAAGCTGGCCCGAGGACGCGGATTCACGGAGCGGGACGAGACAAACCACGCCGCCATTGTAGTCATCAGTTACAACTACTGGACACGACGGTTTTCGCGCAGTACGGATGTGCTGGGGAAGACGTTGTACGTGAATGGAGTGCCCCTCACCGTTGTCGGCATCGCAGCTGAAGGTTTTGAAGGGGCGGAGCCGGGCAGTTCCACCGATTTCTGGACTCCGCTGCAGAGCCGCTTGGAACTGAATGCCTGGGGCCATCCGCTGGAAGACGGCAAGATCTATCGCGAAAATTCCACCTGGTGGTGCCTCCGCATGCTGGGACGTCTTGCCCAAGGCGCGACCATGGAACAAGCCGCCGCCCAACTGCAATCCACCTTTCAAACCGCAGCGTATATCGGCCTCGGCAATCCGGAGCCCGGGGAACAGCGGCCTGTGCTGAGTCTCGAGCCTGCGAAGAACTTTCCCGGCTATGACAAGCAGTATGGCAGGCCCCTGCGAATGCTGATGGCGATGGTGGGACTTGTCCTGCTGATCGCGCTCAGCAACGTGGTGATGCTGCTGCTAGCTCGTAATGCTACCCGGCAGCGAGAGTTTTCGTTGCGTCTCGCGCTGGGAGCGGGCCGTGGAGAGTTGTTTCGCCAGTTGTTGACGGAAGCGCTGCTGCTGGTCGCGCTAGGAGGTGTGCCAGCCTGGCTTTTTGCCACCTATGCGACGAAGGCACTGGCAGCATGGGCGCAGATCGAATCAAGCCTCGCGCCTGACCACAATGTCCTCATATTCACGCTGAGCATTCTGGCACTGGCTGCGCTGTTGTTTGGATTGGCGCCCCTGCGCGCTGCGCTCTCGGCTGGCCCGGCCCTAGTCCTGAAAACATCGGTGGCAACATCGAATAGTGACGCTGGCAAAAGCCGCACCGGCAGAGTGGTCGTCGCGCTGCAAATGGCATTGTGCGTGGTGCTGCTGGTCGGCGCCGGGCTGCTTATCCGCACCCTGCAGAACCTTCAGCACGTTTCTCTAGGTTTTCCTGCGGAAGGACTGGTCGTCTTCGGCGTGAATCCTCAAAACATCCATTCCGTTCCCGAAGGCGTTGCGTTTTATCAGGAACTGATGCGCAAGCTGCGCGGACTCCCCGGCGTGCAATCGGTAACCATCATGGCCGAGCGTCTTGGGTCAATGTGGTCGGACAACAACGACATGACCATCGATGGCAAGTTGCCCCACTCGTCACACGGATCCGCCTGGGTGCGCAGTAACGTAGTGGGTCCGGATTTCTTTCATACGCTCGGAGTGCCGGTTCTTGCCGGCCGCGACTTTGCCGATTCCGACACGGCCACCTCTCCCCATGTGGGCATCATCAGTGAGCTGTTCGCGAAACGATTTCTGCCCAACCAGAATCCGCTGGGGCATACCATCGGAACTGCCGATGCGCGATTTCAGATGACAGTCGTGGGCGTGGTCAAGGACCACAAGTACCGCAGCATCGACGAAGAGCCGATTCCCATGGCTTGGTACATGTACGCCCAGATTCCGATCACCGGAAAAATGAACGTCGAGCTGCGCGTTCGTGGCGAGCCGCTGGCGATCTTGCCGTCCGCCCGCAAGGTCGTGCAGGAGATGGATCCGAATCTGCCCCTGATCCAACCGATCACCCAACAAGCGCAGTACGAAACTACGATCTCACAGCAATTGCTGTTCGCGCGGCTGGCGGGATTCTTCGGGCTGCTGGCCGTTCTGCTGGTTGCCACCGGTCTCTATGGCACGCTGGCCTACCGGGTGAATAATCGCACGGTGGAAATAGGCGTGCGCATGGCGGTCGGCGCGCAGCGGGGACAGGTGGTTTGGATGGTGCTGCGCGACAGCCTCATCCTCACCGCAATTGGTGTCGTGATCGGGGTGCCGCTGGCGACTCTCACCGCCAAAGCGCTTACCTCTGCGCTGTATGGAGTAAACCCTTACGACGGACTGAACTATCTCCTGGCCGTATGCGGTGTCGCGTGCGTCGCTATCGTCGCCAGTCTCGTCCCCGCGACGAGAGCCGCTAATATTGATGTGCTCAGCGCGTTGCGATCGGAGTGATCGGCGCACGCCGCGGGATCAGGCATGAACGGCGTCAGCTACTTCGTGCTTGTCAGCTGACTTGCTGCCGCGCGATCAATCAGCCAGATCAGCTTCCCGTCGCTCGGCTTGATCAACTTCGCGGGATACTGTTCGGGCGGAACATTTTCCTCCAGCACGGCCTTAAGCGCAGGAGCTTTGTCCGTCCCGCTCACCAGAAAAGTCACGCATCGCGCCGCATTCAGAACCGGAAGAGTCAGGGAGATGCGGTGCGTCTTCATCTTCTCTACCCAGTTCGCGACCACGAGTCGCAATTTTTCCTGCAGCGCTGTAGTCCCGGGGAACAGCGATGCCGTGTGCCCGTCCGGCCCCATCCCTAGAAGGATCAGATCGAAGCGGGGAAACTGTCCGGCCTCGAGCGCGAAAAATTTTCGGATTGTCTTCTCGTAATCCTCGGCTGCGGCTGCGGCTTCCGGGTTCTCTGTTTTGATCCGGAAGACATTCCCCGGCGGTACGGGGACCTTTGACAGCATCGCCTCGTCGGCCATTCGGTAGTTGCTTTCCGGATCGGTAGGAGGCACGTGCCGCTCGTCGCCCCAGAAAAAGAACATGCGATCCCAGGGCAAGGTAGTGCGGGCATTGGTAGCCAGTAAATTGTAGAGACTCTTGGGAGTTGATCCTCCGGCCAAGGCGATGGTGAAGCGGCCCCGCTGCCCTACTGCCTCATTGCCCGTGCGCACTACTTCTTCTGCAGCCGCTGCGAACAATTCCTGCGGTGTGGTTAGTGTTCGAATTTCCGCAGAAGAGCTCAATGGACTTCGCTCACCTCTCCCGCCGGGGCTAGGCTTCGCTCCCGCGAAAAGCTGCGCAGCGCGCCGCTCCCAGCAGGCCAGCTTTCTCGTTGGTAATGACCTGCACCGGGATCGATTCTACCAGTGAACGCAGGCGGCCCTTGTCCACGAATGCGTGCATAAACAATGGCCCTGTCAGTTTGGGAAGTACCTTGGGCGAGATCCCTCCCGCCAGAAATATGCCTCCGGTTGCCATTGCCTTCAGAGCCAGATTTGCGGCCTCCGCACCATAAACTGAGATCCACAGGTCCAGGGCTTTCACCGCCAGGTTTTGAGTTCCATCCAACGCTGCCCGCGAAATCACTGCGGCAGCGTCGCCCTGCTTGAGCGCTGCGGCAAACTCCGCCGATTCTTTCCCGCATCCACTTTCACGCAGGAATTCGTAAACATTCACGAGCCCGGGGCCCGACAGAATGCGCTCGTAGCTGACGTGGCCAAAGCGCGCTTTGAGGAAGCGCAACAACTCGATCTGCAAATCCCCCTGCGGAGCGAAGTCGCAATGACCACCTTCGCAGGCGAAAACATGGTGCCGGCTTCCATCCCAGAAGAGCCCCGCCTCGCCTAATCCGGTTCCCGGCGCGATCACCGCTTGGTTGCCGACCACTGGACCACTCGCTCGATTCAGGGAAACAAGATCGCCCGGTGCCAGCGCACCGATGCCCCAGGCGCTGGCCTCGAGATCGTTGATCAACAAAGTCGAGGGAAGATGTATCTGGCTAGCCAGCCGCGATTGCTCCACCACCCACGGCAGGTTTGAAGTTTCAACGCGGCCATTGCGCACCGGACCGGCAATCCCGAAACATGCCACGTCTGGACGCGTCTTGGAATCCTCCAGGAACTGGGTCACAATTTCCCCCAGTTCGCGGTGCTCGCGACTAGGATAAATGCGCTCGGAGACCAGGCGCAGGTGCCCGTTCTGAGGTTGAAAATAAGCTAGCCGCGCATTGGTGCCGCCAATATCGCCGGCCAGAATCATTTCTCGAAGTTCCTCCAGCGGCGGCCGTCCCGTTCCAGCAGTTCGTCGGCTTCCTTCGGGCCCCACGTGCCAGACGCGTAGTTGGGAAAATTCCGCGGTGGAAGCGCTTTCCAGAGATTCAGCACCGGATCCACCACAGACCAACCCGCTTCCACCATGTCGGCGCGCTGAAATAGCGTTTGGTCGCCGATCATGCAGTCGTGCAGCAGCCGTTCATAGCCGGTGCTTGGCTGCTTCCCAAAATATTCCTGATACTCGAAATTCATGTCCACCGTGCCCAGTCGCATGACTGGACCGGGAACCTTGGCCGCGAATTGCAGCGAAATTCCTTCTTCCGGCTGGATGTGCAGCACCAGTTGGTTCGGCATGAGGTGCTCCACCGGCGTGTCGCGGAAAAGCACAAACGGCGCCCGCCGAAACTGTATCACGATATGCGTGTTGCGCACCGGCATCCGCTTTCCCGTCCGCAGGTAGAACGGCACATCCGCCCATCGCCAGTTATCGATCAGCAGCTTCATGGCGACGAAGGTCTCCGTCCGCGAGTCGGGAGGAACGTCGGGCTCGGTCCGATACGCCGAGACGCGTTTGCCATCTTCGGTTCCGTCGCCATATTGGCCGCGAACCGTGCGGCTTAGCACGTCTTCATCGCTCATGGGTTGGATGGCGTGCAGAATTTTGGCCTGCTCGTCGCGAACGGCGTTGGCGTCGAAGGAAATTGGCGGCTCCATCGCGGTGAGACTGATGAGCTGCATGATGTGATTGGGAACCATGTCGCGCAGCGACCCCGCATGATCGAAATAGCTGCCGCGACCTTCCACTCCGACCGTCTCAGCCACCGAGATCTGCACGTGGTCAATGTAGCGCCGGTTCCAGACCGGCTCAAAAATTCCGTTGGCAAAACGGAACGCCATGATGTTCTGCACCGTCTCTTTGCCCAGATAATGATCGATGCGGTAAATCTGCTTTTCGTCTGCGACCTTCAGCAGTTGCTGGTTCAGCGCTTTGGCCGATTCCAGATCGTGTCCAAACGGCTTTTCGATCACCACCCGCCGCCAGTGGCCGTTGGTTTGTTCCATCAATCCCGCAGTGGCGAGTTTTTCCACAATCGGCCCGAAATAACTCGGCGCAGTGGCCAGGTAATAAAAGAAATTCTGGTGGGTCGCGTGTTCCTGATCGACCTTCGCCAGTGAGTCCTTGAGTTGTGGGTAAAGTTTGTCGTCGTTGAAATCTCCGGCGAAGTAGTAGAAGCGGCGCGAGAACCACTCCCAGAGATCATCGTCCACACATTCGCCGCAGTAGGCCTTGACGTCGTCGTGGACTCTCTTTCGAAACTCATCGTTCGACAACTGTGCGCGCGCCACGCCCACCACAGCGAACTCCCGCGAAAGCAAGCCCGCTCGTGCCAGGTTATAGAGCGCCGGGATTAGCATGCGACCCGTCAAATCGCCGGCCGCGCCAAAAATTACCATGACACAGGGATCGCCCTGCTTGCCGATGCGTGGCTGCGCCGCCGCAGCCGTTGGATGTTCCGCTAATTCAGCCATGAAAAACTCCCCAGAAATGTCTATGACCGACCCCGCAACCCAGTCTGCGAGCCTGTTTTTCTCTGCGTTCTCTGCGATTTACTCAGCGAACTCAGCGGTCAAAAGCTTTTAAGCGCTCTTCTTAGCCTTGGCCGCACCCTGTTCCACGTGCCCACCGAATTTTTGCCGCATCGCCGAAAGCATCTTCTCCGCAAACGTATGCTGCTGGCGTGAGCGAAAACGCACGAATAATGCCGCGCTCAACACGTCGACGGGCACCGCTTCTTCAAGCGCCGCCTGAATCGTCCAGCGGCCTTCGCCCGAATCCTGCACGTATCCTTCATACTCGGAAAGCGTGGGATTTTCCGTGAGCGCCATCGCCGTCAAGTCGAGCAGCCACGAGCTCACCACGCTGCCGCGCCGCCACACTTCCGCGATGTCAGGCAGGTTCAGGTCATAGCGCATGTTCTCCGGCAGCTCTTTACTGGTGGCGTTCTTGAAAATGTCGAAGCCCTCCGCATAAGCCTGCATGATGCCGTACTCAATTCCGTTGTGCACCATCTTCACAAAATGCCCGGACCCCGAGGGCCCGCAATGAATGTAACCTTCCTCCGCCGTGCCCCCGAGTTTCTCTCGGCCCGGAGTTCGCGGAATGTCACCCTTGCCCGGCGCCAACGTCTTAAAAATGGGATCAAGCCGCTGCACCGCTTCTTTAGGCCCGCCAATCATCATGCAGTACCCGCGCTCCAATCCCCACACGCCGCCGCTCGTTCCCACGTCGACATAGTGAATCCCTTTGCCTTTCAGTTCACTCGCCCGGCGCACATCATCTTTGAAATAAGAGTTTCCGCCGTCGATAATGGCGTCGCCCGACTGCAGGTGCGCGGCGAGTTTCTGCACCGTCGTCTCGGTCGGACCACCCGCAGGAACCATGATCCACACCGCGCGCGGAGGTGTCAGCTTATGAATCAGATCCTCCAGCGATCCGGATCCCGTGGCGCCTTCACCGGCGAGTTGCTTCACCGAGTCCGCGCTCAAATCAGACACAACCAGCTTGTGTCCGCCACGCATAAGGCGTCGCGTCATATTCGCGCCCATGCGCCCCAGTCCCACCATTCCTAATTGCATGTCTGCCACTCCTAGTAGCGCCGGCGTTCCGCCGGCCGTAGCGAAGCCGTCCCGCCCTCGCATTTGTGAAGCACAGAATTGCTACAGAGCTTTCTGAACCGCTGTCTGCAAAGTTGCAAGCCCTGCCTTCAGATTGCTCCCCAGATGTACACGCAGCGCGCGCCTCCCGCGATCCGCCAATACCTGGAAATCCCCACGGGCCTGCGCTGCCTTCACCACTCCAAAAGTATATTTCTGTCCCGGCACCGGCAGTTCCACCGAATCGTCGCAAGTGATTTGCAGAAACACTCCCGAGTTCGGTCCGCCCTTATACGCCTGTCCGGTCGAATGCAAAAATCGCGGCCCGAAGCCCAGACAGGTCGCCACTCGCTTCTTGTCGCGGACCGGAAGCCGAATCCCCTCCAGGCTCTGCTCGTTCTCCGCATTCATCTGGATATAGCCGAGTACCGCGAAATAATCGCCCGCCTTGATGCGAGCCAGATGCGCCTTCAGATATCCCGCCAGCGATTTATCGCTGCCGGCAGTTTGCGCCAGTGCGGCCGCATTCTTCTCATCAGTAAATAGTTTGATGCCGCTCTCTTCAACAATCGGCTTTTCAGCAGGCAAGGAACCGGTCTTCTCATACGCCGAGGTCAATTCTCGAGTCACGATCTTGCTGGCTTCCACATCCGGCTGGTTGAAGGCATTGATTCCGATGATCGCGCCCGCCACCGCCGTAGCAATTTCCCAACGGAAAAATTCAGCGCCTATATCGTAGATATCCGCCATGGTAATGCGAACAACCGGATGTCCCGCCTTCTCGATGGCAGCCACTTTCGCATCCTGATCCGCGTCCACCCCAGACTCGAGCCGAACATAAACGAACACGCGATCGCTGCCGTAAATTTCCGGCGCAGCCAGAGCCTCGCGATCCACCGGAATGATTCCCTTACCGACTTTCCCGGTCGATTCCGCAAGCAGTTGTTCCAACCACGCTCCTAGATCGAAAATGCCGGGAGACGCGATGATTGTGGCTTTGTCGCGCCCGGCATTCGCCGCCGTTCCCAAAATGATGCCTAGCGCGGCGCCAGGATTTTCGTCCACAGCCGCGCTCTCTCCGCAGGCTCGCACCATCTCCGCTGTCCGCGTCAGAAACTTCTTTGTGTCCAGCCCCATCACCGCAGCGGGAACCATGCCGAAGTTTGAGAGCGCGGAATAGCGTCCGCCAATCGAGGGCCGTCCAAAAAAAATGTGTAGAAAGCGATCCGCCTCTGCTACCTGTTGCATCTTCGACCCGGGATCGGTGATCGCTATAAAGTGGCTGCCCACCTTCACCGCCCCGACCGCCTGCCGGGTCCGCTCAAAGAAATATTGTTTAAAGATGTTCGGTTCGAGCGTGCTGCCCGACTTGCTGGAGACGATAAAGAGCGTCTTCGGAATATCAAGCTGATGCTCGAAGGCCTTCACCTGCGCGGGATCGGTGGAGTCGAGTACGTGCAGGGTAGGGAAGTGGGTGATCCTGCCAAAGGTCATGCGCAGCACTTCCGGACAAAGGCTTGATCCGCCCATCCCGAGCAGCGCCACATGCTGAAAGCCGCGGTTCTGAACTTCCTTCGCAACTTTCTGCAGTTGATCGTGCTGCCCAACTTGCTCGTCGACGATGTCGAGCCAGCCCAGCCATTTGTCTTCGTCGGCCCCGGTCCAGAGCGTGGCATCGCGTTGCCACAACCGCCGCATGTTTCCACGCGACTGCCAATCGGCGATCGTCGCCTTCACAGTTGTGGCAAGCGATTCCGGAAGGGACACTTTCAGTCGGCTCACGGCTATCCTCTTACTTCGTATTTTTTTCGACCGCGGCCAACAACTTGTCAAAAGCGTCGGCGAATAACTTCACTCCATCCTGGGTCAGTTTGTCGGTCACTTCCTTCATGGAAATCCCCGCCCGCTCCAGATCTTGCATCACCTTGGCCGCACCTTCCACGTCCTCGGTCAGGCTGTTCCTCACCTGTCCGTGGTCGCGGAAAGCATCGATGGTGGCGGGAGGCATCGTGTCCACCGTGTCGGGCCCAATCAGTTCTTCAACGTACATGACATCGCGATACTTGGGGTTTTTCGTGCTCGTGCTGGCCCACAGGACGCGCTGAGTCTGTGCACCCTTGGCCGCCAGAGCCTGCCAGCGCGGCCCGCTGAAGATGCTCTGATAACGCTGGTACGTGAGCTTTCCATTGGCAATCGCCACTTTGCCGAATAGGCTCATCAGCAAGGCCTGCTGCTTCGGGTCGGTGGTCGTTTTGAGTTTTTCCTCTAACTTCGAATCGACCAGCGTGTCGATGCGGCTGATGAAAAAACTGGCCACGCTCGCCAACTTTTTCAGATTCCCGCCTTTCGCTGCGTACTCTTCCGCTCCGTCGATATACGCCTGCGCCACCTTCTCATACACTTCCTGTGCAAACAGCAGCGTGATATTGATGTTCAAGCCTTCGCCGATCAACTGCCGGATCGCCGGAAGTCCCTGCGCCGTGCCGGGAACCTTGATCATCACGTTGTCGCGCTTCACCGTCTTCCACAGGCGGCGCGCTTCGTCGATCGTCTCCTGAGTCTTAAGCGCCAGGTAAGGAGAAACTTCCAAGCTCACATATCCATCGCGGAACTTCGACTCCTCATACACTCCGCGCAGCGCATCCGCGGCGTCCTGAATATCGCGAATGGCGATCTGCTCAAACTTGGCAGTAACATCGAGATCTTTTTTACCGGTGAGCGATTTCAAAATGTCGTCATAGAGATTACTCTCGCCGATCGCCTTTTCGAAGATCGAAGGATTCGAAGTCATCCCCCGCAGCCCATCCTGAGCGATCAGTTGCTTCAGCTTTCCGGTTGTAAACAGGTCGCGCCGGATGTAATCGAGCCACATCGACTGACCGTAATCGAGCAATTGCTTCAGCGGATTTTTTGTCGCTTTCGATTTTTCCAGAACCCCAGTTGGCTGCATATAAGTCCTCCTACGATTTCCCCATCCAATTCTTAACTCTGCGACATCGCCGCGTGCGCTTCCTTCACAACGGTGTCCATGGTAAATCCAAAATATTTCAACAGGTCTTTCAACGGAGCTGAGGCGCCAAAACGGTGCATCCCGACATTGCGCCCCTTCAGACCGGTGTAGCGCTCCCATCCGAAAGTCGCCGCCATCTCCACCGAAACGCGCGCCGTCACGTCCGGCGGCAGCACGCTATCTTTATACGCCGCATCCTGCTGTTCAAAAATTTCCCACGAAGGCATGCTCACCACGCGTGGCTTTACGCCTTCTGCCTTCAACTTCTCATAAGCTTCCACGCACAGCGAAACCTCGCTGCCCGTAGCCAGCAGGATCACATCGGGCTTCCCTCCGGCATCGGCAAGCACGTAAGCTCCCTTCGCCACTCCAGACGCCGGGGCATACTTCGTTCGATCCAGCGTCGGTAGATTCTGCCGAGTCAGCACCAGCGCCACCGGCGAGCTCTGCAGTTGCATGATAATCTTCCAGGCCTCAGTCACTTCGTTGGCATCGCCCGGACGCAGCACAATCAAATTCGGCATGGCCCGCAATGACGCCAGTTGTTCGATCGGTTGATGCGTCGGTCCATCCTCGCCCAATCCAATGGAGTCATGCGTGAAGATGAAAATCGACGGACACTCCATCAGCGCCGCCAGGCGAATGCTGGCCCGCATGTAATCGCTGAAATTAAAAAAGGTTGCGCCAAACGCCCGGATGCCCGAAACGTTCAGCCCATTCACGCTTGCGCCCATCACATGCTCGCGAACTCCGAAATGCAAATTGCGTCCCGCCGGAGTCGCGGCCTCGAAATCTCCCCCCGCGCCGTCGAACTTCAGTGTCGTCTTGTTCGAGGTTGCCAGATCGGCGGAGCCGCCAATCAGCCAGGGAACATTCTGCGCGACAGCATTCAGCACCTTACCCGAGCTCTCGCGCGTTGCAACACCCTTGGCGTCGGCAGGAAACGTCGGCAGATTCTTGTCCCAGCCCGCGGGCAGTTCATGGTGTTGCATTTGGCTGAGTCGCTCGGCGAGATCCGGATATTGCTGTGAGTATCCCGAAAAAAGGTCCGACCACTTCGCATGCAGTTCGCGCCCGCGCTTCCCGATCCCGTCGCGAAAATTTTCGCGCACACCGTCCGGCACAAGAAACTTTGCATCTTCCGGCCAACCATAAAATTTCTTTACCAGCCGCACTTCTTCCTCGCCTAGCGGCTCGCCGTGGGCGGCATTCGAATCCTGTTTGTGCGGGGAGCCGTAACCGATGTGACTATCCACGATGATCAGCGTCGGCCGGTCTTTCGTGTCGCGGAAAACCCGAAACGCCCTTGCCAGCATCTCCAGGTCATTGGCATCGGCCACGCGCGTCACATTCCATCCATATCCTATGAACCGCGTCGCCACGTCTTCGCTGAACGACCAGTTCGCCGGACCATCCAGCGTGATGTGATTGTGATCGTACATCCAGCAGAGGTTCGAAAGTTTCAAATGTCCCGCGAGCGATGCGGCTTCTCCGCCAATGCCCTCCATCAAATCGCCATCCGAGCACATCGCATACACGTTAAAGTCGAATATTTCAAAACCCGGGCGGTTGAAGTTCGCCGCCAGCCATTTGCTGGCGATGGCCATGCCAAGGCTGTTGCCCACGCCTTGTCCCAGCGGCCCCGTCGTAGTCTCGATTCCCGAAGTGATATGCGACTCGGGATGCCCCGGCGTCACGCTTCCCAACTGCCGGAAGCGCTTGATCTCTTCCATCGGAACGGCGAGTTCCTTCAAAACCTTTCCCTGCTTGTCGACGCGACGCACTTCGGCGAGATACAGCATGGCGTAGAGAAGCATCGATGCGTGGCCGTTGGAGAGCACGAAGCGGTCGCGATTTAACCAGGTAGGATCTGCGGGATCGTAACGCAGGAATTCTTGCCACAGACAATAAGTTACGGGCGCCAGGCCCATAGGCGCGCCGGGGTGACCCGAGTTCGCCTGCTGCACTGCGTCGATCGCCAGGGTTCGAATCGTGTTGATGCTGAGCGTGTCCAGTTGTTGTCCCGTCGCCAGAACCTGTTCACTGACTGCCATGCCATTTCGCTCCTCTAATTTGGAGTCTTCCCCGGAGGAACTAGCGCACAATTAGTTAGAGTTCCCCGGACAGAGAAAGGGTTCAATACGCAGAAAGTGTACCAATTTCCGGTAGAACGCGGATGGCGGTACGGTAAAAATTAGGTCAAATCAGGGGAATTACTCTACTTCAGAAGTTTCAGATAGGTGCTTTCGCTTTGCGATGCCCGCGTTGATTCCTGCACGAACTTGACGAACTGGCGCAGACTCTCGCGCTCCGCCGCCGCCATCCCATCGAAACGAACCCGTACTCCGTTGGCCGGACCGTTGCGAGTGACCACGCCACTCAACGCAAACCCTTTCACCCAAATTTTTCCGTTGGGCACCCACAGGCCGATGGCCACCTTCGCACCCGGTTGGACGGGATGCGCTGTTTCCACCAGGCATCCACCCACGCTGGTGTTGGAAAGATTCCCCCAGATTGGAGTGGGCGTGTCGTCGACGCGAAGCTCGACGGCGACGAAGCACTTGATTCGCGGATTCCGGCGGCGGTCGGTTCCCAGGTTAGGGCTGAACAAATCGGGCGCAAATGGCGGCGTGTTCGAAATCGGAGTTGGAACCGCCTCCGGTTCAGAAATTATTTTTGAGGTCAGCTTCCCCGCCGGAGAAGAGCCGGCTTTGATCTGTCGCATAGCCGTCAGCAGCGCCTCTTCCCGCTTTGAGGCTGGCGCCTCGCGGTAGGTCTGCAGCAGAGTTCCTACGTGGCGGACTAGGTCCGGATCGGACAGTATTCGGGTCCAGTCAGTTCCTGTTGCAGCGCTCATCCAACACTCTTTCTTTCTTGTAATCTATGGCTCTCGACTAGCTTGAACCCAGGGTCACCTTCGTTCAAGATGACCTAAGTCACCGGCATTAAGATTCCCGGAAAAAGCGCCTCGCCCCGAGCTTCTCTTTGCGTTCTTCGCGTTTTTTTCTTTGCGATCTCTGCGGTCAAGAGCTTTTGGCTGTAGGGCTCGATTCCTGGAGGAACTGATTTTTTGGCCCGGCCATGCCGTCTAGATTGCCGCAACCTTAAGCTTGGGTCGGTTCCTTTGCCAGCTCCGCTACAATCGTTTGCATCTCAAAGTTCGGTAAACGAATCAAATCGGACGAGTTATGCTATAAGCCCGAGAAAGGATGCATCCATTGCTCATGGAGCACCGGATGCCCCCTGCAAATCCAGAATGCATTGCTCATTGATACTCCCCCGAAAGGCAATTTTCGCTCTTTGTGTGCTGTTTCTCCCCGCCACCCTGCTGGCTCAGGCCACGGGCTCAGCTTCTTCCGCCCCGAATGTTACCCTTCTTGGCCAACAAAACCCGTTTCTTGGGAGCGCTCCCGAAGGCAAGCCGACAGCGGAAGCTCTGCAAATTGACTTCAAGGACGCCATTGATCGCGGCCTGCGCAACAATCTGGGCTTGCTGCTCGCTTCGGATCAGACCGAGACAGCGCGCGGAGAACGCTGGAAGGAACTGAGCGAATTGTTGCCGAATCTCAGCGCGCACGTGCTGGAAGACGTGCAAACCCAGAGTCTCGCCGCCCTCGGGTTCAACAAGCTTTTTCCCTTGCTGGCCGCGCCGGGCGCCAATACCAGCACCCTTCCCCGAACGGTTCCTGCCTTCAACTATTTCGATGCACGGGCCAATCTCAGCCAGTCGATCTTCAACTTCAAGAGCATTGAGAAGGAGCGGTCCGCCTCCGAGAGCCTGAAGGCCGCGCAATTCAGTTATAAAGACGCGCGCGAGTTCGTCGTTCTTGCGGTTGGCAATTCTTATCTGCAGGCCATTGCCGCCGCGGCGCGCGTGGAAACCACCGAGGCCCAGGTCAAGAGCGCGCAGGCCCTTTACGACAAAGCCGCCGACCAGCAAAAAGCTGGACTAAGTCCAGCCATTGACGCGCTACGCTCGCAGGTCGAACTTCAAACTCGTCAACAGCAACTCATTGTGGCTCGCAACGATCTCGCCAAGCTGCGCTTAAATCTCGCCCGGATCATCGGTTTGCCGCCGGGTCAGGAATTTGTTCTGACCGAGAAAGCGCCTTACCAGGCCTTGACTCCTTTGCCCCTCGACATTTACGAGCAACGCGCCTACAGTACGCGCGCTGACTATCAGGCGGCATTGGCGCAGGTACGCGCAGCGGAACTCTCGCGACGGGCAGCGTCGGCTGGGCGTTACCCGACGCTCGACCTCGATGCCAACCTCGGCGACATCGGCGTCAATCCTTCCCAATCCAATGGCACGTGGCAGGTAAATGGCGGCATAAACATTCCGATTTTCGCCGGGAATCGTGTTCATAGCGACGTGCTCGAAGCGGATGCGCAATTGAAGCAAGCGCGTTCTCAACTTGGCGATCTCCGCGGCCGCATCGACTATGAGGTCCGCACCGCGCTGCTCGATTTGAATGCTGCCGCCGAACAGGTCGAAGTCGCTCGCAGTTCAGTCGATTTGGCGGAGCAGGCGCTCACGCAATCGCAAGACCGCTTCACCGCCGGCGTAGCCGATAATCTCGAAGTGGTGCAGGCGCAGGAAGCCGTTGCCAGCGCTCATGAAAGTTACATCCAAAGTCTTTATGCCCACAATCTATCTAAGGTGGAACTGGCGCATGCCATCGGCGACGCCGAGCGTGGCGTCAAACAATATTTGAAAGGTAATCCATAACCGTATGGAGCAAACCACACAGAGTCCTCCAGCCAACGCCAACCGGACTGAAGCCGAAAAACCGTCCTCCGGCAACAAGCCGTTACCGGCCACCGAGGAAGATTTTCACCGGCCTTCAAGGACGCAGAGTTCCGGCTTCCGGATTGGCGTGATCATTGCAATCATTGTTCTCCTGATCATCGGCTTCTTTGCCTATCGCTACTTCACCAGCTACGAATCCACCGACGATGCCCAGGTTGACGGTCACGTCAATTCCGTCAGCGCTCGAATCTCCGGGCACGTCATCAAGCTCAACGTCCAGGACAATCAATACGTGCCGGCAGGAACGGTGCTGGTCGAGATCGATCCGGCGGATTATCAAGTCGCCTACGAACGCGCCAAGGCGGACTTCGAAGATGCTCAGGCCGCCGCAGTTGCCGCAGGGGTCAGCGTTCCAATCACCGACGTGAACACCAGTAGCCAGGTTTCTGCGACTGACGCCGATGTGAACAGCGCTCGCGCTGGCATCCAGGCCGCAAAACAGCAATTTGAGGCAGCCAAGGCCCAACTGCAAGAAGCCGAAGCGAACAACGTGAAAGCGCAAAACGATCTCGGACGATACAAGCAGTTAGTCGACAAGCAGGAAATTTCCCAGCAACAGTATGACCAGGCCATAGCCGCTGCCAAAGCCAGCGCAGCGACTGTCGAAGCCGCCCGCGCCACCGCCGACGCGGCGCAGCAGCAGGTCACTCAGGCGGAAGGTAAACTCGTTCAGTCCCAGGCGAATTCACGTTACGCCCGCACTGCGCCCAAACAAATGCAGATCACGCGCGCCCGGGCTACATCTGCTCTCGCCGAAGCGCAGCGAAAAAAAGCCGATCTCGATCAGGCGCAACTGAACCTGCAATACACAAAAATCATTGCTCCAGTGAACGGCATCGTCAGCGATCGAACCGTGGAAGTCGGGCAGAACGTTGCTCCCGGGCAGGAGTTGATGAAGATCATCAACCTCGATGACGTCTGGATCACGGCCAACTTCAAAGAAACGCAACTTCGGCAAATGAAAGTCGGCCAGCGTGTCACCATCGACGTCGACGCCAACGGCAGAACGTATTACGGTAAAGTAGACAGCGTTGCCGGAGCCAGCGGCGCTCGTTTCAGCCTGCTGCCTCCCGAAAATGCCACCGGAAATTATGTGAAAGTGGTGCAACGCATCCCGGTCAAGATCGTCCTGGATCCCGGTTCGAACAACGATCACCAGTTGCGTCCAGGTGAATCCGTGACTCCAAAGGTCTGGATTCGCTGATGGGTTCGGCCACCGCAACCCTGAACGGGGACGCGCACGCCGACGCCTGGCGTCCTGCGGTTAATCCGTGGATCATCGCCCTCGCGGTCACGCTGGCGACGTTCATGGAGGTGCTCGATACTTCCATCGCCAACGTCGCCCTGCCGCACATCGCGGGAGGCCTTTCCGCCGGGCAGGACGAGAGTACATGGGTTCTCACTTCTTATCTTGTTTCCAACGCAATCGTCCTGCCTCTGAGCGGCTGGCTCTCTTCGATTGTTGGCCGCAAGAATTTCTACATGGGTTGCGTAACCCTGTTCACCGTGAGTTCATTTCTCTGCGGGCTGGCGCCGAACCTGACGACGTTGATTATCTGCAGAGTGTTGCAGGGCGCAGGAGGCGGCGGATTACAGCCCAGCGAGCAAGCCATCCTCGCCGATACATTTCCGCCGGCCAAGCGCGGAATGGCGTTCGCCGTTTATGGCGTTGCGGTGGTCACAGCGCCTGCAATCGGCCCAACTCTTGGCGGATGGATCACCGACAACTTCACCTGGCGCTGGATCTTCTTCATCAACATCCCGGTCGGGATTCTCTCTCTTCTTCTTACCTCGAGACTGATTCAAGATCCTCCGTACTTCAGGCGCCGCAAACTCAGTGAAACCCGAATTGATTACATCGGCCTCGGCTTTGTCGGTCTTGGCCTGGGAACGCTGCAGGTCGTGCTCGACAAGGGGCAGCGCGACGACTGGTTCGAATCCAACTTCATCCTGATTCTTTCGATCATTGCCGCTCTCTCATTGATCTTCGTCATCATCTGGGAGTGGAAGCACAAGGATCCCATCATCGACCTGCACTTGTTCCGCGACCGCACCTTCGGCATCTCGAACCTGCTCATGTTCATGCTGGGCTTCGCTCTCTTAGGCAGCACTCTGCTTCTGCCCCTGTTCATGCAGACGATGCTGGGCTATACCGCGCAGCAAGCCGGTCTGGCGCTGATGCCCGGTGGTTTTGTGATCATGTTGCTGTTGCCGCTGGTTGGATTTCTGCTATCGCGCTACACTCCGCGCTGGTTGCTGCTCTTCGGCTTGATCGTGCTTTCCTTTTCGTTGTTTCACATGACCAACTTCGACCTGCAAATTGATTTCCGCACCGCCGTAATCGCTCGCGTGTTCCAGGCCATAGGCATGGCCTTCTTGTTCGTGCCCATCAACACCGCCGCCTACGCGTTCCTGCCGCGCGAGAAGAACAACGCCGCGTCGGGCCTGATGAATCTGGCGCGCAACATCGGCGGCAGTGTCGGCATCTCAGTCGTGACCACCATGCTGGATCGGCGCAGCCAGGTGCATATGACGGATTTGTCCAGCCACCTGAGCCAGTCGAATCCCGCATTGCAATCGGCGATCCAGGGCGCTACGCGGGCGATGCAGGCGCACGGCGCGAGCGCGGCAGGCGCGGCGCGGCAGGCATATGCTTTGATCCAGGGGACGGTGGAACGGCAGGCCACGATGCTGGCTTATATCGACTGCTTCTGGTTTCTCGGTGTCGCCATTATGGCGATGATTCCCATGGTCTTCCTGATGAAAAAGTCGAAACCGGGCGGCGGAATGGCGGTACACTAAATAACAGAGCCATGTTTCGCGTTATTACCATCGAGCGCGAGTACGGCTGCGGCGCCGCTTCCATTGCCGCTCAACTGGCCGAACACCTGGGCTGGAAACTCTGGGACCATCTCCTCACCGAAGAGGTTGCTCGCCTCGCCAATGTCGAGCGCTCGGCAGTCAAGCGCTGTGATGAGCGCATGGACAGCCGCTTGCATCGCTTCGCGAAAGCCTTCTGGCGCGGCAGTTACGATCGCAATTCCGCGGCTTTGGGCAGTCAGGTCTTCGATACCGACTGCATGATGTCGATGATGCAGGAGATCATGGATAAAATTGGGCGGGAAGGGAACGCGGTCATCGTGGGTCGCGGCGCGCCTTATTTACTGCGCGAAAATCCCGAGGCCTTCCACGTTTTTCTTTACGCTCCGCGCTCGGAAAAAATACGTCGCATCGTCGCAGACGGCCATAGCCGGGAAGAGGCCCTCGAACAGGTCGACACCGTCGATCGCGAACGCATCGCTTACGTAAAACACTACTTCAATGCTGACTGGCCTACGCGTTCTCTTTATCACATCATGGTCAACACTGCGGTGGGAAACGAACCGGTGATTCAGACGATTCTGGATACCATGCGACTCCTCGAAGGCAGTCCCAAAGCCACGGAATACGAGCGTCCGAACGTGCCTGCTGTCCAAGGTTAATCCCTAAACTTAATTCAAAAGCAATTACTGTCATCCTGAGCGAAGCGAAGGATCTGTGCATTCGAGGCGGCGCAAGATTGCATAGGTCCTTCGCTTCGCTCAGGATGACAAACGTTTTTGAGATGACAAACGTTCTGAATGGGCTCATGCCTTTCCGGCATCGGCTTGCGGCCGCGCGGGACGCTGCGGTGCAGGGCAACACGTTTCTTCGCAAATGTCTGAGCGTGGGCCAAGCGATCCTAGCGCTCGGCGTTCTGCGCTTCTCGTGCGTTCAAGGATAAGCTCACGAATCATGGCAATGAATTTGGGATGCACTCCGACGGTCTTTGCGCGGGTCATGGGCAGAGCGAGGGAATCGCAGAGTTGACGCGCCTCGATGTCTAGGTCATACAACACTTCCATGTGATCAGAAATGAAACTGATGGGCGCGAGAACAACGGCGCTCGCCGCATTGCGCGCTTTCACTTCGCGCAGATAATCGAGAATGTCGGGCTCGAGCCATGGCTGTCCGGGCGCGCCGCTGCGGCTCTGATATACCAGGGCGTCGTTCGCGATGCCAAGCCTGAGGGAGACTAGCTTTCTCACCTCTTCCAGTTGGAGAACGTAGTCGCAGGTGTTCGCCATGGAGAGTGGAATGCTGTGCGCAACATAAATGGTTTGAACGTTGCGGCGCGCGTCCGCGGGAATTTCCTGGAGCGCGTCGCCCAGACGATCTTCCGTGGCCTCGATAAATCCGGGATGGTTGAAGAAGGGGCGCAGTTTGTCGATCTGCGGCGCGCCTTCGCCAATTTCTTTTTGAGCTCGAGCGATGTCTTCGCGATACTGTCGGCACCCGGAATACGAACTGTAGGCCGAGGTGACGAAAGCGAGCGCGCGCTTGATTCCGTCCTGGCGCATATGCCGCAAAGTTTTCGGCAGCATGGGATGCCAATTGCGATTCCCCCAATACACGGGCAGCTTTGGGCCATGCTGGGCGAGTCCGTGCTCAAGGGCCGCGATCAGTTCGCGAGTCTGCTGGTTGATCGGACTCTTGCCGCCGAAGTGGTAGTAGTGCTCAGCGACTGCGAGCATGCGTTCGCGCGGAACGTTTCTCCCGCGCAGAACGTTTTCGAGGAATGGGATGACATCTTCCTTGGATTCCGGTCCGCCGAAGGAGACAATAAGTATCGCGTCGTAGTTCATGCGCGCGGGATAAAGATGGCCAGTGAATCTCTCGCGAAAATAAAGTGCGATGAGAGGCTTCGGAGAACGTTCTCAAGCGAGGTCCGTTTTGGGAAATTTGAGGTTGCGAGGGTATCCCTCCCCCCCACCCCTGTGAAAGGCTTGACTGGCGCGGGTTTTGCAAAAAGTGTGTGCAAAATCTTGAGGGCAAAGGGGTTAGAGGTTAAAATATTGAACACAAAAGAGTTGCGACCTTTTCTGGGATTCTTCCGCAGGCCGCCTCCGCCTTGACCATCATCTGCTCATTTCGCATTGAGGGTCAAGGTCAGATGTCACACGGGGCTGTGGATCGCTGCAATTGAAGGGCGTCGTGTGAACTTCCCAGCGGGCCCCTCTCACAAGAGTATATGGGCCACGCATCTACCCGTTCTGAGCGCTATGGCCCGGTTTCGTCAGTTGAGAACGAAGGGCATGATCTTCTTGGCTTAACTCGGAAATTGACTTACGCTTTGGCTCTGCAAAAACCGGACACGTGGTACGCATACTTCCACGTCAGAGGATCATTCGCCCCCGATGATGTCACTCGCAGGGTCGGCGTGACGCCCACGAAGACGGCGATGGAAGGCGATGCCATTGGCACGACCTCAAAGAGCAGGCCCTGTAGCCTCTGGGCACTCCATTCGCGTTTGGGAGGGTCTGCTCCACTGGACGAACAGGTAAAGGACGTTCTCGACCAACTTGATTCAAGCAAAGCCGCGTTTGGGGAACTAAGCCGGGAATTAGGTGGGACGATGCAACTCGTTGGCTATTTCCGTGATGTCAGTCCCGGTGTCCACTTCGATCTAGAAATCGTGCGGAGAATAGCGGAGTACGGTCTTTGCATTGATTGTGACTTCTACAACTGTTGAAATATCGCCTTTCCACTGACAATGGTAGCTGAATGTTTGTAATTGACGACGAAGCCCACTGCGAACTGCAAGAAGGAAAGTTCCATACAAGAGCAGAAGCAATATCGGAATTGGAGCGTAGGGCATTGATTCCGTGGAATGAAGAGCCTAATCGTGCGCCGTGTACCAATTGGCGGAATTGTGGTCGGCGATATGTGATTTTGGAGTGGAACGACGCAGGAGATGAACTGTCGCGAGAGTTCATACTTGCTGTTTCGGCGAAGGGTGTGGAGTGGCGACCGAGATGATTTGGGCCTTTGTCAAGAATAGATGGCGATAAATCTCCGTTACACTCAGAATCCGCCGCTAGAGCCTGAGGCGTCGGCGAATTCCCGTGCCGAAAGCACGGCAGCCCGGGACGGGAAGAACTTACTGATGAGGCAATCATGGATTGTTGGGTCCAGATCGGCACAGCAGTCTTCGACCACAACGAGCCGGAAATCCTGATCCGCAGCTTCGACCAGAGTGGAGAGAACGACGCCGCTGGTGGCGATGCCGTAGAGAACCAGCGTGTCAATGTCATTGGCGCGGAGGATCATGGCGAGGTCGGTGCCAGTGAAGGCACTGACGCGATGCTTGGTGATGACAATTTCTCCTTCTTTCGGCGCGATAACAGCAGGGATCGCTCCGAGCGGTTCCTGAAACAATTTCTGATGCTGCGCCGAGGATTTGACGGCGCCAAAGAGAATGTTTCGAGAACTGACCTCCGGCAGCCCGGGACGAAAGCCGACTTGCACATGAATAACGATCATGCCGGTGGCGCGCGCGTGTTTGAGGACGTTTGCGGCGCGAGTCAGGAAGGCGTCTTTGTCGTCTTTGGTATAGATAGAAACGATGCCAGTTTGGCAATCCATGCTCAAGACGGCGGTGTGAGCCGGATATATTGGGAATGCTGGAGGCACGTTCCGCTCCTCTGCGGAAGAGTTTCAGGCCGTAGTTCATAATATCCCAGCACGATTTTGGTTGTGTAGTTGGCGCAAAATCTCGTGGGGGGCTGGCCCACCTTTACCCCCACGACCGAGGCTGCCCCACCTTTCGCGGTGTTCGAAAGGTGGGTGTGAAGTGCCCCCGTTTGCTGGACCAATCGCAATGTGAGTTCTCGGTTGATTCTT
>CALFMO010000048.1 GCA_937879855.1 uncultured Acidobacteriaceae bacterium | reverse complement strand
TGCCGACCCCTCGCACCCCAAGCGAGTGCTCTACCAGGCTGAGCCACGTCCCGACGAGAAAGGATTCCACCGATGCGAGCGCTGCCATGAGGCAAGCTCTCGCCCTCCGTGGAGGGGTTAACTCTGCAATTCTACACTACAGCCAAGGACAATAGGCGTCCTGTGAGCCCTGACAACATGGCTTAAAGACGGCTGCGAGCAACCTCTCGGAAAGGCCGCGTCGCATCCACATTTTGTTTTGACGCAGAAGTCTGCAGGCCATTAAATAGAGACGGGCGAAATTTTTCGCCAAGGCGGGGTATGCGGGCAAAAGTGACGATACTGGCAGCGATCTTCTTGTCGAGCGCAGTGTGGCGGGGATGCAGCGCAGGAAGCGGAGGAGGCGTGGCAAACGGAGGCGGAGGAACAAACATGACTTCTGCACCAACCATCTCCACCGCGACCGCACAAAATGGCGCGTTGATCGTCAGTCTGGCGTCAGCAACCTCAGGCGCGGCCATTTTTTACACCGTTGATGGAAGCACGCCAACTCCTTCTTTGCAGCGGTATCAAGCACCTTTTCTAGTCGCGTCGAATCTCACGGTCAATGCGATTGCTATTGCCGCCTCGCTTACGCCGAGCACGGTTACGAGCCGGAGTTTCGCTCCTAACATTCCTTCCGGGACGCTTGTTTGGAGCGACGAGTTCATGAACAACACCGGCGCGATGGCGCAACCCAATCCCGCACTCTGGACGTACGACACTGGCAACAGCGGTTTTGGTAACAAAGAACTGGAGAATTACTGTGCCTGGGATTCGTCCACGCCGCCATGCAGCACTGCGAGTCCAAGCGCGTATGTGGGAACGGACGGCTATTTGCATATCGAAGCACAGCAGCCTGCGCCATCGGTGTACACGTCCGCGCGCCTGAAGACGCAAGGCCTGTTCAGCTTTCAGTATGGCCGCTTTGAGGTGCGTGCCCGCGTGCCGGAGGCGCCAGGCTTCTGGCCGGCAGGGTGGCTTCTTGGTAACAATATCGCAACAGTAAATTGGCCAGCCTGTGGGGAACAGGACGTGCTGGAGCGCGTGAACGCAGCCGCCACGCCTGATTGGAATTCGGGCGCCATCCACGGAACCGGCTTTACCGGCGGGACGGGACTCGGTACGCTTTATCACTTTCCCGCCGGCGAGACCGCATCCCAGTGGCATACCTACGGCATGATCTGGTCCAAGGGGAGCGTGGCATTTTACGTTGATGATCCTGCGCACCCGTACGTCACCTACACGACCGCAAGCATGAAGGGCCTCAATGGCGCGGTTTGGCCATTCGATGCCGGGCAGAGCAATTTCATTATTTTGAATCTTGCGATTGGTGGAGATTGGCCGGGGCCGCCTAATGCTTCCACGCCGTTCCCCTCCGAGATGCTGATTGACTACGTGCGCGTCTACAAGAACTAAACGCTCGTGCGATTTCGCACCGCCAGCCAATTCAGCAGCCCAATCGCTATCGTCACCAGCAGGATCAGAGACTGACCGAAGTCCACGCGCGTCACTAGCACAATGCACATCAGGGTGCCGAGCCCGGCGAAGAGATTGCCAGCGGGCAAATGAAAGCCGGCGCTTTCTGGATGCTTCCGCCGCAGCACCGGAAGCGCGGCACAGCAGACGGCGTAGTAAAGAAGTCGCGCAACCGCGGAGAGCGTCACATTCCATTTGAATTCGCCGCTGAGCGCAAACGCCCACACCAGAGCGGCGAAAAACAAAATCGAAACATAGGGCGTGTGAAAGCGTCGGTGAATCGCGGCAAACACTTTTGGAAAATCTCCCTGCTCGGCCAGCGCGAAAGTCACTCGTGGCATGCCGAGAATTTTCGCGCTTAGATATCCATAGAAGGAGATCAGAGCGCCCACGGCGACCAAGCTCGCACCGAAAGAGCCAACCGCGATCCGCGCCACGTCAGCCAGCGGCCGCTCGCTATGCGCCGCGTCGGGAAGGACACCGACTACGACCCACTGGATGAGCGCGTACACGACCGTGCAGACCAGAAGGGCAGTGAACAGTGCGAAAGGAGCATCGCGGCGCGGATCGTTGGCCTCGCTCATGGGCGCAAGGGCGGTCTCGAATCCTCCATAGGCGAATACGAGCAGCAAGACCGCCTTCATCCACTGGCTGGTGGTAACAGTGGCCAGCGCGGCAGGCGAGACTCCGCCGGCATGAGCGTGCAAGACGAGCAGTCCCATCGCAATGACCGCAAATAGCGGTAGCAGCTTCGCGGCGGTAAAACAGTTGCTGACCTGCGCTCCAGCCCGCACGCCACGTACGTTGATGAATGCCAACACGCCGACGAGTCCCGTAAGAATCAGAGCGCGTGGTAGGGGCTCCTTCGCGTGCGGCCAGAACTCGCCCAGATAAATCACGAACAGGTTGGCATTGGCTGCTGGGGCCGCCACTTGCCCCAGCAGAAGCATCCACCCCATTTGAATGCCCATGCCGCGCCCGAAGGCGGCGCGAGCATAAATGTAGGGGCCGCCCGCCTGCTGAAACCGCGACGCGACCTCAGCAAAGCAAGCAAAGATGATGCCCATTCCGCCCCCGGCGAGCAGCACCGCCAGAGGGCTGAACTTCCCGATCAAGCCGGCAACCGTGGAGGGCAGTCCGAAGACGCCGCTGCCGATTACCGAGTTGACTACTAACGCGGTCAGGCTCCAGCGGCCAATAGCTCGCACCAATTGCTGGTTACGTTGGAGAGATGGCGCCGTTTCAGGCATCGCGTGGTTTTATCACAAATCGCCAGAGCTTCGGCAGCAGAGACGGCTGTGGCCGCGTGATTCTTTTGCGAGAAGGTGACTTTCGACCGAGGGCGCGAGCACTAACGGTGTAAGGCAGAAATCACGCCAGGGGAATTTGTATCGTGACCGTCCTAAGAGTGCGTGGAAAGCCGCGTCATTCAAGGGGTTTAGCGCTGTGACTATTTCTCGGACCAAAGTAATGGGCAGAATTACCAAAGGCGCATGCCCGTGGGACATCTATTCGCTTGCGTTTGCCGATGAGATGTTTGACTGGCAAACGGAATGGCCATCGACGACATGGACGACCTTCATCTCCGAATCGCGCGCGTCACCGAGGATCTGCGGAGCATCCAGCAGGAGCTCAACTGCGCCGCGATGCAGGCTCCCAGCGATCCGGAACTCATGGAAGCGCTCAACTCGCTTTCTGAGACGGAGCCCATCGAGACCCTGCGTTCGGCTCTCGACCAGATGCGCCATTTCCTCTGGTTCTATTCGCAGGTGATGAGTAACGAACCGGAACTGGGAGACAAATTGCGCCAGGCCGGGCCGGCGCAGAACGCAAACGATGAAAAACCGAAGTCAGGAAGCACGTTCCTCGACCAACTCTCCCGCGCCGACGAGATCATGCTGCTCCATCATCTGGCCGACGCCAGACGCCGCAAACCAAACTAGGTCTCACCATACAAGCGAAACCAGCTACGCCTCCGCAACTGCTTCAAGCGGCCTGAAAGCCTTGCCCGCGAATGATTGTCTTTAACACTTCACCACTCTGGCTGAGCACATTGAAGTCAGCGACGCTACCTGCAGCCAGAATTCCGTGATCGCCGGCTAAACCCACGGCTTTCGCCGCATTCAGCGTGGCCGCCCGCACCGCGTCGCGTAAATTCCAGTTGGAGAACTGCGTCACATTGCGCACGGCGCGGTCCATGGTGAGCACGCTTCCGGCGAGGCTGCCATTCGAGGTGCACTTCCCATCCTTTACGTCGACTTCGATGGGCCCGAGCTGGTAGCGCCCGTCCGGCATGCCGGTTGCAGAAATCGCATCGGTGATGAGCACAGCGCGTTCGCGACCCTTGGCCAGCAGGAAAAGCTTAACAATGGGCGGCGCCACATGAATTCCATCGACGATAATGTCGGCCGTCAGGCGATTATCGTCGAGTACTTCGGCGATGATCCCTGGATCGCGATGGTCGAGCGGGCGCATAGCGTTGAAGGTGTGGGTAGCGTGCCGCGCTCCCGCGCTGACTGCATCCTGCGCGATTGGCATCTCGGCGTCGGAGTGCCCAATGCTGACGCAAACCTTTCGCTGCGCCGCTTCCGCAATCACTTCCATCGCACCTGGAATTTCCGGCGCAATGGTCAGCACGCGGACATGCCCGCGTGCTGACTGCCACAGACGATCGAAGATTTCAATCGTGGGCGCGACCAGGTTTTCCGGCGGATGCACTCCCCGCCGCTTGTGGCTGAGAAACGGCCCCTCGAGATGAATGCCCAGCGGGCGAGCTTGCGCAGACCCATCATCGGTGTCAGCGGCTTCAATCGCATCGGCCAATCGTCCCAGGGCCGCGCAGGTCGCATCCAGCGGCGCCGCGACAGTGGTTGGAAAATATCCTGTGACACCGTGCGTGGAGAGAAACCTGCCCAACCGGGGCAGTTCGGAAGGCAATGCCCGCATCGCATCCAGTCCAGCTCCCCCATGAATGTGAATGTCGACAAAGCCTGGCGCCAGCACCACGTCGCCGAAGTCCACCAGCGAAACGTTTCCGGGAACTTCTTTCTTCGATCGTGAGGAAACTTCGCGGATTAATCCATCCTCAACCAGAAGCAGAGGGTCATGGATCTCCTCCACAGGAGTGTAAAGTTGCCTTGCAGTAAATGCAGTTCGCATGAGCAGTGATCGGGAAAGCGAAAATCTATCCTAGCGGTCGATCCCGTTTCAGACAACACGTAGAGATGGGCAGGGCGTAGGGCGTAGTCGCAGCGTAGCGTCAAGGAGTTCGATGTTCCCAGAACCGGATGGGGAACGTGTGTGAAAAGCCGGTGTTATAATTTTGTGGTACGCAAGCAGTTCCCTGCGGGGCGCAGCAATCCCTCCAGCGTCCTGCACAAGTCGGGGAGTGGCTCAGCCTGGTAGAGCACCTGGTTCGGGACCAGGGGGTCGGAG
>CALFMO010000047.1 GCA_937879855.1 uncultured Acidobacteriaceae bacterium | reverse complement strand
GCAAGTACATGTGTTTTCAAGCGAGTGCACGCCGTCCACAACCCGGTGACCGGAAATTGTGCATACGCACAAAACATACGCACTCGGAACCCGCGCCAGGCGCGGCTTTCCGTGCGATCTCCCCTTCAAACTCGGGGAACAAGGGACGCAGCCGCTGTGCCACATCGTTGTGAAAATCTCGCGCTTCCCGCGCCTGGCAAGGGTTTTAACATTGTGCTCGGGAAGCCGCCGCAGCGAAGAACGACTATCTCGGCAACTCCTGACCCCAATTACGCGTCGAATCTTTAGGGCGTGCTGCCGATCTCCGTCTGCCGACACGCGAACTCTACGCGATCAAGTTCAGAACAGGGGTGCAGTTCGTTGTTTTTTGCCGCGCGATGGTCAAAGCCGTTCCTTCTGGCTCTTCTGCTGATCTTTTCCAGTCTGATGTCTTCGACCGCCCTCGCTCAGCAAAATCTCGCTTCCACTGGCGACAGCACTCTCCCCGACGCTCCCGAACCGCAACAGGCTGTGAGTCCGCCTGCAATCACTCTCTTAGAACAGGCAGGAACCGGAAGCATCACGGGCACTGTGCTCGATACGAATCGCCACGTGCTCCAAGGTGCTCGCGTGACGCTGGCGGGCCAGTCCGGCTCTGCGATCCGCACTGTGGAGTCCGGCATGAACGGGCAGTTCGCATTTACCGGTTTTCCGCCGGATATCTATACGCTCACGGTGACCGCGCCCGGGATGAACACTTTCACTTCGCCCCGGATTCCTTTGCGTGCCGGCGAGGACCATATTGTGCCCGCCGTTACCCTATCTGTTTCCACCGTGTCGACCAGCGTGACCGTGACCGCCGGCACCAAGGAGAAGTTGTCGGAGCAGCAGGTCCAGGTCGCGGTCCAGCAGCGCGTCGTTGGCGTCTTTCCCAACTTCTACAGCACCTTTGACTGGAATGCGCCGCCGATGCTGGCGAAACAAAAATTTCAGCTGAGCATTCGTTCCATCATCGATCCCGTTTCGTTTTTATCGGTCGCGGGAGTTGCAGGTGCCGAGCAATATCGGAACATCTTCCCTGCCTACGGCAGCGGAATCGAAGGATACGGAAAGCGATACGGTGCGGCACTGGCAAATCACGTTTCCGGCAACCTGCTGGGGCGAGCCGTTTACCCCTCCATCTTTCATCAAGACCCACGCTACTTCTATAAGGGCAAGGGGACTATACGGGAGCGCACGCTGTACGCCATTTCTGCCGCGGTGATGACTCGCAGCGACAATGGGCAATGGAAGCCAAATTACTCGCTTGTGCTTGGGAACTTCTCAGCGGCGGCCATTTCGAATCTTTACTACCCTGCCGCCGATCGCGGAGCCTCACTCGTGCTATTGAATGGTCTGGCCGACACTGGCGCCAATATGGTGTCGAATCTGATTCGAGAATTCTTATTGAAGGGGGTTACCTCGCACGTTCCCCAAGGTGCAAACGGCCAGCCATAATTGCAAGCAAGACGTACGTTCCGTCCGAGGACCACTAGCGTAGCGGCGGACGCATTCGTCCGCCTGGTTTTAAGGGAGACATCTCAGGACCGTAGCAAGCGTAAGGGCCAGGGCACGTTACGCCCCGGTAGCTTTCTTCTTAACCGGAGGCGCGCCAGTCTTCCCTGAGGCCGTCCGCTTACCTTTGCCGTCGCGCACTACGTCCGCGATCGTCGTATTCTCCAGAATCTTCGCCGCGGCATCCCGAACCGCCAGGAACACTTCGTACAACGCCCGATGATCGCCGCCCTTCGCGATCAGACCGCGCAACTGCTCGGCATCGCCGATTGGCGCCAGAGGCCCATCCACCAGGCGAATAATATCGCTCAGCGGAAGCTCGGTCGGATTGCGCCTGAGCCGGTAGCCGCCTCTCGCGCCTCGCACGCTATCCACAATGCGCGCGTTCTTCAGTTCCAGCAAAATCAGCTCCAGAAATTTTTCGGGCAAGTCGCTCTCAGCTGCAATCTCGCGAATCTTGATTGCCCCCTGATCATGCCGGCGGGCCAGCGTCATCGTCGCCTGCAGCGCGTAAAGCCCCTTTTGCGAGATCTTCAATTCGCATGCCCTCCGGTCCCGCCCTGATTGTGCACGATTGGAGGGCGCATTGGGAAGGGCACGGCTTCAGCCGTGCCGGTCAATATCGAAGACGATGTGGGCTTTAGCCCCGAGGGAATTCGCGGTCAGAATTGTTTCAGGCAGAAAGTCGCGTAGTCGCTACATCTAGAAAGTCATGACTGGGAACCGGGACTGAATAAAGGCAGCGCGCGTAAGCCTCATACATCCCCTCGAAAATCCGATCCCACGAGGTCGTCAGCGCTTGCTCGCGCGCCGCCACCCGCATCCCGGAGAGGAACTCAGGCTGCACCATCAACCTCACCGTATAACTCACGAACTCCTCGAAGTTGTGTGCAACATATCCCGAACTCCCGTGGCGCACGGTATATTGCGGCCCACCGCGATCGGTGACCACGGCAGGCACTCCCGACGCCAACGCCTCGAGCACGACCAGTCCAAACGTGTCAGTCTCCGAAGGAAAGGCCAGTAGATCGAAATTTGCGAATGTCCGCGACAGTTCCGGTCCCGTCAGCACGCCGGTAAACTCCGCCTGTCGCATGTTGTTGCGCAGCCATTCTGCTTCCGCACCTTCCCCCACTACGACGAAACGAAAATCCCGATGCCCCAGATCAAACAGCGCATGCTCCAACCGCGCCAGCATGCGCACGTTTTTCTCTGCCGTGAGCCGTCCCACATAACCAATGCAAAACGGACCACCCTGCCGATCGCGCAGTTCGGGACGGAAAACCGTCGTGTCCACCGCGTGCGACATCAAGTAGCAGGGCTTGCCCGTAGCCGCCTCCAGCACTCGGATCATCTCCAGGTTGGGCGCAAACAAGAGTCGCGGAATCTTGTAGAACCGTGCCGAAGCACGAAAACTCCATTCTTCCGCGAGGTCGGCGAGCTTGCCGACAATCGCTTCCGGCATGAACGAGGCCGCGGCCGTCACGCGCCTGCGCGCGTACTGATGAAGATTGGTTTGCCACGAAGCCGCGAGCGGAATCCCCATCTTGTAGGCCACGTATGCGCCCAACGTACCCACATCGCTCGGCCCCGTAATCTGCACCACATCTGGACGGAACTCCCGCAGCCGCGGTTCGAGTGCTCGATAATGTCTCAGAAAGAGCAGGTCGTAGTCGTGTGCCCGGTCAAGCGGAAATTTCGCCGGACTGCGGGTGAACTGCACGCGAGTGACTGGGCCGGCAGTAACAACGTCGTCCCGTGGCCCCGCATTCGTCATGAGGAACGGAATTTCATTCCGCCGCGCGAATGCTTCAAATTCGCGGCTGGTTTTCGCCACGCCGTCTATCTCATGGTAGACGCATGGAAAAAACGCGACTCGTGGACGACTGTTCATTACGAAAGTGCCTCGGAGGAAACCGTCTCCGTCGCAACCACGTCGTCGGCAACCAACTCCATTGGTCCTTCCTCGGGTGCCTGTGCACCTCTTGAGGGCGTGAACATCCGCTCCAATGCCCGTTGTACGACTGCCTTTTCCAGCAACCGGATACATCCCAGGATCTTCTCCACATAGGCGGGAGGCGCGTTCCACAGTGAAGAGATCGGGCGGTCGGCGCCGCCATTTTCGTCAGGATGGAATATGCGATCGTCCCACCGTCGCGAGCCCATCGGATATTCCGGGTAGTTGCGAATCACGTCGAGCAGCGTCCGCGTAGTGCGTATGCTGACCGGCTCGTTGTACTGCGGCATCAGCAGCACGTGGCTACGCCGTTCCTTCCGAATCTCATTCACAAACTCGGCAAAAGTTTCGGCGCCGGTCAGATTCAGCGCGCCGCTAGCTGCACACCCGTGCCGGTCTCCGCCCGAAACTAGAGGACGCTGCCATCGCTCCGCGAGCTGTTTGACGCGCCGGTTTTCCTTGGTGCTGCGCGTTGCGTTGATTTCGAAGGCGTGCAGAAACTCCACCGCGCAGTCCAGGAATCGATCGAGGTCATCGCTGCCTCGCTGCACTCCTACGCAGGACTGCGTCCACAACGGATGATTGAAGACAACCAGCACATCCGGTAACCCATCGAGCATGGCCAACAACTTGCACAAGCCTTCATCGCTCGGGTTTCGTGTATATGCGACGAGATCGTTCACGATAGCATGCGCCTGTTTGCCCGGCAGATTGTGTACCCCGAGATGAAAGACAGTTCCACCAAATGGGACACTCCACTCCAACGACACCGGAATATGCGCCGTCTCGTGCGAGGCTCGCAACCACGAGGCAGCTTCAATGTTGTCGTGGTCGGTGAGCGACACCAACGCTCTCAGCCCAAGAGCATCTTCGATCTGATCCCTTTCCGTTTCGAAAGCGAGACGCGGCGTTAGCGGCGGGGTCCAATAGGCTCGCGAAAAATCCACCGGAATTCTCGACTTCCGGCATTGCTTCTCCAGAGCCTCACGCAACATGGGGCCCCTGCGGGCCAGTTGCGGGATGAGTTGAAGGCTTTCTTTGGATCGATTAGTGTGACCGTGAAGTGAAACCGCAGCCTGACTATCCCGGCCAAGGTCCGGTCGATGCCAGAAGCAGGAGAATTTTGTTTCGGCCATTCGCAATTTGTTTTGCGGGGTTCCCAATTCTAGTCGAGGACTGCTCGATTAGCGACGATTCTTTCCCGTCGCTGTCCCAAACCAGTTAGTAAGATGCGTGGATGGATTTCAGGGTATAACGCCAACAGTACAGGCAGGCACTAAACCGCTTGTCGTTGATTACGCCCGTAACCGCGGCGGTCGCCGCACTGTGCTATACTCTTTTTGACGCTTTTTCCACGGTTTGCTTGTGACGCGGTGGTCCCACGTTGGATCAGTTTCATCTCCGCTCTTCCTGCCCGCCGTTTAGTTCCAGCGTTTAAATCAAAATTTGAAGTGTGAGCGGCGCGGAAGCTTCACGTGTATCTGCTGAAACAGCATAAGTGTATCGACGTGTATACCGACCCGGCCCCTCCAGAAAGAACAATCTAGAATGACCACATTTAGCGAACTGCCCTTGTCTGCGGCTTTGCAGCAGAAGCTCGCGGCAGCTCAATTCATCACCTTAACGCCCATCCAGGAGCGCGCTATTCAACCCGCTCTTGAGGGCAAAGACGTAATCGGCACCGCCCAGACCGGAACCGGCAAAACTCTAGCGTTTCTGATTCCAGTCATCGAAATGCTCCGCCGCGAATCGGCGAAGCATGCCAGCGCTTTGGTGCTCTTGCCCACGCGCGAGCTTGCCATGCAGGTCCATGAACAATACGAAAACCTGCGCAGCAAGGGCATGCCCAAAGCCGCACTCGTCATCGGCGGCGTTTCTGAAAAAACTCAGATCCAGGGCTTGCGCGCGGGATCATCCCTGATCATCGCCACTCCCGGACGCCTGCAAGATCTCACCGATCGCAGGTTCGCCGATCTGCGCCAGATCAAAATGCTCGTCCTCGACGAAGCCGACCGCATGCTCGATATGGGCTTCCTTCCGGCCATCCGGCGTATTCTTGCCGTGTTGCCCAAGAGCCGCCAGACGCTCTGTTTCTCGGCGACGCTCGAGCAATCTGTCGCCGGACTCGTACACGAGTACATGCGGGATCCAGTGCGGGTCGCACTCGGTTCGGTGCTGAAACCGGCCGAGAGCGTGGAACTCAAGGCCTACGAAGTCCGCCCCGGCGAAAAGCTCGACGTTCTCCGCCAGCTTCTTTACGGGGAAAAGGGACAGACCCTGATTTTCACCCGCACCAAGCGTGGCGCGCAGCGCTTGGCGCAAGAACTGGCTCGCGACGGATTCTCGGCGACCATGATTCACGGTGACCGCTCGCAGTCACAGCGCAACGGCGCGCTCAGCGGATTTCAGGAAGGCCGCTACCAGGTGCTGGTCGCGACCGACATTGCGTCACGTGGGCTGCATTGCGACGACGTCGCCCACGTTATCAACTATGACCTGCCTAAAATGGCGGAAGACTTCATCCACCGTGTGGGTCGCACTGGTCGCGCTGGCTTGACGGGCCGCGCTACCACACTGGCCGCTGGTGTCGAAGTCGTGGAGCTCCGCAATATCGAGCGAACTCTGAAGCTGCGCATCGAACGCATGCAGATGGACCAGTCCGGCGCCGCACAGCCCCGGCGTTTCGTTCAAAATACGCTGGCGTCGCGCACCCTCACCGCTTTGCCCGGCGAAGTTTTTGTGTAACGGAAAAGAAAAATGGGCACCAAAATTGGCTGCCCATTTCTCAGTTTTTAAGTATAAAAAGAAAAGTGGGTGCCCCATTTCTCGCCTCTTTTGCGAGAAGTGGGGCTCTTCCGCGGAGTCTAGCTAGCGGTCGTTCTTCCCGCCCGGTGTAAACACTTCCGACGAAGTCTGCTCGTCCTCTGAGCCGACGTTAAACAGCGCGGCCTGGGCTGCCGCATGCTCCCGTAGTTCCTGCATCTCGTCGACGACAACACCTTCAGGCTTATCCTGCTTGCGCTGCTCCCTGCGCTCCGCCTTATCGCGCTGTTTCTGTTGTCGCGTTTGTTCTTTTTGACGTTTAGTAAAAGTTGAGCGTCCTCTTGGCATTCACAATCCCTCCTTAGGTTTTATCTTGCGGTGCCGCCACCCGTCGCCACGGGTCTGGCCGCCAGGAAACAAGAAAACTACCAGCGAGGTTCGCGCGGCTGGCGTGCGTGGCCCTGGTAATCATCACGTCCCCGGCCCCCTCCGCCTCCCCCACCGCCAAACCGCTTTCCACCACCGCCGCCGCCGCCCCTCGGTCGGTCCGCCTTGGGCTGCGCCTCATTGATCTTCAATGCGCGTCCGCCCAGTTCCGATCCGTTCAGTGCCGCAATCGCCTTATCAGCTTCGGCGGCGTTAGTCATTTCCACAAATCCGAAACCCCGGGCGCGTCCCGTTTCCCGATCAGTCACGATACTCACTTTTTCCACCGCACCATGCGCTTCAAAAACCGTTCGCAGTTCCGACTCGGTTGTGCTGTGGGGCAAATTTCCTACGTAAAGATTCTTCATTGCTGTTCCTCTTTCACAAATCAACTTCATCTTTGAGCACCGCTCCGGTAACTTTCTCCGATCGCGAAGCGACGCGGAAAGCGGCAAACTAAGTGCAGTTTCAGGCCCCCACTGGCTTCTTCTGCGAACTCGAAACCGTCGGCTTGCCTTGCGACCCCACATTCTTCAGCAGTTCGCGATTTCGTATACGACGCGCCAGCTTCTGCCTTCGTATGCGGTTGAACCTCGATTTGTCACCATTAGCAAGGGACATAATCACCTCCTGTGATTCGGGTGGATTGAATAATTGCTAGTTCACGAACCACTGGTTGTGGCACAGCTTTTGAAGGTGACGGCGACCGGCCCAGCAAATCACCACCCGGCCATGCCCCGGCACACAATATCCAGGAAAACTCGTTGTTACAGAACGACGCCTCTCGATCTCTCAATCGCGAAGGCGCAAATAGACGTGGTCTTCGAGGTTAAGTACCTCAAGTATACGCTGTTTATTCTCGTGCTGCTCCGACGTCGCAAACAGTAGGAGTTCCTTGAATTACGCGAGGATTGTCTTTCTCGACAGAGATAACCAATGAGTTAACTCATTTTCCTTGATTTTCCGACCGTCGGTGTTCACAATCCCTGATATTGCGGCCGGAGATTCGGCGTCGATTCGTGTTTCCGGCAAACCTTGACGGACAATGTGCATCTATCGCTCTCGTACTTTCGCCGTTCGGAACCACTCGCAAAGCATCTACCCATTACCCGGAGTGAGTCTTGGCAACCATCGCGCCTAGCGTCGCCGGCGTCACGACCGTAATCCCTCGCCCATCCGCAGCCAGCCCAATGTCGTCTCGCGTTCTGGAGTTGGATGGGTTCCGCGCTGCCGCCGTTCTAATGGTATTGATTATGCACCTCTTCTATGGCTGGCCGACCCCGGTACTCTCGTGGCTTCCGGCCAGCATTGGTGCCCTCATCGGACGCGGCTGGCTGGGTGTGGATCTATTCTTCATTCTTTCTGGTTTTCTCATTACAGGCATATTGATTGACTCCCGGGAAAGCGAACACTACTTCCGCAACTTCTACACTCGGCGGGTCCTTCGGATCGTCCCTCTTTATCTGACCTGCATCGTCGTTATGTATTTCGGTTATCCAGGAGCCGGAGCCTACTTTGGCTTATCCCTGTTGTACCTGGCTAATTTTGCCTATGCTTTTCATGTGAGAATCCCGCATGGTCCCGGCGTATTCTGGTCGCTCGCCGTGGAGGAACATTTCTACCTGGTATGGCCGCTCGTCGTCCGCTTCATCAAGGGATACTGGCTGCTCGCCTTTACTGTTTTGATTGTGTTCGGCACGCCCGTTCTTCGCGGCGTTTGCGCCCATGCAGGAATGGATCCTGAACTCCAGATCTATCCGTATTCTTTCTTCCGATTTGATGGACTGGCGCTCGGAGCCATCCTCGCCATATGGGTGCGCTCCCGTTATTATTCCCGATCGTCGGCGTGGGCACTGGCCATTTTACTCATAGGAACTTCAACCCTGATCCTGATCGCGGGACGCCCCTACGGCATCATGGGCACCAAGACCGTGGCTGGCACCGCCTTCCACTACACTCAGGCCGAATTCGTTTTTGCCGGCCTGATGGCGCTCGCTTTGGCCTATCGGGGCAGCAAGTTCACCGCGTTTCTGCGATGCCGCCCGGCCAGAATCACCGCGGATCTGAGTTATTGCATCTACCTGATTCATCTCACGGTCGGCGACTTCTACTACCGGCTACTGCATGCCATGAACTTCGACGACGTAGCTCGCCTCGGTACCGGCGGTTCGTTTCTGCTTCGAATCCTGGTCGTGGTTGCCGCAACCTTCGCGCTGGCAGCGCTCTCTAAGAAATACCTGGAAGATCCATTTCTTCGCCTCAAACGATACTTCGAAAATCCGCCGGCAGTTCCGCAGGCAACTTGAGCGTGTTCCGGTTCAAATCCCGCACGCATATCACCCTTGCTAATTGGCGCATATTGGTGTAGTATCGCTATGTACGTTGTCCGAATCGGACGTGAGCAGTTCCTGCCTCAACACCAGTAACCTCTCGCAGTACCTCCGAATCTCTCCAGCGTAAATTGAACAATCAAAGGATTACCTAACACCATGGCAGAACAAGGAACAGTGAAGTGGTTTAACGACGCGAAGGGCTACGGCTTCATCAGCCGCCAGTCTGGCGAAGATGTTTTCGTGCATTTCTCGGCGATTCAAGCGGGCGGCTTCCGCAGCCTGCAAGAGGGCCAAACCGTGCAGTTCGACGTGACCAAGGGCCCCAAGGGCTGGCAAGCTGAGAACGTCCAGCCGCTGTAAACCACCCCCTTATTGCAAAAAGGCGATCTCAAACCAGAGATCGCCTTTTTCATTTCTGCACTGCAAAATTACTAATTGCTGATTGTGGATTGAAATGCGCCTTCGCGCTGAAGGGGTTTCAATCAACAATCACAAATCTACAATTTCTTTAAGCTTGGTGCCATCGAAGGGACTCGAACCCCCACACCGTTGCCGGTACATGGACCTGAACCATGCGCGTCTGCCAATTCCGCCACGATGGCAAGTGGACTTACGTTGCAGCGGCGGCCGCAAGGCCGCCGGATCAGGAAGATCTACGTCAATATTCTACAGGCACGACGCCACGTGTCAAACAACGCCTTACCCGTTTCCTTCGTGAACCGCCGCCTGCCCTGAGCGAAGTCGAAAGGCGCCCTGAGCGGTTGAATGTTCTTGCAGCTCGCCTACCCCAGCTTCGCATTCATCGTAATCTTTGCGTTCAGCACCTTCGACACCGGACATCCCTTCTCCGCAGCTTCCGCATACTTCTGAAACGTAGCCGCATCCGCTCCCGGAACTTTTCCCACCACATCAATATGGCTCGCGGTAATCGTCCATCCCGAATCCAGCTTGTCGAGTGAAAGGGTCACCGTCGTCGAAATGCTTTCCGGAGTCAGATTTGCGCCTCCCAACTGCGCCGATAGGGCCATGGAAAAACATCCCGCATGTGCCGCCGCGATTAATTCCTCAGGATTTGTCCCTGGAGCATTCTCAAATCGCGTGGTAAACGAATACGGAGTATCTTTCAGCACTCCGCCCGGCGCCGAAATCGCGCCCTTCCCATCCTTCAATCCGCCCTTCCAGACCGCACTAGCCTTGCGTTGCATGGATCTTCTCCTCGTTATGATTTCTAAGAAAAGCTCGCCCTATTGTAGACGGAACAAAGCAGACCTGTCAGGAAGCGAGCCCAGAAGATTGTGCAAGGGAAATATGAAAGAACCGGTGATCTTTCTCTGGCTGAAAGCTGATAGCTGACCCCCGATAGCTTCTTTCAATAAAAATCCGAGCAGCTCAAATAAAACCCGCACTGCGGACACTTCAATTTGCACCGGCTCTCGCGCAGTTGCATCGAGCAGTTCGGACAATACTGTGCCGGATCCGGCTTCGCTCCCGCCCCGGAAACAGTAGCGCCGCCGTCCTGGCGGCTGTCGGGCTGGCTTCCTGGCCCGCCATCTTCGCGGATATCCAAAATCCGATCCCCCTAAAACCTGCCCGAATGAAACTCATGCCGCACGATCATTCGCCGCCTCTACTGTGCGGCTCCAGCAGTCGGCAATGATGAGCCATGCTCCCAACCGACGCCACACTTTCACATACTTTCCGCGCTTCGCCGCGACAGTTCCATCCGGCTGGCGCGCCGCAGCCGTGAATTGTCCGATCTCCATTGCCAGGTCGGTAGAATGTTCCACTCGGGTCGTTTCCAGCCGCAGGCTGCGATATTCCGCCTCGCCTAAGTGCCTCAACAACCGCTCGACCGACTTCGGCCCGTACGCTGCCTCATGGTGCGGAACCATGAGCACACCATCGCTGGCGAACATGGCCGCGGCCTGATCGTAGTTTCCGGTATTAAAAGCGGTCACGAAATCCTGCGTAAGGTCGCGAATCTGAGATTCCGCATCGCGCAAAAGGCGGGAGTCCGGCTGAGATCTTGTGTAGGGCCCGTACATCGTACTATCTCCCTGGGGGAAGGCGGAGCCGATTCGCCAATTGGTGTCCAGCGAATAGCCGTCGAAAGACGGATCATTCTACTCCATTCTCAATTTATGGAAAAAGGAAAGTTTTTGTCGCGCCAGATTCAAAACGCAGATCGAAAACGTGTTGCGGTCATCTCTCGAACGGAACCGTGCGGCTGGGCCGCCGCGATGCGGCAGCGCCGACCGGCTCGGCTACTGACTTCGAATTTTCAATCTGCAACTGGGGGTTCGCGCGCTTTGCGATCTGCTTCTTTACGCGATCCATGAGTTCCGTAAGTTTTTTCGACTCGTGGTCCCTTTCAGCCTGCTTACACATTTTTTGGAAGTCTTGCGGAGCGTAAGTAACACGATTTGTCATGGGGGAATAATCCTCGCTGGGAAGAGAAGCCCTAGCCTAACCGATCACTCCAAACTTGCCAAGCCCGTTGGAGGATGGTCAATAGAACGAATAATCGCTTTGACTCTGTCATATAACACCGAAACGTCGCCGCGTCTCTACGGAGTTCAGGGTAGAGAAAAATATGCGCGACTATGGTATCGAAACAATAGCGCCTCTCGTTTACAAAGCGGTTTCATTGCCATGGACTTACGCGCTCGTCGCCTGGATGATCGCATCCGACAACTCTGCGTCGACGCTGTCGCTGCCAAGAGTTCGCATAGAGCAGCGCCGATCCTCGCCGAACTGCAACTAGCCATTCACCAATACACTCAACGGATCAGACAACGCGCGGCGGCAATTTTTACCAATTCCCCTGCCGTTCCGCCAGAACGCCGCCGCCCCGGCCGCGACCGCCGGCAGCGCGCCATTTCCTGATCCAGAACCTGCTAGCAAAGCTCTATCCAGCCGGCCATTACTCCAGAGGTACATGACCTTAATGACCGTTGAGGCATTTTCCGGTTTCCTTGAAAATCGGTGCAAGGCCCAATTCCCGTCTTCAGGGAGACAGTGTGTTTTACCGTCGAACTCTATGCGTATGTGTTTTTCTCGCAGCCAGCGCTTCGCTGGCCGCAGGCCGCGATCTTGCGCTGGTCTCCAATAAGACGAATTCCGTCTCCTCCATCACTTTGCCGGACCTGGTGAAGTTCTCCAAAGGCCAGACCAACCGCTGGCCGGATGGCAAGTCGATCACTCTCATCCTGCGGTCTCCCTCGGCCCCGGAGATGAAGTTGTTTTTGGAAAAGGTTTACGAAGTTCCGGAATCGCAGGTGAAGGAGATCATCGCCGCCGCCAATCACGGGCGCATGGGTCATCCTGCGGTCATGATTGTCGATTCCGACGAAGAACTTGTGAACAAGGTCGCCTCCATACCGGGCGCCATTGGCGTCGTCGATGTCTACGCCATAAACAGCAGCGTTGCGATCGTGAAGCTCGCCGGAAAACTGCCGCTCGAGCCAGGGTATTTGTTGCATGGAAATTAGCTCGTTGCACCGCGGCTGATAGAGTGCCGCATCGATCATGAGCACTGATAAGAAAGCTGAAGCCGCAGCAGCCGCCTCCGCCGACACGGGATCCGGCACGCGTGCGCCCGGCACTCCGTCAGCCGCCAAGGTTGCCTATACCCGCCGCTTTCCTCGCTTCAACATCGACATGCGTCTGCAGGTCAAAATGTTTCAAGCGGGAGAGTTCCGCACCTGCTGGGGACGATCCACCGAAATGGGTCAGGACGGCATTGGCGCCACATTAACCGGCAGCCTTGAGCCCGGCGAGATCGTCACTCTTGAAATTCCTCTTCCACTCTCGCCCTATCCCATCAAAGTTCGCGCCATTGTCCGATACCGTCAAGGGCTACGCTACGGCTTCGAATTCCTCACCTTGAACGACAGCCAGCGCGACACCATCCAGCGCGTCTGCCAGTACCTGGCCACCAAAGTCTGATTTACTCCGATGTCATCCCGAGCGAAGCAAAACGATGAGCGATGCGAATCGTTCTGCGCAGTCGAGGGACCTTATGTTTCGACCTGCGCCGCCACTCAGGCCTTCCTCTCACTCCGAATCCGGTAAATGAGATACCCCACGATCGCAACATTAATCACCAGCACGATCACCTTGACCGCACTAGGATGCCGATAGATCTCATAAACCTCCAACGGCACCAGGCTGCTCGTGATAATCACCGTAAGCCACTCGCCCCACCGCTTCTCCAGCCACAAACCCGTGCCCTCAGCCAAGAACAGCGCGGCATAGAGAAAGCTTCCCAGCCCCAATTTCTTGATCTGTTCCGGACGCAGATTCGCCGCCCTCGCCAAGGCAGCATCCACAAAGCGGTTCCCCGGATCAAGCCGCAACGCTTCGGTCCAGTGCTCCAGCACCGCACCGAGATCTTTGTGAACTAACCGGAACGCTCCCACCCCGAGCGCGACCAACATAGCGGCTTTAAAGAATTTAAAGAGCGCGATTAACCGCAAAAGCCTGTCATGGGACGTTTTCATAAAGAGCGATAAGATGCCGATGCCAGCAAATCGGCGCATTCAAATTGCGCAAGTTGGCAGCGCGCAACCACACTAGAGCACCGGAGGCAGGTCTCGGAACTGAGGTCTGCCGGCCATCATTTACAATCGCCAATTATGTTCTATCGTTCTGATAACCGTTCTCCGGACCAACTTCGCCCCGTTGTTCTGACGCCGGATTTTATCTCTACTGCCGAAGGCTCCGTCCTGATCGAACTCGGCAATACCCGCGTCATCTGCACCGCCTCCATCGAAGAGACCGTTCCGCAGTTTATGCGCAACACCGGCAAAGGATGGATTTCCAGCGAATACTCCATGCTCCCGCGCTCCACGCTGACGCGAACCCCTCGCGAAGTTTCCAAAGGCCGGCAAAGCGGGCGCACTCACGAAATCCAACGCCTGATCGGCCGGTCATTGCGGGCCGTCACCGATCTTACGCGACTAGGGGAACGCACCATCTGGATTGATTGCGACGTCATCCAGGCCGACGGCGGCACGCGGACCGCCTCGATCACCGGGGCATTCGTGGCCTTGGGCCTCGCCCTGGAAAAACTGGTGGACGCTGGAACGCTGACTTCGGTCCCGCTCAAAGATTTTGTCGCCGCCGTAAGCGTCGGGATTGTGGATGGAGAAATCCTGCTCGACCTCGCCTACGAAGAGGACTCGCGCGCCGACGTCGACATGAACTTCGTGATGACCGCCGGGCACAAACTGGTGGAAGTGCAAGCCACCGCCGAGCACCAGGTCTTCGACGAACCGCAACTGGCCAAGATGATCGCCTACGCCCGCCAAGGGGCGCAATCGCTGATCGCCAAACAGCAGGCAGTGCTGAGCGCACTGACGCTCAGACAATAGTCTTTCTTGAGTCTCGCGACGTTCCATTTCGGGTCTCTCCTGAAACGGAACCGACTCCCTAGCCTTCGTTTGCCAAGCTTCACTCCGAACCTTTACAGCGGTACTCCAGGGCGCTAGGGTGGGGAGGCTATGGGAAATCTTCGCTCCGACCGCCGCCGTGAACCCCGCGTCGAGGTCGATCTCCCGCTCACGGTCTGGGGTATCGACACTAAAGGCGATCGATTCCTGCAGCAGGCCCACGCCCGCGACATCAGCTTGAGTGGTGCCCTGTTATCGGGACTGGATGCGGAACTCCGCTCTGGCGATGTGATTGGGATTCTGTACGCCGGAAAGAAGGCAAGATACCGAGTGGTCTGGGTTCGCGAAAGCGGAAACGGACTTAAAGTGCAGGCGGCGGTTCACCGCATCGCTCCTGATGAGTGCCCCTGGAAGGAATTACTCGCGGAAGAACAGCCCGACGATGCGCCCTCCGAGCGGCCCGCAGCGCCATAATCGACCGTCGAGGATTTTCCACTGACGACTAGCCACTGACCACTGCCTTTAAGCCACCCACACCGTCTTCGCGTTCACGAACTCGCGAATGCCCTGAGCCCCCAGTTCACGTCCGTGGCCGGAATGCTTCACGCCACCGAAAGGAATGCGTGCATCCGAGGCGACCATCTTGTTGATAAACACCATCCCTGCATCCAGTTCGTTGATGAAGCATTCGCGCTCTTTCTCGTCATTGGTCCATGCGCTCGCGCCCAGGCCGAAGCGCACATCGTTGGCGATGCGGATCGCCTCATCCTGATCTTTAACTCGAAAAATTGACGCCACCGGGCCGAAAAATTCCTCGCCATAGGCAGGAGAATCTTTTGGAATGTTGGTTAGCACCGTAGGCGCGTAGTAATTGCCCGGGCGCTTTAAGGGATGCCCGCCCGTCAGCACCTTCGCTCCCGCCTTCACCGTTTTCTGCACGTCGGCGTCGAGCGACGTGACCGCCTCGGCCGTGGATAACGGCCCGAGTTCAGTCTTCTCGTCAAACGGATCACCCACGCGCAGATTCTCCATGCGCGCCACAAACTTGCGCTCAAACTCGGCGGCGATCGACTCGGCCACAATGAAGCGCTTGGCGGCAATGCAAGACTGCCCATTGTTGACAATTCGGGCTTCCACTGCGGTCGCCACTGCCGCGTCGAGATCGGCGCTGGGCATCACGATAAACGGATCGCTGCCGCCCAATTCGAGTACAACTTTCTTGATCCGCTTGGCCGCTCCAACCCCAACCTGGATTCCCGCCTGCTCGCTCCCGGTAAGCGTCGCCGCGACCACGCGCGGGTCGTTCAGCAGCGCGTCCACCTGCTGCGAGCCGATCAGAAGAGTTTGGAAGACGCCCTCGGGAAAACCCGCCTCCAGGAAAATGCCCTCGATTGCCAGCGCACATTGCGGCACATTCGAGGAGTGCTTCAACAGTCCGACATTGCCCGCCATCAATGCCGGCGCTGCAAAACGGATCACCTGCCAGAACGGGAAATTCCACGGCATCACCGCCAGAACCGGGCCGACGGGAAGATAGCGGATAAAACTCTTCTTCGCTCCAGTTTCGACAATCTCGTCCGCGAGAAAGCGTTCCGCATTCTCGGCATAGTACCGACACGCCGTTGTGCACTTGAACGCTTCCGCCACGGCCGCCTTGTACGGCTTGCCCATCTCCAGCGTCATCAGATGGGCGAACTTGTCCTTGTCGCGATCCAGAATCTCGGCAGCCTTCAGCATGCGGTTCGCGCGCACCGCAAACGGCGTCTTGCGCTCCGCCTTGAATGCTTTTACCGCAAGCTGCAACTTCTTCTCGATCTCGTCTTCCGAGAGCGGCTGGAATGTTTTGACGACTTCCCCCGTCGCCGGATTAATGGTTGCAATAGCCATGATCCAAAGCACCTATCTGCGTCCGACGCGTTATCATTTTGCCGCCACCTCCACACCCTAGGAAGGTGCGCAGTTGACGGTGCCGAACTGGACGACCTAGTCGTGAAACCGGGAATCCAATTCCGCCATCGACAACTCCACCGGCGCTTCTGCCTCCTACTAGTTTACAATTGTTAGTTCCACGCACTCATCTTCAATCTGCAGTTCTGGAGGAATCTATGAAGCTCACCCCGGGCAAACTTAACGGTCTCAAAAGAGTCTCCACCGAACGTGGTGTCATCGCCGCCGCTGCCATGGACCAGCGCGGTTCTCTGCAAAAATCGCTGGCCAAGGAAAAAGGCGGCGAAGTCACCGACGACATGATGGAAGAATTCAAAACCCTGGTCAGCGAAGTTCTTACCCCGCATGCCTCGGCCATTCTGCTCGATCCCGAGTGGGGACTGCCCGCCTCGAAGCGCCGCGCCAAGAACGCCGGCCTCCTGCTCGCCTATGAAAAAACCGGATACGACAAGACTGGCCCCGGCCGCCTCGGCGATCTGCTCGACCACTGGTCGGCCCGCCGCTTGAAAGAAGCCGGCGCCGACTGCGTCAAGATTCTGCTCTACTACACCCCCTTCGATCCCAAGGACGTGAACGACAAGAAGCATGCGTGGGTCGAGCGCATTGGCGACGAATGCCGCTCCAACGACATCCCCTTCTTCCTGGAGTTCGTCGGCTACGAAGAAGGCGCCGACGAAAAAGGACTCGAGTACGCGAAGAAGAAACCGCACATCGTCACTGAAAGCATGCGCGAGTTCAGTAAAGACCGCTACGGCGTCGACGTGCTCAAGGTCGAAGTGCCGGTGAACATGAAGTTCGTCGAAGGCGTGAAGTGCTTTGGCGGACAAAAGGCCTACACGAAGAAAGAAGCGATCGACCTGTTCCACAAAGCCGCCGGCGTCGCGACCAAGCCATTCATTTATCTGTCGGCCGGGGTCAGCAACGCGGAGTTCAGCGAGACGCTCGAACTCGCCGGAGAATCCGCCGTGAAGTTCAACGGTGTTCTCTGCGGCCGCGCGACCTGGAAAGACGGAATTCCCATCTACGCCAAGCAGGGCGCAGCCGCCTTCCGCAAGTGGCTGGAAACCGAAGGGGTAAAGAACATCAACAACGTAAACGACAAGCTGAAAGCCGCAACTCCCTGGTACTCGATCTACGGCGTAGAACTGGTGCACGCGTAGAATGTGGCGCGGGCGCCTTTCGCCCGCGTTTTCTTTTCGCCAGCAGACCTTATAGGTTTCGTGTAGGGGCGGACGCATTCGTCCGCCCCGCGATGCGAAGCGAGCGCGCCCGGACGAATGCGTCCGGGGCTACGTCAATCCCGATAAAATACTCGCCATGTCCACAGTCCTGATCACCGGCGCCTCCGGCGGCATCGGATACGAACTCGCCAAACTCTTCGCCCGTGACCATTACAACCTGGTTTTGGTCGCGCGGAGCGCCGACAGACTCGCGCAAGTCGCCACCGAACTGCAACAGCACGACGTCACCGTGAAAACCATTCCCCTCGATCTCGCGACGCCCCTGGCGCCCAAGTTCCTCTTCGGTCAACTCGAGGGCACTCCCATCGACATTCTCATTAACAACGCCGGCTACGGCGCATTCGGCGAATTCGCGCAGATATCTGAAGAAGACATCCTCGGCCAGATCCAACTCAACATCACAGCCCTCACGGAACTCACCCGCCTCTTCCTGCCCGGGATGCTGCATCGTAGCGCCGGCCGAATCATAAATGTCGCCTCCACCGCAGCCTTTCAGCCGGGGCCGTTGATGGCTGTTTACTATGCCAGCAAGGCCTACGTCCTTTCCTTCTCCGAAGCGATCGCCAACGAACTGCGCAATACAGGCGTGACTGTCACCTGTTTCTGTCCTGGAGCGACGCACACCGGCTTCGCTAAGCGCGCTGGCACGGAAAATTCCCGGCTCTTCAAGCAAGTCGGCGCCATGTCAGCAGAGAAAGTCGCCCGCGACGGCTATCGCGCGCTCATGCAAGGACGCACCCTTGCCATCTCGGGCGCACACAACTGGGTCGTAGCCCAGTCCGTGCGTTTCGCCCCGCGCAAGATGGTCACCGCACTGTCACGCTGGGTCGCAGAAAAAGTTTCGTAGCGACATTGCGAGTCACGTCGCTGCGTACTTTACAAATCGCTACCTTCTTTTTGCAAACTTTTACTCGGGCAGGCATCACTTTCTGATAATGCACGGGTCTAAGCAAGTGGGAACGGATCCCCTGCCAAGGTTCTCAAGATCGAAGGCTTGGGGTCACAGACCTTCGACAGGAGGTATCGCATGGTACACACCTGTGGTTACCCTGTTTCGACCTTTCCCACTCTGGCCGGGACAACACCAAAGAAAATTCTCGCTATCCCTTCCGCGCTTCTTTTTGCCGCCACCTGCCTGGCGCAAGATCAAGCTCAACCGCAACCGCCCTCACCGCCAAATCCCGCGGCCAGCGCGCAGACTCTGCCGACATCGGAATCATCCGCGGTGGCACTTCCCTCCGGAACCAGAATCGCCTTGGTTCTCACACACGACCTCCAAAGCCGATCCATCCGCCGCGGCGACGACATCTATGCGCAAATCACTTCTCCCGTCAATTCCGGCAACCGGATGGTGATTCCGCCGGGCACGTTTGTACAAGGCACGGTCGACAAACTCCAACAGAAAAAGGGACGAGCCGAACTCCATCTTCAATCCCTCTCGATCACTTTCCCGGATGGCTACGTTGCGACGATCTCCGGTCCGATCATGCTGAAAAGTGATGAAGGCTATGCGCTAAAAGATCCGGGCTCCGGGCGCACAATCGCCCTCGTCGCGTTGCCCGCAGCCGGTGCGGGATTGGGCGCGTTGATCGGCCACTCGATCGGTACGGCGCAATCTGACGTCACCTCCAACTTCCCTCCCGGGTGCTTCGGAGGGCCGCCTTTCTGCTCCCCCACAACCACCCCTGTTTTCGGCACCAAAGCCAAGGACGCGATCATCGGTGCGGGTGTCGGTGGCGCGATTGGAGCAGTGGCCTCCCTGGCGTTGCTGTTCAGTTCGCACCAGTTCTTCCTTGACGTGGGAACCCCGGTTGAGATGGTGCTGCCGCGCCCTCTTTCGTTGCCGCAAAGTCAAGCCGCCAATTCCGTTCGCGACTCCGAACAACATCCGATAGCAGTGCAACCGACTGCCCCGCGCCGAGTCGCGCCAACGCCACCGCTAAACACGGATCACGGAACCTGCCACACGCCCGGCACTCCGGGAACGCCTGACGTCGTCATTCCCGGACCTCCCGGCCCCGACGGCATTCCAGGCCCTCCGACAACCATTCCAGGCACGCCGCCAACGCCGGGCACGCCGTATCCCTGCCCTTAAGCAGCGAGTGGGAAACCGAAGTTGGACTCTCCGGTTTCCCACGATTTTTCGATCTGCCTGGGGAATGGGGTTGGCGAGAAGTGTTGCCGACGAGGATGTCTAATAATCTTGACGCCATGATTCAGCATTTCTCAGCGATCTCTATTCCTCCGCAATCTCCGCGATGAAAAGCTTTTGTTGTACTCTAATGTGAACTCGGCTCGCGAGCCGGAAGCCCAGACCCGATGCCCACACTCATCCCCCAACCGACGCGCATTCAAGCTGCCGGCAACAAGCCCAAACTCATCGACGAATACATCGGACGCGTCAACTCCAAGACTTCCTCCGCCAGCGTCGCCCACATGCGCAGCCCGCAAGGCTGGCTCGAGCCTGGCCAGACGCCTGACTTCGACGAGTTCACAATCGTGCTTAAAGGAACGCTGCGCGTCGAGCACAAATGCGGCACGCTAGACGTAAACGCCGGTCAGGCGGTCGTTGCCCATGCTGGAGAATGGGTGCGTTACTCCACGCCGCAAGAAGGTGGCGCCGAATACATCGCCGTCTGCCTGCCCGCCTTCTCGATGGAGAGCGTTCACCGGGACGAATAAGGCCACCACATTAAGTTGCTCTATACACATAATCGTGGGATATTTACACATAGGTTGACGAATATATGCGGACCAACATCGACATCGACGATCGATTAATGCGCCGAGCTATGCGCCATAGCGGTAAGCGAACCAAGAAGGCAACCGTGGAAGCAGGTTTGCGTTTGCTTGTCGAGACACACGCGCAGACTGCAATCCGTCAACTCAGGGGAAAAGTTCGTTGGGAAGGCAACCTCGAGAAATCCCGCTTGGATCGGGTCCCACAATAGAGAAACATGGTCATCGTCGACACAACGGTGTGGATCGACTACCTCGGTGGTGTCGTAAACCCAGAAACGTCATGGCTTGATGCTGCCTTTTCTCGCGAGCGATTAGGCTTGACGGACTTGATTCTGTCGGAGGTGTTGCAGGGTATTCGCGAAGACACGGCTTTCGAGCGCGTACGAGCTGATTTGATGAGATTGAAAATATTTACTATGGGCGGATCTGCGCAGGCCATCGCGGCCGCAAAAAACTACCGCATTTTGCGCCAACGTGGCTTCACCGTCCGTAAAACAATTGACTGCTGGATCGCCACGTTCTGTCTGCTCTCCGGTCATAACCTCCTGCACAGAGATCGCGACTTCGACCCGTTCGAAAGAGTTCTGGGCCTGCACGTCGTCCACCCCTAGTGCCAGCACTTCGCATCGAGGACCGTCGCTCCACGAACCTGTCGATCTTCCGTTTGCGGACAGCCGAGGCGGCTGTCGCTACGTGATTTTTGGCCTTAGCTAGAAGCCAGGAGTTCGTAGCTAGAGGCTTGCTATTCCCACTCAATCGTCCCCGGCGGCTTCGACGTGATGTCATACACCACGCGGTTCACGCCTTTCACTTCATTCACGATCCGCGACGAAATCGTCTTCAGCACGTCCAGCGGAAGCGGGAACCAGTCGGCGGTCATGCCGTCTTCGGAGCTGACGGCGCGGACGGCGCAGCTGTAGGCGTAAGTACGCATGTCGCCCATCACGCCCACCGCCATCACTGGCAGCAGCACGGCAAACGACTGCCAGATTTTCGTATACAACCCGGCCTCTTTGACTTCGCTGACCACGATGTCGTCACACTCGCGCAGCAGCGCCAGCCGCTCGGGAGTGACTTCACCCAGCACCCGTACCGCCAGGCCCGGACCGGGAAATGGTTGCCGTTGCAGAATTTCTTCCGGCATGCCCAGGTCTCGGCCAATCTTGCGGACTTCGTCTTTGAACAGATCTTTCAACGGTTCGATGAGCTTGAGCTTCATTTTTTCTGGCAGGCCGCCGACATTGTGATGCGACTTGATGACTTGCGACGGCCCGCGAACCGAGCGCGACTCGATCACATCGGGATAGAGCGTGCCCTGCACCAGCCACTTCACCTTGCCCTCAGCCTTCTCAATGCGGCGGGCTTCCTTTTCGAAGACTTTGATGAATTCATTGCCGATGATCTTGCGCTTTTTCTCGGGATCGCTCACGCCCGCCAGCTTGCCCAGGAAACGGTCGGTGGCATCGACCGCGTCGAGATGAAGGCCGAGTTTGCCGCGCAACGTTTTCTGAACCTTCTCGAATTCGTTCTTGCGCAGCACGCCGTTGTTCACGAAGATGCAACTCAGGCGCGATTTCCCCTTGGCATCGCGCAGGGCGCGATCGACCAGAGCCGCCGCCACCGACGAATCCACGCCGCCGGAAAGGGCGCAGATGGCACGTCCGCTGCCCACCTGCTGTTTCACCTGCTCGACGGTAGTCTCGATGAACCGCTGCGCCGTCCACGTAGGCTTGGCGCCGCAAATCTGAAAGATGAAATTCTTCAGAATCTGCGTCCCTTGCGGCGTGTGGTGAACTTCAGGATGGAACTGCACCGCGTACCATCGTTTCGCCGTGTTCTGAATGCCGGCCACGGCGTAATGAGTCTTGGCCATCAACTCGAAGCCCGGTGGCAGTTCGAGCGCTTCGTCGCCGTGCGACATCCAGACGGCGAGTTTCTTCGCCAGCCCTTGAAAAAGAATCGAGTCGGAAACAATATCGACTTCGGCCGGACCGTACTCACGCTTGTCGGCAGGCCGAACCTTACCGCCGAGCGTGTGCACCATGAATTGCAGTCCATAACAGATGCCAAGCACGGGCACGCCCAGTTCGAAGACGCGCGCATCGGCCGGCGGAGCATCCTTGTCATACACCGACCAGGGCGCTCCCGACAGCACAATGCCGGCGGGCGCGTAGCTCTTGACCTCGTCAAGCTTGGCCGTGCAAGGCAGCACGACCGAAAAGACGTTTTGTTCGCGGATGCGGCGCGCGATGAGTTGGGTGTACTGCGCGCCAAAGTCGAGGATGACGATGCTCTGGCCGGGAGAAGTCAGGTTGTGACGGGATTGGGTTTCCACGGATGAGTTTCTCAAATTCCGCCAGAAGCTGTAAAGAACATTTCGTGCCTCGATCATCGTTCAAGGTCTGGCACGGCCCGTGAACGGTGAATCGCTGTGGAACAGCGGCCCTTTAGGGTCGCGTTAGCCGGCTTTATGGAATAGGGCTTTAGCCCCCTGAAGCACCGCGTCGACTCGCGACTCGTACTTATCTCTTCGCGCTGGCGACTTTCATGCTGTGGGAACTGGCTGCATAGCGTGCGATGCCGCGATAAAGAGCTTCGGCGATTTGCTCCCGATAGCCGTCGCTGCGAAGCTTCTGTTCGTCGGTGGGACTGCTAACGAAGGAAACTTCCGCCAGAATTCCCGGCATCGCGCTCTCGGTAAGCACGACGAAGCCAGCTTCCTTGATGCCGCGATCGCGCAGGCCGGGATTTTGCATGGAGAGCGTGCCGTAGAGCGAACGCTGCACGCTCGCCGCAAGGTGCCGCGATTGCTCAATCCGCTCGTGCAGGTCGGCCGCAGAAAGCGAAACGGTCACAGGACTTTTGACGCCGACGAGGTTGGCATGCGAGTCGATATCTTTCGCTCCGGGCGCTGAAAAGAAGTTCGTGTAATAGGTTTCCACGCCGCGCGCCGAAGGCAAATCGCTGTAGTTGGCGTGCACCGAGACAAACAAATCCGCCTGCGCCTGGTTGGCAATGCTGGCCCGTTCGTCGAGAGGAATGTAGTTGTCATCCTGCCGCGTGTAGATCACTTCCATTCCCAACCGGCTTTCGAGCAGCTTGCCCAAACGTTGCGCGATCTCGAGCACTAAATCTTTTTCCAGCAGACCGCGACGCCCCACAGTTCCAAGGTCCCAACCACCGTGTCCAGCATCGACCACGATGCGCATCTTGGGCACGCGCGCCCGCAGTTGTATATCTTCTTTTGTCGGCGGAGGAATGATGATTGCCAGCTTGTTTTTTTCGGTCTCGGCGTTCGGGAACAGGTTCACCGCGCCCTTGGGAGTCGCACCGATCTTCCGCACTTCAACCAGCAGGCGGTAAGGATTCGGCTCGAGGCTCACGGAGAAAGTTGAGTTGGGTTTAGTCTCCAGCACGATGCGAGTCATGCCAGCCACAGGTTGCGCCATGCGGATCCGGGTGACGAAAGCGTCGCCCACTTCGATCGACTTTCCCACCAGGTCGGGAGTGAGTTGGGTATCGCGTAGATCGAAATAGATGCGGTCGGGTCCCGCCAAACGATGCGCCTCGTATTGCACCTGGTCTTCCAGATCGAGAACGATCGTGCTCGAATCGGCCGAGGACCAATGGCGGATTCCTGTGATGCGCGGAAACTTCGACAGTTCCTGCGCCGTAGCGGGCGAATTGGTTGACTGGCCCGCGTCCGACATAGAGTCCACGGTCGGGTTCGCAGCACTCGTGGAATTTGCAGCCGTTACCGCGGGTGCAACCGTCACTTCGTGGCTCGCTTCCGTGCTGTTTGTTCTCGCCGCCATTCTCTCGGTGCGGATCATCGCGCTGCTCAACTGCGCGGTCTTCAACTTCCACCACACTCCGGCAGCGAACGCCGTGGCAACCACAATGCTTACCATTAGAATCAGCGCCACAGGCTTGCGAGTTGTGGGCTCGGACTGCAGCGCGGAGACTTGCTGTTGCGCCACGGTTGCAGGCGCAACGGCGATTTCGATCTTGGACGTTTTGTCGACTGCGGACTTATCGACGCTCGCCTTGCCGAGAGCGGAGTCAACCTTCGTTTCGACGGCCTTTTTTTCCTCTACTGTCTTCGTTACTTCTGCAGTCTTCTTCGCTTCCGCGACCTTGGTATCGACCACGGGAACAACCGGAACAGACGGTGCGATTCGCGCAGCTTGCGCCGGTTCGATCGCCGCGGACGCCGGCTTCGCGGTCCGTGGCTGAGACGAAGAGAGAGGTACCTCCAGCTTAATCGCGGCAACTTGTGCTGATTCTGCGAAGCGATCTTCATCCTCCGGCTTCAGCGCCCCGAGGATGAGTTCCGCTAGCAGGCTCAGGTTGCGAATGTCGCTGTCATTGAAGCCGAAGGGCCAAGCGGAAAATGCCTCCAGCAGACCAATCACACGCCGCCGTCCGCAAAGCGGCACTGCGACCATGGAGCGCGCTCCCAACTTGCGGCATGCCTCCAAGTTCACGCGCGGATCGGTCTCGGTGTCGTCGCAGTTGACGACCTGCGCTGTGCGGAAGCAGGCTCCGGAGAAGGCAGAATCGCGATCGATGCGAGCGCCCACGTCGGGCCGAACCGTGCCCGCTGCGGCGCGCAACACAATCTCATTGTTCTCCGCCAAGGCGATGGCGAGGCCGTCAGCGCCCGTGATCGAGACCCCGCGCTCGGCCACGAGCTGCAGCACCTCATCGAGAACGAACTGCTCCCCCTGCTCAAATTCTTCAACTGGAGCGCCTGCATCGAAGCCCAGATTGCGCGCTGCGAGCGCCTTTCTGCGGCGCATCTGGTCGTGCAGCGCGGAGAATGCCAGCAGCGCCTGCAGCGCGTCGAGTTGCGAGGGCTTCGTGGGATCGTGCGCGGCGGAAACCGCAGAGGCGCTCTGTTCGCGCGGCCAGGCAGGAACACCGCCTCCACTGAACGGAGTGGTCGCGTCCAAGTCCGGCTTGGTGGTGGTGGTTCCCATTCAGGACAGTCTCTTGTAACTTATCGGGCTTTGAGGCGAGTTGCAATTACCTGGTCATGCCCGTTCGGGCATGTACTTTGGTAAGTCGTGCTTCCCCCGGTGAGATTCTACCGCAGAGTTGTCGCTCGCGTTTTTCTTGTCATCGTTTCCACATGCCGCTAGGCAGAGACGTAGCGAGCTGCGTCTCTACAGAACCAGCGTGGTTACTAAAACGGTACTTCCCGCGAGCGATAAGATTACAGGGATAAGGGTTCTGGCCAGCGATTTGGCGGTGCAATTATATGGATGGAGGACAAGTCTCCGCGCGACAGGCGCGGGCTCAGCATAGGCATGAGCTGCGCACATTAACCTACGCCTTCGTCGAGGAGGCGAACGGCGGCATTGTTCGCGATATTACTCACCAGGGAATTGGATTGCAGATTGTGGCAGCGGTTCGTCCGCAGCAGCAAGTGCGCGTGCGCTTCGAACTGAGCCAGCCGCGATTGCGCGTGGAAACTCGGGGCGAGGTTTTGTGGGCGACGCGCTCGGGACAGTGCGGCATTCGATTCCTTGGCCTCTCGCCGAAGGTCGCTCGCCGGATTGACGAATGGATTTTCGGAAACCTGCTTGAGGAAGCCCACCTGCATTCCGAACGCGCTGGTTTCTTGTTTGCCCGACCACAATTTGCCGGATCGCCAGCATCTCCTCCCGATACGGATGCGGCGGACGAAGACGATGGCTTGATGGTTTCCGCGGCGCCGGTGAATGTGATCCAGTTGCCGATGCGGATTGATCGTCTGGAACCGGCTCATGCGCACGGCGCTGACGCTGAGATTACGCCGCAAGTGTTTACTGGATTCGACTGGCTCTCGCAGCCGCTTTCCGGCCGTAGCCTCGTCTGGACCGTCAACACACTGGTGGTCGTGGCTGCCATACTGCTGTTTGCGGTGGTCTTTCTCTCGATCACGGGCGAACCGCCACGCTGGCCGCTGGCCTCGGCAGGTGCGACTGCAATTCTTGTTGCCGCGCTATATTGGGGATTCTTTCGAGTGTTTGGAGGAGCAAGTCCCGGCTCACGATTGGCCCGCATGGCTGGATGGGGAGTGGAAGACGACGAAGTGAAGCACGCTCGTTTTCGCTGAAGAGATGCGTTTTCAGTTCGCGAAGTATTGCTGGGCCAGCCAAAGCTGCAGCGTGCGTTGCTGTTGCTTGGCCAGCTTCACGAATCGGATCCCGAGATTGCCCCGCTTGTCTTGCCACGCAATTTCAGCCTTTGCCTTGACGCCCGTCCTCGCGCCGGGCAATTCGAATGAGACCTGCAAAGTCTTTGCGCTCTCAACGGGATCCTTAATGCGAATTTGCATTCCACCCTGGCTGACATTGACCAAATAAGCGTCCATCGCTTTGCGCCCTTTGCAGCTTAACGATACCGGCACTTCCAGGCCAGTGCGGTGGTAGCGCAGACGTCCGTCGAGAATCAGGTTGCGAGCCGCAGAAAGTGTGCGCACCGCCTGTTCCACCGAGATCGGTTTTTCAAAGGCGAATAGCGCTCCGGTCTCGTCGAGACGACGTTGGCAGTGCGGGCTGCCCATGATGACCAGCGGAGTCGATCGTGTTTCAGTGTCCTGCAATTCGCGCAGAAATTGGGAACTGCCATTCAGGTCGCAGTCCACGATGACAGCATCGATCTTCGATTTGGCGAGGCGGGCGAGAGCGCGCTGCGGTTCGTTTTCCACGGCAACATCCATCTGCAGGCCGCCCAGGATGCATTCGAGAACACTGATTTCCAACCAGTCGCGCGAAACCACCATCGAGGAAAGTGTCATGGCCTTACTCTAGCCATGTGCGTAACCGAGCCGTAGATAACCAACGTAATGACCTCGGCTTTCGGCTCTCGGAGAGCCGCGTTTTGAATCGGTGATGTTGGACAGAATTCGAAGTCGTATTGAAGCGCGGTGCGGAATTTCCGGAAGCCGACAGCCGAAAACCCTATCGTCCCCGATACCACTCTACTGTGCGGCTCAGGCCTTCTTCGAAATGAACTTTGGGCCGGTAGCCGAGAGCGGCTTCGGCTTTTGAGATGTCGGCGAGCGAATGTTTGATATCGCCACCGCGCTCCGCGCGGTACTTCGCTTCTCCCTTGTAGGAAGTAAGGGCTTGCAGCGCCTTGAAAGTTTCATTCAGCGTGACGCGACGGCCGGTTGCTATGTTGAAGACTTGCCCCGCTGCTTTCGCCGCTGGAGCTTTGCAGGCAAGCAGATTTGCTTCGACGGCGTTGTCGATGTAGGTGAAATCTCGGCTCTGTTCACCGTCGCCGAAGATGGCCGGTTGCTCGCCGCGCAGCATCTGCGTGATGAACTTCGCCAGCACTCCCGAATAGGGAGACGACGGATCCTGGCGCGGGCCGAAGATGTTGAAATAGCGCAAGGCTATAGCCTCAAGCTGGTAACAGCGGTAGAAGGAAATCATGTAGTGTTCGCCCGCCAGCTTGGCTACGGCGTACGGCGAAATGGGATCGGGAGTCATCGCCTCGCGCTTGGGCAGAGTCGGGGTGTCGCCGTATGCCGAGGACGAGGCTGCATATACTACGCGTTTGACCTTCGCATCGCGGGCCGCGACCAAGAGGTTGACCGTACCGTCGATGTTGGCGCGGTTGCTGCCCAAGGGGTCCACGACGGATTTGGGAACGGAAGGAATCGCGGCCTGATGCAGAACGAAGTCGACTCCAGCACACGCGCTGCGCATCGCATCGAGATCGCAAATGTCAGCTTCGCGGAAGTCGATCTGATTGGTTATCTCCGCGATGTTTTCCTTAATGCCGGTGGAGAAGTTGTCCACGCCCCGCACCTGCTCGCCGCGAGCCAGCAGCGCCCGCGCCAACGACGATCCGATGAAGCCGCCAATGCCTGTGATGAGATAGAGAGCCATGCCGCTTTATCATAGCGAAGGACAAAGATTTCGCGTGGGTTCCGTTGGTAATCGTCAACGCCGGGGGGGAGCCTGCGGGACAGCCAGACCAGAGGCCGGCGCTACGATGGCGGGAGTCTTTAGCGCTTCTTTTGAGGGTCCTGGCTGCTGCGGAGGATTTTGAGGAAGTCGTCGCGCATTAACATCTGCCGATTTTCGAAGAACTCGGTCAGGGCCCGGACCGCCGCGGAGGGATCCGTGATCAAGGGCACGGCAGCGGTTGCGCCGCCGGCGGGCAGCGATGAGGCGACTCGAGGTCCCATGACTACGGTTGGCCGGGAGATGGTGCTGAGCAATCCTTTCAATTGCGCACGATTCTCCTCCGACATTCCGGCAAAGGCGATTCCCATGCCGAGATAGGGATAGTTCACGCGCACCTCGCCCTTGCTCTCCACTCGAAAACCATTGGCTTCCAGTTTCATTTGCAGGGCAGTCCCCACCGGATACGTGGCCTGCGCTTCCACGTAGCAGCCATGCAGGCTCACGTCTTTGAAGGTAGCCCAGGTGCGCACGTCGCAGTCCTCCGCACGCAATTCGGCGCTGCCTTCGCATCGGAAGCGCCGGCTGCGCCGCTTTTCTTCTCCCTGGAATTGTTCGGCAGAATCAGCGACGGGAGCGGTCGAATGCGGATCCTCATCGGAAACCGGTTCGCGGGCTGGCGCCGCAGCAGTCGCTGCCGCAGGAACGACCGATTGTTTCAAGGCCTTCAGATAAGCGACGCCTTCGTTGGTTTCCTCTGCCATGACGCTCCGACGCAGCTTGCGCGTAATTGAAGATCGCTCTCGGACCTTTGAATCGATGCGAGCTTTGTCCGGAACTCTGATGTATCTATCGGAGAAATGGTCCTGAACATTAGGAAGGAGGCGTGAATGCGATGCTAAGAATCTTCTAACCAAAAGCAGGGTTCGAGGTTGCTTGTGTCGGTGACCCTTGCTGCGCCGCCTGGCGAATGCTTTTCCAGAGTTCGTCACGCCCCGCGCCCGTCTTGGCTGAGTATGGGAGCAACTGCGTTGCGGGATGTTCCTGGGTCAAAGTTCGCAGGGCGTTGTGCAGTTGATTGTTGGAAAGACGGTCGCTTTTGGTGGCCACGAGCAAGAATTCGCGGCCGGAGGCGCTCAGGAAGTCCAGGAGTTGGCGGTCGCTTTGTTGCGGAGGAATGTTGGCGTCGAGCAGAACCACGCACAAAGCGAGGGTGGAACGCTGGTTGAGGTAGGGCTCAATAAATTTTGGCCATTCCTGAGAGATCTCGCGGGAAATCTTGGCGTAACCGTAACCGGGAAGGTCGGCGAAGATCAGCTCGGGGCGCGGCTTTCCGGGCCAGCGGATTTCGAAGAAATTAATGCTGCGAGTGCGGCCGGGCGTGGAACTAGTGCGCGCCAGCTTGGTGCCGACCAGGGAGTTGATGACGCTGGATTTGCCGACGTTAGAGCGGCCGAGGAATGCGATTTCCGGCAGGCCCGGGGCCGGAAATTGTGCGGCATCGGTTGCGGCCAGTAGAAAGCGGGAAAGAACTCTCATGCTCAAGTTTGCAACGCGGGAGCGGAGGTTGGCAAGGGCCGCCCGCTGTCACCTATCCGCTCTAGAGCTATCAGCAAAAAGCTTTTGACCGCCGAGTTCGCAGAGAGAAAGCCGCAGAGGACACTGAGAAGTGCAAAATCAAAAAGCCTTTCTCAGCGTTCTTTGCGGCTTTTGTCGGCGACCTTGGCGGTTAAGGGCTTTCTTCTATGGATTTAGCGGGCTGATTCACGACGGAACTGCTTGCTCAGTGTGAGGGACTGATGTTGGTAGGACGATCCTATGTTCGTGCCGTAGATTTTGTCCGGGCGGGATAGTAGGTGCATGTAGTTGAGACGGCCTACGAGCTGGCCATGTTCGATCAGGAAAGGGACTTCGTGGGCTCGAACCTCGAGCACAGCGCGAGTTCCTTTGATCTCGCTGGAGCCGTATCCAAAGCCGGGATCGAAGAAGCCGGCGTAGTGAATGCGAAATTCACCGTCGGCCGGGTCGAAAGGAACCATTTCCGCAGCGAAGTCGGGAGGAACCCGTACGCGTTCTCGCGAGGCAAGAATGTAAAAATCGCCCGGCTCGAGAATCAGATTCTTGTTTGCACTCTGGCGACTCACTTCCCAGAACTCTTCGGTCGAATAATGGTTAATCCGATCGAGTTCAACGACCGGGGCGTAGCGTTTCGCCTTGTAGGCAATGATCTCGCCCGGCTCGGAGGCTTCAAGATTGACTGTGACCCGCAGGCCGCGCTGAAGTTGCGGCTTCGCCGGGCTGCTCTCGTCCATATAGACGAGCGGCTCTTCGTGGTCTAATCCTTTGATGGTGCTGTCGCCGGATCGCGGATTGCCTTGTACGAACCGTAGCTGGCTGAGCCGCATCCCGGCTCGCACCGAGACGGTGAAGGTCCGCGAAACCACCTCGGCGTAGAGTTTCCCTTTGTACCCCGGAGGCACGGTGTCGAACTCAGTGCCATAGTCGGTAATCAGGCGCGTGAAAATATCGAGACGCCCGGTGGTGCTTTTGGGATTGGCCTTGCCGGAAATATTCTCCGGGAGGTTCAACTCTTCGAGCAGAGGGATGATGTAGACGCAATCCTTTTCAAAGATAGGCGCAGCGGTCAGGTCGACTCGCGACATGCGCAGGTCTTTGATTTTCGATTCGACGGTACTGTTCGGACCCGGCAGAAAACTGGCGCGCACCCGGTGCGCCATGTCCCCTAACCGCAGGTCGAGACTCGCCGGTTGGATGTGCTCAGGCTCAATCGGGCGCGAGGCGCTGACCTGCCCGCGAGCGATCAGGTTGCTGATTTCCTGCGAAGGAAGAATTCCGGTAGTACGCGGATGAGCCGGTTCGGCAGGCGATTCCGGCTCGTTCTCAAAAAAAATCTGACTCTGGTTCGATGTGGACATCAGCCTTCCACCCTTACTGGTGGGCTGTGGGACTGTCGCCAGTGTTGGAGGTGAGCGGAGCAATCGGCTGGACGACTTCTTCATCCAATTGTTTCGGCAGTGCAGATTCCAGAGCGATCTGCAGGACCTGATCCATGGTATCGACGAAATGCAGCTTCATGGCGGTGCGAAGATTTTCAGGAACTTCGGCCACATCCTTTTCGTTGTCCTTGGGCAGAATCACCTCAAACAGTCCGGCACGGTGAGCCGCAAGCAGTTTCTCTTTGAGGCCGCCGATGGGCAGGACCTTGCCGCGCAGGGTGATCTCGCCCGTCATAGCGAGGTCGCGACGCACCGGAATTTTGCTGAGAGCGCTGGAAATCGCGGTGGCGATGGTGATGCCTGCCGACGGCCCGTCCTTGGGAATGGCACCTTCGGGAACGTGGACGTGAAGGTCGAGATTGCGGTAGAAGTCGCGGCTCAGGCCAAGGCGCTGGGCGCGGGAGCGAACGTAAGACATGGCGGCCTGGGCTGATTCCTGCATCACGTCGCCGAGTTTGCCTGTCAGCGTGAGTTTGCCCTTGCCGTCGACTACGCTCGCCTCGGTGCTGAGGATCGAGCCGCCGACTTCGGTCCATGCCAGGCCGGTAACCAGGCCAACCTCGGACTTCTCATGGGCCAGCGTGTCGCGGAACTTGATGACGCCGAGGAAGTCGTTGACGTTCTCGCCGGTGATGGTGACGTTGTAGTTCTCACCTTCCTTGACGACTTTGCGGGCGACTTTACGGCAGACGTTCCCGATCTCGCGCTCCAGGTTGCGCACGCCGGCTTCTCGCGTGTAGGAGCGAATGAGGCCAGTGATAGCTTCGTCGGTAAACTTGATGTTCTTTTCCGACAGTCCCGCGGCGAGCATTTGCTTCTTCACCAGGAACTGCTTGGCGATTTCGACTTTTTCCTGCTCGGTATAGCCGTGCAACCGGAGCACTTCCATGCGGTCCTGCAGGGCCGGAGGAATGGTGTGCATCACGTTGGCGGTAGCAACAAAAAACACCTGCGACAAATCGTATTCGACGTCGAGGTAGTGATCGACGAACATGAAGTTCTGTTCGGGATCGAGCACTTCAAGCAAGGCCGCGGAGGGATCACCGCGGAAGTCCATCGACATCTTGTCGACTTCGTCGAGCATGAAGACAGGGTTCTTGGTCCCGGCCTTCTTCATCATCTGAATGATCTGGCCAGGAAGGGCGCCGATGTAGGTGCGGCGATGACCGCGAATTTCGGCTTCGTCGCGCACGCCGCCCAGCGACATGCGGACGAACTTGCGGCCGGTGGCCTTGGCAATCGACATTCCAAGTGAAGTTTTGCCCACGCCCGGAGGCCCGACGAAACAGAGGATTGAGCCCTTGGGATTTTTTACTAGCTGGCGCACGGCGAGAAATTCAAGGATGCGTTCTTTGATTTTCTCCAGCCCATAATGATCTTCGTTCAGAACTTTTTCGGCGCGGGAGATATTGCGAATTTCTTTGGAGCGCTTCTTCCAGGGCACAGCTAGCAGCCAGTCGAGATAGTTGCGCGAAACCGTGGACTCGGCCGACATGGGCGGCATGGCTTCCAGCTTTTTCAGTTCCTGCAGGGCCTTGTCTTTGACTTCCTTGGGCATGCCCGCGGATTCGATCTTTTTCTTCAGTTCGTCGAACTCGCTCTTTTCGCCGCGGCCGAGTTCCTTCTGGATGGCCTTGATCTTCTCGTTGAGGTAATACTCTTTTTGTGCCTTCTCCATCTGGCGCTTGACGCGCGACTGGATGGTGCGGTCGACGTTGAGCTTTTCGATTTCGATGTCGAGCACGTCGGCGATGCGGGTGAGGCGTTCGGCGGGATCGAAAATCTCCAGCAGTTCCTGTTTTTCTTCGATGGAGAGTTGCAGGTTGGCGGAAATTACGTCCGTCAGCTTGGCTGGATCTTCCATGCGGACGGCCGAAATCATGGTCTCGTAGTTGAGCGCCTGGCAAAGCTTCACGTACTGCTCAAACAGAGTGGTAACGCGCTGCATGCCGGCTTCGAGAGCTTGTCCGGCCTCCGTCGTGTAACGGGCCACGCGAACGGTAGCCTGCATGTAGCCATCGGTGTCGACGACCTGCAGAATCTTGCCGCGCTCTACGCCTTCGACCAGGACCTTGATGTTGCCGTCGGGAAGCTTCAGGCTCTGCACGATGTTTACGATCGTGCCTACCTGGTAAATCTCGTTGGCCTTGGGTTCATCGATGGAGGCGTCGTGCTGAGTGGCGAGGAAAATCTTCTTGTCGGCGGCCAGAGCCTCTTCGAGGGCGCGGACACTCGATTCGCGGCCCACCACGAATGGGGTCATCATGAAGGGGAAAATCACCACGTCCCGGATGGGCATCATGGGCAACTTCTTGGATTCGAACTTTTCCTTGGATGTGGTCACTGAGTCTCCCTAGGATGACGGCCTACAGAGCAATTTTACATCGTTTGGTCGTTCGTCGTTAGTATTTGGTTGCTGTATTCCCGGTGTGGCATGTCCGGTCTTGCACATTCGCGAACCACAAACAACCAATGGACGGCGAACTAGCCAGCCTTTTCCATCACCGGGGTGAAGGTGGCGGAACGCTTTTCCACCATTTCCCGCGTGACTTCGAACTCTTTTAGTTTCTTTTGGCTGGGCAGGTTGAACATCAGGTCCAGCATGAGCTCTTCGAGGATCATGCGCAGGCCGCGGGCGCCTACTTTGCGCGCCATGGCTTGGCGGGCAATGGCCCGCAGGGCCTCGTCACTGAACTTCAGGCGCACGTTCTCGAACTCAAACAAGCGCTGGTATTGCTTGACGATGGCATTTTTGGGCCGGGTAAGGATCTCGATCAGGGCAAACTCGTCGAGATCTTCCAGCATGCCGACGACCGGCAGGCGACCAACGAATTCGGGAATCAGGCCGAACTTGATCAGGTCTTCCGGCTGGATTTCGGTTAGCAGTTCCTGGGTGCGCTTTTTCGAGGTAGAGGCATCTTCTTTTTCTGCCGCCTCGCCGCCGCGGAAGCCGAGGGACTTCTTGCCAATCCTGCGGGCGATGATCTTGTCGAGGCCCACGAAGGCTCCGCCGCAGATGAACAAAATATTGGTGGTGTCTACCGGGGTGAACTCCTGGTGAGGGTGCTTGCGCCCGCCCTGCGGCGGAACGTTGGCGATAGTGCCTTCCAGAATCTTCAAGAGGGCTTGCTGTACGCCTTCACCGGAGACGTCGCGGGTGATCGATGGATTCTCGTCTTTGCGCCCGATCTTGTCGACTTCGTCGATGTAGATGATGCCAGTCTGGGTGCGGCTGACGTCGCCGTCAGCGGCCTGCAAGAGCTTGAGGATAATGTTCTCGACGTCTTCGCCGACGTAGCCGGCCTCGGTGAGCGTGGTGGCATCGACGATAGCGAATGGCACATCCAGCATGCGGGCCAGAGTCTGAGCCAGAAGCGTCTTGCCGGTTCCGGTCGGGCCGATCAACATGATGTTCGACTTGGTCAGTTCGATGCCGTCGCCGGTCTTCTGCCGGTTCATGAAGATGCGCTTGTAGTGGTTGTAAACCGCGACTGCCAACTTCTTCTTGGTCTGCTCCTGCCCAATTACGTACTCGTCGAGGAAAGTTTTCACTTCCTGAGGCTTGGGCAACTGGTTCGGAGTAGTGCTGGGGGGAGTCGCGGTGCGGTCGTCTTCCAGAATCGAGTTGCAGACGGCCACGCACTCGTCGCAAATGTAAGCGCGGGGATAATCGCTGGGCGACGAGATCAGCTTGGCCACGGCGTCCTGCGATTTGTGGCAGAACGAACAGCGTAGAATCTCGTCGGAGCCCGACTTGGTTTTCACTCGGCTCTACTCCCTTCAACAGGTCTCCGGGTGGCCAAACCCAGCTTCCAATGGCCCCTTGCGCCCAATTCGCACCCAATTCTGTCGGGCGCGAAGGCAGATCATACCGCTTTTGCGGTCTTATAGATGATATCGTCTATGATTCCGTATTCCTTAGCCTGCTGCGCGTTCAT